>JAGTRU010000056.1 GCA_018261905.1 Pseudomonadota bacterium | reverse complement strand
GCGACAGGCAATCGATTTCGAAGCGGAAGGTTTCCGAGACCGCCTCGCGGCCGGAAAAGCGCTCGACGACCAGGGCAGCCTCGGGCAGGGCGGTGGTGATGTCGAGGAGGCGGGCGTGCTGCGAGAGGAAGATGTCGAGGAGGGAGAGGATGGACATCGTGATCGCCGGATATGCGAGGGGATGGCGATTCTATTATGACGACGGCAATCGCGCCAAGTTATTTGGCATTTGGCAAAATAGCGAGAGTAAGGACAAAGACTTTAAGCGGTTATGCCAGATGTCCGCTAGCTGTATGACTGCGGACATCCATTTCATGGACTTTTGCGGCGATTGAGTGGCCGGAGATGGCCGGGAGTGTGAGGTCAGCAACGTCCGCTTCGGCGAACTCCAGCTCGAAAAACTCGCGGTTGGGTGAGCGACAGCTAGCGGGAAACCGCGATGACCGTTTCGGGCACAAAGCGGTAGTAGAGACTGGCGCCTTTAGCGTTTTTCCATATCCAAACAGCGCCTTAATTCCACTGAATCTTCGCTGAAAGTTTCCTTATTTTTTGATGGCAACTAGTTCCCTCACGCCCCGCAAGCCCCCCTCCGCCACCCATTTTCCCAATCACAAAACCCTTACGGCAGCAGGCGCGATGGCGCGAGACGGCGGATCTGCTGTCCGACCGCCGCGCGAAAACGCGGGCTGTGCAGGCAGATGCCGCCGAGCAGGCCGACGACCGAGCCGAGCACGGTATCGAGCAGGCGGGCGAGCAGGATGGCGTCCGGCGAGCCCTGCCCGAGTTGGGTGGCCTCGACCAGCAGGATGGTCAGCGGCGTGATGAAGACGGCCGCCAGGCCGTAGTGGCGGACAACCAGGGTTTCGATGACGAAGGCCAGCAACATCATCACCAGCGACACGCTCCAGTTGTTGAGCGGCAGGGTCAGCAAGCCCCAGGCCAGCAACAGGCCGACGCCGGTGCCCAGGATACGGTGCATCTGGCGGTTCCAGACGGCGCGCAGCGAGGCGCCCTGGATCACCGCCAGGCAGCTGACCGGCACCCAGTAGGCGCGTTCCAGTTGCAGTAGCTGGGCGATGCTCAGCGCAAGGCCGACGAAGAGGCCGATGACGATCGAATCGAAAATGACGAAATCGAAACTGGGCGGCGGCAAGGGCCGCACCGGCTGCGGCGCCTGCCGGCGCAAAACGTAAAGGCTGTAGAAAAAGGCGATCAGGCAGGCCTGCAAACAGCCCATGGTGAGCAGGCCGACGAACAAGGGCAACTGTAATAGTTCGATCGGCGTATAGGCGCCGATTGCCGCCGCCATGATGAAGAACAGACTGCCCGGCGGGCCGAGCGCATAAAAGCGACAGATCATCGACACGACGATGGCGATGAACGTCAGCACCGGCACCAGCAGCAGTGGCCAGAAATGGCACATCAGCCCGAGCGAGAAGCAGGCGCTCATGCCGAAAGCCGCCGCCATCAGCGAAACCATGCGATGGGAGAGCGGCGTCTCCGGTGCATAAAGAAAAGCCAGGCCGCCCAGCGAGGAAACCAGGCCGTAATCGAGATGGTCGAAATAGGCCCCGACGAGGAGCGGCAGGCCAGTCGCCAGTGCGGCGCAGAACGGCATTTGCCAGCGTCGGTCGCTGGCATTCACCATCAGCAGGTGGAGCAGTTCCCGGCGCAGCAGCACTCGAAAGCGTTTCCAGCGTCGCCTGTTAATCATCGATCAGCCTGTTGAATGAACCCAGAAAACGCTATTGAACCGCAAAGACGCAGAGATGCGGAGGAAAAACAAAGGTTCGCCCGGATTACTCGGCACACCGTCCGGGTGAGCCGGAAAAACATTGCCAGCCCCTGTTTTTACGTTCTTCTCTGCGACTCAGCGGCAAGGTTTCTCGGATGAAAAATCCCAGCGCGGTGCGGGCCCGGGCAAATGCGCATTTTACCCCGGCCCGGCACCGGTGCCGGCTTACAAGGCCTGAATCACGGCGGCCGCGAACTTCCCGTCGCGATAATCGCGCAGCGTCTGTTCGATCTCCTCGCCGGTATTCATCACGAACGGGCCGTACTGGGCGATCGGCTCGCCCAGAGGTCGACCGGCGACGAGCAACAGGCGGGCCGGCTCTGCCGCTTCGATGCAGACTTCGCCGGCACCATCGTTGGCCAGGATGGCCATGGTGCGATCGGCGACTTCGCTACCGGCAATCGTCACGCTGCCCCGGTAGATATAGGTGAAGGCGTTGTGGCCGACGGCGATCGGCTGTACGAAACGGCAGCCGGCCGGCAGATGGACGTCCAGGTAGAGCGGCTCGGTATCCGGGCGCTGCACGGCCCCGGCCACGCCATGACTGGCGCCGGCGATGACGCGGACGCGGATGCCGTCGTCGGTGGTGAATTCCGGGATGGCGGCCGACGGAATGTCGCGATAGCTCGGCGCCACCATCTTGTGGCGGGCCGGCAGGTTGAGCCAGAGCTGGAAACCTTCCATCAACCCGGCCTCCTGTTCCGGCAATTCGGAATGGATCAGGCCGCTGCCGGCCGTCATCCACTGCGCCCCGCCCGGGCCGAGCAGGCCTTCGTGGCCGGCGCTGTCGCGATGCCGCAGACGGCCGGCCAGCATGTAGGTGACGGTCTCGAAACCGCGATGCGGATGATCGGGAAAACCGCCGATATAGTCGTCCGGATTCTCGTTGCGGAAGGCATCGAGCATCAGGAAGGGATCGAGCCGGCGCTGCAGGGGCTGGGTCAGCACCCGGGTCAGGCGGACGCCGGCGCCATCCGACGTCGGCGTGCCGTGGACTAGGCGCTCGACGGCGCGGAAAGCGGCGGCGGGATGGGAAAGCGTGTTCATGATGCGGCCTCCTGGATTCTGTGAACGGCCGGCGCCCTGCGTCAGGGGCCGGCCGCTTGGGGTTTTAGGCAAACAATTCCTCAATCTGTGCCTCGGCTTCGGCAAAGGCCCGGGTTGCTGCCTCGGCGCCCATGGCCAGGCCTTCGGCATAGATGAATTGGACATCGTTGAGGCCGAGGAAAGCCAGCACGCTTTTCAGATACGGCACCTGGGAATCGGCTGCGGTGTCGCGGTAAAGACCGCCGCGGGCCAGCGCGACATAGACCTTCTTGCCCTTGAGCAGGCCTTCCGGACCGTTCGCCGTATAGCGGAAGGTGACGCCGGCGCGGGCGATGGCGTCGATCCAGGTCTTCAACTGGACGGGCACGCCGAAGTTGTACATCGGCACGCCGAGGACGATGGCATCGACGCCCTGGACCTGGGCGATCAGCGCATCGTCGAGCGCAACGCGGGCGGCCTGTTCGGCGCTGCGTTGTTCGGCCGGGGTGAACAAGGCGCTCAAGGCGGGTTCGTCGAGCACCGGATGCGGGGTGCTGGCCAGATCGCGCAGTTCGAGACTGGCCTCCGGATTTTGCGCCAACAGGCGGGCCGTCACGGCATCGGCCAGACGGCTCGAATTGGCCCCGGCGGAACGGGCACTGGCATTGATCTGCAGAATTTTCATGGGATTTTCTCCGGTTTGGGGTGGGGGCGTGGTCGGTGTCGACCGCAACCATGGAGCACATTCTATTGATTACAATAGCGCACCGGAAGCCGGAAAAATGGGTACCATTGTTCCATAAATGAAACGATTGAATGCCATGAGCCTGGACGCCAACGACCTTATTCTTTTCGCCCACATCATCGAGGCCGGCAGTTTCTCCCGCGCCGCCGAGCGTACCGGGCTGCCGAAATCGACCCTGTCGCGACGCCTCACGCAGCTCGAAACGAAACTCGGCGAACGCCTGCTGACGCGCAGCACCCGCCGCCTGGCGATTACCGAGTTCGGCGAGCGGCTACTCGAACATGCCCGCCGCCTGCTTGAGGAAAGCGAAGCCGCCTCGGCCCTGGCCCTCCATCGCCAGGGCATCCCGCGCGGCGTCTTGCGCGTCTCGCTGCCGCCCGATTTCGTCGAACTGGATCTGACGCCCTTCCTGCTGCAATTCGCCACCAGTTATCCGGAAGTCAGCCTCGAACTCGATCTTTCGCCGCGGCGGGTCGATCTGCTGGCCGAGCGCTTCGACCTCGCCATCCGCGTCGCCAGCCGCCTGCCCGACGACAGCACGTTGGTCGCCCGTAAACTGTTCGACCTGCCGCACGGCCTCTATGCCAGCCCGGCCTATCTGCAACGCTACGGCACGCCGACTGAGCCGGCCGAGCTGCTCCAGCACGTCGGCCTGCGCCTGATCAGCGGCAATGGCGAAGCCCTGCCCTGGCGCCTGAGGCGCGGCACGGAACTCTGGGAAGGTCTGCCGAATGGCCCGCTGGCGGCCAATTCACCCGGCCTGCAAGGCGACCTGGCGGCCCACGGCATGGGCATCGTCGGCCTGACCAGGCAATTTGCCGACAAATGGATAGAACAAGGTCAACTCATCCGCGTCTTGCCGGAATGGTCCCTGCCCACCATCACCGTATGGTGCGTCACCCCTGGGCGCCGCCTGCTGCCGGCCCGCACCCAGGCCTTCATCGAACTATTGAAATCGGCCCTGATGCAGCCCGCCTAGGCGCCGGATCAGGGCTTGTTACGGCTCGCCAACGCGCCCGGCGATTCAGTGGGCCCGGCGTCTTTGCGGGTTCCAGGCGAAGAGGGCGCGGCCGATGCGGTTGATCCGGATGAGCCGCGACGGCATGCCGTGCGATGCCGCCGAGACCTGCGGATTCCACGAGAACAGTGGCTGGAGGGCGGCACTGATGCCATCCAGCAAGCTCAGCAGGCTATGGCCCAGCAATACGGTGTAGAGACTGCGGCGCTCAGCAAACAGTCCGGGCCGGCTTTGCAGATCCTCGGCCCGGACCTGGCGGGCCCGGGCGACGACGGAGGGAATGCTGATGGGGTTCATGATGTTTTCCTTCTCTTGCTGCGATGCAACATTGCATGGTTTGCACTCTAATTACCATGCAATCAAAAAACAATTAACCACACTGGACAAACATTTGTGAATTTTGATCCATAATCAAGGCATGGATCGTGCCGCCGAAATGTCCGCCTTTGTCCGCGCCGTGGAAACCGGCAGTTTCTCTGCGGCGGCGCGGGAACTCAGACTGACCCCTTCCGCCCTGTCGAAGCTGGTCACCCGCCTCGAAGACCGGCTGGGCAGCCGATTGCTCCAGCGGACGACGCGCCGTCTGCAAATGACCCCAGAAGGCGAGGCTTTTTTTAACCGGGCCCGCCCCATCCTGACCGCCATGGACGAGGCGGAGGCCGAAGTCACGGCCTCCGGGAAAACGCCGCGCGGCCTGCTCCGCCTGCAATGCGGTTTTGCCTTCGGAATGCACCAGTTGGCGCCGGGCATTCCGCACTTTCTCGAGCGCTACCCGGAAATCGAGCTCGACGTCAGGATCAACGACCAACCGCCGGCCCTGGTTGAAGACAATATCGACCTCGCCATCCGCATCGGCGCCCTCGACGAATCGTCGATGGTGGCGCGCCGCATCTGCAACCTGGAACGGGTCATCTGCGCCGCCCCGACCTACCTGGAACGCTACGGCACACCGCGCACGCCGGACGATCTGCAACAGCACAACTGCCTCTGGGTGACCAGCCTGCCGGCGCTGCGCCGCTGGCCCTTCGACACCGATGACGGCATACGGGTCGTGCACATTTCCGGCAACATGGTCGCCAACAATGCCGAAATGGTCCTCCAACTGGCCCTGGCCGGCGTCGGCATCACCCGCCTGACCGATGTCATGGTCGGCGCCGCATTGCGCCGCGGCGACCTGGTGCCGGTCCTCGGCAACTGGCACCACGTCGAGCCGGTACCGCTCTACGCCACCTACCCGAGCGGCCGCCACTTGGCGCCGAAAGTGCGGGCCATGGTGGATTTCCTGGTCGACGAATTCGGCCATCGCCCATGGCGCTCGCCGTGAATCGAGGCGCCGGGCTATTCAGGGCTCGGCGACGCAAGCTTGGTTGCGGCCCGAACTCTTGGCCTGGAACAGTGCGGCATCGGCCCGCTTGAGGATGGCTTCGAGGTCGCGCTCGCCGGGATGCCGTTCGGCGATTCCCAAGGAAACCGAGAAGCCGACCTCCCGACCATCGTCGAGCCGGACGCGGGTGGCGGCAACTTCCTCGCGCAGGCGCTCGGCGACGCCATAGGCCTCGCCGGCATTGGTCCGGGTAAAGATGATGGCGAATTCCTCGCCGCCAACCCGGCCGATGAGATCGGTGTCGCGCAGCATGCGCCGACAAACGGCGGCAAAGGTCTGTAGCACCTGATCGCCGACGGCATGGCCATAACTGTCGTTGATCTGTTTGAAGTGATCGAGATCGAGCATGGCCAGCGCCAGTTCGCCTTCGTAGCGCTCGAGGCGATTCAGTTCGCGGCTCGCCAGTTCGAGAAAATAGCGGCGATTGGCCAAACCGGTCAGCGAGTCGGTGTGCGCCTGATCGCGCAACAACTCGGTGAGGCGCTTCTGCTCGGTAATATCCTGCAGGACGACGATGTAATGGTGAATGCGGTGTTCGCCATCGCACACCGGCACGATGGAGGCATGGGCAACGAAGTGGTGGCCGTCCTTGCAGCGGCTCAACCATTCGCCATCCCAGCTCTGCCCTTCCTGCAAAGCCCCCCAGACCGCTGCCAGCGGTTCGCTGCCGCCCTCTTGGGCGCACAGGGCATCGACATCGCAACCGACCACCTCACCGGCGGGATAGCCGGTCAGGCGGCTGAAGGCGGCGTTCACGCTAATGATCCGGCCGTGCTGGTCGGCGACGACAATCCCTTCCAGGACATTTTCGACGACGCTGGCCGCCAGGCGCAGCCTGGCTTCGCGCTCCTGCAAGGCGGCCTGCAAGCGGTTGTAGCCTTCAATCAGGGCGCCGATTTCGTCCTCCCGCTCGATCGGTAGCGGCCCGACCGAGTCGGTGGCGTGACTCATCGCGGTCAATAGGCGGGTACTTTGCGTCAATGGCCGGATGACGCTGTTGGCCAGCGCGACGACGACGATACCAAGCAACGTACCGCCCAGTGAAATCAGCGCCAGATAATGCAGCACGCTGGTCCGGGTGGCCTCTTCGACATCGTCGATGAAAATCCCCGAACCGACCACCCACTCCCAGGGCGAAAATTTTTCGACATAGGAAAGCTTGGGATAGAGCACCGACTCCCCGCCGTCGAGCCCGCTCTGCTTCGGCCAGGCATAGGTGACGAAGCCACCGCCCGCCTCATTGGCCACCGCATTGAAGGCCCGACCCATATTGACTTTGCCGTCGGTGACCTGGACCGGCCCGGCGATGCCGCGCTGTATGCTGCTCACCCGGTCGAAAAACGGCACGTCGAGGCGCTGCCCGTTCAACGCCGGCTGCACCGGATGCATGATCATGACCGGATCACGGGCGTCATTGATCCAGAAATAGTCGGCGGCGCCGTAACGCATGTCCTTGATCGCCTGCTTGGCGGCCTCCTGCGCCGCCGGGCGCGACAACTGCTGGCCGGTTTCCAGGGACTGGTAATGCTGCAGCACGCTGATCGCCGTCTGGACCAGATGCTGCGTCTTCAGCTTCTTTTCGTCGAGCATGGCTTCGCGACCCGACCAGACGTGAATGCCCGCCATCATGACCAGGCCGATCACGAACAGTAGAAGCATCCCCCAGATCCGCGTTTGAACCGTCAGCCGCATACTCCTAGCCCCCCGTGCAGCCACTGCCGGCGAAAGCCGCCTCTTTCACTCTATCGGAAAAGCGCCGCTTGTCGAAGGGCAAATCGGGCCGCCGCCCGAAATAGTTGTCCTCCGCCGCGCCCCGGCCAAAACCGCCACCCGCCGCCAGTAGCCGGCCGGGCGGCAGATTCCCCCGGCCTGGCGCAAAGGGTTTAAGATTTCCTCATAGTCTGCGCCAATGACAACGCGCGCCCCGCAAACAACGATCAAAACAGGTGGCATCGTGACGCAAATATCCTCTCCCGGCGGCCGCCAGCCGCTCCTCGGGCGCCAGCAGGTACCGGGCGATTTCTGGGGGGCGCTGGCCGCCATGCTGGTCGCCCTGCCGGCCGCCATCGCCTTCGGCGTCACCATCTACTCGGCGATCGCCCCCAGTTATGCGGCGATCGGCGCCCTGGCCGGGATTATCGGGGCTACCGTGATCGGTCTCGTCGCCTCCACCCTGGGCGGCACCGACCGTCTGATCAGCGCGCCCTGCGCCCCGGCCGCCGCCGTGCTCTCGGCCTTCGCCATCGAACTGACGGCGCAGGGCGTCAGCCCCAGCAGCATCGTCCTGCTCCTCATCCTGCTCGGCATGCTGGCCGGCATCATCCAGTTGCTGCTCGGTTTCATCGGCATCGGCCGACTGATCAAATACATCCCCTACCCGGTGGTCAGTGGCTACATGTCCGGCGTCGGGCTGATCATCATCGGCAGCCAGATTCCGAAATTCGTCGGCGCTCTCGCTGGCAGCCGCTGGTGGGAAGTCCTGATCTCGCCCTGGAGCTGGGACTGGCGGGGCGTCGCCATCGGCCTGACGACGGTGCTGGTGGCCATTCTCGCCCCCAAAATGACGACCAAGGTGCCGGGCACCATCCTCGGCATCGTCGCCGGTCTTCTCACCTATTTCGGCCTGGCGGCGCAGGACCCGAGTCTCTGGGACGTGAGCAACAATCCCCTCGTCATCGGCACCCTGGGCGCCGCCAAGGAAGGCTATTTCGCGGCCATCACCGGCCGCTGGCAAGAAATCGGCGACCTCCACCTCCACCAGATCGCCGGCTTGCTGGGCAATGCGCTGACCCTGGCCGCCCTGCTCTCGATCGACACCCTGAAAACCTGCGTCGTCATCGACCAGCTAACCCGCACCCAGCATGACTCGAACCGCGAACTGGTCGCCCAGGGCGTCGCCAATATCGCTTCCGCGGCGGCCGGCGGCATTCCCGGCTCGGGCACCATGGGCGCCTCGCTGGTCAATCTGAACAGTGGGGCGAGCACCCGCATCTCGGGCGTCCTCGAAGGCGTGCTGGCGCTGATCGCCGCCCTCATCCTCGGCTCCTTCATGGCCTGGATACCGGTCGCCGCGCTGTCCGGCATCCTCATCGTCATCGGCTTTCGCATGCTCGATCGCGAGCCCCTGCGCTTTATCGAATCGCGCGCCACGGTCTTCGACTTCGGGGTCGTTCTCGCCGTCATCGTCGTCGCCCTGACCATCGGCCTGATAGCCGCCTCGGCGGTCGGCGTCGGGCTGGCGATCATTCTCTTCCTGCGCGAACAGATCGGCGGCTCGGTCGTCCGCCACAAGGTTTACGCCAACCAGATGTCGTCGACCTGGTACCGCCCCGAAGCCGAAATGCGCATCATCGAACAGAAGGGCGACCAGGCCGTCATTTTCGAACTGCAGGGCAGCCTGTTCTTCGGCACCACCCAGCAGCTCTACAGCGAAATCGAACCCGAACTGGGCAAGCGCAGCTATGTCATCCTCGACCTCAAGCGCGTCCTCTCGGTCGATGTCACCGCCGCCCACCTCCTCAACAATGTCCGCGATGCGCTGCAGGAACGCGGCGCCATGCTGCTCCTCTCCGGGGTCCGGGAAAAACTGCCGAACGGCCGCAACCTGCGGGAATTCCTTGAGCAAACCGGGGTCGTCGTACCCGACGACAACGGCGTGCGGGTTTTCCCCGAACTCGATGCCGCCATCGAGTGGGTCGAAAACCGTCTCCTCGGCGACCGGGCCACCCTGCTGGCCGAGGAGGAGGCGCCGATCCAGTTGCACGAGATGGACCTCTTCAAGCTGCGCAAGGACGAAACCATCCAGGACCTGGAAGCGCGCATGGAATTGCGCAGCTACAAGGCCGGCGACACCATCTATGCCCTGGGCGCCCCGGGCGATGAAATTTTCTGGATACGCCGTGGCACGGTGCGCATTTTCGCCCCGCTCGGCGGCGGCCGCACCCGTCACATCGCCAGTTTCGGCCGCGGCGATTTCTTCGGCGGCCTGGCCTTCCTCGACAACCGGCCGCGCGGCAACGACGCCATCGCCCTGACCGACACCGAGGTCTATGTGCTGTCGCGCAAACAGTTCTACGAACTGGCCGAGGAGCACAAGAAACTGGCCTTCAACCTGATCACCGCCATCGCCCGCACCCTGGCCATCCGCCTGCGCAACGCCGACACCGAACTGACCATGCTGCAGGAATACTAATTCGACGAATGGCGCCATGACCGCGGCTCATCGCCCCTAGCCGACGACGATTTCTCGGGCGATGAATCCCGTCCCGCCAGCCCCAGGTCTCCGGTCGGCAAAATCTATTGCTCCGGCGACGCGGGCTGGCGGGCGACTGCCGGCGCACCGTCAAGGCATTGAAAATCGGCGTCATTTGCATTTTTCCGCACCGCCGCGTTGCAACAGGCATTGCCGGGCGGAAGCTGGCGCCGGTACGGGCGAGCGTAAAATTTACGACATTTTTACGCCCGCCCGGCCAGAATCCTCAACATTTGTAGACGGCGCCGCCTAGGCTGGAAACACTGGTTGCAGGAATCTGATCATGCAAGACGAAGCCCCTCCCTCCGGCCCCATGCCGGAGCGTTTCACCACCTGGCAACGCAGCCTGCTCACCGTGCTCGCCTGCGCCTTGACGACCCTGCTGGCGACGCCGCTGCTCGGCTATCTCGATCTGGCCAATATCGTCATGCTCTTCCTGCTCACCGTGCTCCTGCTCGCCGTCAGCCTGGGCCGTGGCGCCGCCGTGCAGGCAGCGGTCTTGAGCGTGCTGCTCTTCGACATCTTTTTCGTACCGCCCCGCTTTTCGCTGGCCGTCAGCAATATCCAGTACCTGGTGACTTTCGCGGTGATGCTGGCGACGGCGCTGATCACCGGCCAACTGGCGGCCGGCCTGAAACAGAAGGCACGGGAAGCGCAGGTGCGCGAACAGCAGACCCATGCCCTTTACGAGGTGGCCCGCCAACTGGCCGGAACGCTCAGCCTGCACCAGGTTTTGGCGATTGCCCGGCAATTTGTCAGCCGCCAGTTCGCCGCCGATTCGACCCTCCTGCTGCCCGCCGACCACCCGCCGGGCAGCGCGGAAACGCTCGCCCCGTCGGCTTTCCGGGTCGAGCCGCACCTCGCCGCGATCGCCCTGCAGGGTGGTGAAACGGTGCGTAACAACGAGTTTTCCAGCGCCGGCTATGCCTCGTTCTACCTGCCGCTGCGCGCCTCGCTGCGCACCCGTGGCGTGCTCGCCGTCGCCTTCCCGGCCAACGCCCCGGAAGTGCTGCCCGAACAGCAGGCCCTGCTCGAAGCGCTGGCCTCGCTCATCGCCATCGCCATCGAACGCCTGCATTACGTCGAGGTGGCGCAGGCGACGCAATTGAACATCGTCGCCGAACGTCTGCGCAGTTCGATTCTATCGGCGCTGTCGCACGATTTGCGGACGCCGTTGACAGCCCTGGTCGGCCTGGCCGATTCGCTCTCCCTGATCAAGCCGGCCCTCCCCACGACCGCCCTCGAAACGGCCCAGGCCATGCACGAACAGGCGGCCCGCCTGGCCGGCCTGGTCGGCAACCTGCTCGACATGGCGCGCCTCAACGCCGGCCAGGTCACCCTGCGCCGCGAATGGCAACCGCTGGAAGAAGTGATCGGGGCGAGCATCAAGCTGCTCGGCAGCGCACTCGCTACCCACCCGGTCCGCGTCACCTTGCCGGCCGACCTGCCGCTATTGCAGTTCGATGCCGTGTTGATCGAACGCGTCTTCTGCAACCTGTTGGAAAATGCCGCCAAGTACGCCCCGCCGGCGACGCCGATCGAAATCGAAGCCAGCCAAAGCGCCGAGTTCGTCGAAGTCCGGGTGCGCGATCATGGCCCCGGTTTTCCGGCCGGCGACCGGGCGGCGCTGTTCGACATGTTCGTGCGCGGCCAGACGGCCGCCAGCAAACCCGGCACCGGGCTCGGCCTAGCCATCTGCCGCGCCATCGTCGAAGCGCATGGCGGCACGATTGTTGCCGATAACGCCGAAGATGGCGGGGCCAGCCTTTGCTTCACGCTGCCGCGCGGCGTGCCGCCGGTCGTCGAGGAGGAAAGCGCATGAACTCGCCCGCTCCCAAAGTGCTGCTCATCGAGGATGAAAAACCGATCCGCCGCTTCGTCCGCCTGGCCGTCGAGGAAGAAGACTGCTCGGTCAGCGAGGCAGAAACCATGGCCGACGGCCTGATCCAGGCCGGGCTGGGCAAGCCCGACCTGCTCATCCTCGACCTCGGCCTGCCCGACGGCAACGGTATCGACCTGATCCGCGACCTGCGCGGCTGGTCCGACGTACCGGTCCTGATCCTCTCGGCCCGCAGCCAGGAAAACGACAAGATCGACGCCCTCGATGCCGGCGCCGACGACTACCTGACCAAGCCGTTCAGCGTCGGCGAACTGCGCGCCCGCGTCCGCGCCCTGCTGCGTCGGCGGGCGCGCAGCGGCGAAGGGGCGACGCCGCGCATCGAATTCGGCGAGGTACAGGTCGACCTGTCGCGCCGCGTCGTCACGCGAGCCGGCGCAGAGGTCCACCTGACGCCCATCGAATACCGCCTGCTCGCCACCCTGCTCGGCCATCCCGGCAAGGTGCTGACGCAGCGCAACCTGCTGCGCGAAATCTGGGGCCCGTCCTATGTCGAAAGCAGTCATTATCTGCGGGTGTACGTCGGCCACCTGCGCCAGAAACTCGAAATCGACCCCACCCAGCCCCGCCATTTCCTGACCGAAACCGGCGTCGGCTACCGCTTCCAGCCCTGAAGGAAAACGTATGCAAGCCCCTGACAACAAGCGCCAGCTGACGCTGACCCTGGCCGCCCTCGGCATTGTTTACGGCGACATCGGCACCAGCCCGCTGTACTCGATCAAGGAAGTTTTCGGCGGCGCCCATCACCCGGTGCCGATCACCCCCGACAACGTGCTCGGCATCCTGTCGCTGTTCCTCTGGTCGCTGCTCATCGTCGTCACGCTGAAGTACGTCGCCTTCATCATGCGCGCCAACAATAAGGGCGAAGGCGGCATCATCGCCCTGATGACGCTCGCCCTGCACAACGGCAATCCGTCCTCCTGGCAACAGAAACTGCTGGTTGCCCTGGGCCTCTTCGGGGCTGCGCTGTTCTACGGCGATGGCGTCATCACGCCGGCCATCTCGGTACTCTCGGCGGTCGAGGGACTGGAACTGATCACGCCGGCCTTCAAACCCTACATCCTGCCCATCACGCTGAGCATCCTGGTCGGCCTGTTTCTCTTCCAGCGCCGCGGCACGGCCAGTGTCGGCGCCCTGTTCGGGCCGATCATGGTGCTCTGGTTCGCCGTCCTGGCCCTCTTTGGCGGCATCGCCATCGTTGAGCACCCGGCCGTCCTGGCCGCCGTCAATCCGCTCTACGCTTTCCATTTCCTGCTCGGCAATGCGGCCCTCGGTTTCTTCGCGCTCGGTGCCGTCGTGCTGTGCATTACCGGCGCCGAGGCGCTCTATGCCGACATGGGGCATTTCGGCGCCAAACCGATCCAGTACGCCTGGCTGGGCTACGTCCTGCCCGCCCTGGTCATCAACTATTTCGGCCAGGGCGCCCTGCTCCTCGCCGACCCGGCCGCCATCGCCAACCCCTTCTACCTGCTAGCCCCGGACTGGGCGCTCTATCCGCTGGTCATCCTGGCCACGGTGGCCACGGTAATCGCCTCGCAAGCCGTCATTTCCGGCGCCTTCTCGATCACCCAGCAGGCCATCCAGCTCGGCTACACGCCGCGCCTGGAAGTGCGGCACACCTCGGAGCGGGAAATCGGCCAGATCTACCTGCCGGCCCTCAACTGGCTGTTGCTGATTTCGATCATCGCGCTGGTCGTCGGCTTCGGCAGTTCGTCAAAACTGGCTGCGGCCTACGGCATCGCCGTCACCGGCACGATGCTGATCACCAATTTCCTGGCCATCGCCGTCGCCGTCCGCCTGTGGAACTGGAGCCCACTACGTGCCGTACTCGGCGCCCTGCCCTTCATCGTCATCGACCTCGGCTTCTTTCTCGCCAACTCGGTCAAGATTCCCGACGGCGGCTGGTTCCCGCTCGCCTTCGGGCTGGCCATCTTCGTCCTGCTGACCACCTGGAAACGCGGCCGCGAACTGCTGCACCAACGCCTCGCCGAAGATGCGCTGCAACTGAAGCCCTTCATCGCCGACATCGCCGGCAACGCCATCGGCCGGGTCCCCGGCACGGCCATTTTCATGACCCCGGACCCGGAATCGGTACCCCATGCGCTGCTGCACAGCATCAAGCACTACAAGACGCTGCACCAGCAGGTCATCATCCTCAGCGTCCGCGTCTTCGACGTGCCTTACGTCCCGGCCATCGACCGCGTCGAAGTGCATCGGCTGGCCGAGAATTTCGCTCAGGTCATCGTCCATTACGGTTTCAAGGACGAGCCGGACATCCCGGCCGCCCTCAAGCTGAGCGCCGAGGCCGGGCTCGATATCGAGATGATGGACAGCTCCTTCTTCCTCGGCCGCGAAACACTGATTCCGAAACTGGGTTCGGCCATGGCCTACTGGCGCTCGCTGCTCTTCGTCGCGATGTTCCGCAACGCCAGCAGCGCCACGGCCTTTTTCAAGATTCCTTCCAACCGGGTAGTCGAACTGGGTTCGCAGATCGTGTTGTAAGCTGACGGGGGTTTCATCGGTTTCATCCTGGAACTCCCCGCCCCCGAAAGGAAGACAGCCATGCCCTACCAGCCGGAATTTCTCAAGCTTGTCGACGAATTCATCCATCTCGCCAACCGTCTGGCCGAAGGAGAAAACGAAGGCAAGGTCAGCGCCGCCATCCTGTTCGCCGCCGGCCGCTACAACGCCTTCAACTTCCTCGCCCACGACGGCACGGCGGAAGAGCAGGACAAGGCCGTGGACTATTTCGTCGCCGAATATCGCAAAGCGCTACTCGCCAATCTGGCGGGCGAAGTCGGAACGGTGATCAAGACTCAGGGATAGGCGGCGGGAGAATCAAAGAGAAAAATGATTTCCCTTGGTTCATCCCCGATACGGCCGATCGGCTCCCGGCAGACGTTCAATCGTTCAAACCGAACGGCGTTTCAACGCCTATCCAGGCGAATGGTATTGAGGTCCTCTTCAACATCGCTCTGCAGTTCAGCAAGTTCTTCCTCGTCGAAATTCAGATAATTCAGGGCAGCGGTGCCATGCGCCATCCATTCCGCCTCGTCCGGCACGTTGAGAAAGCGCGCAATCAGATGGTCGGCAAGCAAAGAAACCGCCGTCAGCGCCCGCACTTCGTCGCGAACATGCGCCGAGTCGTCCGCGAGAATTTCGAAGTTGTGATGCAGGCGGACGGCTTTCACGATGAGATCCGGCAAGTGCCAATTGCGGGCCAGCATCGCGCCAACCGTCACATGGTCCGTCCCATGCCGCTCGTTTTCCGTCTCCCATACAGCCTTGGCTGAACGGTTGGAGAGAACCAGCGTCTCCTTGTAGTCGGGAAAACGCTGCATCAGGATCGGAATGCCGCAATCATGAAATAGACCGAAAGTGTAGGCATCTTCCTGGGTAATGCCGGGCACGCGCCGCGCCAAGCGGGTCGAAACCGTGGCGTGGTAATTCGAGCGCTCCCAAAAGCGTTCCATGCTGACGCCATTGGGCGAAAGGGAACGTTTCAGCGCCAGACCATTGACGATACAGAGGATGTTCTTCAAGCCGAGGACTGCCGCAGCTTTCTGCACCGTCTCGACTTTGTTGCGCAGGGCAAAGACGGGCGAATTTGCCGTCTTCATCATGGAAGCCGCCAGACTGAGGTCACCGGTTATGAGACGAATGATCTTGTTAAAGTCGACATCGGGACAGCGCGCCTCCTCCAACAGAGCGGCGACCACTGCCGGACAAGGCGGAATGAAGATGGTCTTGAGAATATCGGAAACGGAATCGGCTGCAACCTCGGTACTGACGGCTTCATTGGGCATAGCAACAATCTCCAATAAATAAGGAACGATTCGGAGATCAAGGGCGCCCTGCCCGCTCACTGCCACAGCCGTCATATTGGCGACCCCACTGTCATCGAACCAACGGACCGGCTCATTAGACTGGAAGCTTTGCGCCCCCGCCTTTCGACGAGTTTGCCCTGATCAACAAACGCAACATTAACAGCAGCTTTCAACGCGCCCTTGAGCTACATCAAACGATCGACATCCGTGCCAAACCGCGCTCTGAACAAGCCCTCTTGAGCGCGGTCAAGCCTGAGGATTTGTGGGAACGAGATCGTCTGACAACGCAGTATGCCCAATGCGGATATTCCAAAAATAGAGTTACGAGAATCGGTTACCTGAATTTGAGCGCTCATTCAGCGGTCTGCAGTGATTGCGGTTTTTATCTCGCCAATCCGCTCTATTGGCGTCGATTCGCTCGCCCCGAGCTGAAACTCCTCTGGCACATGGGGAGCGTGATAGCCGCTACATAGCGACTCCATCTCTTGGCGCGCGGCAAAGGCTAGCTGCTTTGCACCTTCCTCGCCATGCTTGGAAATCGAGAAGTAGCGGGCGCCGATCTTGAGGCCACGGGGCGGTCGGGCAAGCCAGTACTCGGCGGACCAAACCCGCCCCGAACGCGATTTACTGCGCTGGGTCGTCCGCACGACACCGGCGGCCCCCGAGGTGTTATTGGTCCGTATCTGCGCGACGAATTCTTGCTTGGTTAAGGGTTCCAGGCGGCGAGTTTGCTCATCGCGCCAGGCCAGCGCCGCGCTCAGGGTGGCCGCCTGCCCGCCGCAGAGGGTGAAGCCGAACCATTGGGCATAGCGGGCATGACGTCGCTCGATTTTTACGAGATAGCCCGGATCACGACCTTTCGGGGTCATCAGGCGAATACCGTAGGCCGCGTGCCCAGAGGTGATGCTTTCGTTGGGTTTGATCATCATCTGCTACAGCTTGGGTGCCGACTGATCCGGCGACCATTGCCAGAAGGTCAGGCCGTAGTCACCGCCCAACGAAGGCATGGTTTCGCCCGACTTGAAGTAGCGACGTGAGCCGGCTTGGGCCGGCGTGAACCACCAGCCACTTTCGGGGCAGGGGGCCCCCCCGGGGATGCTGGGGCGACGTTTACTTTCAATGCCCAGCCCAATTCCCGCTTGTGGGTCCGGCTGCCAGAAACGGACATCGGGCGATGGCCAACTACCATCCGGATCAAAGCGCGCCAACCAGGCTTGCGAATCGGTCGGCGTCATGACATCGCGTTCGTCGTCATCCCATTGCCCGAGCGTCAGGAAATCCAGGTCGTCGGCACGGGCGGGCTTGAGGGCCCGGGCAATCTCGCCGTAGATCGGCGGAATACCATCCTCGACCGGCAGCAGGCCCGGCTCCTCACCGGCCTCGATCCACAGCGCATCGGGCAACTCGCTCACGCGAATGCGCGGATGGGTCAATTGCGCCCGCACCGCGGCCTTGCCGCCCGCTTTCTCCAACCAACGGGTGCCGATCAGCGTGCCCCAGGTCGGCGCATTCATGCCAAAGGTTAGCGGCCGACTGACCGCATGCGGACTATCCATATAAAACGGCTTGTCGAAGTGATAGCCGTAGAAACGTCTGGCCAGTTGCTTCTCGTAGGGCAGGATGTCGCCCGCCGCACCGACGCCCAGCGGGTTGACGTAACCAAAGCCCATATAACCCTGTTCGGCATTCATTTGCGTAGCTGCTTTGAGGACGAAGGCATGCAGGGCATCCCGATGATCACGCCACCAACTGTAGGCAAAATCGAGACGGAGCCAGCTAAGCTTGAAAGGAACTTCTTCCCAATATGAACGAATCCATGAGCGAAAGGTGTAATTTGCGCTAGTAACTTCGCTTTCCGAACTTGCTGATTCGATAAAAAAATTCTCATCCAGCGGTAGTTTTTGGGCGTGTTCAATGAAATCGGGAACGCGCTTGCTACCGATTTTGTGCAGCCGGCCACCCTTGGGATGCCCGACATGTGTCAGTTGATTGCCAATCAGTGCTTGATACTCCTGCCACAACCGGATGGCAGCTAGGCGCTTCTCGATCATTACTTCGGGCGGCACGTGGAAATACAAGGAAACGGAAAGCCCAACGGCCCATTCCCACTCTACGCCATCGGCCACGAACCCTTGGGAAACACTCGGCCATTCCTTGAGGTCGGCCGCCCAGGCTGCAAATTCGTCATCGTCCAAAACTGGCATTTTCTAACGCTTCCTTCGAGGTTGTTTCTTGTCTTTGTCGGTATCCGTCCCGGCATCGCCGGTTTTCTTCTTTTTCTCCAAGTCCTCGCAGGGCGGGCAGTCTTCCGGCATGCGGACGATGGAGACCTTGGGTTTGGTGAAAGTATCGTCATATCGCTTGATCTGATCTCCATCAATCCGATCATTCTTGAACTTGAAATCCACCACCGCAAACAGATTGTCTTTGCTCGGCGGCTGAAAACGATTTTCAACAATGGCGATGTCCGGCGAGACGGATTGACGGGGCTTGCGCCAGTAGGTCTGGCCGATGCGTTTGGGTTGCAGGCCGTTCATGTAGGCCGTGCCGTCGCGCTTGAAAGCCACTTCGCTCTTGATAAAGCTATGGTTGTCGATGGCATGGTCGAGCAGATCGAAAGCAATGGCGGCGGCAAGCTGGCGTAATTCGAGCACCCGGTATTTGATTTCCTCATCCGGGCCGGGCTGCGGAGCGGGCAGGCGGCGCTTGCCGAGTACGGGGTTTTTGTCGGCAAAGCATAGCAGTTTGCAGATCACCGGGCGAAAGGGGATCTTGCGTTGGTAGTAATCCTTGAAGTCCGGCTGCCTGGGCGCCGTCGGATTGGGGCTGCCGGTGGCAATGACGCGAAGCTCGGTCGCTTTCCGGTTGGCCTCCTTTTTCATTTCCTGGCCGGCTTCGTCAACCACGCCTTTAACAGCCTCGAAGGCTTCGTTAATCATGGCCTGGGTCAAATCCTTGACCTCGTCCTTGAGAGCCTCCTTGGCCTCATGCTTGATTTCTTCCTTGATGACCTTTTTGGCGCCTTCAGAGGCGCCTTTGCTCAGCAAAAACTTCCCGATGGCACCGAGGATGGCCGCAATAACCCGCCCCATCTCAAGCCTCCGGCGTGAGCTGGATCATCTTGTTATCCACGCTGTCCGGCGTCGTTTGGCGCTCCAGCGGTCCGAGCAGGCGGCTTAGCCCGTCAAGAAAGTCCTCGGTCATTTTTTGATCAATGCGAAACTCGGTCATGGCGAGTTGAACCGGCTCACTTTGGTCGGTGTAAAGGCGCTGAGTCGTGGCGTCTTTGCCAAATATCCCGGTCACGGATTTACCGCTTTGTGCCACGAGTTGATAGCGGTGCTGCTCGTAGGGTTTGTCTTCCGGTTTGAGCAAGCGTGCCCGCTGGGAATACTCGTTATTGATCGTTCCCTCCGGCAACGCCTCCATCTCTGCTACCCCGCTCCCCGGCCCGACAAACGCATTCCCGCTCCCCTTCACCGAGAACGTCCCTGGGCAGGCAAAGGTGATGTTCGCCCCTTCCAGCGTCACCGAACTTTGCCCGGCCTGCAGCAC
>JAGTRU010000027.1 GCA_018261905.1 Pseudomonadota bacterium | reverse complement strand
TTCGATTTCGTCGATCAGCTTGGCGAGCTTCTTGTCGCCGCCGAAAACGATGTCCTTCTCCTGGAAATCCGAGGTGAAGTTCATTTCGCAGAAGGCATCGACGCCGGTGGTGCCGACGTAGTAGTTACGACGGCCGGCGCGGGCATACTGGCCGCAACCGATCGGGCCGTGGGAGATGGAGATGATGTCCTTGATCGGACCCCAGACCACACCCTTGGAGCCGGCGTAGGCACAACCACGCATGGTCATGACGCCCGGCAGGGACTTGCGGTTGGAGGTAATGCACTTCTTCGACGACTCAAGTTCCTTGTCGTTGACCATCAAGTGCTTGGCACGGTCCTTCTTGGCCTTCTCGGGATAAACCTCGAGCACCTCGGCAATGAGGGCTGTGGTTTCTTCGCGGGTGAGCGCTGCCATGGTGAAACTCCTTTCGTTGCGCCGACATCTATTTGTGCACGACGCCAACAGTTGGTTGAATACTGGCTGGTACCGGTTCGCCGCCGGAGCGACGAACCTGGACTGCTATTAGGCTGCGGCGGCTTCGGCGGCCAGTTCGGCGGCGGTCTTGCCGACGATGGATTCGTCTTCGGCTTCCATGATGCCGAACTCCATCAACAGGGTTTCCAGCTCTTCCATCTCGATCGGGGTCGGGATGACGAAGTTGGTGTTGTTGTTGATCTTGTTGGCCAGGGCGCGGTATTCGTCGGACTGCTTGTGGGTCGGATCGTATTCAACGCAGGTCATGCGGCGGATTTCAGCGTGCTGCACGACGTTGTGGCGCGGCACGAAGTGGATCATGGTGGTGCCCAGACGAGCGGCCAGGGCCATGATCAGTTCATCTTCGCGGTCGGTGTTGCGGGAGTTGCAGATCAGGCCGGCCAGACGGACGGAACCCGAGTTTGCATACTTCACGATACCCTTGGCGATGTTGTTGGCAGCGTACATGGCCATCATTTCGCCGGAGCAAACGATGTAGATTTCCTGGGCCTTGTTTTCGCGAATCGGCATGGCGAAGCCACCGCAGACCACGTCACCGAGAACGTCGTAGAACACGAAGTCGAGTTCGTCGTCGTAAGCGCCTTCTTCTTCAAGGAAGTTGATGGCGGTGATAACGCCGCGGCCGGCACAGCCGACGCCGGGTTCCGGGCCACCGGATTCAACGCACTTGATGCCGCCGAAACCGATGGACATGACGTCCTCGAGTTCCAGATCTTCCACGGAACCGGCTTCAGCAGCCAGGTGCATAACGGTGGTTTGAGCCTTGGAGTGCAGGATCAGGCGGGTCGAGTCAGCCTTCGGGTCGCAACCCACAATCATTACTTTCTTGCCGGATTCAGCCAGTGCCGCCACCAGATTCTGTGTGGTGGTGGATTTGCCGATACCGCCTTTGCCGTAGATGGCGCATTGACGCAGTTTAGCCATGGTGTAATCTCCTTAATCTGTCAGTCGAGTTGCGAAGGAATCATTGATGAGTCGCACCATTCCTTCTGCACGTAGCGTGCCAGGTCGACTAAAGGCTGCTAATTAACTGATTATTAAATGAAAATAGAAAAACAGGCGATTTTGGGTGGGGGCGCAACATCCGACAATTCCCCTATGCTTTGTAGGGGTGACGACAAAGCAGCGTCGCTGCCCCGCGATGCGCGACTGCCGATCAATCGCTGCAACCTGCCGGCGGTGGTGCTCGGCGGCCTGACCTATCAGCAATATCCCAGTCCGCTGCTCATCGACGGCGTCGCCGAATTGCATGCCGATCTTTTCCGGCGCCTGGCGGCCGTCGGGCCGGAAGCGCGTGCCGAGGTTTTTCGTGATTACCTGACGGTGCGTTTCCAGCTCGAATGGCTCGAGGAAATGGGGTATACCGGGCATGCCAAGGCCCGCGCCAAGGCCAATTACATTCGCATGATCCGTGGCTGGAGCTTCGATTCCGACAGCCGCGAGGGCGCCGTCCTGAAAGGCTGGGTCGAATCGCGTTTCGGCCTGACGCCGCGCTACCACGGCCAACCCTTGCGCGATCCTTCGGATGAGCCCTATCTGCGCTACCAGGAAATGCGCTCGCACGGCCTGTACGGCACCAATGCCCTGGAAGCCCAGTTCGACCTGGTGTACACCTTCTGCCAGTACGAACTGGCCCTCCGCCACGGCGGTGCCCGCCATGTCACGCTGTACCGCGGCACCAATCGGATGGCCGACCACGAGGTGCTGGCCAAGGGCCCGGGTGGCCGCCATGTCATCCTGCTCAACAATCTCAATTCCTTCACCTGCAGCCGCGAGCGGGCCTGCGAATTCGGCGACTACATCCTGTCGGTCGAGGTGCCGCTGACCAAGATATTCTTCCACTGCGGCCTGCTGCCGGGCGTTCTGCAGGGCGAGGACGAGTTCCTGGTGATCGGTGGTGTGGTCGATGTCAGTTTGTCGACAATTTGAATCGACAACCATTGGCGGCGTGAGTTCAAGCGAATTTTGGGCGTTGCCGGCTAGCCGGTGGGAGATGTCGGCGACATCGCTTTATTGGAAGCGCAAGCCCGTCGCTTTTTCAATGCGCCCCACGGAGATGACACCCGAAACCTTTTCCAGATGGCCGTGGCCGTCGAAGAGAAAAGTTCGCGGCAGCTCGCCCGCCCAATCCGGATCGATAGCGTAGGCAATCGCCTCCGGGTTGTCCGCGCCGTAGGCATAATGCGGCTCGGGCAGCGCGTAGCGATCGATGGCCTGTTCCTGTGCGGTGCCGGCTGCCTCGGCGGCGATGGAAATCACCTTGAGCTGCTTGTTGTTTTTGCGTAGTGACGAAAGCAATTGCAGGTTTTTCTTGCAGTAACTGCAATCGGCCGACCACAGCGTTACCACCGTCGGCTGCCGGTGGTTTGCCGGATCGAGCAGTTGACGGGCAGCGTTCCGGTCCAGCGGGGCGAATTCGGTAGCCTGCAGCGGCAGGGCAAGCAGGCAGGCAAGGAGGGCGAAGCAACCTTTGCTCATGGCAGCTCGATCACGCGAAAACCTTCGTTTTCAGTACGCCAGAAGGCGAAAAGCGTCGCCTGGCGAAGAATAATTCGCGGCTGGTCCGAGCTACCCGCTGTGGCAGCGAGGGGTAATGTACGGAAGCTTTTGCCACCGTCAACGGAAAGCATGGCGAATAAATTGGTCCGCTCGCCATCGAATTCCTTCCAGACAATTCCCAGCCTGCCGGCTGCGCTAGCGATGTCGGCATGGGCGGCCCGCGGCCCGCCGACGCTTATTTGCCCTTCGACCACCAAGGCATTGCCCCGGTCGATAAGTCGTCCGTAGTGCACCGGCGCTTTGCCCTCTGTCATGTTGAACCAGACGGCATGGCGCACGCCGTTTTCATCGACTACCAGCGACGGGCCATGATGCGGGCAGGCATCGATTTTCCAGTGGTCGAAGGTTGCCCGCTGCACGCTCGCCGGCGTGCCGTCGGGGTTCAGGCGGGCCATGGCGTGGTCGCGTTCGTTCGGCGCAAAGACGTGGCGCCACAACAGGAGCAGCGCGCCGTCCCGGTCGTGGGCGATGGCAATCCGGCAGCATTCGCAGGAATGGTCGGCGACCTTGTGTTCCGTCTGAAAGCTGCGTCCGCCGTCAAGCGAAGTGGCGGCGTAAATGGCGGCGCCCCGATAGGCGTCTTTCTTGCCGCCGCTTGCTTCCAGGTCCCGTTTATCGACCCAGGCAATGAGGATCTGGCCCTCCTGGCCGACCGCCATCGATTCGAAACGGTGGGTGATTTCGCGGCGATCCTGATGCACGGTGATGGGCGCCGAGAAGTTCTTTCCGTCATCGGCGCGGGCAAAACGGATTTCTCCGGCATAGGGCTTCGACAACGGCTTGGTCCACGAGACGAGCAGGCTGCCATCCCTGGCAAAGGCAATTTTTGGGCGGTTTTCACCATCGGCCGAAATGGCTTCCGGATCGGCATTGACCACGCGCGGTGCGTCCCAGGTTTGTGCCAGGTCGCTACTGCGTTCGACCACCACATGCTCGCCTCGCTTGCTGGCCACATAGAGCGCGCCATCCGGCCCGAAGGCCGGCGTGCTGCCGAGCTCGACGCGCACTGGCCGTTCGCTCATGGCGTGCTGATGACGCTCCTCGGCCGCCGCGGCCGAGCCGAAAACAAGCGCCGCCATGGTGGCGCCCAGCAGGCAGGAAAATTTGAAATGGCGCATGGGAACCTCAATAATCGAATTTCAGGCTGGCGAACAGGGTTCGTTGCGGGTAGGGATTGGGCTGAACGTAGTACTTGTAGTTGCCGAGATTATTGACCCCCAGCGCGCCCGTCCATTGCTTGGCGACATGGTAAAGCACCTTGGCATCGATGACCGTATAGGAGCTCACCCCCGGGGTGCCATACACGTCGGGATTGATATCGGTGTAGGCGAGGCTGGCCCATTGCCGGCCGCTGTAGCGCACGGCCATGCTCACGGAAAGCTGGTCGGAAGCGCGGTAAGTCGCGAGCAGGCTGGCCCGCCAGTCGGGGATGCGCGGCTGGTCGCGGCCGACCACGGCGGGATTGCGCGAGTTACGCTTGATTACCGAATCGGTGTAGGTGACGCTGCCCGAGAGGTCAAAGCCGCGAATCCACAGATCGCTGGCCTGGAGCGCCATTTCGATCCCGGTGGTGATGATCTTGTCGACGTTCTGGACGCTCGTGACGTTGGGGAACACCGTGGTGTCGATCTGGGAAATCAGACCGTCGCGCTTATCCTCCCGAAACAGCGAAGTACGCCACAGCGCGTTGCCGAAACTGTGTTCGGCGGTGAGCTCGGCGGAACGCACCTGCTCGGGTTTCAGATTCGGATCGTTGGTGCGTTGCGTGCCCGGCCCGAAATTGATTAGCTGAAACAGCTCGGAAACCGTCGGGAAGCGATAGGCCTTGCCGAACGATGCCCGCAGGTTCCAATCCTCGGCCGCTTCGAAGGAAAGGGAGGCCTTGGGCGAAAAGGCCGAGGCGCTGCGATCGGCATAGACGACATTTTGCGGCGTCGGGGCCGGGTTGGTGGCGCTGAAATTGCTACCGTCGAAGGCTGTCCAGTGCTCCTGGCGCCCGCCCAGCACGAGTTGCCAGGCCGGGGCAAAACGCCAGGCATCCTGCAGGTAGAGGCCCTGGGTTTCCGTCTTGCCCTTCGAGTTGCTGGTCAGGGCGCCGGCGGGACCGTTCAGCCAGTCGCGGGTGTTGAAGGTGTCGGAACTCAGCGTGTAGCGATCGTAGTGATAGCCGAAGCTCACCTGATGGGCGCTCTGCAGGTTGCCGGAGGGGCGCCATTCGCCGCGCAGATCGAGGGTTTCCCAGCCGGTGCCGTCGGCAAAAGTGACCTGCCCACCGGGCTTGACCTGCCCCGTGCCCGAGTCGAACAAGCTGCCGGTATTGCTGGCTGAGCGCGAAATGTCCTTGTTCTGATTGTAAAAACTGAGCACCGCTTCGCCATCCCAGGCGCCCTGGGTATTGGATTTTACGGCGAGGCCGTGCATCCAGTGTTCGCTTTCCGAATGCGTCGGGCTGGTGCTGGAATTCGGGCCGGTGCCGGAAAGCGTGTAATAGGTCGAATCGCCAGCGAATTTGACGTAGCGCTCCGGTCCGGTTCCAGTAAGCGTGGTGTTGTAGACCGGGTTTCCCGCCGCATCTTGCAGGTAGCTGGCGACTGTCGTGTCGCTGGTGTTCTGCCAGTAGCCCAGGCTATAGGTCGCCCGGATGGCCGGTGAAAAATCGTAGGCCACCTTGATCTTGCCGATGTCCTGCACGGTATGGTCGGCGCCGATCGAACTGGTGATGATCCGCGGCGCACCAGTGGTGTCGATGTCCCGGTAGCCGCCGCTGACGGTGGTGAACGGCGTGCCCGCAGCGGGTTGCGGGCTGACCCGGGTGGCGTTGCCGAAGGTCATCGGGTGGCCGTGGTTGTTGAGGTAGTCGCCACTCATCCAGAACGACCAGTCGCCGGTTCTGCCGCCGGCCGAGGCACTGCCATGGGCGCCGACGAAATCCTTGTCGGTGCCGTAAAGCTTGAAGCGCTCGCCGAAGGTATCGACCTTGGCGTGCGCTTCGAAGCGTTCCGGCATGCGGGTCGTCATCAGCACCACGCCGCTCATCGAATTGCCCGGGTAGAGGGCGGAGAACGGGCCGTAGATGACGTCGATGCGCTCGATCTCTTCGGGCGAGACCATGCCCCAGCGCGGCGGGGTGGAGAAACTGTTGTGGGTGAAATTGGAAAGCAGCAGGCCATCCGCATAGACGATGGTCTGCGCGCTGGATATCGCCGAATTGGTGCGCATCTGGACGATGGCGTTGCGGTCGCCGATATAGCGCTCGCGCACGTGGACGCTGGGCAGGTACTCGATCATTTCGGCGGTGGTGACGGCGTTGGTGGTTTCGGCGATCTGTTGGGCGCTGACCCCTTCCGTGCTTGCCGGCAGGTTTTTCGGCACGGCGGGTTTGCCGCTCTTGACGACCATTTCGCCCAACTGTTTTTCATCGGCCGGGTTTTCGGCGTGCGCCACGGTGGCTTGCGAAAAAGCGGCGATGAGCGCCAGGCAAATACTGTTCAGCCGGAAAGTCTGTTGCGCCATTTTGAAACCCCCAAAAAATTACTATTCCGTTGTCGGGAACCGAAAATTACGGCGTCTAGTGCGCCGGTTCGGTGAGAAAAGCGATCTTGCTGATGCTGGCGCGTTGGGCAGCCGCCATGACGTCGGCCACTTTCTCGTAGCGCACGGCCCGGTCGGCCCGCAGGTGCAGCTCCGGCTGACGCGGGCTGGCGGCGGCAAATTGGGCATCCAGCGCATCCCGGGAAATGGTTTCGCCGTTCCAGAAAATTTTCCCGTCGGCGTCAATGGCTAGCTGGATCACCTCCGGCTTGTCGTCGAGCTTTGTCGCGCTGACCTGCGGCAGATCGATCGGTACGGCCTGATGGAAGAGGGGCGCGGTGATGATGAAAATCACCAGCAGCACCAACATCACGTCCACCAGCGGTGTCGTGTTGATCTCGGCCATCGGCTGGCCGGCGCCGTTTTCGTCGAAGCTTCCGAAGGCCATGATCAATTCGCCCGAATACCGCGGGCGGCGCCCAGATCGACCAGGTTGCCATGGCCGCCGACCCGCACCCCGGTCGTCAGATAAGCATGCAGGTCATGGGCAAAGCCGTCGAGTTGCACGGAAACCAGGCGATTGGCGCGAGTAAAGGCGTTGTAGGCGAGCACCGCGGGAATGGCGACGAAAAGGCCGGCCGCCGTCATGATCAGCGCTTCGCCAACCGGGCCCGCGACCTTGTCGAGGACCACCTGGGTCGCCCCGGCCAGGCCGACCAGGGCGTGATAAATCCCCCAGACCGTACCGAACAGCCCGATGAACGGAGCCGTCGAGCCGACCGAGGCGAGAAAGGTCAGCCCGTGTTCGATTTTGGCCTGGGTATGGAGGATGTGGGAGCGCAGCGAGCGCGTCAGGAATTCGCTGGCATTGACCCCGGCGCCGATGCCGCGTGCCGCATTTTGTTGATGTGCCTGCGCCGAGTGCGCCCCGGTCAGGGCGAGGTCGGCAAAAATCCCGGAGGGATCGTCGCGGCGCAGGGTTTCCAGCGCTTCCGGCAAGGAGTTGGCACTCCAGAAACCGGCCAGGGCCTTTTCCTGCGACCGGGAGGCGCGCCAGGTGGAGATCAATTTGCCCAGGATCACCGTCCAAGAAATCAGCGAGAGCAGGGCCAGGATGAGCGCGGTGCAGTGGGTGACCAGATCCCCCTGGTTCCAGAAGTGGGCAAGGCCCATTGGTGATGGCATATCTTTTCCTTTCCTTACTCAAGTGCAAAAGTGATCGGAACGATCACCGACGAATCCACGGCTTCATCGCCGCGTTTCGCGGCTACAAAGCGCCAGCGCTCCACGGCATCGGCGGCGGCGCTATCGAGACGCCCATAGCCGCTCGATTTGGCAACGCTCACCTCGAGTGCCGCGCCATGCGCGCTGACCCGGACCTTCAGCAGAACCTTGCCTTCTTCGCCATGGCGACGCGACAGGGTCGGGTAAGCCGGGGCCGGGTTGTGCAGGTAGTCCGCATCGAAACGCGCCGCAACCACTGCCAGCGGCGCTGCCGGAGCGGCGGCGATGGCCTGGGGCGGCGGTGAGTCGGGCTGTGCAGCCACAACAAAACTGCTGCTGGTCGGCGCGCTATTCGTTACGGCAAGCACCGGCTGCGCTTGCTGCAGAGGCCGCCGTATTTGTGGCGGCGCCGGCTTGGGCGGCAGCGCTTTGGCCGGCTCGACCTTTTTTTCCTCGGCGAGTGGCAGCAGACGCACGCTCATGCTGGGCGGCATCTGGGTCGGGGCGTTGTGGACCGCCAGGGAGAACAGCAAGTAGAGCAACAGTAAATGCCCGAGAACGGCGAGACCCCAGATCGCCGAAATTTCGACCGACCGGGGCCGCGCAGCGATCTCTCGGAACTGCGGCAGTTCGGGCAACCGATAAGTCAGCCAGGACTCGGGTGAATTCATCTCTTGAATGGGGGAAAGTACGTATTTACTTGCTTTGAAATTTGATGTTTATCAAAAAATCATAATAATCAATTAGTTATGGTGTCTTGATTGTAGTCGTCGCGTCCCCTGTGCGGGGTGCGACAAGTTGTCGCACCCCGCCGCGAATCGATGTTTGAGCCGAGCGCAGAAACACTCGACAAGCTGGCGAGCCTCTTCACCACGCCAGTCGACGGGGCGCCGGATATTCCGATATTTGTCGGCGGAATATGGCTTTCTGCTCCGTTGCCCGCGCGCCGCCCTGCCGTCTAGCGGGCAGGCGATCGCGGACAGGGTTTCGGTCGCGACTAGGGTGGGGTGGCCAGCTTCTCGTCGCCGAACATGGGTGCGATGATGCGGATAAGCCGCGACTGCCTTGAGCACGTGCGCGGGATGGGCGTCTTGCCAGCGAATGCCAGCAAAGCCAGTGGGAAAGCAGGCTTACACCAACAGGCCGGCCGGCACCGTTTTCTTTCTTCGCTGCTGTGGTGTGTCAGTCGAACTTGCCGTCGTCGACCCGTTCGGGCAGCATTGCGCCGATCTGTTTGAAGCCGTATACCCGGCGCCCCTTGTGGTCCTTCATGAAATCGTCGGCATCGGCCTGGCTGGCCAGTGGCACGAATTCGTGGCCCATCGGGCCGAGGACATCGGAGCCGGCGACGAACAGGGCGCGGCGGGCGTCGATTATTTCCAGGTTGTAGAAATCAGTGACGTAAATGCCGGCAATGTCTTCCCGGCGATGGCCGGGCGCGTATTTGGCCAGATCGTGCAGGAACTTGAACAGGTCCTTGGCGCCGTCGAAAAAATGGCTGTGACCGTCCTTCCAGGTGACCACGGCGACCCAGTTCGGGTACTTCGCGACGATCATGCCGCAGACCGGGCAGAGATCCTTCGTGCCCGGTTTGGGCACGCTCTGGGCCAGCGCGGTGCTCACCCAGAGGCTCAGGCAGAAAGCCAGGACGGCGCGGCGCCGCATCAGCCCTGTTTCTGCTCGGCGGCGCGTTTGCGGCGTTCGGCGCGCATTTTGCGGATCATGCTGGCGTCGGCGGCCATGTCGAGATAGGACTCGCGCAGGGCCTCGTCGAACTTGGCCAGCGTGCCACCATGCTTGCCCTGAAACTCCTTGGCGGCGTCAGCCGAGGCAAAGGAATGCTTGCTGCGCTTGGTCATCGCATGCTTGAGGTCGGCGCCGATCAGGTAGGTTAGCTGGTCGACCGGCAGCAGCGGGCGTGGCTCGACGGTCGACGCGTAATCCGGGCCATAAATCACTTTCGGTTCGCGGTCGATGTTGAGGCCGAGGCTCAGCGACAGGCAGTGAATCGAGCAGACGCCGTCGGCCAGGTCGTCGGAATACTGGACGAGCATCCGGGTGCGCTGGTGCTCCTGGCGATCCATGCCGCAGTAGGGGCATTTGGCGTATTTCGTCAGTTCGTTGTCGAGCGGCCTGGCATCGGCCGCCTTTTTCGGAATGAACTGGTTGGGTGTGCCGTCGGCGGAACAGGCTGCTTCGGCGCGGGCCGCGCCGGCAACAGCGGACAAGCCGGCGAGGGCGGAAATTTTGAAAAGATCGCGACGCTTCATTTTTGCTGGCTCCCTGGGTGCGAAAACGGAGTGACTATGTTAGTCGCGGCTTATGCAGCCGGGCTGCGGCATATTGCCGCACACCGGGCTTGAGGCGGCGGGCAACTAGAAGGGCGCCGCAGCTCCCCGGCCAGTGTCGGCGACCGATCGCTTGGCTTTGTTCTCGCCGCGCCTCCTGGCACAAGCCATGAACCTGGAAAATTCAGCGCGGAGTTGCAGAGCAGCAGAGACTCATTTTGCTGACTGGGCTTCCCGTCGCCTTGAACGGTGACGCGCCGGCTGACGAATATTGCCGGTCGCTGGGCTCGATGTGTTCGGCGATTACCGTCAGTAGTACAGCCACGCCGAGGCAAGCGGCGAACAGGAGATAGCGCCAGGCCGGCTCATCCTCTGGGCGGGTCGTCGCGTCCCCCTTCCGCGAAGTGAGCGCGGCCCTGCCGCCCGGGTACGAGAAGCGTGTGCGCATTGGCTTTCCTAGATATTGGCGAAGATGATCGTCAGCACGCTGACAAGAAATACAAGAACGCTCAGCCACCAGATGTACCTCTTGAGCGGAAGCCAGGCGGGCATCTTCCGGCCCACACTTTCCATGCTCAAGAGCAGGCAGGCGAGGAGGCCGCCGGCGACGGCAAAAAACCAAGCGAATGTAATCATGACAAGCCGGCCCGGTAAATGAAGGGGCCGCAATGGCCCCTTCGACCACAAGACTTACTTCAGCCCGCTGATCCACTGTGCGATCAGCGCCGCTTCCGCCTTGGGAACCTGTGTTTGCGGCGGCATGGGCACGGCAAAGTCAGGCCAGTTCGACGGTTTCGGGGTGTAGATCAGGTCGACGATCTGTTGTTCCGTGTAGCCGCGCTTGGCCACCTCCTTGTAGGCCGGGCCGACCAGTTTCTGGTCGACGGCGTGGCAAGCCAGGCAACCCTGTTTGCCGGCGGCGGCTTCGCCAGCGCTGACGGTAGCGACCGCGACCGCCTTCGGCGCAGTTTTGGCTTCGTCGGAAGCGGTCTTCGAGCGGGCGACGAATTCGTCGCTTTGCGTCTTGGCCTGGGCCATGGCTTCGCTGGTCAGCGACAGGCGCATGCCGTGGCGCAGCGTGGCCATCGAGAGGACGGTGACGAAAGCCAGGCCGACGATGCTCCACAGCTTGCCCTTGGAGAGTTCCGGATTGAAGAAATCCTTCACCGTCAGGTAGGCGGCGCCGAGGATGGCGGCCACGCCGAGAATGATCAGCCAGAACCAGCCGGCATTGAAGAAATTCTCGATGCCGTAGCTCGGGAACTGGAAGAGGACCAGTGGACCGGCGAACAGGTTGAGCAGCGTCGGCAGCAGGAACCAGCTCTTGCCGGTATTGACCAGCACATCGCCGGCCTGACGCGTCACTTCGTCGTCGCTTTTCCGCTTGGCTGTGCCGTAGATCATCATGAACAGGCCGGTGACGGCAAACGAGGCGAGATAGAAGTGCACCAGGCGGAAGAAGGTGTCGGCGCGGAACAGGGCATCCCAGAAATGGGTGTTGCCGGTCCAGGTGGTCGGCGTCAGGTAGAGCTGCACCGTCGCCATGAAAACCAGCGGCAGGGTCAGGAACAGGGCGACGGCGGCCGTGCCGATGGCCAGGTGCAGGCTCTTGCGATGCTCCAGCTTGTGCCAAGTGTATTTGTACAGGTAGGAGAGCAGGAAGGCCGCGATATTGCCGTAGATGATGTGCAGCCACTGCGGCGAGTTCATGATCGTCGCCGCGTAGAAAAGCGGCGTGAACATCACGCTGACCAGCAGCAACGGCGCCACACCCCACAGCGCACCCATGTTTTCACAAACGGTGACCGGGGTGGTCAGCAGGTAGGCGACCCGGTCGAACACTGGATTGTTTTCCCGCGCGCCGCGCTTGTTGAAATACACCGAACCCGTCGAAGCGCCGAGCAGGACGTTGATGAACAGGATATGTACCAGCCAGGCAACGACCAGCAGCACGGTTAATACGACATCGACGGCTTCCAGTCCGCCGGTCGGTATCGGCAATGGAATGTCGTTGGGAATGAAATTGAATTGCATGTTGAATAGTCCTCGAGTCGATTTCGCGATCAGTTTTTGCTGTCGGCGTTGAGGGTCACCAGATAGGCGGCCAGCGCAGCACGTTCCTCGTCGGTGCCGGCAAACGGCGGCATGTAGGGCGTCGCCGGCGAATTGAGCTGACCGATGCGGTGGTAGATGGTTGGCTCATCCCAGCCCTTGACGCGGGTCTTGACCGAATTGATGCCGTTGACCGTATGGCAGTAGCGGCATTCGAACAGGTAGAGGTATTCGCCGACCTTGACCTTGTTTTCCGGCGTGATCTGGCGCAACTCCGGCGGCAGGAAGACGGCCTGTTTCAGGTAACCTTCCTTGTTGAGCAGCGGCATGTCCTGGACGCGGATACCGTTGGCGTACATGTAGCCGTAGATGATGTAGGGCTTGCGGACAAATTCGCGGACCCGTTCGAATTCGCCGATCAGGGCGCCGCTGCCGAGGATCAGGGCAAGGGCGGCGAGCATCGGGGCCTTTTTCGGGCGCAGGAAGAGATAGGCGGACGACACGACAACCAAGGTCACCAAGCCGAGCGTGACCTGCACGGCGAGTTGCGGGTTGGCGGCCAGGCGACGGGTGATCACGCCGAGCACGAACAGATCCTTGGCGGCCTGCGGGAACTGCAGGTAGTACCAGTAGCCGAAGCCGAGCATGGGAATGATGCTGAGATAGAGAATTTTGCTGAAGAAGCGGATGCCCTTTTCGCGGGTTTCCAGATCATCCCCGCCGTAGAACCAGGACAGCGCGATGGCCCCGGCCGAGGCCCAGATGATCGCGAAGAAGGTACGGAAACCGAGCGACGGCAGCCACGACGGATTCATCAGCGAAGCCAGGTAGTCAGGCTTGGCGGGGAACTCGGAAGCCAGCCAGTTGCCCGGCGTCATCTGGAAACCGAGGATGGCGGTGATGATCGCCATGGTCAGCCAGGAGGCCACGGCATAGCCGACGACCAGCTTGAAATGGCCGGCCTTGGCCGGGGTGCCGATCGGCTTGCTCTTCCAGGTCAGGAAGAACATCAGCAGCAGGATCATCTCGACGTTGAAGACGATCCATTCGACGAACCACTTCCAGAAGAAGACGCGAAGCAGGGCGCCAATGGCGGCCGGGTTGATGATATTGACGTGCACCCAGATGCCGATCCCGGTCAGCGCGCCGACGGCGGTGGCCAGGATGAACAGCGTGAACAGGATCTTGTAGGTCAGTTCGTCGAACTTCCGGTCGTTGTTCTTGATGGCGAAATACTGCGCCAGCGCCAGGACGATACTGCCGCCGACCGCGGCGTGTGAAACGAAGACATGCACGATCGCGTCAAAGGCAAAGATGAACCGATGACCGAACAGAGGCATGGCGAATATTGGAAAATCGAACATTGCTCCCCCTTGTTACCGTTGATTGAAACCCGATGACCGGCCTGCGCCGGCCCCTTTCCCTGTCACCTCCGAAATCTGAAAGGAACCCCGTTGCCGGGTTTCCAGTGGAGGTGCGCCCTGGCTTGGCGAGCCAGGGACCCGCGGATTCTGCGCAGTGCCCGGGGGGGCGGGAAGTGACCGAATGCCGCGCGACAAGCCGTCACTGCGGGCCGCGAAAGGGCGCGACAATCGGTCACTTCCGCAGGCCGGGCGATCTCATTACAGTGCCACCCGTTCCGTCCAGACACGGCAACCTCTCCATTTCAAGCCCCGCTTGCGGGGCTTCTTTTTTTCAACGCCGGTAAAGTGCTTGCTTCCCTGACCCAGATCACCCAGGTTCGCCTGATCAACCTGCGCTGGCTGTCCGTGCTCGGCATGGTGGCGGCGGCGCTGGTCAGCCCGAACCTTCTCGGTTCCGGCGACCTGATGCCACGCCTGCTGGCCTTTGCGACGGTGATCGGCAGCGTCAATGTCTGCCTGCTCGTGGCCGCCACCGTCTATCGCGGCAGTGCCGACGGTCTGCCGGTATTCTCGCCGCTCGTGCAACTGACTTTCGACCTGGCCGCCTGGGGCAGCTATATCTATCTGTCGGGCGGGGCGACCAATCCGCTGATTTCCATCTTCCTGCCCCTGGCCGCCATCGGTGCCATCGTGCTCGGCAAGGTGCAGGCCTGGTTTCTCGGCCTGGCCGTGATCCTCGCCTATTCCTTTCTCTGGCGCTTCTATCAACCGCTCGCCATTGCCGATGCCGAAACCGCTACCCACCTGCACCTGCTCGGTATGTGGCTGGTCTTTGCGGTTTCGACGGTCGTCCTGGTCTGGTTCATCTTGCAGATGATGCAAGCCATCCGCGAACGCGATGCCGCCCTCGGCGAAGCCCGCGAACAGGCGATCCGCAACGACTGGTTGATTTCGATGGGCAGCCTGGCGGCGGGCGCGGCGCACGAACTGAGCACGCCGCTCGCCACCCTCAATGTGCTGGCGGAAGAATTGCTCGGGGATGATCGCCTGCCCCTTGCCTTGCGCCCTGATCTGCTCTTGATGCAACGTCAGGTCGAGGTCTGCAAACTGGCGCTGACCCGGCTGACGCAGCGTGCCGGCCATCCGCGCGGGGCCCCGGAGAACGGCGTGCCGGCCGCCAACTGGTTGCGGAACGTGCTCGCCGCCTGGCTGGCGCTCAATCCGTCGGCTTCGCTGGCCACCGGCATTCCCGCCGAGCTGGACAATTACCTGCTGTCATTCGACCTGGCCATCGAGCGGGCGATCACCAATCTGCTGGACAACGCCTTGCGGGCCGGGGCGTCGCATATCGCGGTGATCGCCAGCCTGGTCGGGCGTTCGCTGCAGGTGGCCATCAAGGATGACGGCCAGGGCATTTCGGCGCTTGCCCTGCAGGCCTTTGGCGCCGGGCAACCGATCCTTTCCGGAAACGGCATGGGCATTGGCCTGCTGATCGCCCGGACGGCCATCGAGCACCGTGGCGGCACGCTGGAACTTTGCCGCCAGGCCGGTCCCGGCACCGAAGCCCGGATCTCCATTCCCTGTCACAAAACTCAGGAGGCAAAGCATGGACAAGGATGAAAGACAGTTACTGATCATCGACGACGATGAAAGTTATCGCGAGGTGCTGGCCCGTTCGCTGGCCCGCCGGGGGTTTGTCGTGCGTACCGCGGCCAGTGTCGAGGCCAGCCTGGAAAGCTGTTGCACCTATGATCCGGAGTACATCCTGCTCGACCTCAACCTGGCCGGCCAATCCGGCCTTAATCTGATCTCGCCGCTGTTGGAACTCGTGCCCGGGGTGCGCATCGTCGTCCTGACCGGCTACGCCAGCATCCAGACCGCGGTCGGCGCCCTGAAACTGGGCGCCTGCCAGTACCTGCCCAAGCCGGCCAATGTCTCGGATATCGTCAAGGCGCTGCTCGACGACAACATCGACATCCCGGAGATGCCGGCCGAAGACCGGATGACCGTCCAGCATCTGGAGTGGGAATACATCCAGCACACCCTGGGCGAGCACGGCGGCAATATCGCGGCGACGGCCCGCGCCCTGAAGATGCATCGCCGTACCCTGCAACGCAAACTGGCCAAGAAGCGGCCGACGATGATGGTTTAGGGGGGCTTGCCCGGCGGCCGATGCGTCAATTGGTCGCAGCTTGCGAGAAAAAATTACTTCTAGAATCGCGGCCACCCCTGCCCGTTGTTTTTCCGGTTGCCGATCGCAAGTCATGGCCAGCACAATTACCCACCTCTATATCGAGCATCTCGGCGAAATCCGGCGCTTTCTGGCGCATCGCCTGTGCTGCATCGATACCGCCGCCGAGCTGGCGCACGAGGTCTTCATTCGCTACATGCTGGCCGCGCCGAAGTCGGTCATCGACAACCCGCGCGCCTTCCTGTTCCGCATTGCCGGCAACCTGGCGATCGACCACGGCCGGGCTCATCCGTTGCCGCCGGCGCAGTTCGTCGAGATCGGCGAGTGCGCCGATCTGGCCAGCGATTACCCGGGGCCGGAACGCTTCGCCATTGCCCGCCAGGAACTGGATCGGCTGCGCCGGGCGATCGACGGGCTGCCGCCGAAATGCCGTGAAGTCTTCATCCGCCACAAGTTCGACGGCGTGCCGCAGGCCGTCCTGGCGCAGGAATACCGGGTGACGCTGAACGCCATCGAAAAACATCTGATCCGGGCGCTGCTCCAGTTGCGACTGTGCGTGCAGCCGGCATGAAGCAGCCGGCAGATTCCACCGCCGGCGAAACGGAGCGCCTGGCCGAAGAGGCCGCGACTTGGTTCGTCCGGATGCGCGCGGCCCCGGTCGACGAACGCGAGCAAGGCCATTTCCAGCGCTGGCTGGCGGCTTCCGACCAGCATCGGCGCGAATACGGCAATTTCGAGAAACTGTGGGGCGCCCTCGACGGCATTTCCCGGCCGCGGCCCCGCAAGAAGCGTCTGGCCGGCGGCGCGCTGGCCGTTGTGGCGGCGCTTGCCCTCGGCCTGATGTACGCCAGCCAGGCGGTCGACCGGCCGGAAAATAGCGAAATCGGCGAGGTCCGGCACCTGGTACTCGACGACGGCACGCAGGTCGAACTCGATGCGGCCAGCGAGTTGCGCATCGACTACACGCCCTGGCGGCGGCGCATCGAACTCCGTCGTGGCCAGGCGTTGTTCAAGGTGGCGCCCGGCTGGCGGCCGTTCGAGGTGGCGGCCGCCGGCGGCACGCTGCGCGATATCGGCACCACCTTCAATGTGCTCGAAGACCAGGGCCGGGTCAGCGTCGCGGTGGCCGAAGGGGCGGTCGAGATCCACCTGGCCGGCGGCCGGAAGCGCCGGTTGGGCAGCGGTGAAGCGGCCACTTACCAGGCCGGGGAAATTACCCCCAGCCGGGGTGTCAGCCCGTTGAATGTTGGGGCTTGGCAGCAGGAACGCTGGATCTTTGAAGGCGCCTCGCTCGGCGAAGTCGTGCGCCAGATCAACCGCCAGCATGCGCGCCCGCTCAGCCTGGCCGACCCGGCGCTGGAAAACTACCATGTCAGCGGCGTCTTCTCCCGCCGTGACCGGGCCGGCCTGCTCAAGGCGCTGGCTGTCCTGTTGCCGATCCGGGTCGAGGAAAAGGCGGAGAGCACGCAATTGCGCCGGCGCTGAAAAATATTTGCATATCCTTGTCAGGGTACAACCCCGTTTTACGTCTCAAGCAATACAGGGTCAGCAGGCCCGCATGAAATCGACGTAACAGGGGAATCAAGCATGCACAAACCACTACGCCTGGCGCTGCTCGTCGCCGCCATCTACTCCGGCGGCGTTCTCGCCCAGGTCAAAGCACTCGACATTCCGGCCCAGCCGCTGGCCGGCGCGCTGACCGCGCTGGCCAGCCAGGGCGGCATCCAGCTGCTGTTCAACGCCGATGAACTGAAAGGCGCCCGCGCCCCGGCGCTGCATGGGCAGCTAACACCGGATGCGGCCTTGCTCCAGTTGCTTGAGGGCAGCGGTTTCAGCTTTGCCAGTACCGGCAAGGGGACGTTTGTGGTGCAGAAGCGGGCGGCAGCGGTCGGTGATCGTGTGCTGGCCGAGGTCCTGGTCACCGCCGATGCCGAGCGCGGTTACAAGCCGGAAAAGGCAACGATCGCCGGCAAGGTGCCGCTGGCGCCGCGGGAAATTGCCAATTCGGTTTCAGTCCTGACCCGTGAACAGATCGAGGATCAGGGTCTGGTCACCATGCAGGATGGTCTGTTGCAGGTAACCGGCATCAACGTCATTGCCAACGACACGTCGAATGCCCAGTACTACTCGCGCGGCTACGGCCTCGGGGTGATGTACGACGGCGTCAGTTCCTACAACGGCATGACGCCATCACACCAGTTCGACCTCAACCTCTACGAGCGGGTCGAAGTGCTGCGCGGACCGGCCGGCTTGTTGCGCGGGGTCGGCGAACCGGGTGGCGTGGTCAATCTGGTCAAGAAGAAGCCGAAGGACAGCTTCGGTTTCTCCTGGTCGGCCGGCGCCGGTTCCTGGGAGAACTACCGCCTGGAGGGCGACCTGACCGGGCCGCTCAATGCCGACAAGACCTTGCGCGGGCGGCTGGTGGTCGCCGAGGAGGATCGCGGCTACTTCTACGATCACACGCATGGCAAGAAAGTGTTGGCGATGGGCGCGCTCGAATACAACCTGACGCCACAGACGCTGCTCGCGCTCAATTTCACGGTCCAGGATGCCGATGTGCGGGCGCCGTGGTCCGGTCTGCCGACCTCGAACGTGATCGACGGCAACGGCCATTACCAGTTGCTCGATGTCGATCAATCAACCTTCAATGCGCCGGAGTGGGGGCGCATGCTCTACCACATGGAAGAAACTGCGGTATCGGTCGAGCATCGCTTCGACAACAAATGGCTGGCCAAGGCCAGCCTGAATCACCGGCAGTGGCGCCAGTACTATAAGTACGCTATCACCTACTCGGAACTGAATACGACGACCGGGCGGCTTGACTATGCAACCATGCTGGGGGATGCGGATCACAACCGTGACGGTGTCGATCTGTACGCCAATGGGCCGTTCGAATTGTTCGGCCGTACCCACAACCTGTTGCTCGGCTTCAATGCCGAGCGCTACGAGTATTCCAGCAAGTCGGGTAGCGAAACGAGTTACACCAATGTGCTGTTCAGTCAGGGGGCCGACCTTGCCGAGCCGAGCATTACGTATACCAAGGGTTCGGAGAACGAGACCGTGCAGTACGGCCTTTACTCGCAGGCGCGCTTCAGCCTAGCCGATCCGCTGACCCTGGTGCTGGGCGGACGGACGACGACCTTCACCAACAAGTATCACAACGTGGCGCCGGCCGCGCCGCAGGCCTGGAAGGCCGGTGCCAAGGCAACCGACCACTTCACGCCCTATGCCGGCCTGCTTTTCGACCTCAACAAGCAGATCACGCTGTACGGCAGTTATGCCGACATCTTCGTGCCGCAGACCCAGACAAAGACCGGCGGTGGCGTGCTCGATCCTCGCATCGGCAAGCAATACGAAATCGGCAGCAAGGGCGAGTTTTTCGACGGCAGGCTGGCGGCCTCGCTCGCCCGCTTCAACATCCGCGACAAGAACCGGGCCTATCAGGATCTGACGGGCGATCCGACCGGCAATTCCTATCTCAATGCCGGCGAGGTCGAAAGCAAAGGTTGGGAACTTGAAATCAGCGGCAAGCCGCTGCGCGGCCTCGACCTGGTTGCCGGCTACACCTATCTCGAGACGCGCTATCTCAAGGATACAAGTGCCCAGGGCAAGAGCTTCTCGATCGCGACGCCCAAGGAGCAGCTCAAGTTCTGGGGTAACTATCGCTTCGCCGCCGACAGCAGCCTGTCCGGCTTCAGCCTCGGCCTCGGCATGATCGCCCAGGGCAAGGCGCAAAGCTCTCGTGGTCAGCGAGACAAGGTCGTCAATGGCGGTTATACGGTACTTAACGGGCGAATTGCCTATCAGATCGACAAAAACTACTCGCTGAGCCTCGCAGTTAACAACCTGTTGGATGAAAAATACTATGCCTCGGTCGGTACCACAAATGTCTACAATTTCTATGGTGAGCCGCGCAGCTACATGCTGACCCTGCGCGCCAGCTACTGAGAATCGCCGATGAAAAGACGCCTATTTTTGTGCTCTAGCGGTCTGCTTCTGGTCGGCCGGGTCTTCGCCGACGATGCGCCGGCCTGCGATCCGGAACCCTTGGCCAACGAGTTGGAAAAATACCCGCGCTGCGTGATCTGCAACATGGATAGGCGCAAGTTCCACTACGCCCGGCATCTGCTGCATTACGGTGACGGTACGGCGCAGGGCACCTGCTCCGTGCATTGCGCCGCCGAGTGCATGCTGCGCGAGCGGCGGCGCGGCTTCCGGACGATTTATGCGCCCGATTACGCGTCGACCGCTGAGCCGAAGTCGCTGGTCGAGGCGGCGTCGGCGACCTATCTGATCGGCAGCGATCTGCGCGGCGTCATGACGCCGGTCAGCAAGGTCGCCTTTGCCAGTCGTGAGGCGGCGCTGCGGGCCAGGCAGACCTACGGCGGCGAGATCGGCAGCTTCGCGATGGCGATTGCCGCGTCCTTCGACGAGATGGCAAACAGTCTGGTGCGGCGCTACGCTAACGACCGCGAACGCCTGCTGCGCAAGGGCGGCGGCTAGACGGAAAAGCGCCGGGAGAGCGACTTAGTCCAGTTGCCGAACCACCCGGAAGCCGAAATCGCCGGCCCGGAACTTCGGGTCGAAGCCGAAACGCAAGGTGGCGCGCGTGTATTGCGGGCCGTCCAGCCAGGAGCCGCCGCGCAGGATGCGGCTCCGGCATTGCCCGCTGCTCGCCTCCCAGGCTGAGCCGTCGGCCGGCGCGCCCAGGTAGCTGGCTTGCATGCAATCCTGCGTCCATTCCCAGACGTTGCCGCCCATGTCGTGCAGGCCCAAGGCGTTGGCCTGCTTGCGGCCGACCGGCTGCGGTGCGCCGTATTCGTCGCCAAACCAGGCCAGCGCCGCCGGGTTGTCGCCGCCGCAGAAATCATGCGCCTGGCCGGCGCGACAGGCGTATTCCCATTCGGCCTCGCTGGGCAGGCGGTAGGTATGGCCGGTCCGGGCGCTGAGGTGGCGGGCGAACTCGACAGCTTCATGCCAATTGACGTTCTCGACCGGGCAGTTGTCGCCGCACTCGGCAAAGCGGGACGGGTTGTTTCCCATCACCGCCTTCCACTCGCCCTGCGTGACTTCATGGCGGCCGATCGCAAAGGCCGGCAGCGTGACCTGGTGCACGGGTTCCGTGTCGGGCCGGCCGCGGGCGCCCATCGCGAAACTGCCGGCGGGCAGGACGACCATTTCCGGCGCCTCGGGCGCATCCCTGAAGCTCCCCGCCCGGGCGTCGGCGAGGGCCAGTCCGCAGGCGAGGCCGAGCAGGAACTTGCGGATGGTATGCTTGGCGTTTGCTCCGGGCATCTCAGCCCTGCTTTCTGGCGGCGCGCTGGCGGCGTTCCTCGCGGGCGCTGCGCATGCGCTCGACGTCGTCGGCGAGGTCGGTGAAGGACACCTTGATCGCCTGGCGGAAGTCCATCAAGGTGCCGCCGTGCCGTTGTTGTGCGGCCGCCGCCGCTTCCGGCGTGCCGTAGGCGACCTTGCTGTTCCAGGTCATGACGCCGGGCAGTTCGCTGCCGACCAGGAAGGTCGCCTTGCCGACCTCGACCAGTGGCCGCGGGGCGCTGTCGACGGCGTTGTCGCCGACATAGATGGCCTTGGGATCGAGGCCGAGGTTGATGGCCAGGCTGATCGCCGCGCAATGGATGGAGCACAGCGGGTCGGGCAGGTCATTGCTGAACTGGATCAGCATCCGGCTGCTGTGGTTGTAGCGCCGGTCCATGCCGCAGTAGGGACATTTCGGATATTTCTCGATGTCGTTTTCCTGGGGCGCCGGGTCGGGCGGCTTCTTGGGCAGGAACTGGGCGGGCGTGCCGTCGGTCGGCTTGCCCGTACATTCAGCCGCTTCCGTGCCGGACAGGGCGCCGCCGGCACCGGCGAGCAGGGAGAGCTTGAGTAATTCGCGACGTTTCATGATGTGTTCCCCTGGCTAACTCAGAAATCGGTGCTGATCGCTACCCGCAGGCTGCGACCTTCCTGGTAGGTGTTGGCGTAGGCATTGGAAGATTGGTAGGCCGAATAGCGCTTGTCAAACAGGTTGGTGACGCCCAGATCAACTCGGAATTTCTGTCCGGCGGGTGTCCAGCTCGCAAAGATGTCGTGAGTGGTATAAGCCGGTCGCCGCCGCAGTACCGTCGAGTCGTAGTCCTGGGCTGCCACGCGGGTGGCGTTCCAGAAGGCGGTGATGCCCTGGGCCGGGAATTGGCGACGAACCTGCAAACCCAGTTTGTCCGGGGGCGAAAACAGATTTGTGCCGCTATCGCGGTTTTCGACGCGTACGCGGCTATAGGTTGCATTGAACTGCCAGTTGTCGATGGCGTAGCTACCCTCCAGCTCACCGCCCGTCCGCTTGGCATTGGCCACGTTTTGCCATTGGAATTTGCAGTTCATCCCCGTGTTCGTGCAGTTTGTCGCGAAGGTGGCTTGCTGCGCCGGGCTGGAACCGGTGGGTGTCATTCCGCCCAGGTTGACGCTGTAAATCAGGTCGGTCACTTGTGAGTTGAATAGTGCTGCTCGCCAGCGGACGCTGTCGCGCTCTGCGAACAGTGCCTTGCGTTTGTAATTGGCGCCGATTTCGAGAGTTCTGTCGATTTCCGGCTTGAGGTTCGCATTGGGCAGGAAGTTGCTCAGGCCAAAGCTGGTGAAGTTTTGATAGAGCTCGCCAACGGTTGGCGCCCGGAAAGCTTCGCCGACGTTGCCGTAGAGCATGAGGCCGGCACCATCCTGCCAGGCGACCGTCAATTTGGGCGACACCCGGCTGGCGCTGTTGCTGGGCAGGGTTCCATCAGCCAGACTGGCTTCGTAATGGTCGGAACGCAGGCTGGGGGTCAGGCGCCAGCCACCACCCAAGGCAATTTCATCCTGGGCAAAGATGCCGGTGACTTGACGAGTGCCATTGCGCGTTACCGTACTGCTTGCTGAGGGGTTGGCGGCAGTCGCGGCAATTGCCGTCTGCTTGTCCTTGAACCACTCGATGCCGCCAGTCAGGCGATGGCGTCCCCAGGCGCCGCCATCAAGAAGATGGGATCCCTGAAGGGTGGCGCCATCGGTCACTGTCTTGGTGTTGCTATAGAGCACATTGGTGATTGCCGGGTCGGGGCTGCGGTCGAATTCGTACTGCAGGCTGGTCTGGTAGAGGGTGGCTGCGACCGCCGGCGTGCCATCGACATCACCCAGCGTTCCTTTCAGAACTGTGTTTCCCTGATCGACATGAACGCGCTGAATCGCCGGCTTGTCCAGTGGAAGGTTGGAGACCCTGTAATCGGTGGCCTGGGCATTGTTGACCTGCAGGTTTTCGCTCTTGTAGAACTGGTGCGACAGTTCGATCCGTCCGCCCGGCAGTGGCTGGACGCCCAGTTTGACCAGGCCTGTCGACGAGTCGCCATCATTGGGGTCAAGGTGGCTGCCACCCCCCTGGCGAATTCTTCCCCAGGTGTGGCTGCCAAGTGCGATCAAGGCATCGGCGACATCATTGCCACCATACAAGCGAGCATTGATCCGCGTTGAATTGTCTGCATCGCCATAGGCAAGCTTGGCTCCGCCACCCAGGGATTGACCGGGATTCAGCAGGTCGCGGGCGGAGTAGGTGGTGAATGCCATGACACCGCCGTTGCCTCCTGTACCGTAAAGCGATGAGGCTGCGCCGCGCAGGACCTCAACTTGTTGCAGAAAATACGGGTCGAGAAAGAGGGGGGATTTGATGCTGGGCGAGGTTGTGTCGTTCTGGCGAGCGCCATCGACCAGCAAACCGATGGAGGCGCCGGATACGCCGCGGATGGTCGGAATCTCGCCATTGACCCGCGGGCCGCCGCCGAACTCGACGTTGGGCAGTTTCTTGAGTACCTGCGAAACGGTGCCGGCCTGGGCTTCCTCGATGTCGTCGCGATTGACCACGCTGACCGAGGCGGCGACCTGGTCGATGGGGTTGGCCGTCCGCGTCGCGGAGACCACGACCTCGGCGAGCTGGTGGGGACGCGTCGTCGCGTCGTGTTGGGCGACGGTTTCGATGCGCACGGCGTCGGCGGTGACGAAGCGGTAAGCCAGGCCGCTGCCGGCGAGCAGTTTGTCGAGTGCCTGTTGCGGGCTGAGGCGGCCGCTGATCGCCGGGGCGGTCTTGCCGGCGAGCAGTTCGGCCGGGTAGACGGCCTTGATGCCGCTTTGTTCGGAGAACTTCGCCAGGGCGGCACCGAGCGGCTGTGCGCCGATGTCGATGGCTACGGCCTCGGCTGCCTGCACGGTGCCGAAGGTGGCGGCGAGCAGGCCGGCGATGAGGTTGCGGCGGATGTAACGGGATGCTTGAACGGTTCTGGTCATGGTATTCCTCCTGCCCGTGATGACGGTTCGGGCCGGGACTTGCCGTCAATGTGCGGCGATATGCCGCACTTGGGTGGGAGGAAAACTAACGGGCGGCGGTTTTCAGCAGCAGGCGCAGGCGCGTCGGCGAGAGACGCTGGACGCTGAGCGGATAGGCGGCCTGCAGCAGCTCGAGCAGGCCTTCGAGATCGTTGCTGGCAAAGCGTCCGGACAGGTTGTAGTTTTTCAGGCGGCGGTCGATGGCGACGTCGAACTCGTGGTAGCGCGCGAATTCGGCGAGCACCGCGGGCAAGGGCGTGTCGTGGAAGACCAGCTGTCCGTCGCGCCAGGCGGCGAGGTCGGTCGCCGGGGCGGCGGCTGGCGTAAGTGCCTTGCCGCTGCCGTCATAAGCCCGCCGCTCGCCGGCCTGCAAACGTTCCGGCTGGCTGTCCGGACGCGTTGCCAGTTCGATCTCGCCACTGAGAACGGCCACCAGGTTTTCCGCCGCGGTGCGGCGGACCAGGAATTCGGTCCCGATGTCGCGGATGCGGCCTGGTTCGGCGTCGACCACGAAGGGGCGCGGGTCGTCGTGGGCTGCCGTAAAGATCGCCGCGCCGGAATGCAGGCGCAGGCAGCGGCAACCCAGTCCGTAATCGACCTCCAGCCGGCTGGCGGCATCGAGGGTGACACTTGAGCCGTCGGCCAGGTTCAGCGTGCGGATCTCGCCGCGCGCGGTTTGCTCGATTTGCGGGCGCATCAGGCTGCCGGGCAGCAGGCTGGGCAACAAGACCAGCGCGATGGTTGCTAGGGCCGCGACGGCAAAGCCGGCCCGCCAGCGCAGGCTGGGTTTGTTCCGCGGCTGGCGGGCGGCGCGCAATTCAGGTGCCGCCAGTTCCCGCAGCTCTGCCAACTGGCGCCATAACCCGTTGGCGTTCAGCCAGGCAATCGAATGGGCGGGATCGGCCGCCAGCCAGTCGGCCAGGGCCTGCTCGTCCGCCGCGCTCCAGGCCCCGGCATGGCGCCGGGCAAGCCAGGCCAGGGCTTGCTGTTCGCTGCTTTTATCGATTGCTGCCATACGCTGAAAGGCTTTCGTTCATGCACTTGTCTGTAGATGACGGTTGGCTGGCCGGTTTACCGTCAAATATTTTCATCGAAGGTTCTTTTACAGGTTTCAAGGGCACGCAGGACATGTCTTTCGACGGTCTTCTCGGAAATCCCCAGATGTTCGGCGATGGCCTTCTGGCTCATGCCGTCCAGGCGATTGAGCAGAAAGGCATGCCGGCAGGGCGCGGGCAGCTTGTACAGGGCGAACCAGATGCGCAGCAATTGCTGGCGGGCCTCGATACGTTGGGCCGGGTCGGCGCCGGTGTCGGCGAGCGTGTCGATGTCGGCGCAATCGACGTGGATTTTCTCGCGCACGCTGCGGTAGTCGTGGCTGTCCGCGGCGAGGTTGGCGCAGGTCCGGTGCAGCCAGGCCGCGGCATTGTCCGGCATCGCCGTGGCGCCGCTTTGCAACAGGCGGACGAAGCCTTCCTGAACGATGTCTTCCGCGTCGCCGGCGCCGCGCCGGTGACGCAGGAAACGCTGCAACTCCCTGGCGTGGTGGCGAAACAGGCTTGCCAGGGCGGATTGGCGGATACTCTCTGACATCTGTCGTTCAGCCCGATGGTCGGCGCGGTGATTCGCCGAGCGGCGAGAACGGTATCGGGATATTCATGGCAGCAGATCTTGCGCCTGGCTTTGGAATGTTGCCGCGTCGGCTTCGCCGACCAGCTTGCTGCGCAGGGTGCCGACGGCGTCGACGAAATACGTCGTGGGCAGGCCGACGAGGCCATAGCGCCGGGCGATTGCCCCGTCCTCGTCGAGAAGGACGGGGAAGCCGAGGGCCAGTCGGCTGGCCAGCGTGGCGGCGGTGCTCTTGTCCTGGCCGACATGGATTGCGACGACCTGCAGCGGCTTGGCCGTGCGCTGATAAAGCCGCTCGATCTCCTGCAATTCCCGTACGCAGGGTGGACAGCTTGCGCTCCAGAAGACGATGGCCAGGGGGCGTCCGGCAAAATCTCCGGGAAATGTCCGTTGCCTACCGTCGAGCATCGGGGCGGCAAAGGGCGGTGCGGCCGTCCCCGGTTTGAGTCGGGGCGGCGACTCATCGCTGCAGGCGGCCAGGCCCAGCCAGGCGAACAGAAGGAGGCGCCTCATTCGAGCAGGCGCAGCCTGGAAGCCAGCACGAAATAGCTGGCCAGCACCGAAAAAATACTGAAGCCGACGGCGGCAACGCCGGCCAGGCGGGCGGAAAGCCGCGGCAGGCTGGTCGCCAGGCTGGGAATCCTGGCGAAGGGCTGCAGCGCTCCGGCGCCGAGGCCGGCCGCGGTGGCGACGAAGAGCGGCAGGTAGAGCGCGTAGCCCTGGTAATCGTATTCCGGCTTGAGGATGCAGAACGGGCAGTGGTGGTGCGGGTGTTCGTAGATGTAGAGCGAGACGAAGGAGAGGATGCCGGTGATAGCCGCGACGAAGGCGCCGCCGCTGGTTGCCGCCAGGACGTAACCGCTGGCCCGGCCGGCGTGCCGCCAATGGACGAGGGCGGCGGCGACGGCAGCGGTCAACGCGGCGTAGAACAACAAAATGGCCGGTTGCGCCGGCAGGCCCGAGGCCTCGCCGGCGATGGTTTTCGCTTCGCCGGAAAAGAGGCTGCCGCAGCACGAGGTGATCACATTGGCCTTGAGACCGCGGAAATATTGCAGTTCCAGCCAGAAACTGCCGGCCAGCAGTGGCAGCAGCACGAGCAGCAGGCCGTACTTGAGGCGGACCAGCGGGTAGTCGCGCGCCTGGCTGTCGGCATGGTTGATGGTCAGCCACATCGCGGCCAGAAAGAAGACGCCGATCTGGGTCAGCAGCGCCGCAAAGCCGTAGCCATTGACGTTCAGCGTGCCGACCGCGCACATCGCGCCGACGAACATCACGCTCAGGCGGTCGGCGGTGAACACGAAAAGCAGCAGCGCGCCGAGCTGGGCCGCGAAGACGAAGCCGAGCAGGGTCGAAAACAGGTAGGTGCGGCGTTCCAGCGCCAGTTGCAGCTCCGAGCCGCTGGCGATGTCCCAGCGCCGGATGACTTGCACGGCAAACGGCGCGGCCACCGCCAGCATGAGCACGGCAAGGCCGGAGGCGAGCAGCAGGGCGATGATGGCCGGCTGAAAAAGCATGTTTTTTACGCGTCGACCAGTCGGCCGTCGCGCATGCCGACGACACGATGCACGGCGCTCGATTCGACGACCAGCGGGTCGTGGCTGGTCAGCAATACCGTCTTGCCGGCCGCCGTGAAGCCTTCGAGGATGGCCATGAATTCCCTGGCCAGCGCCGTGTCGAGATTGGCCGTCGGCTCGTCGGCGATGATCACCGCCGGATCGTTGATCAGGGCGCGGGCGATGGCGACGCGCTGCTGCTCGCCGCCGGACAGCCATTCGACCTTGGCCGCGGCGCGGTGGCCGAGCTTGAGCTGGTCGAACAGGATTTCGGCCTTTTCAACCAGTTCGGCACGCGGCCGGCCGGTCGGGAAGGCCGGCAGGATGACGTTTTCCAGCGCCGACAGGCCCTTGATCAAATTGAATTGCTGGAAGATGAAGCCGAAGGTCTGGCGCCGGATCTCGGTCAGGAAGCGCTCGGGCAGGCCGGAAATGTCCTCGCCCCGAAGGCGGACGCGGCCGCTGGTCGGTCGCGCCAGGCAGCCAATCAGCGTCAGCAGCGTCGTCTTGCCGGAACCGCTCGGGCCGCGCAGAGCGGTGACGCGGCCGGCCTCGATGGCCAGGTCGATGCCATGCAGCGCCCAGTATTCATTCGGTCGGCCCTGGTTGAAGGCCTTCTTGACGGCGGAAAGTTGGATCATCCTTGAAACCTCTGTTGGACGCGGTTGTTGGTGCGTCTGGGGGGGATGACCGGCGCGAAGCGACGACGCTGCAGGCTCATGCCTGCAAGGAGGAGCGACAAAGCCGGGCGCCCGACCAGATGTGCCAGCGGCCGCGTAGCGCTCTCACCCGTTTGGTGTGTTATCTCGAAGGCGCTAGAGTCAGTGTTGATGCGGTTGTCTGAGATGGATAAGCGGTCAGCTGAGGTTTCAAGGATCATAGTCTTATCTCATCACCGCGTCGGGATCGGTCGTCGCGGCGCGCCAGATCGGCACGAGCACGGCGGCGCTGTAGGGGAAGATGGTGAAGAAGGCCAAAGTGGCGATCTGCAGGCCGTCGACCGCCGGGACCAGCGTGAAGCTCGGGTAGAGCACGGCCCAGCCCTGCAACACCGGCTTGAAAATCGCCGCGCCGAAATAAAAGACGTGGATGTAGGCGGCGACGAAGCCGAGCAGGAAGGCGCTCAGCGAAACGAGGACGCCTTCCCACAGCTTCATGCGGATGACGTCGCCGGTTTCCCAGCCGATCGCTTTGAGGATCCCGATCTCGCGTTTTTCCTCGGCCGATAGCCCGGACGCCTTGTCCCAGGCGAGCAGCGCGAAGGCGAGGATGGCCCCGGCCAGCACGGTGAGCACGATGCCCTCGCGCCAGTCGAAAATGCTCTGGTAGGTGCGCAGCACTTCCTCGCGCAGGATGGGGCGCGAGTCGGGTAGCGCATTCGCCAGCTTGGCGGCGATGTTGCGCACTTCCTGCGGGTTGGCGACCGACAGCGCGATGTCGGTGTAATGGCCGGCCGGGTAGTCGAAGAAGGCGCGGAAATCCTCTTCCGAGAGCAGCACGAGATCGGCCGCGAGCAGCTCGGAATCGGGCGAGAGCAGGGCGGCGACCTTGAAGCTGAACAGCTTGCCGGCATAGGAACGGAAGGAAATCAGGTTGCCCAGTTGCAGGCCGCGCGCCCGCGCCAGCGTCGCGCCGAGCATGATGCTGCCGCTCGCCACTTCCTCGGCCGGGCGAGCCATGAAGGTGTAGTTGGCGCTCACCACCGGGTCATAGTAATAGCCCCAGAGCCGGCCTTCCTTCTTTTGCACGCCGCGCAGGCGGCCGATCTTGTCCAGGTAGCCGGGCGGGATCAGGTCGTGCCGGCCGGCCACCATGCGCTGGACGATGACTTCCGGCGAGGCGGCGAGCACGAAGCCGGCTTCCTTGCGCAAGGCCTGGGTGAACAAGGCGAGCGAGGCGAGCACGAAGACGAGCAGCGCATAGGCGGCGAGCAGGCCGATATTTTTCGCCTTGCGCCGGGCCAGCGCGGCGAGCGTGAAATCAATCAGGTGACGCTGTTTTTCCAGCCAGGGATGCATACGGGGCAGTCAGGTGAGGCGGCGGCGCAAGCAGCGCGCCGGTCGGGAAATGGTCGAAGGCGGCCGGATGGTCCTGCAATGCGGAATGCAGGTCGGCCTGCGAGGGATGGCGGGTGTAGCGGGCTTCGGTGAACAAGGCAAGATCGGTCAGGCCGAGCTTGTCGACCAGGGCGCGGCGTTCGTCGCGCGCCGGCTGGCGGGCATCGCTGAGGCGCGCCGCATCGAGCAGGCTGACCGCGAAGGCGAGGGCGGCTACGCCGAGCACTACGCCAGCCAAGGCAGACGGGCGCGGCATCAGAGCAGTTGGCGGATGGTCGCCAGCAGTTTGTCGGGCGACGTGCCGAGAGCGAGCACGGCGGCCGGTTTGCCGTCCGGGCCGACAACATAGGTCGATACCGTGTGATCGATGGCGTAGGAACCGTCGCTGCGGACGGCCTGCTTGCGGTAACCGGCGCCGAAGCTACCGGCGAGGCGGGCGATTTCGTCCGCTGAGCCGGTGAGGCCGGTCATTTCCGGATGAAAGAAGCCGGTGTATTCCTGGAGGTGGGCCAGGTCGTCGCGTTCGGGATCGACCGAGATCATCAATAGCCTGACCTTGTCCCGTTCTTCCTTCGACAGGGCATTGAGCGCCTGGCCGCCGGCCGCCAGCGAGGCCGGGCAGACATCCGGACAATGGGTGTAGCCGAAGAATATGAGCAGCACCTTGCCACGCAGGGTCTTGCTATCGAGCGGGCCGGCAGCCGACTGCAGGATGAAGTCACCGCCCGGCGGCAAGTCGTTCGGGCGGGGCGGCAGGCCGCCACGCAGGAGAAGTGCCGTGGCGAGCAATAGGGCGAGGAGGAGGGCGACGCCGATCAGGGAGTATTTTTTCATGGGCGGAAAAGGGCTCTGCTCCGGCGGGCGATGGGGGCGGGGCAAGCGGCAACGCTGCGCCGCCATCGTCGGCACGGGTTCGCTGTTGGGCTCCCCGCCGTTTCCCCAGGGTATTGCCGGCATGCTACCGAGTTTCGTGGGCGGCAAGGTGCGACATAGTGTCGCAGCGCTCTTGCTTCAGGCGTCGGCCGCCGGCCGCAGCAGTGAACTCAGGGTCTGGCGCAGCAGCCAGGGGCGGACCGGTTTGTGCAACATCGTCAGGCCGGCCCGGCTGGCGGCTTGCAGGGCTTTCTGGCTGGTGTCGCCGGTGATCAGCAGGGCCGGCAAGTGCTGACCGAAACGGGCCCGCAGTCGGGCGATGACCTTGATGCCGTTTTCATTGCGCGACAGGCCGAAGTCGGAGATCACGGCGTCGATGCTCTGCTCCTTGATCTGGGCCTCGACGCTCTTCCAGGAACGTCCGGAAATCACCCGGCAACCCCAGTTTTCGAGCATGGCATGAAAGCCGTTGCGGATCGCTTCTTCGTTTTCGACGAGTACGATGAGGCGCCGGCCGAGATCGAAGGGCGAGCTGATCGGCTGCGTCAGATCCGGCTGGAAAGGGGCCTGCAGGCGACTGAGCGGTAGTCTGACGGCAAAGCAGGAGCCCTTGCCGAATTGCGAACGGAGGCTGATCGAGGCGCCGAGCAGGCGGGCGGCCCGGCTGACGATGGCCAGACCGAGGCCGAGTCCGCGCTGGCGATCGCGCTCCTGGTTGCCGACCTGGAAGAACTCGTCAAAGATGGTGGACTGATGTTCCTGGCGGATGCCGATGCCGGTATCCCAGACTTCGATCGACAACTGCTCGCCGCGGCGGCGGCAACCGATCAGGATCTTGCCGCTGGGCGTATAGCGCAGGGCATTGGCTACCAGGTTACGAAGGATCTGGCCGAGCAGCATGGGATCGGTTTCCAGGCTGGCCGAGCAGGCGACGGTGCGCAGCTTGAGGCCTTTTTGCTCGGCCAGGCTGCCGAATTCGCGCTGCATCTGGTCGACCAGCGTCGCGACGCGCAGCGGCTCGCGCTGGGCCTTGACGGTATTCGAGTCGAGCCGGGAAATGTCGAGCAGCGTGCCGAGCAGGCTGGAAACCGCCTTGACGGCTTGTTGCGTTTTCAGGAAATAAGTCTCGCCGAGGGGCGTCAATTGCATCTCGGGGCGCAGCAGTTCCTGGAAGATGGCCAGGGCCTGCACCGGTTGCCGCAGGTCGTGGCTGGCCGCCGCCAGGAAACGGGATTTGGCCTGCCCGGCATCTTCGGCGATCTTCCGTTGAACGGCCAGTTGGCGGGCCAGGAATTCGTTCTTGAAGCGCAGCTTGAGCGACTCGATAAAGGCCAGGTGGCGCTTGCTGCCCTGCCAGAGCAGGATGGGGACGAAGATGACGAGCATGCTGCCGAGGATCAGGTGCAGGCGGTCCGACTGGCTCAACAGCCACAGGGTCAGCGGCAGCAACGTGGCACAGATGAAGGCGCGCGACGGCTGGAAATAGGCGAAGCCCTGCGAGGCGGAGGCGGCGGCCGAGACGGCGGCGACCGTGGCGACGAACAACTGGTAGGGCAGGGGCAGGTAAGGGCTGGCGGTCGCGCAGACGAATCCCCAGGCCGTACCGCTGATCGCGGCGCAGACGGTCTGGTCGCGGCCCCAGGTCGCGGCCGGGCGGTCTCCGGGCCGCCGATGATGGCGCCAGATCAGGTAGGCGCGCAGCGCCGTGATGCCATAGGCCACCAGCAAGGCCGGACCCCAGGTCCAGGTCGGGGTGAATTCCGCCGTCGCCCAGACGATCAGACTGAGGATGACGGCGCCGACCAGGTTCTGGGCGCTGGTTTCCTTGAAGTAAGCCTTGATCTGTTCCGCCGCGATGGCGTCGTCGGCTTGTTGCTCGGCGTGGATTAATCCTTGTGACATGGGATAAGTCTATCCGGTTTTGCATATTTTGGCTGGCATGCCCCTCTCCTGGCCGCTGGCGGCATTTCCCCGCGGGCAACGACTTGTACCCGGTGGCATGGTTTGGTTTTGTCTGGGGGCGGTGCAATACCCCACGTTTATGGCACCGATGCCGGCCAGGATTTCCCGGTACTCCGGAGCGGCTGCAGCCGTTCCTCGTCTGCTGCTGTCGCGAGATAGTGGGCCGGTCGAAAAACGCTACAGCGGGAAATATGCCGTAATTGTCGACAAGCGTCGGGCCGGTGCCGAAATATCCGTCGTAAAACCGACAATGGTCGGTCGGTGTCGCCGGAAAGCCTTGTCACTGCGTACTTTGTTGGCAGGCGTGGAATTTGCGTGGAAGGCTGTACCCCTATACCCCCACAGAGAAAAAAATGACTCCTGAACTGCGTGCCTCGCTGCTTGCCGGTCTCAAGGACGGCAGTATTGTTCCCTATCTTGGCTCGGGCGTCCTGGCCGACGTCAGGAATGTCGCCACCGGCGAGCCGATTCCGGCCGACAGCGATTCGCTGATCATCGCCATGAACGGCGGCAAGCCGATGGCGCCCAAGCTGATGTACGAATTCCCGCGCGCCGCGATGAATATCGAATTGAAGCGTGGGCGCAGCACCGTCAACAAGTTCCTCACCCGCACCTACGGCGAAACTGCCTGGACGCGCGGCGCCTTCCACGACTGGCTGAAAGAGATCGCGCCGCCCTACGTCGTCGATATCAACCGCGATACGCAATTGCAGGATTCCTACGCCGGCGTGCCGCACAACCTGGTGGTCGGCATCGCCCGCCTGGGCGGCAGCGATACCCGCTACAAGCTCTATTTCTGGGACGGTATGGCCTACCAGAAGAGCACCGCTATCAACCCGGCCCTGCCCATCCTCTTCAAGCCGATGGGGACGCCCAAGCCGGAAGCTAACTACATCGCCTCGGATGCCGATTACGTCGATTACATCACCGAACTCATGGGCGGCTTCTCGATTCCGCCCGAGGTCAAGGAACTGCGCAAGGGCAAGAAATACCTGCTGATGGGCCTGCGCCTGAACCGCGATACCGAACGCATGGTGATGTCCGACTTCATCTATGCTGCCGCCGAACCGGCCGGCTGGGTGTTCATCGCCACGCCGACCGACAAGGAAAAGCGCTTCTGCAAGAAGGTCGGCCTGGAAATCATCGAGGGCGACATCTTCGAATTCATCGGCGCCACCGTGGCCGCCTGAACCCATTCAATCAACCAAGGAAGAAACATGCTGCTCGACCGCTACCAACACCTATTTTTCAATGCCAACTTCAAGGAAGCCGCCAGCAAGCCGGGCTTCGTCGCCTACCGCGGCGAGTTTGTCCTGAAAGAAGGTGAGGTAGCCGATGCCCAGGGCCGCCGTGGTCCGCCGGCCGCAGTCCTGAAGCAGGCCGCGCTGCTCGCCGAAGGCGACGAGCTGAAACTGATTTCCGGCTCGCTCGACGAACTGCAGCAGTTCGCCTACCTGCAGAGCGTGGCTGGCGCCGACTTCAAGGCGGGCACGATCGCCGTTTTCTTCACCGTCAATATCCCCAACGCTTTCAAGACCACGGTCAATGACGCCATCGTCGTTTTCATTCCGCTGACCGAAGGTATGGCCTGGAACGAACTGATCGACCTGGTCGGCCTGGAAAAGGCCGACTTCAAGGGCCAGAGCTCGGCCGACAAGGTACTGACGGTCTACAACGCGCTCAAGTCCGAGAAATTCAAGTACCCGGAAATGACCGTCGAAGAAGCCCTGAAGACCACCAATAACGCCAAGCGCGTCACGCACGGCGCCGTCTGATGCCGTGGGATGAGCGTTTTACGCTCGGGGTGGCGGAGATGGACGTCACCCACCGGGAATTCGTCGAGCTGGCCGATGCGCTGCTGGCCGCTGGCGATGCCGAGTTCCCGGCCCTCTTTGCCCGTCTGCACGAACATACCCGGCAGCACTTCGAACACGAAGGCAAACTGATGAAGGCCTGCCGCTTCCCGGCGATTGGCGAGCACCACAGCGAGCATCTGCGGGTGCTCGGCGAGCTGGCGCATTTCGCCAGGGGCGTCGCCGCCGGTCGTTATGGCATGGCGCGCAATTACGCCAAGGCCTTGCCGGACTGGTTCGCCACCCACCTGGCCACCATGGATGGGGCGCTGGCGGCCTGTCTGGCCCGCCGGAAATAATCAGGCCGGCCGGGCGCCGGCCTGATCGGTTCGTCGGGCCTGCTTACAGGCGAAAGCGCGAGACGGAAGCTTTCAGGTTGTCGGAGACGACGACCAGTTCGTTGGCGGTACTGGCGACGGAGGCAACCGCGGCGGAATTTTCTTCCGACATCTGGGCGATCGATTCGACATTTCGCGAGAGCTCGCCGGAAGCGCTGCGCTGTTCGCGCATGGCCTCGGAAATCCCGGAAATGGCGTCGCGGACGATTTCCGTGGCGCTCCGGATGCCTTCCATCGAGCCGCTGGCCGACTGGGCCACGGCCACCACGTCGGCCACCATGCTGCAGTTCGACTGCATGCTGGTGACCGCGGTCGCCACGCTGCCCTGGATGGAGGTGATCACCGAGCTGATTTCCTGGACCGACTGGGTGGTCCGCTCGGCCAGCTTGCGCACTTCATCGGCCACCACGGCAAAGCCGCGGCCCTGTTCGCCGGCCCGGGCCGCCTCGATGGCGGCATTGAGGGCGAGCAGGTTGGTCTGGTCGGCGACTTCGCGAATGACCGTGGTGATCTTGCCGATTTGTTGAATCTGCGTGGACAGGGCTTCGATTTGTTCGGCCGTCTGGCCGACGTTGTGGGCGACGACGTTGATTTGCTGGGCGGCCGAGTCGACGCCCTTGCCGCTTTCGATGGCCAACGTTCCCGCCGACTGGGCGCGACTGCTGGCATCGTCGGCATTGGCCCCGACATGGTCGATGCTGACGGTCAGTTGTTCAACGGCGGCGGCCGACGACGAGGTCGAGCTGGACTGGTTCTGGGTGCTGGCCGAAACCTGTTGCGCCGTGGTCGATAACTGGGCGGCGGCAAAGGCCAGTTCCCGCGAGTTGGCGGCGATCTGGCCGACGGTAGCGGCCAGGTCGCGGCGCATTTTTTCCATCGACTGGATCAACTGGCCGGCCTCGTCGTTACCGATCTCGGCCGGCGTGTTGTTGGCCGAGAGGTCGCCGGCGGCAATACTGTCGGCCAGATGATTGGCTTCCGCCAGACGGGCCGTCAGGCTGCCGCGAATCTGCAGAATCAGGCCGCCAATCAGCAGGATGGCAAAGCCGGCAATGCTGATGCTGGCCCAGGTCGCAAAGCTTTTCGCGGCGGCCCCGTCGGTCGCGCTCTTGACGCCCAGGGCCTTGTTGAATTCCATGTGGGCGGCCAGGTCGTCATTGAAATGTTCCGCGGTAGTAGCGGCATCGGTCAGGTGCTTGCGGGCTTCTTCTTGTTTGCCCTGTTTCGACAAGGCCAGCGTTTCGTTGACGCTGGCCGCATAAGCGGCAAAGGATTTCTGGTCGTTTTCCAGCAGACGCTGGTCGTCGGCATTGCTGATCAATGACGTATAGCCGGACAAGGTCTTTTCCACCCCTTGTCGGGCCTGGCTGATCCTGGTCTCGAGATCGGCCTGGATCTTGGCGTCGGTGTGCAGCACATGGCGATAAAGGCGGACGCGAATATGACTGAACTCGAGCAGGGCTTGATCGAGGGCGATGACGCTGGGCACGACATTCTCGTTGCTGTAATTGGCCGCCTCATAGACCCGGCCCATCTGGAACAGGTTGAGGAGGGCCACGGCGACCAGCGCCAGAATGGACGTGGTCATCAGGACCAGGAGACGCTTGGAAATAGTCATTTCTTTCCCTTTGGGTATCGGAAAACGTACAGGAAAACTATTGGCGCCTGGGAAAACGTTGAAATCCCCAGAGGTCTATAACGAAAGCCATAGAAATAAAGTATAGCAGCTTAGGGTTTTCCCTGCCTTGCCCGGGCCGTGCTGCGCACGATTCGCTGGAACCGGGCGCCATTTTCTCGGCTCGAATAGCCAGTCAGCCTAAAAGCTTTACCGCACAGTCGCCAAGGAGCCGAGAGGAAGGTGAAAACAAGTGCTTGCCTCGTTTTTGCGGCTCGCCCAGAAAGTGGGCCGAGTCATCCGGGCAAGCCGTGGCATTTCCTCTGCGTCTCTGCGGTTCAATTGGTGTTTTTTAGGATCCGTCGGCCGTTGCCGGCGGCGGGCGGCGCGGGTATTTGGTTAATCTCAACAGCGAGGAGGTATCACCAATGATCTACCAAGGAAGTTGTCACTGCGGCCGGGTGGCGTTCGAGGTCGAAGGCGAAATCAGTGGCGCGGTGGCCTGCAATTGTTCGATCTGCGCACGCAAGGGGGCATTGATGTGGTTTGTTCCACGCCAGAAGCTGACCTTGCTGACGCCGGAAGAGGCAGCCGCCACCTACACCTTCAACAAACATGTGATCAAGCACCGCTTTTGCCCGACATGTGGCATCCATCCCTATGGCGAAGGCGTCGATGCCAAGGGCCAGCGGATGGCGGCAATCAATATCCGCTGTCTGGAGGATCTCGATCTGGAAGCCATTCCGGTCAGCCACTTCGACGGTCGGGCCATGTAACGGCGCTCGGGGAAAGCCGGGTCAGGGCGTTTGGTCGGCGGGCTGGGCCGGTTTTCCCCGGCTCAGTTCGATCAGTGCTTCCGCCTGCTTTTCACACTGCAGCCGGGTGATTTCGTCGAGGGCGCGCAGCCAGCGCTTGGGGATGGCGTCATAGCCGTAGTAGGCGCCGGCCAGCAGGCCGACGATGGCGCCGGTGGTGTCGGCGTCGCCGCCGCGATTGACGACGTCGACCAGGCAGTCTTCAAAATTGTCGGTGGCGAAAAAGCCCTGCAGCACGGCGTGCAGGGTGTCTACCACATAGCCGCTGGGGTTTTCGCTGCGCTTCCGGTCGTAGGCGTAAATCGGGAACTGCTCGATGAGCGGGACGACGCGTTGACTGCGGACTTGGTCGGCCGTCTGCCCGGCGAGAAAGTCCTGCACCATGAAAATCAGCGTTTCGCAGCAGGCGTCGGACAGTGCGTTGTGATGCGTGACGTGGGCCTGGGCCCGACTGGCGGCGATCACCTGTTCCGCCGGCTGGCCGTAGGTGGCCAGCGCCACCGGCAGGACGCGCATGGCGGCGCCGTTGCCGGCGTCGTGTTCGGAAGGCTGGGCTTCGGGATGGCCGGTTTTGCGGAACTGGATCAGGTTGCGGCGTACGGTGTTGCCGATGTCGACTGGCTTGCCGCGCATCCAGTTGTCGAAGGCGGTGGCGGCGGCCAGGGCGTCGACATGGCCGGCGCTGAGGATGGCTTTGCCGAGGGCGAGGGCCATCGTCGTGTCGTCGGTGACCTGACCGGCTTTCAGACGCAGCCAGCCGCCGCCGGTAATCTCGCAGTGGGCGCCGTATTGATGCTGGATTTCTTTCGGCGTCATGAACTCGACGCTGGCCCCGAGGGCATCGCCGATGGCCATGCCGAGATAGGCGGCGCGCGCTTTTCCAGCCAGTGGTGAGGCCCAGGGCGGGGGGGCGACGCGACGTCGCACCGGGGCGGTGCGGGCGATTAGTTCTCCGGTCCAAAACATTTCGCGTATTCCTTGCATTCACCGCAGGAAGGGGCGGGGCAGACATAGATGCCTTCCCGCGAGCAAAACTGTCGATAGAGGAATTTCTTCCATTTCATGTCGCCGCTGTTGGCACTGGCCAGGGCGGGAAAATTCGCCCACATCAGTCGGCTCAGCTCGTCCCGGTTGAGCAGGCCGAGATCCTGCCACAGGTGGTCGCGCCCGCCACAGGCGGTGGCGACGATATTGGCGAGCAGCAGTTCGGAGGGGGATTGGCGGGCGCGGTGGTCAAGCAGCAGTTTCTGCAGGTCGCTCCATTCCGGGATATCTTCCCCCGGGCGCTGCGTGCTGACGAGCGGGTAGCCGGGGAAGTATTCGTCGAGCAGATGACGAAAGACCTCTTCCCCCAGGCCGAGGTCGGGCGGCAGGCAGCCATTGCCCATGATTTGCCCGGCCAGCAGGCTGGCCAGCAGGGAACGGTTCGGATCGCCGGCGGCCCTGGCGCCGCAGGGCACCAGCAGCAGTTCCGCGAAAATGACTGTGCGGCGGAAAGGGCGGTCCGGGCCGTTCATGGTTAATCCCTCATTTGCTCGGGTATTCGATCAACACATCCTCGTCGCGCAGCACGACCTGACAGGCCAGGCGCCACTGGGTCGGGCAGATGTCGTCAACGCGCATTTGGTCAATCTGCTCCGGGGTGATGCGGTCCATTTCCTTGAGCACATTGACTTCGCGATCGGTCAGTGGGGCGCCCATCGGCGAGCGCTTGGCGTCGACCGAGGAAACCTTGACCAGGCAGGTGCCGCATTCGCCATCGCCGCAACCGAAGTCGATCGGGATATGGTGTTCCTTGGCCAGTTCGAGCACGGTTTGGCGGTGGCTGCCGGCGACGGCGTAGACCGTTTTGTCCTTGTGCAGGCGACTACTGAAAGTAATGAGGGCCATCGTATTTCTCCTGAGCGGTTATAGGGGTTTCTCTGTTGTGGTTGGGTTTTATTATTTGTGTCCGGCCTTCAGGCCGGTTTGACGACGATTTCGCCGCCAATGATCTGGGCCTGGCAGGCCAGGCGCTGACCGCGCGGGGCGAGGTTGTCCTTCAGTACCTGGTCTTCCAGAATGCTCGGCGGGGCGAGGTTTTCGCCGCCGGAAATGACCTTGGTCAGGCAGGTGCAGCATTCGCCTTCGCGGCAACCGTAGACGATGCCGGCGCCGACCTTTTCCGAGACTTCAATGAGACGGGTGCCGGCCGGCACGGTGACCGAGACGCCGATGTCTTCGAAGGTGACTTTTGCTTTTGCCATGGTTTTCTCCCTGATTTACGCGAGCGACGCCATGTCGATTTCGCGGTGTTCGACCTGGCCGGTCAGGTGACGGGCCAGGCTTTCGCCCAGATTGCGGCAGTGTTCGAGTTCCTCGGCGGCCGGCACCAGCTTGATGCGCAGGCCGTCGACTGGCAGGCGTAGTTTCAGGCCGCGCAGGCGGTCCTCGATCAGGCGCACGGCTTCGCCGCTCCAGCCGTAGGAACCGAAGGCGGCGCCGAGCTTGCCCTTGATGTTCACGGTGGTCAGCGAGGAGAGCAGGTCCCAGATCGGGCGCACGGCGTCGCCGTTGATGGTCGGGCTGCCGATGGCGATGCCGTCGGCTTCCTCGATGAGGTCGGTGAAGATGCCCGATTCGCCGCCCTCCAGGTCGTACAGCGAGACGCGCACGCCGCTGATGCGCTCGGCACCGGCGGCCAGCGCCTCGGCCATGCGCCGGGTATTGCCGTAGGCCGAGATGTAGAAGACGACCAGGGTCTTTTCGCTGCGCGCCTCGTTGAACAGGCGCGGCGAGGCCAGTTCGCGGTAGCGCAGCACGTAGTCGCGCGGCTGGTGGCGCAGGATCGGACCGTGGGCCGGGGCGATCATGTTCAGCTCGAGCGGCTCGATCAGCGCCATCGCGTCGAGTACGTTCTCGCGGAAGGGCCGCATGATGTGGGCGTAGTAGTACTCGAAGGAAAAGCGGAAATCGCCGACCCGGTCGTTGAACAGCCGGCTGTCGCAGAAATGGCAGCCGAAGACGTCGCCGGTAAACAGCAGCCCGTCTTCAACGAGGTAGGTGCACTGGGTGTCGGGCCAGTGCAGGTAGGGCGTGTGCAGGAAACGCAGGGTGCGGCCGCCGAGGTCGACACAATCGTCGGTAGTCACCGGGATGTATTCGGGCGGCTTCTCACCGGAAGGCTTCAACAGCGCCTTCAACATCATCTGGGCGCGGCTCGACAGGTAAACACGGGCCTGTGGGGCGCGCTTCAGCAACTCGGGCAGGGCGCCGCTGTGGTCCGGTTCGAGGTGGTTCAAGACGATGGTGGTGATTTCTTCGTAACGGGCCACCGATTCAAGGCGGCGGAAGAAATCGTCGGCAAAGTTTTCCTTCACCGTGTCGATCACCGCGACACCCGTTTCGCCGCGCACGACATAGGCGTTGTAGCTGGTGCCGTTGGCGGTTTTCAGGATGATGTCGAAAGTCCGCAGATGCGGATCGAGGGCGCCCACCCAGTGGACGCCCGGGGCAATCTCGATGGCGTTCTCAGTGACCGCCGCAACCGTCATGGTCTTCCCCTGCCTCGTGCTCGTGGCTGCCGCAACTGCCGTGACCTTCCGGGCCATGCACGCAGGCTTCGATGTTGCCTTCCGGCAGTTCGACATTGTTGAGGCCGATCCAGGCGTCAACGGCCGACACATCGAAGCCGACCAGGCGCTCTTCGCCGACTTCCATCAGCGGGCGGCGGATGAGCAGCGGGTTTTCCAGCAACAGGCGCAAGGCGTGCTCGAAACTGATGTTTTCCGGCACGATTTCGCCAGCCTTGATGGCTGGGGCGGCCGGGTTGAACCAGGCGCTGATCGGCAGCTTGCCGAGGAAGGCGAGCAGGCGTTCGGCGGTCCACGGCTCGCTTTTCAGGCTTTTTGCCTGCACAGTGTGGCCGGCCGCAGCGAGCAAAGTCTTCTGGCGAAGATTGCCCTTGCAGCCGGGTTTTTCGTAAAACGTGACTACTGCCATAAATTTATGCCGCTTCTTTCCATAGGCCGAATTGCTTCAGCTTCTCGATGGGGATGCCGGTCAGCGAACCGGGCGGATTCAGGAAAGCGCCCAGTTCATCGACGATGGCCATTTCAATCGGGCAGATCGCAGCGCATTGCGGCACGCTGTGATCGCCCAGACACTCGGTACATTTGCTGTCGTCGACCAGGAAGTGCGGCGTGTCCTGGTAGATCGCCTCGTTCGGGCAGACATCGACGCAAGCCCAGCAATTGACGCAGGATTCGGTGATTTGCAGTGCCATGATCAGGCCACCTTTCTGTCTTCAGCCGACGGGCTCAACTTGCCGGTCGCCGCGATTTCCTTGTACACCGCCATCACGGCCTCTTCGATCGGTTCCATCGCATGTTCGCCGTTCGGCGCGATGCCGGCGGCTTCCAGCTTGGCCCAGGGTTCGTAGCCGACTTTGGAGCAGAGCACGACTTCGCAGCCGGCGAGAATCCGGATATTGCGATCGAGCAGCGATTCCGTGCCGGCTTCGGCCAGGTCGCCGTCACCACAGGCATCCATGCCGCCGCAGTAAAGCTCGGTCTTGCGGTGGCTCATGAAGCGCACGCCAGCCGGCGAGGCTTCGTAGATCAGGAATTCCTTGGCATGACCGAAGTGTTCGGCGACAACGCCGTTCTTGCCGGCCACCGCCATCAGCACCGGGCGGGCATCGGCTGGAATGCCGAGTTCTTCGGCCTTCGGCTTGACGTTGCCGCGCTTGGCTTCGAGCTGTTCGATGATGTTGTCGTGCACTTCCTTGCGGCGGACCATGGCGGCTTCGTAATCGACTTCCATGACGTCGATCTTGTCCATGGTGAACTCGTCGCCGCGATCCTCGCCCAGCAGGCCGACCGCATCGGCGCGGCACTGGCGGCAATGGCGCATCATCGCCATGTCGCCGGCACAGGCGTCCTGCAGTTCCTGCAGTTGCTCGGGGGTCGGTTCCGGCTGTTCCATGATGCCGTAGTAGGTGCCGTGTTCCGGCTCGGCGATCAGCGGCATGACATTGTGCAGGAAGGCGCCCTTGGCCTTGACGATCTTCGAGACTTCCTTGAGATGCTCGTCATTGACGCCGGGGATCAGCACCGAGTTGACCTTCACCAGGATGCCGCGGTCGGTCAGCATCTGCAGACCCTTCTGCTGCTGCTCGATCAGGATGCGCGCGCCTTCGACGCCGAAAATGCGCTTGTTCTCCCAGAAAATCCACGGGTAGATCTTGGCGCCGACTTCGGGATCGACACAGTTGATGGTGATCGTCACGTGGTCGATGTTGTGCTGGGCGATGCGGTCCACATACATCGGCAGGTTCAGGCCATTGGTCGACACGCAGAGCTTGATGTCCGGGGCGCGCTCGGAGAGCTGCTCGAAGGTCTCGAAGGTGCGGCCCGGGTTGGCCAGGGGGTCGCCGGGGCCGGCGATGCCGAGCACGGTCATCTGCGGGATTTCGGCCGCCACGGCGAGCACCTTGTTGATCGCCTGTTTCGGCGTCAATACTTCGGAAACGACGCCCGGACGGGATTCGTTGGAACAGTCGTACTTGCGATTGCAGTAATTGCACTGGATGTTGCAGGCCGGGGCCACGGCAACGTGCATGCGGGCAAAGTAATGGTGCGCTTCTTCGGAATAACAGGGGTGATCCTGGACCTTGGCGCGGATATGATCGGGCAGGTGGCCGAGCGCATCAGGCGCCGTGCCGCAGCCACTGGAAGAACAGCCACCGCCTTCTGCGGCTGGTTGGGTATTGCTGATAACTGGAAGTTCCACGATGAAGGCTCCTCGAAATCGGTTCGCAGCCTATTCAGCAATCGCTGTGCCAGATTTGATTTATTCAATTAATCAATGGCTTGTGGTTTTTGTCGGGCGCCCCTGTCGGGCGCCTTGTCAGGAATCCGACAGGCCACCTCCGCGCTACGCGAATCCCCATTCCTGAGCATCAAATAGAGTCGCGGAGCATTCGCCGCTTCAATGGGTGACTGCATTTCTTTGAGAGATCAATACTCCGGTCCAGAAATTTGGCTGTAGTTGTGCCACCTTGATACAATCAAAATCATGCCAGACGGAATCGGTGACATTGAAATGAAACGCTGCATTGTCGGTATCCGCCGCCCCGGTGAATTGGAAGTTGCCGCCAAGGGCAGGGATGTTCCCACCGTCTGGTTTCCGTCGATGGCCACGATGGCAGCCGTTTTGTCGGAAGACAATCGGGCGCTGTTGCGCATCATCCGTGACGCCAAGCCCAAGACGCTGACCGAACTGGCTGCGTTGTCCGGGCGGCAGGTGCCAAACCTGTCGCGCACTCTGCGAATGATGGCGGGCTATGGGCTGGTGAAACTCAAACGTAATGTGCGCGAAATCGAACCGATTACGCTGGCGACGGAGTTTCTCGTCGTGCTCGACTGACGTGGAGGGATATGTGCAGCAATGGCAAGACGATCTATTGCCCGGCGAACCCCATCACGAGGTCCATCGGATGCTGTGCACAGCGATGCTAGAACCCGAACGTCTTGCGGCTTGGCACAGTGAGTTGGGCTTGGTGTCATGACCACCATTCAGCGAACATACTTCAGGGAGCTTGGCACATGACCGAGAAAGAGACGCCGGCGGAAAGGCAGCCGATCACGGTGACCGAAGGCACTGAAACCCCGTTCCTGCTTTACGCTGGCGACGACGAGAAAGTGCATGTCCGCGTCCTCATCCATGCCGAAACCCTCTGGTTGCCCCAGCGCCTCATGGCTGAGTTGTTCCAGACGACTCCGGACAACATCGGTCTGCACCTAAAAAATATCTACGCCGAGGGCGAATTGGTGGAGAAGGCAACTGCCGAGGATTTCTCGGTAGTTCAAAAAGAAGGTGGGCGGGCCGTCCGACGGACCCTCAAGCACTACAGTCTCGACGCCATCATCGCCGTTGGCTACCGCGTCAGCTCCAAGCGCGCTACCCAGTTCCGAATCTGGGCCACGCAGATTCTGAAGGAATATATCCGCAAGGGCTTCGTGCTCGACGACGAACGCCTGAAGCAAGGCAAGCAGGTGTTCGGCGAGGACTACTTCCTGGAGTTGCTGGAGCGGGTCCGTTCCATCCGGGCCAGCGAACGCCGAATTTACCAGCAGATTACCGATATTTTCGCCGAATGCAGCGTGGACTACGATCCCCGCTCAGACGTCACGCAGACTTTCTACGCCATGGTGCAGAACAAGTTCCACTACGCCATCACCGGCCAAACCGCCGCCGAGATCATCCTCAGTAAAACCGACCACAACGCGCCGCATGCCGGCTTGCTCACCTGGAAAAATGCTCCGCACGGCCGCATCCTGGCCTCGGATGTCACCATCGCCAAGAATTACCTCTCCGAACCGGAGATCAAGCGGCTGGAGCGCACCATTTCCGGTTTCTTCGACTACATCGAAAACATCATCGAAAACCGCGTCCAAATGAGCATGGCTGATATGGCAGCCAGCGTGGACAAATTCCTGAGTTTCAACGAGTACGAGGTGTTGACCCACAAAGGCAAGATCAGCAAAACCCAGGCTGATCAGAAGGCGCTGGCGGAATATGCGGAATTCAACCGGACTTTGAAAATCGAATCGGACTTTGATCGGGTGGTGAAAGCGACGAAGGCGCTCGGGCAGGTGGATGTGAAGCCAGGAAGCAAGCGGCGTCGGAAAACTGAATGAGGATGGCCGTCATTGGGCTGGGCGACTTGAGTTCGTGGTAGCGGGTATAAATCGGGCGCTCCCGCAGCATTTTCGACTCGGGCCCCGGCTATCGGCAAAGGCGCCCTACCCGGCGAGTAGTTCGCCATTGTCTTCCGATCACCCGAATCCGGCGCGTCGCGGCTTCCCCCCGTCGGCGCCTTGATGTACCTTTGCCGCGTGAATTTTCTTCCCATAAAACCGGCCCTGGCCCGCATTGCTGCCAGCGCGGCCGAATTGTTCGGCCGCCTGCGCCATCCCACCCGCCGCGGCGTCGCCTGGGGGTTGGCTGCCGGGCCGTTGCTGTTGCTGCTCTATGCGCTGTTGCTGATTCCCTTTACGCCGAGCATCAGCGATATCGGCAAGGCCAAGCTCGAGCAGCCGGCCCGTATTCTTTCGGCGGATGGCAAGGAACTGGCGGTTTTCAAGCGCTCCAACCGGGTCTGGGTCAAGATCGATGATATTTCGCCGGCGGTGGTGGCGGCCCTGGTGGCGACCGAGGATCACCGTTTTTACCAGCATCACGGCATCGACTGGCGGCGCACCGCGGGCGCCGCGCTGTATACCTTTGCCGGCGACCGTCAGGGCGGCTCGACGCTGACCCAGCAGCTAGCCCGCAATCTCTATCCCGAGGAAATCGGGCGCGCCCCGACGCTGACCCGCAAGCTCAAGGAAGCCATCACCGCGCTCAAGATCGAGGCCCTGTATACCAAGCGGGAAATTCTCGAGACCTATCTGAATACCGTCCCTTTTCTCTACAACGCCTACGGCATCGAGATGGCGGCGCGCACCTATTTCGATACCTCGGCCGACGCCCTGAGCGTGCTGCAGAGCGCCACCCTGGTCGGCATGCTGAAGGGCAACAGCTACTACAACCCGGTGCTCAATCCGGATCGCGCCCTGCTTCGGCGCAATACCGTGCTCGCCCAGATGGTCAAGCATCAGGCGCTGACGGCGGGCAAGTTCGAGACGCTGAAAAAGAAGCCGCTCGGCGTCGAGTTCGAGCGCCAGGAGGAGCCCCTGGGACCGGCCCCGCACTTCACTCAGCAATTGCGCAAATGGCTGATCGCCTGGGCCGACCGCAATGGCTACAACATTTACGCCGATGGCCTGGTCGTGCACACGACGCTCGATTCCCGCCTGCAGGCCCTGGCCAACCAGGTGGTGGCGCGTCAGGGCCGGCAGTTGCAGGAGATTGCCGATGCCGCCTGGAGTTCGCGGGCCGGACGGGGGGCGGCGGACGAACTGATCCAGACCTTCATCCGCGAGACGCCGATCTACCGGACGGCGCTCGACTCGGGCATGAGCGATGAAGAAGCCCGCAAACGCCTGCAGGCCGACAAGGCCTTCATGCAGACGCTACGCCAGCAGAAGCTGCGGGTGCAGGCCGGTTTTCTCGCCCTCGAACCGGCCAGCGGCCAGATCAAGGCCTGGGTCGGCAGCCGCGATTTCAGCCAGGACGCTTTCGATCATGTGCAGCAGGCGCGGCGCCAGCCCGGCTCGACTTTCAAGCCGTTCGTCTATGGTGCCGCCTTCGCGCAAGGCGCCAGTCCGAGCGATACGCTGCTCGATCAGGCGGTGGAAATCCCGCTCAGCGGCGGCGAAATCTGGCGCCCGACCGACGATGGGCCGCCCAGCGGCCAGCCGATCAGCCTGCGCGACGGCCTGGTGCATTCGAAAAACACCATCACCGCCCAGTTGATGCAACGCGTCGGTCCGAATCGGGTGGCCAAGCTGGCCCGGGCGATGGGCGTTCGCGACAGCAAGCTCGACGCCGTGCCGTCGCTGGCGCTGGGCACCAGCCCGGTGAGCCTGAAGGAAATGGTCGTCGCCTACGGCACCATCGCCAATGCTGGCGAGTACCAGGAGCCCCTGATGGTGACCCGGATCGAGGACAGCGATGGTCGCCTGCTCGAGGAATTCGCCGCCACCCCGCCGGAAAACGTGTTGCCGACCGCGGCCGCACATACCTTGCTCGACGTCATGCGCGGTGTCGTCGAGCGTGGTACCGGCAGCGCCATCCGTTCCCGCTTCGGCATCCGGGCCGATGTCGCCGGCAAGACCGGGACGACGCAAGGCAATGCCGATGGCTGGTTCATCCTGATGCATCGGCAACTGGTGGCCGGGGCCTGGGTCGGCTTCAACGACAACCGCGTCACGCTACGCAGCGACTATTGGGGGCAGGGCGCCCACAGTGCCTTGCCGATGGTCGGCGACTTCTTCCGGCAGTCCTTGCGGGCCCGCCTGATCGATCGCCAGGCCCGGTTCCCCGAGGCGGCGGAAAGCGGCATCTTCGGTGCCTTGCTCCATCGCGTCAGCGACTGGTTCGGCAACCTGCTCGGGCGGACCCCGCCGGCCGAGTCGCCGCCTCCGGCGCGCCCCCCCCGGCCGGCGCGCGAACGCCCGGCGCCGGAGAAAGGCGAGGCGGGGCCGGGCGACGAGCAGATGCGCCTGCAGTCCACCGACCGCCTCGGGGCGCCGCCCGGCTACCGTTGGCAGGGCGAAAACGGCCTGCCGGGGATCGTCCCGCTCGAGCCCGGCCGGCCCGAGAACAACGACAGCCCGCCATGACCGACAATAGAAAGGCCGCGCCCTTGGCGCGCCCGGAGAAATCCTCGGGCGCCCGGCTCGGGGCCGGGCTGGGACTGCTCGTCGGTCTGCTCGTCTGCCGGGCGCATTTTTTTCAATGGCCGACGGTGACCCTTCTCAAACTGCTTTTTGCCTGCCTCGGCGGCGGTTGGCTGTGCGGATATTTCTGGGCGCAGGCCCGGTGCCCGACTCGGCCGAGCGTCGCTCGTGCCGCGCAACCGCGGGCCGCAGCCGAGCGCAATGGGCCGGAAAACGCGCCGTTCGACAGCGGCCCGCCGCTCGGCAGAAGCTATAGCAGCCCGAGCGTCGATCTCTATAGCGGCGATGCCTGTGGTTTCGGCGCGGCCGGCGATTGTGCCGGCGATTCTGGCGGCACGTGCAGCGGCGACTAAATGGCTGTGAAAAATTCAAAATCCACCGCCAAGGCGGCAAGGCGGAAAGAAAGCGCCAAGGAAATCCGCTTGAGGTTAGTAGGTTTTTCTTGGCGCCTTCTCTGCGACTCTGCGGTAAGGTTTTTAGGGAAATGCTGAACAAATGGGCCGGTCAGAGCCTGCCAAATTAATAGGAACCAGCCGTGGGAGCGGCTTCAGCCGCGAATGCGCAACGAGCAGATCACCCTTCGCGGCTGAAGCCGCTCCGGGGCGGGCAGGATTCATGGGTCGAGAAATCGTCGCCCGCCGCGATTCACCGTAAACTGGCGAAAACTCGCCACTTGAAGAAAAGCATGGAAACCATCAGCAGAAAACAGGCCGTCAAGGAGTGCACCGGTTATTCCTGTATCGGGCTGTACAACCCGAAAGGGCCCGAGAATGTCGGCGCCATCATGCGCGCCGCTGGCTGTTACGGGGTCAATACGGTGTTCTATACCGGCCAGCGCTACCGGCGGGCGGTCGAATTCCGCACCGACACCAAGCAGGTCCATCTACAACTGCCGCTGATCGGTGTCGACGACCTGCAGCAGGTGATTCCCTTCGGCTGCGTCCCGGTCGCCATCGAGATCCACCCGGATGCCCGGCCATTGACCGAGTACCGGCACCCGGAACGGGCCTTCTACATCTTCGGCCCGGAAGACGGCAGCCTGAAAAAGAGCGTCACCTCGTGGTGCCGGGATATCGTCTATATCCCGACGCATGGCTGCATGAATCTGGCGGCGACGGTCAATGTCGTGCTTTACGATCGCCTGCTGAAAGCCGGCGGCTTTCGCAACCAGGCCGACTGAGGGGGGCGGAATGGCCGAAATCATTCACCTGGCCGATTTCAAACGCTCCGGTCCCGAAGCGGTGCGGGCTTTGCTGGCTTTCGAACTGGCTCCCGGCATCAGCGTGCACCGCGCTTGCTGGGTCTTCGCCATGCCCGATGCCGAATACGCGGCGTCCACCGAAGACCCGGAACGGCTGGCCGCCTTGCTGGCGGAGGCCGGTCTCGCCTATTTCAGCGGCAACGACGACCAGCCGGCCGCCCTGGTGCTCCACGACGAAACGCTCTTTCGCCGTCGCTGCCAGGGCCTGGCCTGCCGGGAGGCGGCCATGACGGCGCTGGGGAGCGGCATCCTGATCCGTCGGGAAATCGAGCACTGCGCCTGAGCGGCAAGCCTGTCGCCGGGGGGCATGTCGGGTTCGCGACAAATGCGGATTTCTTATCCGTTTGATTCGATGGGTTTTGTCGGTGGCGCCGGTCTTGCTTGGCATTCTCCATGAAAACCCATCTCGACTGGTCGGCCTACGACACCTACGGCGTCGGCGATGCCTATGCCGGCATTCCGGCGAGCGGCGGCAATTACGCCAAGGCGGTCGCCGTCTGCATGAACAACCATCAATGCCAGCGTGACGGCAAGGGCGTCATGTGCCCGAGTTTTCGCATCACGCACGACCCAGCCCATTCGACCGGGGCCCGGGTCAAGGCCTTCAAGGCGGCGCTGAACGGCGAACTGGGCGACGATCCTTTCGCCCACCCCGATCTGGCGGCGGCGATGGAACTGTGCGTTTCCTGCAAGGGCTGCAAGAAGGAATGCCCGAGCGCCGTCGATATGACCCTGATCAAGACCGAATACCTGGCGCAGAAGAATGAGCGCCTCGGCCTATCGCGCCGGGCCCGCTTGTTTGGCGGCCTGCCGGCCTGGCTGCATCGCTGGCGGACGCCCTTGTCGTGGCTGGTACGCTGGCGCAATGCCTCGCCCTGGCTGGCCCGGCAGGCCGAACGCTGGCTGGGAATCGCCGCCCGGCGGCCGATTCCGCAGATCGTCGGCGGGCCGCTGGCCGCTGCCAGTGCCGGTCCAGCCGGGGCGCGCGGCAAGGTCGTGCTGTTTGTCGATACCTTCACGCATTACTACACGCCGGAAGTTGCCGCGGCAGCGACTGCGGTGTTGCAGGCGGCCGGTTACGCCGTCGAAGTGCTGCGTCCGGCAAGCGACGACGGCGAGCCGGAGCGGCCCTTGTGTTGCGGCCGGACTTACCTGTCGCAAGGCATGGTCGAGGCAGCGAAAAGCGAGAGCCAGCGCGTCATGGTCGCGCTGGCCCCGGCTCTGGCGGCCGGTACGCCGATCATCGGGCTGGAGCCCTCCTGTCTGCTCGCCCTGCGCGACGAGTTCTACAGCCTGTCGCTCGGGCCGGCGGTGGCGCAACTCGGCAAACAGGCCTTCCTCTTCGAGGAATTCCTGATGCGCGAGGCCAACAAGGGCATGACACTCGACCTCAAACCGATTCCCGGAGGCAAGGCGCTGATCCATGGTCATTGCCACCAGAAGGCCTTCGGCGCGATGAAGTCGGTGCGCAAGGTGCTGGCCTGGATTCCCGAATTCGAGTTTGAAATCATCGATGCCAGTTGCTGCGGCATGTCCGGCAGTTTCGGACTGGAGGCCGAGCATTACGAGGCCTCCGTGGCCATGGGCGAATTGGCGCTGCTGCCCGCCGTGCGTGCGGCGGCGCCGGAAACCCTGATCGTCGCCGACGGCTTTTCCTGCCGCCACCAGATCGCCGACGGCACCGGACGGCAGGCGATTCATGCCGCGGTGCTCCTGCAGCGGGCCCTGGCTTAAACCTTGAAACCTCAGTTGACCGCTTATCCATCTCAGGCGAGCCGCATGAGCGCTGACTTTGTAGCTTCGAGGTGATTCACCCAAAGGGTGAGAGCGCTACGCGGCCGCTGGCACATCTGGGCGGGCGGCCGGCTTTGTCGCTCCTCCTTGCAGGCATGAGCCTGCCGCGTCGTCGCTTCGCGCCGGCCATCCCGCCCAAACGCACCAACAGCCTCGTTCAACTGAGGTTTCAAGGTTAAACCTAAAAACCTTACCGCAGAGTCGCAAAGGAGCAGAGAAAAACGTAAAAACAGTGGCTTGCAAGGTTTTTGCGGCTCACCCAGAAGGTGGGCTGAATCAGCCTGGCAAGCCTTTGTTTTTCCTCAGTATCTCTGCGTCTCTGCGGTTCAATGGCGTTTTCTGGATTAAACCTGGAAGTGCGAAATCCCGGCCTTCATGCGCTCGGCCATCGTTTCCAGGGCTTGCGCCGCCTGCCCGACATCGCGCATGGCCGCGGTGTTTTCATGGGCTTGCCGGGAAATGTCCTCGATATGGCTGGAAATGCTATTGCTGGCCTGATGTTGCTCCGCCGCAGCCCGGGCGATATCGGCCACCACCTGACTGACTTCGCCGACGCTGTCGTCGATGCGTGAGACCGCCGCGCCGGCCTGGTTGGCCAGCTCGACGCCATGCAGGGCGAGGCTGGAAACCTGACGAATGCCGGCCACGGCGCTTGCGGTCTGGCCCTGGATGGCGTCGATCATCTGCGAGATCTGCTGGGTCGATTTGGCGGTACGTTCGGCCAGTTTGCGGACTTCGTCGGCCACGACGGCGAAGCCGCGTCCCGTTTCGCCGGCCCGTGCCGCCTCGATCGCGGCGTTGAGCGCCAGCAGATTGGTCTGGTCGGCGATGTCGCGGATGACCGCGACAATTTCGGAAATGCCCCGCGACTCCTGCCCCAACTGGTCGACCGCCTGGGCCGAGGTAGCCACCGAGTCGGCAATCCGGGCCATTTCGCCGGACGCGTCATTGACCACCTGGCGGCCGTCGCCGGTCAGGATCCGCGAACTGTCGGAAAAGCCGGCGAGCTGTTGCAGGCTCTGCGTCGTACTGCCGATGCTCTGGCTGATTTCCTCGACCGTGCTGGCGGTCGAGGCGGCGGCTTCGCTCTGGATGGCGGTGCTTTGTTCGATGCGGCGGATGCTGGAAGAGAGTTGTTCCGAGGCGTCGAGAATCTGCCGCGAGCCGCCGGCGACGTCGCGGATGATGCTGCCGAAGCGCTCAATCAGGCTGTTGAAGGCGTTGGCGATGTCGCCGATTTCGGCGCCGCTGTCGACGCTGATCGGCTGGCGCAGGTCGCCGCTCGCCGCCACCTGGTTGACTCGCTCGCTGAGTTGGGCGAGCGGCGTGCTGATACTGCCCGCCACCCACCAGGAGAGGCCGAGCAGGAGCAGGACACCAAACAGGATACCGCTGCCGACGATGCCGGCCTGGCGGCGGAATTGGGCCTCGACATCGTCGATGTAGATGCCCGACTGGACGACCAGGCCCCAGGGCTCATAGAGGCGGGCGGTGGCCAGTTTGGCCACCGCCGTCTGGCCGGCGCCGCGCGGCCACAGATATTCGACGAATTCGCCCTGGCCGCGTTTGGCGGCTTCGACCAGTTCATAGACGATGCGCTTGCCGGTGCTGTCCTTGAGGTCCGCCATGTCCTTGCCGTTGAGCTCGGGCTTGAAGGGGTGGCGCAGGATGTGGTAGCTCGTGTCGTACTGGCTGAAGTAGTTTTCCCCTTCGTAACGCAGGCCGCTAATGGTGCTCTGGGCGGCCTCGCGGGCGGCTTCCTGGGTCATCTTGCCAGCCGCCGCCAGCTTGCCGAAATGCTCGGCGATGCTGTACGCGACATTGACCGTTTCCCGGGTTTCGATCCGCCGGTCTTCGAGAATGGAACTCCGTAAAATGCTTAAGCCATAGGCGGCGGTCAGCATCATCAGGACGACGGCACTGATCACCAGCAAGGCCAGGCGATGGCGAATTTTGAGGCGAGCTAACATGAAGTTCCCCGATGGAATGTGTTGTGCGCATATTCTTTCAGGATTGCTGCATGGCAGCAATATAACAATGGGTATTTCTTGGGGTCTTTTCAGGATGATGTTCTGGCCATTGTTGCATGGCACAAAATTTCGGCGCCTAAGGAAATGCTGAACAAATCCATTCGCCTGAGCGGCCTACGTAACAAAATGTGGCCGACCGCTTTGGGCCGTTATGGAGTCGCAATGCGGGAGCGAATGATTTGCTCGGTTGGAGCATGCCAAAGCAACAGGAGTTGGGCGTAGGAGCGGAGAGATTCCATCATCCGAAATCGTTGCCGGTCAGAGGGCAATCAGCGAAGCGCAATTGACAATGGCTTCGCCAGACTCGGCTATTCAGGCCGGCAGCGGTACCGGCATGACCGGGGCGCGACCGGTGGCGAGGTAGGTTTCGCAGCGTTCGATGTGTTCGCGGGTGCTTTTCGGCATC
>JAGTRU010000026.1 GCA_018261905.1 Pseudomonadota bacterium | reverse complement strand
ACCGCCGCCCCGCTCAAGGCCCTGCACAAGGTGGCCAGCGGCATGGTCGACGGCAAGGACCAGAGCGCCGCGCTCAACGACGCCGGGCAAAAGAACATCGCCACCGGCCGCGACAAGCACCCCCACCTCACCGACCCGGCCATCCTCCAGGCGGGGAAAGCCGGCTTCGGCAACATCGCCGGCCAGAACCTGCAATTCGCCACCGGCGAAACCACCACCCTGGCCAGCGGCCAGGACAGCAACTTCGCCATCGCCGGCCAGGCCAGAATCCACAGCGGCCAGGCCATCGGCCTCTTGGCCGGCGCCATTCAACCGGGCGACGGCAACACCGGCCTCAAACTGATCGCCGCCAAGGACGACATCGACCTGCAGGCGCAGAGCGACGAGATGAAATTCCAGGCGAAGAAGGATATGAAGCTGGTTTCCGCCAACGCCAACATCGACTTCGCGGCGGCGAAGAAAGTGCATCTGGCGGTAAGCGGCGGGGCGAGCATCACGATTGACGGCGGGATTGTCGTGCAGTGCCCGGGGACGATTACGATTCATGCGTCGAACAAGAAGTTTAGTGGGCCGGCGCAGATGAGTTACCAACTACCTTCGATGCCAAGGAATGAACTGGCACCGGAAAAACTGGACTTCAAACTCAAGTTGCAAGATATCCCTGGATTCGCAGGCTCAGACGGTGCAAGCAGGGACTGGAAAATTGTATTAGCAAAAAATATGGAATTCGAGGATCCAGGTCTCGCCACATACCATTTACATGACGACGCGATGCATGAACGAACTTTGGCCTCGGGGGCTACTGATGGAAATGGCGAAATAAACCTAGATGAGGTGCAGCGCAAAGACTTATGGACCAGCATCCAGCAATACCCAGGAAGAATCTGGGTACTCCATGGCATGAGCGCTGCGATGATGGCACCTACTAACTTCGCTCAATCGAACGAGCAGGCTGAGCGCGCCCGTATCCTCGATGCAAAAAATTACATTGGAAATCTTGCGGATGCGACGGACGAGTCGCATCAGGAAATGCGACGTTGGGCCGAGTACGACAACAAATCGCGCATTAAGGGCACCCCCAAAAAAGACATTGATCTATAGAGGTTGAGCATGGCCATTAGTCCCACAAATACCGTTCCGAACGTCAGCCTTTGTGCGGATACGCGTCATACAATTTCTGGCGATTGTTTCCAGCGTAGCGCCCCATGTTTCGCGATGCCACGACACGGCAACGAGGTGACGGCCATAACCACGGGCAAAGAGATGTTTGAGCAAGTAGCAGCGGCAATTACCGGTGCGAAGAAATTTATTCTCTTAGCCGATTGGCAAATGGATTTTGATGTTGAGTTGATGAATCGTGGCTCATCCAACTATTCAGGGCGTCTCAGCGAGCTTCTAGCTAAGAAAGTGGAGGAAGGGATTGAAGTCAAGGTGTTGCTTTATGACAGCGTTGAAGCTGCTCTCTACACCCACGAAAACCATGTCCGTCAGCAATTGATGAAATTGAACCCCACCGACCAAGACTTCGCAAAAGGAAAGGGGCCTAAGCGTAATCCCGCTACGAACCTGCCGCTCGAGGTTGCCTTGCAAAAGCCGATGACCGGCCGCGCATTTGAAAATATCGCCTTCGCCCATCATCAGAAAACCGTGGTTGTAGACGGTACGATTGCATTCGTCGGCGGGATGGACCTTTCCTACGGACGGTGGTGTGACAACAATTTTGACGTGGTAATTGATCCGGTGCTGCACAGGATCAATGATATGTACAACCCTGGACTTCCAGCCGGCCGCTTACTCACTGCCGAAGAGATAAAACTGACCAAACCTTGGGCGGGGCAAAGCAAGCCGGCCGACGTAAATTTTGGCGGTGAGCATCCCGGATTTTCCCCCCCTTACTACATCATTGGCATTCTGATGCAACGTGCCAAGGAAATGTGGGACAAGGGCTTTTCCATCGATCAGATCGTCGTACAGCTCGACGCCATGGCGCTACCGGAGCAGATATCCGATTACTTCAAGACGACCTACCGCCGATTGCGTGCGATCGCAATCGCCATTGACCGAACACTTGATCAATACGCCAGTGATAAATCGAAGGCTTACCATGACATTCTTCAAGGCAATATCACCAATGGTTTGATTCGCTCGTGGAGTGCCGACCTCCAGCTAATCATGATCACCGCCAAGCAGCTTAATAAGGCACTGGACGCAACACTCGATGCTGCGTTGGACTGGATTGGCAAGAACGAGGCCAGTATCGAGAACTGGTTTAATGACAAAATGCGTGATATCAGCGACGACCTTGGCGATATTGAACGCTATGCCAAAAATCCCACCTTGCTCAAGCAAGATGCACTACGTTTGTGGCAAGACATTAACGACCTGCCTTCTCAAATAATTGACGATTTTGTTTTCGAGGAAGGTTGTCAACCGCGTATGCCTTGGCAAGATGTACATTGCCGCATTAAGGGGCCGGCTGTCTTCGACGTCTATCGCAATTTCATTCGGCGCTGGAATGTTGCCGTGAACCAGGACAAAGAAAACAGCAAGTTTGGCATCAAGCCGCTCAGCAGTCGCTGGCTGGCGCGATGGGGAACCCAGAATGCGGTATTCGGCGACATTACACAGCATGGTTCGGCAGGGAATGTTACAGTTCAAATTGTCCGCTCCATGAGCGCAAGCCTCTGGCAGAAAGAGGCGAAATTCGAATCCCTTCACCCGGTTAGCGATGCTGGGTTGGCAGAAGATAAAAGCGAATATGCCAATATGGGCAGCGGCAACATGGATGGCATCCTTGAGGCGATGGTGCACTCGATTCGTAAAGCGGAAGCCTTCATTTATATCGAAAACCAGTTTTTCCTAAGCGATTGCAAAAAATCGAAAAGTTTCGAAGCTAGCCCAACCAAGAATGTCATCATTGACGAAATTGCTGCCCGTATCGCTGTGGCAGTACAACAGGGCAGGCTCTTCCACGTCTATGTCGTGATGCCGGTACACCCAGAAGGAAATCTCTCCTCGGGTTCCGTTGCCAAACAACAGTACTGGGCTCTACAAACCATCAGGCAAGGCAAGCGCAGTCTGATTTGGCGGGTGTGTGAATTCATCGCTCGCAAGAACAACAAAATCCCCTGCGACAAACGCCCGAGCGACAAGCAGGTCGAGGCAGAAATTTCCATTGACTCCTGGAGTCTCTATCTGACCTTCCTCAATCTTCGCAGTTGGGGTGCCACCGCCTGGTTCGAGCGCGACGAGCGCAGCAAAGAACGCAAGGTCTCGGCACAAACGCTCAAAGGCCAGTTTGTCATCACCGAGCAAGTCTATGTGCACGCCAAGCTGATGATCGTCGACGATGCCATCGCCATCATCGGCAGCGCCAACATCAATGATCGCAGCCTGCAAGGCGACGGCGATACAGAGCTTGCGGCGGTTATTGTCGACAACGACACTGAAGCCATGGACCTCGGCACGGGCTACAAGGTAACGACACGGAAGTTCGCTCGCGAACTGCGCAAGAAGCTCTGGCAAAAGCATTTGGGGATGGATGTGGACAAGGATGCCTTCATGCGTGCAGACCGTCCTGGCAAGAAAAATGACGAGCCTCCTCCATACGCAAATAAATTGAAATATCCTCCGCGCACAGGAAAAGCCGCCTTGCCGCCGGGGGTAAATCTCGACAAACCTGTCTCGGTAGGAACCAGGAAGGCAATCCAGACTCTGGCGAGGACGAATGCCCAAACCTATTCAAAGGTTTTCCAGCATGTACCAACTAATGACATGTCCCGTTTTGCCGATACTGAAACGGGTTGGCCGAAGAGACTTTCACGCCTTGCCCTAGGCGGTCGTGTTGCAGCAGGCTATACGCCGAAGGACAAAAAGAAGCTGCTGGACAAGATGCTACCCAAGGATCGACTCGTTACCGATTTCGCAACCGTGCCCCCCAAACTGCAGGACGCCTACATGCGCCACGTCAAACCTGGCGAGGCAAACCCCTACAAAGATGATGACGACATGGTGCACGATGTTAATAAAGCATTTGCCGAACTCCAGAATGGGTTATCCGGCTTCTGGGTCGAAATGCCCTTGATGTTCGGCAGCGAAGAGCATGATGTCTGGCTGGGTGGCAAAACGGGAGCCTTCATGACCGCGGAAAACAGGCAGTCCCGCCCAAGCACTGACTCTGCGATGGCTTCCGCCGATCAGGCCGACGAGCAGAAGGAAGTTGCGATATGAAATGGTGGATCTCGTTTTTGCTGGCTGTCGCTGGCGGCACCCAGGCGACCGAGCAATATCTGCCGCCACTGACTACCGGATGTAACGACCTCAAGGACGCTGGCCGATCCCCCGGCAAAGAGCATGAGGTGTTCTTCGATATTCAGCGCCCCAACCCAGCCAATCGGAAGGCTTCCTTCTCAGAAGAATACCCCGAAGTGGGCGAGCCAATTTCGCCGGAAATCCGGGCGGAATCGTGGGAAACAAATCTCCCGGAACAACCAGCAAACCTCGCCGATCCACAAAAGTTCGATCGCAAAAAATTATCCATTCATGGAGGCTATCTTTACTTCTATGAATCAGATGGGAAGGGCGGACGACGTCTCTGCAGGCGGGAGGAATGGAAAAACCGGAAAGTGATGGCTTTCGTCTCCACGAGCGCCAAACGGGGTGAGTACCAAACGATACCACGCGAGAAACATTACAACTTTTCGGGCCAGCACCTGGATCGTCCTCCTCAACCCAGCCAGACTCACAATCCAGTTCTGGCAGAAATCGCCAAGACCTACGTCCCGATTGCGGCGACGCGTTACCGTTACGATGCTGCAGGACACCTTGTCGAGATCGCGAACTTCCAAGAACTCAATTGGGAGGAAGGCTCGGCAAAACCGACGGACTGGCAATTCGAGAGCCAACACCGCTTGTCCTGTCGCCTATACCAGGGCGATGGCAGGCTCTGGCGTTATGCCGATGGTTTTTCTGACAACGCTCCAGATTGCACCAATATCAGAGCCGAGAGCGCTGAGTACTTTGAATATCGGTATGACTCCACCGGAAAACTGACCCGTTCGGTCCAGAACATCAGCAGTCCGAACAAAACCAATCGGTGGTGGCAGATATGGTCTTTCCTGGTTAACGGTTATCAAGTGGAGGCGGAAACCGATGACAAGGTTGGAATACGGCACATTACCGGAGCCGTCGATGAAGTCGCTCCGCGAGATAACAATGCGGTTAACACCAGCGAAAGATATCGCGACAAAGTCGGGACATACTTCTTTCCGCTTCACGATGCACCGGTCAACCTGCTCGATGACTTCTCAAAAATCTACAACTTTCGCCGTGTGCTCGAAACCGGTGGTGGCATTGCCCGCATGATGGAAGCCTTTCCGGCCGGAAGTTCGCAGCTAACAGCTCGTGTCTGGCTGAACACCTATAACAACACACTGTTGCGCGAGGAACAGTACAAGGACGGTCGTCTGGTACGCGTCATCAACACCGACCGCGCCAACGACCCATCACACAGCCTCTATTACGAAGAGCATCTGGAGAAATACGCGGTCAAGCCCAAAAACCTTGTTCAGCGTGTCTACGAGTACGACGCCAAGGGTAACGAAAAGCTGGTCGCCATCAGTTGGACGAATGTCTCAAAAGAGGTGTTCTACGGCGACGCCCCGGCATCAGGCAGAATTGGTCCGCTGATCGATCTGGCGCGCGATGCCAAGAAGGCCTGGAACAACCGCGGCAAGACTGCTCAGCCCAAACCTGCACAACTGGAGTTCTACTACGGCCTGCCTGATGGCACTGTCAAATGGAAAGACTATGCGGCTTTCCAGAAAGCTTTCGACATCAAAGAAAACGCCGACTGGATGTACCCGAACGGTCAGCCGAAACGATTTTGACGGTAACGACTATGGGGCCGCGATCAGCGATCCAGCCTAATGACATGTCCCGTTTTGCCGATACCGAAACGGGGTGGCCAAAGAGACTTTCACGCCTTGCCCTAGGCGGTCGTGTTGCCGCAGGCTATGCGCCGAAGGATAAAGAAACTGCTGGACAAGGTGCTACCCAAGGATCGACTCGTTACCGATTTCGCAACCGTGCCGCCCAAGTTGCAGGATGCCTACATGCGCCACGTCAGACCTGGCGAGGCAAACCCCTACAAAGATGATGGCAACATGGTGCACGATGTTAATAAAGCTTTTGACTGCAGTAACGGTTTTTAACCAAGCAACCATCCGGCTTGAGACTGGTTTGCAACGAGTAGAGTGGTCACGTTCGACGCAACGGCCAGCCGGGCGATTTTTCGTTCAGCCCCTACCCGGCGCTCGATTTCCCCGGCCATCGCCGGTCGCCGGAGATGGCGTTCGAGCTCAGCCGCCGCCCCGTTGATTCGCCTGGTCAATCAGCGCCAGCAGTCTGGTGGCGGTTGCCGCTTCGCCTGCCAGGAGGCTGATTTCAAGGTGGATGGTGGGGAGTTGCAGGGAGCCGAGGCGCCGGCTGTCTTCGGTCCGGATGGCAAAGCGGATTTGGGTGTTTTCGCAGGACAGCGTCAGTCCGTCGGGATCGGCGCGGATGCCGTCGGGGAAGAGTAGGCGGAGCACCCGCTCGAATTCGGCAGCGCTGCTGCCCAGCTGGCGCACCGTCTGGCCGCTCCAGGGAAACGGCGCCTCAGCCACCGGCGATCGGCGGCCAGACGGCCAGGGTGTCGTCTTCCTTGAGTCGGGTCGAGGCGCGCTTTTCGGCGGGAATGAAGACGCCATTGAGCAGCACGAGATGGGTTTGCTTGGCCGGAATGGCGTAGGGCGCCAGCACCTCGCTGACCGAGGCGGCTTCGCCGACGTCGACGGCCACCCGGTTGTGGCGGCTGCCGGCCGGTAGGTAGTCGGCCAGCGTGGCGTAGAGCTTGACGGTGAGGCGCATCAGCTATGCGGTCGCTGGCAGGCGAGATAAGCCTCGGCGAAGCGGGTCGGCGTGGTGAGCAGGATTTTCTTCCAGTCGCCCAGCCGGGTCTTGGCCTGGATCAGGCCGCGCAGCACGCCGACGTGTTCGGTGAGGCCGATGGCGGTGGCGCCGACCAGGACATCGCCGTCGAATTGCAGACTGATGTAGCGGCCCAGCGCCTCGTCGCCACGTTCGACGCCCTCGCCGCCCGGCACGCCCTGCCATTCGCCAAAGGAGGTCGAGATCATGCCCAGGGAATCGAGGACATTGATGGCCAGCACGCCTTTCATGCGCGCCGGCTGGCCGGCCATGTTGAGCGCGGCGACCCGCGCCTGGTCGGCGGCATTGGGCTGGATGGCGGCGACCAGGTGGCGACCGGACTGCAGGTCCGGGGCCTCGGCAACGTCGCCGGCGGCGTAAATGCCGGCGACCGAGGTCTGCATCCGGTCGTCGACCAGGATGCCCTTGGCGACATGAATAGGGGTCTCTTCAAGGAAGGCGACATTGGGCACGACGCCGGCGGCAACGATGAGCAGGTCGCAATCGTGGTGTTGGCCGGTGGTCAGGGTGACGCGCAGCGGGGCGTTGCTGCCGCGCTCGATGCGGTCGACGCCGACGCGGGTCAGGACCTTGACGCCCTGCTTCTCGACCCAGCTTTTGATCATGCCGCCGGCTTGCGGCGTCATCATGCGCGGCACCATGCGATCGCCCATTTCAATCACCGTCAGGTCGACGCCACGCTTGACCAGGGCTTCCATGATGATGCAGCCGATGAAGCCGGCGCCCAGTTGCAGCACCCGTTTGCCGGGCATCGCCATGGCCGCGATGGCGCGCGCATCGTCCAGGGTCCAGCAGGTTTTGACCTGTTCCAGGTCGATGCCGGGAATCGGCGGCCGCACCGGATGCGAACCGGTGGCGATGAGCAGGCGGTCATAGCTTTCGAAATGGCCATCGGCAAACAACAGGGTGCGCCGCTCGGTATCGAGAGCGACGGCGCGACCGCAATGCTGCGCGATGCCCAGGCGGGCGAAATGGTCGTCGGACTTGCGCAGATAGGTGCCCGATTCGTCGATATCGCCTTCCAGCAAATAGGGAATGGCCATCCGCGAATAGGGCGGCGCGTCCTCCTTGCCGACGAGCAGGATGTCGTCCTGCGGGGCGCTACGGCGCAAGGTTTCGGCGGCCACCACACCCGCCGGTCCGTTGCCGAGGATGATGTGTTTCATGTACTTTTCTCCGTGGGGAAAAAGGCGGGGCGGCGTCCGCCACCCCGCCGACGACTACCCGGCTACAGCCCGAGGCGTTCGAGGGTGACCGCCTCCGGGATGCCCTGCGGCGTCCAGCCGCGAACTTTGTAGTACTCCGGCCGCATCTGGTCGATCCCACTGACCAGGCCTTTGGCCGGCCCAGTCTTGGCCGGCTCCGTCTTCAGGCGGATCGGCAGGTCGTCGTCCCGGGCGGTAAAGCCGGCAGCCAGGTTGAACTGGCGCTCCATGTTCCAGATCCGCTCGCCGACCAGATTCAACTTGTCCATCGACCAGTCGCCCTCACAGGCCGCCTGGATCTGCGGTTGCACGTCGGCCAGGGTCCACGCGAAGCTGGTGAAGATGCAGATGCCGGCGGCGTCGAAGACACTGGTCGCATCCTGGAAGGCCTTGACCAGTTCCGGCTTGCCCTCGGTGCTCAGGGGATCGGTCTTGACCGGAATGCCGAGCACTTCCGAAGCCACGGTGTAGGAACGCAGATGGCAGGCGCCGCGGTTGGAGGTGGCGTAGGTCAGGCCCATGCCCTGGATGCCGCGCGAATCGTAGGCCGGGAATTCCTGCCCCTTGACGCTCATCGACAGTTCCGGGCGACCGTACTTGGCGCACAGGCGGGCACTGCCCAGGCCCAGTTCCTTGCCGAAGCCCTCGCCCTTGGCGGTCATTTCGACCAGTTTGCACAGCGCCTCGGCCGAACCGAACCTGGCATCGACGCCGATCTGTTCCTGGCTGAGGATGCCCAGGTCGTAAAGTTCCATCGCCGCGCCGACCGTCGCCCCGAAGGAGATCGGGTCCATGCCGTGCTCGTTGCACAGCAGGTTGGCGTATTGCAGGGCTTCCAGGTCGCCGACCCCGTTCGCCGCGCCGAGCGCCCAGGCGGCCTCGTACTCCAGGCCGCCGGAAGCACCCCAGTATTCTGGCTGGTTCTTGACGCTGAAATGGGTTTCGTCGATTTTGGCGATCCGGCCGCAGGCGATGGTGCACCCGAAGCAGGCGGCATTGGTGACGAGTTGCGCCTTGCCGTCGCTCGGCCGCTTTTCGTGCATGGCTTCGGCCGAGATCTTGCCGGCATCTTCGAACTGCACGTCGCGGTGATTGCGGGTCGGCAAGGCGCCGATTTCGTTGATCACGTTCATCAGCACCTGGGTGCCGAACTTGGGCAGCCCCTGACCGGTCACCGCGTTGTCGGCCAGCACTTTCTTGGCGGCCGTGGTAGCGGCCAGGAAGGCCGGGAAATCCTTGATCCCGGAAACGCCCTGGGTGCCGCGGATGGCCACCGCCTTGAGGTTCTTCGAGCCCATCACGGCGCCGACCCCGGAACGTCCGGCGGCGCGGTGCAGATCGTTAACGATGCAGGCGAACATCACCTGGTTCTCGCCGGCGCCGCCGATCGAACACACCCGGATCTGCGGATCCTGGTGGCTGGCCTTGATGGTTTCCTCGGTCTGCCAGCAGGTCTTGCCCCAGAGATGCCCGGCATCGCGCAATTCGGCCCGCTCGTTCTCGAGATAGAGGTAGACCGGCTTGGCCGATTTGCCTTCGAAAATGATCATGTCCCAACCGGCAAATTTCATTTCGGCGCCAAAGAAACCGCCCGAGTTGGAGCAGGCGATGGCGTTGGTCAGCGCCCCCTTGGTGACCACGGTGTAGCGCCCGCCGGTGGACGCCATGGTGCCGGTGAGCGGCCCGGTGGCCATGATCAGCTTGTTCTCGGGGGCCAGCGGATCGACCTTGGGATCGATTTCTTCGACCAGGTATTTCGAGGCGAGGCCGCGCGAGCCGAGGTAATCGTTGGCCCACGCCATGTTCAGGAGTTCGGCGGTGCACGTGCCGGCACTCAGGTCGACGCGCAGGATTTTACGGTTCCATGCCATGATTTTCTCTCCTTACGCCGCGGCGTTCGCAGTGTTGGCCTTGGCCGCCCAGGAACGCATGCGTTCGAGGCCCGTCCAGTCGGCATCGACATAGGTGATGGCAGCCGTCGGACAGGCCGACACGCACTTCGGATCGCCGTCGCACAAGTCACATTTCTGGACCTTGCCGACATCCGCCATGTAATTCACCGTGCCGAACGGACAGGCGATGGTGCACACCTTGCAACCGACGCAGATCGCCTCCTTGACCACCTTGGCACCGGTAAATACATCAATGACAATGGCCTCGACCGGGCAGGCGTTCATGCACCAGGCGTCGGCGCATTGCGTGCAGGTGTAAGGAACTTTTCGCCCTTCATCCTCGAAGTTGAACACCTTGATGCGCGACTTCGAGGGGTTGATAGTGCCGGTATGTTCGTAGGAACAGGCCATTTCGCACTGCAGGCATCCGGTACATTTGGCCGGATCGATATGAAGCGACTTTTGCATGGTGTCTCCTCCATGTGTGGGGTGGGGTCGCGAAAAAAGCGCGCCGCCGATCCGCCTTCTGAGCTGCGGTATCAGCAACGATTTACGGATAGTGAAACGAAAAAACAGAAAAGTCATGCTGCACAGCAGCACGCTTGACGAGCGCATAAAACCACATTGTTTTCATGGACTTCGGTGAATTTTCCGGGCGACGGCTCAGCACCCGGCCGCCATCATTTGGTCCGCCAGGCGACCCGCTAGCTGGCACAGTTCGCCGCTCTTTTCCAGACCATCCAGGAAACGCTGCGGAATTCCCGACAGACCGCACTGCGCCCCGGCCAGGGCGCCGCTGAGCATGGCCCGCGCCTGATTCTGGCCGCCACCGTTCACGGCGTGCAGGACGGCCGACTCGAAATCACCGGCAAAGCGCGCCGCCAGGTAGTAGGCGGCGGGAAACTGGTGATAGACGGCGCAGGGCAGGCCATAGAGCTGCGCCACTTTCCAGGCCGGTTCGATGCGGATTGCCGGGTCAAGTGCCGCCAGGGCGATCGAGGACTGGCTGAGCAGCGCATCCGGCGACGGAAAACGGCCGGCCCGTGGGGCTTCCTCCTGCCCCGGCCGGGGCGCCTGCAACTGCCCGCTGGTCACCGCATGGAAAGGCAGTTGCCCCGTCTTGACGCGCGCCATCAGCTTGCCCGAGATATTGCCATCGAGCGCCTCGCCCTCGACCAGCAGGCCGAGCACGGCGCTGAAAGCAACAGTCATCGCCAGTACCGTGCCGTCGGTCTGGGTCAGCGCGGTATTGCTGCTCACCGCCGCCGCCAGCGCCGCCGGTTGCAGCGCGTAACGGATGGCGATGACCAGCGTGCGCTCGGCCGCTTCGGTGGTATCGGCATTGCCACCGACCTGGCCCCAGGGCAGGCCGAGTCCGACGCGCCGGCGCCAGGCTTCGCGGATCGACTGGCTGGTATAGCCGCCGGGACCGTGCAGCGGCTGGCCATCAATGAGCGGGAAAAAGTCGGTATCCATCCGCCGGCAGAAATCCGCCTCATCATAGGCACCACAGGCGACCAGCGATTCCAGGGTTAGACGCAGCAAAAGCCCGGCCTGCGACGACTGCCCAGCCTGCAGGCCGGCATGGTAACGCCCCGCCTTGGGCGTCGTGTAGTCGCTGATCCATGGACCGTAATCGGCCCGCAACTGATCCAGGTCGTAATACCAATGCGGCCCGACAGCCAGCGCCTCGCCGATGAAGGCACCAAGCAGGGCACCGCTGGCGCGGTCAGCGAGAGAAAGTGCGGGCATCGTGGTTCTCCTTTGAGGAATCGGGAAAGCCGACGCCACGGTGTCTACCCGAGGCGCCAAAGCCCATCCCAGGCAATTGACCGCTTCGGCGGCCGGCCGTTCCGCTGACCACCCGATTAACGACCCAAGGGGTTAGAGGCATTTCCGGTTTTTGGAAAGCGAAATGTCTCTGCCCACTTTTTTACTTAAGCCGATAACGGCTGAGTGCCCTGAGCTGTCTGATGACATCTGCAATGCGTTATAGCCGTTTTGTGAACGGATAGCTGCCGTCCCTATACTTCCGGAGGCAGGCATGTGTGCCACCAATTATGATCGCAGAGAATCTATTGAAGGAGCACACCTCGGCATCAATATAATGCGCCGTTCAAATTACAAACTCGGGCATCAACAATCCATGCAAAAGTCAGATAAAAAAATCGTCGAACAAACTGATTTGTCATTGCTAGAAGAACTTACTGGTGCCTTCGAGCAAGGGCGAACAATACGACTCCTAAACGGCGATTTGACCTTACTGGAAGCCTTGCAATCAGACGATACACACACATCGTCAATGGCAAGTCTTCAGATGTATAACTTGATAGGCAACAGGCTAACCAAACGGCTTGTACAGGACCAGCGGTTCCCTGGAAATCGTACGAAGATGATCCGAACTGATAATGGGGGCTGCGGTTTCTACCCCGCGTTCGTTGCTCTCCCATTACTTCGCCGGGCACTTCGAACCGGAAGCCCAGAAGACGCTATTGCATGGCTTCAAGAAGTCCTCAGCACTACCGTGGCAACAGGGAAAACAATTGATGCTCTTTGGGGGGTTCCGGTGGAACAAGAAATCCCTCTCACAGAAGGCATCAAGCTCGTCCCTATCGACAATCTGCCCGAAAGTAAAAACAAACAATGGATGATGGGTGCAGAGTTTTCTAACTTAAGTTCTCCCATCATTACGACGCTCAGTTTTACACCACCGCAATCTGCGTTAGTTGTCACGCGCAAGATTGATCCTTTTCTTTTCGATCCTGATCTCGGCACTGAACTCACCAATGATGAGTATTTGAAAACACACGAGCTTATAAAGGAGATTGTTCTTGTCTTAACTGTTGTCGGCCCCCGCGTAGCCATATCTGCAGCCCAGTGGTTTACCTTTGACGACCCCGACCTGGAGGAGGCAAACATCCTTTCTGGGGGGCGAAGTATGCAAATGCTCGAGATTCTCCCGCTCGGTGCCAAAGACTATCCCACTTTGAATTGTGCAGAAGCACAAGAGATGGTCGCGGGGTATATCAACTTGACCGGAGATAACCGAAGCAAGGTGCGTGTCGCGTTACAACGATTGAACCAAGCGCTCCGTCGACACAATACGGGAGACAGCGCGGTAGAGTTAGCTACAGGTCTAGAGGCTCTTTTCGGAGACAGCGACAATTCGGAAATGACCCACAAAATACGAATGCGCACTGCGAGAGTCATTGGTGGGGCTCAGCAGGAAAGGATCAAGAACGCTCAGCTGATAAAACGCATGTATGAGATACGCAGCAAGCTTGTCCATACCGGCCACGTAGATCTTAATAAGACATTCAAGATAGGAGAGCAATCCATGACTGCTCGCGATATCGTGGATCAAGCTGTTCAGATATGTGCCCAGGCAATCAAGACCATCATTCGTCGAGGTTCAATACCAAATTGGTCTGTATTCGATATCCTCGAGCATCCAGACTCCCCTGTGTTTCAGGCACAAGGTTAAGCGGCAGTCCGCCGTACCGCTGCCCTGCCGCTGGCAAAGTTGGATGGCTGCTCAGATAACGGATACCAGCCGTACGAACGAACGGATTTTTGGCAGATGCTACGTCTCTTCATGGCCGTTTGCCGCCCAATGACACTGAATGCTCCGATGCGTAGCGTCCCCCTTGCGGGAGCCTAGTTCGGGAACCAAAGGGCTCAGAAACATTTCCCGTTTTTGGAAAACGAAATGTCTCTGACCTCTCTGACCTCTCTGACCCTTTTGCCTTGCGGCGCGTCAGGCTGGCGCCTAGGCCCGGAAACGGCTGACACTTTCCTTCAAGGCATGCGACAGATCGACCAGCGTACCGGATCTCTGGCTGGATTCGGCGGCGGTGGCGTGAGTCAGTTCAATTCCCTGGGCGATCAGTTCGATACGCTGCGAAATATCTGTACTGGCTGCGGTCTGTTCGCGTAGCGCATCGGCAATCATGGCAATGGCCTTGCTGACATGACCGGAGGATTCGTCCATCACGCATACCGCAGAACGCACACTCTCGGTACGTGATGCCCCGTCCAGAGCCATGTCCTGAGCCTTGGTCATGGTCGCCAGTGCGGCATCAGTCGACTGCCTCACCCCGGAAACAATCAGCGATATTTCCTGGGTCGATTTCGTTGTCAGTTCGGCCAATTTGCGCACCTCGTCGGCCACCACGGCGAAGCCCCGCCCCTGCTCACCGGCCCTCGCCGCTTCAATGGCCGCATTGAGTGCCAGCAGATTGGTCTGGTCGGCAATTTCGTGAATGGTTTTAACAATGCCGGTAATGCTGGTCACTTTGGCTGACAAGTCCTGCATGGTCTCCGCCGCCACCGCCATCTGGCCGGCCACGGCATGTATCGTTTCTGTCGCTTCCGAAACAACGATCCGGCTGTCGTGCGCCTGTTTCTCCGACTCACCGGACAAACGACCAGCATCGTTCGCGTTATCCGACATGACGCTGATGCTGACAGTCAGTTGCTCCACCGCAGCAGCGATTGCCGAGCTTGCGGTACTTTGCTCTTCGGCCGAGAGCGAAAGGCGGGTTGCGTCGGAACGCATCGATTCGCTTTCGCGAACGACCTGATTCGAGCTGTCTATCGTCTGCCCGATCAATTGACGAATCTGCGACTGCATGCGACTCATGGCGGCCATGATGCTGCGCTGGTCGCCGGATTTGATATCAATCCGGCGGGTCAGATCGCCTTCGGCAATACTCTGCAGCAAGGATGCTGCGTAAGCCGGTTCGCCACCAACCTGGAGAAATATGGCTCGGGCAACGAAAACGCTGATCGTGGCAACGAGTACCAGACTCAGCAGGCCCAGAACGATGGCCCGGGTTTGCGCGCTGTCGAAACTGTCGAGCAAGCGGACCCGGTCAGCGTTGGCAAGCTCCTTCGAACTCTTGACCAGATCGAGAAGGTCGGTCCGCACCGCACGCCAGGCCGGGGTTTCCTTGGCTACCAGCAAAGCCTGGGCCTCGTCACGCTTGCCACCCTGGACCAGTTCAATGATTTGCTTCTGGTAGGGCTGCCACTGCTCGATATTGCCCTTCAGGCGGCTGGCGACGGCAGATTTGTCTGTACCGGACTGCAACAAGCCGGCGAGCTTGTCACTTTCGCTGCTGAACGCTTCCCGGGCCGCCGCAAAGTTGTCATAGCCCTTCTTGTTGGTTGGATCGAGAAGGATATTGCGCAAGGCCTGCCCCATTTGCAAGCCATGCGCATAGGCAGTCGTGGCTGACTGATTCAGGGCAATGCGGTCGTCGACAAAATCAGTCAGGATTTCCTTGCTGTTGTGGGCGTACCAGATCGACGAAAAGGCCAAAACCGAAATCCCCAAGGCGCTGGTGATGCCTAGCAGCCACAAGCGCGCCTTCATAGATACGTTGGCAAACATTACGCCCCCCGATTCATTAGAGTTATCTGAATTAGACTGCGTACCAGTGTAGTTACTCGCGCTCAAAATCCAAAATCAGATTGCAACTCAGTTTCTGGCCAACCGTTCCGCTATGGAGATGTCCCATCCGGGCGCTCCAGAGAATGTCCTGAATCTGGTTGCGCGTAGTCCATCGGGGCCGACTCAATCTCGCAGTGCCATAGCGCGCAGCAGCGCGTCGATCTGCCCGAATGCATCCTGCTGCCACTGTTCGGGCGTGCGATCACCCAGCGCGTGCGTGTCTTCGACGAAGCGCCGCACACAGCTTGGGCCGTGTCCATCGAAGGTATCGAACTTGTCGGCGATGTGCCGGAAGCCGCGTTCACCGCTTGCATGCCCCAGCAGTGGGCGACATTCCTGCGCCAACGCATCGATCCCACTGGGATAGTTCCGCACGCAGTAGTAGATGTCGTAGGCGTCCTTCTGCTTGTAGCGGCCGGCCAGCGCATGGCCCTTCATCGCCAGCAAAGCGGGGATCGAACACACTGCGATCTCCACACGGTTTGTCCCACCATCCGGCATCGGCCCGGCCACAGCCACGAGCTGATAGAAGCGCATCGCCAGGTCGGCGCCATCCGCCCGTTGCACGGCAAAGTCGCTGATCAAGGGCGGATCGTTCTTGACGATTTCCGCATCGCGCGGCATCAAGAAATCGACCACGACATCAATCGCTTCCCCTTCATCTCGCGCGGGAACCTGGCGAACCAATTGAAAGCGCCGAAGCCCCCCGCGCTGGGCGTATCCATGGCCTTGAAGTGCGCCGATCAAGGTGGCGTATTCGCCGTCGCCGAGTGCTTCCGCGTCCAGCCCGACGTCCACGTCGAGCGTGCCGACGTGAGGCATGTCTTCGTTGGCCAACAGCAGCCAGGGAACCGCGCCGCCGATGATGGCGAACTTGCCCTTGAAGCTGCCAAGAATCTGGCCGATCTCGATCAGCACGGACTTGACGGCCGCGGTCGTGCGGTCGTCGTACTCGGCCGCCGACTGCGCTTCCTTAGGGGGTGTCATTTGGACCACGAGAGTCGTTCCTGGCGCAGGTGATCAGCGGCCTCGGCACCGCGCTCACCGGCAATTGAGAGGTCGAGGTAGGTTTGCACCGGGCTCGTGCAGACCGCGCCTGGAGCAGGTTCAACGGTGTCGGCGAGCAGTCCGAAGTCCTTCGGCGCGGTGACGACCACGTTCTCCCCTTTCGAGACGGGCGTGAGCTTCAATGCTGTCTGGAGTTTGCGTAGACCTTCGTCGTCAGCAAAAAAGTAGTACGTACTGGTGCGCCCGTAAGGAGAAAGCCACTGCGCCGCCGAGAATGACGCGAAGGCAGCATGCCCGTGCGCCTCGGCGTCGCGTAGCGCGCTGCGCGCCGCGTCTTCGAGTGCACTGCCATGCAGCGGCGTGTAGAAGCGCAGGCGTTCGCCTGGTGGCGCGGTGTAGCTGTCCCGCCATGCGTCCAGGAGTGCATCAGGCGCCGAGAGGACCAGGCCATCGTCCGAGGCGCGGGCCCATTCCCGATCAATCAAGCCGGTGCGCACATTGCTGACATGCCCGAGGCTGACCCCGGAAATTTCCGACAATTCGGTAACGCGCCATGCACGGCCAGGCTCGCGCAGCATGGCGCGCAGTACCTGAGCAGATTTCGGCCGGAACAGCGACTTGAGTTCGCGTTGTTCGACTGCCGGTTTGTCCGTCACCACGCGCTCGATGAACACGCCAGCGAAGGCGATCCGGGCATTTCCCTCCAGGTCGAGAAAGCCGACGCCCTTCTCTTCGCACAATTGCCTCACCGCGGGTGAGATGTAGGGCGCGATGAAAATGGGCGTCGCCAGGGGGGCTCGATGCGCAACGTAGTTCCGCAGCTCCAGCACGGCGGACCGGGCATGCCGTGGTTGCCCGTTTGACTTGTACTCGCAGATGAGCAGGTGCGGCCGCCCGTCCACGAGCAGCCGGGCGATGAAGTCCGGCTGCCAATCGCCGGACACGGCTTCGGCCTCGATGCCTTCGACCTGAAGGATCGGGATCTTCTCAAGCAAGCCGCGCAGCGCTTCATAAGCGCGAGCTTCTGCTTCTTTCGGTATATTAGGCTCTTTCAGCATTTGCTGAAAGTACCACATTCACTGAAAATCTGGTGTTAATTTCATTCCAGAGGCTACTTTCAGCGATTGCTGAAACCACTATGGATCGGGTGCTGTTGAAAGCCCCCGACCATCCAGCCAACCACCTCAATGCTTCAGGGCAAACCTCTTGCGAATCTCCGGCAGGCAGGAGCCGCAGGAGGTGCCGCATTTGAGCTGTTGCTGCAGGCTGGTGAGATCGGCCCCGGCGGCAAGTGCGGTGGCGATTTCGCTTTCTCCGACATTGAAGCAGTTGCAGACGATGCGGCCCTTGCCGGTGACCGGGGTCGGCGGGGTCGAGACCGGGGCGAGCAGCCAGCGGCGCAGGCTTTCGGCCGGCTGGCGCTCGCTCATCGCAGCCAGCAGCCAGTCGGCGGCGGCCGTTTCGCCGGCCAGCAGGACGCCGCAGGTCAGGTCGCCGGCAGTTTCCGGCTCAACCTGGGCGATCTTGCAGATGCCGCGCCGCGCGTCGCGATAGGCCAGGCAAAACTGCTCGTCGAAATCGAGCAGTTTTGCCAATTCGTCAATTTTGGCGGCCGGCAGCGCTTCTGCCAGGGCGATGCGCAGCACGACCACGGGCTGCTCGCGCCCGGCCAGTGTCAGGCTGGCGAAGGCCCAGTCCGGCAAGTGGGTGGCGAGGCGTTGCCGCCAGATCAGGACCTGCTCGGCGGCCGCCGTCTGGTCGAGCGTTGTGCGCAGGGCGACCAGGCGCCAGGGCAATTCGGCCTTGTCGAGGCGGATTGCCGCATGTTTGAGTTCCGGCTGCTTCGACTGGGCGTCGAAGGCTGGCATGGTCAGGCAATTGGCGCCGGCGTGCGACAGGCTGCGGCCGCCCCAGTGCATGGGCAGGAAAGCCTGGCCGGGCGCCATTTCATCGCTGGCGGCAACCGGCAGGACGATTTTGGCGCGGCGGCTGGACACTTCGGCCAGATCGCCATCGACCAGGCCGCGCCGGGCCATGTCCTGCGGATGCAGCAGCAAACGGGCTTCGGCCTCGTGGGCGTAGAGCCGGGCGACGCGGCCGGTCCGGCTCATGCCGTGCCACTGGTCGCGCAGGCGGCCGGTGTTGAGATGCAGCGGATAGCGGGCGTCGGTTTTTTCGGCGGTCAGGAATTTCGTTAGCGGCACGAAGCGGGCGCGGCCGTCGGCCGTGGCAAAACGGTGATCGGCGTAGAGCCGGGCCGTACCGCCCTCCCCGGCCTGGCGCCGCGCCGTCGAAAACGGCCATTGGTGGGGACCGGCGCTGTCCAGCAAGGGGTAATCGAGGCCGCTCATGTCGAGATCGCGACCGGCCGTCAGGCTGACGTGTTCGGCAAAGACCGCCGCTTCATCGGCAAAGTCGAAAAGCCGGCGGGCCGTTGCGCCAGCCCCGAGTTTCTCGCCGAGCAACAGCGCGAAATCGCGGGCAATCACCCAGTCGGCGCGTGCTTCGCCGGGCGCGGCGATGGCGGCGCGGACGCGCGAAACGCGGCGTTCGGAATTGGTTACCGTGCCCTCCTTCTCGCCCCAGGTCGTGGCCGGCAGCAGGAGATCGGCGTAGGCGCAGGTTTCGGTGTCGGCGTAGGCTTCCTGGACGACGACGAATTCGGCCTTGTCCAGCGCGGCGCGGACCCGCGCCTGGTCGGGCAGCGAATGCGCCGGGTTGGTGCAGGCGATCCATACCGCCTTGATGCGGCCTTCGCCGATCGCCTCGAACAGTTCGACGGCGGTTGCCCCGGCCTGCGCCGGAAGCTCGGCGATGCCCCACTGGGCGGCGACGGCGGCGCGGTCATCGGCATCGGCCAGATCGCGGTGGCCGGGCAGCAGGTTGGCCATGGCGCCGACTTCGCGCCCGCCCATGGCGTTCGGCTGGCCGGTCAGGGAAAACGGCCCCATGCCGGGGGCGCCGATCTTGCCGGTCGCCAGGTGCAGGTGGATCAGGGCGCTGTTGTTGGCGGTGCCGTGCGCCGACTGGTTGAGGCCCTGGCACCACAGCGAGAGCGGCGCCTTCGCCTGGCCGAACCAGCGGGCGGCGGTGACGATGTCTTCGGCCTTGACGCCGCAGACGGCGGCCGCGGCGCTCGGCGTCAGTTCGCGCACTTCCTCGCGCAGGGCGGCGAAGCCATCGGTGTGTTCGGCGATGAAGGCGTGGTCGATCAGCCCTTCCCACAACAGCACATGCAGCATCGCGCCATAGAGCACGACGTCGCTGCCCGGCTGGATCTGCAGGTGCAGGTCGGCGGCGGCCGCGGTATCGGTACGCCGCGGATCGACGACGATCAGGCGCAGCTCGGGATTGGCGGCGCGCGCCTCCTCGATGCGGCGAAAAACGATGGGATGCGCCCAGGCGGTATTCGAGCCGGCAATCAGCAGCAGGTCGGCCAGGCCGAGATCCTCGTAGCTGCAGGGCACGCTGTCGGCGCCCAGGGTGCCCTTGTAGCCGCTCACCGCCGAGGACATGCAGAGCCGCGAATTGGAGTCGATGTTGTTGGTGCCGATCAGCCCCTTGGCCAGCTTGTTGAAAACGTAGTAATCCTCGGTCAGCAACTGGCCGGAAATGTAGAAGGCCACGGCGTCCGGCCCATGTTCGCGAATGATTGCCGCGAAACGCTCGGCGGCATGCTCGAGCGCCGCCGGCCAGCTGACCGGCCGGCGTTCGTCGGCACGCTGCCGGCGCAGTTCGGGATGCAGGGCGCGACCGCTGCGGGTGGTCGTCAGGTGCAGCGTCGAGCCCTTGGTGCACAGCCGGCCGAAATTGGCCGGATGCGTCTCGTCGCCGCGTACGCCGACGATCTCGCCGGCCACCGACTGGATCACCAGGCCGCAGCCAGTGCCGCAATAACAGCAGATCGAAGCGGTTTCACGCATTTCGGCTTGCATCATTAACCTTGAAACCTCAGTAGGACGCGGCTGTTGGTGCGTCTGGGCGGGATGGCCGGCGCGAAGCGACGCCGCGGCAGGCTCATGCCTGCAAGAAGGAGCGCCAAAGCCGGGCGCCCGACCAGATGTGCCAGCGGCCGCGTAGCGCTCTCACCCGTTGGGTGAATGAGCTCGAAGGCACTAAAACCAGTGTTCATGCGGCTTGCCTGAGGTGGATAAGCGGTCAACTGAGGTTTCAAGGTTCATAGCTCCAGCCAGACCTCGCCGTTATCGACCCTGGCGTTGAAACGCCGGGTGCAGCCGGTATCCGGCGCCACGACGTGGCCGCTTTCCAGGTCGATGTTCTGACCATGCAGCGGACAGGTCACCTTGTGGCCATGCACGATGCCCTGCGACAACGGCCCCTGCTTGTGCGGACAGGCGTCGAGCACGGCAAACACGGCATCGTCGGAAGTGCGGAAGACGGCGATGTTGCCGCCGCTGGCACGTTCGACAACGCGGCTGCCAAGGGCCGGAATGTCAGCGAGGGCACAGAGTTTTTTCCAGGTCAGCGGGGTCATGCGGGCACCTTGTCGAAAAATTTGATCGGTTCGAACTCCCGGTGGGCCGGGCCCTGCTGCCGTGCCGCCCAGGGATCGACGGCGCCCTGCAGCGAATAGAGCAGGCGCTCGTGGAGTTCCCGGCGGCGCTCGGCGTTGTCGAGCACCTGTTTCCTGACGCCGTCGAGGCCGACCCGTTCGAGCCAGTGCACCGTGCGTTCGAGATACCAGCCCTCTTCGCGGTACAGCTGCAGGAAGGCGCCGGCGTATTCCATGACTTCGTCGCGCGTCGTCACCTTGCAGAAGAATTGCGCCACTTCGGTCTTGATACCGCCGTTGCCGCCGACGTAGAGTTCCCAGCCGCTATCGACGCCGATCACACCGACGTCCTTGATGCCGGCTTCGGCGCAGTTGCGCGGGCAGCCGGAAACGGCCAGCTTGACCTTGTGCGGCGACCACATGGCGAAGAGCATCTTTTCCAGCGCAATGCCCATCGACATCGACGACTGGGTGCCGAAACGGCAGTGCTCGTCGCCGACACAGGTTTTGACGGTGCGGATCGACTTGCCGTAGGCGTGCCCGGAAGGCATCCCGAGATCGGCCCAGACCTTCGGCAGGTCGGCCTTCTTGATGCCGAGCAGGTCGATGCGCTGGCCGCCGGTCACCTTCACCGTCGGCACGTTGTATTTCTCGGCGACTTCGGCGATGCGCTTGAGTTCGGCCGGCGTCGTGACGCCGCCCATCATCTGCGGAATCACCGAATAGGTGCCGTCCTTCTGGATGTTGGCGTGCGCCCGTTCGTTGATGAAGCGGCTCTGCGGATCGTCGATGGCTTCGTGCGGCCAGCTCGAGATCAGGTAGTAATTGAGGGCCGGCCGGCAGGTGGCGCAGCCATTCGGCGTTTGCCAGGCGAGGTGTTCCATGACCGCGGGAATGCTCAGCAGGTGGTGCTCGCGGATGGCCTGGCGGACAGCGCCATGGCCGTGTTCGGTACAGCCGCAGAGCGCCTTGTTCGTGCGGTCGACGGCCTGGTAGGCGCCGCCCAGCGTCGAGGCGAGGATCTGCTCGACCAGGCCGCTGCACGAACCGCAGGACGATGCGGCCTTGGTGTGCTTTTTCACTTCGTCGAGCGAAAACAGGCCGTTTTCCTTGATCGCCTTGACGATCGTTCCCTTGCAGACGCCGTTGCAGCCGCAGACCTGGGCCTCGTCGGGCATCGTCGCCGCCATCGTGTTGCCGGCGTGGCCGGTGTCGCCGAGATGCGACTGGGCGTAGGACTGGCCGAACATCAGGTGATCGCGCAATTCCTCGATCGACTTGCCTTCGCGCAGCAACTGGAAATACCAGCCGCCATCGACGGTGTCGCCGTACATCACGGCGCCGACCAGCTTGTCCTTGGCCAGCACGAGCTTCTTGTACACGCCGCCGCTGCGGTCGTGCAGGACGATTTCCTCGGTCTCCGGGGTGCCGATGAAATCGCCGGCCGAGAAGACGTCGATGCCGGTGACCTTGAGCTTGGTCGAGGTCACCGAGCCCTGGTAGCGGCCGATGCCGAAATTGGCCAGGTGATTGGCACAGACCTTGGCCTGGTCGAACAAAGGCGCCACCAGACCGTAGGCCGTGCCGCGATGGTTGGCGCACTCGCCGACGGCGTAGACGCGCGGGTCGTAGGTCTGCATCGTGTCATTGACGACGATGCCGCGATTGCAGTGGATGCCGGCCGCTTCGGCGAGCGCCGCATCAGGGCGGATGCCGGCGGCCATGACCACGAGGTCGGCGGGAATCTCGCTGCCGTCCTTGAAGCGGATGGCGCCAACCCGGCCGTCCGGCGCGGCGATCAGCATTTCCGTCTGCTTGGGCAGCAGGAATTTCAGGCCCTTGGCTTCCAGCGAGGCTTGCAGCATGTCGGCCGCCTGCTTGTCGAGCTGGCGTTCCATGATCCATTCGCCGAGATGCACGACGGTCACGTCCATGCCGCGCAGCTTCAGGCCGTTGGCCGCTTCCAGACCGAGCAGACCGGCGCCGATGACGACGGCGTGCCGGTGGGTGTTCGAGGTGTCGATCATCGCCTGGGTGTCGGCGATGTCGCGATAGCCGATGACACCCGGCAGATCGTTGCCCGGGATCGGCAGGATGAAGGGCTTCGAGCCGGTGGCGATGAGCAGGCGGTCGTAGCCGGCGGTCGTGCCGTCGTCGGCGATGACCTGGCGGCGGACGCGGTCGATCTGCGTGACTTTTTTGCCGACATGCAGCGTGATGCCGTGCTCGCGATACCAGTCGAGGTCGTTGAGCATGATGTCGGGCACCGTCATCTCGCCGGCCAGCACCGGCGAGAGCAGGATGCGGTTGTAGTTGCCATGCGGCTCGGCACCGAAGACGGTGATGTCGTACATCTCCGGGGCCAGCTTGAGCAGCTCTTCGAGGGTGCGCACACCGGCCATGCCGTTACCGATCAGTACCAGTCTTTGTTTGCTCACGGTCGTTCCTTGGTTCGGTGGTTCAGGCGGCAACGCGCAGTTGCTTCTGGTAGAGGAATTCGAGGATCGCGCCGCGACAGCTGGCGAAGACCGGATCGCTGGCCAGCGCCACGCGGTCGCGCGGCCGGGCCAGCGGCACCTCGAGAATCTCGCCGATGGTCGCCGCCGGGCCGTTGGTCAGCATCACGACGCGGTCGGAAAGGAGCACTGCTTCATCGACATCGTGCGTCACCATGACGGTGGTCGCGCCGGTGGCGTCGACGATGCGCAGCAGTTCGTCCTGCAGGTTGGCGCGGGTCAGTGCGTCGAGCGCCCCGAACGGCTCGTCCATGAGCAGGATCTTCGGTTCCATGGCGAGTGCCCGGGCGATGCCGACGCGCTGCTTCATGCCGCCGGAAATCTCGTTCGGGAACTTGGTTTCGGCATGCATCAGGCCGACCAGGGCGAGCGCGTCAAGCGTGCGCTGGCGCAGTTTCGGCTTGCCTTCCTTGTCTCCGAAGACGCGCTCGACAGCCAGGTAGATGTTGTCGAAACAAGTCAGCCAGGGGAGCAGCGAATGATTCTGGAAGACGACGGCGCGTTCCGGGCCGGGCCCGGCGATTTCGCGGTTGTCGCAGAGCATGACGCCGCTGGTCGGCAGGGTCAGGCCGGAAATCAGGTTGAGCAGGGTCGATTTGCCGCAGCCGGAGTGGCCGATCAGGGTGACGAACTCGCCTTCGCGGATGTCGAGATCGACATCGCGCAGGGCGATGAAGTTGCCCTTCTTGGTCTCGAAGGTCTGACCGACATTTTCGATTTGGACGATTTTTTTCATGGTGACTCTCCGACTCAGTTCTGTTCGTAGCTGAAACGCTTGGCCAGCAGCACCAGGCTTTGTTCGAGCAGCAGCCCGACGATGCCGATGACGAAGATGGCGATGATGATGTGCTCGACCTTGAGGTTGTTCCATTCGTCCCACACCCAGAAACCGATGCCGACGCCGCCGGTGAGCATTTCCGCGGCGACGATGACCAGCCAGGCGGTGCCGATGGACAGGCGGATGCCGGTCAGCATGTAGGGCAGCACGGCGGGGAACAGGATCTTGGTGAAAATCTTCCATTCCGACAGGCTGAGGACGCGCGCCACGTTCATGTAATCCTGTGGCACGCGCTGCACGCCCTGGGCGGTGTTGAGAATCATCGGCCAGATCGAGCAGATGAAGATGGTCCAGGTCGCCGCCGGGTCGGCCCGCTTGAAGACGAGCAGACCGATCGGCAGCCAGGCCAGCGGCGACACCGGGCGGAGCAGGCTGATCAGCGGATTGATCATGTCCGACAGGGTCTTGAAGCGGCCGAGCAGGAAACCGGCCGGAATGCCGACGGCGGCAGCAATGCCGAAACCGATGGCGACGCGCTTGAGCGACGACAGGATGTTCCAGCCGATGCCCTGATCGTTCGGACCGTTCTGGTAGAACGGATCGGCAAACACCACCAGCGCCTCCTTCCAGGTCTGCAGCGGCCCGGGCACGCTGCCGCCGGAAGACAGGGTGACCAGGTGCCAGATGCCGATGAGCAGCGCAAAACCGAGGACCGGCGGCACCACCTGGCGGATGAAGCTTTTCACCGCCAGGTCGAAATCGCTGCGCACGGGCCGGGTGGCGGCCGGCGCCACCTTGAGCAGCGCGGACGGGGAAGAAGTGTCGTTGGGCATGGGCTCATCCACTGAAGGTTTGCTGTCCGGGGCTGGACTCAGCCCGGCCAGCGGAAGGGAAATGGCAGACATGGTCTTTCCTTTCATGGTCGTGAGCGGGCTCAGGCCTTGATCTTGAAGGCGGCGGCATACTGCTTCGGATCCTTGCCGTCCCAGACCACGCCATCGATCAGCTTGCTGCTGCGCAACTCGCTCTTGGGCAGCGCGATGCCGACGGCAGCGGCGGCCTGCTTGTAGATGTCGATGCGATTGACCTTCTTGGCGACGGCCAGGTAGTCCGGTTCGTCCTTGAGCAGGCCCCAGCGCTTGTGCTGCGTCATGAACCACATGCCGTCGGAGAGGTAGGGGAAATTGACCTGACCGTCGTTGAAGAACTTCATGTAGTTCTTGTCGTCCCAGCTCTTGCCCAGGCCATTGCTGTAGCGGCCGAGCATGCGTTCGAGGATGACGTCCATGTCGGTATTGACGTAGGACTTCTGGGCGATCACTTCCGCCGTCTTGCGGCGGTTGGCCAGCGAGGCATCAATCCAGCGGCCGGCTTCGAGAATGGCGGCAGTCATGGCGCGGGCCGTGTTCGGGTTTTTGGCAACGAAATCGGCGGTCGTGCCGAGCACCTTTTCCGGATGGTCGGTCCAGATGTCCTGCGTCGTGGTGGCCGTAAAGCCAATGTTGTCGATGATGGCGCGGTTGTTCCACGGCTCGCCGACGCAGTAGCCGTCCATGTTGCCGACGCGCATGTTGGCGACCATCTGCGGTGGCGGCACGGTGATCGTCTTGACGTCCTTCAGCGGGTTGATGCCGTTGGCGGCCAGCCAGTAGTACAGCCACATGGCGTGGGTGCCAGTCGGGAAGGTCTGGGCGAAGGTGTATTCGCCGGGCTTGCTGGAAATCAGCTTGCGCAGCGAATTGCCGTCGGTGACGCCCTGCTCCTTGAGCTTGTTGGCCAGTGTGATGGCCTGGCCGTTGTTGTTCAGGCCCATGAGCACGGCCATGTCCTTCTTCGGCCCGCCGATGCCCATCTGCACGCCATAAACCAGGCCGTACAGGACGTGTGCCGCATCGAGTTCGCCATTGACCAGCTTGTCGCGCACCGAAGCCCAGCTCGCTTCCTTGGTGGCGATGATCTTAATGCCGTACTTTTCGTCGAACTTGTTGACCGCCGCCATGACCACCGAGGCGCAGTCGGTCAGCGGGATGAAGCCGATGCGGACTTCCTTCTTTTCCGGGGCATCGGAGCCCGCCGCCCAAGCGCTACCTGCACTCATCAGACCACCTCCAAGCAGAGAGGCGCTACCGCCGAGGGCAGCACCGTATTTGAGAAAATCGCGGCGAGAAACCTTGTTGTCGAAAACATCGCTCATCTTCAACTCCTGATCAATAAAAATTCTGGGCAACAAAAAACGGCGTACATCGCTTGCAGCCTGAGCTGAAAGTGATGGACGCCGTTGTCCTTGAATCTTGTGCCGTCCTGCGGGTATGTCGCCAGCCGGCACTGGAATTTCGTTATCGAACCGCCATTGATCCGATCTGTTGTCTTATAAGCAAAGCACGTGCCACGTTATGGCTAAAGTAATAAACCTTGAATTCACGCGCTTTTTGGTGCTTTTGCAAATTCCCACCGCGCCGGAACATGCACCCGCATAGTGCACCGCAGCATCCTGACGCACGAATAGGGAGCACCGTTCACAGCAGCAGCTTGGCCATATCGAGTAAATCCTGGGCCACCTGCGCCATCGGCTTGGCCCGCTCCATGGCCAGCTTGCGCAAGGCCGCGTAGGCCTGCTCTTCATCCAGGCCGCGGGTCTTCATGAGGATCCCCTTGGCCTTGTCGACCACCTTGCGGTCGGAGAGCTTGCGGGTCGCCTCGGCCAGTTCCTTGCGCAGCGACTGGTGTTCCTCGAAACGGGCGACGGCGACATCGATGATCGGCTTGAGCCGGGATATTTCCAGTCCGTCCACCACATAGGCAGAAACCCCGGCTTTCATGGCCGAACGGATGGTCTGCGAATCGCTATCCTGGGAGAAGATGATGACCGGGCGCGGCATGTCGCGATCCATCACCGCCAGGTTTTCCAGCGTGTCCCGCGATGGTGCATCGGTCTCGATCAGGATCACGTCCGGCTTGATCTCCCTGATCCGCGCATTGAGATCGAGCGCCGAGGAAAGCACCGCCGCCACCTGGTGCCCGGCGCGTATCAGCCCCGCACAGAGTTCGGCGGCACGGGATTGCGATTCATCGATGACCAGGATACGTAGCATGTCGAGAATCAAGCAATAACCATTCCCCTCGATCCCGCCAACAGCCCGCCTGCCACGCTCCGATGCCCGAAGCCAAGCGGATTCGTGGCAGTATGTCGCCTCTTTCAACATCCCGCGGCAAACTGTTCTGTCTTGCCACTCCGAGTTTTTTCATTATTTTTGCCGTGCTCGCGCTGCCGCGCTGACGGCCCTTTTCCCGCTCACTTCATGCGCCACGCAAAAAAAACCCCTCGCCACTCCGTAGACATCAGCGAAGAAGCCGGCATTCGCTACCTGCATTTCGGTTCGGAATGGGTACAAGGCGCCATGCGCATTGCCCGTCCCTGGTCACTGGAACTCGCCTACACCCGGGAAATGCTGGCCGGCCTGCTCCTTCGCCCCCCCGCCCAGTGGCCACGCCAGGCACTGCTGGTCGGCCTCGGCGCCGGCTCGCTGGCCAAGTTCATCTACCGCTACCTGCCGGATTGCCGGATCACCGTCGTCGAAATCAACCCACAGGTCGAATTTGTCGCCCGGCAATATTTCAAACTGCCCGACGACCCGCGCCGTCTGGACGTGGTGATCGGCTGCGGCGCCGATTACATGCTGGCCGGCGAGCGCCCGTTCGACCTCATTCTGGTTGACGGCTACGATCCGGAAGCCCGGGCCGGCGCCCTCGATACCGCGCCGTTCTATTCGGCGTGTCGGGCCCGCCTCAGCGAGCGCGGCTTGCTCGCGGTCAATCTGCTCGGCGGCAACAAGAATTTTCAGGGCAGCATTGCCCTGATCGAGGCCGCGTTTGACGGCCGTATCGCCGTCTTGCCGCCCTGCGACAGCGGCAACACCATCGCTTACGCGACCGGCGGACTGGCCGTCGAGGTAACCCTCGATGAAATGCTCGAACGGGCCAAACAACTGAAAAAAGACTTCCGCCTCAACCTTCTGCCGATGCTCGAACGACTCGCCGCGAGCCCACTACTGGCCGGCCACCAGCTGCGGATTTGAAGTCTTGCTTTATCGGCCAACTGGGCTAGAAATAGATGATCCACCACCGATAAAAATCACAAGGCGGACACCACACAATAACCGGCCGTTGATTGATAGGCGACCTTATCGCCTTGCCTATCGAAGGAGGAAGACATGCTGTCTATGCAAGATGTTCTTGATTACTGTGATCTGGACACTGGCGAGATTGAAGCCATTGCCGAACACGAACATATCCCCGTAACCGTGGCAGCCGAACTGAGCGAGGTGCTGCTCTGCTCACCGGAAGGCGTCTGTCGTCTGCACTCGATGATTATCGAAAACATGGCCCACGCTCTCGAATGTGGGCGTTATGACCGAGCGCAGGACTTGTCCAAGACCTACCAGCACCTGCAGCGCACTCACCCGATTCCCTCCGCCACGCCAACCTGAAATCCCCCTCGTCCCTAGGGGGCCCTTGACCGGCAACCTGCCGGCCACGACCCAGCCCGAGCGGCTGGGTTTTTTTCGCCGGCATCAACCGCGAAACCCTAGCGCAGAGTCGCAGAGAAGATCGGAAAAACCGGCGCCTGCGTCGTTTTGCGGCACACCCAGATGGTGTGCCGAATAAACCGGGTCAGTCATTGACTTTCCTCGGCATCTCTGCGTCTGCGCGGTTCAAATGCTTTTTCCAGGAGCAACGGGAGCGAACGCGGCCAAGCGGCTTCGCTCAGGCGGGCGGCAGCTCGGCCAACTCGAGCGCGACATCGGCCATCGCCCGGATCACCGCTGCGTTTTCACCGACTGCTTGCTGCAGGACAAATTCGACATCGGGGTAGACCTGCCGCAGGGCGTCGAGCATTTCCGGCACTTCGCGCTTCAGATGGCCTCCGCGGGCAATGAACATGGGCAGGATCACCACTTTGTCGGCGCCCTGCCGGATCAGTTCGGCGGCGCATTCGGGCAGGGTTGGCGCCAAGAATTCGAGGAAAGCCAGCTCGACCGGCATAGCCGGCGAGCGCTGCACGATACTGGCGCGAACCCGGCGCAGTGGAGCAGCCCACTCGGGATCGCGGGCGCCATGGGCGAAGAGGACGAGAGCAGTTTTCATCGCAGGAACTTTATCCCAAATTGGGGCAATTCTCTGTCGACCACGGCCATCCCGGAAAGTTTTTCGGTCGGCGCCGGTCAGCCGCCATTGGTCGCCGCCAACGCATTGGCTTCGACGGCAACAATGGCCTTGGCCTGATTGAAGTCTTCGGCGTAGCCACTGGCATAAAGCAGGCAGGCCAATTGATTGGCGATCGGCTTGGGGATGGTGGACTGCTTGTCGAGCACGCGCTGGGTCCATTTCGCCGTCATTACGGCATCCGCGCCATCCGGCAGATTGGGCAGGGCACGCAGGCTTTCGTGCTCGGCCTCAAACAGTACCTCGACCATGCCGTCGTGAAGATATTCCAGGCGGGGGCGCCGTTTCGGGTTGGCAAAGGGCTCCCCTTCCGTACCGCGCAGGAGAATCGCCCTTTCGCCGCGACCGAGCAGCATGTTGCGCATCAGGTCGACAAATTCGGGATGCGTCGCCGGCGCCACCAAAACTGCCTCGCCGGCAAAGGGATTGAGCATCTTGACCAGGCTGTGGGCGCTGTTGCGCAGCCCGAGACGAGCCCGCAGGGCGAGCATGTTGTGCATCCCCGGCGCCAGGGCGCTGAGCGGCACGAAAGCCAGCCCGCTCTCCTGCAGCATGCCCTGCGCCTGCGTGGTGCTGACGGCCGGCATGATGCCAAGTTCGCGGAATACATGACCGGTAGTCACCCGGCCAAAGCCCTCGAGCAGGCCATGGACCAGGACCGGCACGCCGAAACGCTGCAGGAGCAGGGCGAGGAGCGGCGTTAAATTGGCTTCCTTGCGGGCCCCGTTATAGCTCGGCAGCACGATCGGCCGCACCCGGCCATGCGGCATCTCCAGATGTTGCGTGCGCTCGTCGGCGGCCGCCAGGAAGCCAAGCATTTCATCGAGCGACTCACCCTTGACGCGGAAGGCAAGGAGGATGGCACCCAGCTCGAGATCGGCAACGCCGCCATCGAGAATGGCGGCGTAAAGCTGGCGGGCGTCATCACTCGACAGGTCACGCGCCCCCTGGGCGCCGCGTCCGATTTCTCTGATGTAGTGGGCGTAGCTCATTGTTTCCTCCTGCCGCACTCAAAGGACGCGGTCTGTTGCCATCGATATTTTGTGAATACCCTTGCTCAAACCAAGCCAGCCCCTGGCCCAGCGCACTGGCCTACTGGCCGTGACGGTCAGCTCGTCGTCCGCTTCGGTAGCGAGCAGACGTGCGACAACTGGATTGAAATTCGGTTTTCACGATTACCGCTTCGAGCAACAGGCGTGCCAAGTCGCAAAATCATGGACTTGCATGACAAATGGGGAAATTCCGCAGTGGAATTTCCCCATTCTGGTGCATCCGGACCCGACCGAGTCCCTATTTGATGCGCTGCAGCTTTGGCCGCCCCGCCTCCGGGCGCGGCGGCTCGGGGGGCTCATCTGGCGGCTCGACCGTTGCCGCGCCAAGACCGGAGACATTCCCGGCCCCCGGCGCTGCGCCATCTTCCAGCTCGAAAGACATACCCGCCCCGTTTTCACGGGCATAGATGGCGGTGATCTGGCCGACCGGCACCGACAGTTCGCGGGCGATGCCGCCGAAACGCGCCTGGAATTCGACCAACTCGTTGCCAATCTGCAATTTGTTGGTGGCATCCGGCCCGACATTGAGCACGATCTGGCCGTCCCGCACGAACTCGCGCGGGACGCGGGTGCGGGAATCGACGGTGACGGCGATATGCGGCGTCAAACCGTTATCGCAGCACCACTCCCAGATGGCGCGCAACAGATAGGGCTTGGTGGACGGCAGCTCCATTCTTACTTGCGCATCGCTTTTTCGGACGGCGTCAGCGCATCGATGAAACCCTGCCGGCTGAAAATGCGCTCGGCGTACTTCATCAGCGGTGCGGCGGCCTTGCCGAGATCGATACCGTAGTGGTCAAGGCGCCACAGCAACGGGGCGATGGCCACGTCGAGCATGGAGAACTCGTCACCCAGCATGAATTTCTGCTTGTTGAAGATCGGAATGATCTCGGTCAACCGGGCCTTGATTTCCTGACGCGCCTTGTCGGCCGTCTTGCTGTTCTTTTCGATCACTTCCATGAAGGAAAAGATCTCGCGCTCCATGCCGACCAGCAACTGGCGGGCGCGGGCGCGCATGATCGGATCGGCCGGCATCAGTTGCGGATGCGGGAAGCGCTCGTCGATGTATTCGTTGATGATATTCGGCTCGAACAGGACGAGATCGCGCTCGACCAGGACCGGCACGCGATTGTGCGGATTGATCGCGGCCATTTCTTCCGGCTTGTTGAACATGTCGACGTCGATGACCTGGAAATCCATGCCCTTTTCGAACAGGACAATCCGGCAACGGTGACTAAAGGGGCAGGTCGTGCCCGAGTAGAGGTTCATCATTTGTGGTAACCCTCAAAATGAGATTCGGCACCGGGGGCCGGCCGAAGCCAAACCCGCGATGCCGTTAGCTGATCCGAAATGGATCAGTGAATATCTTTCCAGTATTCCTTCTTCAGCGCGTAAGCGAAGACGAAGAGCACAGCCAGGAAAGCCAAAACGCCAAGACCTAACTTTTGACGGAATTCCTGTTGCGGCTCGGCCATCCAGACCAGGAAACCGACCAGGTCGGAAACCGTCTTGTCGTAATCGGCCGGTGCCATCTGTCCCGGCACGGCCAGTTCCAGTTTGTGCGACTCATGATTCAGCACTTGCTGGCCCTGCAGCGCATTGAGGACGTGCGGCATGGCGACCTTGTCGAACACCACGTTGTTCCAGCCGGTCGGACGGGTTTCGTCACGATAGAAGGAACGCAGGTAGGTGTAAAGCCAGTCGGCCCCCGAACCATCGGCCGAAGCACGGGCCCGGGCGATGATGGTCAGATCCGGCGGTGCAGCACCGAACCAGATCTTCTGTTCATCACTGCGGGCGGATACGCGCATCTGCTCACCGATCTTGTCCGAGGTGAACATCAGGTTTTCCTTGACCTGCTGTTCGCTCAGACCGAGTTCCATCAGCTTGTTGTAGCGGAAGTAGGAAGCACCGTGACAGTTCAGGCAGTAGTTGACGAAAACCTTGGCGCCGTTTTGCAGCGCCGGCTTGTCACCGACCGAACCCGGCCAGGAGTCCAGATGAACGCCCGTATTGGCCAGAGCGACCAGCGGGGCAAAAAGCAAAGCGATCAGAAATTTTTTCATTTTTTTCACCCTCACTTCGTCACGCGCTCAGGAACCGGCTTGAACTTGTCCATCCGCGACCACCAGGGCATGGCCAGGAAGAATGCGAAGTAGTACACCGTGCAGATCTGGGAAAGCAACTGATACAGCGGCGACGGCGGTTGCGTACCGAGATAGCCGAGAACGACGAAGCAGACCACAAACAGGCTGAGCAAGGTCTTGTAGATCGGACCACGGTAGCGAATCGACTTGACCGGGCTACGATCCAGCCAGGGCAGGAAGGCAAAGATCACGACCGAAGCCCCCATGCCGACGACACCCCAGAACTTGGCTTCGAGACCGAAGAAGTTCCAGACCATGGCGCGCAGCACCGAGTAGTACGGCGTGAAGTACCAGACCGGCGCAATGTGCGGCGGGGTCTTCAGCGGGTCAGCCGGGAAGAAGTTGTTGTACTCGAGGAAGTAACCGCCGCCTTCCGGGGCGAAGAACATCACCGCCGAGAAAGCCATCAGGAAGACCACAACGCCGACGATGTCTTTGACCGTGTAGTACGGGTGGAAGGGGATGCCGTCGAGCGGAATGCCGTGTTCGTCCTTGAGGGCCTTGATTTCGACGCCGTCCGGGTTGTTCGAACCGGTTTCGTGCAGCGCCAGCACGTGCGCGGCAACCAGGCCGAGCAGCACGAGCGGGAAGGCGATGACGTGGAAGGAGAAGAAGCGGTTCAGGGTCGCATCGCCGACGACGAAATCGCCGCGAATGATGATCGACAGGTCGTTGCCGATCACCGGGATGGCACCGAACAGATTCACGATCACCTGCGCCCCCCAGAAGGACATCTGGCCCCAGGGCAGCAGAGCCGACGCCGAACAGCCAGGTCAGCTCACGCGGCTTGCGATAGGAACCGTAGAGCAGGCCACGGAACATGTGCAGGTAAACCACGATGAAGAAGGCCGAGGCGCCGGTCGAGTGCATGTAGCGGATGATCCAGCCACCGGGCACGTCGCGCATGATGTACTCGACGGAGGCGAAGGCGACCGGCACGCCATTGGCGTTCAGGGCGGCATCCGGCTTGTAGTGCATGACCAGGAAAATGCCGGTGACGATCTGGATGACCAGAACCAGCAGGGCGAGCGAACCGAAGAAATACCAGAAATTGAAATTCTTCGGGGCATAGTATTCGGACAGGTGACCCTTCCACAGGGAAGTCGCCGGGAAGCGGGCATCGACCCACTCCAGGACATTGCCCCCAATGGAGCCGTCAGACTTGTATTTTTCGAAATTGCCAGCAGCCATTTCTTATGCTCCCTTCTTGTCTTCGCCGATCATGATACGGGTATCGGACAGATACACGTGCGGCGGTACTTCGAGGTTGGTCGGGGCAGGCTTGCCCTTGAAGACGCGGCCGGCAAAGTCGAAAGTCGAGCCGTGACAGGGACAGAGGAAACCACCCAGCCAATCAGCGCCCATGCCTTCTTCGGCCCCCGGCTTGAACTTCGAGCCCGGCGAGCAGCCAAGGTGCGTACAGATGCCGACAGCGACCATGATTTCCGGCTTGATCGAGCGGGTATCGTTCTGGGCATAGACCGGTTGCTGGTTTTTCTCGGATTTCGGATCAGCCACCTGGTCAGCCAGCTTGGTCAGCGTACCCAGCATGTCTTTGGTGCGATTGATGATCCACACCGGTTTGCCGCGCCATTCGACGGTCATCATCTGGCCCGGTTCAAGTTTGCTGATATCGACTTCTACCGGTGCGCCTGCTGCCTTGGCACGCTCGGACGGAAGCAAGCTGGAGACGAACGGAACGAGCGCGGCGACTGCCCCCGCCCCGCCCACGGCTGCGGTTGCGACGATCAAGCGCCGTCTGCCGCAGTCCATTTTTCCTTGTTTGCTCATAACGCTGACCCCTAAAGGAATTGGATGGGATTAAAAATAAACGCTAAATTATACGACATTGGAACCCGCGATCAAAGCCGCTGTCAGCTTTGAGAGGACTTTCTCTCCCGCAAGGCCTGCGCCAAAGTGCCGCTATCGACGTATTCCAACTCGCCGCCAACCGGTACCCCACGTGCAATGCGCGTCACGCTAACCCCCTTGGGGCGCAACATCGCTGCCAGGTAGTGAGCGGTCGCTTCCCCCTCGTTGGTATAGTTGGTGGCCAAAATAACCTCTTTCACCACCCCATCGAGGGCGCGCGCCGTGACCTGTTCCAGCCCGAGTTCGCGCGGACCGATACCGTCGAGCGGCGAAATCCGCCCCATCAGCACGTAATAGAGCCCCTGGTAAGCCAGCGTCTGCTCCATCATGTTCATATCGACCGGCGTCTCGACGACGCACAACAAGGACGGATCGCGGCGCGGCGAGGCGCAACGTTCGCAGATTTCGGCTTCGGTAAAGGTATTGCAGCGCTGGCAATGACGAATCGAACGCAGCGCGTGCAACAGCGTGTCACCGAGCTGGCGCGCCCCTTTGCGGTCGCGCTGCAAGAGATGATAAGCCATGCGTTGGGCCGACTTCGGCCCGACACCGGGCAGGCAACGCAGGGCTTCGATCAGCGCCTCAAGGCCCGAGGGATTCACTTACTCGATCAGAACGGCAGCTTGAAGCCGGCCGGCAGATTGAGGCCGGCAGTGAAGCCGGCCATTTTTTCCTGGCTCAGCGCTTCGCCGCGCCGAATGGCGTCATTGACCGCGGCCGCTACCAGATCCTCGAGCATTTCGCGGTCATCCATCACCGACGGATCGATACTGATCCGGCGCACGTCGTGGGCGCAGGTCATCACCACCTTGACCATACCGGCCCCCGACTGGCCCTCGACTTCAACCTGGGCTAGCTGCTCCTGGGCCTTCTTCATGTTTTCCTGCATCATCTGGGCCTGTTTCATCAGGCCACCCAAGCCACCCTTCATCATCTTCTGAGTTCTCCGTTAGGCGATCGGTTTAATGGATGTTTCAACGAGTGACGCATCGAAGGTTTCGATCACGTCGCGTACAAAGGAATCTTCCTCGATCGAGGCGATGGCCCGGTCCTGGCGCTCACGCCTTTCCCGGCCGGCGGTTTCGGCTGGCGTATCGACCTCGTTCTGGGCCAGCTCGAAGCGGACCAGCAACGGCCGCCCGAAATATTCGCTGAGCGCCTGCTGCAATTTATCCGGCGCCGGCTTCATCTGCAGATGGCCGTGCGCCGGCGACAGGCGCAGCAGGCAATCGGCCTCATTCAACTGGCGCAATTCGCAGTGCTGAGCCAGCGTTCTGGCCAGTCCGCTCAATTGCAGACCCGCAACGATCTCGTGCCAGTCCGACGCTTCGCCGGCCACTGGCGCCGCCCGCCGCGGCGGGGCCTTGACCGGCTCAGCCGGCGTCGGCGGCGGCTCCGGCCGACGAACGGCCGGCACCGGGGTCTCGGCAACGGCACGCCCGGACGGCTGCACCCTAGCCCGCGGCGTCGCTGCCGCGACAACATCGGCAACCGAGGCCGGACGGAAGGTATGCAGGCGCAACAGGGTCATCACGAAGCCGGCATACTCGTCCGGCGCCGACGACAATTCGCTGCGCCCGACATTGACGATCTGATAGGCCAACTGGACAAATTCCGGACTGAGCGCGGCGGCGAATTTAAGTAGCGCCTCGCGCTCTGGATCTTCGTCATCGACCGCCCCCGGCACGCACTGGGCAATCTGTATTCGCGTCAACAGGGCGCCGAGTTCCTGCAAGGCCGCCCCGAAAGACAGACTGCGCACGCTCAGATCGGACGCCACCCGGAGCAGGGCCGAGGCGTCGCCCTCCGGCAAGGCTTCGAGGATGGCGAACAGATAATCGAGATCGACCGTCCCCAACATGCTGCGCACTTGCCCCTCCTCGACCTTGCCGGCCCCGTGGGCGATCGCCTGATCGAGCAGGGACAAGGCATCGCGCATACTACCGGCGGCAGAACGGGCAACCAAAGCCAGCGCCCCGGCTTCGAAAGGAATGCCTTCAGCCTGGAGAATTTGCGCCAGATGCGTGGTGATGGCACCGACCGGCATCTGCTTCAGGTTGAATTGCAGACAGCGGGACAACACGGTGACCGGAATTTTCTGCGGATCGGTCGTCGCCAGAATGAATTTGACGTGCTCCGGCGGCTCTTCCAGGGTCTTCAACATGGCGTTGAAGGCCGAATTGGAAAGCATGTGCACTTCGTCGATGACATAGACCTTGAAACGCCCGCGCGTCGGCGCATAGACAGCGTTTTCCAGGAGCTGACGCATCTCGTCGACCTTGGTATTGGTCGCCGCGTCGACTTCGAGCAAATCGACGAAGCGGCCGCTGTCGATCTCCTGGCAGGCCGAACAGGTGCCGCACGGGGTCGCTGTGATACCGCTTTCGCAATTCAGCGACTTGGCAAGGATGCGGGCGATGGTCGTCTTGCCGACGCCGCGCGTGCCGGTGAACAGATAGGCGTGATGCAGGCGCTTTTCGGAAAGCGCGTGGGTCAGTGCGCGGACAACGTGTTCCTGTCCGACGAGCGTAGAAAAATTGCGCGGCCGCCACTTGCGGGCAAGAACCTGATAACTCATGCGCCCCACAAAATGGCGAGCCTAACCCCCGGCACTTGCAGTAAGTAGCTGTGGCTGCTTCCTTCCGGACCTGACCAGATTCACCACCCTGCAATGCGGGGAGACCCGCCGGGGCGAATTCTAACACCGAATCGCCGGAGACTGACTGTCCGCACAATGAAAAACGGGGCACCGCTTGGCGCCCCGCTTTTGTTCAGCCGGGAAGCTTAGAAACGATAGCCGACACCGACACCAGCAGTGACCGGGTTCAGCTCAAGCTTACCCACCTTATTCCCACCAACTTTCACGTCGGTATCCATCTGGATGTACTTCACATCCAGATTGAGCAGCCAGTTCTTGGTCAACGCATAGTCAAAACCCAGCTGGCCGACCAGACCGAAACTGGAAGAATCGACCGAAGCAGCGCCGCTCAGAATATTGTTCCGGCTGGTGAAAATCGTATAGTTCAGACCGGCGCCAACATAAGGCTTAAAGGCCCCCAGCTCGGTGAAATGGTATTGCACCAACAGGGAAGGCGGCAGCGCCTTGATCTTGCCTCTCTCGACGCCATTTACCTTGATATCGACAGTTTGCGGATACGTCAGCACCAATTCGGCGGCGATATTCTTGGTGATGAAATAGCTCAGGTCCACTTCCGGAATCCAGCGGTCTTTCGCTTCAACCAAGGCCGTTGCCTGCAGATTGTCTGCCTGACCATTGTCAAAGGAAATATTCACGGCTCGCGCTCGAACCAGGAAAGAACCTTCCTCCGCCGCCTGGGCAACATTGACCGAGATCAAGCCAGCAACAGCAAGAGCAGCAACGAGAATCTTATTTTTCATACGGCACTCCCTCTTTTTTGACTAAAAAAGGGCATGCTACTCGTGCCGCGAGCTCTGATTTTGACTTAAATCAAGATAATCACTTATATCAGATTGCTCTTCTACCGAGATCACAACAACTCCGAACAATCAGTGCGCCTTCGGGTTCAGACTGCCCCGGTTGTAATCCTTGTCGCCCGGCATGATGCTTCGGCCGATGCCGCCGAACAGCCCGCCCTGGGCCTCAAGCGGACGGGTCTTATTTTCCGGATAGTGAGCGGCGGCTTGCTGGGCAGCGGCCGCCTTGGCGGCATCGGCAAATTCCCAACGGCCATTCGGGAAAAGCCGAACTTTGTCGCCGCTCGCCGTCACCGCCTCCAGCGGCGTGCGGTCGAGTTCGGCGGCACCGGCGGCACCGGCCGCCCAGCCCAGGACCAAGACACACAGCGTCTTTTTCACAATTTTCCCGCCACCCAGGCGGCAACCGAAGCCAATGCCGGCGCCAGGTTCTCCGGTTGGGTACCGCCGGCCTGCGCCATGTCGGGACGCCCGCCCCCCTTGCCACCGACCTGCTGGGCGACCATATTGACCAGTTCGCCGGCCTTGATCTGACCGGTCAGACCGGCTGTAACGCCGGCGATCAGCGTCACTTTTCCATCGACCACCGAAGCCAGAACAATGGCCGCCGACTTCAGCTTATCCTTCAACTTGTCCATGGTTTCGCGCAGGGCGGTGAGATCGGCGCCCTCCATCTTGGCCGCCAGTACGTTGGCCCCCTTGACCTCGACCGCCTGAGCCAGCATCTCATCGCCCTGGGCCGACGCCAACTTGCCCTTGAGGGCCGCCAGTTCGCGCTCCAGTTTACGCACCTGGTCAAGGACCACAACGACCCGGGCCGGGACGTCCCTGGGCAAGACTTTCAGGGCCGCAGCCGTAGCACCGAGGGCATCTTCCATCGCCTGCAGGGAGTTCAAGGCGTTATCGCCGGTCACCGCCTCCACCCGCCGCACGCCGGCCGCCACGCCGCTTTCGGCCAAGATGCTGAAGAGGCCGATATCGCCGGTCCGGGAAACGTGCGTGCCGCCGCACAACTCGCGCGACGACCCGATATCGAGCACGCGCACGCTGTCACCGTACTTTTCGCCGAACAACATCATGGCGCCCAGTTTCTGGGCTTCGGCAATAGGCAGGACGCGGGTGGCATTGGCCGTATTGGCGAGAATTTCGGCATTGACGATATGCTCGACGCGGCGGATTTCCTCGTCGCTCAGGGGCTGGTTATGCACGAAGTCGAAACGGGTCTTCTCCGGATCGACCTGCGAGCCCTTCTGCTGCACATGGTCGCCGAGCACTTCGCGCAACGCCTTGTGCAGCAGGTGAGTCGCCGAATGGTTACGGGCCGTGCGCAGGCGAGCCGGCACATCGACCTTGGCGGTGACGCCATTGCCAACGCTGATCGCCCCGGTCTTAACAACGCCGTGGTGACCGAAGACGGTGGCCTGGATTTTTTGCGTGTCCTCGACGGCAAGGATGCCATGCATCGACTGCAGCACGCCGCAATCGCCGACCTGGCCGCCGGACTCGGCATAGAACGGCGTGTTGTCGAGGACGACGACACCCTGCTCGCCCTCGTTCAGTTGATTGACCGCCGCACCATCCTTGTACAGCGCCAGCACGTTACCCTTGAATTCGAGCGCCTCGTAACCGTGGAATGTCGTCGCCGGGCCGTTGTATTCCAGGTTGGTCGCCATCTTGAACTTGCCGGCGGCGCGCGCCTGCTCCTTCTGACGCGCCATGGCGGCATCGAAGGCGGCAGCATCGACGGTGACGTCGTGTTCGCGGCAGATATCCTGCGTCAGGTCAAGCGGGAAGCCGTAGGTGTCGTGCAGCTTGAAGGCAGCATCGCCATTGAACACCTTGTTGCCGGCCGCCTGCAACGCGGCGAGTTCGGCTTCGACGATGGCCATGCCATGCTCGATGGTTTCGAAAAAGCGATCCTCTTCCTGCTTCAGGGTGGCGACGACCTTGTACTGGTGCTGCACCAGCTCCGGGTAGGCAGCGCCCATTTCGGCGACGAGATCCGGCACCATCTTGTTGAAGAAGGCGACACGGGCGCCGAGTTTATAACCATGGCGGATGGCGCGGCGGATGATGCGGCGCAGCACGTAGCCGCGGCCTTCGTTGCCGGGAATGACGCCGTCGGCGATCAGGAAGGAACAGGCCCGGATATGGTCGGCCAGCACCTTGAGCGACGGCGTATCCATATCGGCGGCACTGGTTTCACGGGCGGCGGCCTTGATCAGCGACTGGAACAGGTCGATTTCGTAATTGGCGTGCACCTGTTGCAGCACGGCCGAGATACGCTCCAGGCCCATGCCGGTGTCGACCGATGGCTTGGGCAACGGGTGCATGACACCTGCCTCATCACGATTGAACTGCATGAAGACGTTGTTCCAGATTTCAATGAAACGGTCGCCGTCCTCTTCCGGGCTTCCCGGAGGGCCACCCCAGTATTGTTCGCCGTGGTCGTAAAAAATTTCCGTGCAAGGCCCGCAAGGACCGGTATCGCCCATCATCCAGAAATTATCGGAAGCGTAACGCCCCCCCTTGTTATCGCCGATGCGGATGACCCGCTCGGCGGGCACGCCGATTTCCTTGGTCCAGATGTCGTAGGCCTCGTCGTCCTCGGCATAGACGGTGACCGTCAGCTTGTCCTTGGGGAGCTTGTAGACGTCGGTCAGCAGTTCCCAGGCGTATTTGATGGCATCGTGCTTGAAATAATCGCCAAAGCTGAAATTGCCGAGCATTTCGAAAAAGGTGTGGTGACGCGCGGTATACCCGACATTCTCGAGATCGTTATGCTTGCCGCCGGCCCGCACGCATTTCTGCGAGGTGGTCGCACGGGAATAAGGCCGCTTGTCAAAGCCAAGAAAAACGTCCTTGAACTGGTTCATCCCGGCATTGGTAAACAGCAAGGTCGGGTCCTCGTGCGGCACCAGCGAGCTGGAAGCGACGATCTGATGGCCCTTGGAGGCGAAGAAGTCGAGGAATTGCTGACGGATTTCTGAGCTTTTCATAAGCTGGCGGCCCTAAAGGCATGGAATTCGAAAGGCGTGATTTTAAATGAAACCACCCGCCAGCAGTGCAGGCTCTACGCAACAGCCAAAACGAAAGACCCGCCACAAGGCGGGTCGGCGGGCCGGCTCGGCGCGGTAATCAGCGACGACGCGGCCGATCGAGCAAGCCGTTATGGTTGTAATCGTGCTGCCGGTCATGCTTCTGGCTGTAGATGCGGCGACTTTGCACATCCTGGGCCTGATGCAGGCGGGCTCGCTCCCGGTTGGTCACCACGCCGTCGGCCTTGGCCCGGGCTTCCATCCTGTCGACATGCAGTTGCCCCCGCTCCAGACGATTGGCCTCGCGCGGCGTCAGGCTACCCGAGGCGACCCCCTGATCGATGCGCTGCTGCTGATTGGCGGCGCGCTGATCGACGCGCGGCGTATTGGCCTGGGCCAAGGCGAACAGGGGAACTGCCAGGGCGATGGCGACCAGGACTTTAATCTGCTTCATGTTTTTCTCCTCAGAGCGGGTGAATTCCCTGAAGCGAATTAGAAGGTAAAACCGGGTGAAAATCAGCCGCCCAAATGCAAGGCTTTGTAAGCACCTGTTTCCGCTGCGAAGAGGTCCAGGCGATCGGTAAACAGGGCGCTGACGCCGCGCCCGAATAGTCCGGCCGCGACGTCCGGCGCATTGACCGTGTAACAGAGCAGCGGGATGCCCCGGGCCTGCGCTTCGCCCAGCACCTCGTCGCTCAACCGAGCGGCGCTGCAATGCAGCGAAGACGCCCGGAGCCGCTCGACGTCCCGCGGCCAGTCGGCCGGTGGCGTCTCCCACAGCACGCCGCGTCGGATCTGGGGCGCCAGGTCGCGGGCAACCTCCAGCGCAGCCAGCGAAAAGGACGACAGCACCGGCTGCACTGCCGCCCCCTGCCAGAGAAGGGCACACTGGCGGGCGACGACTTCCGCCGTCGGCACCTCGCAGCCGCTGCTCGGCTTGATTTCGACATTGGCCAGCAGACCGTAGGCGCGACACAGGGCGGCCGCCTCGGACAAACGGGGGAGACGTTCGCCATTCCCGGCATCGAGCGAAAAAAGCCGCGCATCCGACGTCTCGCCGACACGACCGGTACCGTTGGTGGTCCGTTCCAGGGTCTCGTCATGGATGAGGAGCGGCGTGCCGTCGCCACTCAGCATGACATCGAACTCGACCGCCCGATAGCCCAGACGGGCCGCCAGGCGGATGCCGGCCAGGGTATTTTCCGGGGCGAGCGAGCCGCCACCGCGATGAGCCAACCAGCGCGGCAGCGGCACCGACATCAGAAGGGTTGCGTCTTCTTCAGCGCCGGCTTGGCGTTGAGCACCGCATTGCCCCGGCTGACGGCGGTATCGAGTGCCGCCTTGGCCGGCTTCTTGTCGGACCACACGGCTTCCAGTTCCTCGTTGGCGACAATGCGCACCGGGTCGGTATCGGAGACGTGCGCCGCCGGGTTCGCACCGCGACCACGTAGCGAGGCGTAGGCAATCTCCAGCGTCTGGTCGCCATCGCGCAGGATCTTGCTGCGCGCCGCCGCCCGGGCGGCCGAAGTGAGCGGCAGACCACCGTAGACGCGGACCATTTCGATTTGGATTTCCGGCGACAGCAGGAAGGAAACGAACTTTGCCGCCTGCTTGTATTCGGCCGGCGAACGCCCGGCCCCGACCCACAACGAAGCACCGTCGGCCAGCGAGTTCTGCCGACCGCCATAGACGTCGTCATGGTAAGGCAGCGCCGCAACGCCCAGTTCGACGCCCTTGGCATCACGGAAATCGACGTGTTCGCGGGAGTCGGTGGTGATCATCGCGCATTCGCCATCACGGAACTTGTCGCTGGCTTCGGCCCGTCGGCCGAAGGTACGGAAATAGCCGGCTTTGCTCCAGGTCGCCATCATGGCGACATGCTTGACCTGGGGCAGACCGTTGAAAATCAGTTGTCCCTTGTCGCTTACCGCCGGCACGCCGGAAATGGCGCTGACGTTATCGAGATGCACCCAGACCGGCCAGGACGAGGTATACGGACAGGCATAACCGGCATCCTGCAACTTGTCGAGCATGCCCTGCATCTCGAACCAGGTCTTCGGCGGCTGATCCGGATCCAGCTTGGCCTTGCGGAAGGCGTTCTTGTTGTAGAAGAGGACCGGGGTCGAATAAACCAGCGGCAGGGCAACCACGCGCCCCTTGCCATCGACCACACCGGCTTTCAGATCGGCCGAGAAATCGTTGCCGTTCAAGGGCTGACCAGCCTTGGCCATGACCGCATACAAGGGCAGGAAATTCTTCGGCAGGGTCAGCACGTCGCCCATGTCGTAACGCCGTATCAGGTTAAGTCCGACCGGCTTCGCATCTTTTTCCAGGCGAACCAGTTTCAGGTTGCCGCCTTTTTCCTTGTTGAAGCGCTCGACCACAGCGCGCAACTGCTCTTCGCCCGTCGGACCAAGATTGTGCGCCAGTTCGAAATCGGCCGCGGCGACGGGGGCCACGGGCTGCTTGGCAGCAGACTTGGCCGGCTTGGCGGCACTGGCAGAGAAGGCCACGGCCAGGCCGCAGGCGGCTAGCAGAGGACGAATCAGATACGACATGAAGACTCCTGTGAATCGCAAAGCGTCTGATTATAGCGCTCGAATCTGACAGTTGCCGGCCGCGGCCGGGCAAACACCACCTGCCGAATCACTCGCTCCACACGCGGTGTGATACGCTCCACCCCTCCGCACATCCCATATGACTTTCGCGAACGATGAACACCGCCACTGCCACACCCGACGCCGCTCCCAGCCAGAGTCCGCGCGCCCTGCTCAAGAAACTGCAGGCCGATTTCGCGGTTTTCCGTGATTGCCAGCCACTGGCCATCGGCATCGACAAACAGTTGCAGGCCCGCTTGCCGGATCTGGAACGCAAGACCCTGCGTATCGCCCTCGGCATTCACACCAACTCGTTGCGCTATCTGAAAGTCATGGAAAAAGCGACGGTACGCTTCGATCTCGACGGCAACACCGCCGACGAAGTGACGGAGGTGCACCGGGCATACGCCCTGGAAGCCATTCGCGAGCGCCTGAAAAAGGAAGCCGACAAGCGGCGGGCGGAAAAAGAAGCGGCCGTGGCCGCCGAGAAAGCAGCCCAGGCCGAGCGCCAGCGCACGGAAAAAATGGATCAGCTACTCGCCAAGTTCGGGCGCCCCGGCTAAATCCCCGGCCCGCCAGGGCGAAACGACGATGCATGAAACAGCCTCGACCGCCTTGGCCAAACCCGCACTCAGCCGGACACTTTCGGCACTTTCAGCCGACCTTCCCAGCGACAGGGGAATTCCTCGCAACGATAACGATGCACCTTGACGAATATGCCCAACAAGCGGTCGATCATGCGGCGGTGAATTCTGATCAGACTCCGCTCACCGCATTCCGGACAAACGGGACGTTGCGCCGTCATGACAGGCTCCTGAAGGCAATTGCACGAAGCGCCGGGCGGCACTTCGTCATATTATGCCCGAGGACTGTTGCTCAAATATGTCAAGCTGTTCCAATGTTCGGATTAATTTAGGCAAGACTATCCGGCATTCCCGTTCTCAAAGAATGAAGTGGGTATTGATGAAATTCGACTTGTTGCCGAGCACGATGGCATCGAGCAGCTTTTTCGAGGCTTCGGTCTGCTTGGCGGCGACCATGGTGCGGATCGAGAAGGCGCGCAGGGCATCGTGAACGGATAAGGTTCCTTCGGCCGAATCCTTGCGCCCGACGAAGGGGAAGACGTCGGGGCCGCGCTGGCACTGGCAATTGATATTGACCCGGCAAACCTGGTTAACCAGGGTGTCGACCAGGGAGGCGATCTGCTCCGGATTGCTGCCGAAAATCGCCACCTGCTGGCCATGGTCGGAGGTGATCACGTAGTCGAGCGGCGTTTCGATGTCCTCGAAGGTGGCGACCGGGATGATCGGTCCGAACTGTTCCTCGCGGTAGAGCTTCATGCCCTCCTTGACCGGAAAAAGTACCGCCGGATAGAACAGCGTCTCGACCGTCGTGCCGCCGCCGGGATTGATCACCTTGGCGCCCTTGTCCACGGCATCGGCGATGCATTCGTTCATGTAGGCGACCATTTCCATCTCGGGCAAGGGCGTCAGCATGACGCCCGGCTCCCACGGCATGCCGATGGCCAGCTTGCCGACCTCCTCGCAGAAACGCCGGAGGAAGGTTTCGGCGATCGACTGGTGGACGAGGATCATCTTGATCGCCGTGCAGCGCTGGCCGTTGAAGGACAGCGCGCCGGTAATGCATTCCTTGACCGTCAGTTCAATGTCGGCATCCGGCATGATGATCGCCGCGTTCTTGGCGCCGAGACCAAGGATGGCGCGCAAGCGGTTGGTTTTCGGGTGCGATTTCTTGAGTTGGTCGGCCACTTCCGAGGAACCGATCAGGGCCAGCACATTGACCTGGCCGGAGCCCATGATGTGTGGCACGACGACATGCCCCTGGCCGTAGACGATATTGATGACGCCGGGCGGGAAGGCGCTGCGGAAGGCCTCGAGCATCGGGTAATAGAGCAGCACGCCGAAGCGCGGCGGCTTGAAGAGCACGACATTGCCCATGATCAGCGCCGGGATCAGGGTGCTGAAAGTCTCGTTCATCGGGTAGTTGTAGGGCCCCATGCACAGCGCGATGCCGACCGGCGAGCGGCGGATCTGGGCGATCGTGCCGTCGACGATCTCGAAGCGCGAATTGCTGTTGTCGAGGCGCTTCAGTTCCTCGATGGTGGCGCGGATGTAGTCGATGGTGCGGTCGAATTCCTTCTGCGAATCGGCCAGGCTCTTGCCGATTTCCCACATGATCAGGTTCACGATCTCGCGTCGGCGAGCAACGATCTGGCCAGTGAAATCGACGACACAGGCGATGCGCTCGGCCACCGACAGGTTCGGCCACTGGCCGCGGCCGTGATCGTAGGCGGTGACGGCCGCGGCCAGCGCCGCATCGGCCTCGACCGTGCCGGTCACCGGCACACTGCCCAGCTCGACATGAGCCAAATGCCCGTCGCCGTCGCTGACGCAGACCGGCGAATGGACGGCGCGCGTCGCGCCTTTCCAGATGCGCATCTCGCCGTTGATGAGGATGGCGCGCTGGTGAATCGGCGCCAGGATGCGGTAATCGGCGGGAACGTCGTCGGCGTGGGGAAAGAGTTCCGCCAGTTGGGCTGCTGTTTTCATTCTGATCTCGCCGGCAAGGGGAACTGGTGGACAGTCCGTTGGGGAATAGGTGCAATCCACCACCATACGCCTAAGCGCACCTTGCGTCGGCAAATCTGCTTCGACCGCCTTACCGAGCAAGGCAAATGGCGCGAATTATTCCGGACCGACTGAACCATTCCGGCGCGGCGTGGCCTAGCCATGGACGAAGCGCATCGACCACCGGCATTCCCGGTAACGGCTCCGTTATCCGGCACCGCCCGCATCTCGCTGCGGCCTTTGCCTATGGCGCCCGATCAGCTCCCGAAAAATTTGCCCGACGGCAGCGGCGAAAAGCACATGGAACCGGCAACGATCTCTTTCTCAATCTGGGCGCTGATTATCGGTGCCCTGCTCATCACCATGGCGCTCGCCGGCTCTCTGCTCAAACGCCTGCCGCTCAGCGCCTCGATGCTCTATCTGGCGGTCGGTTACGGCCTGGGCAGCGCCGGCTGGGGTCTGATGACACCCAATCCGCGCCTGATGCCGCTACTCCTCGAACGGGTGGCAGAAATCGCGCTGCTCATATCGCTGTTCTCGGTCGGCCTCAAGCTCGGGCTCCCGCTGGCCAGCCGGCAATGGCGCCTGCCATTGCGCCTGGCACTGCTGTCGATGGTCCTGACCATCGCCCTGATCACTGTCGTCGGCGTCTATCTTCTCCATCTCCCCCTCGCCGCGGCCATCCTGCTCGGCGGCATCCTGGCGCCGACCGACCCGGTTCTCGCCGCCGATGTCCAGGTCGACGAACCGGGCGACCGCGACCGCCTGCGTTTCAGCCTGACCGGCGAAGGCGGCCTCAACGACGGCGCCGCTTTCCCCTTCGTCATGCTCGGCCTCGGCCTGCTCGGCCAGCATGACCTGGGACACATGGGCTGGCGCTGGCTGGCGCTCGATGTCGGGTGGTCGCTGGCCGGCGGGCTGTTGGTCGGAGCGCTGCTCGGCACCATGATCGGCCAGTTGGTCGTCTATTTGCGCACCCATCACCAGGAGGCTCTCGGGCTCGACGAATTCCTGGCCCTCGGCCTTATCGCGCTGGCCTTCGGGGTGGCGCAAATCGTCGCGGCCTCGGGCTTTCTCGCGGTTTTTGCCGCCGGTCTGGCGCTGCAGCGCGTCAAGGAAGATGCGCGCAGTAAACCGCCGCCGAAATCCGGGCCGGCCGGCTTGCAAGGCAAGGAAGAGCACCTCGCGGTAGCCACCCATCCCGACTTGGCCGGGGCCTACATGATGCAGGCCGTACGCGGCTTCAACGAACAGCTCGAACGCATCGTCGAGTTGGTCGTCGTCCTCATCGTCGGCGCCATGCTGCCCTACTGCCGGATCGACGGCGCCACCCTGGCCTTCATTGCGCTGCTCTTCGTCGTGCTGCGGCCGCTGGCGGTGTGGCTCGGCCTGCTCGGGGCGGCGGTTTCGGGAGATCAACGGGCGCTCATTTCGTGGTTCGGCATTCGTGGCATCGGCTCCATCTACTACCTGATGTTCGCCATCCACCACGGCCTGCCGGCGCCGCTGATCGATCAGATCATCAGTCTGACGCTGAGCACGGTCGCCGTCTCCATCGTCGTCCACGGCATTTCCGTGACGCCGCTGATGAATCTCTATGCCCGCCGGAAATTGCGGCGCAGCCAACGCCCGCCCGTCACCAATCGGCGGCACGAGAAGCGCTGAGCGCCCGGACTGACGGCGAGTCATCGCCGCGGGGCAATGGGCGCCAATCCCGAATATTTTTTCGGTATATGTAGTCGTTTTCTGACTCAGCTCACGGAATCGGCTGACAGAAAAACCACTCGCCATGCGCTAGGCTTTGCCCCGTCGGATATGCCAAACAAAATACTCAACAGAGGGGCGTCTTGCTCGGAAATTCTCGCCAAAAAGGGTGGATTGAAGAGTGCCCAGCCCAATTTCCCAATTAGAGGAGAATCGCCTTGAATATCACCCTTTATGTCGCCAACCTGAACTACAACATTGAAAACAACGACCTCGAACAGTTGTTCGCGTTGTACGGCAAGGTCCGCTCGGCAAAGGTCATCACGGATCGCGAAACCGGACGCTCCAAGGGATTCGGCTTTATCGAAATGAGCACCGCCGAGCAAGCCCAAGCCGCGATTGCCGGGCTCAATGGCAAGGACTTTGCCGGTCGCAACCTGCTGGTCAATGAGGCCCACCCCCAGGAAGGACGCAAGCGGCGCCCGGACAACCTACGCAACAATCGCCGCAGCGAGGAGAGCGGCAGCAGCAGCTTCACGCATTAGCCGCCGCGGCCCCTTGGGGTAGCCGAACCGCTCCCATCGCGCAGCAGACGAACGGCCCTAGGCCATGGCGCTCAGATTTTGTCGTGAAGTCGCTTGCCTACCGCAGCAAAAATGCGATACAAATAAATTGCTGCCCAGCAGCATATTGAGATGTGCGCCTTATACCAACCCGAGAATAAATTCGTCGCCTTAACTTAGGAGTTACCCATGACCTTCAACAATGAAAAATTCGTCGCCGCCAACAAAGAGACCATCGATTCGCTGCTGGCCGTGGCCAATACGGCACTCGCCTCGGCCGAACAAATCGCTTCGCTGAACCTGAACACCGCCCGTTCGGCACTGGAAGAAAACGTCTCCGGGATCAAGGCCATCCTCAATGCCAAGGACCCGCAGGCGGCCATTGCAGCGCAGACTGCGCTGGCCCAACCGGCCGTCGACAAGGCCATTGCCTACTCCAAGTCGATGTATGAAATCACTTCCCAAACCCAGCAGGAACTGGCCAAGCTGGTCGAAGCCCAGTTCAGTGGCTTCCAGAAGACGGTGTCCGGCCTTCTCGAGCAAGCCGCCAAGTCCGCCCCGGCCGGCTCGGAAAGCGCCTTCGCCGCCATCCAGAGCGCCATCGCCGCGGCCAATTCCGCCTTCGGCAACATGAACACGGCGGCCAAGCAATTCTCCGAAGTGGCGCAGGCCAATATCGCCACGGCGACCAAGGCAGCGACGGCCGCGGTCAAGAAGAGCAAGTAATTCCCTTCCCCCTCGGCAACACCCCGCCCCGCCAGGTTGGCGGGGTTTTTTTCGTCTACCGCGGGGGCTTTGCGGCCCTTCCCCCAGCGCTGGCGGCGCCGCTGCGTTAGCTCACCAGGTCGAACTGCTCGCGCAGCCGGCTCAGGCTATCGCTCTCGCCCCGCACGCGGAAGAACGCCCCCGCAGCATCGGCTCGCTCCTCCAGCACCTCGCACTGGGCGAAGATTTCGCCGCGTAGTTGCTGGGCCGACCAAGGCAGGAACAGCTCGGCCTCGACCAGATTTTGCCGGAAAAAGGCCAGGATGGTCTGGCGGAGCAGCGCCACCTCATCCGGACGACGGGCACTCATCACGACGCAATCCGGGTACTTCGCCCGCAATGCGGCGGTGCATTCGGCTTGCGCCGCGGCATCGCCGACGTGGTCGATCTTGTTGAAGATGCGCAGGCGCGGCACGACATCGGCCGCGATCTCGGCCAGCACCGTATCGGTCACTTCGAGCTGGCGCTCGAAACCGGGATCGCTGGCATCGATGACATGGAGCAGCAAAGCCGCATCCAGCGCCTCGTCGAGGGTCGATTTGAAGGAGGCGACCAGGCCGTGCGGCAGGTTCTTGATGAACCCGACGGTATCGCTGACCAGCACGCGCGGCACGCTTTCCGGATGCAGGGTGCGCACCGTGGTATCGAGCGTGGCGAACAACTTGTTGGCAACCAGCACCTCGCTGCCGGTCAGCGCCCGCATCAGGGTCGATTTGCCGGCATTGGTGTAGCCGACCAGGGCGACGCTGGCCAGGCCCTGGCGTTCCTGGCGGCGGGCGCGCTGCGTCTTGCGCTCGGCTTCCATGGCGACGATTTCGAGCTGCAACTCGGCGATCCGGTCGCGGATCTTGCGCCGGTCCAGTTCGGTGTGCGACTCGCCGGCCCCGCGGCCGCCGACGCCGCTGCGCTGCCGCCCCTGCGACCCGGCCAGCTTGGCCGCCTCGCGCAGACGCGGCGCCATGTAGCCGAGGCGGGCGATTTCAACCTGTGCCCTGGCGGCGCGGGAACGCGCATTGTTGTGGAAAATTTCGAGAATGACCATGGTGCGGTCCATCACGCCGCAACCGGTTTCCTTTTCGAGATTGCGCGCCTGCGACGGCGAGATTTCATGATCGACAAGGATGGCTTCGATTTCGCAACCGGCTTCGTGCGCTGCGTAGTGCTCGATTTCCTGGCGTTTGCCGATGCCGAGATAACCCGTCGTATCGAAACTGGCACGCTTCTGAATGAAGGTACGGAGCACCGTGAAGCCCAGCGTTTTGGCCAGTTCGCGCAATTCGGCCAGCGAGGCCTCGAATTCGCTGTCGCTGACGGTCGGTAACTGGACGGCCGCCGCCACGGCGTAAATGGGCTTCTCTTTGACTTCGCTTGGCATTCCTGGGGGGCTTCTCTTCGATGGGTAAAGGCAGATAGTACCTGCCAAACTCGTCGCCGCCAGCATCGAGTTGTCCCGACCGACAAGCCGGCATCGATCTCAGGGCCGGCCGCCGGCCTGAACTTCGGCGTGCCGAGGGCAACTGAGCAGATGGTCGTTGACCATGCCGGTCGATTGCATCAGGGCATAGCAAATGGTCGAGCCGACGAACTTGAAGCCGGCCTGGCGCAAGGCTTGGCTCATCGCATCCGACTGCATGGTACGGGCCGGCACCTCGGTCAGCGCCGTCCAGCGGTGCACAATCGGCTGCCGATCGACGAATTGCCAGAGAAAATCGCTGAGCGATTGTCCGCCGGCAACGAGCGCCAGGTAGGCCCGGGCGTTCTGGATGGCCGCGGCGATCTTCAGGCGATTGCGCACGATGCCCGGATCGGCCAGCAGGGCGGCGACCTTTTCATCATCGTAACGGGCGATCAGGGCCGGATCGAAGGCATCGAAGGCACGCCGGTAGTTTGCCCGCTTCTTCAGGATGGTCGCCCACGACAAGCCGGCCTGCGCCCCTTCCAGGATCAGCAGCTCGAACAGCGCCCGATCGTCGTATTGCGGCACGCCCCATTCCCGGTCATGGTATTCACGGTAGAGGGGAAAGGCTTCGCACCAGGGGCAGCGTTCCATGCTCATCGACTCGGAGGGGAAAAGGGCAGTTTACCGCCAGCCTGGGGCGAATTGCCAGATCGACGAGAGGGCGGACCCGCCGCCGGCCTTTGCTAACATTTCCATCTTGCCCCTTGGGGGCAGATACTGCAGCACCGCCCGCAACAGGAGACATTTTCATGGCGAAGAGCATCCCGATCCGTCGCACGCTCGACGACAACCGAGTTTTCATCGACATGCCGGACGGCCCGGACAATCCCTGTACGTCCTGCGGCGCCTGCTGCGCCCACTACCGCGTCTCCTTCTACTGCGGCGAACTGAGCGAGGGCTCCGGCGGCGTCGTTCCGGCCGAACTGGTCAGCCAGATCAATGCTCTGATGGTCTGCATGAAAGGCACTGAAAGCGGTCACGCCAGATGCATCGCCCTGAGCGGCACGCTCGGTCAGCCGGGAATCGGCTGCCGGATCTACCCGAACCGCCCCTCGCCCTGTCGCGAATTTGCCAACTGGCTGGAAGACGGCACGCCCAATCCCGAGTGCCAGAGACTGCGCCAGCAGATCGGCTTGGCGCCGCTGCACCGGCTGGATTGAGCCCGGAAGCCGCAATTGCACCGCCGGGCATGGCGGCCCGGCGCCCGCCCCCGGTCAGGCACCTTTGGCCAGCTCCGCGGCGAGTACCGGCTCGGCCGTGCGAAAGGCGTCGGCAGCCAGCGGCACGCCGCAATAGACGGCGGCGTGCAGGAGAACTTCCTGGATTTCCGTCGGCGAGACGCCGTTATTGAGGGCGCCGCCCAGGTGGCCGCGCAATTCCGCCTGGCGCCCGAGCGCCGTCAGCATGGCAACGGTGATCAGGCTGCGGGTCTTCAGGTCGAGACCGGGCCGTCCCCAGACGGCACCCCAGGCATGGCCGGTAATGAAATCCTGCAAGGGCCGGGTAAATTCGCTGGCATTGGCAAAAGCCTGATCGACAAAATCGTCGCCCATGACCTGGCGGCGAATTTTCAGACCATCAGTGTAAGCATCACTCATCCTTGTTTTCCTCTCTCGGTTGGGCGGCCCGCCGGCGGGCCGCGACGGCCTGCAGATAGGCCGCCCGGGAAAGGATACCAAGCTGGTGCCGACACTCGATCGCCCACAGGTCGCAGACCAGATCGATGGTGGCGCGGCCGGTGTGGACTTCCGACGGCCCTTTCCCGACGGCAACGGACGCCCCGTTCATTGCCGCGCGGCGCGCTCCAGCGCGACGGCCGCGGCCAGTCCGGACGACAGAACGAAGGCGCAGCCGGTTTTCGCCCGCACTTCGTCTACCGACACCCCGGGCTGCAGTTCGCTCAGCGTCAAGCCGCCGCCCTCGTTCACGGTGAACACGCAGAGCTCGGTGATGATCATATCCACCACCCCCCGGCCGGTCAGCGGCAGATTGCAACGGGGCAGGATTTTCGGCGCGCCGTCCCTGGCCGTGTGTTCCATCAGCACGATCACCCGCCCGACGCCGGAGACCAGGTCCATGGCACCTCCGGGCCCTTTGACCATCTTGCCGGGGACCATCCAGTTGGCCAGGTCGCCGTTCTCCGAGACTTCCAGACCGCCGAGGATGGAGAGGTCGACATGGCCGCCGCGAATCATCGCGAAAGAATCGGCGCTGGAAAAGAAACTGCTGCCGGGAATGCTGGTGATGGTCTGCTTGCCGGCGTTGATCAGGTCGGCGTCGACCTGTTCGCTGGGCGGAAAGGGGCCGATGCCGAGCAGGCCGTTCTCCGACTGCAGCGTGACGTGCATGCCTTCGGGAATGTAGTTGGCGACCAGCGTCGGAATGCCGATGCCGAGATTGACGTAATAGCCGCTGCGCAATTCCTGCGCGGCCCGCCGGGCCATCCGTTCGCGCAGCGGGTCCTGCTTGCCCGGCGTCGCACCGCCGGCCGTGGTGCGGAACTCGATACGTTTCTGGTAGCCGGCGCCCTGGATGATGCGGTCCACATAAATGCCCGGCGTGTGGATTTGGTCCGGATCGAGTTCGCCCGGCGCGACCAGCTCCTCGACTTCGGCGACGGTGACCCGGCCGCAGGTGGCGATCATCGGGTTGAAATTGCGCGCCGTCTTGCGAAAGACCAGGTTGCCGGCATGATCGCCCTTCCAGGCCTTGACGATGGCGACGTCGGCGCGGATAGCCGGTTCCAGCACGTATTCCTGGTCGTCGAAATGGCGGGTTTCCTTGCCTTCGGCCAATCGGGTGCCAAAGGCAGTCCGCGTGTAGAAACCCGGGATGCCGGCCCCACCGGCGCGCAGACGCTCGGCCAGGGTGCCCTGCGGCACCAGTTCGAGTTCCAGTTCGCCGGCCAGCACCTGACGCTCGAACTCTTTGTTCTCGCCGACGTATGACGCGACGACCTTCCTGACCTGCCGCGTCTTGAGCAACGGCCCCATGCCGAAATCGTCGACGCCGGCATTGTTGCCAACGATGGTCAGATCGCTCGTGCCGGCCTGCAGCAGGCCGGCGATCAGGTTTTCCGGAATGCCGCACAGGCCGAAGCCGCCGGCGGCGACGGTCATGCCGTCGAAAAGCAGGCCGTCCAGTGCGGCCTCGCTCGTTGCATAAACTTTGTTCATTTCAAGGCTGTCTCCATGGGGTTAGTGTCGAGCAGACGTGTCTGCACCCCCTCCCCTTCAAGGGGAGGGCTGGGGTGGGGATGGGTTATGAGGACGCCGCTACACCCCCATCCCCCACCCGGCCTCCCCCTTGTCCCCCAAGGGGATTTCCTGCGGGCAAGGGGGAGGAGCAGTGCGGTCTTAATCAACCCGCTCCGGTACCGGCAGGTGCACCCATTCCTTGTAGAAAGCCTCGATATCCGGCTCGAAGTCGTGGATCACCGGGTACCACGGGGTCGGCGCCTCGACGTCGTGCAGCGTGCCGCAGGTCGGGCAGTAGTACTCGCGATAGACCTGCCACTGGGTATCCGGCGCCATCAGCTTGGGATAGACCTCGGTCATCGCCTCTTCGGTGTCGCGCACGTAGATCGAGGCATGCAGTTTCCAGTTCTCCTTGTAGTCGCAGAACTCGTGGCCGCAGTCGCACTTGATGAGCCACTGCTTGGTCTTGGCCGACTGCACGATGTACATGTGCGGGGCCAGCGGCAGGACGATGCGATCCTTGAAGCCGACCTTGGCCTGCAGCGCCGCGAGGTACTGCTCGAAGCGGCTGTTGTCCTTGGGCATCGACAGCATGCGGAAGGTCGTTTCCCAGTCCAGCGAGCCTTCGACCAGATGTGAAACCTGTTCATTGGTATATGACATTTTTGTCTCCTTGATTCAGATAATCGATTGCGCGGCTTACTCTTCGACCTGGACGACGGTCTTCACGTCGGGCATCAGCGAGAGATCCATACGGTGCTTCGAGCCGTAGGTCGGCACGCCCAGTTCGTCTTCGAGCAGTTGCCAGTCAGCCGGCAGGCTCCAGAAATCCTTGAACTCCTGGGTGAATTTCTCGGACAGTCCGAAGCTGGTGGCGAACATGTGCTGGACCTGCACCGCGGCATGCTTGTTGATGATCCGTTCGCGCTCTTCCTTCATCCACTCGCGGGTCGGCAGGGCACGGGCCAGGCGTTCCTTGCGGATTTCCGTGCGGCGCTGCCGGGTCAGTTCGGCATCGATGCTGAACACACCCTTGGCATCCTGGGTGAACACGGCGCCGTAGACCTTTTCGGCGAATTCCGGCAGCAGGAATTTCTGGTTGAGGTCGTTCTCGATGGCACTAACTTCACGATCGATCGGATCGCCGAAGCCCGGGCCGCCGCGCAGGTAGTTCAGGTAAAGGTCGTGGTTTTCATAGCAGTCCTCGGTGGTCATGCACTGCTTGTCGCGCTTGACCACGGCCGTCGCATCGAGGTGACGCTCGTAGTCGGGCGCGCTCGGATCGATGTCGCCGCCCAGTGGCAGCGAGTCGCCGATGGCGATGCGTTCCTTGAGACCGGTGTTGTGCGCTTCGAAACGGTAGCCGGTGGCCGACGGGTAGCCGCCCATCATGCCCCAGTCGCTGTTCATGTAGCCGTTGCCCATGAAGAACATCGTCCAGTCCTGGGCGTTCCAGACCATGCGCAGGGTTTCGAAACCACAGCCGCCACGGTACTTGCCGTAGCCGCCGGAGTTGGATTTGACGTTGCGCCCCAGGTACAGCAGCGGCTCGGCCATTTCCCAGATTTCGATGTCGCCCATGTCGCCTTCCGGGTTCCAGATGGCGGCGGCGTGGTTCAGACCGTCCTTGACGGCGCAGGCACCGGTACCGCACGACGAAGCTTCGAAGCTGTTGACCGCGTGGATCTCGCCGTCCTGGTTGATGCCGCCGCCCTGCAGCCAGTTGGAGGTGTTGGCGTTGCCGGCATTGACCTCTTCCAGATAGCCGCGGCTGAAGTAGGACTGGCTCAGGCCGCGCCACAAGGCCGCCCAGCCGGAGACCAGGAAGTGCCAGGCATAGGCGTGACCGGTGCGGCGGTCGTCCGGGTTGCACCAGGTGCCCTTGGGCAGGTGGAACTCGGTGGCGAAGTAGGCACCATCGTTGATGCGTTGGGTCGGCACCAGCGTCTGCGACATCATGACCCAGATGCCCGAGGTGAAGGCCACCTGGTGGGCATTGAAGGTATGCCAGCCCCAGCGGCTGGCGCCTTCGAAGTCGAGCCGCCACTTGCCGTCCGGCTTGATGGTCATCTCGACTGGCGAGTGCATGATCGAGTCGAGCTTGGCGAAGGCGTTGGACACCTGGATGTCCTCGTGTTTGAAAGGCACATCGACAAAGGACACCTTGCGATATTTGCCCGGCAGGGTCATCGCCTTGATCCGGCTCATCAGGCCGCGGCGACCTTCTTCGATGACTTCTGCCGAGAACTTCTCGTAGGCTTCCAAACCGTCGGCCTTGATCACTTCCTCGACCAGTTCGCGGATCATGTGGCAACCGGCGATGCGGGTCTTTTCGTCGAGAATCCAGTATTTCGGCGTGCGCACCGAACGCTGCGACTCATGCAGCCAGTCGCGCAGCGGTTCGTCGTTGATACCGGTCTTGCGGCAGGTGATCATGTAGCCGTCACCGAAACGCTGGGTCTGACCGGTGGACATCGAGCCCGGCGTGACGGCACCGGTATCGATGACGTGGGTGACGCCGCCGACCCAGCCGATCAGCTTGCCGGCCCAGAAGATCGGCACGATGGTGGCGATGTCGCAGGGGTGCACGTTGCCGATGGCGCAGTCATTGGTCGTGAACATGTCGCCGGGGTTGATCGTCGGGTTGGCTTCCCAGTTGTTCTCGATCATGTACTTGATCGCCGCCCCCATGGTGCCGACGTGGATGATGATCCCCGTCGACGTCAGGATGCAGTCGCCAGCGGCGTTGTAAAGCGTGAAGCAGAGTTCGCCTTCCTGCTCGACGATCGGGCTGGCGGCAATCTTCTTGGCCGTTTCCCGGGCGTGGACCAGGCCGCCGCGCAGCTTGGAAAAGAGCTTCTCGTAGCCGATCGGGTCGCTGTCGCGGAATTCGAGTTTTTCCAGGCCGTTGTAGTAACCCGTCGACTGGGTGCGCTCGAGGATCGCATCGCGGTGCTGCTTGAGCGTCATGCCGCTGGCCAGCAGGTTGCCGAGGCCGATTTCTTTTGTGCTCATCATATTCATGGTGGGTCTCCTCACTTGACTTCTTTGAGATGGAACAGGCGATGCTTGTCAATCGTGGTTTCGAAGCCGTCGGGGACGACGAAGGTCGTCGCGTCGGATTCGATGATGGCTGGCCCGACAATATGGTTGCCGGCTTTCAGCGACTCCATCTTCCACAGCGCCGCTTCGACCCACTTCTTGTGGCGGTAGAACGGACGGGTGCCGAGATAGGCCTCCTTGGGCGCTGTCGGTCCGGCATCAGCGTCTTCCGGCAGCACCGGCTTTTGCGTCACGACCATGCCGCGCAGGATGGCGCCGGTGACCGAGAAGCCCAGTTCCGGCGAGCGCGCCGAATTGGCGTAAACGCGGCCATAAGTGTTCTCGAAGGACTCGATGATCTGCTGCCAGTCGGCGGCGGTGGCGGCGCTGGTCACCGGCGAGACGATTTCGAGGTCGTTGAGCTGGCCCATGTACTGCATCTTGTAGCCGGGGATCAGCAGCACGTCCTCCGGCTTGTAGCCATTGATGACGAACTCGTCGATGACCTTGACCGCCAGCTCGCCCCAGGCTTCCTGCAGGGTCGCGCAGGCGGCCGCTTTCTGCTCGTCGCTGGCGAACTGGGCGACGCCCAGATCGACCGATTTGTCGTAGCGGTACTCGAAGTCGGCACAGGCGCAGCCAAAAGCCGAGAATCCTGCCGCCCAGGCCGGCACCACGACATCCTTGAAGCCGACGCCTTCGGTGTAGCCATAGGTATGCACCGGGCCGGCGCCGCCGTAAGAGAAGCAGGTAAATTCGGCCGGGTTGTAGCCCTTGGCGCTGATATTGGCACGCAGGTATTCAGACAGCGTCAGGTCGAGCAGTTCGATGACGCCGGCTGCCGCATCTTCCACCGAGAGGCCGAGCGGATCGGCGATCTGCGCCTTGATGTGGTCGCGGGCGCGCTGGACATCGAGCTTGATGGCACCGCCGAGGAAATTTTGCGGATTGAGGTAGCCGAGCACGACGTGGCAGTCGGAAACCGAGACCGTATCCAGGCCGCTTTCCGGCCAGCAGGTGCCGACGCGGTAACCGGCGCTGTCCGGGCCAAGCTTGATCGACTTGCTGTACGGGTCGAGGCGGACGAAGCTGCCGGCGCCGGCGCCGACCGAGTCCATGGCGACCAGCGGCAGCGAGAGCACCAGGCGGGCCATGTCAGGGTCCGACTTGATGGCGAAGTTGCCCTTGGTGATCAACGCCACGTCGAAGCTGGTGCCGCCGATGTCGGAACAGGCGATGTTCTCGTCGCCGAGGTATTCGCCGAGCAGCTTGGAGCCGATGACCCCGCCGATCGGGCCGGAAACGATGGTGCGGGCCAGTTCCTTGGCCTTCCAGCTGATCGTCCCGCCGTGCGTCGCCATCACCCGCAGGTCGAACTTGGCGCCATGTTTCTTGAAGCGGTCGCTGACCTTCTTCAGCGTCTGGCGCGACGGTTCGGCGCCGTAGGCTTCGAGAATGGTGGTGTTCATGCGGTGGCTTTCCTTGCGCGACGGGTAGTAGTCCACCGAAGCGAAGACCGGAATGTCCGACTTGAGCTTCTTCAGTTCGTCCCGCACCAGATCGCGCGCCCGTTGCTCGCTGGCTTCGTTCTTGTGGGACTGCAGCAGGCAGATGACTATGGCCTGGGAACCGGCCTCGACCAGTTCGCGGGTGGCCTGGCGCACTTCGTCCTCGCGCAGCGGAATGACGATCTTGCCCTGCACGTCGGTGCGCTCGGTGACGCCGCGGGTGCGGGAAACCGGCACCAGCGGCTCGTCGTAGCGGTGGGTGTTGAGGTGGATGCGATCTTCCAGGGCGTAGCCCAGATAGCTCTGCAGGGCGCGGCCCATCGAATGGATCTGCTCGAAGCCCTTGTTGCAGATCAGGCCGACATCGAGGCCCTTGCGCATCAGGATGCGGTTGAGCATGGCGGTGCCGGAATAGACGCAGGTCGCCAGTTCCGGATAGACGTCGTCGACCTTGCGCCCCCAGTGTTCGAGGGCGTCCACCGACGAATTGTAGATGGCGAGCGACTCGTCGCCGGGATTGCTTTGCGCCTTGCCGACGACGAAACGGCCGTCGGCCCGGACAAAGAAGGTATCGGTCATCGTGCCGCCGGCATCGATGCCCATCACCTGTACGTTTGACTGCTGGATTTGCATTTTTGTCTCCTGTCATTGGTGTTTGTGGTGAGTGATCCCACGCCGAGTTAATGGCAAGGGCCGGGCCAGGCTCGGCAAAAGCCGCCGCTGCCGTAAAAATTTCCGTGGAATCATCGGCTTGGAGAAAATATGCAAAAACTGGCAACTGTCCGATAAAGATTCGGAAAACGTCCTGAAAGACGACGCCAATTTCCATCTGTCCGGAAACCGGACACTTCGCCGGCCTTTTGTTGCGGCGCACAACATATTGATAAAAAAGACTTTATTGACTTTGTTTCCGCCAATGGCTACGGTTACGATTAAGTTAATTGATTGTTCCATTGCCGTAATTCCGGAGCCCGAGACGAGCCCAAGGTGAGCCCCAACAGCAATCTTCTTATTCCGCGCATCGGCGACGAGTCGGTCGTCGCCAACTCCTGGGAAAGCTTCCTTCAGGACCGGCCGCTGGCCGCCTCCGGGGTGCGTAATGTCGTCCTCGATTCGTGGCGGCGCAGCCGTTCGGAAGCCGTCGATCCGGCCAGCAGCAGCGCACCGGCGGCCGATGCGGAAAAAATCCGCCAGCTGCGGGAGCGCTCCCGCGACCTGTACGAGGCGGCCAAGCCGGTGCTCGAAACCCTGCGCGAAATCCTGCGCGAGTCGGGCACCCTGATCATGCTCAGCGACCCGAGCGGCACCATTCTCGATCTCAACGGCGAATCGCGCGCCCGCGACGCCGGCGAGCAGATCAACCTGGCGCCCGGCGGTTGTTGGGGCGAGCAGTTGATCGGCACCAACGCCATCGGCACCGCCATCGTCACCCATGAGCCGGTGCAGATTTACGCCAGCGAGCATTACTGCATCGACGTCAAGCACTGGACCTGCGCCGCCGCCCCGATTCTCGATCCGCTCGGCAAGAACCTGCTGGGTGTGGTCGATGTCTCCGGCGTCAAGGAAACCTTCCACGGCCATACGTTGGGCCTGGTCATTTCGGCTGCCAAGCAGATCGAAGGCGTCCTCGCCCGGCGCGATGCCGAACTGCACGGTCGGCTGCTGGCCCAGGCAATGGACGGCTTCAGCCGCTACGGCAACGATTGTGTCGTGCTCTTCGATCAGCGCGGCCGCATCGTCAAGACCAGCGGCAGCATGCAGCAGGCGCGCGAGATGTACGGCGTCCGCCTGCCCTTCGAAATCGGCGGCCAGGTGCCGGCCCTCGATTTCGCCGTCCATCCGGCCGAGCGCCTGCGCCTGACGCCGCTCTGGCTACGCCCGGAATGGCTGCAGCCGGTGCGCTCGCGTGACGGCGAACTGGGTACCCTGCTGGTCATCCCGATCGGCACGCCGGCGCGGCAGGGGGGCAGTGCCCCGTGCTCGCCGGCCACGGATGACGTCTTCGGCGAAATCATCGGCACCAGCCAGGCGATCACGACGGCCAAGGCACGTGCCCGGCGCATCGCACCGCTCGATCTGCCGGTGCTGCTGCTCGGCGAAACCGGGGCGGGCAAGGAGGTTTTTGCCCGTGCCATCCACAAGGCCAGCGCCAAACCGGAGGGGCCGTTCATCGCCGTCAATTGCGGTGCGCTGACCCGCGAATTGCTGGCCAGCGAATTGTTCGGCTACAGCGAAGGGGCCTTCACCGGCGCCCGGCGCGGCGGCTTGCCCGGCAAGTTCGAGCAGGCCGACGGCGGCACCCTGTTCCTCGACGAAATCGGCGAAATGCCGCTCGACATGCAGCCGCACCTGTTGCGCGTGCTGCAGGATGGCATTGTCGTCCGGCTGGGCGATACGCGGGAACGCAAAGTGGCCGTGCGCATCGTCGCCGCGACCAATCGCGATTTGCAGAACGAGGCGGCGGCGGGGCGTTTTCGCGAGGACCTCTTTCACCGACTGTGCGTCGTCAGCCTGAATCTGCCGCCCTTGCGCGATCGGCCGGCCGACACCGAAGCGATCATCAAGCACCTCAACCAGCGGCTGGCGCAAAAATACGGCTGCCCGCCGAAAAGCCTGGCGCCGGAAGTCCTGCAGCACCTGCTGCGCTATCGCTGGCCGGGCAATATCCGCGAATTGCAGAATGTCTTCGAAGCGATGTTTGCGCTGAGCGACGGCAATGCTATCGATGGCTCGCTACTGCCGCCGCATATTGCCACCGCCACCGTCGATGCCGTGCTCGCCCACAGTGCGCCGAGCCCGGCGCTGAGCGCCGGTCGGCTGGTCGAGATGGAGCGTAGTGCGATCAACGCCGCGGTTGCCAGCGCCCATGGCAATCTCTCGATGGCGGCGCGCACCCTGGGCATTTCGCGCAGCACGCTGTACGTCAAGTTGGCGGCAATGCGCGCTTAGCGGCCCCGACAGACGAACGGGAAAGCCGCATAGCGGGCCAATCGACCAGCCCATATCACCTTTGTGATATTCCAAACAGCTAATTTCAATGCGATGATGCCTTCCTTTATCCGGCGAGGAGGTCATCAATCATGCTGCAAGAACTGGTACTCGGCCTCGTCGCGATGACTGCCCTCTTTGTGCTGGTCTTGCTGTGGATCACCTTTATCTGGAAAGGTCCGCAGATCGAAGAACAAGACAGCCACCGCCGGATGCACCTTTCGCTCGGGGCCGACGACCCCGAGTCCTTCTGAAGGCCCCCGCCCAACCCGCGACGAGATTCATCGACGCCATCCGCCGCCATGCCCATGGCGGTGCCCGCCCCAATGGCGGCCAATCACCACGCCGGGATACAACCACGGGCCGGGAACATAGTTGTAACTTGGAGATGACCGGTAAACCTGCGTGTCGTTGTAGGGATAGGAATACTGATACGGCGTCGAATAGGGAACGGCGACGCAGCCGGCGAGGGCTGACAAGCCGAGCACTGCCAAAATGATCCTGGGGAATTTCATGGTCCGACTCCCGGCGTCCTGAAATGGCGCCTGTTCTCGTTATAGGACCAATCCATCTCCCTGCCACTTCTGCTTTGTTACCGAATGCAACAAGCCGCCCTCCCCCGAATTTCTGCCCGCGACTGTTGTCGAAGCGATGAAGCGGGCTGCTAAGCTTCGTCACCCCTATCCTTGGAACTGCTCATGGTCGCGCTCATTGATCGTCCGCCACATCGTTTGCTAAGCCTCGGCCTGGCCGTCTTGCTGGCCTCCTGCGCCAGTTACGGCGGCCGGGGTCTGGTGGTCGGCCAATCGGAATTGAGCGAGGTGACCCGGATCATGGGCGAGCCACGCCAGCAATGGAACGACCCCGACGGTTCGCGGCTTCTCGCCTATCCGCGCGGACCGATGGGCACCCATACCTACATGCTGCGGATCGGCCAGGACGGCAAACTGACAAGCCTGGAAAATGTCCTGAGCGCCGCCGGTTTCCGGCGCATCACCGCCGGCATGAGCCGGGAGCAGGTGTTGCGGACCCTGGGACCGCCGGAACCGACATGGACCGTCTATTTCAAGGCGCGCGACGAACTGGTCTGGGAATGGCGATATTGCGACGACCTGAACCAGTTGGCGCGCTTTGACGTGCTTTTCGACGGGAGCAAGGACATCGTCCGCAGCACCTTGGGGCGCCGGGAAGAATGCGGCCCGACCGGGGTTTGCTGGTGTTCGCATTGATCTCGCCCGCCCCCGGGAAGCGTCGGCCGAAACGAGGAACCAAGCCCACTTCCGGCCCGTCTACCGGGCTCCGGGAAGGCAATCCCGGCCAAATTACCCCATTCCCCATGCATGCCCGGCGCTGGCCGGAATAAAGCGGAGCCTGACGATGATCGACCTTTATTACTGGACCACCCCCAACGGCCACAAGATCACGATGTTCCTGGAAGAGGCGGAACTGCCCTATCGCATCGTGCCGATCAATATCGGCCGGGGCGAGCAGTTCGCTCCCGACTTCCTGCGCCTGTCGCCCAACAACCGCATCCCGGCCATCGTCGACCACACGCCGGCCGATGGCGGCACGGCGCTCCCGGTGTTCGAGTCGGGCGCCATCCTGCTCTATCTTGCCGACAAGATCGGGCGTTTCATCCCGTCCGATCTGCGCGGCCGCAACCTCACCCTGCAATGGCTATTTTGGCAGATGGCCGGACTTGGGCCGATGGCCGGCCAAAACCATCATTTCACCCAATACGCGCCGGAAAAAATTCCTTACGCAATCGAGCGCTACGTCAAGGAAACAGCGCGCCTCTATGCCGTCCTGAACAAGCATCTGGCCGATGGTCGCGAGTTCATTGCCGGCCCGTACTCGATCGCCGACATCGCCTGTTACCCGTGGATCGTGCCGCACCAGCGGCAGATGCAGAAACTCGAGGATTTTCCGCACCTGGCGGGCTGGTTCGCTCGGGTAGAAGCCCGCCCGGCCACCGAGCGGGCTTACCGGCGGGCCGCCGAAATCAATACCGCACCGGTCGTTGACGAAGCGTCAAAACGGCTGCTCTTCGGCCAGGATGCTTCGACCGTCGGCTGATGCGGAAGTAGCGCCCGTCACCTGGCGGCCGGTGTACGGCCGCTCCGCGCCGACCTACGGGCTGCCGATGTAGTCTTGCTTACCGATCACCACGCCGTTGTGACGGAGAATGTCGTAGGCGGTTACCAGATGGAAATAGAAATTTGGCCAGGCAAAGCCCAGCAGGTAGGGCAAGCCCTGGAAACTCAAGTCATGGCCGCCGATGCTGAGCGAAATTTCCCGCTCCTCGGCCCCGTCGAGCTGTCCGGCCGCGATCGATTGAACGAAGGCCCGCGTTTTGGCAACCCGGGCGCGCAGCGCGTCGAAAGTCTGTTCGACATCGGCGTACTTCGGTACCTCTATCCCGGCCAGGCGGGCAACAGCTCCCTTGGCGTGATCGCAGGCGATCTGCACCTGCTTGAGAAATGGGAACATGTCCGGAAACAGGCGCGCCGAGAGCAGGACGGACGGCTCGATTTTCCTGGCCAAGGCATGCTCCTGCGCCTTAACCAGGATAGCGTCGAGATTTTCCAGCATGCGGACGAATTGGGGAACGCTCGCCTGATACATTGAGATGCTCATGCCTTATCCTCCTGGAATGCTTGCCGCACTATCGACCGGCCCGTGCTTCGCGATGCCGGGTCAGGCGCATCTCCCGGCGATTATTCAATCGTTCGGCAGGAAATTAGAACCGAAGCGCCGATAAAAAGTTCGCCAGTTCCGATTCGAAGTGCGCTCGGAAGAATCAACCTAAAAGCCTTACCGCGGCGTCGCAAAGGACCGGAGAAGAACATGAAAACAGTGGCCTGCAAGGTTTTTCGGCTCCCCCGAAAGGGGTGCCGAACAATCCGGGCAAGCCTTTGTTTTTCCTCGGCATCTCTGCCTCTCCGCGGTTCAATTGCGTTTTCTGGGATGAATTGGGTGCTCACTGCACTAACGGCCGACGGAGGCCCCGCAACTTTTCCCCGCCAAATCGACCAATCGCTCAATCCAGCAACATTGCTTCCTTCAGCGCCGCCGGCAGCAGCTTCCGGTGCCAGAAATCCTCATGCCCGAAATTGTTTTCGACGCGCAGCGCGCAGCCCTTTTCCAGGGCCAGTTGCGTCGGCTTGCCGCCTTCCCGCAATTTGGCGGCGTCCATCCGTTTGCCCAGCGCCACGCCGGAGAGGCCGAAGGGTTTGCCGATTTCGGTAATCTTCATCCACACGGTTCGATCGATGGGCTGCGCCGCGGCGACGCCGATGGCGCGTTTCGACAGGGCATCGGCTGCGCTGTTTTCCTCGCGCGGAATCCAGCGCAGGGCAACTTTCGGAATCTGCGCCTTCAGTTCGATGACCGTCTTGCACAGCGGCACCAGCGCCTGGGCGTTGATCAGCCACTCGCCGCTGACCTGCTTGATCACCAGTTGGCTGTCGCCATAGACGACGAGGTCCTGCACCCCGGCGTCGACGGCGGCATCGAGCACCGCCATCAACGCGCAGTATTCGGCCTCGTTGTTGGTGCCTTCACCGATTTCCTGGGCAATCTCGATGATCTGCCCGGCCGGCCCCTTGAGGACCGCTCCGATGCCGCGAATACCCGGATTGGTGTGCTTCGTTGCGCCGTCGAACCAGGCGTGCCAGGTGAGGTTATCCATCGGTGTATTTCTCCATGTATTCAAGCGCTATACTTCGCGGCCTCAATGAGGCACGACAAGGCCGTCCGGCATGATAAATTGGAATAACTGGCAAGCCTACGACCACTACGGCTACGCCATCGTCGCCATCGTCGGAACCTTCGCCGCGGTCGCGGTGATCCACCGGCTGATGAGTCGTTCGCCCCTGACGCCCTGGATTCGCTCCTTGAGCGGGGTGGTGCCGCCTTTCATCAATATTATCGGGGTGCTGTTCGGCCTGACGCTGGCCTTTCTTGCCAACGACACCTGGAGCGCCCACGACCGCGCGATGAACGCCGTCTACAAGGAAGCCGATGGCCTGCGCAGCCTGCTGGTGCTGGTCAATGGCCTAGACGACACCTGGCGTCCGCAATTGAGCGAGCGGCTCGCCGATTACGCCCAAAACACCGTCGCGGAATGGCCGCTGCTCGGGCAGCGCCGGGTCAGCGAGGCAGTCGACGCCAAGGGCGACCGGATACTCAGCCTGTTGGCGAGCAAGCAACTGGCCGAAGCGGCCGGCGTCAATGTACAGGCGCTGATGCTGCGCGAAGCGACGGAAATTCGCGATCAGCGAAATCTGCGCATCAGTCTCAGCCGGACCCATGTCAATCCGCTGAAATGGCTGGGCATGGCCTTCCTCGGATTGTTGACCCTGCTTTCGATTGCCGCGGTGCATGCCGAGAACGCCCGCGCCTCGCTCGTCGCCACCCTGCTGTTCGCCCTGTCCGCCGCGCCCACGGCGGCGATCGTCCTGATCCAGGGCAACCCCTTCCAGGAACCGGCGGCGGTTTCGCCGGTCCCGATCAGCGCGGCCGTCGCTCGCTGAAGCTTCATTGTTCGCAGCGCGGCTGTTTTCATTCTTTCTGCAAAAATCCAGAACAGAGCGGCCGATAAAGGGTTCTAAACAGACCACAGCGGCAGGAGGGATGCGATGGAACAAATTCAGCGGATCGGCGGACGCTTGTCCGATATCGGCGACGGCATGATGGTCCTGCGCGCCTTGCCCAGCCGCCAGCGGCGCATGGTCGGCGCCTGGTGCTTTCTCGATCATCTCGGCCCGGTGCAGTTTGCCGCGGGCCAGGGGATGCATGTCGGCGCCCATCCGCACACCGGCCTGCAGACCTTCACCTGGCTGATCGAGGGCGAGGTGCTGCACCGCGACAGCCTGGGCAACGAGCAGATTATCCGGCCCGGCCAGGTCAACCTGATGACGGCCGGACGCGGCATCGTGCATAGCGAGGACTCGCTGAACGACGGCCAGCGGCTGCATGCCGCGCAATTGTGGATCGCCCTGCCGGCCGAGGCGAGCGATTGCCCGGCGGGCTTCGAACACTATCCGGAACTGCCGCGCTGGGATCAGGCCGGCTGCACCATCACCCTACTGGCCGGCCGTTTTGCCGGGCGGCACATGCCGGCGATCTTTCATTCGCCGCTGGTCGGGCTCGACCTGTGCAGCAAGTCGGGCGGCCGGATCGATTTGCCGCTCGACCCTGAATTCGAGTACGGCATCCTGTCCCTGGAAGGCTCCATCGGGATCGCCGGAGAAAGGTTCGCGACCAATGAATTCGCCTACCTCGGCACGGGTCGCCAGCAGCTCGCCCTCGACCTGGCCGTCGGCAGTCGCATCCTGCTGCTCGGCGGCCGCCCCTTCGGCGAGCCGGTTGTAATGTGGTGGAACTTCGTCGGCCTCAGCAAGGGCGAGATCGCCCGGGCACAGCGCGAATGGGAGGCCGGCAGCGAGCGTTTCGGTCGCGTTGCCGGCGATAGCGGACGGCGCCTGGTAGCACCGCCGCTGCCCTGGAGCGGCTACTGAAGCGCCAGACATGACCACCGATGGCAGAAGCGAAGCTGAATACGGAGCCGCCCGCCGGGCATCGCCGATGGTTCACCTCGGCCTCCTGGCCGGCTTGCTGGCGCCGCTACTCTGGGCCGCCACCATCACCATCGCCGGCGAACTGCGCCCCGGCTTTGACCATTTCAGCCAGTACATCAGCGAACTTGGCGAACGCGGCAGCAGCACCGAAATCTTCATGCGCTACGCCGGCTTCGTGACGACCGGATTCATGCACCTCGGCTACGCCGCGGCCTTCCATGGCAGCCTGATCGAGGTTTCGGCCCAGCGCCGCCTGACGCTGCTGGTCGCCCTGCTGATCGGGCTCAATGGTCTGGGGCGGATCGGCGCCGGGGTTTTTGCCTGCGAACCGGGTTGCGCCGCGCCGGAAGTCCTGAGCCAGCACCTGCACCACCTGGCGGCGAGCATCGCCTTCCTGGCGCTGGCGATGGCCGCCATCCTCGCTAGCCTGCTGTTCCGAACCGATGACCGACTGCGCAACCTGGCCGCCTATTCTTTCGCCAGCGGCGGGGCCGGCCTGTTCTTTCTCTGGCTGATGTCGTCCGGCGCGGCGGCCGGCCCTTACCCCGGGCTCTACGAACGCCTGGCCTCCGGGGTGCTGACGCTGTGGATTTTCGTCGGCGCGCTGCGACTCCGGCGAGTCCTGGTGGCCGAAAAGTAAGCCAGCGAAGCCGCCCACCGTCGCTCGCCGCTCCTCTGGCGGGCGCCCTGGCGCCGGTTGCAGCGACAGGCCCTGCTGCGGTTGGAGCCGTTGCTGCTGCAAAATCTGATCGCGATAGGCATCGGCGTTGGCGAGTCCCGAGAACAGCATCGACAAGATGAAAAACCCGAATTTGCCCATGAGTGACCTCGCTTTGTTACCTGGAGTCCTCGGTAAATTGGATATGGCACACCGCCCCAGGTTCCCGCCCGTCGGTTACACAAACGCGACACTTTGCCGTCAACGAAACCCCTCCCCTCCCGTTATTTGGGCATAGCAAGACTATTCAGGGAGATTAAAATGTTTGTGAACCAAAACGAATCAACGCTGTTCATCCACTCGCTGAAACGCGCCGGCATTGCGATCGGCAACGAACGGGAAGTCATCGAGCGCCTCGCCGAAGCCCGCGAATGGCACTACGCCTTCAGCACCCTGGTCAAGCAGGGCACGCGGATCGGAATCTGGTTTGCCGCCACCGCCAAGATTCGCTCCAACCAGTTGCAGCGCCTGTTCGCCAAATACAACTTCCCGGGCCATGCCGAAGCGGCCTTCGAAGCCTGTCTGCAAAAGTAAGCCGACGATCACGGGCCGTCGGCAGCGCCGCCCCGTTCCCCTTTTCCCCACTCCCCCGCCGGCCAATCCCCTTCCCGCCGGCATGAACAGAACTCCCCGGGCCGCCCACGTTCCAATGGGCAGGTGTGCCGACAAGGAGTCTTCCATGCGCCAACTGCTGCCGCTCAACCCGACCGTGCGCTGCATCGGCGTCGCTTCGGCACTCGGGGCGCCGGCCGCCGGTAGCGAACGGGCACCGGCAGTCCTGTTTGGGCAATCGATCGGCGCCAGTTTGCGCCATCAGGGCTTGACCTGCCGCCTCGACACTATCCTCCACCCCCGGCTGGTCCACGCCGCGCCGCTGCATGAGCTGTTGCTGACCCTGGCCGAACGCACGGAAGGCACCATCCTGGCCGGCGAACGGCCGCTGGTGATCGGCGGCGACCATGCTATCGCCGCCGGCACCTGGAAAGGCATCGCCCGGGCGCGCGGGGCGATGCCCGGCCTGATCTGGATCGACGCCCATCTCGACGCCCACACGCCGGCCACCTCGCCGACCGGCAATCTTCATGGCATGCCGGTCGCCGCCCTGCTCGGCGCCGGCGATCCCGACCTGGTCGACATTCCCGGCCCCAAGCTCAACCCGCAACGCCTGGTGATGATCGGCGTGCGCAGTTCTGAAACGGCCGAGCGCGCCTTTCTCGACCGCCTCGGGGTGCGCATCTTCAGCGCCGACGAGGTCGCCCGCCGCGGCCTGCCCGCCGTTTTGGCCGAGGCCCGCCGCCTGCTCGGCACCGGACCGTGGGGCGTCAGCCTCGATGTCGACGCCATCGACCCGGCGGCGGCGCCCGGCGTCAATACCCCCGTCGCCGCCGGCCTGGCCGCCAACAAGTTGCTGCCGGCCTTGCGCGGCCTGCTGCGCGAGCGCGACTGCATCGGTTTCGAGATTGCCGAATACAACCCGGCCGCCGATCCGGATGGCCGGACCGCCCGCCTGATCGAGGCCCTGATCGACGCCATCGCAGCCCCCGACGACGCCGTCCTGCAGCGCTGGGAAAACAGTTTCGGCGCCCGCAACTATGCCCCGCTGCCGGTCGTCCTCAGCCAGGGCAGCGGCTGCTGGGTCAGCGACACCGCGGGCCGGCGCTACCTCGACCTGATGTCGGCCTATTCCGCCAACAGTTTCGGCCATGCCCATCCCCGCCTGCTCGCCGCCCTCGCCGATCAGGCCGGCCGGCTCGCCCTGACCTCCCGCGCCTATGCCAACGACCGTCTGCCCTTGCTGCTCCGCCGCCTGTCCCTGCTTTCCGGCTACCAGCGGGTGCTGCCGGTCAATACCGGGCTGGAGGCGGTCGAAACGGCGCTCAAGGCGGCGCGCAAATGGGCGTACCGGATCAAGGGCGTCCCCCCCGGCCAAGCCGAGATCATCGCCTGCCAGGGCAATTTCCATGGCCGTTCGATCGCCATCGTCGGCCTGTCCTCGGAAGCGCAGTATCGCGATGGCTTCGGCCCCTTCCCGCCAGGCCTGAAAATCGTGCCCTACGGCGATATCGGCGCCCTGGCCGCGGCCATCGGGCCGAATACCGCCGCTTTCCTGGTCGAGCCGATCCAGGGCGAAGGCGGCGTCATCGTGCCGCCCGCCGGCTACCTCAGCGCCTGCGCCGCGCTCTGTCGCCGGCAGAACGTGCTGCTCATCGTCGACGAAGTGCAGACCGGCCTCGGCCGTACCGGCCGCCTGTTCGCCTACCAGCACGAAGCGCTGCGGCCGGACGGCATCATCCTCGGCAAGGCGCTGGGCGGCGGCTTGCTGCCGGTCTCCGCCTTTCTCGCCGACGATGCGGTGATGCAGGTATTCACGCCCGGCGACCACGGTTCGACCTTCGGCGGCAATCCGCTGGCGGCGGCCGTCGCCCTCACCGCCCTCGACCTGCTGGAAGACGAAAACCTGGTCGAGCACGCGGCACAACTCGGCCGCCACCTGCAGCAACGTCTGGCGGCCCTGGCCGCCGAGTTGCCGGCGATTCGCGCCGTGCGCGGCGTCGGGCTGTTCGCCGGCATCGAACTCGAGCCGAGCCGGGCCGACGCCCGGCAACTGGCCGAACAACTGCTGCAGCGCGGCATCCTCAGCAAGGACACGCACCAGACCGTGCTGCGCATCGCGCCGCCCTTGATCATCGACCAGCCGACGCTCGACTGGGGCATCGACCAGATTGCCGAAACCCTGCGCGACATGGCCCGCCCGCCGCGCCGGATCGCCTGACGCCGAAGGCCGCCTTCGCCACCCACCGGACGGGCTGAACTCCCACCTGAGGGCGCTGTCGAAACCGAGTTCGAGTGCCCGCCACGGCTCGACCGGTGAAGCGTTCTTCGCCGCCTGCTTCCCCTTGCCAAAGAGTGCCATGCAATTCCCCTTCTCCGAGCTCCCCTGGTGGGGCTTCGTGCTGCTGACCCTGGGCCTCACTCACGTCACGATTGCCGCCGTCACCATCTACCTGCACCGCCATCAGGCGCATCGCAGCCTCGACCTGCATCCCGCCGTCAGCCACTTCTTCCGGTTTTGGTTGTGGCTGACCAGCGGCACGATCACCCGCGAATGGGTGGCGGTTCACCGCAAGCACCACGCCACCTGCGATACCGCGGAAGATCCGCACAGCCCGGTGCGCTTCGGCATCTACCATGTGCTGTTGGGCGGCGCGCTGCTCTACCGGCGGGCGGCGAAGCAAGCCGAGACGCTGGCCCGATACGGCCAGAAAACCCCGGACGACTGGCTCGAACACCGGGTCTATTCCCGGCATTCGATGCTCGGCATTGCCGCCCTGCTGATTGCCGAAGTCACGCTCTTCGGCGCCGCCGGAGTCGCCGTCTGGGCCGTGCAGATGATCTGGATTCCGCTCTTCGCGGCCGGCATCATCAATGGCCTCGGGCACTTCTGGGGTTACCGCGGCCACGCCACCCGCGACGCCTCGCGCAACATCCTGCCCTGGGGCATCCTGGTCGGCGGCGAGGAACTGCATAACAACCATCACGCTCACGCGGCCTCGGCCAAACTTTCCAGCCGCCGCTGGGAATTCGATCTCGGCTGGGCTTACATCCGTCTCCTTGAAACGCTCGGCCTGGCCACCGTGCGCAAGGTCGCCCCGCGCCTGCGCAGCCATCCCGGCAAGACCTGCTGCGATGCCGACACCGTCCATGCCGTGATCAGCCACCGCTTCACCGTCCTCGCCAAGTATGCCCGGGCGCTCCGACGCACCGTGCGCGGTGAGTTCTCCGCCTTGCGTTCCGACCCCGCGGCGGGTGGCCGGGACCGCACGGCGGTGGCCGCCATCAGGCACTGGCTGCAACGCGAAACGGCGACCCTGCCGCCGACCGAAGAAGAGGCGTTGCACCGGGTATTGCGCGTCAGTCCGGTGCTGCAAACCATCTACACGATGCGCCAGGAACTGGCCGCCTTGTGGAACCATGCCGCGGCCCCCGAACAACTGGTCCGCCACCTCGAAAACTGGTGTCAGCGCGCCGAAGCCAGTGGCATCGCCGCCCTCCGCCAGTTTTCGCAAAGCCTGCGGGCTTACGGGTAGGAACATGGGCGAAGAGGCGACCGAGCCCGCCAGCGACTGGCCGCTTCCGCCCCCGGAACTGGGCATTTACTACACGATCATGCGTCGCAGGTCGCTCAGCAGACTCGACAAATGCACCAGGAAACGGGCCGCCGCCGCGCCATCGACGGCCCGGTGGTCCCAGGAGAGGCAAAGGGGCAGCATCAGGCGCGGTGCAAAAACGCTGCCTGTCCAGCGCGCCTGGAGGCTGGCTCGCGTCACGCCGAGGATGGCCACTTCCGGCGCATTGATGATCGGCGTGAAAGCCGTACCACCGATGCCGCCCAGACTGGAAATCGTGAAACAGCCGCCTTGCATCTGTTCCGGCTTGAGTTTGCCGAGCCGCGCCAGCCCCGCCAGTTCGGCGCACTCGCGGGCCACTTGTTGCAGGCTCTTGCCGTCGGCATGGCGAATCACCGGGACGACCAGGCCGTCGGCCGTTTCGGCGGCGAAGCCGATGTGCCAGTAGTTTTTGTACACCATCTCAGTACCGTCGAGCGAGCTGTTGAAGGCCGGATAGGCCTGCAAGGTCCTGACCACGGCCTTGATCAGGAAGGCCAGCAACGTGAGCTTGACGCCATCCGCGCCCGGTTCGCCGTTAATCTGCTGACGGAAAGCATCGAGTTCGGTGATGTCCGCTGCGTCGAAATTGGTGACATGCGGAATCATCACCCAGTTGCGATGCAGATTGGCGGCCGACATTTTCTGGAGGCGGCTGCGCGCTCGTCGCTCGACCGGGCCGAATTTTTCAAAGTCGACGCTCGGCCAGGCCAGCAGGTCGAGACCGCCCGCTGACGGCGCGGCCGTTGGCGCAACGGGGCTGAGCAAGCTGTGCTTGACCCAGGCCAGGACGTCCTCTTTCTGCAAGCGGCCTTGAGGACCGCTGCCCACAACCTGGGCCAGATCGACGCCGAGCTCGCGCGCCAGCTTGCGGACCGCCGGACCGCAGCGCGGCATAAGCCCGGGCGGCGGCCCAATCGGCAGCGCCGCCGCTACGGCGACCGCGGCCGGGCCGCTGGCGGCGGGCGGCGAAACGGCGAGCCGTTCATCGGCCGGCGCGCAGCTCGCCGCGAGGGCTGGCGCGAGGCGCAGGATCAGGCTCCCCCGGGACACCCGTTGGCCGACCCGGGCGATGATCTCGCTCACCGTACCGGCCGCTGAAGCCGGCACTTCCATGGTCGCCTTGTCGGATTCCAGGATCAGGAGCGGCGTATCGACGCCTATCGTGTCGCCAACCGCCACCATCACCTCGATGATCGGCACATCCTGGTAGTCGCCGATATCCGGCACACAAATATCAATCATGGGGCAGATCCTGCACTGGGCATTCGATCGGACTGGGTTTATCGACGGCGATGCCCAGGCGGGCGATCGCCGCGCTCAAGTCCCGGCCCGGCAGCTCGCCGCTGCGGGCCAGGCTGCTCAGCGCGGCGAGCACGATGTAGCGGGCATCGATCTCGAAGAAGTCGCGCAAGGCCGCACGCGTATCGGACCGCCCGAAACCATCGGTGCCGAGGACGCAGTAAGGACCGGGCAGCCAATTGCGGATGAGGTCCGGGTAAGCCCGCACGAAGTCGCTGACGCCGACGAAGGGGCCGTTCCGGCCCTGCATCTGTTGGCTGAGATAGGGCAGGCGTGGCGCCTCGTCCGGGTGCAATAGATTCCACCGATCGCAGGCGATGCCGTCCTTGCGCAGTTCTCCGAAACTGGTGGCGCTCCAGACCTCGGCGGCGACGCCGAATTCCTCCGCCAGGCGCATCGCCGCGGCCAGCACCTGGCGCAGGATGCTGCCGCTGCCGATCAACTGCACGCGCGGCCGCTCGTCGCCGGGCGGCACCCCCTGCAGCAGGTAGATCCCGCGCCGAATGCCTTCTGCCGCACCGGCCGGCATGGCCGGCTGCGGATAGTTCTCGTTGTACAAGGTGAGATAGTAAAAGCCGTTCTCGCCTTCGCCCATCATGCGCCGGACGCCCTCCTCGGCGATCACCGCCACTTCGTAGGAGAAGGCCGGATCGTAGGCGCGGCAGGTCGGAATGGTGGCAGCATAGACCTGGCTTTGGCCGTCCTCGTGCTGCAGCCCCTCGCCGGACAACGTCGTGCGGCCGGCGGTGGCCCCCAGCAGAAAGCCGCGCGCCTGACTATCGGCCGCGTTCCAGATCAGATCGGCAACGCGCTGGAAGCCGAACATCGAATAAAAAATGTAACAGGGCAGCATCGGCTGATTGCTGTGCGACCAGGCCGTGCCGGCCGCAATCCACGAAGCCAGCGCGCCGGCTTCGGAAATCCCCTCCTCGAGGATCTGGCCCGTGACATCCTCGCGGTAGAAGGCGAGTTGCTCCGAATCCTGCGGCGTATAGCGCTGTCCCCACGGCGAGTAGATGCCGAACTGGCGGAACATGTCCTGCATGCCGAAGGTTCGTGCTTCGTCGGCAACGATCGGCACGACCCGGGAGCCCAGCACGCTGTCGCGCATCAACTTGCTGAGGAGGCGGACAAAGCTCATGGTGGTCGATATTTCCCGCTCCCCGGTAGCGCCATGGAAAGCGGCATAGAAATCGGGGGGGGCGAGCTTGAGCGGCGTCATCCGGGAGCGGCGCTGCGGCAGGTAACCGCCGAGTGCGGCCCGCCGTTCTTGCAGATAGCGGACTTCCGGACTGTCGGCGCCGGGGTGATAGAACCGCGCCTGATCGAGATCCTCGTCGCTGAGCGGCAGGTCGAAGCGCTCGCGGAAATGGCGCAGATCGTCGGCGGCCAGCTTCTTGGTCTGATGCGAGGTATTGGCCCCCTGGCCGGAGGCGCCCATACCGTAACCCTTGGTGGTGTGCACCAGGATGACCGAGGGGTGCCCGGGACACTTGGCCGCTGCCGCATAAGCGGCGTAGATCTTGACCGGGTCGTGACCGCCGCGCTTCAGCGCATCGATCTCCTTGTCCGACATGTTGGCCACCAGCGCCGCCAATTCCGGGTAGCGCGAGAAGAAGTGTTCGCGGTTGTAATGACCGTCGGTGGCGGACAATTTCTGGAACTCGCCATCCACCGCTTCGGCCATGCGCTTGAGGAGCCAGCCCTCGCTGTCGCGCGCGAAGAGGAGATCCCAATTGCTCCCCCACAAGCACTTGATGACGTTCCAGCCGGCTCCGGCAAAGAGGGTTTCCAGTTCCTGGACGATATTGCCGTTGCCGCGCACCGGACCGTCGAGCCGCTGCAGGTTGCAATTGACGACCAGGATCAGGTTGTCGAGTTGCTCGCGCGCCGCCAGCGAAATACCGGCCAGCGATTCCGGTTCATCCATTTCGCCGTCGCCGACATAGGCCCAGACCTTGCGGTCATTGGCCGGCATGATTTCGCGATGCTGCAGGTAGTGCTGGAAACGCGCCTGGTAAATGGCGGAAAGCAGGCCAAGGCCCATCGAGCCGGTCGGAAACTGCCAGAAATTGGGCATCAGCGTCGGATGGGGATAGGACGACAAACCGCGACCGATGCCCCCCGAAACCTCACGCCGGAAGTAGTTGAGATTGTCTTCGCTGAGACGCCCCTCGAGATAGGCCCGGGCATAAATGCCGGGCGCCGCGTGGGGCTGGAAATAGACCAGGTCGCCGGGATGCTGCTCGCTGGCCGCCCGGAAAAAATGGTTGAAGCCGACTTCAAAGACATCGGCAATCGAGGCATAGGTGGCAATGTGCCCACCCAGTTCGGGGTGTGCCTGATTGGCGCGCATCACCATGACTAGGGCGTTCCAGCGGTGGATGGCGGTGATCCGGGCCTCCAGGTCGAGATCGCCGGGATAGGGCGGTTGCTCCGCCAGCCCGACGGTGTTCCGGTAGGGCGTCGTATGGCGGGTATGAAAGCGGCCACCGGCCCGGCGCCCCGACTCGATCAGCCGGTCCACCAGGAACTCGGCCCGGGCCAGTCCGTCACGCTCGATAACCGCGGCCAGACTGCTCGTCCAATCCTGCGTTTCATCGCAATCGACATCGGAATTTTCGGAACCGATGCTACTGAACCTGGCGCCCTGCTCCATTTCCCACCTCCTCTAGCGAAGCGCCCCGAACCCCTCGTTGCGTAAATTCATTGTAGTCAGGGCGGGGGGCGGATATATTGCAAAAAGCGAACCGAAAAGCCCCTGGTGCGCAATATTTGATCGACCCAATCCCCTTATGCGCAACAAACACCCCATCCCCGGCTTCGACCCGTTCGACAGTGCCATTCTCGACCAGCTCCAGCGCGACGCGCGCATCTCCAACGTCGCCCTGGCCGAGCGCGTCAATCTGTCGCCGGCCCCTTGCCTGCGCCGCGTCCGCGACCTGGAAAGTGCCGGGGTCATCCGCCGCCATGTCACCTTGCTCGATCCGCAAGCGCTCGGTCTCGATGTCTCGGTATTCATCCAGATCCGCCTGGAAAAGCAGATCGGCAGCGCCTTGCGGACGTTCGAGGAAACCATCGAGGCCTGCCCGGAAGTCATGGAGTGCTATCTGATGACCGGCGATGCGGACTATCTGCTGCGCGTCGTCGCGCCCAATCTCGATGCCCTGCAAAAATTCATCGTCAATCGCCTGGCGACCGTTCCCCACATCGCCAGCATCCGCTCCAGCATTGCGCTGAAGCAGGTCAAATACAAAACCGAACTGCCGATCGGCGCGGCATGACCAATCCAGGCGCATAGAAACTTGATGTACAATCGCCCCCGTTTTGGGTGCCTTGCCTCACGATCGTGGGGCGGGTGAAACGGGAAGCCGGTGACTCTGCGCGAGCAGACAGTCCGGCGCAGCCCCCGCTGCTGTAAGCCTGACGACTCCACCTCACGCCACTGTGCCAGGCATGGGAAGGTTGGTGGAGAAGCATGAAGGCGAGCCAGAAGACCGGCCCAAATCAACGAAGTACCGATCCCCGGGGTGTGGGCGAGGTTCTGTTGATTTGCTGCCGGCCTTTCCCGGGCTAAGGTCCGACCGGCGCCACTCTTCCGAACTGCAGGAACCCCGCGGCCTGGTGCTGTTTGCCATTTCTCGCTGTGGGAGAGAATCATGCACATCATGGAAGGCTTTTTGCCCTTCGAGCACGCGCTCGGCTGGACGATCGCCGCGACGCCCTTTATCGCCTGGGGCCTGCAGTCGATCAAGAAGCATCTGCGGGAAAAACCGGAACAGCGCATGCTGCTCGGCGTCGCCGCCGCCTTTTCCTTCACGCTGTCGGCGCTGAAACTGCCGTCGGTAACCGGTAGTTGCTCGCACCCGACCGGCGTCGGCCTCGGCGCGCTGTTGTTCGGGCCGGCGGCGATGGTGCCGGTCGGCCTCGTCGTGCTGCTCTTCCAGGCCCTGCTGCTGGCGCACGGCGGGCTGACCACGCTCGGCGCCAATTTGTTCTCGATGGCCATCGTCGGGCCTTTCGTCGCCGCCGGCCTGTTCCGCGCCGGCCGCGCCCTGGCCCTGCCGCTTTCTGCCTGCGTCTTTGCCGCCGCCGCGCTCGGCGACCTAGCCACCTACGTGACGACGGCGATCCAGCTCGCCTGGGCCTTTCCCGATCCGGCCGGCGGCTTTGCCGGCTCGTTGGCCAAGTTCGGCGCCATTTTCGCGATCACCCAGATCCCGCTGGCGATCAGCGAAGGCCTGCTCACCGTGCTGGTGGTCAATGCACTGCGCCGCTTCAATGCCGATGAGCTGCAGAAGCTGCCGTTGTTCGGGCAACGCGGGGCCAAGGCATGAAACTGCGCAACTGGCTGATTCTGGCCGCCGTCGTGCTGTTGACCGTGCTGCCGCTGTGGCTCGCCGCGCCGCCGGCGATCGGCCCGGACGGCATCCCCGGCGAAGCTTTCGGCGGCGCCGACAACAAGGCGCAGGCAGCCATCGGCGAGATTGCGCCGGGTTACAAGCCGTGGTTTTCGCCACTGCTCGAACCGGCGAGCGGCGAAATCGCCTCGCTGCTTTTCGCCTTGCAGGCAGCGCTCGGCGCCGGCGTCATCGGCTACTGGCTGGGCGCCTCGGTGACGCGCGAACGGCTGCGCCGGGAAATGAACGAGAAGGCAGCGGGGCAGGAAAGCAGCGCCCAGACGGCGGAAGATGCTGCGCATGCTGATTGAACGCGCCGCCTACGGCAATCGCTGGCGTAGCGTCAGCCCTGCCGCCAAAGGACTGTTCGCGCTGGCCGGCTTGCTTGCCGCGCTGTTCTCCGGCTCGCCAGCGACGGCCGCGACCATCGCCGGCCTGCTCATGCTGGCGAGCGTACTCGGCGCCGCGGTGCCGCTTGCGCTCTACCTGCGCGTCGCAACGCCGGCCCTCGGCTTTCTCGCGCTATCCAGCCTGTCGCTGCTCTTTTCGCTGAGTGCCGATGCGACCGGCAACCTGTCCTGGCAGATGGCGCCGAACGCCGCAGCCAACATCGCCGCCGTCAGCGCTCGCTCGCTGGCCGCACTCGCCGCCCTGCTCGGCCTCGTCCTGACGACGCCGCTGCCCGACCTGATCGCCCTGCTCCGCCGCCTGCGCGTCCCGGATGTGCTGCTCGACCTGATGGTGCTCTGTTACCGCATGCTGTTCGTCTTTTCGACTGCCATAGAAGAAACACGCACCGCCCAGGCGGCCCGCCTCGGCTACAGCACGCCGCGCCGCAGCCTGAATTCGCTCGGCCTGCTCGCCGCCGGTTTGAGCGTGCAGGTCTGGCAACGCGCCCGTGCCCTGCACCTCGCCGCCGAAGCGCGTTGCGGCAGCGGCACGCTGCGTTTTCTGACGCCACAATTCCAGCATGCCGGCCGCGACACGGCGCTGGCCGGGCTGGCCGGCTGCCTGCTGCTGGTGATTGGAGCCTGCGCCCGATGAGCCCGTTGATCGCGCCTTTAATCGAACTCCACGCGGTCGACTATCGCTATCCGGACGGCAGCGCCGGTCTCGATGGCTGTTCGTTGCGCATCGCGCCGGGCAGCCGCAACGCCCTGCTCGGCGCCAATGGCTCGGGCAAGACGACGCTGCTGCTGCATCTCAACGGCCTGCTCCAGGCCTGTGCCGGGCGCATCGATTTCGCCGGCCAGCCGCTCGCCGCCGGGCGCGATGGACTCAACGCGCTGCGCCGCCGGGTCGGCCTCGTCTTCCAGAATCCCGACCGGCAGTTGTTCTCGGCCAGCGTTGTCGAGGATGTTTCGTTCGGGCCGCTCAATCTCGGCCTCGACGAAGCGACAGTGCGCCAGCGCGTCGCCAAAGCCTTGACCGCCGTCGGCCTCGCCGATCTCGCCGACAAGCCGGTGCATCACCTGAGTTTCGGCCAGAAGAAGTGCGTCTGCATCGCCGGCGTGCTCGCCATGCAGCCCGAAGTGCTGCTGCTCGACGAACCGATGGCCGGGCTCGATGCCGGCATGCAGAACGAACTGCTCGCCGTGCTCGACGCGCTGTCGGCGCGCGGCATCACCATCCTGCTATCCACGCACGACGTCGATTTCGCCTATCGCTGGGCCGAACAGATCCACCTGCTGGCGGCCGGGCGCTGTATCGCGTCCTTCGCTGCCGATCAATTACCGCAACAGGCGAGCGCCCTGCACGCCGCCGGCCAGCCGCTGCCCGCCGTCGTCAACCTGCACCTGTCGCTGTGCCGCCTTGGTCGCCTCGCGGCATCACCCGTACCGCGCAGCCTGGGCGAACTCGCCAGCCTGCTCAAACAAGAGGAAAACACATGCAAATTTGCCTGATTCTGGCGGTCGACCGCCTGGAAAGCCGCTAAATGCCCGGCAAGATCTGGTTTGTCGGCGCCGGCCCGGGCGATCCCGACCTCCTGACCGTCAAGGGCCGCAAGCTGCTCGAAGCGGCCGGTGCCGTGCTTTTCGCCGGCTCGCTGGTCGACCAGGCGGCGACGCTGTTCAGCCCGCCCGATTGCGAAATCCGCGACTCCAAGGACATGACGCTCGAAGAAATGAGCGCCTGGCTGATCGAACGCGCCGCTCGTCATGAAACGGTGGTTCGCCTGCAAACCGGCGATCCCGGCCTCTATGGCGCGCTGATCGAAATGACGCGGCCGCTAACCGCCGCCGGCATCGAATGGGCCATAGTGCCCGGCGTGTCGTCGGCGATGGCCTCGATGGCCGCGGCTGGCGAAACGCTGACCCTGCCGGAAGTGACGCAGACGGTGATCCTGACCCGCGTTGCCGGGCGCACGCCGATGCCGCCGGGCGAGGAACTCGAAGCCCTGGCCGCGCACAAGACGACGCTGTGCATCTACCTGTCGATCACGCTCTTGCACAAGGTTCAGGACGCGCTGCGCGCCGCCGGCTGGGCCGAAGATGCCCCGATTTTGGTCGTCCAGAAAGCGAGCTGGCCGGGCGAGGAAAAGATCGTGCGCGGCACGATCAAAGACATCAAGCGCCGCTGCCAGGACGCGAAGATCGCCAGCCAGGCCATGATCGTCGCCAGCCCGACCCTGGGCGCCGCCGACTGGCCGGAACTGATCCGTTCGAAACTTTACGACCCGACTTTTACCCACCGCTTCCGCAAGGCTACGGAGAACGACCATGAATAAGGAAACCACGCTGCTGCTCGTCGGCCACGGCTCGCGCAAGCGCGACGGCAACGACGAAACTCAGAAATTCGCCACCCTCTGGCGGGCCCGCCATCCCGACTGGCGCATTGAAGTCTGTTTCATCGAACACGCCGAAATCCTGCTCGACGCCGGCCTCGACCGCGCCGCGCAGGGCGCCCGTGCGGTCAAGGTGATTCCCTTCATCCTCAACGCCGCCGGTCACGTCAAGATGGAATTGCCGGCTGCCGTCGAAGAAGCCCGCCAGCGTCACCCGCAAGTCGAGTTCAGCCTGACCCGCCACCTCGGCATGGGGCGCGAGATTTTTGCCGTGTTGCAAGGCCGGCTCGACGGCCTGATGAAGCAACTCGCCGTGCCCGACCCGACCACCACCGGCGTCGTGCTGCTCGGTCGCGGTTCGTCGGATGCCGCCGCCAATGGCGAGCTGGCCAAGATGGCGCGCTGGATTTTCGAGGACAACGAGCACGAACTGGTCGATCTCGCCTTCACCGGCGTCACCTGGCCGCGCCTCGAAGCCGTCGTGCAGCGCCAGGTACGGCTGGGCATGATGCAGGTCTGCATCGTCCCGGTGTATTTGTTCACCGGCGTGCTCATCGAGCGCATCCAGGCCCAGGTCGAGCGCCTGCGCGCCCAGTACCCGCAGATCGCCTTCGCGCTGGCCGGCCATTTCGGCTTCGATAACGGCATCTTCGACCTGCTCGATCAGCGCGTCACAGCGAGCGCCAGCGACGGCATGCTCGAATGCGACGGCTGCAAATACCGCGAGTTGGCCGAGGCAGAACACTTGCACGACCACAGCCATACCGCCGGCAACGCCTGCGCCCATGGCCACGATCACCCGCATGACCACCCGCACGAGCACGGCCATGCCTGCGCGCACGTCTGAGAAAAAGACATGAGCAAAAACACAGTCACCGAGCAGTTGACCGCTGCCGGCCGTGCCATCGAGCACGATTCCTTCGTCGTCATCGACGCCGAGGCCGGCCCGCACAATTACAGCGCCGAGCAATGGCCGCTGGTGCGCCGCATGATCCACGCCAACGCCGATTTTGAATTCAACGGCCTCACCGCTTTCCACCCGGACGCGATGCGTGCCGGCTTCCAGGCCGTGTTGCGCGGCGACACGCCCATCGTTGCCGACGTGGAGATGATCTGCGTCGGTCTGTCGAAACCGCGTTTGCAGCATTTCGGCCTGACGACGCACCACTACATTTCCGACCCCGACGTGATCGCCGCCGCCCAGGCCGCCGACACGACGCGCGCCGTTCAGGCCATGCGCAAGGCGCAGCGCCTGGGCAAGCTCGATGGCGCCATCGTCGGCATCGGCAATGCGCCGACCGCGCTGATCGAACTGGTCCGCTTGATCCGTGAAGAAGGCGTGCGCCCGGCGCTGGTCGTCGGCATGCCGGTCGGCTTCGTCTCGGCCGCCGAATCGAAGGACCTGCTGATGACCGTGGACGAAGTGCCCTGGGTCGCGATCAAGGGCCGCAAGGGCGGTTCGACGTTGGTCGTCGCCGCCATCCACGCCATGCTGTCGCTGGCCGAAGCCGAACAGCACGGCAGCCTGAGTTAAATGGCTGAAAACGCAAAACCGGACAAGGTCCGCAAGGGCGACGGCAAGCGCCAGCGCGGCAACCGCAGCGGCTTCACGACCGGCGCCTGCGCGGCCGCCGCGGCGCGCGCCGCGACGCTCGGCCTGGTGCAGAGCGAAGTACCGGAGACGATTGTCTGCCACCTGCCCAACGGCAGCGATGTCAGCTTCGCGGTGACCGATGGCTGCGTCGAAGAGTCGTCCGGCACAGCGCACGCCGTGGTCATCAAGGATGCCGGCGACGATCCGGATGCCACCAACGGTGCCCACCTGACCGCCGATGTCCGCCTTCTGCCCCACCGCGCCGGCGAGATCGTGCTGGCCGGCGGCCCCGGCGTCGGCATCGTGACCAAGGACGGCCTCGGCCTGGAAGTCGGCGGCCCGGCGATCAACCCGGTGCCGCAACGCAACATCCGCGACAACGTGCGCGCCGTCGCCGGCGAACTGCTCGACCACGACGGGCTGGAAGTCAGGATTTCGGTGCCCGGCGGCGAGGAGATGGCGAAAAAGACGCTGAACGCCCGGCTCGGCATCCTCGGCGGCATTTCCATCCTCGGCACCACCGGCATCGTCCGCCCCTACTCGACCGCCGCCTTCCGCGCCAGCGTCGTGCAGGCGGTCGATGTCGCCGCCAAGCAGGGCCAGACCAGCGCCGTATTCACCACCGGCGGCCGTACCGAAAAATTCGCCATGGCCCAGTTGCCGAAGCTTGATGAATCCTGCTTCGTGCAGATGGGCGACTTCGTCAAGGCAGCCTTCGCCAGCGCCATCAAGCGCAAATTGCCGAATGTCTATGTCGGCGCGATGGTCGGCAAGCTGACCAAGATGTGTCAGGACCTGGCCGTGACGCATGCCTGGAAGGCCGAAGTCGACCGCGACATCCTCGCCGAATCGGCACAGGAAGTCGGCGCCCCGCCCGACCTCGTCGAGGAAATCCGCGCCGCCGAAACCGCCCGCTTCGCCGCCGAACGCCTGGCCGGCCTCGGCCTCGCCGTCGAATTCCACCGCCGGCTGGCGATCAAGGCGATCCGCAGCCTCAAGGGCATGCACCCCGGCCCCTACCGCCTGACCGTGCTGGTCTGCGATTTCGACGGCAATTTCATCTGCCGCGTCGAGGAAGAAGAAGCATGACGAAAACCAAAAATTGCATCCTGCTCGGCATCCTCGATGACGGCTGGGCCGGCCTTTCCGACGCCGCCCGCCAGCATCTGCACGCGGCCGACCTGGTGATCGGCGCCGGCCGCACACTGGATCTGGTGCGTCCCCATCTCGCCGCCGGCAGCGAAGCGCAGGACATGGACGGCCAACTCGCCGCCGTGCCGGGCTGGATTGCCGCAGCCACGTCCGCCGGCCGGCGTGTCGTCGTGCTCGCCACCGGCGATCCGCTCTGCCACGGCATCGCCGGCTGGCTGGGCGGCAAGCTCGGGGCGGAGGCGCTGACCGTCATTCCCGCCGTCTCGACCTTGCAACTCGCCTTTGCCCGCTTTCAGACGCCCTGGGCGGACATCAAGATCGCTTCCTGCCACAGCGCCGATGCCGGCGAATGGGTGGTTGGCGCGCCGCCGACGCACGGCCTCTACCCGCTGATGCGCGCCATTGCGCTGTACCCGCGCGTCGCGCTGTTCACCAGCCCGCAGAACGATCCGGCGCGCCTGGCGCGGGCGCTGTTGATCGCAGGCTACCCCGAGGCGCGGCTGTCGGTGGCCTGCCGGCTGCTGCTGCCCGACGAGGCAATCCATCTCGGCCTGGCAGCGGTCGACGCGGCAAAAATGGCCTTTTCCGGCCCCAATGTCGTGTTGGTCGAACGCCCGGCGGAAAGCGCGCCGGCCTTCGGGCGCGACGATCTCGCCTACATCCAGCGCTCGCCCGAGAAGGGCCTGATCACCAAGCAGGAAGCGCGCGCGCTGTCGCTCGCCAAGTTGCAGATCAAGCCCGATGCCGTGGTCTGGGACATCGGCGCCGGTTCCGGTTCGGTCGGCCTCGAAGCCGCCGGCCTGGCGCCACTGGGCCACGTCTGGGCGATCGAGAAGAACGCCGCCGACGCCGCCAACGCACGCGCCAACGCCGAACGCTTCCGCGTCGGCAACTACACGTTGTGCGAAGGCAAGGCGCCGGCGCTGCTCGACACCTGGCCGGACCCGGACGCGGTGTTCATCGGCGGCTCGGGCGGCGAACTGGACGAGCTGATCCGCCAGATCCTCGCCCGCCTGAAAGCCGGCGGCCGGCTGGTAATGAATTTCGTCACGCTGGAAAACCTGGCGACGGCAACCGCCACCCTCAAGGCCGTCGGCGCCGGCTGGGACGTGGTGCAACTACAGGCCAGCCGCAGCCAGCCGATTCTCGACATGCACCGCATGGCGGCGCAGAACCCGGTGTGGATCGTCACCGCCTGGGCGCAAAACAAGGAAAACGCATGACTGAATCCAAACGCTACGGGAAACTCATCGGCGCCTCGCTCGGCCCCGGCGACCCCGAACTGATCACCCGCCGCGCCTGGGCGGCGCTGCAATCCGGCGCGCGCTGGCTGTACCCGGTCAAGAAGGCCGAGGAATCGTCCTACGCGCTGGCCATCGTCGAGCGCGGCGGCATCGCCGTGCCGACCGACGCGGTCGAGCTGGTCTTCCCGATGACGCGCGATGCCGAAATCCTGGCCAAGGCCTGGGCGCGCGCTGCGATGCAGACCGTCGAATTGCTCGCCGCAGGCCGCGACCTCGTCTTTCTGGTCGAAGGCGACACCTCGACCTTCGCCACCTTCGGCCACCTCGCCCGCGTCGTGCGCGAACTGGCGCCCGAGGTCGAAGTGGAGACCATTCCCGGCGTCTCCTCGTTTGCCGCCGCCGCGGCGACCACCGGCACGACGCTCGCCGAGGAGGACGAAACCTTCGCCATCATCCCGGCCGCCTACGGCGTCGGCGTCATCGACCACCTGCTCGACGAGTTCGACACGCTGGCGCTGCTGAAAGTGAAACCGCTGCTCGACGAGATCCTCGACCTGCTCGAGCGCCGCGAACTGCTCGCCAGCTCGGTCTTCATCGAAAAAGTCGGCTCGCCGCAGGAGCGCATCGTGCGCGACGTCGCCAGCCTGCGCGGCGAAAAGGTCAATTACCTGTCGCTGCTGCTCGTCCAGAACCCCAAGCGCGTGCGCGGCGAACTGCGGCGCGGTTGCCGCAAAAGGCTAGTCGCGAGTAGCTAGTCATTAGTTGCTAGCAAAAGCAAAAACCACACATTCCGACTACCAACCACCGACTACCGACTAACAACCAATGAAATACGCCGTCGTCTCCATCACCAAACATGGCATCGCACTGGCCGCGAAAGTCGTTGCCGCACTGCCCGGGGCGCAACTGTTCGCGCCCGAAAAATTCCGCAGCGAAGCCGAGGCCGCCGCACCGGGTGCCGCCCATTGCTATGAAGGCAAGGTCGGCGACCAGATCCCGGCGCTGTTCGCCGCCTTCGACGGGATCATCGCCATCGTCTCGCTCGGCGCCGTCGTGCGCCTGATCGCACCACACCTGAAAAACAAGGAAAGCGACCCGGCCGTCGTCGTCATCGACGAAGCCGGCCGCTTCTCGATTCCCGTGCTCTCCGGCCACCTCGGCGGCGCCAACGCGCTGGCCGGCCACCTCGCCACCGCGCTCGGCGCCCAGGCGGTGCTGACCACCGCCTCGGACGCCCGCCAGACCATAGGCGTGGACCTCCTCGGCCGCGAACTGGGCTGGACCTTCGAGGCGACGCACGAAGAACTGGTCCGGGTCAGCGCCGCGATGGTCAACGACGAAGCGGTCGCGCTGGTCCAGGAAACGGGTTCGCGCAATTGGTGGTTCAACCACGCCAACGGCCGGACCGGCCCCTTGCCGGCAAACGTCACGCTGTTTGAAAAACTCGAGGAAATCGATGTCGACCGCTACGCGGCGGTGCTGTGGATCAGCGAGCGGGCGATGCCGGCGGAGTACGCGGCGCGGCTGGCAGGGCGGCAGGTGACGTATCGGCCAGGCCAAGAAAACTGAAATAGAAAACAAATGTCTTTAGTCGAAACCAAGGCAAACGCCCGTCTTTCATCCCCCTCGAGAGCGCCGAGCAGCACAGGCCGGGCGGGGGAAGTCAGCGAGCAATGTTTGAGCCGCAGGCGAGTTTTGCGAGCTGCCCGCCCGGTCGAGCAGCACAGGGGACCGGGCCAACGGCCCGGCGCGAACGCGGGGGTCGCCTTTCTTTGCTTCCTTTCTTTGGCGAAGCAAAGAAAGGGAGACGCCGCGCCACGGCGGAAAGCAGCAGTCAAACAAGAGACCAGTCCATTACCAATTGGCCTGCGCTGCTCGGCGCTCTCGAAGAGGGTTTTGTCCGCACTCCGTTCTCGTTTTGGTCAATATTGTTCGGTTCGGGAGCTTTCCTTTTGAAAATCGCCCTCGGCCTCGGTTGCGACCGCGACACTCCCGCCATCACCATCGAACGCTGCATCGCCCAGGCGCTCGCCGCCTGCGGCGCTTCGTTTGCTGACGTCTGGGCCGCGGCCAGCATCGACCTGAAGGCCAACGAAACCGGACTGCTGCATGTCATCGAAAGCCACGGCTGGCCGTGCCTGTTCTACACGGCGGCCGAACTGGCAGCGGTCGACGTACCAAACCCGTCGGAAACCGTCCGCAAATACACCGGCACGCCATCCGTCTCGGAAGCGGCGGCGCTGCTCGCGGCCGGCGCCGACAAAAGCCATCTGCTCATCGAAAAACACAAGCTGCGCGGCCCAGACGGCCGCAACGCCACCGTCTCCATTGCAAGGATCCCCGCATGAACGCATCTGAAAGCACTCCTAAAACCGGCAAGATCATGCTCGTCGGCCTCGGCCCGGGCAGCCACGACCACCTGACGGCACGCGCCCGCGCCGCGATTGCCGAGGCCGACACGGTGATCGGCTACGTCACCTACATCCGCCTGGTCGCCGACCTGGTCGAGGGCAAGGAAGTCATCAAGAAGTCGATGACCGAAGAACTCGACCGCGCCATCGAGGCGCTCGACCGCGCCCGCCAGGGCAAGAAGGTGGCGCTGGTGTCGTCGGGCGATGCCGGCGTGTATGGCATGGCCGGGCCGACCTTCGAGGTGCTGTTCCAGGCCGGCTGGACGCCGGACTCCGACATCGAGGTTGAGATCGTGCCCGGTGCCTCGGCGCTCAACACCTGCGCGGCGCTGGTCGGCGCGCCGCTGACCCACGATTTCTGCGCCATTTCGCTGTCCGACCTGCTGACGCCGTGGCCGACCATTGCCCGCCGGCTCGATGCCGTGGCCTATGCCGATTTCGTCGTCGCGCTGTACAACCCGAAGAGCGGCCGGCGCACGCAGCAGATCGTCGAAGCGCAGCGCCTCTTCCTGCGCCATCGCGATCCGCAGACGCCGGTGGCGATCGTCAAGTCGGCCTACCGCCCGAAGCAGCGCATCGAATTCACCACCCTGGAAAAGATGGCCGAGGCCGATATCGGCATGCTGACCACGGTGCTGATCGGCAATTCCAACACCTTCGTGCAGCACGGCCTGATGGTGACGCCGCGCGGCTACGCCAACAAATACGCGGTGGCCGACGGCGAGCGCAACACGCACGCCGGCGAAAAGGCCGGCCGCTCGCTGTCCACCGGCCTCAATGGCTGGATGGCGGAAATCCAGGCGAGCGGCAGGACGGCCGCCGAACTGGCCGTCGATTATCGCCTGCCCGCGGACTACATCGCCGCCGTGCTGGCGACGGAAATTCCGGCCGAAGGCGAAGCCAACGAGGTCGAAGCATGAGCGAAGTCATCAAGCCCAAGATCGGCGCCTACAAGCGCCACCTGCTGGTGTGCACCGGCCCGCGCTGTACGGTGAACGGCGAATCCGAGGCACTTTTCGGCCGCCTCGGTGAAACATTGAAAGCAGCCGGGCTGGACCAGGGCGAACTGCGCGTCAAACGCACCAAGGTCGGCTGCTTCGCCGCCTGCAAGGGCGGCCCGGTGATGTGCGTGCAGCCGGACGGCACCTGGTATTACAACGTCACCGAGGCCAACCTGGAACGCATCGTCGAGCAGCACCTGAAAAACGGGCAGGTCGTCGAGGAACTGGTATTTCATCAGGCAGCGGCGTCATAGGCCAAGCCTTGCCCGGCTCGCCCCTCAATGCATCCGCCGGATACGCTCCAGGGCGCCGGGCCGCAGATCCGGATGGCTTTTGACATACGACTCCAGCGCCTCGACATCCATTACCCCGGTGCTGGCCGCCTCGCCTTCCAGCAAGACCGTAAAGTTGTCGCCCCCGCTGGCGAGGTAGCGGTTAACGGTAACCCGCAGCCGGCTCTCGGGCGCAATGGGCTGGCCGTCCAGGCGCAGGCTGCCCGGCACGATACGCTGCCCGAGCGGGCGCCCGGCATCCCAGACATAGGTGAAGCCGCGGGAGACCTGCAGGATGCGCGGATAGGGCTGGTTGAGCCATTGTTGCTCGAGCAGGCGGGTGAGCTGGACACCGCTCAAGGTCAAGGTGACCAGATGATTCGAAAACGGCTGCACGGCAAAGAGGTCGGCATAGCGGACCAGTCCATCGGCCGGCATGGCCAGCCCGCTACGGATGCCGCCGGGATTGGTCAGCGCCAGACGGGCGCCGGCCGCCCGCGTGGCGGCGAGTTGGGCATCGGCAATGAGCTGGCCGAGCGCACTCTCGCCGGCCGCGTTGAACTCCCGCGGCAAGGCGGCGGCCAGGCGCCCGACGAGGCGTCCGGCCAGCGGCCCGGCCAGCCCCTCGTAGCGGGCGATCAGCGCGCTCTGTTGCGGCTCTTTGGCGAAACGGTCGTGGCGCACGATGACGTTGTCGGCCCGGGCGCTGATCACATCGCCGCTAAGCGGGTCGAGACTTAAGTCGATAGCGCTGACGACGGTGCCATAGCGGTCGGCACTGGTCACTAGCCGACCGTCGATCCGGCAGTTGTAGGCGCGATGGGTATGGCCGCTGATGATGACATCGACGGCCCGGTCGAGCTTGCCGACGATATCCACGAGGGGGCCGCTGATCCCCGGACATTCGTTGTAATCGCCGCTCGGCACGCCGCCTTCGTGGAGCAGCACGACGATCGCTTCGATGCCCTGGCGCCGCAGTTCGGGGACCAGTTGGTTCACCGTCTCAGCTTCATCGCGAAAGCGCAGCCCCGGCACGCCGTCAGGCGCGACGAGGCCGGCCGTGGCCTGCAGCGTCAGGCCGATGAAGGCCACGGGAATGCCCTGGAAACGCTTGATGTAGTAGGCGGGGAGCAGGGTCTGGCCGGACCGCTCGTCAACCGTGCTGGCCGCCAGGTATTGAAAGCGCGCCCCCGGATAGGGAATAGCCGACCGACGGCCACGGCCGGCGGCGCTGCCGCCGTGCTGGAGACGCAGCAGGTGGGCGGCCCCCTTGTCGAATTCGTGATTGCCCACCGCCGACGCTTCCAGCCCCATCAGGCCGAGCGCCTCGACGCTCGGTTCATCGTCGAACAAGGCCGAGAGCAATGGCGATGCGCCGACCAGGTCGCCGGCAGCGACAAAGATCCGGTTCGAATGACCGCCGCCCAGGGTAGCAAGCGCCGTCGCCAGATATTCGGCGCCGCCAGCGGCGATAGCCACGGTTTGCTCCGGATCACCCGGGGCGCGGACCTGAATCCCGCCACTCGGCGGCTTCAGGTTGCCATGAAAATCGTTGATCGCCAGCACGCGCACCGCAACCGGTTCGAGCGGCCGAGTCGCGCAGCCGGCCAGGGTGGCGACGGCAACAACAAGGGCAATGAGCGAATGACGCATGACGTGCTCCTCTGGGGGCGTGAACGGATCGGGACCGATTTTCGCCGATCCATCACGTGCCAAACAAGGCACAATAAGCATTCTGTCATTGCTGCCGGCTTGCCCCGAAGATCGGGGCAACGGAAGGACCAGGGAGAAAACCCAGAATGCCCCCCGCACTGCAAGGCCTGTTCGGTATCCTGGCCCTCTTGCTGATTGCCTGGAGCCTGAGCGAAAGTCGGCGCCTGATCGCCTGGCGAACGATACTCGCCGGACTCGCCCTGCAATTTATCCTCGCCCTGGCGGTGCTCAAGCTGCCCATCTGCCAGAACTTTTTCCTCGCCCTCAATGCCGCGGCCAATGCCATCGAAAGCGCGACCCGCGCCGGCACCAGCTTCGTTTTCGGCTATCTCGGCGGCGGCCCCGCCCCTTTCGAGAGCAGTCAGCCCGCCGCCAGCTTTGTCTTCGCCTTTCGCGCCCTGCCCCTGGTCCTGGTGGTTAGCGCCTTGTCCGCCCTGCTCTTTTACTGGCGCATCCTGCCGCTGATCGTCAAAGGCTTTTCCCTGGTGCTCGAGAAGGTCATGGGTATCGGCGGCGCCGTCGGCCTGGGCGCCGCGGCCAACGTCTTCCTCGGCATGGTCGAAGCGCCGCTGTTCGTTCGCCCCTATCTCAGGGAGATGAGCCGAACGGAACTCTTCATCACCATGAGCTGCGGCATGGCCGGCGTCGCCGGGACGGTGATGGTGCTGTATGCCAGCATCCTCGGACCGGTGGTGCCGAATGCGATGGGACACATCCTGGCCGCCTCCATCATCAGCGTCCCGGCGGCCATCGTCGTCAGCGTCCTGATGATTCCCCCGACAACCGCCATGGTCAGCGGCAAGCTGGTACCGCCGGTGGCCGCCCACAGCAGCATGGACGCGATTACCCAGGGTACGGAAGAAGGGGTAAAGCTGTTGCTCAACATCATCGCCATGCTCATCGTCCTGCTCGCGCTGGTCCATTTGATCAACGGTGGGCTCGGCCTGCTGCCTCCCGTCGACGGTCAGCCGGTAACGCTGCAGGCCATGCTCGGCATCCTCATGGCGCCCATTGTCTGGCTCGTCGGGGTGCCGTGGAACGAAGCCCTGACCGCCGGCCAACTAATGGGCACCAAGACCGTCCTCAATGAGTTGATCGCCTACCTCGACCTGGCCCGCCTCAGCGACAGCGAACTCAGCCAGCGCAGCCGCATCCTGATGACCTACGCCCTTTGCGGCTTCGCCAATCTCGGCAGCCTCGGCATCCTGATCGGCGGCATGGGCACCATGTGCCCGGAACGGCGCCGCGAAATCGTCCAGCTCGGCGGCAAAACGCTGATTTCCGGAACCCTGGCAACCTGCTTGACCGCTGCGGTCGTCGGTATCTTGCTGTGAACCTGGCACTTTCCCGCCGCCCGAAACGCAAACAGCCCCGTTACTGAGAAGTAACGGGGCTGAGCATTGGGAGCCTGGCGGTGACCTACTTTCGCGAGCGGAAGCTCACTATCAT
>JAGTRU010000025.1 GCA_018261905.1 Pseudomonadota bacterium | reverse complement strand
GCGGCAGGTTGTTGTCCGGATCGCTGCCCGAGCCGGTGAAGTTCACGCTGGCGCCCTGGGCGATGGTGACATTGGCGGCCGGCGAATTGATGGTCGCCAGCGGCGCCTGGTTGGCGACCGGGGTCACCGTGACGGTTCGCGTCACGACGGTCGAGGCCAGCCCCAGACTGTCCCTGACGGTAAAGCTGGCGGTGAAGGTGCCGGCGGTGTTGTAGGTCACCGCGCCCGGATTCTGCGCTGTCGAGCTGGCCGGCGTGCCGCCGGGGAAGCTCCAGCTATAGGTCAGCGGCAGGTTGTTGTCCGGATCGCTGCCCGAGCCGGTGAAGTTCACGCTGGCGCCCTGGGTGATGGTGACATTGGCAGCCGGCGAATTGATGGTCGCCAAGGGCGCCTGATTCGTTCCCGCGGTGACGGTCACGGCGCGGGTCGGCGTGGCGCCGCTGGCCAGCATGCCGACCGAGTTGCGGACCTGCAAGGTGGCGGTCACCGTACCGGTCACTGTCATCGGCACGGCGACGCTCTGGCCGGTGGCATTCGGCAGGCCACCGGTAAACTGCCAGGTGTAAGCCAGCGGGAAACCGTCGGGATTGCTGCCGATCGCGCCAGTGTAGGTTAGTGACTGGCCCTGCGCCACGCTGGTGCCGACGGGCGGCGCCGTAATGCTGGCATTGGCGGGCGGAGTGGCGATGCAGAACGGATTGACGGCGGCCCCGCAAACCGTGGCGGTGCCGTTACCGGAGCAGGACGCGGCGGCATTGCCGAGGGTGTTCAGGTCATTGCCTGACGGGTTGCCGGTATTGTGGCAGATGCTGCAAGAAGAACCTGCGGCCTGATAGGGCCGGCTTTGCTGCGGCGGGGCCGCCTGTACCGGGCGCAAGGCGCACCAGTTGTTGAGCTGGATGCCTCGGCCGGGCAAGGCCAGGGCGTCACCCGCGATAACGCAAAGCAAGACAAACCACAGAGCCCAGATGCAGCGCAATTGTGTCGGGATCTTGTCCATGATGATTCCTTAGATCAATCGGCCAGGTTCGGGTCAGGCGCGAACGGTGACCTTGATGGGTTCTTCCTGCCGCGGGTCTACGAGATGAACCGCGCAAGCCATGCAAGGATTGAAGCTGTGGATGGTGCGCAACAACTCCAGGGGCTGGCTGGGCACCGCCAGGGTATGGTTCAGCAAGGCCATTTCGTAAGGACCGCCGAGGCCGCTCGAGTCGCGGGGGGCCGCATTCCATGTGGTGGGGACGATGCATTGATAATTGGCGATCTTGCCGTCGTTGATGGTCAACCAATGGCCCAGCGCGCCGCGCGGGGCCTCGGTAAAACCGACGCCCTGAGCGACGCTCGGCCAGGTGGACGGATCGAACTTGGCGGCATTGTGGGTACGGAAGTCGCCACTGCCGACATTGGCGGTGAGCTGGTTGAACCACACCTGGAGCTGATCGGCGACGACCTGCGTATCGATGGACTGGGCCAGGATCCGACCCATGGTCGAGTACATGGCGCGGAAAGGCAGGTCGAGTTCATTCAAGGAGCGATCGACATGGTCGCGCACGGCGACGTTCCCTTTGCCATACATGACCAGGATGCGGGCCAGGGGGCCGACTTCCATGGGGTGACCTTTCCAGTGCGGGGTCTTCATCCACGAGTAGGGTTGGTTGGCATCGAGGTTCTGATAGGGGGCCTGGGGACCGGTGTAGTCCGGGGTGGTTTCGCCCTGGAAGGGGTGCAGCCCGGTCGCCTTGCCCGTGCTGTAGCCGAGCCAGCTATGGCCGATGAATTCCTGGACCTCGCCGGTGTCGCGCAGATTGACCGGAAGAATGTCGCCAAGATTGCGATTGAGTATGGCGCCCCGCGGCACGAACAGGTTGGCTGCCGTATCGGCATTGTCGTCCTGCGGATACTCGCCGAAGGTGAGAAAGTTTCCCAGCCCCTCGCCGCGGGTAAACCAGTCCTTGTAAAAGCCGGCCATGGCAAGAACATCGGGGCGCAAGACCTGGGAGACAAATGCCCGCATGTCGGCAATGCAGGATTGCACCAGATCGAGCCCGGCCTGATCGATGCCCGTCGTGCCGGGCGCCGGTTTGAGGACCCCGGCCGCATTGGGCGCCATGTTAAAGGCGCAGGGCACGCCACCGATGCTGAAGTTGGGATGGGGATTGCGGCCGCCGAAAATGGCCTGCATGCGCAAGACCTTGCGCTGCCATTCCAGCGCTTCCAGCCAGTGGGCGAAGAGCACCAGGTTGAATTCGGGCGGCAGGCGGTAGCCGGGGTTGTCCCAGTAGGCATTGCTGAACAGCCCGAGTTGCCCGGTGGCGATGAAATTGGCCAGCTTTTGTCGCACCGCCTCGAAATAGGCGGGCGAGTTGTTCGGCCATCTCGACAGGCAGGTCTGCAAACGGGAAGCGGCACCGGGATCGGCCTGGCTGGCCGAGACGACGTTCAGCCAGTCCATCGAGGTGAGTTGGTAGAAGTGCGTCACCTGGTCCTGGACCAGTTGTGAACCCATCAACACATTGCGGATATGGCGTGCATTGGGCGGGATGGCGTAGGCCAGCGCATCTTCCACGGCGCGCACCGAGGTCAGCGCATGGACGACGGTGCATACGCCGCAGATTCGTTCGGTGAAGGCCCAGGCCTCACGGGGGTCGCGGTTGCGGAGAATGATTTCGATACCCCGCATCATGGTGCCGCTGCTCAGCGCACTGGTGACGACACCGGCGGCGTTGGTCTCGGCCTCGATGCGCAGATGCCCTTCGATGCGCGTTACCGGATCAATGACAATAGTACTCATGGCCTGGACTCCTAAGTCTGGCTAGATAGGGATGCCGGCCACTAAACGACGGGCAGCGGCGGGAAGGCGGGTGCCGCGCAGGCGGATCCGTCGCCTTGCTTGAAGTCGGAAACGAAACCGTAGACGCCGCCCGGTCGGTCCCAGAAATTGGGTTCGGAGCATCCGATGCAGCCGTGTCCGGCCTGGGTTGGGGAACTGGTGCCCTGATTCCATTTGTTGGTGGTGCAGGAATTGAAGGTGTCCGGCCCCTTGCAGCCGAGCAGCAGCAAGCAGTGACCCTGGCGTGCCCCGTCGTCATCGAAGGAGGCGGCGAACTCCCCGGCATTGAAGTGGTCAAGGCGCGGGCAGCAGTCGTGCACCGTCTTGCCGAAGAAGACCAGGGGCCGACCCAGCGCATCAAGCGGGGGCAGGGCCTGGTTGACCAGGTAGTAGGCGATGGTGCCGGTGATGATTTCGGGAACAGGCGGGCAGCCGGAGAGGTTGACCAGGGCTCGGCTGGGGATCAGGCCGCCGGCCATCAGGTCGCCGACGCCCATCGCCTTCGAGGGGTTGGGGAAAGCCGCCGGTATGCCGCCATAGGTCGCGCAGGTGCCGATCGCGATGACAAAAGCGGCCCCGGCCACCGTCTCGTTCAGGATGCTGAGGCCGGAGTGGCCGGCGATCGCCATCCACCACTCGTTCTCGGCGGTCGGCAGGGAACCATCGACGATCAGGATGTATTTACCGAAATTGGCCGCCACGGCCGCCTCGCGTGCCGCTTCGGCCTGGGCGCCGGCGGCGACCTGCAGGGTTTCGTGATAGTCGAGGGAAACGAAGTTGAGGATCAGGTTTTCGACCGTCAGCCGGTCGGTCAGCGGGTTGCCCGAACGCATCAGCGATTCGGAACAGCCGGTACAGTGCTGGAACGATAGCCAGATGACCGATGGGCGCTGGGCGGCGGCCAGCGCCTGGGCAAAGGCTTGGACGCCGCTCGCCGCAATGCCGAGGGAGGAGGCCGTGACGGCGCAGAACTTGAGGAAGCCGCGACGGGTGATGCCTTGTTGCTGCAGCGAATCGAACACGGTGGTCGGGTTGTTCATGACGGTTACCTCTAGACGGGATTTTGAGGAGTGTTTGGAGCCCCGGTAAGACGCAAGGCTTCCAGCCCAAAGGCGATCGCCTCCCGGTCGCCGACAAGTAAATCGGGAATTTCGGTAATCTCGATCAGTTCGCCCACCATCTCGTTTTCGTTATTCAGGTGGCGTATCCACCAGACGCAGGGCATGGCGGTTTCGCGAATTTCGCTTCGGCCGATCGCATCGACGACGGCCGAAACTTCTCCCCGGCCGAGCAGGTTGGCGAGGGTTTCCCTTTCCTCCGGCATGGCTTTCAGAAAGCGCAGGTCGATCGAACTGCCCTGGCCTTCGGCGAGCAGGCGCCGGGCGCTGCTCATGATCTCGGAAATGATCGCCCGGGCGGCCGAGCCGGGGGCGGCGTTGACGGTCAAGGCCGGGCGCTCGGGGCGCATCCAGAAGATCGGGTGGGCTGCGGTATTCCCGTTTCGGAATTGATGCGACGACAAACGTTCCATTCGTCTTCTCCTTGACGCAAGAGTCCGCGGCTTACGACACGCATCGCGAGAACGAGCGGGTCAGGGGGCTGGATATCGGTCGCCTCACCTTGAGCGATGCGGGGCGGCGCCGTTCAATTGGCGCCTTCTGATCCAGGGTTGCTTCATCGCGCTCCCCCCCCTATTTGTCAAAGCTTCAAAGGGGCGCTTGGGCATCAATATGATCCAGTCAGGGCGAAAGGACCATACGCAAAACACTGTAAATGTTCTAGGGTGATTGCCTTAGGGAAACGCTCAACAATTCCCTTGGTCGGAGCGGCCGCCTTAATAAAAATGCACTGTCCGGCAGCCGCTGCAATTCCTTTGGCATATCTCTCCCCGCGGTAAATACAGTTGCCTTGGACCCGCGTGCAGCCATGCCGAAGCCGCTCCGGCGCGGGGAGGATTCATGATCCGAGAAGTCGTCGCCGGCAAATCGACGCCCCGGCAAGGCAACCCGAACTTGCCCCGGTGTCCGCCACTGCACTAGGCGACTGGCCGGCCGAGCGCCACCCGTACCGCCGCTGCCTTTTCCGCCGCCTGCCGGCGCACCGGCCCAAAGCCGCGGACCTCGGCCGGCCAGTTGGCCAGGGCCAGGTTTTCCGGATTTGGCGGACGGCCCAGGAGGCGGTCGAGGTCGGCTTCGTAGTCGGCCAGGAGCTGGCGGTCGACGGCATTTTCGGCGCTGTTTTTCCACGGGTCGAGCCAACTGCCGCGCCAGCGGCGGGCCCAGGCCAGTCCGTGGAAAATGGGCAGAACCCAGGCCCCGAAGCGGATTTTTTTCGGGCGGCCGTCCGGGCCGCTGCCGGCCAGTCCGGGGGGCGAGAGGTGGAAGGAGAGACGCAGCTTGCCGTCGAAGCGCTCGCCCAGGTCCTTGAGGAAAGCTGGCCGGGTATACAGGCGGGCGACTTCAAAGGCGTCCTTGGGGGCGAGCAGGCGGGCGTACTGGGTGGCGACGGCCCGCGTCAGTGGCTCGTCGCCCAGTTGGCGAATGCGTTCGACGCGCTTGCTGTAGCGCTCGCCGAGGTCGGCATCCTGGTAGGCGGTGAGATGCTCGATGCGGCTGGCGATCAATTGTTCCAGCGTTTCTTCGAGGAAGGCCGGGCCGCCCAGCGGGCCGGCGATGGCGGCGACTTGCTGCGGCGCGACGGCGGCCCGGCGGCCCCAGAGGAAGGCCTGGCGGTTGGCGGCGACGGCGGCGCCGTTCAATTCGATGGCCTGTTCGAGGGCGGCGGCCGAAACCGGGACCAGGCCGATTTGCCAGGCATAACCGAGGAGCAGCAGATTGGCGTAGAGGGTATCGCCCATCAGCCGGCTGGCGAGATGCTGGGCATCGACGAATTGCACATGGTCGTTGCCCAGGCTGTCGCGCAATTGTTGTTGCAGCCCGGCCAGCGGGAAATGCCAGTCGCGCTGGCGGGTGAACTCAGCGGTCGGGGTGGCGCTGCAACTGACGACGGCGCGGGTATGGCCCTCGAGCATCTTGGCCATGGCTTCCGGGCTGGCGCTGACCACCAGGTCGCCGCCCAGCACGGCATCGGCTTCGCCGGTGGCGATACGGGCGGCGTGGATGTCCTCCGGCCGGTCGGCAATGCGCAGGTGGGAGAAGACGGCGCCGTATTTCTGCGCCAGGCCGGTCATGTCGAGGACCGAGACGCCCTTGCCGTCGAGATGCGCGGCCATGCCGATGAGGGCGCCGAGGGTGATCACCCCCATGCCGCCGACGCCGGTCAGGATCAGGTTGTAGGGCCGGGTGGTGGGCGTCAGGCGGGGCGTCGGCAGGAGCGGCCAGCTTTGCTCGTCGGCCAGCGCAACGCCTTTTTTCAGGCGACCGCCCTCAATGCTGACGAAGCTCGGGCAGCAACCGTTGACGCAGGAGAAATCCTGGTTGCAGGCCGACTGGTCGATCTGGCGCTTGGTCCCGAAGGCGGTTTCGACGGGGACCACCGACAGGCAGTTGGATTGCACCGAACAGTCGCCGCAACCCTCGCAGACCGCTTCGTTGATGAAGATGCGGCGATCGACCGCCGCCATCTTGCCGCGTTTCTTGCGCCGTCGCGCCTCGGTGGCGCAGACCTGGTCGTAGATCAGTACCGAGACGCCGGGAAAATCGCGCAATTCGCGCTGCACGCGATCGAGTTCGCTGCGGTCGTACACCGGCACATCGGGGGCCAGGTCGGTAATTTTGGCGTACTTTTCCGGCTGGTTGCTGACGATGACCGTGCGCCCGACGCCCTCGGCGGCCAGTTGGCGGGTCAGGCGGGCGACGCCGAGATTGCCGTCCACCGGCTGGCCGCCGGTCATCGCCACGGCGTCGTTGTAGAGAATCTTGTAGGTGATCGCCACCTGGGCGGCAACGGCCTGACGAATGGCCAGGACACCGGAATGGAAATAGGTGCCGTCGCCGAGATTGGCAAAAATGTGTTTTTCGTCGGTGAATGGCGCCTGGCCGACCCAGGGCACGCCTTCGCCGCCCATGTGGGTGAAGGTGGCGGTGCTGCGGTCCATCCAGGTCACCATGTAATGGCAGCCGATGCCGGCGACGGCGCGCGAACCTTCCGGGACTTTGGTCGAGCTGTTGTGCGGGCAGCCGGAACAGAAATGCGGCTGCCGTTCGGCCAGGATCAGCGGCATCTGTGCCGCCTGCTGCTTGCCTTCAATCAATTTCAGGCGGGCGGCGATGGTCGGCGAGGTGAAGAAGCGGCCGATCCGTTCGGCGATCACCCGGGCGATGGTCGCCACCGGCAACTCGCCGGTCGCCGGCAGCAGCCAGTCGCCGTGCGGCAGCGCCCACTCGCCCTTTTCGTCGAACTTGCCGATGACGCGCGGACGAACGTTTTCCTTCCAGTTGTAGAGTTCTTCCTTCAACTGGTATTCGAGCAACTGGCGCTTTTCCTCGACCACCAGGATTTCTTCCAGGCCGTCGGCGAACTGGCGCACCCCTTCCGATTCGAGCGGCCAGACCATGCCGACCTTGTACAAGCGCAGCCCGATCTCGGCGGCCAGCGCGTCGTCGATGCCGAGCTCGTCGAGCGCTTGGCGGACGTCGAGGTAGGACTTGCCGGCGGTCAGGATGCCGAGCCGGGGATTGGGCGAATCGATGATCACCCGGTTCAGGCGGTTGGCCCGGCAGTAGGCCAGTGCCGCATAAAGGCGGTGGTTGAGCAGGCGGGCTTCCTGGCGCAGCGGCGGGTCGGGCCAGCGGATGTTGAGGCCGTCCGGCGGCAGTTCGAAGTCGTTGGGGATGACGATCTCCAGCGCCGCCGGGTCGACGACCACCGAGGCCGAGGTTTCGACGGTGTCGGCCAGCGCCTTGAAGGCCACCCAGCAGCCGGAATAGCGGCTCATCGCCCAGCCATGCAGGCCGTAGTCGAGATATTCCTGGATATTGGCCGGGTAGAGCACCGGCATCAGTACCGCCTTGAAAATGTGTTCGGTCTGGTGCGGCAGGGTCGATGACTTGGCGGCATGATCGTCGCCGGCAATCACCAGGACGCCGCCGTGCGCCGCCGTGCCGATGGCGTTGGCATGGCGGAAGACGTCGCCGCAGCGGTCGACGCCCGGCCCCTTGCCGTACCACATGCCGAATACCCCGTCGTACCTGGCGCCGGGAAACAGGCCGACCTGCTGGCTGCCCCAGACGGCGGTCGCCGCCAGGTCTTCATTGAGGCCGGGCTGGAAGGTGATGTGATGTTCGGCGAGATGTTCCTTCGCTTTCCACAGGCCGAGATCGAGATTGCCGAGTGGGCTGCCGCGATAGCCGGAAATGAAGCCGGCGGTATTCAGGCCGGCCGCCAGGTCGCGCTCGCGTTGCAGCATGGGCAGGCGGATCAGGGCCTGGGTGCCGGTCAGGAAGACGCGGCCGGTGGCGCGGGTGTATTTGTCGTCCAGCGTCGCGGCGAGCGCGGCCGGCAGAGCGGGACTGCCCATGATGAGGTCTCCGGTTTGTCCGCCTTGTGAGCGGGTTTGTCGTCAGCCGCGAGCGGGGTAACGGGGGCGGCCGTTTGGCAAATTGGATTGTCGCAGCCGAACAAGGTTCCGGCGATGCGGGATTACCCGGCTCGGGGGGATCGGCGACGCTGGCGGAGGACCAGGGCGGGGAGGGGGGAGCCGGCCCGGCCGGCTGCCCCGTGCCTCATGACAGGGGCGGCAGGATTTTGCCGGGATTGAGCCGGTTGTGCGGGTCGAGGGCGGCTTTCAGGGCACGCATCACGTCCACGGCGACCTCGCCGTGTTCGCGCGCCAGGTATTTGCGCTTGCCCAGGCCAATGCCGTGTTCGCCGGTGCACGTGCCTTCCATGGCGATCGCCCGTTCGACGACGCGCTGGCTGATCCAGTCGGCTTCCGCCATTTCCTTGGCATTGGCGGGATCGACCATGACGATCAAATGGAAATTGCCGTCGCCGACATGGCCGAAGAGGGCGATCGGAATGCTGACCTCGGCAATATCCTCGTAGGTCGCGGCAATGCATTCGGCGAGCCGGGAAATCGGCACGCAGACGTCGGTCGGAAAGCTGCGGCAGCCCGGCTTCAGTTGCAGGCAGGCGAAGTAGGCGTCGTGGCGGGCCTGCCACAGGCGGCTGCGGTCTTCCGGCCGGCTCGCCCATTCGAAATTGGCGCCGCCCAGGTCGGCGGCGATGGCCTGCACCGTTTCCGCCTGTTCGGTGGCCGAGGCGGGGCTGCCGTGGAATTCGAAAAACAGCGTCGGCGCTTCCGCCAGCGTGGTCTTGCTGAACAGGTTGATGGCCTTCAGCGACAGCGTGTCGAGCAGTTCGATGCGGGCCACCGGGACGCCGAGCTGGATGGTCAGGATCACCGTCTGGACGGCCGCCTCGATGCTCGGGAAGGTGCACACGGCGGCCGAAATGGCTTCCGGGATCGGGTAGAGCTTGACGGTCAGTTCGCTGATGATGCCGAGCGTGCCTTCCGAGCCGACCAGCAGCCGGGTCAGGTCGTAGCCGGCCGAGGACTTGCGGGCCCGGCCGCCGGTCTTCATGAGGCGGCCGTCGGCCAGCACCGTGGTGGTGGCCATGACGCTGTCGCGCATCGTGCCGTAGCGCACGGCATTGGTGCCCGAGGCGCGGGTCGCCGCCATGCCGCCCAGCGTCGCATCGGCGCCGGGATCGATGGGGAAGAACAGGCCGGTGCCTTTCAGCGCGTCGTTCAATTGCTTGCGGGTGACGCCGGCCTGCACCGTCGCGTCGCCGTCCTCGGCGTGGATGGCGAGAATCTTGTTCATCCCGGAAAGATCGAGCGAAATGCCGCCCTCCGGGGCCAGTACATGACCTTCGACGGAACTGCCGACGCCGTAGGGAATCAGCGGCACGCCGTGTGCGGCGCAGAGTTGCATGGTCAGCACGATGTCTTCGGTGCTTTCCGCCATGACCACGCCTTGCGGCGGTTGCGGCAGGTGCACCGATTCGTCGCGGCCGTGTTGCAGGCAGGCCGATTCGCCGCGCGAAAAACGTTGGCCGAAATGGTTGTGCAGGGCATCGATGAGGGGGGCGGGTAGGAATGGCATAAATATCTCCGTTGATCCGTGAGACTATAGCGCGTCACGATTGACGGACCGAGGGGTGATAGGGAGAATCACGGCAACTGTCACTTTTTGAGACGCCCCCACTTTCTTAACAGGAGATACATCAATGCAAGCCAGGCTTTCCGTAGTTGCCCTCTCCGTCGCCGCCGTCTTCGCCCTTGGCGCCTGCGGCCAAAAAGAAGAACCGAAACCGGTCGCCGCCCCGGCCGCGCCGATCGCCAAGCCGGAAGTCCTCGTCAAGATCGGCCATGTCTCCCCGACGACCGGTCCCCAGGCCCACCTCGGCAAGGACAATGAATACGGTGCGCAGCTCGCCATCGAAGAGCTCAACGCCAAGGGCATGGAAATCGGCGGCACCAAGGTCAAGTTCGAATTGCTCAACGAAGACGACGCGGCCGATCCCAAACAGGGCGCCATCGTTGCCCAGAAGCTGGTCGATGCCAAGGTCAATGGCGTCATCGGCCACCTCAATTCCGGGACCACCATCCCCGCTTCCAAGCTCTACTTCGATGCCGGCATTCCGCAGATTTCCGGCTCGGCGACCAATCCGAAATACACCCAGCAGGGCTTCAACACAGCTTTCCGCGTGATGGCCAACGACGTCCAGCAGGGCAAGGCCCTCGGCGAGTTCGCCGCCAAGCAGGGCGTCAAGAATGTCGCCATCGTCGATGACCGCACCGCCTATGGCCAGGGCCTGGCCGACGAATTCAAGAAGGCCGCCGAAGCTTCCGGCCTCAAGGTGGTGGCGACCGAATACACCAACGACAAGGCGACCGACTTCAAGGCCATCCTGACCAAGATCAAGTCGAAGAAGGCCGACCTCGTCTTCTACGGCGGCATGGATGCCCAGGGCGGCCCGATGGCCAAGCAGATGAAGGAACTCGGCATCAAGGCCAAGTTCCTCGGCGGCGACGGCGTGTGTACGCCGGAATTCATGAAGCTCGGCGGCGAAGCGGCCGAAGGCCATTTCTGCTCGCTGCCCGGCATGCCGCTGGAAAAGCTGGCCAAGGGACCGGAATTCCGCGACCGCTTCAGCAAGAAGTTCGGCGCCGAAATCCAGCTCTACGCCCCCTATGTCTACGACGCCGTGATGGTCATGGCCGATTCCATGAAGCGGGCCGATTCGGTCGAGCCGATCAAGTATCTGCCGCTGATCGGCAAGGCCAAGTATGACGGCGTTACCGCGCTGATCGAATTCGACGAATTCGGCGACTTGAAGGGCGGCGCCATTTCCGTCTACCAATACAAGGGCGGCAAGCTGGAATACGTCGAAACCCTGGGCGGCGCTGCGGCGCCGACCGTCAAGTCGGACGTCAAGGAAGCCGTGGCCGAAGTCAAGGAAGCCGCCAAGGCAGTGGCCGGGGCGGCCACCGAGGCCGGCAAGGAGGCCGTCAAGGCCGGGGCTGAAGCGGTGAAGAATGCCGCCGAAGCCACCAAGGCAGCGGTCGAGAAGAAGTAAGCGCCAAACCCGGCGACAGGAAACGGCACCGCAAGGTGCCGTTTCCACATGCAGTCCTCTCCTTACACAAAATGGATATATTCCTCCAGCAGATAATCAATGGCCTGGTCCAGGGCAGCATCTACGCCCTGGTCGCCCTCGGCTACACGATGGTGTACGGCATCATGGGCCTGATCAATTTCGCCCACGGCGAAGTGGTGATGATCGGTACCCTGGTCACCATCAGCGTCGTCGGTCTGCTGGTCAAACTGGGCGTGCCGTTGGCGCTGGCCGGCGTCGCCGGGCTGCTGGCGGCGGTCGCGGTATGCATGGCCCTGGGCTGGAGCCTGGAGCGCATCGCCTATCGGCCCCTGCGCAATGCGCCGCGGCTGACGCCGCTGATCACGGCGATCGGCATGTCGATCATCCTGCAGAACCTGGCGATGATGATCTGGGGACGCAATTACCTGACTTTCCCGAAATTGCTGCCGCAGGTCGATTTTGAATTCGCCGGCGCCAATTTCACCGCCGTCCAGGTCATCATCGTCCTCGTCTCGGCGCTGACCATGGGCGGCCTGCTGCTCCTCGTCTATCGCACCAAGCTCGGCATGGCGATGCGCGCCACCTCGCAGAACCTGCAGGTGGCCAGCCTGATGGGGGTCAATATCAACCGGGTGATCGCCGCTGCCTTCGTCATCGGTTCGGCGCTCGGCGCCCTGGCCGGGGTCATGGTCGGCACCTATTACGAAATCGCCCATTACCAGATGGGTTTCATGCTCGGCCTGAAAGCCTTCACCGCCGCCGTCCTCGGCGGCATCGGCAATCTCGCCGGGGCGATGCTCGGCGGCATCCTGCTCGGCCTGATCGAGGCCCTCGGCGCCGGCTATATCGGCGACCTCACCGGCGGTTTCCTGGGCAGCCATTACCAGGACATCTTCGCCTTCGTCGTCCTCATCGTCGTGTTGATGTTCAAGCCTTCCGGCCTGTTCGGCGAAAAGACGGGAGACCGCGCATGAAAAAAGCACTTTCGGCGCCCAACCTGATCATCTTTGGCGTTCTCATGTTCGCCTTCGTCGTCCTGCAACTGGGGCTGTTCCCCGGCAATTACCCGATGAAGCTGACCATCCTCTATCTCCTCGCCCTGTGCGCCCTGTTCGGGCTGGGCATGAGTTTTCGCCAGCATCTTGCCGGCAAGCTGCTGATCGCCGCGGTCCTCGTCGTCCTGCCCTTCGTCTCGGCGACGGCCGGTCAGGCCTGGGTCCGCATTCTGGATTTCGCCATCCTCTACGCCTTCCTGGCCTTGGGCTTGAACATCGTGGTCGGCCTGGCCGGCCTGCTCGATCTCGGCTATGTCGCCTTCTATGCGGTCGGTGCGTATACCTGGGCCTTGCTGGCCAGCCCGCATTTCGGGCTGCATCTGCCGTTCTGGGTGATCCTGCCGACCGGCGCCTTGGTCGCCTGTTGTTTCGGCGTGCTGCTCGGCTCGCCGACCCTGAAACTGCGCGGCGACTACCTGGCCATCGTCACCCTCGGCTTTGGCGAAATCGTCCGCATTTTCATGAACAACCTGAATGCGCCGATCAATATCACCAACGGGCCGCAGGGCATCACCCTGATCGACCCAGTGGCGATCGGCGGCTTCAAGTTCTCGGGCGCCACACAGATTTTCGGGTACACGCTGAGCGGGCCGCAAAAATACTATTTCCTGCTGCTCGTGCTGGCCATCCTAGTCGTCATCATCAACCAGCGCCTGCAGAATTCGCGCATCGGGCGGGCCTGGCAAGCCATCCGCGAAGACGAAGTGGCCGCCAAGGCGGTCGGCATCAACACGCGCAACCTGAAACTGCTGGCTTTTGCCATGGGGGCCAGTTTCGGCGGCATGGCCGGCGGCGTCTTCGCCGCCATGCAGGGCTTCGTCTCGCCGGAAAGCTTCTCGCTGAACGAATCGATCATGATCCTGGCGATGGTCGTCCTCGGCGGCATGGGGCATATTCCCGGCGTCATTCTCGGCGCCGTACTGCTCAGCATCTTGCCGGAAGTCCTGCGCTACGGCGTCGGCCCGCTGCAGACGCAGCTTTTCGGCAAAATGCTGGTCGATCCGGAAAGCCTGCGCCTGCTCGTTTTCGGCCTCGCCCTGGTGCTCGTCATGCGTTTCAAGCCGGCCGGTCTGTGGCCGTCGCCGGAACGTCAGCGGGAACTGGTCGAAGGTCGGACGGAGGTCAAGCCATGAGCGAAATCCTGCTCCAGGCCACCGCCGTCGCCAAACATTTCGGCGGGATCAAGGCCTTGCGCGACGTTTCGCTGGCCATCGGACGCGGCGAAATCTACGGCCTGATCGGCCCGAACGGCGCCGGCAAGACGACTTTCTTCAACTGCCTGACCGGTCTCTACGTGCCGGACGGCGGCGGCTTTACCTTTGCCGGCGCTCCGCTGCTCGCCGATGCGCCGCACCGGGCGGCGGCGCGCGGCATTGCCCGGACTTTCCAGAACATCCGCTTGTTCGCCAACATGACGGCCCTGGAAAACGTCATGGTCGGCCGGCATGTGCGGACCCGGGCCGGGGTCTTCGGCGCCATCCTGCAGAACGCGGCGACGCGGGCCGAAGAGGCCGCCATCCGGCAAAAGGCGATCGATCTGCTGCATTACGTGCGCATCGAAGACCGGGCCGACGATCTGGCCAAGAATCTCTCCTACGGCGACCAGCGCCGCCTGGAAATCGCTCGCGCCCTGGCCAGCGAACCGCAACTGCTTTGTCTCGACGAACCGGCCGCCGGCATGAATGCCACCGAGACCGAAGGCCTGCGCGACCTGATCGACGGCATCCGGCGCGACGGCACCACCATCCTGCTCATCGAACACGACGTCAAGCTGGTCATGGGCCTCTGCGACCGCGTCGCCGTGCTCGATTACGGCGCCCTGGTGATCGAGGATGTGCCGGCCGTCGTGCAGAAAGATCAACGCGTCATTGAGGCTTATCTAGGTGCTTGAAGTAACCGGACTCCACGTCGCCTATGGCGGCATCCAGGCGGTGCGCAGCATCACCTTCCACGTCAACCAGGGCGAAATGGTGGCCCTGATCGGCGCCAACGGCGCCGGCAAGACCACCACGCTGAAAGCCATCGCCCGCGTCATCGACGCGGTCGGCGGCGACGTCCATTTCTGCGGCGAGAAGATCGACCGTCTGGCGCCGCACGACATCATCCGCCGCGGCATCGCGCTGGTCCCCGAAGGGCGCGGCGTCTTTCCCCGCCTGAGCGTCGCCGAAAACCTGGCGATGGGCGCCTTTGTGCGCGACGACAAGGCGGCCATTGCGGCCGACTTGGCCAAGGTGTACGGCTATTTCCCGCGCCTCAAGGAACGCGAAAGCCAACTCGCCGGCACCCTTTCCGGCGGCGAACAGCAAATGCTGGCGATCGGCCGCGCCCTGATGAGCCGGCCGAAAATGCTGCTCCTCGACGAACCCTCGATGGGCCTGGCGCCGATCATGGTGCAGAAGATATTCGAAGTGGTCCGCGCCGTCGCCGCCGACGGCATGACCATCCTGCTCATCGAACAGAACGCCAAACTGGCCCTCGAATCCAGCCAGCGCGCTTACGTCATGGAAAGCGGCGAAATCACCGTGCATGGCGATTCGGCGCAATTGCTCGACGATCCGAAGGTTAGGGCGGCCTATCTCGGGGAGTGAGGGCGGCGTGGGTTTCAGCCGTTAAACCGGCCAGCCCGTGCCGCTTCGTCGAGCACGCTATCGAGCCCGGTGTAGAGCGCATTCATGATTTCATGCGCATGAAAAGCCCGGTGTCGGCGTTGATCGTTAACCGGCCGCAGGATTCCCAGGCGGACGAGTTCATCGACCGCCGAATTGGCGGAGGGAAAAGAGATGCCCAGACGGCGGACGATTTCGCCGACGGTAATTACCGGGTGCCCCAGCAGCAGGTCGGCCACTCGCCAGATCGCCGCATCCTTGCGTTTACGTTGTGCGTGCAGCAGGCCTTGCCATTTGTCGAGGATGACTTTGAGCGTGGCAAGCAGTTGTACTGTGTGCCGGCAGGAGGCGATGCAACATTCCAGGAACAGGGTCAGCCAAGGGGTCCAGTCGAGCCGCATCTGGACGGCCAGTAGAGCGTCGTAATAGGCCTGCTGGCGGAGCTTCAGAAAGGTGGCCAGATGTATCGGCGGCTCACCCGCTGCCAGAAAAATCATGGGCAGCAGCAGGCGGCCGGTTCGCCCGTTGCCGTCGAGAAAAGGATGGATGGCTTCGAACTGCGCATGGGCGATTGCCGCACGCATGAGCACTGAGCTTTCCATGACGCCTTCCGGCTCGTACTGCAGCAGGCGCAGCAGGTCTTCCATGAGGCGCAGGACTTCAGTCGGTGGTGGCGGAATGTAGCGCGCCATTTCGGGGGGCATGCCGATATAGTTTTGCTGATCGCGGAAATGGCCGGGCTTGCTGCGAGCTTGTCCGGCCATCAACTCGGCATGAATTTCCCGGAGCAGATCGAGATTAAGCGCCTGTTTTCCGCCTGTTTCCACGGCTGATTTGGCGAAGGCGAAAGCGCGCACGTAGGCAAAAGTCTCGCGCGCATCGGCATTGGCTCGATCGGGGGCGGGATTTTCCAGTTCGTGCAGGAGCAGGTCGTCGAACCCGGTACGGGTTCCCTCAATCTGACTGCTGTCTACGGCTTCTCTTCGGTTGAGCATCCACAGCAACAAGCCGGCATGCTCGGGCTGTCTGCTTGTCGCCTCTTTGAGGAGTTCAAGTTCGCGCTTGGCCAGCGCAAAAAGCCCATGACACTTCGGGACATCGACGCTAAGCGGGACCGGCAGGGGAATGACGGCATAACATCCACTCCTGTCGGGGAGCGCCACGCAATTCGCCTGCAAGTCGGGATGTAAGTCGGTCTTGCGCATACCAAGCCTTAATTGCCGGTTTCTTATTTAAGGTTCTTATATTAATCCGTTAATACAGTTGTCGCTATTTAAGTTTGTGCGGCTCTGCTCCAGCACTTTCGTGCTCAGCTCTCCTCGACGAAAACTCTGGCCATCCCTTTGTTCTCGCTGATCCCGAAGCTCACCGGCAGGAATTTCTCGATAACCTCCCGGTTCGTGTGCAGGTGGGGCGACAAGACGTGGGTCGTGAAGCTGCCCTGGCCGGCCAGGGCGAGCGGCAGCAGGAGCTGGTCGGCCAGGTGTTCGCCGACGGCGGCGCCGCTGTCGCGGTAGTGGCGGGCTTCGCGGGCGGCGCTGTCGGCCACCGCGACGGCCGGTCGGCCGCGTTCGCCATGCGCCGAGACGATTTCGCAGACCTGCTGGTAGGCCAGTTCGATGAGCAGCACATTGCCCGGTCCTTCGCGCGCCGGCAGCATGCGGATTTCCTCGTCGAGCGGGCCGAGTTGGGCGCTGGTCCGTTCCAACTCGCGTTTGGCGACATCGCCCGGCACCCCGGCAACGACGCCGATGGCCCGGGTGCTCAGCAAGGCGCCGCGTTCTTCGAGGTGCAGCGGCCGCCACTCGGCGAGCGGTGCGACGCGGGCGCGGATTTCGCCGCCGCCGGCCGGGTAGAAGCCGTGGCGCAACAGTTCGATATCCATGTCGACGCCCATCGTGCGCAGCAGCGGCAACCAGCTGCGGATCAGGAAATCGGCCGGCGGCGCGGCCGGATTGTGGGTGCCGCCGCTGACCTGCAGCATGCTTTCACAATCGGCAAACCACAGGGCCGGCAACAGCGTCTGCAGGACCAGCGTGCAACTGCCGGCCGTGCCGATGGCAAAGCGGTAATCGCCGCCACGGATCCGTCCCGGCTTGAAATGCAGTGTCTGCGAGCCGGGTTCGGCGCCACTGACTTCGGCGCCGCAGATTTCCGTCGCCGCATTGACGGCCGTCAGGTGCTGGCGCAGCAGCCCCGGCTTCTTGCGCCCGGCGCGGATGCGCTCGATGCGAAAGGGCGTGCCGGTAATCATCGACAGGCTCAGGGCCGTGCGCAAAATCTGGCCGCCGCCTTCGCCGCGCGCGCCATCGAGTTCCAAGGTTTCCATACGTATCTTTTTCTGTTTTCTATGACGAGAAGGCGAGCACTGTTTCCATCAGGAAAGCGTCGAGCGCCGTGCTGCTGCCTTCGGGTTTCTTGTAAATCGCCCGCTCTTCGCGCCCCAGTTCGCTTTCGATGAAGGCGTGGATGCGCGGCCAGCGCGGGCTGTATTCGGCTTCGCCGGCCTGCATCTTGATCGCCAGCAACTGGTTGATTTCGGTCAGCAGACCGGCGTCGCTCACGGTGCCGGCGACCAGCTCGGCAAAGCGCATCGGCGGCCGGCCCCGGCCATCGTCGATCCAGCGCACGGCGAGCAGCGGGCGCAGCACGTAAAGGTACTTTTTCAGACGCACGCTGTCGCCCTGCAGATAGCCGCGGAAATTCTTGCGGGCCATCGCCAGGTAGTGATAACGCCCGCGCAGTTCGGAGAAATAGTCCGGGGCCAACTGGCGCAGCCGCCCGGCCGCCTCTGCATCCTGGCGATAGACGACCGGCGAATCCAGCCATTCGAGCACTACCGGATTGGCCCGGCGCAGCAGGCGCAAGGCCTTGCGCAGCTCCCAGCCGCTGACGTCGAGCTCGTTGCTGATCGGCAACTCGATGACGTCGCGCCCGGCCTCGACCGCCAGATACCACGGCTGGCGATGCACGTAGATGAAACGCACGTCGTAATCGCTGTCCGGCGAAGCAAACCCCCAGCCGCGACTGCCCGACTCGCAGGCGAACAGCACCTTGACGTCGTGCTGCGTCTCGATGTCGACCAGCGCCTGCAGGACCCGCTCGCGGATTTCGGGGGCGACCGGGTGGGCGCTGAGGACGGTTTGTTCTGTTTTTTCCATGATGCTGAGCTCGCTTTTGTCGTCAGAGAAACTGTTCCAACGACACGATGGTTTTGTCGAAATTTCGCCAGACGTCGATCAGGCCGCTTTGCTGCATGGCCCGTCTTACCCGTGCCTGGAGTTCCGGTGCTTGTCCGTTCAGCGCGTAACGCTGGCGCTGCAAGCAGGCATGTACTTCACCGGCAATTTGTGTCTGCTCCTTCGCCCCGCCGAAACGGGCTTGTAATTCCAGCAGGTAGAGCAATCGTTCCCAGTACGGCAAGCGCAGCGATAAGGCCAGCAGCCGGTCGAGATCGCCGCAGCTTTCCAGTTCCTCCGCGATCCACTGCAACTGCGTGCCGGAAAGCGCCACCTTGCCCTTGCGCAGCAATTGCCCGGCCAATTTGGCGACTTTCGGCGAGACGTCGAGCATGGCCTGGCTGGTCGGCGCATCCGCCGTTTCCCTGGATAAAGCCACCCAGGCCAGCAAGGCTGCCTGCCGCACTTTCGGGCGCGAGTCGGCAAATGCTGCCTGGATGAGCGGGAGGCAGTCGGTCTTGCCGGTGCTGCCCAACAGATGGAGCCAGCCGAGATAAGCGCGCGGCGTCAAGGATTCCCCCTTGCCTTGCTCTGCGACGAACGCGGTCAGATCGAAGGCGCTTTGCCTGGCCGCCCACAACGCCACCTCCCGCACGGCGCCGGAAGGATCGAGCAAGGTCTTGGGCAACAGGCTGGCCCGCTCTGCCGACGACAGGTCGCGTCGCCACAAGGCGAGAAAAGCTTTTTGCCGATTGCCGGGAAACCGGTCGTCGAGCAGGACACGCAAGGCTTCCTCGCCTACTGCGCCCTGTGTCTGGCAGGCAGCGAGGAAACGCGAACGAACGATGGCATCCTTGTGCCGCGTACTCAGTCGGACGACCTCTGCCTGCACCTCCTGCGGCCAACCCAGCAGGCGGGACAACAGGAAGCCGGCGACCGGGCCACGGCTTTTGCGAAAGTGGGCGAGTACGGCCGGGCGGTGTTCCTGGCGGTCGAGAAAAGCACCGACCTGATCGACAAAGCGACGGTGATCGGTCCGCGATTTTCCCGTCAGGCGAACGATGGCATTCAGAGAAGCAAGTACGACCGGCAGCCTTTCCGTTTTCAGAAACATCCCGGCTGACGCCAACGCCGCCTGGCGTACCTGCGGCACCCAATCGTTCTGGCATTTGATCAGCACCTGCCAGGCGGCCTCGGAGCAGCCCTTGCGCAGTTGGCGAACAGCCGCTTCGCGCAAGTAGCCGTCGCCGGACCGGGCGAGCTCGACCAGCCCCTTCTCAACCGCTGGGTTCGTGACATCCGCCTCGGCCAGGTCTTCAAGTACCTGCGCTCGATTGGCCTTGTATGTCGGCCAGTCGAGGCTTCGGTTAAAGCGCAGCAGTCTTTCGTTCAGTGCCTGCAACCAACGGTTTTCCATGTCCTATCCTTTCACACAAACCACCTGCCGCAGCGTATGCACCACTTCCACCAGTTCGCGCTGGGCCTGCATCACGGCGTCGATGTCCTTATAGGCCATCGGGATTTCATCGATGACTTCACTATCCTTGCGGCACTCGACGTGGGCCGTGGCCTTGACCTGGTCGTTGACCGTGAAGCGGCGCTTGGCCTCGTTGCGGCTCATGGTTCGACCGGCGCCGTGGCTGCACGAGCAGAAGGCCTCTTCGTTACCCAGACCGCGCACGATGAAGCTCTTGGCGCCCATCGATCCCGGAATGATGCCGAGTTCGCCTTTTTGCGCCGATACCGCGCCCTTGCGGGTAACCAGGACCTCGGCGCCGAAGTGGGTTTCGCGCTGCACGTAGTTGTGGTGGCAATTCACCGCCTCGACGTCGGTCGCGAAAGGTTTGGCGATCACCGAGCGGGCTGCCGCGATGACGTTTTCCATCATCACGTCACGGTTGCGCCGGGCGTAATCCTGGGCCCAGCCAACCGCCTCGATGTAATCGCCGAAGTGAGTGCAGCCTTCCTCGAAATAGGCCAGATTACGGTCCGGCAGGTTCGCGATATGCTCGCGCATATCGGCCTGGGCCAGTTCGATGAACAGGTTGCCGATGGCGTTACCTACCCCGCGTGAGCCGGAATGCAGCATGAACCAGACGCGATCCGCCTCGTCGAGGCAAACCTCGATGAAGTGGTTACCGGTGCCCAGCGTTCCCAGATGCTTGTGGTTGTTGGTGTTCTTCAGGCGCGGATACTTTTCGGTAATGCGCGCGAAGCCCGGCAACAGGCCGCTCCACATGGCATCGACGGCGGCCGGCGGGTTTTCCCAAGAACCTTTATCGCGCCGGGCGCGCGTCATGGTTCGCCCGTGCGGCACGGCGCTTTCGATGGCACAGCGCAGGCCGTGCAGGTTATCGGGCAGATCGGCGGCGCTCAGGCTCGTCCGGGCGGCCATCATGCCGCAACCGATATCGACACCGACGGCGGCCGGAATGATCGCGCCCTGGGTCGGAATCACGCTGCCGATGGTCGAACCCTTACCGAGGTGCACATCCGGCATCACCGCCATGTGCTTGAAGATGAAGGGCATCTTCGCCGTGTTCATGAGTTGCTGGCGGGCTTCATCCTCGACCGGGACGCCTTCGGTCCACAGCTTGATCGGCTTTCCGTTTTCAACTTCCTGCAATTGGTAAGTCATTTTTCTTTCCTGTTCTGTTCTTGCCCGCGACCGAATGGTAACGGGCCTCGACTATTTATTCAGCATCTGGTGGACATGGCGGGACTCGAACCCGCCCGTGCCGCTTGCTTGTCCAGCCATCCCGGCAGCGAACGCTGCCGGGCCTCGGTCTTGCGTTGCCGGGCCTTTGCCCGGCAAGGCGCGCAGCGGCAAGCCGTGGTGTAGACGTCTCCGCCGGCAAGTTCGTACCACCAGCGTTGCCGTTCAGCTGTCCACACACCTTCGGCACCACAGTCGCGGCAGCGGAAAGCGAGATCGACGTAATAGCCGCGCCACACGAAATCTGGCACGTCGTAGCTGTTATACGGCTGCAGGCGCGCCGGATCGACTGGCACGCAGGCCGCTGGGCAGCGTTTGACGGCGGGCGATGCATCAGCCTTGGCCTGCCGCGAGCGCCGCTGCCGGCGGCGCTCGCGGGCGGCCAGTAGTTCGACCCGGCGCTGTTTTCCACTCTTGAAGGCTTTCATCCTTCGCTCCTTTCTTGCCGCCGCTGCGGCTGCTTATTGCCGGATTGTCACCAGCCCGTTCAGTACCTGGTCCAGGCCGCCGAAGACCGAGATGCGGTCGATGCGTTCGGCGACCCGTTCCAGCGTTTCCAGCTCCTTCAGGCGCAGGGCCGTCGGGTTGTCTTCCATGACCTTCGCGGTGTTGAGCAGCGAACGGGTCGCTGCCGTTTCCTCGCGCCGGCGGATGACGTTGGCTTCGGCCGCCTTTTCGGCTTCCACCACCTGCGCCAGAATGGTCTTGATCTCGCCCGGCAGCACGATGTCCTTGACCCCGATGCTGCCGACTTCGATGCCGAAGCCGTCCAGCTTGCGGGCGATGTGGGTGCTCACCACGCTGTCGATGAGCTGCTTGTCGGCCAGCAGTTGGTCGAGATTGCGCGTACCGACCGCCGCCCGCAGGCCGAACTGCAGCTCGCGGTAGATGTGCTCGGCCGGCTTGCCCAGCTTTTCGTGCGCCAGCAGGACGTCGGTGTAACGCCAGGTGGCGGCCAGGTTGAGGCGCAGGCCGACCTTGTCGGCGCTGAGGATTTCCTGGCCACTGACTTCCATGGCCTGCCAGCGCATATCGACCGTTTCCACCTGCACGTCGCGGTTGAAGCGCCAGAAGGCGGCCAGCCCGGCCGGCAACAGTTCCTGCACCCGGCCGTCGATTTTCAGTACGCCGACGTGGTAGGCCGGCACCTGGGCCAGCAACAGGCTCTGCGTACCGAGCACGGCCCGATTGCGCAGGGCGGGCTGGGTCAGGCGGGCGGCCAGTTCCGGCGCCAGGCGGCAGGTCTGGCGCAGGTCGATTTTTTCCAGGCGGTGGCTGAGCAAGCCTTTCCAGAAGAAACGGCGGGCACCGGGCGGCACTATTTCGGCCAGCACATTATTCTCATAGCGCAGCCCGGCTTCGTCTTCGCTGAGTTCCATACAGTCGAAATATTCCGCGGCGACATCGGGTTCATGTTGGCGCAGGTAATCCACCAGGTCGTGATCGTTCATCGGCGCGTCGAGTTTCCAGGTCACCAGCGACAGTCGGCCCAGCGGGTCGAAGGCATAGTGGCAGCCGGCATTCAGGATGCGCTGGAAATCCCCGTCGCGGAGCAGGGCGCCGCGCTCGTTCTTCTTGACGACAAATCGCTTCAACATTTTCATTCTCCCTAACGTTGGTGCCGGCGGGCGCCGGCCCGGCGGGCCTTCTGGACGACGCGAACGGGGAGGCGGACGGCGGTTGCTTGCCGGTCCCAGTACCTGCCCGATGCCATGGCGCCGGGTGGGCGGAAACCTGCAAAACCTGCCGGACGCCCTGCCGCCTGCGCGGGCCAGAGGCCGGACCGGACCGGCGGTGGCTGCTTGCGCAGGCCACAGCCGACGGGTGCTGCATCAATAACTGTCGTGTGAGGACAGGCTTGGAGCGGGATTCGAACCCGCGACAGACCGCTTTTGGCGGTTGCTCTACCCGATTGAGCTATCCAATGGTTGGCGTTCCGGGAATCGAACCCGATCTGCCCCCGACGGGCACGCCACAAATCGCTTTTCCGTTGCCGGCGGCATACGCCGTAACAACAGACCGGAATCCGGTTCCGGCGCACCGGCGGGGCTGGAAACCCCGACCCGTGGGCCTGGCAGCGAGGCTGCGATCGCTATGGATATTGCGAGAGGCGTGCCAGGTCGTCTGGCTTTCAGTGGATTGTTTTTAAGTCAATGAAAAATAATCAGTTTTGTGAATTCAGGAGAAAGCGACCGAAAAATTGATTCTGAATTTAGTAGAATTGCCGCTATCAATTTATATTTATGGATAAATTCATGGCGAGCAAGAAGACCGTGGTCATCGGCTTTCTCGGTACCCAGCTCGATTACGCCGGCAAGGGTTCGCCGCGCTGGGACAAATGGCGGCCGACGGTGGCCCTGTGCCAGCAGGAGGAATTCGTCGTCGATCGCCTGGAATTGCTCCACGACGCGCGCAGCCGCGGCCTGGCCGAGCGTGTCGGGCTCGATATCGCGAGTATTTCGCCGGAGACCGAGGTTCGTCGCAACGAGATCGAGTTGCGCGATCCCTGGGATTTCGAGGAGGTGTACACCACCCTGCACGATTTCGCGCGCCGCTATCCCTTCGACCCGGAGACCGAGGATTACCTGATCCACATCACCACCGGTACCCACGTTGCGCAGATCTGCTGGTTCCTGCTCGCCGAGGCGCGCACCCTGCCGGCGCGCCTGCTGCAGACCTCACCGCCGCGCAAGAAGGAGGTGGCGAACAGTATCGGTGCCTACGAAATCATCGACCTCGACCTGTCGCGCTACAACAAGATTGCCCAGCGCTTTGCCGGTGAGCGCGCCGACAGCCTGTCCTTCCTGAAATCCGGCATCGCCACGCGGAATCCCGGTTTCAACCGGACCATCGAACGCATCGAACAGGTCGCCGGCCGCTCGAAGGCGCCGATGCTACTGGTCGGGCCGACCGGTGCCGGCAAGTCCTTCCTGGCGCGCCGGGTCTATGAACTGAAACGCCAGCGCCAGCAACTGGCCGGCCGCTTCATCGAAGTCAATTGCGCGACGCTGCGTGGCGATTCGGCGATGTCCTCGCTGTTCGGTCACGTCAAGGGCGCCTTTACCGGCGCCCAGAGCGAACGGCCCGGCCTGCTGCGCTCGGCCGACGGCGGCCTGCTCTTTCTCGACGAAATCGGCGAACTGGGGCTCGACGAGCAGGCCATGCTGCTCAAAGCCATCGAGGAAAAGCGCTTTTTCCCCTTCGGCAGCGACCGCGAGATGGCCAGCGACTTCCAGCTCATCGCCGGCACCCACCGCGATCTGCGCCAATGGGTGCGGGACGGCCGTTTTCGCGAAGACCTCTACGCCCGCATCAACCTGTGGACCTTCGCGCTGCCGGGTCTGGCCGGGCGACCCGAGGACATCGAGCCCAATCTCGATTTCGAACTCGAGCGCCATGCGCGCGAAGCCGGCCGCCAGGTCCGTTTCAATGTCGAGGCCAAACGCCGCTACCTGGCTTTCGCGGCTTCTCCAGAGGCGCGCTGGGCCGGCAATTTCCGCGAACTCGGCGCTTCCGTGACCCGCCTGGCGACCCTGGCCGAGGCCGGGCGCATCGCCGAGAGCTTGGTCGACGAGGAGATTGCCCATCTGCGCCATGCCTGGTCGGACGGCGCGGCACCCGATGTGGTCGACGAAGTGCTCGGTGCACAAGCCGCCGAGATCGATCTGTTCGACCGTTGCCAGTTGGCCAGCGTGATCACCGTCTGCCGCACCTCGGGCAGTCTGTCGGAAGCCGGCCGCAAGTTGTTCGCGGTGTCCCGCCAGGAAAAGAAGCAGGCCAACGACGCCGACCGGCTGCGCAAGTATCTTGGCCGTTTCGGGCTGAGTTTCGAGGCGCTCTCCAACTCGGGGCGGCGCTAGTTCCTAGGCGGGTGCGATGCGGCCGGGGGGCTCGCGTCATCGGCCGGTAGCCTTGCCGTGATTGAATCAACAGGGCCGAGGGCGAGTAAAATCGGGGGGTGGTTTTGCTAGGTAAAAACAAACAAATCCAGGAACCTTGCCGCAGAGTCGCAAATAGGCGAAGAAGAACGTAAAAGCGGGAAGTTGCCGCGGTTTTTCGGCTCACCCGGATGGTGTGTTGAATATTCCGGGCAATACCCGGTTTTTCCTCTGCATCGCCGCGTCTCTGCGGTTCAATGGCGTTTCCTAGTTAAGGGGGGGTATGGCAACTTGGGGGTTCGGCCTGCGGGCCAAGTCATTGCTGGCCTTGGCGCTGGCCTGTGTTTTCGCGCTGCTGCCGGCTGGCTTGATCGGCTGGCAGGTGCTTGACGGGGTGCGCAACCACTTCGGCGAAGCCTATGCCCGTAATTTCACCCTGCTCAAGCGGCAAAGCATTCTCGCCCCGGTCGCTCGCGATCTGGCCCTGTCGCAACGTCTGGCCGACTCGGTGTTGGTCAGGCAGTGGTTGCTCGATGAAGGGAATCCGGCGAAAAAGGCACTCTTTTTCGAGGAGGCCGAGGGCTATCGCACGGTTTTTCGCGACCACGCCTATTTTCTCGCCAGCGCCGGCAGCCGCCAGTTCTACGCCAACGACGAGGACAAACCCTTCAGCGATTTGTCGCGGTATACGCTGGAAGCCGGCAAGCCCGACGATTCCTGGTTTTTCAGTTCGTTGGCGCAGCGCGACGACTACAACATCAATGTCAATTACGACGCCCACCTCCAGGTTACCCGGGTCTGGCTCAATGTCAGCATCCGCCAGGCTGGCCGAAAGATCGGCGTGGCCGGGGCCGGCATCGACCTGACCGGTTTTCTCAAGGAATTCATCGACACCGACGAGGCCGGCGTTACGCCGATCATCATCAACCAGGCCGGGGCCATCCAGGCCCACCGCAATCAGGCGCTGATCGCCATCAACCAGGCCGGTAGTGCCGCCAGCCCGGAACAGATGTTGGCCGGGCAATTGAGCGGGGCGGGCCGCCTGGCGCTGGCCCGGGCCATGCAGGAAGCAGAGGCGCAGCCGGGCCAGGTCAGTACGCTGCGCGTCGGGCTCGACGGCAAACCGCAATTGCTGGCCCTCTCCTATATCCCGGAACTGAAATGGCACGTTGTCACCGCTGTCGATCTGCAGGCCGCCCAGGTTCTCGACAAGGGCTGGCTGAATACGGCGGTGGCGGCGCTGGTGGTGCTGATTGGCATTCTCCTGCTGGCCTTCGGCTATGCCGTGGAAAAGCTGGTGCTGCAACCCCTGCGCAAGCTGCAGCTATCGGCTTCGGCCATGGCCCGGGGTGATTTCGCGGTGTCCCTGCCGCCCCCCGGGCGCGATGAACTGGGCGACCTGAGCCGGGCCTTCGGCGTCATGGCCGAGCAGATCCGGAGCAATACCGAAGACCTGGAAAACAAGGTGCAGGCCCGTACCCAGGCCCTCGAAGCGGCCAATCTGGACATGCGGCGGGCGCACCAGCAGATCAACGATTCGATCGACTACGCCAGCCTGATCCAGCGCGCCATCCTGCCCGACCAGCAATTGCGTCATTTGCTCGGGTTGCATCATTTCGTGCTCTGGCGGCCGCGCGACGTGGTCGGCGGCGACTTCTACATTTTCCGCGCCGACGGCGAGCGCTACCTGGTTGGCGTCGTCGATTGCGCCGGCCACGGTGTGCCCGGCGCCCTGATGACCATGCTCGCCCGTTCGGCCCTTGATCACGCCATGAACCAGGTCGGCATCGCCAGCCCGGCGGCCGTTCTCGCCCACACCGACAGTACCATGCGCGGCATGTTGCAGCAGTGTGATCTGCCGCGGGCGATCGCCACCAACATGGATGCCGGCCTGGCCTACGTCGATCGGCCAAGCCGGACTCTGCGCTATGCCGGTGCCAAGATCAGCCTGTACTGGAGCGACGGCCAGCAGGTCGGTGAAATCAAGGGTGGCCGGCGGGCGATCGGCGATCGCCGCCAGGGCAGCTATGTCGATACGGAAATCAGCATGCTGCCCGGCGTCACCTACTACCTGGCGACCGACGGCATTCTCGACCAGGCGGGCGGCGAGTTGGGTTATGGATTCGGCCAGACCCGTTTTGCCGGGTTGTTGCTGCAGCATGCCGGCTTGCCCATGGAACAACAGGCCAGCGCCCTGGACCAGGCTTTGGAAGCCTATCAGGGAGACTATGCACAACGTGACGACATCACGATATTATCCTTCCGCTTCGAATAAACAGGGACCGCCATGGAATCGATGGATTTTTTCGCACTGAGAGAGCTATTCAACCGTAGCCGCATCCTGCTCTGCTTTAATGGCCCGATCTCGCGCAGCCTGATCGAGGAAATCGGTAACGCCCTGAAAAACTACCTGCAGGCCGACAATGCCCAGCCTTCGGCGGCGCTGGATGTCTTCGGCGTCTATATCGAAATGACCCAGAATATCCGTCACTACGCGATGGCCCGGGGCTACGATGATGTGGACAGCTCGGCCACCGTGGTCGTCGCCCGCGATGCCGACGGGCACTACCTGGTGCAGGCCGGCAACCTGCTCGAGGCGGCCGATGGCGCAGCGTTGCTGCAGCGGGTCAATGAGCTGGCCGCACTGGACAAGGCCGAACTGAAGGCCGCCTACAAAACCCAGTTGCGCCAGCCGCGGGCCGCCAATGCCTCGAGCGGCGCCGGTCTCGGGCTGATCGACGTGGCCCGCAAGGCGGCCCAGCCGTTGAGCGCCAGCCTGTCGCCGGTCACGGATGGCCGGGTCTTCTTCAGCCTGCGCGCCGTTATCTGAAATCCTCATCGAGTATTGCAACTATGAATGTTCTGAATATTCCGGGCAGCCAATCCACCCCCAGCATTACTGCTGACTGGGCGGCCGGCCGGCTGGTTATGTCCGGCGATTCCTACCCGGAGAATTCCTTCGATTTCTTTGGCCAGGTCATCAACTGGATCGAGCGCTACCTGAAGGAAGGTGAAGCGCCGCTCTGCCTCGAGTTGCATCTGGTGTACATGAATACCAGTTCGGTCAAGGCGATGATGGATATCTTCGACATGCTCGAGGAATTCCACGGCCAGGGCCGGCAGGTTCGCGTCGATTGGTTCTACGACCCGCGCAACGAACGGGTGCTCGGTCTGGCCGACGAATTCCGCGAAGACTGCACTTTCCCCTTTGAGATTTGCGTCGATGCTCGATAAGGAATTTCTACCGCCGACCGAGCGCGATCTGCTGGAACTGATCGCCGCGTTGCTCGCCGACCCGGCTCAGCAGGACAACCCCCTGCGTTCGCCGCTGGCCCGCTTGCTGGCGCACAGCGAGTGGCAGCGTGAGCGCCTGGAACGGCTGGTGCGGATTTCCGACGGTTACCAGCAAGTGGCGCGCGGCGAGAGCCTTAATCTGGCCGAACAATATGATCGACAGTTGCGTCGCCTGGAGAAACTGGCGCGTATTTCCGACCGCTACCAGAATAGCCTGCGCGAAATGAGCGAGGCGCTGAAAGTGGCGGCGCTGCACGACACGCTGACCGGTCTGGGCAATCGCCGCTTCCTGATGGAACGCCTGAAGGATGAAACCGAGAGGGCCAGTCGCAAGGGGCTGCCTTACGCGGTGGGGATACTCGACGTCGATCACTTCAAATTGGTCAATGATCGCTTCGGGCACGAAGCCGGCGACCAGACCCTGTGCAAAATCGCCGACGCCATTCAGGCCTCCCTGCGTGAGTACGACCAGTGCGGACGCTGGGGCGGCGAGGAATTCCTGATCATTCTGCCCGATACCTCGCTGGTCCATGCCGAGCAGGTGGCCGAACGGATCCGCGAAGCGATCAAGGCGATCGCCCTCGATTTCTCGGACAGCGCCCTGCCGGGGGTCACGGCCAGTATCGGCGTCACCGCCTACCAGCCCGGCGAGCCTTATTCGGACGCCATCAACCGGGCCGATAACGCCTTGCTGCTGGCCAAGGAAGCCGGGCGCAACCGCGTCGAACTGGCGCTCTGACGGCGCCCCGGCTTTGCTGTCGGGCCGTGTCGATCAGGGCGCGGCGAAGGTAAAGGCGTCGGCGAAGAACTCTTCCTCGGGCAGGCCGCACTGTTCGATGAAATCCTTCTTGGCGGCGTCGATCATCAGCGGCGAGCCGCAGGCATAGACCTGGTAGCCGGAGAGATCGGGGAAGTCGGCTACTACCGCCTGGTGCACGAAACCGGTGCGGCCGTTCCAGGCGTCGGTGGCAGCCGGTTCGGAGAGCACCGGCTGGTACTTGATGTGGGCATGCTCGGTGGCCCATTTTTCCGGCAGTTCGTGCATGTACAGGTCGACACGGGCCTTGGCGCCCCAGTAGATGTGCAGCGGGCGTGCCGAGTGGTCGGCTAGGCACTGTTCGACGATTGCCTTGAGCGGCGCGAAGCCGGTGCCGCCGGCCAGCAGGATGATCGGCTTGGTCGAGTCCTGGCGCAGGAAGAAGCCGCCGAGCGGGCCTTCGAAGCGCAGGATGTCGCGCAGTTTCAGGGTATTGAACAGCTGTTCGGTGAACAGGCCGCCCGGCACCTGGCGGATCTGCAGTTCGATGAAACCGTCGGCCCGTGGGGCGTTGGCCAGCGAATAGCTGCGCCGCTTGCCGTCCTTCAACAGGAAGTCGATGTACTGGCCGGCCAGGAACTGGAATGCTTCGCTGCCCGGCAGGCGCAGGTGCAGGTCGATGACGTCGGGAGCGACGCGCTCGAGTTTTTCGATGCGGGCCGGCAGGATCTTGATCGGGAAATCGCTGGCCGAGCTCATCTGCTTGCATTCGATATTCAGGTCGCTGTTGGCCTTGGCGCAGCAGTAGAGGGTCAGGCCGGCGGCTTGGTCGGCCTCGGTCAGGGCGTGGGCGAGGGCTTTGCCGTGGTCGACCTGGCCGCTCAGGACTTTGCCCTTGCAGGCGCCGCAGGCGCCGTCCTTGCAGCCGTAAGGCATGGTCAGGCCGTGGCGGAGGGCGGCTGCGAGAATGGTTTCGTCCGGCTCGGCGGCAAACTGCCGGCCGCTTGGCTGGACGGTGATCTGGTGGCTCATCGGTTCCCCTTACTGGTCGGCTACAATGCAGCCGTGCAAAAAATACTCATCGTCGGCAGCGGAGACATTGCCCGCCGCACGCTTTCCCGTCTTGTCCGCCGCTATCGCGTCTATGCCGTGCTGCGCGATCCCGGCCGGATGGCCGAGTGGCGGGCGCTGGGCGCCTGCCCGCTGCGGGCCGACCTCGATGATCGGGCCAGTTTGCAGCGGATCGCCGGTTTGGCCGATTACCTGCTGCATTTGGCGCCGCCGCCCAACGAAGGGGCGCACGACACGCGGACCCGCCATCTGCTGGCAGCTTTGGACAAAGGCAAAAGTCTACCACGCCGTCTGATCTACGTTAGTACGACCGGGGTTTATGGCGACTGTGGCGGCCAACCGATCGACGAAACCCGTCGCCTGCATCCGGAAAGTAGCCGCGCCGCCCGCCGCGTCGATGCCGAACGTTGCCTGCGCCGCTGGGGCAGGCAGAATGGCGTGGCCGTCAGCATTCTGCGGGCACCCGGCATTTATGCCGCCGACCGTCTGCCGCTGGAGCGCCTGGCCAGGGGCCTGCCGGCCCTGGCCGCGGCTGACGACGTGTATACCAACCATATCCATGCCGATGACCTGGCTGCTGCCTGCGTCGCCGCCCTGCGCCACGGGCGGGCTAATCGCGCCTACAATGTCGTCGATGATTCCGACCTCAAAATGGCCGACTATTTCGATCGGGTGGCGGCTGCCTTCGCTCTGTCGCCACCGCCGCGCCTGAGCCGGGATGAAGCGGTCCGCCAGTTGTCGCCGATGCAGTGGTCTTTCATGCGCGAATCGCGGCGGATCGGTAATCGACGTATCAAACAAGAATTGAAACTGCGCCTCGCCTATCCGACCGTTGACGTCGGGATTGCCGAGGCGCTGGCTAGGAGAAACGCGTGTTAGTCGTCAAGGCCCTGCATATTTCGCTGGTTGTCGCCTGGTTCGCCGGGTTGTTTTACTTGCCGAGAATTTTCGTCAATCTGGCCATGGTGCCGGCCGACAGCCCGGCCGAGCGCGACAGATTGCTGCTGATGGCCGACAAGCTGTTCAAGTTCATGACGCCGCTCGGCATCCTGGCCGTGTTACTCGGCCTCTGGCTATGGATTGCCTATGGCAATTACTTCGCGATCGGCGGCTGGCTGCATGTCAAGACCGCGCTGGTCGCCCTGCTGCTCCTTTACAACTGGCATTGCGGCCGCCTACTCAAGGCTTTCAAGAGCGGGCGCAATAGCCGCAGTCATGTCTGGTTCCGTTTTTATAACGAAATGCCCGTGCTCGTTCTATTTGCCGTGGTCTTTCTTGCCGTGTTGAAACCCTTCTGATGAACAAATATTTTGCAATCTGCCCGCGTGGCCTCGAAGAACTGCTGCTTGAAGAACTGCGCACCGTCGGTGGCGAAGAATTGCGCGCGACGCATGGCGGCGTTTTCTTCTCCGGTGAATGGAGCGTCTGCTACCGGGCCAATCTTGAATCGCGGCTGGCGACGCGCATCCTGAAACACGTCGTCAAGGGGCCGTACGCCAGCGAAGAGGACATCTATCGCCTGGCCGTGCGCCAGTTGTGGCCGAATCACTTTGCCGTGACGCGGACGATGCGCGTCGTCACGACGGCGATCAAATGTCCGCTGAAATCGCTCGATTTCGTCACCTTGCGCGTCAAGGACGCGATCTGCGACCGTTTCCGCGAGGACAAGGGCGAGCGGCCGAACATCGAGACCCGCCATCCCGATGTCAGCGTCCATGTCTTCTTGAGCGAGAACGAGTGCACGCTGTATCTCGACACCTCCGGCCAGCCGCTGTGGCAGCGCGGTTTCCGCAAGGCCAGCGTGGATGCGCCGCTGAAGGAAAACCTCGCCGCCGGCATCCTGAAAATGACCGGCTGGCAACCGGGCACGCCGCTGGTCGACCCGATGTGCGGCAGCGGCACCTTCCTGCTCGAAGCCGTGCAGATGGCACTCGACCGGGCGCCCGGCCTGGATCGCGGCTTTGCCTTCGAACTGTTGTCGAGTTTCGAGGCGATGAACTGGGCGACCATCCGCCAGGCGGCCATGGCCCGCGTCAAGCCGGCCGAGCCGATGGATATCCGCGGTTACGACATTGATCAAAAAGCCGTGCGCGCCACCCGGCGCAACCTGGAGGAAGCCGGTTTCGGCACTGTCGCCGTGGTTGATTGCGCCGATGTGCTGGAAACTCAGCCGCTCACCGAGCACGGCATCATGGTCGCCAATCCGCCTTATGGCGAGCGCATCGGCGAGCAGGACGAACTGGCGAGCTTTTACCCGGAACTGGGTTCGGCCCTGAAAAAATACTGGGCCGGCTGGAACTGTTTCTTCTTTACCGCCGACCTACGCCTGCCCAAGCTGGTCGGCCTGCGCCCCAGCCGCAAGACGCCGCTGTTCAACGGTCCGCTCGAATGTCGGCTGTTCGAGATTCGCATGGTGGCAGGTAGCAATCGCAAGGTGTGAACAATGCGCTAGGCATTTGTTTTTGATCCTGGTCAGTCTTATCGTCTGATCAGCATGCAAGGATTTCGTTTTTTCAGAAAAAAATCGGAGGAGAAACCCATGTCTGTTCAGGCCCAGTATCAAGAAAAACGCATGTCGGCGAACGATGCCATTCGTGTCGTCAAGAATGGTGACACCATCGTCGTGCCGACCGCCGTCGGCGAACCGCCCGCCCTGCTGATCGCCCTGTCCGAAGCGCGGCGCGAGTTTCGCGAGGTCACGGTTTCGCAGATCCTGCCGGTGCGCAAATACGGCTATTTCGATCCGGAAACCGTCGAGCACATCCGCCATACCGCCTACTTCTTCAGCGGCGCCTCGCGCCAGGGCGGCCAGCAGGGCTGGATCGACTTCATCCCGGCTTATTTTTCCGAACTGCCGTCCTTGCTCAAGGACGGCCTGAGTCCGGCCGATGTCGTGTTCACCATGGCTTCGCCGATGGACGAACACGGCTATTTCTCCTTGTCGCTGGCCACCGACTACGCCATGGCGGCCATTGCCAAGGCGCGCGCCGTGGTGCTGGAAGTCAATCCCAACGTTCCCTTCGCCTACGGCAACTGTCATATCCATATCTCGCAGGTGGCGGCGCTCACCGAGAGCGACGATCCCATCCTCGAAGTCGGCCTGCCGAAGATCGGCCCGGTCCAGGAAGCCATTGGCAAGTACGTCGCCGAGATGATTCCCGATGGCGCCACGCTGCAGATCGGTTACGGCGGCATTCCTGACGCCGTGGTCATGCAACTGACGCACAAGCACGATCTCGGCATCCACACCGAAATGGTCGGCGACGGCATCATGACCCTGGTCGAGGCCGGGGTGATCACCAATCGGCGCAAGAACTACCAGCCGGGCAAGATCCTGGCGACTTTCGCGCTCGGCTCGAAGAAGCTCTACCAGTTCATGAACCGCAACCCGGCGCTGGAAATGCACCCGGTCGATTTCACCAACGATCCCTACCTGGCCGGCCAGAACGACAATCTGCACGCCATCAACGCCACCATGCAGATCGACTTCATGGGCCAGTGCGGCTCGGAAAGCCTGGGCTCGGCTCCCTACTCGGGGACCGGCGGGCAATCCGACTTCGTCCGCGCCGCCAATCGTTCCAAGGGCGGCAAAGCCTTCATCGTGCTGCCGTCCACCGCCAAGGACGACACCATTTCGCGCATCGTGCCGACCCTGTCGGCCGGCACGCACGTCACCACCAGCAAGAACGACATCAATTACGTGGTGACCGAGTTCGGCGTCGCCCAGTTGCGCGGCAAGACCGCCAAGCAGCGGACCGCGGCGCTGATCGGCATCGCCCATCCGGATTTCCGCGGCGAACTGCGGGAAGCCGCGAAAAAGATGAAGCTGCTCTGAACACCGGGACCGCCGAGATGATTCTCAAGCGTCGCTATTCCGATCAGCAGCTCGAATAAATTATTCTAAAAACCTTACCGCAGAGGCGCAAAGGAGCAGAGAGAATCGTAAAAACAGTGGCTTGCAAGGTTTTTGCGGCTCACCCGGAAGGTGCGCCGAATCATCCTGGCAAGCCTTTGTTTTACCTCTGCATCTCTGCGTCTCCGCGGTTCAATTACGTTTTCTAGGATCATCGAGGAGGCGACACATCTACCTGTGTGCCTGCCCCGCAAGCGACGCGAGCTCATCGAGCGAGACTTGTAAAGAGCCCGTCCCTGCTTACATCTTGTAGCAATTTGCCGCCCCCTGGCGGCCGATAATTGGCTATCGTGTAAGTGAGTTTTCGGCACAACAGGTGTTTCCATGAAAGCAAATAAATTACTGTCCGTATTGATCGTCCTGCTGCTCGCCGGCTTCGGCGGCAGTGCATGGGCGCATGGTCGGGTCGGTATCGGCTTCCAATTCGGGCCCTATTGGGGCCCCGGCCCGTGGTACTACCCGCCGCCGTATTACTACCGGCCGGAAGTGGTGGTCGTCCCCGCCGCGCCGCCACCGGTCTATATCGAGCAGCAGCAGGAAAGCGCGCCGGAAGCAACGACGCAACAGTATTGGCATTACTGCGCATCCGCCAAGGGGTACTACCCCTATGTCAAGGAATGTCCCGGTGGTTGGCAGAAGGTTTTGCCGCAGCCGGCAAAGTGAGCAATTGGCCATGAAAACGAATTTTGCAAGGCGCTGCTGCATACTCAGCGCCACCCTCCTGCTCGGTGCCTGCACGGTGATGCCGAGCGGACCGAGCGTCATGGTGTTGCCGGGAACCGGCCAGTCGATCGAGCGATTCCGCGCCGATGATGCCTATTGTCGGCAATTCGCCCATGTCCAGATTGGTGGGCGGAGCGCCGAGCAGGCCGCCCAGCAGTCGGCAGTGACCAGCGCCGCGGTCGGTACGGCGGTCGGCGCCGTGGCCGGGGCTGCCCTCGGCGGCGGTGACGGTGCCGCAGTCGGGGCCGGGGCCGGTTTGCTGGTGGGCAGCATGGCCGGTACGGATGCCGCCCGCAGTTCGGGGATCGGCACCCAGCGGCAGTACGACAACGCATTTATCCAGTGCATGTACAGCAAGGGGCACCGGGTGCCGGTGGCCGCCAGCATGGTTCGCGCGCAGCGGCCGGTACGGGCAGCGGAGGCGGGTATCCCTCCGCCGCCGCCGGGCCTGCCGCCACCGCCGCCGCCCGGTCAATAAGCGACGGCTTTTCCCGCCCCGCCCGACAGCAAATGGCGGGTCATGGCTTATTATTCGAGCATGACTTTTTTGTGGGGGACGGGAATCATGAAACTTTTGTTTTGCATCGTGCTCCTGTTGATGCTGCCCGCCATTTCGACAGCGGCCGGAGAAGCGGCTGTCGTCGGCCATATCCAGACTTTGCAGGGCAGCGTCTGGATCGAGCGCGGCGCGCTCCGTCTCGGCGGCGAAGCGGGCAGCGAAGTCAGGCAGGGCGACATCCTGCGGACCGGCAAGCCGGGCGCCGTCGGTCTGGTTCTGCTCGACAACACCACCGTCTCACTGGGTTCGGGCAGCGAGTTGGTGGTCAGGGATTACGCTTTCCAGCCGCGCGAGGGCAAATTTACCTTGGTCATGCAGATGCTGAAGGGGAGCTTTTCCTATGTTTCCGGCCTGATCGGCAAGCTGGCTCCGGATGCGATCCGCCTGCAGCTTCCCGAGGCGACCATCGCCGTGCGCGGAACCAAGCTGCTGGTGGAAATCGGCGACTGATTTTTCAGCCGGGGGAAATACGGTGGAAAGAATGCGCGCCAGTTATTGCCTGGGCTTGCTGCTTACGGTGCTGCTTGGCGCCTGTGGCGGTCGTCAGAGCATTGTCCTGGTTCCCGATCCTGACGGCCGGGTCGGCCGGGCCGAAGTCATTACGGCGGGCGGCAAGCGCTTGCTCGACAAATCCGGCGACATGACGCAGGTCAGGAGTCGTATCCTGCAACCTTCGGCGGTGAGCACGGCGCAGGCCGGCTATCTGGCGGAGCGCTTCGGCGAGGCGTTGGCCATCGAGCCGCCCGCCCCGGAAAAATTTGTCCTTTATTTCGAGACCGGTACCACCGTTCTGAAGCCGCCATCGCACGAGGTGGTCAATCAGATTGTCGCCGCCAGCCAGCGGCGCAAGGCGATCAGCATTGCCATCAGCGGACATACCGATACCGCCGGTTCGGTCCAGTTGAATGACGATTTGGCGCGCCAACGGGCCGATTTCGTGCACCAGTTGTTGACCCTGCGCGGCGCGGAGTTCAAGCGAATCTCGGTATCCTCGCACGGCAAAGGCAATCCGGCCGTGCCGACAGCCGATGGCGTGGCCGAGCCGCGCAATCGGCGGGCCGAGATCACCGTCTATTGAGCGGGCTCATGGCGGCGGCACGGGCAGGCAGAATAATTCGCTGGTTTATCCGCACTTGCCGCAGCGGGCAGGCCCTGCTGCTGTTTTTTGGCCTGACCCTAACGGCCGCCGTGGCCGTCTTGTTGATCGTCCAGCCCAGGGCCATCCGCGAAGCGGAATTGCGCCTCTATGACTTGCAATTGCGTGGCCGGACCACCGCGCCGCAGTCATCGCTGCCGCTGCTGGTCGGGGTCGATGAGGCGAGTCTCGGCGAGTACGGGCAGTGGCCGTGGCCGCGCTATCGTCTGGCGCAACTGGTGGAACGTCTCTACCAGTTGGGGGCCGAGGTCGTCGTTCTCGATATCCTGATGCCGGAGCCCGACCGCACCTCGCCCGAAGTCATCCTGGCCGAACGCCAGCGCGATCGTATCGAGCATACGGCGGCACCGCCGCTCGCTCCGGACAGCAATTCGATGCGTTTGGCCCGGGCGCTGGGGCAGGGCAATAGCGTTCTCGGGTATTACCTGGATTTTTCCGGGACGGTGGCGCCCGCCGGTCAGGTGCCGGGGCTTGCCCTGCCCGAGGGGGTGACCCTGGTCAGCCGTCCGGGCGTCCGCGCCGGCTGGCCGCAGGGCAATGGCGAAATCCGCAGTCGGCCGCAACTGGTCGCCGCTGCCCGGGCCGAAGGCTTCACCAATGCCCTGCACGATTTCGACGGCATCCTGCGGCGGGTGCCGCTGCTCCTGCCGCAGGCCGACGGCGAGCGCTTGTCGCTGGCCTTGGCGGCCGTGCTGCTGGCTACTCCCGAGCGCCAGCTACACTTGTTGCGGGAGGGCCAGGAAACGGTTCTGGCCTGGCGCGGGCGGCGCATTCCCCTCGACGAGCAGGGCAACCTGTTGCTCGATTTTCGCGGCGAAGTCCGGCCTTTTCCCTATCTTTCGGCCCGCAACATTCTGCACGACGAGACGCCGGGTCTCGATTTGCGTGGCCGCATTGTCCTGGTTGGCGCCTGGGCGAAGGGGATCGGCGATGTGCACCAGATTCCGTCCGGGCGGGCGGTCCATGGCCTGGAAGTCCATGCGACGATTATCGACAACCTGCTCGCCGGCTCCTTCATCGTGCGCCCGGTTTGGGCGCGGGGCGCCGAACTGTTGGCCGTCCTCCTGCTCGGGATGGGCCTCACCCTGCTGCTCAGCCGGGCCGGTTTCCGGCTCTCCTTGCTCGCGCTTCCGCTAAGCCTGGCCGCCTGTTACGGGGCGAGCAGCCTGTTGCTGATCCGTCAGGGGCTGTATTTGTCGCCCTTGTTGCCAATGCTGGCGGCGGTCGTCATCACCAGCGTCTTGAGTCTGTTGAAGTACGGCATCGAAGTGCGCAAGGTGCAGCAGCGTACGCGCGAATTGCTCGATGCCCACGACAGTATCATCATCGGCATGTCGGCGCTGGCCGAGGCCCGCGACCAGGAGACGGGGCGCCACCTGCTGCGTACCCAGCGCTATGTCGGCCTGCTTGCCCGGCAATTGAGCTCGACGCCGAAATACGCCTATTTGCAGGCCAACGATATCGACCTGCTGGCCAAGTCGGCACCCTTGCACGATATCGGCAAGGTCGGCATCCCGGACAGCATTCTGCACAAGCCCGGCAAGCTGACCGAGGCCGAATTCCAGATCATGCGGACCCATCCGCTGATCGGGGCTGAGGCGCTGACCCGGGTGGTGGCCGGCGGCGGCCATCCGGAACGCAATCGGTTCCTCAATTACGCCCGCCAGATGATCGAGTCACACCACGAGCGCTGGGACGGCGCTGGTTATCCGCATCATTTGCGGGGAGAGGAAATTCCCCTGCCCGGGCGCCTGATGGCACTGGCCGACGTCTATGACGCCCTGGTCAGCCGACGCGTCTACAAAGAGGGCATGAGCCACCAGGAGGTTCGCGCTTTCATCGTGGACAATGCCGGCAGCCACTTCGATCCCGACGTCGTCGCCGCCTTTGTCGCGACCGAGGCGTCTTTCATCGCGGTGGCCAGCCAGTATGCTGATGACGTCGCCCCGGCGAACGCCGGGGCGTGAGTCAGGCGACGCCGGCGCTGTGCGCCTGCTGATCAGCCCAGTACGAAGAACGTACCATTGGCGCGCAGGCGGCGCCGGTAAATCCCATCTTTTTCGCTTCCGTCTCGTACATCTTGAAAATGTCGGGATGGACGTAGCGGCTCACCGGCAGGTGATGGCCGGAGGGCGCCAGATACTGCCCGATGGTCAGCATCTCGACATCGTGGGCGCGCAGGTCGCGCATGACTTCGAGGATTTCCTCGTCGGTTTCGCCCAGGCCGACCATCAGGCCGGATTTGGTCGAGACATTCGGATAACGCGCCTTGAACTGCTTGAGGAAGGCCAGCGAGTGCTGGTAGTCGGCGCCCGGGCGCGACTGCTTGTACAGCCGCGGCACGGTTTCCATGTTGTGGTTGAGGACGTCGGGCAGGGCGCCGCCAAGCACTTCCAGCGCGACTTCCATGCGGCCGCGGAAATCGGGGACCAGGGTTTCGATGGTGGTGGTCGGCGACAGTTCGCGGGTGTGGCGGATGACGTCGACGAAATGCTGGGCGCCGCCGTCGCGCAGGTCGTCGCGGTCGACGCTGGTAATCACGACATATTTGAGTTTCAACGTCGCCACCGATTCGGCCAGCTCGCGCGGCTCGTCCGGGTTGGGCGGCAGCGGCTGGCCATGGCCGACATCGCAGAACGGGCAGCGGCGGGTACAGATGTCGCCGAGGATCATGAAGGTGGCGGTGCCACGGCCGAAGCATTCGCCGATATTCGGGCAGGTCGCTTCTTCGCAGACGGTGTGCAGCTTCTTTTCCCGCAACATGGCCTTGATCTCGCCGAAACGGCCGGCGCTGTTGCCGGCCTTGACGCGGATCCACTCGGGTTTCTTCAGCGGCGTATCGACCGGCACGATCTTGATCGGGATGCGCGCCGTTTTCAGTTCGCCTTTTTGTTTGACGCCTTTTTGTTTGGCGCTGCTGTCGGTGAGGTTGTCAGCCATGTTGTCTTTCCAGTTGCTGTAGCAAGTGTTGCGAGAGTTGCTCGCCGGCCTCGTGAGCGGTGAGCGGAATATTCAGATCTTTGGTCTGCACGACCTGCAGGCCCGGGTAGCCGCAGGGATTGATAGCGGCGAAGGGGCTGAGATCCATATCGACGTTGAGCGAGACGCCGTGGTAGGAGCAGCCGTTGCGGATGCGCAGGCCGAGCGCTGCCACCTTGGCCTCGCCGACATAGACGCCGGGCGCGCCGGCCCGCCGTTCGGCGCTGACGCCGTAGCGGCCGAGCAGGTCGATGACTGCCTGTTCGATGGCGGTGACCAGTTCACGGACCTTGATTTTCAGGCGCGGCAGGTCGAGCAGCAGGTAGACTACCACCTGACCGGGGCCGTGGTAGGTGACCTGGCCGCCGCGGTCGATATTGACAACGGGAATCCCGACGTCGCGCAGGATGTGTTCCGGCTTGCCGGCCTGGCCCAGAGTATACACCGGCGGATGTTCGACGATCCACAGTTCATCCGGTGTTTCGGCGGCTCGGCTGGCGGTGAACTCCTGCATGGCCTGGAAGGTCGGCGCGTAGTCGACCCGGCCGAGCCGTTTGACAACAGGGGTCACAGGACCACTTTGATCATCGGGTGGCCGCTCAGGTCCGTGTAAAGAGCGTCAAGTTGCGGCTTGGAGCGGGCGATCACGGTGCAGGTCAGGCTCACGTAGTTGCCACCCGAACTGGCGCGCATTTCCATCGTCGCGCCGTCGAAATCCGGGGCGTGCAGGGTGACGATCTCGAGCACCACTTGAGCGAGCGTGTCATCGGCTTTGCCCATGATTTTCAGGGGAAAGTCGCAGGGAAATTCGAGGAGGGTGTCCTTGTACGTTGCCATGTCAGCCTTTGCGCATTACCGTGTTCTTGAAATCCTGATACCACTGCCACATCTGTTCGCCGAACGGGCCGGGTTGGCCGTTGCCGACCGGCCTGCCGTCGAGCGTCGTGATGGCGAGGATTTCCTTGGTCGATGAGGTCATCCAGACCTCGTCGGCGGCGCGAAGTTCATTTTCGTCTATCTCGCGGATCGCCAAGGGCTGGCCGTGCGCCTGGGCCAGTTCGATGATGACGTCGTAGGTGATGCCGGGCAGCATCAGTTGGGTCTTGGGCGGGGCGAGCAGAATGCCGTTGTGGACGACGAAAATATTCGACGCCGCCCCTTCCTTCAGATAGCCGTCGCGGATCAGCAGGGCTTCGGCGCAGCCCGCCTCGACTGCCTGCTGACGGGCCAGGACGTTGGCGAGCAGGGAAATGACCTTGAGGTCGCAGCGCGCCCAGCGCTGGTCGGCGACGGTAATCGCAGCGACGCCGGTGGCGCGGACTTCGGGGCTGGTGGTGACGAGCGGTGAAGCGAAGGCAAAGGCGGTCGGCGGTACGCCGGGTGACGGGAAGGCGTGGTCGCGCTTGTTGTCGGCGCCGCGCGTCACTTGCAGGTAGATCGACTGGTCGGCCCAGGGCGCCGCGTCGATCAGTTTTTCCACGATGGTCGTCCAGCTAGCCTGATCGAGCGGGTTTGCCAACTGAATGCCGGCCAGGGTTGCTTGCAGTCGCGACAGGTGCTCGGCCAGACGGAAGGGGCGCCGCGAATACACGGGAATCACCTCATAGACGCCGTCGCCGTAGAGGAAGCCACGGTCAAGCGGCGAAATGCCGGCTTCCGCCAGCGCCAGGAAGCGACCATTGAGATAGACGGGATCGGCGACGTAGGGCGTCATGGGTTTAGTTGAACCAGAGTCGAATGGTGTCGATGAGGCGGGTGAAGATATTGCCGAGCGCGATATTTTCAAGCGCCAGCACCGGATATTCGGCGTACGGCTTGCCGTCGATGGTGACTTTCAGGGTGCCCAGTTTCTGACCGATTTCGATCGGCGCGATCAGCCGCGGGGTGGCGACGAAATCGCCCTTCACCTTGTCGGCATAGCCCTTGGGGACGGCGATCGCGAGGTCGTTGGCGAACCCGGCCTTGACCTCGCTGCTCTGGCCCTTCCAGACGCGCAGCGTGGCCACCGGCTGTTGCTTGGCATGGAGCGTCACCGCCTCGTAGGAAATGAAGCCCCAGTTGAGCAGCTTCAGCGACTCCGTGGCCCGGGCCGCATCGGAAGCGGTGCCGAGGACGACGGAGAGCAGGCGGCGCTTGTCGCGCAGCGCCGAGGAGATCAGGCAGTAGCCGGCGGCATCGGTGTGGCCGGTCTTGACGCCATCAACCGTCGGGTCGATGAACAACAGGCGGTTGCGGTTGGGCTGGGTGATGTTGTTGTAGGTGTATTCCTTCATCGAGTAATACTTCTTGTATTCTTCGGGGAAGTCGCGGATCAGGGCGCCGGCCAGCAGCGAGAGGTCGCGCGCCGTGGTGTAGTGCTGCGGGTCGGGCAGGCCGGTGGAGTTCATGAAGTGGCTGTTGCCCATGCCCAGACGCTGCGCTTCGCGATTCATCATTTGCGCGAAATTGTCCTCGCTGCCGGCGATGGCTTCGGCCAGGGTGACACAGGCATCGTTGCCGGACTGGACGATCATGCCCTTGATCAGATCTTCGACCGGAACCTGCGTGTCGACCCGGACGAACATCTTCGAGCCGCCGGTCCGCCAGGCCTTCTCGGAAACCGGCAGGGCCTGGGTGAGGGCGATGGTTTTCTTGTGGAGGGCCGAGAAAGTCAGGTAGGCCGTCATCAACTTGGTCAGCGAGGCGGGCTCGAGACGCTCATCGGGTTTCTCGGCGGTGAGCAGTTGACCGGAACCCATTTCCAGCAGCAGCCAGGATTTCGCGGCCAAAGTCGGCGGTACCGGGGCTTGCTGGGCGAGTGCCAGTCCGGCGCAAGCCAGACTGAGGAAAATAAGCAAAATGTGACGAAGCTGCGGCATGGGTTTCTTGTTTGGTGTTGGGGGCGGAAATTATACTCCCGCCTCTTCGGCGACTCGTGGCGCTGCGGCGCATAGCACCTCGATGGCCGGATGACGGATGCGACGCTCGTTGGAGAGGGCGTAGATCTGTTCGCTGACGGCTTGCATCGGGCCCAGGGGGCGGGCATTGAAGGAGGCCTCGATCTGGTCGGCGAGAATCAGGGGGGCGGGAAAAATACCGAGGCCGCCGCGGCCGAAGGTGTTGAGCAAGGCGCTGTCCTCGAACTCGCCGACGATTTTCGGCCGAATGCCGACGCTTTCCAGCCAGCGGTCGATCCGACCGCGCAGCGCATTGTGCCGGGTCGGCAGCAGCATCGGCGCCCCCTCCAGGCAGCGCGGGAAGCCGGTGTTGTAGCGGGCCAGCAGTTCCGGCGCGGCAAACAGGCCGGTGGCGAAATCGCCCAGTCGGGTACTGAAGACCTTGATGTTGCCGCCGATGGGGGCCGCCCGGTCAGTCAGCACGACATCCAGACGGTGCAGGGCGAGGTCGGCGAGCAGCGCTTCGAACTCGCCTTCGTCACAGATCAGCCGGATATCGACCGGCATGCTGGTCACCGAGGAGAGCAGGCGATAGGCGAGCAGCTTGGGGATGCCGTCGGAAATTCCGGCGCGCAGACGCAGGGTCGACTCGCCGTCGCTGTGTTCGATACTTTCGACCAGCGCATCACCGAGCTGGAATATTTGGTCGGCGTAGCCGAGGGCGAGGCGTCCGGCGTCGCTCAGCACCAGTCCCCGGCCCTGGCTTTTGAACAGGGCCTTGCCGAGTTGGCGCTCGAGCAGCGACAACTGGCCGCTGATCGTCTGCACCGCGACGTCAAGCCGTTCGGCGGCCCGCGTAATGCTGCCCTCTTGGGCAACGACCCAAAAGTAATGGAGATGTTTGTAGTTGAGCGTGGCCATGAGTTCGTCAGAAAAAACGGAAGTATCTATCAATTTTGCTCCGGTTTTTTCGTTTTGTGCAAGCTCATAGAATGCGCGCCTCTATCTTCTTTCGGGAGTTCACCATGAAACGTGTTCTGCTCTTTCTCGCCACCAATCTGGCTGTCATGTTGGTGCTCAGCCTTGTCACCAGCCTGCTCGGCGTCAATCGCTTCCTGACCGCCAACGGACTGAACCTCGGTATGCTGCTCGTCTTTGCCGGGGTCATTGGTTTCGGCGGCGCCTTCATTTCGCTGCTGCTCTCGAAAACCATGGCCAAGTGGAGTACCGGCGCCCGGATCATTGCCTCACCGAGCAGTTCGACCGAAGTCTGGCTGCTCGATACGGTAGCTCGCCTGACCCAGCGCGCCGGGCTGCCGATGCCGGAAGTCGCCATCTACGACGGCGAACCGAATGCCTTCGCCACCGGGGCCAGCAAAAACAGTTCGCTGGTCGCCGTCTCGACCGGCCTGCTGGCCGGCATGACCCGCGAGGAAGTCGAAGCCGTACTGGCCCACGAAGTCGCCCACATCGCCAATGGCGACATGGTGACGTTGACCCTGATCCAGGGCGTGGTCAATACCTTTGTCGTTTTTCTGTCGCGTGTCGTCGGCTATGCCGTCGATTCTTTCCTGCGCAAGGATGAGGAAAGCAGTGGCCCGGGCATCGGCTACATGGTGACCAGCATGATCTGCGAAGTGGTTTTCGGCATCCTGGCCAGCATCATCGTCGCCTGGTTCTCCCGTCAGCGCGAATTCCGGGCCGATGCCGGCGCGGCACAACTGATGCGCTCGCCGCTGCCGATGCAGAACGCCCTGCGCCGTCTCGCTAACCTGCACACCGAGTCGCTGCCGCAGAGCATGGCGGCATCCGGCATTGCCGGCGGCGCTGGCTGGCTGGAACTGTTTTCGAGTCACCCGCCGCTGGAGCAGCGAATCGCTGCTTTGTCGCGAACCTGACCGCAGGCTGACAGGTGGCACCCCTTTTGCTAGACTTGCTTATGATGCGATGCATAAAAATAGTTGTTTTAACTTGTAGTCTTGGCGCGACGCTGGCTTTTGCCCAAGCCGAATATGATCTGCCGCGGCTGGAAGCGCTGGCCATGGAATCCAGCCGCTCGGTCATGGCGGCTCGCGATCAGGTCCAGGCGGCGCGCCATGCCGTCGATAGCGCCGCGGCCTATCCCAATCCGGAACTCGAGTATTTGGGCGGTACGGCCCGGCCGCGCAGCCCTGGCGGCAACAGTGGCGATGCCCGCAGTATTGCCTTGACCCAGCCGCTCGACTTGCCGTGGCGCCGCTCGGCGCGGATCGATGCGGCGCAGGCCGGCCTGGCGGCAACGACAGCGGCCAATCGGGCCTTCGAGGCGGATCTGCTGGCCCGCTTGCGGGTTCGTTATTTCGAACTCTTGCGGCGCCAGGCCGAGTTGATCAATGCTAGGGAAGACGCGGGTTTGATGGAGAGTGTGCGCTCACGTATCGCCTTGCGCGTCGACCTCGGCGAAGCGCCACGCTTTGAGTTGATCAAGGCCGATGCGGAAACCTTGAATGCTCAGAAAATCGCTGTCGCGGCCGGCTTTCGCGTCGAGCAGGCGCGTTCCTTGTTGCGCCAGATGGTCGGTGCGGCCTTGCCGGGTGATTTCGCGATCCGCGGCAGCTTGCGCGAAGTGCCGGCGGTGCAGCCGCTGGCCGATTTGCGCCGGCAACTGGCCGAATCGAGCCCCGATTTGGCGCGCGCCCGCGCCGAAATGGTGCGTGCCGAGCGCCTGCTCGATCTGGAGCGGGCTCAACGCTGGCCGAATATTGCGTTGAAAGCCAGCCAGGACCAAGACCCGGACATGCGCAGTTCGAAAATCGGGGTGGTGCTGTCGCTTCCCTTGTGGGACCGGCGTAGCGGTCCGCAGGGCGAAGCCGCGGCGCAATTGTCGCGGGCTAGCAACGAACTGGAAGCTCAGCAGTTTTCATTGGCCCAGACCCTGGAAGTGGCGGTGCAGCAATACGAAATAGCCCAGACCCAGGTCATCGCGCTGGAGTCGGGGATTGTCCGGCAGGCCGAGGCCGCCTTGAAAGTGGCGGAAGCCGCCTATCGCTTCGGCGAACGGGGTTTTATCGAAGTGCTGGATGCCCAGCGGGTTTACCGCGCAGCTCGCAGCGAACTGATCGCTGCCCGTTTCGAATTGGCCGCGGCCTGGGTGGAAATTGAAAGATTGCGGGCGCAGCCCGGGGGAAGCAAGGAATGAAAGTAGTTCTCTATATGATGTTGACGGCTGCGTTGTTGAGTGGCTGCAACCAGGATCAGGGCAAGTCGGTTGCCGCGCCGCCGGCCGACCCGACACAGGTGGCGCCGGCCGCCGAATTGCTGGCCCAGTTGAAGTTGGCCGCGGTGAGCACGCAGCCGGTCGGTGAGACCCTGCGGGTGGCCGGCCAGATCGGTTTTGACGAACAACGTCTGGCGCGGATCGGCGCCACCATTACCGGGCGGGTCACCGATATCGATGCCTTGCTCGGCCAGTCGGTCAATAAAGGTGACGTGCTGGCCCGTTTGAACAGCAGCGAGTTGTCCAGCCAGCAACTGGCTTACCTGAAGGCGCGGGCCCAGCTTGAACTGAACCGGCGCAATGCCGAACGGGCCAAGGCCTTGTTCGAGGCCGACGTCATCGGCGCCGCCGAATTGCAGCGGCGGGAAAGCGAACATCAGATTTCGGTCGCCGAAACGCGGGCCGCGGCCGACCAGTTGCAACTGCTTGGGGTTACCCCGGCGGCCATTGAGCGCTTGGGCAAGCAGGGCGCGGTCAATTCGGTGACCCCGGTGGTGGCCAGCCTGAGCGGCGTGGTAGTCGAACGCAAGCTGGCCCAGGGGCAGGTCGTGCAGCCGGCCGATGCCCTCTTCGTAGTGGCCGATCTATCCCGCCTGTGGGCGGTGGCCCAGGTGCCGGAACAGCAGGTCAGCCAGGTCAAGGAGGGGCAGGCGGTGAGTATCGAGGTGCCGGCCCTGAGCCACGAAAAGCTGGTCGGTAAGCTGATTTACGTCGGCCAGACCATCGATCCGGAAACCCGGACCGTGCTGGTACGAACCGAACTGGACAACCGGGCCGGACGTTTGAAGCCGGCCATGCTGGCCTCGATGCTGATCGAGGCGAAACCGGTCGAACGTATGGTGGTGCCGGCCGGTGCCGTGGTCCGCGAGAACGACGAAGACCACGTGTTCGTTGCCGAGGGCGATGGTATCTTCCGCCTGGTCAAGGTCAAGCTCGGCATTGAACAGGGCGGCCAGCGGGTCGTGCTGTCGGGTCTGAAAGGGCAGGAAAAGATCGTCGTCGAAGGCGCCTTCCACCTGAACAATGAACGCAATCGCAAGGAAATGGAGGGCGCGTGATCGAGTCACTGGTTCGCGCGGCGCTCAAGCAGCGCCTGATTGTTGCGGTGATTGCGGTCATCCTGCTGTTCTTCGGGCTTGACGCGGCGCGCAAGCTGTCGGTCGATGCCTTCCCCGATGTCACCAATATCCAGGTCCAGATCGCCACCGAGGCGCCGGGCCGTTCGCCGGAAGAGGTCGAACGTTTCGCTACCGTGCCGCTCGAAGTGGCGATGACCGGCCTGCCCGGGCTGGAGGAAATGCGTTCGCTGAACAAGCCGGGCCTGTCGCTGATCACGCTGGTCTTCAACGACAAGACGGATGTCTACTTCGCCCGGCAATTGGTCATGGAGCGCTTGCTTGAAGTTGGCACGCGTCTGCCGGTCGGCATTACACCGGTCCTCGGCCCGGTTTCCACCGGCCTCGGCGAGGTCTATCAATACACCCTGGAACGGCCGGATGATGGTGACCGGACCTTGACCCAGGAAGAACTGATGCAACGCCGGATCGCCCAGGACTGGGTGGTCCGCCCGCTGTTGCGCTCGATTCCCGGGGTTGCCGAAATCAACTCGCAGGGCGGTTACGCCAAGCAGTACCAGGTGCTGGTCAATCCCGACAAGCTGCGGCACTTCGGCCTGTCGGTTGGCGACGTCTATCAGGCGGTCGGCCGCAACAATGCCAATGCCGGCGGCGGCGTGCTGCCGCAGTATGCCGAGCAATACCTGATCCGCGGTGTCGGCCTGGTGCGCGACCTGGAAGATTTGCGCGCCATCGTGCTCAAGGAAAAGGACGGTGTGCCGGTCTATGTCCGCGATGTGGCGGAAGTGCAGATAGGTCACGAGGTTCGTCAGGGGGCGGTGATCAAGAACGGCACGACGGAAGCCGTTGGTGGCGTGGTGATGATGATTGCCGGCGGCAATGCCAAGGCGGTGGTCAGCAAGATCAAGGCACGGGTCAACGAGATCAACGCCAAGGGCATGCTGCCCGATGGTTTGAAGATCGCCGCCTATTACGACCGTTCGGAACTGGTCGATGCGGCGCTGTGGACGGTCACCAAGGTGTTGCTTGAAGGCGTCGTGCTGGTCGTTGTTGTGCTCTTCCTCTTCCTCGGCGATGTGCGTTCCTCGCTGATCGTCGTCGCCACCCTGGTTCTGACGCCGCTGCTGACCTTCACCGCAATGAACAAACTGGGCATCTCGGCCAACCTGATGTCGCTCGGCGGTTTGGCCATCGCCATCGGCCTGATGGTGGACGGCTCGGTGGTGGTGGTCGAGAACGCTTTCCTGCAACTGGGGCGCCATGCAAAAACCGGCGAAAGTCCGTTGCGGGTGATTTTGCATGCGGTGGTTGAAGTGGCGACGCCGGTGATCTTCGGGGTCGGCATCATCATCCTCGTCTTCCTGCCGCTGATGACCCTGCAGGGCATGGAAGGCAAGATGTTTGCGCCGCTTGCCTACACCATTGCCATCGCGCTGGCCATTTCTCTGGTGCTGTCGATGACACTGACGCCGGTGATGTCGACCTACCTGCTGAAGCCGCCGGCGCATGATGGCGACCACGATACCAAGCTGATCGCGGCGATGAAGGGGCGTTATCTGAAAATGTTGCACTGGGCACTGGCCAACGAGCGGAAGACGGTGGCGGCGGCGGTCGGCGCCTTCGCCCTGACCGTTGCCGTGCTGCCTTTCCTCGGCACCGCCTTCATTCCGGAAATGAAGGAAGGCTCGGTGGTGCCGGGCATCAACCGCGTGCCGAACATTTCGCTTGAGGAGTCGATCAAGATGGAAATGGAAGCGATGCGTCTGGTCATGCAGGTGCCCGGCGTCAAGTCGGCGGTTTCCGGCGTCGGGCGCGGCGAGTCGCCGGCCGATCCGCAGGGGCCCAACGAGTCGACCCCGATCGTCAGCCTCAAGCCGCGCAGCGAATGGCCGTCCGGCTGGACCCAGGACGATATCCAGGAGGCCATGCGCGACAAGCTCAAGGCACTGCCCGGCGTGCAGGTGGTCATGGCGCAGCCGATTTCCGACCGGGTTGACGAAATGGTTACCGGTGTGCGTTCCGACATCGCCGTCAAGGTTTTCGGCGACGATCTCGATCAACTGAAAAAGCTCGCCGGCCAGATCGGCAAGGTCGCCCAGACCCTGCAGGGGGCGCAGGATCTGCGCATCGAGCGGATCAGCGGGCAGCAGTACCTTTCGGTCGAAATCGATCGCCAGGCGATCGCCCGCCTCGGCCTCAATGTCTCCGATGTCAACGACGTGCTGGAAACGGCCATTGGCGGCAAGGTGGCGACCGAGATTTTCGAGGGCGAGCGGCGTTTCCCCGGCGTCGTCCGTTTGCCGGAGAATTTCCGCAACAATGTCGAGGCCATCTCGAATGTATTGATCACCTCGCGCAACGGTGCCCAGGTGCGCCTGACCGACGTCGCCAAGATCCGTGTCATGGATGGTCCGGCGCAGATCTCGCGCGAACTGGGCAAGCGCCGTATCGTCGTTGGCGTCAACGTCAAGGACCGCGACCTCGGCAGCTTCGTCGCCGAGTTGCAGCAGAAGGTTGAGCATCAGATCAAGTTGCCGGAAGGCTATTACCTCGAGTGGGGCGGCCAATTCCAGAACATGGAACGGGCCCTTGGTCACCTGATGGTGATCATTCCGATCACCATCGCGGCGATTTTCTTCCTGCTTTTCCTGCTCTTCAGCTCGCTGCGCTTCGCCACCCTGATCATTACCGTGCTGCCCTTTGCCTCGATCGGCGGCATCATCGGTCTGTTCATCAGTCGCGAATACCTGTCGGTGCCCGCCTCGGTCGGTTTCATCGCGTTGTGGGGCATTGCCGTGCTGAACGGCGTGGTGCTCGTCTCCTATATTCGCGGCCTGCGCGAAGAGGGGCGTAGCGTGCGTGACGCCGTGGTCGAAGGCGCCACCCTGCGTTTCCGGCCGGTGATGATGACGGCCACCGTCGCCATGCTCGGCCTGATTCCCTTCCTGTTCTCGAGCGGGCCGGGTTCCGAAGTGCAACGTCCGCTAGCCATCGTGGTCATCGGCGGCCTGGTAACATCGACATTGTTGACGCTGGTGGTCTTGCCGACCATCTATCGCTGGTTTGACGACGAGAAGGTCGAAGCATGAGTGAGGGGATGCGATGAAAGAGATCAAGGCGGTGATCCGCCCCAACAAGCTGCCGGCGTTGCGCGATGCGTTGATAGCCATGCCCGGCTTCCCCGGCATGACGGTGAGCAAGGTCGAGGGCTGCAGCGCGCCCAGCCGCCATGTCACGCGCCACCGGATTAAGGACGAACTGACCGATTACACGCCCAAGGTGCGGATCGAGATCGTGGCGCCCGACGAGGTGGCTGAGGACATTTTCAGGCGCATCACCGAAGTCGCCCAGACCGGGCACTACGGCGACGGGCTGGTGTGGATGACAGAAGTCAAACAGGCCGCTTTTATTTTCAAGACGACGCCGGGCGCGCCGGACTTGTAAGCGACGGGCCTCTTGCCCAGAGCGCTCGGCGCCAGTCAGGTGCCAAGCGCGACGATGGCCGTCTCGAGCTGTTGCAGCAAGTCGAGCAGATTCTGGCGGACGGCCGGCGCCTCAAGGTCGCCGCTAGTCGCCCGGGTCAGTTGGCCGATCAGATGCAGGACGCCGTAGAGCTCCAGGTGCTCGGCCTGTTGCGCCAGTTCGCCGGCCTCCAGCTTGAGGGCGTAGGCATCCGGCGGCAGGGCGGCGAGGGCCTCGTGCATGCGCTCCAGCCGTTCGCCGGTTTCGCTGACGAATAGCTGGTCGAGGACGGCGGAGCGCGGGCTGGCGCTTTGGCCGGGGGCACAACTGGTTTCCAGGCGTTGGGCGAAATGGCGGGCGCGCTCGCCGAAGAGTACGTGTTCGAGGCCGCTGGCCTCGTCGAAACATTCGATGCTGGCGGTCAGTGCGGCGAGCAGACGCGGCGGCGGAGCCGTCGCTTCCAGAGCATCCGTCGCGCTGGCCAGTGCTTCGCCGAGGCGCAGGCAATCGGCATCGGCTGTTTCCAGGGCAATTGCATAGAGCGCAAAAATCGCTGGGCGGATATCGTCGGCACCCTCGCCATGGCGGGCTGACCAGGCCGCAGCCAGGCGGGCGCAAGCGGCGACCCAGCGCTGGTTGAGCTGCTCGGCAAAGCGCAGTGGTCGCGGCTTGGCCAGCCAGGGCAGGATGGCGGCGGTTGCCTCAAGCGTTGGAGCAAGCGCCGCCCGGGTTTCCTCGAGCTCGCCCTCGGGAAATTCGCTCATTGCCAGGCTTACTGGGCAGCCAGCTTGGCGAAGGCGTTTACGACTTCCGGCGGTGCCTGGACCAGTTCGATCAACACGCCTTCGCCGCCGATCGGGAATTCCTCGTTGCCCTTCGGGTGCAGGAAGGTGATGTCGAAACCGGCGGCGCCCTTGCGGATGCCGCCCGGCGCAAAACGCACGCCATTGGCCGACAGCCATTCGACGGCCTTGGGCAAGTCGTCGATCCACAGGCCGACGTGGTTGAGCGGCGTGGCATGCACGGCCGGCTTCTTTTCCGGATCGAGCGGCTGCATCAGGTCGACTTCAACCTTGAACGGGCCGCTGCCCATGGCGCAGATATCCTCATCGACATTCTCGCGTTCGGAAACGAAGCTGCTGGTGATTTCCAGGCCGAATTTCTCGACCCACAGGGTGCGCAATTTTTCCTTGGAAGGGCCGCCGATGGCGATTTGCTGGATACCGAGAACCTTGAAGGGACGAGTCATGACTGGATTCCTGTCTGTGTGGATAACGTAATCCATAATTATAAGGTCTTCGCCGGGGCGCGGAAATGCCGGTTCAGGCGTGTTTCCGGTAAGCCAGAACAAGCAGCGCGACACCCACCGCAATCATTGGCAGCGACAACCACTGGCCCATGCTGATGGTGTAGGACTGGCCGAAAATGCCGGCATCCGGTTCGCGGAAGTATTCGGTGATGAAGCGGAAGATGCCATAGCCGATCAGGAAGACGCCGGAAACCGCGCGGCGCGGCCTGGTCTTGCTGCTGTACAGCCAGAGAATGACAAACAGCGCCAAGCCTTCCAGGCCGACATGGTAGAGCTGCGACGGGTGGCGCGGTTGCAGATCGCCGGACTGCGGGAAGATCATTGCCCAGGGCAGGCTGGGGTCGGCGACGCGGCCCCACAACTCGCCATTGATGAAATTGCCGATGCGTCCGGCGGCCAGGCCAAGCGGCACCAGCGGCGCGATGAAGTCGGTGACGTCGAAGACGGCCATGCCTTGCTTGCGAGCCCACAGGAGCATGGCGACGAGGACGCCGAGGAAACCGCCGTGAAAGCTCATGCCGCCTTTCCAGACGGCGAGGATTTCCAATGGGTGAGAGAAGTAATAACCCGGCTCATAAAACAACACCTGGCCGAGCCGGCCGCCGAGAATGACGCCGAGCATGCCGTAGAACAGCAGGTCGTCGAGTTGTTCGGCGTTGAGGATGGCGGGGCGGGTCTTGATCCGGTAGCGGCCGAGCAAAATAAATTGAACGAAGGCGACGAGATACATCAAACCGTACCACCGCACCGAAAGTGGGCCGACGGAGAAGGCGACGGGGTCGAACTGGGGATGGAGAAGCATCAGGTGGCCAGAGTGGGCTAGAATTGGGTGATTATAGTTCGCGCCTTTTGTTACACGGCAATTGGCGCCATGTTTCAGATGGAGATTCCCATGCCGCAATACCGTTCCCGCACTTCCACCCACGGTCGCAACATGGCCGGCGCTCGCGCCCTGTGGCGCGCTACCGGCATGAAGGATGGCGATTTCGGCAAGCCGATCATCGCCGTGGTCAATAGCTTCACCCAGTTCGTGCCCGGTCACGTGCACCTCAAGGACATGGGCCAGTTGGTAGCGCGCGAAATCGAGGCGGCTGGCGGTATTGCCAAGGAATTCAACACCATCGCCATCGACGACGGCATCGCCATGGGCCACAGCGGCATGCTCTATTCGCTGCCCAGTCGCGATCTGATTGCCGATTCCGTCGAGTACATGGTCAATGCCCATTGCGCCGACGCCATGGTCTGTATTTCCAACTGCGACAAGATCACCCCGGGCATGCTGATGGCGGCGATGCGCGTCAATATTCCGGTGATTTTCGTCTCCGGCGGTCCGATGGAGGCCGGCAAGGTCAAGGTGCAGGGGCAGATCGTCCATCTCGATCTCGTCGATGCCATGGTCAAGGCAGCGGACAGCACGGTTTCCCAGACGGATCTGGACGAGATTGAACGTTCGGCCTGTCCGACCTGCGGTTCCTGCTCCGGCATGTTTACCGCCAATTCGATGAATTGCCTGACCGAGGCGCTGGGTCTCAGCTTGCCCGGCAACGGTACCGTCGTTGCCACGCATGCCGACCGCAAGCAGTTGTTCCTGCGCGCCGGGCGCCAGATCGTCGAGTTGTGCAAGCGCTATTACGAACAGGACGATGCCTCGGTGTTGCCGCGCTCGATCGCCACCAAGGCGGCCTTCGAAAATGCCATGGCGCTCGACGTTGCCATGGGTGGTTCGACCAATACCGTGCTGCACATCCTGGCGACGGCGCAGGAGGCCGGGGTCGATTTCACCATGGCCGACATTGACCGCATTTCCCGCGCCGTGCCTTGTCTGTGCAAGGTGGCGCCGATGACCGACAAATACCACATCGAGGACGTGCATCGGGCCGGCGGCATCATGGGCATTCTCGGCGAACTCGACCGGGCCGGCCTGATCCAGCGTGATTTGCCGACCGTACACGCCGATACCCTTGGCGACGCCATCGATCGCTGGGATGTGGTGCGCGAGCACGATGTCAAGGTGCACGAATTCTTCAAGGCGGCACCGGGCGGCGTGCCGACCCAGATCGCCTTCTCGCAGGATCGGCGCTACAACGAACTCGATCTTGATCGCACCAATGGCTGCATTCGCAACAAGGCCAATGCTTATTCGCAGGAGGGCGGCCTGGCCGTGCTGCACGGCAATATCGCGCTCGATGGTTGCATCGTCAAGACGGCCGGCGTTGATGAGTCGATCTGGAAATTCAACGGCCGGGCCCGGGTCTTCGAGAGTCAGGATGCGGCGGTGGAAGCCATTCTTGGCGGCAATGTCGTGGCCGGTGACGTGGTGGTGATCCGCTATGAAGGCCCAAAGGGTGGTCCCGGTATGCAGGAGATGCTCTATCCGACCTCCTATCTGAAGTCGATGGGCTTGGGCAAGGCCTGTGCGCTACTTACCGACGGCCGTTTCTCCGGCGGCACCTCCGGTCTGTCGATCGGTCATGCCTCGCCGGAAGCGGCGGACGGCGGCGCCATCGGCCTGGTCGAAGAGGGCGATCGCATCGAAATCGACATTCCGAACCGGCGCATCCATCTGGCCGTTGCCGATGGCGAACTGGCCAAGCGCCGCGCGGCCATGGAAGCCAAGGGCGAGGCGGCCTGGCAGCCGGTGGCTCGCGAGCGGGTGGTTTCGGCAGCGCTGCAGGCCTATGCGCTGATGGCCACCTCGGCCGACAAGGGCGCGGTGCGCGACGTCAAGCAGATTCAGCGCCGCAAGTGAGTCTACATCTCTGGCTCGGCTTCCTGCTGGCGGCGATCCTGATCGCCGTCACCCCGGGGCCGGGGGCGGTGGCCAGCATGAGTGCCGGCATGCGCCATGGTTACTGGTCGGCGCTGGCGGTGATCCTCGGCTTGCAGACAGCCATCCTGATTCATCTGACCATCGTTGCGGTTGGGCTGGGCGCGTTGCTGGCTGCTTCGGAAACGGCGTTCGGGGTGGTGAAGCTGATTGGCGCCGCCTATCTGCTCTGGCTCGGCATTAAGAAGTGGCGTGCCGCCCCGGTCGCAATGGACGCCACGTTGCCGCCCGAACGGCGCAAGGGGCTCTTCCTTCAGGGCTTGCTGGTCAATTTGACCAATCCGAAGGCGATCATCTTCATCGGGGCGCTGGTGCCTTCTTTTATCGACACGGCGTCGGCCCAGTTTCCCCAGTACCTGGTGATTGCCGCCACGCTGTGCTTGACCGATATGCTGGTCATGTCGATCTACGCTCTGGTTGCAGTACGTCTGGGTGGGTGGTTGCACGAGCCGAAAAAGTTGCGGCTACAAAATCGCCTGTTTGGTGGCTTGTTTGTCTCGGCCGGCGCATTGCTGGCCATGTCGTCACGGCCTTTATAAGTTGTTGCGGTCAACGCGGCTTCCGGTCGAACGTTAATTACTAGCGCGATAGGGTAGAGCAAGCATTTATATGCTAACGAACTTGTCCGATGGGCGGTTTGCAAGGGACGTCAAAGGGCCTTATCATCACGCGCTGATTTACTTATCAACCTGACGAACGGAGCGTAATAATGAAAGCTGTTTTTGTTGCCATGATGGCTGTCGCTGGTATTGCATTGGCCGGTCAAGTCCACGCCGACGAGGCTCTGGCTAAAGCCAAGGGTTGCCTGGCTTGCCACACCACGGATAAGAAACTGGTTGGTCCGGCCTACAAGGATGTTGCTGCCAAGTACAAGGGCGACAAGACTGCTGCTGCCAAGCTGGCTGCCAAGGTCAAGGCCGGTGGCAAGGGTGTATGGGGCGAGATCCCGATGCCGCCGAACAACGTTACCGATGACGAAGCCAAAAAGCTGGTTACCTGGATTCTGTCCCAGAAGTAATTGGTCTTTTTTTGCTGAAAGCCGGCTTTTTGCCGGCTTTTTGTTTTAATGGGTGTTGACACAAACAAAACTTGCCTGGATAATCTTGCGTTCTCCGGAGGGGTACCCAAGCGGTCAACGGGAACAGACTGTAAATCTGTCGGCTCTGCCTTCGAAGGTTCGAATCCTTCCCCCTCCACCAGATTGAATGCT
>JAGTRU010000055.1 GCA_018261905.1 Pseudomonadota bacterium | reverse complement strand
GCACCCCGTTCTTCAGCACCCAGGTGGTTGTAGGTAGTCGTCATTGCTCTGCACTCTCGGTAATCAAGGAGTGTTGCACTTCACTCTTGAGACCGCCCTTACTTTTTCTTGGCGAAGCAAGAAAAAGTAAGACGCCCCGCAAGGGCGGAACCTGCGGTTAGCGGAGGCGCTGCATAATCCTTCATGGCTGCGATAGGAAGTGATGGGTGGCATAATGCCCTTCCATATGACCCACCCCATCGCCGTTTTCGACTCCGGCCTAGGCGGCCTCACCGTCCTCCGCGCTTTGCGCGCCCGCCTCCCGCAGGAAGACTTCTTCTATTTCGCTGACACCCGTTTTCTGCCCTATGGCGACCGCCCCGAATCCTTCCTCAAGGAACGCGGCGTGCTGATCGCCCGTGCCCTTGAACAGCGCGGCGCCAAGGCGCTGGTGATTGCCTGCAACACGGCGACGGCAGCGGCGGCCGAGGCGATCCGGGCAGCGATCAAGTTGCCGGTGGTGGCGCTGGAGCCGGGGGTCAAGCCGGCGGTGGCGTTGAGCAAAAGCGGTGTCATTGGCGTCCTGGCCACTACCCGCACCTTGCATAGCGAACGTTTCCAGCGCCTGGTCGGTAGGCATGCCGATGGTTACCGGGTGATCGCCCAGGCCTGCCCCGGTTTGGCCGAGGCGATCGAGCAGACGGGAGCGGACAGTCCGCAGGTGGCGGCCTTGCTCGATGGTTTTGTCGCGCCGTTGGCGGCGGCTGGTGCCGATGTCGTGGTGCTCGGTTGCACGCATTACCCGTTGGTGGCCGAGGCCATTGCGGCGCGGCTGCCGGCGGGCGTGAAACTGCTCGATACCGGCGAGCCGGTGGCGCGGCAACTGGATCGTTTGCTGATGGCGGAAAATCTGCTCGGCGGCGGTCTGGGGCGGCTGACGGTGGCGACCAGCGGGGCACCGGCGACGGTGATTGCCACTGTGAACCGCCTGTGGGGCAAGCACCTTGCTGTCGAACACTGGGAGCCATGAGATGTCGGAAGCACAAAAGCCGCTCGCCGGGCTGCGCGTCGTCGAACTCGGCACGCTGATCGCCGGGCCGTTCTGCACGCGCATCATGGCCGAGTTCGGGGCCGAGGTGATCAAGGTCGAAGCGCCCGACGGCGGCGACCCGCTGCGCAAGTGGCGCAAGCTCTACGAGGGCACGTCGCTGTGGTGGTACGTGCAGGCGCGCAACAAGAAGTCGGTGACGGCCAATCTCAAGCATCCCGATGGTCTGGCCTTCGTCCGCAAGTTGATCGCCGGGGCCGATATCCTGGTCGAGAATTTCCGGCCCGGCGTGCTCGAAAAGCTCGGTCTGGGCTGGGAGCAACTCAAGGCCGACAATCCCGGCCTGGTCATGGTGCGCCTCTCGGGCTTCGGGCAAACCGGGCCGTACAAGGATCAGCCGGGTTTCGGCGCAGTTGGCGAATCGATGGGCGGACTGCGTTATATCACCGGTTTCGCCGACCGGCCGCCGGTGCGTACCGGGATTTCGATCGGCGATTCGATTGCCGCGCTATGGGGCGCCATCGGTGCGCTGATGGCCTTGCGCCACAAGGAAGTCAATGGCGGGGCCGGGCAGGTGGTCGATGTCGCGCTGTACGAGGCGGTGTTCGCGATGATGGAGTCGCTGGTCCCGGAATTCGATGTCTTCGGCTTCGTGCGCGAGCGCACCGGCAACATCATGCCCGGCATCACGCCGTCGAACACGCATACGACGCGGGACGGCAAGCACGTCACCATCGGGGCCAACGGTGATGCCATTTTCAAGCGTTTCATGCGGGCGATCGGTCGTCCCGATCTGGCCGATGATCCGGGCCTGGCCGACAACAGCGGGCGCGATGCAAGGCGCGACGAGATTTACGGGCTGATCGACGCCTGGTGCGCGCAGCATGACGAGGCCGAGGTGCTGGTGCTGCTGGCGGCAGCGGAAGTGCCGTCGTCGCGCGTCTATTCGGCGGTCGACATGTTCGCCGACCCGCAATTCCTCGCCCGGCAGATGTTCGAATCGGCCAGGCTGCCGGATGGCAAGGCGTTTCGCATTCCCGGCATCGTGCCGAAGTTGTCCGGCACGCCGGGTTCGACCGAGTGGCTGGGGCCGGAACTCGGGGCGCATACCGTGGAAGTGCTGCAAGGCCTGGGCTATGCCGCTGAGAAAATCACCGAACTGCAAGTCAACGGGGCGGTCTAGGCCGCCCCGTTGCTGTCGCTCTAGCGTCGCTGGCTCAGACCTTGAAACGACTCATCTGCTGTTTCAGACTGTTGGCGATGCTTTCCAGTTGATGCGCCGTGGCAGCGGTACCGCGGATGGTGTCGGTGGTTGCCTCGACCATATTGGCGATCTGTTCGACGCGTTGGGCGATCGAGGTGCTGGCGCTGCTCTGTTCCTGCGTCGCCTCGGCCACTTCGGCGACCCGTTCGAGGGTTCGCCGGGCGCCCCGTTCGATGGCCTGCAGCGATTCGCTGGCTGAGCCGGCGAGCTCGACGCCTTCCTGAACTTCCGGCAGGGCGGCATCCATGGCGGCGACGGCGCCGCCGGTATCGCCCTGGATGCCGACGATCATCTGTTCGATCTCGGTGGTGGCTTTCGCGGTTCGCTCGGCCAGTTTGCGTACTTCGTCGGCGACCACGGCAAAGCCGCGTCCCTGTTCGCCGGCCCGGGCGGCCTCGATGGCGGCATTGAGGGCGAGCAGGTTGGTCTGGCCGGCGATGTCCTTGATCACGTTGGCGATCGACGAAACCTGCATCGCCCGCTCTTCCAGGGCACGAATCCGCCCGGAGGCATCGGACACCGTGTCGGATATCTTCTGGATGGCCTGCGCTGCCCGCTGGACGCGTTCCGTGCCCTGGCCGGAGAGGGTGACCGCCTCGGTCGAGTCGCGGGCCGTTTCGCGCGCATTGTCGGAAATGTGATTGGAACTGACGGTCAGTTCCTCGATCGCGGCAGCCATCGCCGAGGTGGCATCCGACTGCTGTTCGGCGGCGCGCGTCACGTCGTCGGAGGCGCTGGCGATCTTTTCGGCATTGCTCACCAGCCGATTGGCATCGTCGTTGATTTCCCTGACCAACTGGCGCAAGGAGCCGACCATGTCGCCCAGACCGCGCAGCAAACTACCGCCCGGCGCCGCGTCGAAGCCGGCGGTCAGGTCGCCGCTGGCAACGCGTTGCATGACGGCGGCCGCGGCCTGCGGTTCGCCCCCCAACTGGCGCAGGACGCTGCTGCTGACCTGCCAGCCGACCAGACCGAGCAAAACCAGCAGGGCCAGCGACATGCCGCCGAGCAGTAGGGCGTTGTTCTTGTATTGACGATCAATATCGTCGATGTAGATGCCGGTGCCGATTACCCAGTTCCAGGGGGCGAACAGCGCGGCATAGGAAATTTTCGGCTCGGCGCTCTGCTGTCCGGCTTTCGGGAACCAGTAATCGACGAAGCCGCCACCGGCCTGGCCGGCGCTGACCAGTTCCTTGATCAGGAATTTGCCATTGGCGTCCTGCAGGTCGCTTTTGTCGGCGCCTTCATTTTCAGGCTTGGGCGGGAGAAGGACGTATTTGTGACTGGTGTCGATGATGAAAAAATAGTCGGTGCCCGCAAAGCGCAAATTGCGCAGGTTTTCCCGGGCGGCCTGCCGGGCTTCGTTCTCGGTCATCTGGCCGGCGGCGGCCAGTTTTTGGTAATGGGCCAAGGTGCCGACGCCGACTTCAACCAGATTCTGGATTTTTTGCTTGCGATCCTCAAGCATGCTCGACTTGACCTGGAAGAGTGCGCTGAAACAAAGGACCAGGAGGCCGGCCAAGGCCACTCCGACGAGAATCTGCAGGCGTGTCGCGACGCGTAAGGTAGCAAAGCTGTTCATTGTTGATTTCCCCGGTTGCCTGTTGAGCAATGTTCCAACGTAAATCGTTGGTAATTTAATTTTTGCCGAATGATATACCGGGAAGCCGGTATTGACGCCCTTGTCGGATTGGTCCGGATGGTCCTAGCGCAGCCGGAAACGGACCGGCAGCAAGGTTTCGCGCGGGGCGTCGGCGGGCAGCGAGTGGAGGGCGCGGACCGCCCGTAATGCCGCATCGTCGAGAAGGCGCTGGCCGCTACTCTGCTCGACACGGGCGGCAGCAACCCGGCCGTTGGCGTCGAGAATCATGAGGACCAGCACTTCGCCTTCCAGACCCTGGGCAATCGCTGCGGCGGGATAGAACAGGCCGTCGTCGCGCTGTTTTTTGAACTGTTTGCGGACTTCCTGTATCCATTGCACGGCGGGGACGGATTGGCGCGCTCGGCTGGTCAAAATTTCCTTTTTCGCCCGAGGCGGGGCCGCGCTTTCCGGCTTGCTCAGCGTCAGCGGTGGCGGCGTCGGCAGTGGTGGCGCGGGCAGCCGGAGCTCGGCCCGCAGCGGTGGCGGCGGCGCGGGCGGTGGCGAGAAGCGGATAAACTCGCTGAGGAATGGGGCTATGTGCAAAAGCAGGGACAGCGCCAATGCCAGAGCAAGCCGGTAAACAGTCCGGGTCATGAGAAAATGCAGTCTGGCCAGAAGGATGAAAGAATTGATGAAGCAGACAATGCAGCGAATAGTCAGAAGTAGTCTGGCTGCAATGATAATCGGGATGAGCCCGCTTTTTCCGGCGGTGGCGCAGCAAGCCGGCAATCTGCCGAGCCCGTTGAGTTTTACCAATAGCATGGAACTGGGCGATGTTGCCCAGGCCAAGCGCTGGCTGGAGGCGGGATTGTCGCCGGATTTCATGGGCAGTCGGGTCGGCTCCGGGCTGATGATCGGCGCCTGGGAAGGGAATTTCGAACTGATGCGCTTTTTCCTCGCCAACGGCGCCGATATCGATCGGGTGAACGACAACGGCGAGTCGGCGCTGGTCCTCGCCGCCTGGCGGGGCAATCTGGAAGTGGTCAAATGGTTGCTCGAACGGGGCGCCCGGATCAACGCGCCGCAGCGGAAATGGTCGGCGCTGCATTACGCGGTGTTTTCCGGCCATACCGAGATGGTCGATTACCTGCTCGCGCATGGCGCCGATATCGATGCCCGGAGTACCAATGGCTCCAGCGCACTGATGATGGCGATTTACGAGGGGCGCGAAAACCTGGCCCGCCAGCTCATCGAAAAGGGGGCCGATCGCAGCTTTCGCAATGACTGGGGCGATGGTGCTCTGGACTGGGCGATGCGCTATAACCAACTGGGCGTGGCCCGCATGCTGACCAATCCCGAAGAGTTCAATATCGTGGTCAGTCAGCCGAAAGAAAAATGGGGTGACTCGAAACGTTCCCTGCGTACCTCCAAAGAGCTCGAAGCCCTGCTTGCCATGCGTGTGCAACTGGCCGAGCGGGGTATGGCGACGGCCAATATCGACAAGCGGATTGCCGCCGAACGGGTCCGTCTGCTGCGCAGCGAACTGGATCGTCCGGCCGCCCCGGCCCGGGCGCCGACCCTGGAAATCACTGCCAGCCGCAAACAGCCGCAGGAACAGTCGACGCAGATTATTTACGACGACAAGGGCAAAGCGACCGGTTTCAAGGCGCCACCGACAACTTATTTCGGCAAGCCGAGCATGCCGCCAACCGGAAAAGTCAAAAATTACTGAGGATGGCAGGACATTCGGCGCCGGCCGAAAACGCCCATCCCGCCATTCAATTTAACTTTAGTCCAATTGCAAAGCAGTCGAAGCTGATGCAGACTGCGCAAATAATTATGCGGAGGGTTGGGCATGCTTTATGTAGGACGAGACAGCGCGGGTCAAATTTGTGAATTGCACCCGATGGCAGTTGGCGCTGCTCAGGAAGAGGTGAGTGCCGATAACCCCGAGGTGCTGCAGTTTATTCACGAACGTTGGCGCGAAAGCCAGTTGACGGAACTCGACCGGGATTTCGTCCGGGTTATCGAAGACACGATCGAACTGTTGATCCAGAAGGACGTGATCCTGTTTACCGATCTGCCCCCCAAGGTTCAGGAAAAGCTGCTGCGCCGCAAGGAAGTCCGCGAACTGACCAATTACTCGGGGACCATCGGTTCCGGCGGGGACGACGTCATTCCGCTGTGAGGCGGTTGGCGGCGGCCGTCAGCGGCGGCGCGCCGCTTCGTAGAGCGGCATTACGGCAGGTAGTTGTTGCTCGATTTCGGCAATCCGGTCCCGGCCGGCCGGGTGCGTCGATAGCCAGGCCGGCGCTGCGCCGTTGCCGGCTCCTTCCATTTTCTTCCACAAGCTGATGCCGGCCCGCGGGTCGTAACCGGCGCGCGCCGCCAGGTCGAGGCCGACGACGTCGGCCTCGCTTTCGTCGTCGCGCGAGAATTTGAGCGACATCAGGTTGCCGCCGGCCTTGAACAGGCCGGTTAGCTGGCCGCCGCCGATCAGTTCGCCGAGGATGCTGGCGCCGACATCGGTCAACTGGTTCTTGGCCAGCCGCTCGCGGGCATGTTCGCGCAGGGCGTGGGCGATTTCGTGGCCCATGACCATGGCGATCTCGTCGTCGGTAAGCTTCAGGCCATCGATGATGCCGGTGTAGAAGACGATCTTGCCGCCCGGCATGCAGAAGGCGTTGAGTTGTTTCGAACCGATCAGATTGACTTCCCAGTGCCACTGCCGGGCTTCCGGATTGAAGCGATCAACGAAGGGCAGCAGGCGCTTGGCGATGCCGCGCAGGCGGATGAGTTGCGGATGCTTGTCCGGCGCGAGGGCGCCTTTTTCGGCGGCGCTCTGCTTGAGTTGCGTGTACTGGGTGGCGGCGGCCTTTTCCAGCTCGGCGGCCGGCACCAGGGTGCGTAGCGACGAGGCTTCGCCGACAGCAACGCCAGCGCCATGGCGTTGCGGTGCTGGCGTAGCGGCGCAGGCGACAAGCAGGGAAACGACGGCGAACAGCGGGAGCAGACGGTAGTTCATTCTGGAAACCTTAGCGCAGCGTCGCAGAGGTGCGGAAAAGATGGGAAAGCTGTCACTTGCGTGGTTTTTGGGCCACCGGGATGGTGTGCCGAATAGTCCGGGCAAGTCTTTGTATTTCCTCTGTCTCTCTGCCTCTCTGCGGTTTAATTGCATTTTTGGGTGGATGGCGGGGGGTAATAGTCATATCGACTATTTTAAACTCATCACCGCCTTGACCAGTTCGGCCAGCGTGCGCACGCCCATTTTTTCCATGACCCGGGCGCGGTGGGCTTCGACGGTTTTCATGCTGATGTTGAGTTGATCGGCGATCTGCTTGTTCAGCTTGCCGGCGACGACCAGTTGCATCACCTCGTTTTCCCGCTGCGTCAGTTGTTCCAGGCGGTGGGCGATGGCGCCGTCGCGGCGGCGGCGGGCCGCCAGTTCGTCGTCGAGTTCGAGGGCGCGGCGGATGCGCGAGAGCAAGTCTTCGTTGTGAAAGGGTTTCTCGATGAAGTCGCAGGCGCCGCGTTGCAGCGCGCCGACCGCCATCGGTACGTCGCCGTGGCCGGTGACGAAGATGATCGGCAGTTGCGAGCCCAGGGCGTCGAGCTTTTCGTGCAGTTCCAGGCCGCTCATTTCCGGCATCCGGACATCGAGTACCAGGCAGCCGCGCATTTCGTCGCGGCGGGCGTACAGAAAGCTTTCCCCGGAACCGAAGCAGGCCACCGTGTAGCCTTCGCCTTCGAGCAGCCAGGTCATTGAATCGCGCATGGCCTCGTCGTCATCGACGACATAGATGGTTGGCGTCTGCTCACTCATTTTCTTCCTCTATCGGTACAGTAAAGCGGAATACGGTGCCGCCCTCGCGCTGCGGTTCGACCCAGAGCCGCCCCTGGTGAAACTCGATGATCGAACGGCAGATCGCCAGCCCGATGCCCATGCCTTCCGCCTTGGTGGTGTAGAACGGGGCGAAAATTCTTTCGATGTCCTCCTCGGCCAGGCCGTGTCCCTGGTCGGTAACGGCGACTTCGAGCATCCTTTCGTCCACCAGACGAGCCCGGATGACCAGGCGCCGCCGTTCGAACGGCACGTCCCCCATGGCTTCGATGCCGTTCTTGACCAGGTTGAGCAGTACCTGTTCGATCATGATGCGGTCTACCACGATGCGCGGCAAGTTTTCCGGCAGGTCGACGATGATTTGCGTGCCGGTGCGCTGGGCTTCGATATCGGCGAAGGCCCGGGCTTCGTCGACGATTTCCTCGAGAGCGACGGGCTGTCGGTTGGGGTCGCTCTTTTTCACCATGTCGCGCATCCGGCGGATGATCTTGCCGGCCCGTTCGGCCTGGTCGGAGGCTTTCTGCATGGCGGCCAGCAGATCCTCGAAACGGTAATTGCCATCCTGCATGCGCTTGATGCAGCCGGCGCAGTAGTTGGCGATCGCCGAGAGCGGCTGGTTTAGTTCGTGGGCCAGCGAGGAGGCCATTTCGCCCATGGTGATCAGGCGCGAGGTCTGTTCCAGGCGCTTTTGCTGCTGCAGATTGACTTCGTCGATGCGTTTTTTGTCGGTAATGTCGGCGGCGATCTGGACGCGCACGGTCCGCCCGTCCACCCAGCGGATGGCGCGTTCGTGCAGGTGGTACCAGTGGCCGGAGAGGGCGTGCTGGATTTCGCCGTCGAAAATCTCGCAGGGCAGTTGCTCGGCTGCCAGGGCCGCCGGGTTGGCGCTCAAGGCTTCAGCCGCCGGCCGGCAGGCGGCGGTGACCTGGGCCGAAGGGCGGCCGACCGTATCGAAACCGAAAATATTCTGGAAGGCGCGGTTGGCGAAGAGGATTTCCCCGGAATCGACGTCGGCCACGTGCACGGCGGTGTCCAGGCCGTCGATGACGGTGACGAAACGTTCGTGCGCCCGTTCCAGTTCGACCCGGATTCGCTTCGGTTCGGTGATGTCGTTCATCGAGGCCATCCAGCCGATCTGCTGGCCGTTGGTGTCGATCAGCGGGGAAAAATAGAGGCGGACATCGAAACGCTCGCCATTCTTGCGCATGATGCGCATCTCGAAGCCGCTGGCCGGGGCCTGCCCGGCCAGGGCGGCCTCGATGTTGTGCTGCAGCTTGGCGAACTCTTCCGGCGGCCAGTACGGGTAGGGCGGGGCGATGCCGACCAGTTCGTCCTCGTCGAAACCGGTCATGCGGCAGAAGGCGGCGTTGACGAAGGTAATGCGGCCGCTCAGGTCGATGGCGCGCATGCCGGTGACCAGCGATTGCGACATGGCCTGGCGGAAAGCGTAGGCATCGCGCAGCTTCTCTTCGGTTTCGGCCCGGCCCTGGGCGTGGCGGCGAAGCTGGACCAGGGTGCCGGTGGCGATCAGGGTCAGGGTGACGATCAGCACCGCCGGCAAAAAGCTCAGCCAGGCGCCACCGCCCCGATAGGCGACGATGTTGAGGCCGAGTTGCTGGTTCGGCAGGTCGAGGCTGATGGTGCCGGATATCCGCCGGTCGGTCGGCTTGATCGATGAGTTGCTAAAGACCTCGCGATTCTCGGCGTCCACCACGGTCAGGCTGTAACGGGTCGTGAATACGGCGGGTAAGGTCGAACGGAGCAGGGTTTCCAGTGATTGGGTGGCGATGAAGGCGCCGAGGTCGCTGCTGCCGCGTTGGACCGGCAGGATCAGGTCATGGGCCCGGCGCTGGAGGGCATCGCGATAGTCGGGCGAAAACAGCGGACGGCGGATGCGCAGGGCTTCCTGCAAGGCGCTCAGGCGCTGGCCGCTCAGTTGTTCGCCGACGAAGGTGGCATTCGACTCGTTGGGAGCCACCCAATCCACCTTGCCGTCGGTATCGACCCAGACGATGGCGTCGATTTCCGGGTTTTCCTGCACGTAGCGGCTGGCCTTGACCTGGAAGCTCTCATAGGTGAGTTGCTTGAATTCCTGCTCGCGGCCGAGCCCGGTGAGAAAGTCCTGATGGCCGCGCAGGCGGCTTTCGATGGTCCGTTCCGCCCAGTGCATGTCGCCCTCGAGCGCCGAGCGGGCGGTGTCCTGCTCGCGCCATTGGAGCAGGGCGGTGACGACAAGCATGGCCAGCGCGAAAACACCAATCGCGAAATAGGGGGCGAGCCAGAGCCAGGGCTGTTTGGGCGGGCTAGGGGGCGGACGGATGAACATGGATTGATTCTTCGCTGCGTCGGCCCGGCCGACCATAGGTACTTACCCTAACCGGACCGGCGGTGGTCGGGGCGCAGCCCGGTGCGCGGCTCAAACGATGCTCAGCCAGTGGGCGATGGCCGGCAAGAGCAGGGCGGTGAGGGCGCCGTTTAGCCCCATGGCGAGCGCCGCGAAGGCGCCGCTCTGTTCATTGACCTGAAAGGCCCGGGCCGTGCCGATGCCGTGCGAGGCGACCCCGATGGCGAAGCCGCGGATCGCCGGATCGCGGACGTTGATGGCGTCGAACACGTAGCGGGCCCCGACCGCCCCGAGGATGCCGGTGACGATGACCAAGACCGCGGTCAACGAGGGAATGCCGCCGATGCGTTCGGCGATGCCCATGGCGATCGGCGTGGTCACCGATTTCGGGGCCAGCGACAACTGGGTCGGTAGGCTGGCGCCGAGCAGGCGGCCGACGGCGACGGCCGAGAGGATGGCGGTCAGGCTGCCGGCGAGCAGTCCGGCCAGCACCGGCAGGAGCATGGCCTTGACCCGCCGCGCCTGCTGGTAGAGCGGAATGGCCAAAGCAACGGTGGCTGGCCCGAGCAGGAAATGGACGAACTGAGCGCCGGAAAAATAGGTCTGGTAGCTGGTGCCGGTCAGGCTCAAGAGCAGCACCAGCCCGGTGACGGCGATCAGCACCGGGTTGGCCAGGGGGTTGTTGCCGGTCCGGCGATAAATGGCGAAAGCGCCCTGGTAGGCGAGCAGGGTGATGGTCAGGCCGAGCAGCGGCGAGGCCGAAAGATAGACCCAGATTTCGTTGAGGCGGGGCGTCACGGCGCTTCCCCCGTGGTTGCCGGGCGCGGTTGGCAGGCTTTCATGACCAGGGCGGTGACGAGCAGGGTGGCCAGGGTGCTGACCAGCAGCGAAACGAGCAGCGCCAGCCACTCGTCGGCGATGCGGTGCAGATGCACCATGACGCCGGTGCCGGCCGGAACGAAGAGCAGCGACAGGTGTTGCAGGAGGTTCTGGCTGGTCGTCTGCAGCTCGTGCTCGGGGCCGCCGCGCAGGCCAAGGGCGAGAAACAGCAGCAGCATGCCGATCACCGGACCGGGAACGGGAAGCTCAAGAGCGCGGGCGATGACTTCGCCGATAAGCTGGAAGATCAATAACTGGGTGAGGGCGGCGAGCATCATGGGCTCCTGGCGGACAGATGCACGCAGTGTATTTGTTCTTTCCGGTCTTCAATAGACGGCAATTTGTCCTTTTATTGTTGACCGGAAGTAATGGCCGGGCCTCTCAGTAGGTCTTGTTGTCCGACCACATCTCCGGTTTGAAGCGGATCACCCGGTTGCGGCCCTGTTCCTTGGCCAGGTAGAGCGCGACATCGGCAAACTTGACGGCCTGCCAGAAGGTGTCGCTGTCGGTCGGGAAATCGGAAATGCCGATCGAGATGGTCTTTTGCAATACGACGCCGGAGATCTGGACTTTCAGGGCCTCGACGGCCGCCCGGATGTTTTCCGCCACCCGCTCGGCGGCGGTGCTTTCGCTGTCGATCAGGATGATCAGGAATTCCTCGCCGCCATAGCGAATGACCAGATCGGAGGCGCGCACCGACTGCTTGAGGACGTTGGACAGGGCTTTCAGCACGGCATCGCCGGCGTCGTGGCCGTAGGTGTCGTTGACCATCTTGAAGTAGTCGAGATCGAGCATCAGGATGGCGACGTGGGTGCGCTTGCGCTGCACGCTGGCGACCAGGGTTTCGACGTATTCCTCGAGGAAGCGACGGTTGTTCAGGCCGGTCATCGGATCGCGCAGCGTCGAGTCGCGCAGGCTCTCCATCAGGCGCTTGGTTTCCAGCACCGGCGCGGTTTCCCGCAAATAGACATTGATGAACGGGACGCGGCTCTCGAGTTTTTCCATGTCGGCCGGCGTCGTCAGCAACTGGACGACGCTGCCCACCGCGCCGGACTGGATGATCGGGAAGCAGACATGGCGCCGCTCGCCGACTTCGCTGGGCGGCAGGAACGAATAGCAGATTTCCGGATTGGTGATGCCGTCGACGACATGGCCGGTGCGCCGGACGCGGCAGGCTTCCGGGCGGATCAGGATCTGCGGATCGCACCAGCGGCAGGTATCGGCCATTTCGCCATCGACCATGATGCCTTTCATCTGCTTCTTGTTGCTGCTGACCTCGTAGAGCGAGAATTCCTTGAGATCGAATTCCTGTTGCAGAGTGGCCGACAGGCGCTGGTAAATCTCGATCTTGGCTTCGTCTTCCTCGATTGCTTGCTTGAAATGTGCTGCCTTGGTCAGGCTTTCGACCATGTCGATGGTTGCCGTCAGCAGGTTTTCACCGGGGGCGGGCGTCCGTTCGGTAAGGCGGGCGACATTGCTGCCGATGCGGTTCAGACCGTCGTCAAGGAAAGACAGCAAGCGGTTCATGTCGGTGGCGATCTGGCCGATTTCGTCGTTCGTCTTCTTTTCGACATGGGTTTTGAAATCGCCGCGCAAAGCGCTTTGCACCGCCGCTTCGACGGCGTTGGCGGTTTCCGAGATCGGCCGCAGCAGACGGCGCAGCAGCAGGATGACGAGGGCGACAAAGAAGGTCACGGCACCGGCAATACCGGCCACGGTAAACAAGGCCTTTTCGCGCAGCGTCTCGATCGACATGGTCATGGTCACCGCGCCGAGCACGGCGCCTTCGCTGACCTGGTGACATTCCAGGCAATTGGGGGTGCCGTTGGAGGAAGCGATATAGGGAATGGTGCCGCGGAATACGGTTTCCTCGCCCTGAGTGAAAACCCCGAAAAAGGGCTTGCCTTCCTTGAGGACGCGGTGCTCGATGTCGTCGGCCCCGGATTCGACGCTCAGACCTTGGCCGAACTGCTTGATCACTTCCGGCGAACGCACGACGCGGGCCGATTTCAGACCTTGCACCTCGAGCATGCGTTTGAGGAAACGCTCGCGTTTGTCGATGACGCCGTTGATCATCGATTCCGTCAGGTGGACCCGGACAATTTCACCCGCCGTGCGGATGTGTTCGGTCGCCGAGGCCAGGGAAAAACTACGGAAGGCATAGAGGCTGATGGCGACCAGCACAGCCAGCAAAACGGCGGCAATGCTGACGAAAAATAGAGTGACCTTGGCGTTGAGATTCACGGTGGCAGCTTCCGGAAACACGGTTTTAAAAGTGCGTCATTATGTCCGAACAATTTTATGCGAACCATGCATATCTGCTACGGGAAAAGTGAGGAAATGAGTTCTTTTGACGCAGGTCAATTTCCTTCTGCCGGCTGGCCGGGGGGCAGTTCGTCCTGGCGGATTAGTGCGATAAATGCCCGCAAACCGGCTGGAACCAGGCGCCGACTCGGGTAATAGAGGAAAAATCCCGCTTCGGCCGGGCGCCAGTCGTCGAGCACCGTGACCAGCCGGCCCGCCGCCAGGGCCGCCGCGGCGGCCTGATGATAGACGTAGGCGAGACCGAGGCCATCCTCGGCGGCACGGACCATCAGCGGCATTTCGCCGACCGCGAGGGGGCCTTCGACTTCGACTTCGAGTCGTTCGCCGGCGCGGGCAAATTCCCAGCGATAGATGCTGCCATTCGGAAAGCGGATGCGGATGCAGCGATGCCCCGACAACGCTTGCGGCGAGGCAGGGACGCCGTGCTTTGCCAGGTAGGCCGGCGAGCCGACGACCACGAAGCGCTGGGGCGGGCCGAGCGGCACCGCCACCATATCCAGGGCCAGGCGTTCGCCGAAGCGGACCCCGGCGTCGAAGCCGGCGGCGACGATATCGACCAGATTGTCGTCGGCGACAATTTCCAGGCGCAAGCCGGGATTTTCCAGCAGAAAGCGCGTGGCAAGCGGCGCCAGGACATATTCAGCCGCGGCGCGCGGGGCGTTGAGACGCAGTGTGCCGAGCGGCGAGTCGCGAAAATTGTTGATCTCGTCGAGCGCCTCGTCGATTTCCCGCAGGGTCGGTGAGAGGCGGGCCAGCAGGCGCAGCCCGGCCTCGGTCGGAGCGACGCTGCGCGTTGTGCGGTTGAGCAGGCGGACGCCAAGCCGGGTTTCCAGGCTGCGTAGCGTGTGGCTCAAGGCCGAGGGGGAGACGTGCAGTTCGCTGGCGGCGCGGCGAAAGCTGCGCAGACGGGCGACCGTGGCGAAGGCCTGGAGATCGGCGAGGCTGGGGCGGTCCATATTGGTGAAAAATTCTCAGTAAATCATCAAATATTGTGCGGATTGTTGCACATTTGCTCTGCGCCTAATCTGATTCCTCGATAGTTACCCACCTTCAAGGAGATCAAACATGGCGTATTTTCCCGACGATCTGGCCGGCCGGACTTATCTCGTGACCGGCGCGTCTTCCGGCATCGGGGCGGCCACCGCCCGGGCGCTCGGCCGCGCTGGCGCCAACGTGGCGCTGGCCGCCCGGCGCCGCGCCGCCAGCGCAACCCTGGCCGGCGAAATCGAGGCGGCCGGCGGCAAGGCGCTGGTCGTGGCGATGGATGTCGGCATCGAGTCCGAGGTCCAGGCTGCCGTGGCCGCCACCGTCGCCTGCTTTGGCCGGCTCGATGGCGCCTTCAACAATGCCGGCCTGCTCGGCGTCGCGACGTCGCTGCACGAAATCGAGACCGCCGATTTCGATGCCGTGCTGCGGACCAATGTCTCCGGCGTCTTCTGGTCGATGAAATATGAAATCGCCGCTATGCTGGCGACGGGCGGCGGCGTCATCGTCAACAACGCTTCCCTGGTCGCCCAGGTGGCTTTTCCCGGGCTATCGGCTTATACCGCCAGCAAGCATGCGGTGCTCGGCCTGACCCGCACGGCGGCGCTGGAATACTTCAAGCAGGGCATCCGCATCAATGCCGTGTGCCCGGGGCCGGTCGAAACGCCGATGGCGGTGCAGGGGTTCGGCAGTCTCGAGAACCTGCAGGCGGCGACGCTGGCTTTTCCCGCCGGGCGCCCCGGCCAGCCCGAAGAAATCGCCCGCCCGGTTCTCTTCCTGCTGTCGGAGGCAGCCAGTTACATCAGCGGCCAGGGCCTGACGATCGACGGTGGCTATACGGTTCAATAAGTCTAGAAACCTTACCGCGGAGACGCCGAGGAGCAGAGAAAATCGTACAGATAGTCGCTTACATCGCTTTTTCGGCTTACCCGAAGGTGAGCCGAAAAGTCCTGGCAAGTCTTGGTTTTTTCTCAGCGTCTTGGCGTCTCCGCGGTTCAATTGCGTTTTTTGGATAAAGGAGCTTGGACATGCAGCAACGCACCCTCGGGGCCGGCGGCCCCGCCATTTCCGCCATCGGTCTCGGCTGCATGGGCATGAGCGAGTTCTACGGGGCGAGTGACGACCCGCAGTCGCTGGCAACGCTGGAGCGGGCGCTCGAACTCGGCATCAATTTCTTCGATACCGCCGACACCTATGGCTTCGGCCACAACGAAAGCCTGCTCGGCGCCTGGCTCAAGGCCGGCGGCCCGGCGCGCCGGCAGCAGGTGGTGATCGCTAGCAAGTTCGGCATCGTCCGCCAGCCCGGCAAGTACGAGCGGCGCATCGACAACAGTCCGGCCTATATCCGCAGTGCCTGCGACGCCTCGCTGCAGCGCCTCGGCGTCGAAACCATCGACCTTTACTACTGCCACCGGCGTAACCCGGAAGTGCCAATCGAGGAAACGGTGGGCGCCATGGCGCAACTGGTGCACGCCGGCAAGGTGCAGCAGATCGGGCTTTCCGAAATCTCACCGGACACCCTGCGCCGCGCTCATGCCGTGCATCCGGTGGCCGCTGTGCAAAGCGAATATTCGCTGTGGTCGCGCGATGCCGAAGCGGCCATGCTGCCGACCTGCGCCGAACTGGGGATCACTTTCGTGGCCTATAGCCCGCTTGGCCGCGCCTTCCTGACCGGCGCCATGCACACCGAGCAACTGGCCGAGGGCGATTTCCGCAAGCACAACCCGCGCTTCGTCGGCGAGGCGGAAATAAGCAACGGCCAACTGGTCGCCGAACTCGGCCGCTTCGCCAGCGCTCGCGGCCTGACCAATGCCCAGGTCGCGCTCGCCTGGCTGCTCGGCAAGCAGCCCCACGTCGTGCCAATTCCCGGAACCCGGCGCGTCGCCTATCTCGAGCAGAATGCCGGCGCCGCGGAGGTGTTGCTCAATCGGGAAGAAATCGGCGAACTCGACCGGATGTTTGCCGCCGAACGAGTGGCCGGTGCGCGTTATCCTGAGGCCGGCATGGCTGGCATCGAATAGGGCGCGGCAGGAAGTCATCGTTCTCCGCAGCAAGCCTCCCCGGTTGGGGAGGCTGCTCGATGTTTCTAAGCCAGTTCCGGCTGCACCTTCCAGAAACGTACGGCGAGCGCACCCAGCGCGGCAACGGTTGCCATGCCGGTCACCGCAACCCAGCCCCACTGGGCCAGCAACAGGCTGCCCAGCGCGGCGCCGCTCGCCATGCCGATGAACATGCCGACGAAGAGCACGGCATTGAGACGACTGCGGGCGCCCGGTTCGATGCTGTAGACGATGGTTTGATGGGCGATCAGGCTGGCCTGGACGCCGAGGTCGAAGCCGATTGCACCGATGCCGAGCAGCCAGAGCTGGGCGTTCGGCGAGAGCAGCGGCGCCAGCGACAAGGCGGCGAAGGACAGGGCGTTGAGCCCGGTGCCCAGCCGCGTCACCAATTCCGGGCCGCGCTTGTCGGCGAGATGGCCAGCGAGCGGCGCGGCCAGCGCACCGGCCGCGCCAGCCAGGCCGAAACTGCCGGCCACGGCGCTGCCGAGATGGAAGGGGGCGGCGTGCAGCATCACCGCCAGCGTGGACCAGAAGGCGCTGAAGCCGACCGCCTGCAGTCCCTGCGCCAGCGCCGCATGACGCAACGCGGCATGGCGCAGCCACAGCGTGCGCAGCGAGCCGAGCAGGGCGGCGTAGGAAAGATCGGTGGTCGGCGCGAACTTCGGCAGGCCGCGCCAGGCGGCGAGGCCGATCAGCGCGATGCTGGCCGCGGCGACGAAGAAGATCGCCCGCCAGCCGAAATGTTCGGCCACCAGGCCGCTGATCACGCGTGACAGCAGGATACCCATGAGCAGGCCGGTCATCACCGTGCCGACGACGCGGCCGCGCTGGGCCAGCGGCGCCAGGGTGGCGGCCGCCGGCACGATATCCTGGGCCAGCGTTGCCGTCAGGCCGATGGCCAGGCTGGCGGCGAGCAGCCAGGCGACGGACGGCGCACAGCCGGCGAGCAGCAGCGCCGCGATCAGCAGGCCGGCCTTGATCAGAATGATGCTGCGCCGGTCGTGGCGGTCGCCGAGCGGTGCGAGGAGCAGGATGCCGAGGGCGTAACCGAGCTGCGTCAGGGTCGGCACCAGGCCGATGGCGTGGTCCGAGGCGCCGATGTCGGCGCCGAGAACGCCGAGTATCGGCTGGCTGTAGTACAGCGTTGCCACCGCAAAACCGGCGCCGGCCGCCAGCAGCAGGATCAATTGCGGTGCCAGTGGCGCGCTCTGACTATTTTCATGCGTATTTTGAATGGAAGACATGTTGTTCACTGTACTTGCTGTTGATGTCAGGCATTCTGGTTGGTTGTGGATACGAATGGTAGTATCGTTGCCGGCACATTCGTTATACGGCGAACGTATGAGCAATCCCGATACCGATCAGAAGCATGTTGTCGCCGCAGCGCCTGATCTGGCGTCTTCGGCGGTCAGTGGCGACCGCATCGAACTGATGCAGACCTTCGTCCGCATCGTCGAGGCCGGCAGTCTTTCCGCCGCCGCCGGCCAGATGGGCATGACGCAGCCGACGATCAGCCGCCGCCTGCAGGCGCTGGAGCGCTCGCTCGGCCTGCGCCTGCTGCAACGCACGACGCACGCCATGCGCCTGACCGTTGACGGCGAGCGCTGCTACGAGCGGGCGCGCGAGTTGCTGGGTAGTTGGGCGGCCTTCGAATCCGATCTGCGCGGTGCCGGCGACGAACCGGAAGGCATCCTGCGCGTCGTGGCGCCGCATGCCTTCGGCCAGGAGCGCCTGGTCGGGCCGCTCGCCGACTACCTGCAGCGCTATCCGCGGATGAGCGTTGAATGGCTGCTGCACGACGACCGTTCGATCCAGGACTACATCGCAGCCGGTATCGATTGCGCCATCCAGGTCGGCGAAGTGACCGATCCCGGCCTGGTTGCCATCCGTCTCGCGGAGGTGCCGCGCATCGTCGTTGCCGCGCCGGAAGTCCTCAACGGTGCACCGGTGCCGACCGCGGCCGGCGAACTGGCCGCCTTGCCCTGGCTGGCGCTGCGCACCTTCTACCGCAACGAAGTGAGCCTGAAACATCTGGCAACCGGAAAAATCGAGCGCGTGCCGATTGCGCCGCGCTTCAGTACCGACAGCCTGTACGCCCTGCGCAGCGCCGCTCTGCTCGGTCTGGGCGCCTGCCTCGGCTCGGCTTGGGTGCTCGCCGACGACCTGGCGAGCGGCCAACTTATCCACCTGACCCCGGAGTGGCAGGCTCCCGCTTTGCCGGTCAGCCTGGTCTATCCCTACGCCCGCTTCTACCCGGCCCGCCTGCGCTGCTTCATCGACATCATGCGCCAGGCCATGCCAGGCGTGCTGGCCGGGGCGGCGGTGGCGCGGGCTTAGTGGGGGCTAATCGACGGCTGGCGGCAAATCCCAGGCGCCGACCTTGGCGTTGTCGGTCTGGTGAAACTGGCGCACCCAACTGACGAAGTCGCGGAAATCAATTGCTGATCTAGATGAAATCAATAAATCAATGTTTGGCGGGTGTTTCAGCTAGGGGCGTTAGCCTGTCTGGCAAGCCAAGGAAGCGATGCGTTGGAGGATGCGTGGGGCGCGAGTCTGGCTGATGGCGTCGCCGGGGAGGAAGCCGGATACTGCTTCGGCAAGCCTTGGGTCGGCATGCAGGATGGCGAATTCCGCTTGCAGGTAGTCGCGCAAGACGCTTGGGCTGGCGGCAACTTCGGCAACGAGTTCGGAACGACCATCAATAACGCAAACAATGTCTTCCATGTCGTGGCTGGCCCAGTAGTCGCCTTGGCCTCGACCGTGAAAGGCTTCGAATTTGGTAGCCAGAAATAGGGCCGGGGTGAGCATGCGAATCGACTGTCCCGACGGAAGTCGGTAGTTGGTGGCGTTGACCAGGGCATCCGGGTACCAACGATTGGCAAAGCCGAGGATGGCTTCATCGGTGGGCATCAAGTCGAGGATCAGATCGCCAATGCGCCAACGGCAGATCGGGGCATCCGGGCGCATATCGGGAGAAAAACCGATTTTGCGCAGCGCCTCCTCCAATTGGTGATAGTCGATACGTGAACAGGCTTCGGTAATCACGTCAACGTCGCGGGTGGCCCTGACTGGCGGTAACAAAGGGTCGGTAATAAACAGGCCTGTAGTGCTGCCGCCAACGAATATCAATCGCTCCGTGAGGTGGCCCAGTTTATGGGCCATGATTTCGAGCATTTCCAGATTGGGATCGCCAGGTCTCATGCCAGACGTTCCTTGAGGAGCTTTTCCGCGAGTTGCTGTTCGCGCACGTTACCGATACGGATGGCGTCGACCAGAGCCAGCAGCTCATAAAGTTGCGGGTCGCGCCGGGCGGCTTGCGGGGCTGAGGGGTAGAGCGGATAGAGTGCCTGACCACGGGCGCTGCCCTCAGGGTCAGGCCAGACGGGTAAGGTGGCGCCGCTGGCGGCAATCTGTGCGTTCAGTGGTGGTGCTGCGTAGGCGGTGGGCATGCCAATGCTCTCGCTGCCGTGACGGGCGGGGAAAACGTATTTGACGCCATGCACCAGAAATTCGAGTAGGTTCTTGCGTAGCGGGTTCCAGCTATCATGCGGCAGCAGACGAGCGGCGCGAACCCGTTTGGCGCTGTTGTGAATTTCAGCCTTGCTCAGTCCCAAGGCTTCGGGGACGGCCGGGAAAATGCTGCTCGGGCCTTTGAGGATGACGAGCTTGAGCAGGAAGAGGACATCCTGAGGCTTGAGGAATTGCGGATTCAGGTTCATGCGCCGTCGGCTGATTAGTTCGCAGTTCGCAAATTGCGAACCTTTGGTCATTGTCGATGCTTGCCAGCGCGGAAGTCAAGCTTCCTGGTATATGGGGTGACTTTTATACAAATCACTCAATCAGTTGATGGATTTGTATAAGCAGGCGCTACGGTTGCAGCCATGCGTATCGATCAGCGACTCAATGTTCGCAATTTGCGAACTGCGAACCTTGGTCGTGAGTCAGCCGAAAAATTCTTCACCCAAACAAAACGCCCCGGTTTCCCGGGGCGTTTCGCTTACAGCTTCTCTGTCGGAGTCGGGCGTCTATGCACCTTTTTTCCGGGTACTGCTTTAGGCCATTGCCTCGTACAGCGGCAGGGTCAGGAATTCCGGGTAGTCCGGGGTCAGGGACATCTTGTCGAAGATGACCGCGGCCTGGTCGTAGGAGGCGGTGTCTTCGCCCTGGGCGGAAACCGTTGCCTTCACCTTGGCCAGTTCTTCGGCAATCATCGGGCGAACCATCTCTTCGGTGACCTTGCGGCCATCGTCGAGGATGCCCTTCGGCGAAACCACCCACTGCCACACTTGCGAGCGGGAGATTTCGGCGGTGGCCGCATCTTCCATCAGGTTATGGATGGGCACGCAGCCGTTGCCGGCCAGCCAGGAGCCGAGGTAGTGGATGCCGACGTTGATATTGTTGCGCAGGCCGGCTTCGGTGATCGGGGTTTCCGGCTTGAAGTCGAGCCACTGGGCCGGGCCGAACTTGCCTTCAACTTGTTTGCCGAACTGGTTCGGCTTGTCGCCGAGGACCTTGACGAATTCTTCCATGGCGATCGGCACGAGGCCCGGGTGAGCCACCCAGCCGCCGTCGTAGCCGTCGTTGGCGTCGCGGGTCTTGTCGTGGCGGATGCCGGCCAGGGCCTTTTCGTTGGCGACCGGGTCGTTCTTGATCGGGATCAGGGCCGACATGCCGCCCATGGCCGGGGCGCCGCGCTTGTGGCAGGCCTGCACGAGGGCCAGGGCGTAGGAGCGCATGAAGGGCACTTCCATGGTGATGGCGCCGCGCTGGGCCAGGCAGAAGTCCTTGTTCTTCTTGAATTTCTTGATGCAGGAGAAGATGTAGTCCCAGCGCCCGGCGTTGAGGCCGGCGGAATGGTTGCGCAGCTCATAGAGGATTTCTTCCATCTCGAAGGTGGCGAGGATGGTTTCGACCAGCACGGTGGCCTTGATGGTGCCTTGCGGCAGGCCGATGTGGTCCTGGGCCATGACG
>JAGTRU010000024.1 GCA_018261905.1 Pseudomonadota bacterium | reverse complement strand
GCCTTCCTTCATCGAGATCGAATTGACGATGCCCTTGCCCTGGATGCACTTGAGGCCGGCTTCGATGACTTCCCATTTCGACGAGTCGATCATGATCGGTACGCGCGAGATGTCGGGTTCCGAAGCAATCAGTTTCAGGAAGCGGTCCATGGCGGCGATCGAGTCGAGCATCGCCTCGTCCATGTTGATGTCGATGACCTGGGCGCCGTTTTCGACCTGCTGGCGGGCGACGGCCAGCGCGTCGTCGAAACGTCCCTCCAAAATCATCCGGGCGAAGGCCTTCGAGCCGGTGACGTTGGTGCGCTCGCCGACATTGACGTAAAGCGAATCGGCACCGACGTTGAAGGGTTCGAGGCCGGACAGGCGCAGCTTCTTCTCGACTTGCGGGATGGCGCGCGGTTTGACGGCGGCGACGCGCCCGGCGATGGCGGCGATATGTTCCGGCGACGTGCCGCAGCAGCCGCCGACGATATTGACGATGCCCGATTTCGCCCAGCTTTCGATCTCGTCAGCGAGCATTTCCGGCGTTTCGTCGTAGCCGCCGAAGGCATTGGGTAAGCCGGCGTTCGGGTGGGCCGAGATGTAGCAGTCGCAGACGCGGGACAGTTCCTCGACGTACTGGCGCAGCTCCTTGGCACCGAGCGCGCAGTTGAGACCGAACGACAACGGCTGGATATGGTTCAGCGAATTCCAGAAGGCTTCGGCGGTCTGGCCGGACAGGGTGCGGCCGGACGCATCGGTAATGGTGCCGGAAATCATCACCGGCCAGCGGCGGCCGGCGCGCTCGAAAAAGGTTTCGATGGCGAACAGCGCAGCCTTGGCATTGAGCGTATCGAACACGGTTTCAACCAGCAGGATGTCGGCGCCGCCTTCGACCAGGCCGGTGATCGATTCGATGTAGTTGGCCACCAGCTCGTCAAACGTGACGTTGCGGTAGCCAGGGTCGTTAACGTCCGGCGAGATCGAGGCGGTGCGGCTGGTCGGGCCGAGCACGCCGGCGACGAAGCGCGGCTTGGCCGGATTGGCGGCGGTAAATTCGTCGCACAGTTCGCGCGCCAGGCGGGCGCCTTCGAAATTCAGCTCATAGACCAGCTCGGTCAGGTTGTAGTCGGCCTGCGAAACCGAGGTCGAGTTGAAGGTGCAGGTCTCGAGGATGTCGGCACCGGCTTCGAGATAGGCGCGGTGGATGCCGCTGATGATCTGCGGCTGGGTCAGCAGTAGCAGGTCGTTGTTGCCCTTGAGATCGTGCGGGTGATCCTGCAGGCGTTCGCCGCGGTAATCCGCTTCCTGCAGGCCGTGACGCTGGATCATGGTGCCCATGGCGCCGTCGAGGATCAACAGGCGTTGTTGGAGCAGGGCGGAAAGTTCGGCAGTACGGTCGGCTTGAATCATGATCACCTCGGCAAAACGGAAATGCCCCGGGCGCGCCGCAAATACAAACGGCGCCACAAACCGGAACAAGGAAAACTCGGGTTTGCGAGCGCCGTTGATCATTGCCAAGCCTGGCCCCAGTGCAGGGTCGCAGCGCTCCTTGGCAGAGGCGCTAGTTTACCGGTCGCGCCGCCGCCTGCCAAGACTAAGCGCCTGATTTTGCGGAAAAGGCCCGGTGGTCGGTGAATCGTACCCGGATTTTCATGGCTTCCCGCCACCGGCTTTTTGCGCCAGGAGCCCGGCTATAATCCCGCCCGCGGTCCTTTATACCGCATTGAAGTGTTGGCGCTTCGGCGTCGTTTAAGCTGCCGTGACATCCGCACGGCGGCGGCTGCTGTAGAAATCGGAGAACAAAATGAGCATTTCCACCCCACGCCGTCTGGCGCTGAAGGGGGCGCTGGCCTGCGCCCTGGCTTCCGCCGTTTCCTTTCCCGCCTTCGCCGAAGACGCCGTGCTGCGCGTCTCGGCCATTCCCGACGAGGCGCCGACCGAACTGCAAAGAAAGTTCGCGCCGCTCGGCAAATATCTCGAAGCGCAGACCGGCATCAAGGTCGTGTTCACGCCGGTCTCCGACTATGCTGCCGTCGTCGAATCGCTGGCCAGCAAAAAGATCGACCTGGCCTGGCTCGGCGGCTTCACCTTTATCCAGGCCAAAATTCGCACCAACGGGACGGCCATCCCCATCGTCCAGCGCGAGGAGGATGCCAGATTCACCTCCAGATTCATCACCGCCGATGCCAGCATCAAGGCGCTCAGCGACCTCAAGGGCAAGACCTTCGCCTTCGGTGCCCCGTCCTCGACCTCGGGCAGCCTGATGCCGCGTTTCTTCCTGCTCCAGGCCGGCCTGAATCCGGAAAAGGATTTCAAGAATGTCGCCTTCTCCGGCGCCCATGACGCCACCGTCGCCTTCGTCGCGGCCGGCAAGGCCGACGCTGGCGTGTTGAACGCCTCGGTGTGGGACAAGCTGGTCGAACAGAAAAAAGTCGATCCCGACAAGGTCCGCGTCTTCGCCACGACGCCGCCGTACTTCGATTACAACTGGACGGTGCGCGGCGATCTCGACCCGGTGCTGATCAGGAAGCTGACCGACGCCTTCCTCAAGCTCGACCCGGCCAACCCGGAACACAAGGAAATCCTCGCCCTGCAGCGCGCCGCCAAATTCATCCCGACCAAGAAGGAAAACTACGACGGCATCGAAAAAGCCGCCCACGCGGCCGGCCTCCTGAAGTGAGTCTGGCGCTGGCTGGCGTGGGGCTGACCTACGCCAACGGCTTCGCCGCCCTGGACGGCATCTCGCTGCGCGCCGATCAGGGCGAGTGCATCGCCCTGATCGGCCCCTCGGGCGCCGGCAAGACCTCGCTGCTCTCGCTGCTGGCCACGGCCATGGCGCCCAGCGTTGGCGAGGTCGCGGTGCTCGCTGCGACGCCAGCCGGACTCGGCGCCGCCGCCCTGAAAAAACTGCGCCGCCGCATCGGCACCGTTTACCAGGCGCCGCCGATTCCCGGCCGGCAACGGGTGGTGACCGCCGTCCTGGCCGGCCGCCTCGGGCAGTGGCCGTTGTGGCAGGGCATCGCCTCGCTGTTTTATCCGCTCGACGTGCCCGGTGCCCGCCGCGTACTGGCGCGCGTCGACCTGGCCGACAAGCTGTTCGCCCGCTGCGACGAGCTGTCCGGTGGCCAGTTGCAGCGCGTCGGCATCGCCCGCGTGCTCTACCAGCAAGCCGACCTGATCCTCGCCGACGAACCGGTCTCGGCCCTCGATCCCGCCCTGGCGCTGGCCACCGTCCGCCTGCTGGTCGATGAAGCCAAAAGCCGCGGGGCGACGTTGGTCGCCAGCCTGCATGCGGTCGATCTGGCCCTGAGTTGTTTTTCGCGCATCGTCGGCATCAAGGCCGGGCAAATCGCCTTCGACCGGCCCGCCGGCGAAGTCAGCGAAGCCATGCTCTCCGAGCTCTACGCCAGCGAAGGGCAGGAATTGCCGATGCTGGCCACCGAACCCCGTTTTTCGCCGCCGGCGGTGGCGACGGATGTCGTTACCCGCACGGCTTGCTGATGAATCCTGCTGACCGGGACCCGGCCGCCCGCCGCCGCCTGTTCGGCTTCCTGGCAGCGCTCGCCATTCTTTGGCCGCTGTTTCGGATGGCCGAAGTCAAACCGGGGGCGCTGTTCGATGCCGCTAACCTGAAGGTCATCGGCCATTTTCTCGGTGCCTTCCTGCCGCCGGAAACCGGCGCCGAGTTCCTCGCCTATCTCGCCAGGGCGACGCTGGAAACCCTGGCCATTGCCAGTGCCGGCATGGCGCTGGCCGGATTGCTGGCGGTGCCACTGGCCTACCTGGCGAGCGCCGCCGGCCGCGAGAAACCCGCCTTGAATCCGCTGACCCGCAGCCTGCTCACGGTGCTGCGCGGCATCCCGGAACTGGTCTGGGCGCTGCTCTTCGTCCGCGTCTTCGGCCTCGGCCCGGCGGCCGGGGTGCTGGCCCTCGGGCTGACCTACGGCGGCATGCTGGCCAAGGTCTATGCCGAAATCCTCGAATCGGCCGATGCCGCACCGGCCCGGGCGCTGCGCCTGAATGGCGCGAGCCGGCCGCTGGCCATCCTCTACGGGCTGCTGCCGCAGGTCGCCAAGGAACTGGTCTCGTACACCGTTTACCGCTGGGAATGCGCCATCCGTGCCTCGGTGGTGATGGGCTTCGTCGGCGCCGGCGGGCTCGGGCAGTTGATGGATCAGGCGATGAAAATGCTCAATGGCGGCGAGGCGGCGAGCATCCTGCTCACTTTCATGCTGCTGGTATTCGCCGCCGATGGCCTCTCCGGCTGGCTGCGCCGGGCCCTCGACCGGCCGCCGGCCAAGCGCGCCTCGCCCTTCGGCTGGCGCAGCCTGGGCCTGTTGGTCGCTCTGCCGGGCGTCGTGCTCGCCAGCTTCTATTTTCTGGGCATCGGTTTCGGCGAGCTGTTTTCGCTGGAGGCGGCGCGCAGCATCGGCGAATTCGTCGCCGGCTTTCTCTCCCCCGATCTCTCGGCCGAGTGGCTGGGCAAGGTCGCCAAGGGGAGCCTGGAAACGCTGGCCATTTCGCTGGTCGGCACGCTGTTCGCGGCAATCGGCGGGCTGCTGCTGGCGTTGCCGCCATGGCGGGCACCATTCAGTTTCCTGCTCAACAGTCTGCGCTCGGTACCGGAACTGGTCTGGGCGACCATCACCGCGCTCGCCGTCGGCCTCGGCCCGTTCGCCGGGGCGCTGGCGCTGGCCCTGCACACCACCGGCGTACTCGGCCGCCTCTATGCCGAAGCCCTGGCCAATGTCCCCGCCGCCCCCGGCCGCGCGCTGCGCCTGTGCGGCGTGCCGGGCAGCCTGGCCTTCCTCTACGGCACCTTGCCCGGTGCGGCGCCGCAACTGATCGCCTACACCCTGTACCGCTGGGAAATGAACATCCGCATGGCCGCCATCCTCGGCTTCGTCGGCGCCGGCGGCCTGGGCCAGCTACTCTATTTCGAGCTGTCGCTGTTTCACCATGCACAGGCGTCGACGGTGATCGTCGCCATGCTGCTCCTGTCGATCGCCGTTGATCAGGCCAGCGCGTGGTTGCGGCAGCGTATGCGGTAGCGCTGAGCCCAGCCTAGAAACCGCAGTTGACCGCTCGGCCAGCGCGAGTCAGCGAAATCCATTAAATTCACCATTGGGAAATGGATTCCTTGAAATGCTCCGTTCACTGCGCTAGTCTGACACTGCGACGCTGGGTCGCATTCTGCGGGGGAATAAAAAAATGAATATTACGAGGCGACAATTTTTCAAAGTCTGTTCTGCCGGGCTGGGAGGGTCATCGATCGCGCTGATGGGCTTCTCGCCGACGGCAGCTCTGGCCGAAGTGCGAACCTTCAAGCTGGCTCGTGCCACCGAAACGCGGAACACCTGTCCGTACTGCTCGGTGTCCTGCGGCGTCCTCATCTATTCCACCGGCGACAAGTCCAAAAATGCGCCGGGCGAGATCATCCACATCGAAGGCGACCCGGACAATCCGGTGAATCGCGGTACGCTGTGCCCGAAGGGGGCCGGCCTGCGCGACATGGTGCAGAGCGCCAATCGCCTGAAATGGCCGGAAGTGCGTGAAGCCGGGAGCAACGAGTGGAAGCGGATTTCCTGGGACGAAGCTCTCGATCGCGTTGCCAGGCACATGAAAAAGGACCGCGATGCCAACTTCATGGCCCAGAACAAGGACGGTGTCACCGTCAATCGCTGGTCGAGCACGGGTTTCCTGGCCTCCAGTGCCGCCTCCAACGAAGCAGGCTATCTCACGGTAAAGATGCTGCGGGCGTTGGGGATGACCTCGATCGACACTCAGGCGCGCATTTGACACGCTCCCACGGTGGCCAGTCTGGCTCCGAGTTTTGGGCGTGGTTCGATGACCAATCACTGGGTGGACATCAAGAACGCTGATCTGATTTTCGTGATGGGCGGCAACCCCGCTGAAGCGCATCCCTGCGGCTTCAAGTGGGTGATTGAAGCGAAGAAGAACCGCAAGGCCAAGCTGGTCGTCGTCGACCCGCGTTTCAACCGCACGGCCTCCGTCGCCGACTTCTACGCACCGGTCCGCTCCGGTTCCGATATTGCCTTTTTGGGCGGTGTCATCAATTACCTGATCGTTAACGACAAGATCCATCATGAATACGTCAAGGCCTACACCAATGCCGGGCTGCTGGTGGATGCGGGCTACAAGTTCGAGGATGGGATCTTCTCCGGTTATAACGAGGAGAAGCGCAGCTACGGCAAAGATAGCTGGAAGTACCAGATGGATACGGAGGGCTACGCCAAGGTAGACGACACCTGGCAGGACCCGAACTGCGTCTGGCAATTGATGAAGACCCACTATTCCCGGTATACGCCGGAAATGGTGGCGCGGATTTGCGGCACGCCGAAGGAGGCCTTCCTCAAGATCTGCGCGATGATCGCCGAGACGGCGGCGCCCACCAAGACCATGACCAGCCTCTACGCGCTGGGCTGGACCGAGCATTCCGTCGGTTCCCAGAACATCCGCTGCATGGCCATCATCCAGTTGCTGCTTGGCAACATGGGGATGGCGGGGGGCGGCATCAACGCCCTGCGTGGCCACGCCAATGTTCAGGGCATCACCGATTTCGCCCTTTACGCCCAGAACCTGCCGGGTTATCTGGGGGCGCCGGGGGACGCCGATGCCGACCTCAAAACCTTCCTCGAGAAGCGGACGCCCAAGGCCATGCGGCCAGGCCAGATGAACTACGGGCAGAATTTCCCCAAATGGTTCATCAGCCTGCAGAAAGCTTGGTGGGGCGATGCCGCCAACAAGGACAACGACTTCGCCTACGACTACCTGCCCAAGCTGGCCGGCGCTTCGGACGTGCTGTCGATTTTCGACCAGATGTACCAGGGCAAGATCAACGGCTTCTTCTGCCAGGGATTCAACCCGCTGGCCTCGGTGGCCAACAAGCGCAAGGTCGGCGATGCCCTGGCCAAGCTCAAGTACTTGGTGGTGATCGATCCGCTGGCGACCGATACCTCGGAATTCTGGAAACCTTACGGCGAATTCAACGAAGTCGATCCGGCCAAGATCCAGACCGAAGTGTTTCGTCTGCCGGCGAATCTCTTTGCCGAGCATGCCGGTTCCTTCACCAATTCCGGCCGCGTCATCCAGTGGCGCTGGAAGGCGGTGGACGGTCCGGGCGACGCCAAGGACGATGCTGAAATCCTGGCAGCTCTCTTCCTCCGCCTGAAGGAAGCCTACGTCAAGGAGGGAGGGGCCTTTGCCGATCCCATCCTCAAGCTGACCTGGGCCTACCGCCAGCCGGCCAAGCCATCGCCGGAAGAGTTGATGATGGAATACAACGGCAAGGCCCTGGCCGACGTCACCGACCCCAAGGATCCGACCAAGGTGCTGGTCAAGGCAGGCGATCAGTTGGGCAGCTTTGCGCAGCTACGCGACGATGGTTCGACCACTTGCGGCAACTGGATTTATTGCGGTGTCTGGTCGCCGGCCGGCAACAATTCGGCGCGCCGCGATCCCTCCGATCCCTCCGGCCTCGGCCAGACCTTGAATTGGGGCTACGCCTGGCCGGTCAACCGGCGCATTCTCTACAACCGCGCTTCGGCCGACCTCTCCGGCAAGCCGTGGGATGCAAAGCGCATGGTCTTGCGGTGGACCGGCAAGGCCTGGGGCGGCAATGACGTTCCCGACATGCGCCCGGATGCGGCTCCGGAAGAGAACGTGATGCCCTTCATCATGAATCCGGAAGGCGTCGGTCGTCTGTTCTGCCGCGATCTCATGGCCGATGGGCCGATGCCCGAGCATTACGAACCCTTCGAGACGCCGCTCGATGCCAACCCGATGCACCCGAACAACCCGAAAGCCACCAGCAACCCTGCCGCCCGCGTCTTCAAGGGCGACATGGAGGCCTTCGGCAAAGCCAAGGACTTCCCCTACGTGGCGACCACCTACCGCCTGACCGAGCATTTTCACTACTGGACCAAGCAGTCGAAAATCAACGCCATCATGCAGCCGGAACAGTTCGTCGAGATCGGCGAGGAACTGGCCAAGGAGAAAGGCATCGTCGCCGGCGACAAGGTGAAGATCCGTTCCAACCGCGGCTTTATCCGCGCCGTGGCGGTGGTCACCAAGCGGATCAAGGCATTGGACGTTGACGGCAGGAAGGTTCATACGGTCGGCATCCCCACCCACTTCGGGTTCAAGGGGGCGACCAAGCCGGGCTTCATCACCAATACCCTGACCCCCGTCGTCGGTGATGCCAATGTCCAAACGCCGGAATACAAGGCGTTCCTGGTCAACATCGAAAAAGCGTAGGAGGCCAAATGACGACCACCGCACTCACTACGTTCGTCACCCCCCGAGGGGGGCATGCCCCCTTCGGGGCGGCCCTTCAGGAGGCATAACATGGCACTGCAATCGCTAGACATCAAGCAGCGCTCGGCGACTACCTCGCCGACCCCGCAAGCCCGTATCACCCTGGAAGTGGCCAAGCTCATCGATGTTTCCGCCTGCATCGGATGCAAAGCCTGCACCGTCGCCTGCATGGAGTGGAACGACGTCCGCGAGGAAGTCGGCAACTGCCACGGCGTGTACGACAACCCGGTCGATCTGACGGAAAACGCCTGGACGGTGATGCGCTTCTCGGAGGTGGAACAGAACGACAAACTGGAGTGGTTGATCCGCAAGGATGGCTGCATGCACTGTGCCGACCCCGGTTGCCTGAAGGCCTGTCCGGCACCCGGCGCCATCGTCCAGTACAGCAATGGCATTGTCGATTTCCACCAGGAAAACTGCATCGGCTGCGGCTACTGCATTACCGGGTGTCCGTTCAATGTCCCCCGCATTTCGAAAAAGGACAGCAAGGCGTACAAATGTACGCTCTGTTCTGACCGGGTGGCGGTCAACCAGGCCCCGGCCTGCGTCAAGGCCTGCCCGACCGGCGCGATCCAGTTCGGCAGCAAGGAGGACATGAAGGACTATGCCGAGCACCGCATCACCGACCTCAGGGAACGCGGTTACGACAAGGCTGGACTGTACGATCCGGAAGGTGTTGGCGGCACGCATGTGATGTACGTGCTGCACCACGCCGACCAGCCCAACCTCTATGCCGGCCTGCCGGCCAATCCGGCGATCAGTCCGCTGGTCTCGCTCTGGAAGGGCTTCGCCAAGCCGTTGGCGACGCTGGCCCTGGCCGGGGTGGCACTGGGTAGCTTGTTCCATTACGTGACCAAGGGTCCGAACGAGGTCTCGAAAGAGATCGAGGACGAGATCGAGAAGGAGGATGCAAAATGATCCGCGACCCGAAAGATATGAAGCGCTACGAGCCGGCCGAACGGGCCAATCACTGGGTGGTCGGCATCAGCTTCATCCTGCTTGCCCTCTCCGGTCTGGCCTTCTTTCATCCGGCCTTTTTCCCCCTCACCCAGCTATTCGGCGGCCCGGTCTGGGCTCGTATCATCCACCCCTACCTCGGGGTATTGATGGCGCTGTCCTTCCTGGCCCTCTTTTTCCGCTTCCGGCATCTCAACCGGATGACGCCGGCGGACAAGGAATGGCTGGGCAAGGTCAGGCAGATGGTGGATGGCGACGACCACAACATGCCGGAGCAGGGCAAGTACAACGGCGGTCAGAAGGCCATGTTCTGGGCCCTTGCCGCCTGTATGCTGCTGATGGCGGTCTCCGGCCTGTTCATCTGGCGGGCCTGGTTCGGCTTTGAGATCACCGTGGTTCGCCTCGGCGCCGTCGTTCATGCGGCGGCGGCGGCCGTGATGATCGGCCTGATCATGGTCCATGTCTATGCCGCGATCTGGGTCAAGGGGACCATCCGCGCCATGTGGTACGGCACGGTAACCCGGGCCTGGGCCAAGCAGCATCACCGCGGTTGGTATCGCCAGGTCACCGGTCGCTAAGCCGCTCTTTATCTTGCCTTTAAGGGGTGGGGCGGAGAGTATCTCCCCACCCCCGTTTTTCTGAGTTGATATGCCGACCCAAGAGATCGATTTCTCGCCGCCCACTGCTGAGGCTGCCCCCTACCTGCGGCCGGTCACGGCCAGCCTGTTTGCCGAGCGTGCCGAGCGCTTCGCCCATCTCGCCATCGGCCACAGCCTGGGCGACTGGCTCAATTTTCTCGGGCAACTGACGCGCGCCCAGCACGTCGTCTTGCAGACGCTGCCCGAACTGCCGCTGCCCGATTCGGCAACGTTGGAACAGGCGCGCCGGCACGGCATGCCGCCACTCGATCCGGGGGCGCGTCCGGCAGTCTGGCGCGAAGTTCTTCGCCAACTGGTGCGCAGCCTGGAGGCACCTGGTGCGGCGGGCGTTGGCGAGGCGCTGCTCAGCCTGCGCGAGGCCACCGATAGTGAGTTGGAAAAGCTCGCCGATACCTTGCTCGACGGGGTGCCGGAAGCCGATCAGGCCGCCCGTCTGGTTTTCGTTGGTGCAGCCTTGCAGGTCGTTTATACGGCGCTGGCTAGCCAGCTCGCGGCTGGCCGCTGGCCGGCGCTCGAGGTCCACGGCGTCTGTCCCTGCTGCGGCAGTTTGCCGGTCGCCAGCGTCGTCCGGCTCGGCGCGGCGATCAACAACCTGCGTTACCTCCACTGTTCGCTGTGCAATAGCGAATGGAACGTGCCGCGCGCGACCTGCTCGGCCTGTTCCACCGACCAGAGTGTCGCCCTGCACGAGATTGAGGGGGCGAATAGCCCCGTCCGGGCCGAAACCTGCGATGCCTGCAACAGCTATCTGAAAATTGTCTATCAGGAGAAAGATCCCCATGTCGATCCGGTCGCCGACGATCTGGCGACCCTGGCCCTCGACATGCTGGTCGATGAAGCCGGTTACCAACGGGCGGGTCCCAACCTGTTGCTGATCAGTACCGCCGCCTAGAACCCCTTTTGCTCACCCCTTTCTGCCCGGTCCGGGTGAAAGCTTATGAACGATTTCAGACATCTTCCCGCCGTCGATAGGGTCCTCGCCGAGGTCCCGGAACTGATCGAAAGCCATGGCCGGCAACTGGTCACCGCCTGTGTCCGGGCCGAACTGGCGGCTGCCCGCGAAGGTAGCAAACATGGCTTGCCGTTGCCGGAAAAAGCGGATCTCTTCGCCGCCATCCGGCGGCGCGCCACCACCGCTGGCCGGGCCAATCTGCGCCCCGTCTTCAACCTGACCGGCACCGTGCTGCACACCAACCTTGGCCGTGCCCTGCTCGCCGAGGAAGCCATCGCGCAAATGGTCGACGCTGCCCGTTCGCCCTGCGCCCTCGAATACGATCTCGCTTCCGGCGGGCGTGGCGACCGCGACGACCTGGTTTCCGGACTGCTCGCCGAACTGATCGCTGGCGGCGCACCGGAGATCGCCGCCACCATCGTCAACAACAACGCTGCCGCCGTGCTGCTGACGCTGAATGCGCTGGCCCAGGGCAAGGAGGCCGTCGTCTCGCGCGGCGAACTGGTTGAGATCGGCGGCGCCTTCCGCATCCCCGATGTGATGCGGCGGGCCCAGGTCAAACTGGTCGAAATCGGTACCACCAACCGCACCCATGCCAAAGATTACGCCGAAGCCATCGGTCCGAAGACGGCGCTGCTGATGAAAGTGCATACCAGCAATTACGCCGTCACCGGCTTCACCAAGACGGTCGATGCAAAGGAGATCGCCGCCATCGCCCATGCCGCCGGCTTGCCGTTTATCATCGACCTGGGCAGCGGCACGCTCTGCGACTTCGCCGCCTACGGCCTGCCGCCCGAACCGACGCCGCAGCAGGCGCTGGCCGCCGGCGCCGACCTCGTTACCTTTTCCGGCGACAAGCTGCTCGGTGGGCCACAGGCCGGCTTGATCGTCGGCCGCCGGGAACTGATCGCGAAGATCAAGAAAAACCCGCTGAAACGCGCCCTGCGCGTTGGCAAGATGACGCTGGCCGCGCTGGAAGCAACGCTGCGCCTGTACTGCGACCCGGATCGGCTGGCCGAACGCCTGCCGACGCTACGCCTGCTGACCCGGCCGGCGAACGAGATTGCCGCGCTCGGCCAGCGCCTGTTGCCGGACGTCCAGGCCGCCCTCGGCGAACTGGCGACGGTGTCGGTCGAAGACTGCAGCAGCCAGATCGGCAGCGGCGCCTTGCCGGTCGAGCGACTGCCATCGGCGGCGCTGGTCATCCGGCCGACGGCAAAAAGGTCGGGAAAGGCGCTGCTCGCCATCGAAGCCGCTTTCCGGCGCTTGCCGAGACCGGTGATCGGATACGTTCGCGACGCTGCCTATCACCTCGATCTGCGCTGCCTGGAAGCCGGCGAGGAAGCGTCTTTTCGCGCCCAGTTGGTGGCGTTGCAGCCGGCATGATCATCGGCACCGCCGGCCACATCGACCACGGCAAGACGACCCTGGTCAAAGCCCTGACCGGCGTCGACTGCGACCGCCTGAAGGAGGAGAAGGCACGCGGCATTACCGTCGATCTCGGTTACGCCTACACGGCGCTGCCGGGCGGGGGAAGCCTCGGCTTCATCGACGTCCCGGGTCATGAAAAACTGATCCATAACATGCTGGCCGGCGCCACCGGTATCGACTTTGCGCTACTGGTGATTGCCGCCGACGATGGTCCGATGCCACAGACCCGTGAACATCTGGAAATCATCGAATTGCTCGGCATCCGTCAGGGCGCGGTGGCCCTCACCAAAGTCGATCTCGTCGGGCCCGAGAGGCTGGCCAGGGCTGCGACTGAAATCGCCGATCTGCTGGCCGGCAGCGCCCTGGCAGATGTTCCCGTCTTTCCGCTGGCGGCAAGCAGTGGTCTGGGTGTCGCCGAGTTGCGTCGGCATCTCGAGCAGACCGCGGCGAGGCTCGGCGAACATCAGCCCAGGGGCGGTTTTCGCCTCGCCATCGACCGCGTCTTCACCCTGGCCGGCATCGGCACCGTCGTCACCGGTACCGCCTTCTCGGGCACGTTCCGGCTTGGCGAGCAACTGCTGCTTTCGCCGCCCGGAAAAGCGCTCCGGGTGCGCAGCCTGCGCGTCCAGGAGCAGCCGGCCGAAGCCGGCAATGCCGGACAACGTATCGCGCTGGCCCTGAGCGCTATCGAGAAGAGCGAAGTCGAGCGTGGCATGTGGGTTCTGGCGCCGGCCCTGCATGCTCCTTGCCGGCGTTTCGATTGCCGTATCCGCGTCCTCAGCGGCCATCCGCCGCTCCGCCACTGGACCCCGGTTCACCTGCATCTCGGTGCCGAAGACGTTGTCGCCCGTGTCGCCCTGCTCGGCGCCGACGAAATTCTCCCGGGCAGCGAAGGCTGGGGGCAAATCACCGTCGACCGCGAGATCGGCGTGCTGGCCGGCGACCGTTTCGTTCTGCGCGATGCGGCGGCCCGCCAGACCATAGGTGGCGGCTGCGTCCTCGATATATTCCCGCCCTCGCGCAAGAAACGTAGCCCGGAACGCCTGGCCATGCTGGCCGCGCTGGCCGACGCCGATCCCGCCCGGGCCCTGGCTCTGGCCGTCGAGCAACAGCCGGCCGGGATCGACCTGACGGCTTATGCCCTGAACCGAAACCTCGATGCGGTTACGCTAAGCGCGCTGGCGGCGGGGTTGAAACTGAAACTGGTCGGGACCACGGCATTTTCGCCGCTCGGCTGGCGGGCCCTGGAGAACAGGTTGCTGGCAGCGCTTGCCGGCGAACACCAACGGGCCCCCGAGATGCCCGGTGTCGAGCCCGACCGCCTGCGTCGTCTGACCTTGCCGACGCTCTCGCGACCGGCCTTCGATCAACTGCTGCGCGGGCCGCTCGGCGATCAGCGTATCGTCCAGACCCACGCCTGGCTGCATCTGCCGCAGCATCGCATTCAGTTGGCCGGTGCCGACCGCGGCTTGTGGCAAAGCCTGCAACCCCTGCTCGCGGCCGAACCCTACAACCCGCCGCGGGTCCGCGATATCGCTCGCGCCACCGCTAACAACGAGGAAAACGTCCGCCAACTGTTGCGGCGGGTGGCGCGCCTCGGCGAAGCCTACCCGGTGGCCCACGACCACTACTTCACAGCCGCCGCGGTGGCTGAGCTGGCGCACCGTGTCGCCGGGCTTTGCGGGCGCGATGGATGTGCCCGGGCGGCCACCCTGCGCGATGAAATTGGCGGCGGCCGCAAGGTGGCAATCCAGATTCTCGAATTCTTCGACCGCATCGGCTACACTCGCCGTGTGCGCGACAGCCATGTGCTGCGCGGTTCGCCGGAGCAATTCGGTTCATGAATTACGGAAGGAATCGTTCCCCGGTGGGGCGGCCGGTCTTCAAAACCGGCAAAGCCTGTCAAACAGGCTTGGGTAGGTTCGACTCCTGCTTCCTTCCGCCAATCCTTACGCGCTAAATGGCCCATCAAGCATTCACCGGTTCGGTTCCCGACGACCGTCTGTACTGTCCCCGCCACGACATGTGGGTGCAGTTGCTGGAAAATGGCGATGCACTGATCGGCGTCACCAGTTTCGGGCTTTTTCTGGCTGGCGAAATCATTGCCTTCACCGCTAAGCCCAATGGCGCGGTGGTCGATGGCGGCCGCGGCATGGGCACGGTGGAGTGTCGCAAGACCGTCCTCGCTATCCATGCCCCGATTTCCTTTGTCTTGCTGGCCGGCAACGAAGTGGCCGAAGAACGCCCGCAATTGGTCAATAGCGCGCCGTATGGCGCGGGCTGGCTGGCGCGGGTGCAGCCGACACGGTGGGCCGAGGAGAAAAGTGGCCTGCTCGCTGCGGCGGCCTACCGACAACATGTATTGGCGATTGAACCGGGGGCGAGCTTTGTCTGAAAAATTGGCTTTCCTGATCAGTTCGGCGACGCTTCCCGAATTCTGCGTCACCCCGCTGGTACACGCGTTGGCCGGTCGGGCGCTTGAGGCCGAGGTCGAAATCCATTTCGCCGGGCCGGCCGTGAGAATGTTGGTCGATGGTCAGGCCGACCTGCTTTACGCAACGCCGGAAAAGGAGAAATCGATTGGCGATTTCCTGCGCGAGTTGCAGCATGCAGGCGCCACCCTGTACGCCTGCAGCATGGCGCAGGCGCAGTGGCTGGCGGCCGGCGAGGTGCTGTTGCCGGGATGCCAATCCGCCGGGGCGACCGCTTTTATTGCCCGGGCCCTGGCCGATGACTGGCAAACGCTGATTTACTGAGCCGGGCTCAAGCCGTTTCGGGGTTGGCCGACGCCTCTCGGTCGCGCGGGTTTTTTCGGATGGCCAATCGCGGCGCACAGGTAAAATTTGTCGGATGAATCGAGAAAGCGCAATTGAACCGCAGAGACGCAGAGGAAAAACAGAGGTTTGCGTGGATTATTCGGCCGACCTTTCGGGTGAGCTGCAAAAACGATGCAAGCCACTGCTTTCACCTTCTTCGCTGCTCCTTTGCGACTCTGCGGTAAGGTTTTCAGGACGAATCGCCCCCTGGGCAAATATCAGCGGTTATTCACCGGCGAGGAGCGGTCTGCGCGATGCGTGAAAAAATTACGGGCGTCATTCTGGCGGGCGGCCTTGGGCGGCGGATGGGCGGTATCGACAAGGGCTTGCAGGAACTGCGCGGGCAGACCTTGGTATCGCGGGTGGTCGAGCGCCTGGCCCCGCAAGTCGATGAACTGCTCATCAACGCCAACCAGAACGCGGCGCGCTATGCCGCCTTCGGCTACCGTGTCGTGGCCGATCAGATCCCCGATTTCGCCGGACCGCTGGCCGGCCTGCAGGCAGCGTTGTCCAGCGCGAGGCACCCGCTGCTTGCTACGGCCCCCTGTGATTCGCCTTTCCTGCCCAGCGATCTGGTTTCCCGGCTGTTGGCCGCGCTCCGCACGGCCAATGCCGATCTCGCTGTGGCTCGCACTTTCGCGCAAGCGCATCCGGTGTTCTGCCTGTGCCGCCGCGAAGTACTCCCCCACCTGACCGCGTTTCTGGCCAGCGGCGGACGCAAGTTCGAGGACTGGTATGCGACGCTGAACAGCGTTGAAGTCGCCTTCGACGACGAAGCCGAGGCCTTCGAGAATATCAATACCCGGGAAGAACTCTCTCGTTTCGACTCGGCGCCGTGATCGTGCTCGGCCCCGGGTCGGCAAATGCCGGTGGTTGTCCCGAGGGGTAGCTGGTTTTGTCGGCGATGCGGCGTGCTGCGGCCGCCTAACCCTTCGCCACCACCCGCCGCGAGGTCTTCTTGAGGCCGCCGCCGGCCAGGTCGAAATGCACCATGAAGTAGGTCTCATCCATCACCGGCATACCGGCAACGCGCCATTCCCAGATATCTTCGCCGAGATTGTCGAACACCGTCTGCGAAGCCGGGGCGCCGAGCCGGCGGCGGACTTCCTGGCGACTCATGCCGTCGCGGAGGCGGGCGAAATTGGCCTCGGTCAGCACCTGTTCCATTTTCTCGACGATCTGGTCGCGGCCGATGGTGATCATGTAGCAGTTGGTGCCATTCGGCTGCCGGGAATATTCCCAGGTCACGCTGCCATCGTCGTTGCTGAATTCGAAACCGGGATTGCCCATGCGGGCGCGGACTTCGGCGGCGGTCGTGAGGCCCGGCTTGATTTCCGGCAGATTGACCGCATCGCAGGCGGGGAGCAGGGCGGCGCCAAAAGCGGCGAGGGCGCTGGCGAGCCAGGCGGTTATTTTCATGCGGGGCTTCTCCATTTCTGGTGGGCAAAGGCGGCCAGGCCACCCAGGGTCAGCAGGCCGGCCATGCCGAGGGCGAGGTCGAGCGTCGAGCCCCAGAGCAGGGGCACGATCAGGGCGGCGCCGATGCTGTTGGCGCCGGATTGGAAAAAAGTCTGGCAGGAGGCGGCCAGGCCGCGCTGCTCCGGGAACGGGTCGAGGGCGAGAATGGTCAGGCAGGGCATGGCCAGCGACATGCCGAGGGTGTACACGAATATCGGCATGACGCTCCACGGCAGGGCCGGCGGCCAGGCGAGGTTGAGGCCGAGGTTGCCGAGGGCGGCGCTCACCATCAGCAGGTAGCCGAGGGCGATGGTCTTTTCCAGCGAGCGCTTGCCGGCCAGCCGGCCGGAAAGTCCGGCGCCGCCGATCATGCCGAGCATGGCCGGGCCGAACAGCCAGAGAAAGCCGGTTTCGTGGATGCCGAGATGGGTCATCAGGAAAACCGGGGCCGACAGCACGTAGATGAAGAAACCGAGGAAATTCAGCGACAGCGCGGCGCAGGCGAACAGGAAGCGGGGCGAGGTCATGACTTTCCAGTAGCTGCGTCCGAGGTAGGCCGGTTGCAGCGACTGGCGTTTTTCCGGCGGCAGGGTTTCCGGCAGCAGCTTCCAGCAGGCCAGGGCGAGGGCGGCGGTGGCGAGGACCAGGAAGGCAAAGACCGAACGCCAGCCGAACAGGGTCTGCAGCCAGCCGCCGATGACCGGGGCGATGGCCGGGGCCAGCGCGAACATCATGGTGATCTGCGACATCAGGCGCTGGGCGGCGGCGCCGTCGAACAGGTCGCGGACGATGGCGCGGCCGATGACGATGCCGGCACCGGCGGTGACGCCCTGCATGGCACGCCAGAACCACAGTTGCTCGATGCTGGTGGCGACGAAACAGCCGGCCGAGGCCAGGCCGAACAGGCCGAGGGCGGCGAGAATCACCCGCCGCCGGCCGAAGCGGTCGGAAATCGCGCCGTGCCACAAGGTCATCACGGCAAAGGCGAGCAGGTAGGCGGACAGGGTCTGCTGCACCTGCAGCGGCGTGGCACCCAGTTTCTCGCCGATCTCGTGAAAGGAGGGCAGGTAGGTGTCGATCGAAAAGGGGCCGAGCGCGGACAGCGCGGCCAGCAACATGGCGATGCCGCGTGGGGCCGGGCGGGGATTAGTCATGGGCGAGGCGTCGGTACTGGATGGCTTCTGCGACATGCGTCGCCTGGATCGGTTCGCTGCCGGCGAGGTCGGCGATGGTGCGCGCCACCTTGAGGATGCGGTGCCAGGCACGGGCCGAGAGCGCCAGGCGGCTGATCGCCTGTTGCAGCAGATGGCTGCCGGCGGCATCCGGTGGGCAATGAATTTCGACTTCGCCGGCACTCAGTCGGGCATTCGCTTTGCCCTGCCGGGCGCTTTGCCGGGCCAGTGCCGCGGTGACGCGCTGGCGCACGGTGGCGGAGGATTCACCGTCGCTCTTGCCGGCCAGGGCCTCGGCCGGCAGGGCGGGGACTTCGATCAGCAGGTCGAGACGGTCGAGGAAAGGGCCGGACAGCCTGCCCTTGTAGCGGGCGATCTGGTCCGGCGTGCAGCGGCATTTGCCGTTGCGGTGACCATGAAAACCGCAGGGGCAGGGGTTCATCGCGGCAATTAGCTGGAATTCGGCGGGAAATTCGGCATGGCGGGCCGCCCGGGCAATATGGATACGCCCCGATTCGAGCGGTTCGCGCAGGGTTTCGAGCACTTTTCGCTCAAATTCCGGAATTTCATCAAGAAACAGGATGCCCTGGTGCGCCAGGCTGATTTCGCCTGGCCGCGGCGGATTGCCGCCACCGACCAGGGCAGCCGCCGAGGCCGAGTGATGCGGTTGTCGATAGGGCCGCTGGCCAAAGGATTCCGGGCGGAATTGCCCGGCCAGCGAGAGGATGGCCGCCGAGGCCTGGGCCGCTGCCTGGTCCAGGGCTGGCAACAGGCCGGGCAGGCGGGCGGCGAGCATCGATTTGCCGGCGCCCGGCGGGCCGACCATGAGCAGTGAGTGGCCGCCGGCGGCGGCGACCTCAAGGGCCCGCTTGGCCTGGGTCTGACCGCGTACCTCGCCGAGGTCGGGGTAGGTCGGCGGCGAGCGGAATTCTTCCGCTGCAGGCGGGGGCAGGATGTTCTGCCCGGCCAGGTGGGCGCAGACGTCGAGTAGCGAACGCGCCGCCAGAATGTTGTCGGCCCCGGTCAGCGCCGCTTCCTGGGCGCTCGCCGTGGGCAGGATGAAGGCCTTGCCGTTGCCGGCGCTTTGTAGCGCCATGGCGAGGGCGCCGCGGATCGGGCGTAGTTCGCCGGAGAGTGAAAGCTCGCCGGCAAATTCGTAGTCGGGCAGCGCCGTGGCCGGTGTCTGCTGGCTGGCGGCCAGGATGCCGAGTGCGATCGGCAGGTCGAAACGGCCCGATTCCTTGGGCAGGTCGGCCGGGGCGAGATTGACGGTAATCCGTTTGGCGGGGAATTCGAATCCGGAGTTAAGAATGGCGGCCCGCACCCGATCGCGGGCTTCTTTGACTTCGGTATCCGGCAGGCCGACCAGGGTAAAACTCGGCAGGCCGCTGGCGATATGCACCTCGACCAGAACCGGTGGTGCATTCAGGCCGTCGAGTCCGCGACTGTGAGCGACGGCCAGCGCCATGGGGTTTAGGCCTGCCGGGCTTTTTCCAGCGCCTCGACCCGGCTTTCCAGATCCTTGAGTTTTTCCCGGGTACGGGCCAGAACCTGGGCCTGGACGTCGAATTCCTCGCGCGTTACGAGGTCGAGCTTGGCGAGAAAACCACCCAATACGGCCTTGGCATTTTTTTCGATGTCCTTGGCGGGCGAGTTGGCAAACAGGGCGCTCATTTTGGCGCCGAAATCTTCAAGAATTTTTGGGTCAAGCATGGTTTTTCTCCTTTGTTTCGCAGTTTAGCACAGCGTCTATGGGCGCTCTTTTGCTGGCTTGCTCGTGCATGGTGCGTAACAATCTGTGACCGCACAAATTTGGTGCGTCAAGGTGGTTCTCTACTCGCACGAATCCTCCCAGTATGTTGTTTTGTAAAGAAAATATACCCTGGCACGCCTCGTGCTAAATTAGTAGCGCACAAGACTTTCAATGCAACTTAAACCGTAATGTAGGAGAGATAGAATGAAAAAATCCCTGATTGCCCTGGCCCTCGTGGGTGCCTTCGCTGCACCGGCCTTTGCTGCAGACGCGCCGGCCAGCCCCCACACCGTGACCGGCAATGTGATGTTGGCCAGTGATTACATTTTCCGCGGTATCAGCCAGACTCAGCGCCAGCCTGCGATTCAAGGTGGTTTTGACTATAGCCACGCATCCGGCCTTTATGCCGGGACCTGGGCTTCCAATGTGGGCTGGGTTACCCGTCCCGACTATTCCGCCAAGGATAGCAACAGTATGGAATGGGATTTCTATGCTGGTTATCGTGGTGCTTTTGCCGACGATTTTACTTATGATTTCGGTGCCTTGCGCTACTACTATCCGGGTAGCGGCAATGGCAACCCGACTGCTGATTCGACTGAAGTTTATGCTTCCGTGGGCTGGAAATTTATCACCCTGAAGTACAACTACAGCATTTCCAAGTATCTGTTCGGTTGGGCGAATGCCACCGGCGAAAACAATCGCGGCAGCGGCTATATTGACCTGTCGGCGAATTACGATCTGGGTAATGGCTGGGGCGTCAATGGTCATGTCGGTCATCAGGATATCAAGAACAACAGCGCCGCTTCTTACACCGACTGGAAGCTGGGTGTAACCAAGGATGTTGGCTTTGGTGTGGTCGGGCTGTCCTACACCGACACCGATGCGAATGGCTGTGGCTCGGCCAGCAACGCCTACTGCTGGAACAATAAAGATGTGGCTAAGAGCGCAGCTGTTCTTTCGTTCGGCAAGACTTTCTAATTTGCATTAAACCTTCCCCGCAGGTGACCCGGCCGGCATCCGCGGGGAAGAATCCAAAATCCACCCTGATGAGGAACTACTCATGAAATTCGTTACCGCCATCATCAAGCCGTTCAAGCTTGACGAAGTGCGTGAAGCCTTGTCCGCCATCGGCGTGCAGGGCATCACGGTTACTGAAGTTAAAGGGTTCGGCCGGCAAAAAGGGCACACCGAGTTGTATCGGGGCGCTGAATATGTCGTTGATTTCCTGCCCAAAGTGAAAATCGAGGCCGCTGTCAAAAGCGAGCAACTGGATCAGGTCATCGAAGCCATCGAAAAATCGGCCAGTACCGGCAAAATCGGCGACGGCAAGATTTTTGTCTTCGAACTTGAACAAGTCATTCGCATCCGGACCGGTGAAACCGGTACCGATGCCCTGTAAGGAGATCACGCAATGAAACGCTTATTTGCCATGCTCGCCCTGCTCGGCGCCGTTGGTTTTGCCGCGCCGACCTGGGCTGAAGAAAAGGCTGTTGTTGCCGAACCGGCGGCAACCGCGCCGGCTGCCGCCCCGGCGGCAGCGGCTCCGGCCGCGGCTGTGGAGGCCGCTCCGGCTGCTGCACCGGCCGCAGCACCGACTCCCCCCAACAAGGGCGACAACGCCTGGGTCATGACCAGTGCTGCGCTCGTCATCCTGATGTCGATTCCCGGTCTGGCGCTGTTCTACGGCGGCCTGGTGCGCACCAAGAACATGCTGTCGGTGCTGATGCAAGTCTTCGTGACTTTCTCGTTGATCACGGTTCTCTGGGTCATCTATGGCTACTCGGCTGCCTTCACCGAGGGCAACGCTTTCTTCGGCGTGCTCGACAAGCTCTTCCTGAAGGGCATCACGGTTGATTCCGTGGTCGCCACCTTCACCAAGGGAGTGAACATCTCCGAACTGGCCTACGTCATCTTCCAGGGCGCCTTTGCGGCGATTACCGCCTGCCTGATCGTTGGTGCCTTCGCTGAGCGTGCCAAGTTCGCCGCCGTCCTGGTCTTCATGGTCATCTGGTTCACGCTGTCCTACATCCCGATGGCCCACATGGTGTGGTACTGGGCGGGTCCGGATGCCTACATCGACGCCGCGGCTGGCGAAGCTGCCGGCAAGACGGCCGGCTTCCTGTTCCAGAAGGGGGCGCTCGACTTTGCCGGCGGTACTGTGGTGCATATCAACGCCGCCATGGCCGGCCTGGTCGGTGCCTACATGATCGGCAAGCGCAGCGGCCTGGGCAATGTTTCGATGGCCCCGCACTCCCTGACCTTCACCATGATCGGTGCTTCCCTGCTGTGGTTCGGCTGGTTCGGCTTCAACGCCGGCTCGGCTCTCGAAGCTTCCGGCGGTGCCGCTCTGGCCATGGTCAACACCTGGGTCGCCACGGCTTGTGCCGCACTCTCCTGGATGTTTGCCGAATGGATGCTGAAGGGCAAGCCCTCGATGCTGGGTGCTGCTTCCGGTGCTGTTGCCGGTCTCGTGGCAATCACCCCGGCCGCCGGCTTTGTCGGCGTCATGGGTGCCATCATCATCGGCCTGCTGGCTGGTGTGGTCTGCCTGTGGGGCGTCAATGGCCTGAAGAAGCTGCTCGGTGCTGACGACTCGCTCGACGTCTTCGGCGTGCATGGTGTCGGCGGTATCCTCGGTGCCATCCTCACCGGTGTCTTCGTCGATCCGGCCCTCGGCGGTACGGGCGTCTATGACTACGTGGCCAACAAGGTCGGCGACTTCGACATGACCGCGCAAGTCATCAGCCAACTGTGGGGTGTCGGCACCGTGATCGTCTGGTCCGGCGTCGTTTCCCTGGTGGCCTACAAGCTGGTCGATATCGTCATCGGTCTGCGCGTGCCGGAAGAAGAAGAGCGTGAAGGTCTCGACCTCACCTCGCACGGCGAAACCGCTTACCACCACTAAGATCCTTGCCGCCCCGGCTGGTCACCTGGCCGGTCGGGGACGGCAAGCGAGCAAGAACCGCTCGCTAATTTCTCTCCCTTCGGGCACCAGTCGGTGCCCGTTTTTTTGGGGTGGGCTTGGCAGAGCGGCGGCCTATGGCGCGCCGGCTTATTTGAGCAGGGGCAGCAGGGCGCGGAATTCGTCGGTGCCGGCCTGGTGCAGCCATTCGAACAGCACCATCTCGGTGGTGACGATGCCGATGCCGCCACCGCGCAGGCGTTCGAGGGCGGCGCTGCGGTTGTCCGGGTGGCGCGAGGCGACCGCATCGGCCACGACGAACACCTCAAAGCCGGCGTCGTGCAGGCCAAAGGCCGTCTGCAGCACGCAGACATGGGCTTCCGTGCCGGTCAGGATCGCCTGCGGGCGACTGGCGGCGCGCAATTGCTCGAGCACGCCCGGTTCGGCGGCGCAGGAAAAATGCGTTTTCTCGAAAAACCGGGCAGTAAGCGCGGCGGCGCGGATCGTTTCGAGACTGGGCCCGAGGCCGCGCACATACTGCTCCGAGACGAAGGCCGGCACACCCAACTGGCGGGCGGCTTCGAGCAGACGGACGGAATTGGCGATCACCCACTCGCTGCCGTCGATGGCCGGGGCCAGTTTTTCCTGGATATCGACGACCAGCAGCAGCGAGTCGTGGCGCCGGATCAACATCGCTTAACGGAAGACGACGGTCTTGTTGCCATGCACCAGCACCCGGTCTTCCAGGTGGTAGCGCAGGCCGCGGGCAAGTACCGTCTTCTCGATGTCCTTGCCGTAGCGCACCATGTCGTTCGGCGAATCGGAATGGTCGATGCGGATGACGTCCTGCTCGATGATCGGTCCCTGGTCAAGCTCGGCGGTGACGTAGTGGCAGGTGGCGCCGATCAGCTTGACGCCGCGTTCGTAAGCCTGGTGATAGGGCTTGGCGCCGGCGAAGCTGGGCAGGAAGGAATGGTGGATGTTGATGATCTTGCCGGCCAGCGCGGCGCACAGTTCCGGCGAGAGGATCTGCATGTAGCGGGCGAGGACCATGGCGTCGCCGCTGACATCCTCGAAAATGCGCTGCATCTCGGCATAGGCACCGGCCTTGTTATCGGCGGTGACCGGCACGTGATGGAAGGGAATGCCGTGCCATTCGACGAAACCGCGGAAGGTGTCGTGATTGGAAATGACGCAGGGAATCTCGATATCCAGTTCCCGAGCCTGCCAGCGCGCCAGCAGGTCGTAGAGGCAATGTTCCTGCTTGGAAACCAGCACCACGACGCGTTTCTTGACGGCGCTGTCGTTGATCCGCCAGGTCATCTGCAGCGGCTCGGCGACTTCACTGGCAAAGCGTTCGCGGAACTCGGCGAGCATGAAAGGCAGCGAATCCGCCTTGATCTCAATGCGCATGAAATAGCGACCGCTGAGCACGTCGGAGTGGAAGCTCGACTCGAGTATCCAGCCGCCATTGCCGGCGATGAAGCCGGAAACGCGGGCAATGATGCCCACCTGGTCCGGGCAGGAAGCGGAAAGCGTGTAGAAACGGTCGCGATGCATGGGGTTTAGGATCGAGCTATTAGGATCGAGGATCGAGTGGGGTTGGTCTTGCTAGGTAACTGGATCCTAGGCAATAAACTTAGGATTGAGGTATTAGGATCGAGGATTCAGCGGGTTTGATCTTGCTAGGCAACTCGATCCTAACGACTAGCAGCTAGCAAACGCTTTGTCGATTTGCGTGCGCAGGTCGTCGTAATTGAGGACGACCGGGTACTGCGGGAATTCGCGGATGACGTTTTCCGGCGGGTGGAAAAGGATGCCGCCGTGGGCTTCGCCGAGCATGGCGGTGTCGTTGTAGGAATCGCCGGCGGCGACGATGGTGAAATTGAGTTCCTTGAAGCGCTTGACCGCTTCGCGCTTCTGGTCGGGCATGCGCAGGTGGTAATTGACCAGCATGCCGTCAGCACCGGCTTCCAGCGAGTGGCAGAACAGCGTCGGCCAGCCCAGTTGGCGCATCAGCGGATGGGCGAACTCGTAGAAAGTGTCGGAGAGGATGACCACCTGGTAATCCTCGCGCAGCTTGTCGAGGAAAGCGCGGGCGCCGGGCATCGGGCCCATTTCGGCGATCACCTTCTGGATGTCCGGCAGGCCGAGCTGGTGCTGGCGCAGGATGTCCAGGCGGTAGCTCATGAGCTTGTCGTAATCCGGCTCTTCGCGCGTCGTGCGCGTCAGTTCGGGTATCCCCGTGCGCTTGGAGAATTCGATCCAGATTTCGGGGACGAGGACCCCTTCGAGGTCAAGACAGACGATTTGCACGGGGAGGCTCCTGCGGGCGGATTCGGAAAATCGCGATAGAAAGTAGCCAAAGAAAAGGCGACCCCAGGCTACGCGGTCGGCTGCGCCGACTCCCCTGCGCTACTCGCTGCTGGCGGGGGCTGCGGAACTCGGCCCTGCGTGCCTCAGACAGTCCTCGCCCTTTATCCGCCAACAGCTCCGTTGCTCGGCGCTCCACATGGGGACCCGGAAAGGCGTCGCCGCCGAACCGGCAATATTCGTTTTTGCCTATTTCCAGTAATTGACCGCTAAAACCGAGGGTTTCCTTTCCTGGGCAGAGCCGTCGTTCCGTGACGTTTTTCGGGTCCCCATGAGAGGCGCTGAGCAACGCAGGTAGGCCGGGGGCCTTCGGCTTGCGTTGTCTGAGCCGCAGGCGAGTTTAGCAAGCCGCCCGGCCTGCCGAGTAGCGCAAGGGACCCGCGCAGCGGGCGCCGACCCTGGGGTCGCCTTCTTCTTTGGCTACTTTCTTCTTGGCGAAGCAAGAAGAAAGTACGCCCGCCCGCCAGGCGGAAAACAGCAGTAATACACGTGAACAATCACTCCCCGCCCGCCTGCTCCCTGGCTTCAACATCCCCTTGCCGAGCGGCATTCTTCAACCGCCGTTGCTCTTACTTCAGCGCCCGCTTTTCCTTCTCCCGACGATTGTTCTCGTCGATCAGTGCTTTCGCCTTGAGCCCCATGCGAATCACCCAGCGCGCCAGGTCGATCGGCCGGGCGCTGTCCGCTTGCGGACTGGCATAGATCGTCAGGCCGGTGAAAAAGCGCTCGTCGAGAAGATTGCTGACGTGGGGCGGCAGCACCGTATCCGTGCTCATCTTCAGTTTTCGGCTGGCCAGGCGGGTGCTGCCATCTGGATTGTTGATCACAAAATTCCGGGTACAGATCGGCAACTGGATGCTGGCGGCGTGTTTCGGGACGTGCTGGTCGGGCAGGTCGTAGTGGCATTCGCAGAGGATTTCGCCGGTATCTTGCCGCACCCCCTTGATGCGGTCGACGATCTGCAGATAGACGCGCCCGACGATGGTATCGATGGCGATGACATCGCCTCGCTTGATGTCCGAGATGCCGACCCGGGGCAGCGGATTGGCGGCGGCAAAGGTCTCGAGCGAATGTTTGAAGACGACCAGTTGCAGCCGGATTTTCCGTTGTTCGGCGGTCAGCGGCCGGCTGGCCGGGGCGCTTGCCGATGCCTGCGCCTGGCCATCTTCGGCGTTGCCGCGCGGCAGATTGCCCTCCATGTCGATGGTCTCGACGTCGGCATCGGCCTCGGCGAGGGCGGCCCGCTGCCGCGCCATCGCCTTGATTTCGGATTCCCTGAATTTCAGGGCCGCGGCGTCAGATGCCCGGCGACGCTCGCTGGAATCGGGAAGCGGTTCGGGAACGTCTGTGGTCATGGGAGAGGAAGGACGCACTGGGACATCGGCTAATATTTGCGGAGTGGCGGGTCGAGGTCAAGCGATAAAAAGTGCCCTGGGACATTGGCATGTCCGGTTCTCGGCTGGCGCCGCCAGAAACGGTTGGGGCGGTATCGCCGCCACCGCCCCGGCCGCTTTCAGTCTACGGCCGGCAGCGCTTCCAGCGCCTCATGCACTTCCAGCCAGCGCATTTCCGCCTCGTCAATCTGCTCGCCGAGCAGCGCGGCCTGCTTGTGCATCTCCTCGCTCTTGGCCCGATCCACAGTCGTATAAAACTCGGGATCGGCGAAGGAAACTTCCAAGGCCGCCTTTTCTTCGTTCCACTTGCCGAGCTTCCTTTCCAACTGCTCGATTTCCTTGAGCAGCGGCCGGCGTTGGGCGAGGATGGCCTGGCGGTTGGCCTTGGCATCCGCCCGTACCTGCAGGCGTTCATTTTTCTCGGCGGCAACATCCGGTTCGGCCGCCTTTTCGGCATTGCGCTGGGCGGCCAGCCAGCTAGCGTAGTCGTCGAGGTCACCTTCGAATTCGGTGACCTTGCCATCGGCGACGAGCAGCAGTTCGTCGGCGCAAGTACGCAGCAGGTGGCGGTCGTGTGAGACGAAGACGACGCCGCCTTCGTAGTCCTGCAGCGCGAAGGTCAGGGCTTCGCGCATTTCCAGGTCGAGGTGGTTGGTCGGTTCGTCGAGGAGCAGCAGGTTGGGTTTGGTGCGAATGAGCAGGGCGAGCGCCAAGCGGGATTTTTCGCCGCCGGAGAAGGGTTCGATGGCGCGCATCGCCATGTCGCCGCGGAAATCGAAGCCGCCGATGTAGTCGCGCAATTCCTGTTCCGGTACCGTCGGTTCGAGGCGGGCCAGGTGTTGCAGCGGCGATTCGTCGGGGCGCAGTTGTTCGAGCTGGTGCTGGGCGAAGTAGCCGATGTTCAGGGCCTTGGCTTCCTTGCGCTCGCCACCTTGTTGCTGGATGCTACCGGCGAGCAGTTTGACCAGGGTCGATTTGCCGGCGCCGTTGCGGCCGAGCAGGCCGATGCGACAGCCGGGGCGCAGGGTCAGGTTGATGTTTTCGAGAATCCGGCGCTCGCCGTAACCGGCCGCAGCCCGGTCGATGGTCAGCAGCGGGTCGGGCAGGGCGCTCGGCTCGCGGAAGCTGAAATGGAAGGGCGAATCGACATGGGCGGCGGCGACCATCTCCATGCGTTCCAGCGTCTTGATCCGGCTCTGTGCCTGGCGGGCCTTGGTGGCCTTGGCGCGGAAGCGCGCGATGTAGGTCGACAGGTGGGCGATCTGCCGCTGCTGGGCTTCGAATGCCGATTGCTGGACGGCCAGGCGGGCGGCGCGGGCGCGTTCGTAGTCGGAATAGCCGCCAGTGGTCAGGCTGATGCGTTGCAGATCGATGGAGAGGATCTGGCCGACTACGGCGTCGAGGAAGTCGCGGTCGTGGGAAATCAGCAACAGCGTCGCCGGCGTGCTTTTCAGCCAGCTTTCCAGCCAGAACACCGCGTCGAGATCGAGGTGGTTGGTCGGTTCGTCGAGCAGCAACAGGTCGGCGCGGCACGAGAGGGCACGGGCCAGATTGAGGCGGACCCGCCAGCCGCCGGAGAATTCGGCAACCGGCCGGGTGAAATCGGCATCCTTGAAGCCGAGACCATGCAGCACTTCGGCGGCGCGGGCCTTGGCCGAATAACCGTCGATTTCGCCATAGCGCGCGTGCAGCAGGCCGATCGCGACGCCATCGCCGCGTTCTTCGGCGGCCGCCAGCTCGCGTTCGACGCGGCGTAGTTCAAGATCGCCGTCGAGCACGAAATCGAGGGCGGCGTCGGGCAAGGCCGGGGTTTCCTGGGTGACGCGGGCGATGTGCCAACTGGCCGGGAGTTCGACATCGCCGGATTCGGCGTGCAATTCGTTGGCGAGCAGGGCGAACAGGCTGGACTTGCCGCAGCCGTTGGCGCCGACGACGCCGACTTTCCAGCCGGTATGCAGCTGGACTGAGGCATCGACGACCAGCGGGCGGCCGGCGCGGGCAAAAGTGACTTGGCGGAGGGCGATCATGAGGGGGCAGATTATAGCGGGCGGACTGCTAGAATCTGCCGCATGATCAAGCAGATTCGTTCCGAACAGTTGCAGCCGGGCATGTATATCCATGACCTGAACTGCGGCTGGCTGGATCATCCGTTTCTCGTCAACTCCTTTGCCGTGCATGATCAGGCAACCGTGGACAAGATCCGCAATCTTGGCATCCGCGAGTTGTATATCGATACCGTCAAGGGGGCGGATGTCTGGGCGGCGCGCAGCGAGCAGGAGGTCAATGCCGATCTTGAGCGCCGGCTGCGCGAAATCGCCGAGAAGCGGGCGGCCCGGCCGGTGTTTACCGAGTTGCGCGAAGAAGCGGCCCGTGCCCGGCGCCTGCATGGCGAAGCCAACAAGATGGTGCACCACATGATGGCGGACATCCGTCTGGGCCGGGCGATCCAGGTCGATCGGGTGAAACCGCTGATCGAAAATACCGTCGATTCGATGTTCCGCAATCAGGATGCGCTGTTGCCCCTGGTTCGCCTGAAAAGCCACGACAACTATACGTTTCAGCACTCGGTCAGCGTCTGCGCGCTGCTCGTCGCCTTCGGCCGGGCCCTGCAACTGCCCCGCCCGACGATCAACGAAATCGCGCTCGGTGGCTTGCTGCACGATGTCGGCAAGGCCCGCGTGCCGGACGCAATTCTCAACAAGCCGGCCAAGTTGAGCGAAGCGGAATATCTCCAGATGCAGCAACACGTCGCGCTCGGCGTCGAGCTGTTGCAGCAGAGCGCCGGGATCGGCGCCACGGCGTTGCAGGTTGTCGGCCAGCACCACGAACGCTTCGACGGCAGTGGTTACCCGCACAAGCTGGCCGGCGAGCAGATCGCGCCCTATGGGCAGATGGCCTCGATCGTCGATGTGTACGACGCCATTTCATCGGAGCGCATCTATCACAAGGGGATGCCGCCACCGCTGGCGCTGAAGAAATTGCTCGAATGGAGCAGCCACCATTTTTCACCGCAACTGGTTAAAACCTTCATCCGCGCCATCGGCATCTATCCGAGCGGCACCCTGGTACAACTGGAAAGCAAACGCCTGGGCGTGGTTATCGAGCAAAATGAGAGCAATCTGCTCCAGCCGGTGGTGCGGGCTATTTACCATGCCGGCCAGAAGCACTACATTGCTCCGGAGATCATCGATCTCGCCAAGGTCCAGGACCGCATCGTCAGTGTTGAGAATTACGAAAAATGGAAAATCGATCCCTATCTTTGCTTGCCGGCCTGATCGCTGCGCTGCTCTGCGGCGGCGCGCTGGCGGCCGATAGCGTCGGCAGCGCCGAACAGCAAGCGGAGTGGGCGCAGCGCCTGGCGCGGGCGGCGGAGCTGCGGGCGGCCGGCGAGGCGCAGCGCAGCGCCGCGGTAAAGCAGCTTGAAGAGAAGAATGCGGCCTGCCAGAAGCGCTTCCGGGTCAATGCCTGCCTCAAGACCAACGAAGAGGAGTATTCGGCGGCCGCCCGTCAGGCCAAGCGCCAGGAGAACGACGGTCTGGCCATCGAACGCGAAGTCCGGACGGAACAATTGCAGGCGCAGGATGTGCTGCACGACGCCAAGACCGCGCAGCGCCAGGCCGAACTGCCGGAGCGCGAGGCCGAGACGGCAGCGGCCCGGCAGGCGGTGGCCGAGCGGGCCAGCGAGCGGCGGGCCGCCCAGGCAGAAAAGGCGGCCGCCGGTCTGCAGCGCAAGGAGGCCGAGGCCGAAAAACTGCGCCGACGGCAGGCCGAGCATGCGGCCCGGGTGGCCGAAAAAATGCAGAAAGCCCGGCCACCGGCGGCCGCATCCGGCGCCGCCGCCCCCTAATCGAAGTCCGGGCATGATCCGCAAGATCAACCTCGATCAGCTACGGCCCGGCATGTATGTCGTCGACCTGCATAGAGCCTGGCTTTACCACAATATCTGGCAACGCCGTTTCCTGGTCCGCGACCCGGCGCATGTCGACTATTTGCGCGAACAGGGCATCAGCGAAGTCAGCATCGACACCACCAAGGGGCTTGATCTGCCGCCCTCGGCAGCGCTCGCGGCGGGCCCCGGCGGCCCGGTCGAACGCCAGTTCCGGTCGCTGGCCGAACGATTCAAGGCCGGCCAGAACACGGTCTCGCTCGGCGAGGAAAGGCGGCGGGCCAATCGCCTGCTGAACGATGCCAGTACCGCCCTGGCCGACCTGATGCAGGCCGCCCAGGCCAGTCTCCAGGTGGATGCCGCCCGGCTCGAGCCGGTGGTCGGCAAGATGATCGAGTCGGTCAAGCGCAACCCGGACGCCCTGGTGCCGCTGGCCCGCCTCAAGCGGATGCATGCCTATGCCGCCGACCATGCGGTGGCGACGGCCGGGCTGATCATCGCGCTCGGCCAGAACCAGGGAATGGCCGGGCCGGAAATCGAAAAGCTGGCGCTCGGTACCCTGCTCAAGGATATCGGCCAGGCGGCCCTCGACGAGCGCCTGATCAGCAAGCCGGGAATGCTCTCGCAGGCCGAATACTCGGTCGTCAAGAGTCACGTCGAGGAAGGTCTGGCGGTGCTCGAAGCGACCTCCCGCCTGTCCGAAACCTCGGTCGCCGTCGTCCTTGAGCACCACGAGCGTTACAACGGTTGCGGCTACCCCTACCGGATGGCCGGCGACGAAATTTCGCTGGCCGGGCGGATGGCGGCGATTGTCGATGCCTACGACGCGATGACATCGGATCGCCCCTACCGGCCGGCCATTTCGCCGGCCGCCGCCTTGCGCCAGTTATTCGAGCAGGGCGGCAACCAGTTCGACCCGACCCTGGTCGCCGCCTTCGTCCGGACCGTCGGCGTCTATCCGGTCGGCACGCTGGTTCTGCTCGAAAGCGGGCACCTAGCGGTGGTCAACGAGGTGCATCACGACAATTTGCTGAGCCCGGTGGTGCGCGTCATCTACCACACCGGCCGCCGCCAGTACGTCACGCCGGTCGAAGTCGATCTGGCGCGCAAGGTCGGCAATCACTACGGCCAGGTCGTGCGCGCCGACGAGTACGAAAACTGGGGGCTCAGCCCACTGCGCTGGCAACCATCCTGAACAGTTTGCGGACCGGCGTCGGCACCCCGGCCGTCGCGGCCTGCGCCAGCGCGACCCACTCCAATCCGGGCTCGCTCGCGGTCGGCGCGGCCGTAACCTCGCACAGCACCGGCCGCAAGGTTAGCCGGAAATGGCTGAAGGCATGCTTGAACGGCGCCAGTTCGCACTGGCTGTGCGCCTGCAGGCCGAGATGGGCCAAGACCTGGCCCGGCTCGCCTTCGGGCGGTACCAGCAGGCCGCCCCACAGGCCGCTCGGCGGGCGGCGCTGCAACAACAGGCGCTGGCCGTCGGTGATCAGGACAAAAATAGAGTTCCGTTCCGGCACCGTTTTGCGTGGCTTGGCCTGCGGCAGTTCTGCCTGGCGGCCGTCGCGGCAGGCCAGGCAGTCGGCGGCCAGCGGGCAATAACCGCAACGCGGCCGGCCGCGCGTGCACAGCGTGGCGCCGAGATCCATCAGACCCTGGGTATAGGCTTCGATGCCGTCTTCCGGCAACAGGCTTTCGGCCAGCGCCCACAGGCTACGGTCGACGGCCGTGGCGCCGGGAAAACCTTCGATCGCGAAATGGCGGCAGAGCACTCGTTTGACGTTGCCGTCGAGGATGGCGGCTCGCTGGCCGAAGGCAAAAGTGGCAATGGCCGCCGCCGTCGAACGGCCGATGCCGGGCAACTCGGCCAGTTGGGCCGGGCTTTCCGGAAAGCGGCCGCCATGCTCGGTCACTACCTGCCGGGCGCCGCGGTGCAGGTTGCGGGCCCGGGCGTAATAACCGAGACCAGCCCACTGTTCGAGCACCGCTTCGACGGGCGCCGCGGCGAGGGCCGCGACATCGGGAAAGCTGGCGAGAAAACGCTGGTAGTAGGGGATCACGGTGGCGACCTGGGTCTGCTGCAACATGATCTCGGAAAGCCAGATGCGGTAAGGATCGCGCGTCTTCTGCCAGGGCAGGTCGTGGCGCCCGGCGACTTTCTGCCAGGCGATCAGGTGGGCGGTAAAGGAATGCTGGGCGGTCAATTCTGCCTCGACGTGTGCGGCGGGAGCACGGATAATACGGCCTTTTCCCGCCGGACCCGCCCGATGTCTCAAGCAAAAACCGATACCCGCGCCCTGCGCAACGCCCTCGGGCGCTTCGCCACCGGTATCGCCGTGGTTACCGCCATCGACCCGGATGGCCACCCCATCGGGCTGACCGTCAATTCCTTCTCGGCCGTTTCGCTGCAACCCGCCCTGGTGTTGTGGTGCCTCGATAACGGTTCGCACAACCTGGAAGCTTTCCGCCACGCCAGTCACCACGCCATCAACATTCTGGCCGAGGACCAGCAGGACGTTTCCAATCGCTTCGCCACCTGGCCGGTAGATCGTTTTGTCGGGCTCAAGTGGCAGGCCGGTGCCGGCGGGGCGCCGGTCTTTCCCGGGTGCTGCGCCAGTTTCGAAGTGGTCAACGAGACGCAACTGGTGAGCGGCGATCACACCATTTTCATCGGCCGGATCGAAAAATTCGGCGCGGCGCCGGAACTTGCCCCCTTGCTCTTTCACGCCGGGCAGTACCGGAAGCTGGCCGAGTAAGCCGCCTCAGAAAACCGGCACGCCCATCGATTGCAGGGCGCGGTTGAGCTGGCTATTGGCTTTTTCCATGGTGCCCACCGCCGTCTTGTGATCGGCCGCGGCGGCGGTGAGGCGGGCCGCTTCCTTGAGGCGGTCGGCTTCGCCGAGAAAGCCATCGACCAACTGACGGCGCTCGCCGTCGGCCCGCCCTTCGCTGATCATCATGCTGACCAGGATTTCGTTCGACTGGTAGCGTTTCAGTTCGTAGGCGAATTCGTCCGCCGCCGAGGCGAATTTCAGCGACATCACCACTTCCTGACCGGCCCGTAATTGCGCGATTTCGCTGACGGCAAGCTTGTAAGCCTCGGCCATCAGCTTGTTGCCATCGGCCAGTTGGCCGGCCGCATGGAGTTTGCGGGCTTCGTCGTTCAGTTGATCGAGGCGGCCGAGCAGCTTTTTCGCCGGCGCGGCGTTTTTCGGATCGGAGGTCATGTCGAGCAGCGCCGCCCGGTAGCCGGCAAGTTGTTCGGCAAAATCGTCAAACTCCTGTTTCTGGCGCCGGTTCTTTGCGCTGCTGTCATCCACCGGGTGACTGTTGGTCTTGAAGACGTTGCGCAGGGCCTCGTCGAGCACCGTGGTCGCCGTCTCGTATTTTTGCTCGGCAATCGCCAGTCGGGCCTGTTCGGTCAATTCGCGGCTATGGGCGAGCAGGGCCGGGGCTTCCGTACGGCGCGCCGCATTGGCCTTGGTGGCCGGGGCGTCGATCAGCATTTCGACCAGCTTGAGCTTCTGCTCGGCCAGTCGCTTTTTCTGCGCCGCATCGACCGCCGGCTCGGCCGTCACCTGACCGACCGACAGACCGAGAGTGGCGAGCAACGCCAGGTTGCGTAATGTTCGGTACACGGATCTCCTCCTTGGTGCCGGGCAGGGCCGGGTTCCGCAGGTAGCCGGAAATTTGTCGATGAGCAAATTATAGGAGGGAATGCCGCGCCGCGGCCCTGCCGGCTGACGCTTTCCCGGCGCAATCGCAGCGGGCCGGCTATTTTTCCGCGTCGCTGTCGATCGAGATTGAATCCAGCGCCTTCTGCGCTTAGAATGGCAGCCTTCTTGCCCAGAGCGGGCGTCGTATAATGGTAATACCCTAGCTTCCCAAGCTAGAGCCGTGAGTTCGATTCTCATCGCCCGCTCCACATCGAATTCAGGTAGGTTTTTGTGCGACTGGCACCATAATTTTGCAGTGATTGCAAAGATATCGTTCCTGCACCAAGTGCAACGAAATCGTTACCAGAGCTAAATTGAGTAAAGCCCACCAAATTTTGATGGGCTTTTTCTTTGAGTGGCTGTTCGTCGGCCTTTGCGGACGTTCGGCCGTCATGCTGATAACATCCGCTCACGACCATAAGCGGCCCGCCAAAAATGCCCATCGATTGGGTGAGATCGAGAATGCAGCGGGTGGTTACGAAGCGCCTGCGATGAGAAGGCAATACAAAATACAAGACAGAGTCTAAAAAACATCAAAGACGAATGACATATGCCTTTTAATCTCGACAATGCTAATTTCAGAAGGATCGCGATATCGATTCCAAGGGAGAGGGTGAATGAATATCTTGGCGAACTCTGGGATGAGTTTTCAAGGTCAATCGGCCGCGTTAGCTGCTACCAAAACTACCTCGATACCGATGACCCAGAGGTCTATGAGTTCTGTGTATGCTGGTCAGATCGTGACTTGCCGTTTATCGCGGAATTGTCATTTTTCAATCATACGGCGAAGGGCCTGACTCATGTATTGATTGCGGCGCAACATTACGAGACACGGGCGGCCAGCAAAGAATTCGAAGACAAGATTCAAGCAGCCATAATTAAAGTAGCGAAATCACCGTCTGGGAAGTTGGTCGAAAAAAGTGGCTACCTCATGGTGCCATTTCATGCCGGAGCTAAGTTGTCCGGTGACTACAAGTTACTTTTGTCAGGACTATTGCTAAGGAAGCCCCGAACGGAAGAGGAAGACATTGACGGGCACATACTTTTTCCTCTCATCACTTCAAATAAACAAGAACAACACTTTGAAGGCTCAAACCTGGCGCTAGACATCGCAGCCGCCCTTTCGGTTGCCACGCAGCGTCACTTCGTGGTCTCGGAAAACGTACCGTGGAAGATACTAACCCCGGAGGTTTTCCAACATCTTTGGGATGATCCTGGTATCTCCGCAGGATGGATAGACGACTCTGGATTCACTGAACAGGATGAGGTTAAGAAGGTAATTCGATTCAGCGATCCCACGAAGAGAATTATCGAAGGAGGCGACTGCATAACCGAGGGGCAACTTTCGCTTCCTCGACGTGCCGATCATGTCCTCAGCCTGATTCTTAACAACGATAGATACACCCAGTCATGCAGGCGTTTTCATGAAGGGCTCGATCTACGTAGGAAGATGAATCGGCGACTAAACGAGCTCTACACCATCTCCTACGAGTTAATTGCATATGTATCAGCAATCGAGGCGCTATTAGATCAACGGAAGGAGAAAATCGACGTTTCCTGCCCTAGCTGCGGCTCAATAGTCGCTCGTGATGAGTGGAAAATTAGCGAGCGGTTCAAGAATTTCGTTGATACGTACTCTGATAGCAATGGGAATTTGAACAAAATCTTTAAACAGATATATGAAGACAGATCAAAGTTCGTTCATACCGGAATAAACCTGCATAACTACCTAGCCTATAGGCCAAATCGCCCGCTGATCTTGATGGGAAAAAAGTACGTTAGTGACCTTCCAGATTACTACTTTAACGTGCATGAATTCACCGGGACGTTGATGCGGAAGTTCTTTTACATGCAATTATCACGACAATCCTAGAGGACGCTGTTATGCATGTTTTCTGCTTGACCCACAACAATGGCAATTTGCAGGGATGTAAGGCATGTTTAACTTTCTCGTGACATCCAGCGTGGGGGCCTGGGATCTACAGGGCTACGAGTACGACAGAGGCAGATTTCTGGAATATACGAGTGACGAAATCGCCGCCAGCTTCCAGGAACTCAAGGATCCGCAGATCCAGACGCTTACTGAGTTGCCGTGCCTATTTGCTTATGAGGGTACCGACGAGCCCATGCGAGTTGGGCGATTGAAGCGAGTCAAGTCGCGCCAAGGCGGGCGCCTTCTATACATTGAACCCGCAATCGACCCTAACATTCCACCAATACCTTCTGAGCAAATTAAGCCGCTTCAAGCAGCTCTCGACATCCGAGGGTGGGAGCTCAATAGGACGCACTGGGCAATCAAGGACGAAGATCTTTTCGAGGTTCTGGCAAAGGCCGGTATTGCCCATGGAAATACAGAAAACTCAAAGGTTTCAAAGGCAGACCTCCCTCCCGTCTCAGCGCCTGCATTCCAAGCAAATAGCGTTGGCACATTCATTGAGAATGTCTTGAACCTTGATCACAATGGTCGGGAGGTGTTCTACCGAGGACATTCAAATCGAGCAAAGTACAGACTAGAACCGTTCATCTTCCGGAAGGACGAACGCGGCAATTTCATATATCGCGATGCGGAAGACCGAATGTTTCGAGAGCTTCTAATTTCGAATTCCATCGACTTCCCCGGCGATGTTTACACACTGGATCGACTCGTCCGAATGCAGCATTACTCCTTGCCTACTCGCCTTCTTGATATCAGCTCTAATCCGTTGATTGCCCTGTACTTTGCGTGCAAGAGTAACCTTGATCACGATGGCGAAGTCATAGTCTTTTCATTAGACAGAAGCCAAATTAAGTATTTCGATTCTGATACTGCCAGCTGCATTGCAAATCTGACTCGGCTTCCACCTAGTTCGAGAGACGCAATTGATTTCAGCACTCACGATGTGCGCAAGTTCAATAAGCAACCGGCGGTCAAGCAACTACTTCATTTTATAAAAGAGGAAAAGCCATTCTTTGAGGGTCGATTGATTCCTAGTCACCTCCGATCAGTGATTTGTGTCAAAGGGAAACATACCAACGACCGGATAGCGTTTCAATCTGGCGCATTTCTGCTCTTCGGCCACGATGCAACACTTGATGAGGAAGGTACAGACGTAATTGCGGTCCAGAGAATTGCCGTCACAAACAAACGTAATGTCCTCCGACAGCTAGATCAGTTGAATATTAACGAGAGCACCGTCTTCCCCTATATCGAAAACTCGGCTAAGTACATTGCAGATAAGTTCGCATTCAAAGAAATATGACCGAGAAAAACTCGCCTGGCCATACGGTCGAGTTCGGCGAGTTAAAGACGTCGGCATTCGCCAGTTCGGCGCTCCAAATTGCTGCAACCTGCCACATTGCGGACGTAGATGGTGAAGCATCCTTAGGCCCGCTCAGGCCGACGACCGGAAATCACACTACCCCCGCACTTTCCCACACCCCCGGCACGTTACGCCCTAAATATCTGTGCAGGCGCTCCACCAATCAGTCGAGAAAATTTCTGACGACGGGTGAATTGTTGTGCTGCCAGCCGTCTAAGCAGGATCAAGCCCAACGATAAGCGTCCCCAAGCAAAGCCAAGGAAGGGAAGAATCATGCCGACTGGTAGCGTCCACCTGCATCGCGTGCTCCGCGCGAAACCCGAAAAAATCTACCGGGCCTTTCTCGATGCCGAGGCCCTGGCCCGCTGGCTGCCGCCCAACGGCTTCACCTGCAAGGTCGATCACCTGGATGGCCAGGTCGGTGGCAGCTTCAAGATGGCGTTCCGGAATTTCAGCACCGGTAACGGCCATTCCTTTGGTGGCCGCTATCTCGAACTTGTGCCGAACGAGCGCATCGGCTACACCGACAAGTTCGACGACGAGAAACTCGCCGGCGAGATGGTGACCACGGTTACCCTGCGCGCCGTGGCCTGCGGGACGGAGATGAAGGTCGTGCAGGAAGGTATTCCGGAGCAGATCCCGGTGGAATTCTGCTACCTCGGCTGGCAGGAGTCGCTGGAGCATTTGGCGCGTCTCGTCGAGCCGGAAATTCCGGATTGAAACCGTTGCTCAATAACGGAGAATTGCCATGAGCGAATGCGCTGTCCATAACCCTGTCGGCTGGTTCGAAATCTACGTGAACGACATGCCGCGCGCCAGAACCTTTTACGAAGCCGTGCTGGGAATGCCATTTGCCAAGCTGGAGGCGCCCAATCAGCCGCCGGGCATGGAAATGTGGGCTTTCCCGATGCACGAGAAGGCCATGGGCGTCAGTGGGGCGCTGGTCAAGATGCCGGGCCTGGAGGCCGGCGGCCACAATGTGCTGGTCTATTTCCACTGCGCCGACTGTGCCGTCGAAGCGGCGAGGGTGGCCGGAGCTGGCGGTCGCGTCGTCAAGGACAAGATGTCGATCGGCCCTTACGGATTCATCGCACTGATCACCGATACCGAAGGCAACATGTTCGGCCTGCACTCGATGCAGTAGCCGAAAGGGCCGCTTGGCGGCCCTTCCTGTTACCCGCGGCAAGGCCTTCGATGGCCGACCGCGCTTGCCGCCCTCGTTCGGCGCCGGAACAGCCTCAGGCCGCCATCGCCTTGGCCACGTCGGCCCTGGCGTCCTGGCCGATGAGGTCGAGGTCGAAGGTATCTTGCAGGATGCGGAAGACGTTCGGGCTGATGAAAGCGGGCGGCCGCGGGCCGATGCGGATGCCCTTGACGCCGAGGTGGAGCAGGGAGAGCAGCACGGCCACGGCTTTTTGCTCGAACCAGCTGAGGCAGAGGGTCAGGGGCAGGTCGTTGACGCCGCAGCCGGCTTTTTCGGCGAGCGCTACGGCGACGCGGATGGCGCCGTAGGCGTCGTTGCACTGGCCCATGTCGAGTAGCCGCGGCAGGCCGAGCAGGGTGCCGTAGTCGTGGTTGCGGATGCGGTATTTGCCGCAGCCCAGGGTGAGGATAAAGCAGTCTGCGGGCACCGCCTTGGCGTAGTCGGCAAAGTAGCTGCGTTCCGATTCCGAGCCGTCGCAGCCGCCGATGACGAAGATGTGGCGCAGCGTGCCGGCCTTGACGGCGTCGAGCAGGGCGTCGGCCTGGGCGCCGATGACGCTGTGGTGGAAGCCGACGGTGGAGGTCTTGACCAGTTTGTCGGCGCAGGGCGGCAGGCTCAATGCCTGCTGCACCACCTGGGCGTACTGGCTGTCGTCGATGCGTTTGCCGCCGACCACCGACACTTCGTTGGTGGTCCAGATGCGGTCGCGGTACTGCTCGGCCGGGGGCACCACGCAGTTGGTGTTGATGACGATGGGGCCGGGGAAGGCGGCGAATTCGCCCTTCTGTTTCTGCCAGGCGTCGCCGTAGTGGCCGGCCAGGTTGGGATGCTGGCGCAGGTTCGGATACATGTGGGCGGGCAGCATCTCGCCGTGGGTGTACACCTTGACCGGCGTGCCGGCGCAGGCTTCCAGCAGTTTCACCAGGTCCATCATGTCGTGGCCGCTGATCAGGATGCCGGGGCCGGCCAGGGTACCTTCGCGCACCTCGGTCGGCGAGGGCTGGCCGAGGATGCGGCCATGGGCGGCGTCGAGGCCGGCCATCACCTTGAGGTTCATTTCACCGCAGCGCAGCACCATTTCCAGGTTGGCCTGCAGATCGAAACTGACGTTGGTCATGGTCGAGAACAGGGCTTCCTCGATGAAAGCCTCGACTTCGGCGTCCACCCAACCGAGGCGGCGGGCGTGGGCCTTGTAGGCGGCCATGCCCTTGAGGCCGTAGAGCAGGATTTCCTGCAGGGAGTGGACATCCTCGTTTTTGCCGCAGACGCCGATATGGCTGGTGCACGCGGTGCAGTCGAGGGTTTGTTCGCATTGGTCGCAGAACATGGACATCGGGAATTTCCTTTCGGAGAGGGGGGAGGAGTTGGCACCGATGCTAGGAGGTCGGCGCGGTCAATTCTTTAACTGAAATCAAAAATGGAAATTACTTGTTGGCGCCGGCTCGTTCCGGGCGCCGCCAGTTGACGGCGGGTCGCCGAATCGGCTCTACTGCGGCAGGCCGTCTCGGGAGATATCCGCCGCATGAAACCTGTCTTTTGCGCTTTTGGAGTGCGCCGGTCCGGGCCGGGCAGCGGCCCCGCCGGGCGGCAAGTGGCGGGCGGGAAAAGCCGTTCAGAGCGGGGGAAGCGTTGCTGAACAATCCCTTCCTGCGGCGCGCCGAGTTGCAGTTCCAGGAGGGTTCCCTGGCCGAGGCATTGCGCACGGCGCGGATGGGTCTGTCCCTCTTCCCGGCCGATACCGCCCTGCTTGAACTGGCGGCGACTTGTGCCAGTAGCCTCGGCGACGACGAATACGCGCTGAGTTGTTGGCAGCGCTGGCTTGAGCTCGAACCGGCGGCGCTCTCCGCGCTCAACCACCGGGGGCTGACGCTGCACCGCCTGCAACGGCCGGCCGCCGCTGAGGCGGCCTTTCTTCAGGCTCTGGCGCTCTACCCGGAGGAAGCGGCGCTGCATAGCAATCTCGGTTTGCTGCTGGAAAGCCAGGGCCGGCTGGCCGAGGCGGAGAGGGCGCAACGCCGGGCCGGGCAACTGGCGCCCGGGGCGGCGGAAATCTGGGCGAACCTGGCTGGCGTGCTGCTCAAGGCGGGGCGCGAGGAGGAAGCGGAAAGCCTGTACCGACAGGCGATTCGCTTGCAGCCGGAAGATCTTGCGGCCTATTCCAATCTTGCCGTGTTGTTGTCCGATAGCGGCCGGCAGGTGGAAGCCGAGGCCTGTTTTCGCCGGGCCTTGAGCTTCGCGCCGGATTACTTGCCGCTGCAAATGAATCTCGGGCAGTTGTTGCTGCAGCAGGGCCGGCTGTCCGAAGGCTGGCCCTACTACGAGGGGCGCCAGCACATTCACCAGAAATGGCTCGGCGGAGCCCTGCCGTCTTGTCCGCAATGGCAGGGGCAGGCGCTGGCTGGCCAACGCATCGTGGTCATGCCCGAGCAGGGGCTGGGCGACGAAATCCAGTTCTCCCGCTATCTGCCCTGGCTGAAGGCCCAGGGCGCGGCGCAGGTGACCCTGGTTTGTCGGCCGAGCCAGAAAGCGTTGCTGCAAACGCTGCCCGGGCCGGATCTTGTGCTTGATCTCGATGCGGCGCCGGACGTTCTGGCAAGCCACGACTATTGGGTTTTCCTGCTCAGTCTGCCGCGCCACGCCGGTACCGAGCTGGCCTCGATCCCGGCGACGATTCCCTATCTGTTTCCCGATCCGCAGCGGGTCGCTCGTCTGGCGCCGCTCCTGGCCGGAGCGGGCCGGCGGGTGGGGCTGGTGTGGCGGGGGAATCCCCGGCATGCCAACGATGAGTCGCGCTCACTGCCCGACCTGCAGGTGCTGGCGCCTTTGTGGGCGGTTGCCGGACAACGGTTCTTCAGCCTGCAGAAAAGTGCTGCCGCCTGCTCCGACGCGCCGGCGGGCCAACCGCTCACCGATCTCGGGCCGGCCCTGGTGGATTTTGCCGACACCGCGGCGGTGCTCAGCCAGCTCGATCTGCTGATTACCGTCGATACCGCAGTCGCCCACCTGGCCGGGGCGCTGGGGCGGCCGTGCTGGCTCTTGCTGCCCTGCTACAAGACCGACTGGCGCTGGTTGCTGGGGCGTTCTGACAGCCCCTGGTATCCCAGCCTGCGACTTTTCCGGCAGGAACGGCGGGGCGACTGGCAGGAGCCGGTGGCGCGGCTGGCCGAGGCCTTGCGGCAGCTCCCGGCGGGTGCCGGGGAGACCTGATCAGCCGAGCAACTGGCGCTGGTCGAGGAACTTTTCGAGAATTTCCAGACGGGCCAGCGGGTCTTCCAGTTCGAGCAATTTTTGCTTGGCCAGGTTCTGGATGGGCAGGACTTCGGTGATCCGGTAGCCGACCCATTCGGCGTCGTCGAAATGGTGGGGTTCCGGGATGCGCTCGCGGCCGAGGTCACTGACCACGCGCCGGAGCAGGGGCAGCAGCCGCTGCCGTTCGGGCGGCATGGCCAGCGGGCCGTTGTCGGGGATGATCTCGACCCGTCCCTGCAGCAGATGGTCGGCCCGGCTGTGCGCCTCGATGATGCGGAAACGCCGGCCACCGCGGGCGATGATTTGCAGGATGCCGAGCTGCTCCATCTCGCAGTTGCCGATTTCGGCCAGCGTGCCGACGCCGTGCGGTTCGGCCGGCTTTCCGGTTTCGTCGCCGCGGGCGATCAGGCAGATGCCGAAAGGCTTGTTGTCCTTCAGGCAGGCCGCGGCCATGTCGAGATAACGTTGTTCGAAAATTTTCAGGGGCAGGAGGCCGCCCGGGAAAAGCACGGCCTCGAGCGGGAAGAGCGGAATATCGCGGGTTTCGATGACCGGCGAATCCGAACTGCGGGCGAAGTCGAACCAGCCCATCAGGCGCCCCAGCGTGCCATCAGGCGATGCGGCACGGCGATCTGGTCGAGGACGCGGGCGACGACGAAATCGACAATGTCCTGGACGCTTTGCGGGTGGTGATAGAAACCCGGGCTGGGCGGCAGGATGACGGCGCCGGCGCGGGCGAGGCGCAGCATGTTTTCGAGGTGAATGGCCGAGAACGGCGTTTCGCGCGGCACCAGCACCAGCTTGCGGCCTTCCTTGAGGACGACGTCGGCGGCCCGTTCGATCAGCTTGTCGGCGAGGCCCTGGGCGATGGCGGCGAGGGTGCCCATCGAGCAGGGGCAGACGACCATGGCGTCCGGCGGGTTGGAGCCGGAGGCGACCGGGGCGAACCATTCCTCGCGACCATAAACCGTCAGCTTGTCCGGATCGACGGCCGGGAAACGGGCGAGCAGGGCGGCCTTGGTCTCGGCCGGACGCGAGGGCAATTCGAAATCCAGTTCCTGCCGGGCCACCACCTGGGCCGCCTGTGAGTAGAGCAACTGCACCGAGCAGCCGGCCGTCAGCAGGCATTCCAGCAGGCGCAGGCCGTAGGGCATGCCGGAGGCGCCGGTCAGGGCAAGGCAAATGGTCTTGGGCATTAGCGGACTTCCGGGGGGACGGGTTCAGCCAGCAGTTTAGCCGCGATCAGGCCGTTGATGGTGCCGAAGACCAGCGCCGCGCCGGCGAACACCGGGGTGAGCAGGAAGACGCCGTCGTGCGGGATCAACCACAGGCGGGCGAGCAGCAACTGGCCGCCGATGTGCGCGAAGGCGGCAAGGATGGACAGGCTGACCGGGCCGAACCAGCGCTGCGGCAGATGCCGGGCGACGCCCAGGGTGAGCAGGCTGAGGGTCGTGCCGGTCAGCGACAGGAAAAAGCCGGGGGCGAGGAAATAGCCGAGCAGCAGGCTGCCGGCCAGGACCCGCAGGCCGCTGACCCACACCGCCGTGCCCCAGCCGTAGCGGGCCAGCACGACCAGGGTGACGATATTGGCCAGCCCTGGCTTGACGCCCGGCAGCGGCGAGGGAATCGCCGCGTCGACCAGCGACAGGCCGACCGCTGCGGTGGCCAGCCAGGCGACGCGGCGGTCTTCGGCGGTGACCGTAAGTTGAGTCACCGCGGGCCGCCGCCCGGGGTTTCCGCGCCACGAATTTGCTGCGCCTTCGCCGCCAGCCTTGTCTGTCTCGCTCGCCTCGCCATGCATGGCAGCGCTGGCGCCAGAGCCGTGGTCAATAACTGATCGAGTCATAGACCTTGGTCCGTCCGGCAATCTGGACACTGACGCGATTCGGGGCGCAAATGGCGATTTCGCCGGGGCGCATCAGCCAGCCCTGTTTGACGCAGTACTGGCGCGGCCCGGGATCGGAGATGACGCGGGCCCGGCCGGGTTCGACGGCGATCAGCGTGGTGCCGAGCGGGCCGGCCACTTCGAATTGCTTGCGGCTGCGCAGATCGACTTCGGCAAAAACCCGGCCTTCCTGGCGAATGATGGCGCGCTCGGCCATGCCGCCCTGCCAGAACATCGGCACGCTGCCGCCGACGGCCAGGGCACCGAGCAGGATGACCAGCCAGTCGCCGGGACGGAGCAGGCTGAGCCAGTGCACTAGGTGCCCTGCCCGCCGGGGGCGGTTGGGCGCGCGCGCTCGCCTGTCACCCGGCCAGCGTCCGATGCCGGACCAGGACGCGGGCCTGCCCGGCGAAGGCCTGCCCCAGCCATTCGGCCAGATAGACCGAACGGTGTTGGCCGCCGGTACAGCCGATCGCCACCGTCAGGTAGTTGCGGTTGTCGCGGACATAGGCCGGCAGCCAGGAAGCGATGAAATGCTTGATGTCCTCGCGCATCCGGCGGACTTCCGGCTCGGACTCGAGAAAATCGATCACCGGCTGGTCGCGCCCGTTGAGCGGCCGCAGTTCGGCGGCGTAATGCGGGTTGGGCAGGCAACGGACGTCGAAGACCAGGTCGGCATCGAGCGGGATGCCGAGCTTGTAACCGAAGGATTCGAACATCAGGGTCAGGCCCTGGCTGGCTTCGGCCTCGACGAACTGGCGCACCCATTCGCGCAGGGCACTGGCTTTCAGACCGCTGGTGTCGATCCGGTGACCGAGGCCGGAAATCGGTTCGAGCATCTCGCGCTCGCTGCGGATGGCTTCGCCCAGGCTTTGTCCGGTGGCGGCCAGCGGGTGCCGGCGACGGGATTCCGAGTAGCGCTTGAGTAGCGTCTCCTCGTTGGCATGCAGGAACAGAAAGGTATGGTGGGTGCCGCTTGCCGTCAGGTTTTTCAACTTTCCCGGCAGCAGGTCGATGCCATGACCGGAGCGGGCGTCGATGGCCACCGCCAGTTTGCTGATTTTTTCTTCCTTGAGCATGCCGACCAGTACCGTCAACATCGATACCGGCAAGTTGTCTACGCAGTAATAACCCGCATCTTCGAGCAAGTGCAGGGCCACCGACTTGCCCGAGCCGGAAAGGCCGCTAATCAAAATGAGTTCCATCAGCCGCAGCATAATCAACGCGGCGCGGCCAGGCAACCCGCGGCATAATAGAAATAAACAAGGAGATGATCATGCCCCCGACTTTTCCCCTACTGAAATTGCCTTTTTTGGCCGAATTGACCAACCAGCGGCGCGACATCCACGCCCACCCGGAGCTGGCTTTTGCCGAAAACCGTACCGCCGACCTGGTCGCCCGCGAACTCGAGGCCTACGGCCTGGAGGTGCAGCGTGGTGTCGCCAAGACCGGTGTCGTCGGCGTGCTGCGGGCCGGCAACAGCGAGAAGATGATCGGCCTGCGGGCCGACATGGATGCGCTGCCGCTGGCCGAATTGAACGAATTTCCGCATCACTCGAAACACCAGGGAAAGATGCACGCCTGCGGCCACGATGGGCATACCGCGATGCTGCTCGGGGCGGCCCGTTACCTGGCGGACAACCCGGATTTCGACGGGGTCGCCGTGTTCATCTTCCAGCCGGCCGAGGAATCGGAAGGCGGCGCCGCGGTGATGATCGAAGACGGCTTGTTCGAGCGCTTCCCGGTCGAGGCGGTCTTCGGGCTGCACAACTGGCCGGGCATTCCGGTCGGCGAAATGGCCGTCATGCCGGGGCCGGTGATGGCCGGCACCTGCGCCTTCGAGATCATCGTGCGCGGCCACGGTTGCCATGCCGCCATGCCGCATCAGGGCATCGATTCCATCGTCGCCGGCTCGCAACTGGTGCAGGCCCTGCAAACCGTCGTCAGCCGCACGCTGCATCCCTGCGAGTCGGCGGTGGTCAGCGTTACCCAGTTTCATGCCGGCGAGGCCTGGAACATCATCCCGGAAGAAGTGGTCTTGCGCGGCACCATCCGCAGTTTCAAGCCGGAAGTCCAGGAAAGCGTCGAGCGGGCCATCGAACGCCTGTGCAGCGGCATCGCCGCAGCCAACGGGGCGCAGATCGGCGTCCAGTTCGACCATCGCTATCCGCCGACCGTGAATAGCCTTGCCGAGGCCAGGTTCTGCCAAGAAGTGGCGACCTCGGTCTTTGGCGAAGAGCGGGTGCTGACCGACATCCTGCCGTCGATGGGGGCGGAAGATTTTGCCTACATGTTGCGCGAAAAGCCCGGCTGCTATGTCTGGCTCGGCAACGGACCGGGCACCGGCGGCTGTACGTTGCATAACCCGCATTACGATTTCAATGACGAGTTACTGACCCTCGGCGTCAGCTACTGGGTGCGTCTGGTTCAGCTAGCCCTGCCAAAAGCCTGAGCGGCGGCGCAGCCGGCCAGCCTAAACCGAGAAAACGCGATTGAACCGCAGAGACGCGGAGAGATTGAGGAACAACGAAGCTGAGCTGGATTCTTCGGCCTAGAGCTCCGGGGGGCGGCAATGAGGCAAGCGATTGCTTTCCCGGTCTTCTCTGCTCCTCTGCGGTAATTAAAGCCGGAAGCGGGCGACGGCCTGGCCGAGCGCTCCGGAGGTGGTTTTCAGGCGGCCGGCGAAGTCGACGACATCGTGCATGGCCCGGTCGTTTTGTTCGATCAGGCCGAGCACTTGGTCGACGCGCGACTGAATGGCGTGTTCGTTATTGCTCTCGACGTTGATCGCCGCCGTAATGCGCTGTACGACCCCGCTCACTTCGAGCGAACTGGCGTTCATCCGGTTGAAGGCATCGCGTGCCTGATGCGACAGCTCGACACTGTGGGTGACCTGGAGCAGGCCGGATTCCATGCCGGCGACGGCGCGTTGGGTGCCGCTGCGGATGCTGTCCACCATGGCGGATATTTCGGCCGTTGATTGCGTCGTCCGTTCGGCCAGCTTGCGTACTTCGTCGGCGACCACGGCAAACCCGCGTCCCTGTTCGCCAGCCCGGGCCGCTTCGATGGCGGCATTGAGGGCGAGCAGGTTGGTCTGGCCGGCGATGTCGGAGATGACGCCGAGGATCGAGTTGATTTGTCCCGACAGCGTGCCCAGTTGCTGAATATGGCCGGCCGTCGTCCGCACCGAATCGGCCATGGCTTCCGTTTCGACGGCCGTCCGGCCAGCCAGGGCGGCACCGCTGTCGGAGACGGAACTCGATTCGGCGACGATCTGCTCGGCCTCGCTGACGGCCTCCATCACATTGTGCAAGCTGTTGTTCAGACTTTGCGTGTTGCCGGCCATCTCGCCGGCCAGTTGCAATTGCCGGCTGCTGCCGGCGGCGACGCGATCGGTCGCCTCGGCCACCTGGCGGGCCATTTGCTCGACATCGCGGGCATGGCCGGAAAGGGCGCTGACCAGTTGCCGCAGATGTTCCTGCATGGCCGCCAGGGCGGCCAGCAGGCTGTCCTGGCCGGCGTTGGCGAGATCGATCGGGCGGCTGAGATCGCCGGTCGCCACGGCGTTGGCGACCTGGCGGGCATAGGCCGGCTCGCCGCCCAGCTCGCGGCGGACGTAAGCGAGCGTCGTAATGACGGTGGCGACGCTGATCAGGATGGCGAGCAGGGAAAGGGCGAGAATGATGTTCTCGAGCCGATTGGTCCGCTCGATCACTTCGCCGCGGTGGATTTCGGTCTGTTTCTGGATAGACGCGATATCGTCCAGCAAGGCCTTCTTGAGGGCGCGCCAGGCCGGCGTTTCACGGCTGTTGATCAAAGATTTGGCCTCCTCGGCCCGGCCGGCCTTGAGGGCTTCCATGACCAATTTCTGGGCTTCGGCCTGGGTCTGGGCAAGGCTTTCAAGCTGGTTTACCGAATTGCCGAAACCATCGACCAGGAGGGCGGCCCGACCGGCTTGGTCGCGCGCGCTGGCGAAATCCTTGCGCGCCTTATCGAGATTTTCGTAGGCTTTCGGATTGGCCGGGTCGAGCACGATATTGCGCAGGGCCTGACCCATTTGCAGACCCTGGGCGTACATCTCGCGATAATTCTGCTGCAGGCTGTCGATCCCGTCGAGGAAGGCGCCGAATTGCGCCGACGAGGAGCGCAGGCCACCGTAGGCCACGACGATGGCGGTAAGGAAGGCGGCCATGATTAGCGTCATGCCAAGTAGCAGTCGGTTACGGAAGCTCATGCCGGGAATCCCTCGATTGATCAGGATTTTATTATACGTTTCCGGCGGGATAACGTTGGCCGGTTTGCCGTGGTTCGTTGGCCGTCAGGCGGCGGATTTTTCGACGATGGCCAGGGGCGGGCGGTCACCGACCGTTTTTTTCAACATCAGATAGCGCAGGCAGGAGACGCGGAGAAAGGAAGAAAAATTCTCGATTTCGCCGCGATACTCAAGCAACTCGTCGTACAGCCGGACGATTAGCTGGTTGGTGGTAAAGCCGTCGCTGGCCGCCAGTTCGGCAAGAATGTCCCAGAACAGGTTTTCCAGCCGGATCTTGGTGACGGCGCCGTGTATGCGCAGGGAACGGGCGCGCGACTCGTAGAGAATGGGGTCGGCCTTGACGTAGAGCTCGCACATCGTGGTCTCCGGCGGGTGGGAAGGGGCAACCGGGCGGCCGCCCGGCTGCCCATCTCCGGCTTTGATCTCAGACTTCGATGTGCGTTCCCAGGAGCCGCAGGAACTTGGCCAGCCATGCCGGATGGGCCGGCCAGGCGGGGGCGGTGACCAGATTGCGGTCGACCTCGGCCTGGTCCACCGCAATATTGGCAAACTTGCCGCCGGCCGCCGTCACCTCCGGGCCGCACGCCGGGTAAGCGCTGCACGAGCGGCCGTCCAGCACGCCGGCGGCGCTCAGCAATTGGGCGCCGTGGCAGATGGCGGCGATCGGTTTGTTGGCTTGGGCGAAATGTTGCACGGCGGCAATCACCTGCGCATTGAGGCGCAGGTATTCCGGGGCGCGACCGCCGGGAATGACCAGCGCATCGTAGTCTTCGACCTTGATCTCGGCGAAGGTGGCATTCAGCGTAAAGTTGTGGCCGGGTTTTTCCGAATACGTCTGGTCCCCTTCGAAGTCGTGGATGGCCGTGCGGATCTGCTCGCCGGCCTTTTTGCCGGGGCAGACGGCGTGCACGTTGTGGCCGACCATCAGCAGGGCCTGGAAGGGCACCATGGTCTCGTAGTCTTCGGTGTAATCGCCGGTGAGCATCAGAATTTTCTTGGCTGCCATAGTTGTCTCCTGGTCATTGATTTAGTGGCCGATCCATTGTCGGCAAATCCGCTCGGCGCGGGTAGCAGCCGGCTGCTACGCCGGGTAAACCCGCCCTGTCGGTGGCTGGCTGTAAGTGCCTACAACGGCCAGATCGGCGGTTTTGTAGGGGCGCTGTAGTTGTTCCGGTCGGCGGTGATTTGCCGCGTCGCGCTAAAGCAACGGCAAGCCCTGCCGACATTGGGTAAAGCTGCCACCAAGTTGCATTTTCAGATATAGTGGAGCGTGCTGTGGGAGAAATTCCCGCGCGATGGGTGGCTCACCGACGGCAATCGTCGGTCCGTCGCTGGGCTTTGCTGATTAACCGGGGGCTGCCCGGACTCTTGACGACGCATCATGAATATTCTCGATAACTGGAAAATCATCCACGCCAAAGCTCCGGAAGACGGCCGCTATGTGGCGTGTATCGAAGGATTGGTGGCTAGCTCCAACCCGCGTTTTCCAGGTTCCTCGGTGATTCGCACCTCCTATCTGACCGGCTATGAAAGGCATGGCGAGTCGCTCTTGGTGGTGACTGCTCGCCGCTCGGAATATCTGTTGGGGAAACGCCATCCCGGCGAATATCTGACCGAGGATTTCCTGAAAAGTTTTCTTCCTGAAAGAAAGCATGCCCCGGCCCCGGTTTTCGACGGTGTGCGCAGTCAGATCATCGCCTACGCCGAAAACGAATATGCCAGGCCCGCTTCTGCCGCCGAATTTAGCCCGCTCGGTCAGGTCTAAGGGAATGTTGAGAGCGCGCTACTCGGCGCCGCTGAATTGATCGTGAACAGTGTGCTGACGATGATCCGGATCTGCCTGTTGGCCATGCTTGGCGCGGCACTGGCCGGGTGTTCGTCGACGCCGGCCGGGAATCGCTCGCGGATGGTCGATCTACCCCTCGCCTCGAGGCATGCCGATCTGCTCTTCGATGTCAGCACCGGGATTCGATACCACCTCAATTGCCTGGCCGAAAACAAGTGCGCCAAGCCCCCGGAAAGTGCCGTCCTGCCGCTTTTCGTCCTGCAGGTCGAGCGGGTCGCCCGCAAGTTGCAGGGCGGCGTGCAGACGCTCTACCCGAATCTGGCGCAGTCGCTTCCCGGGTTGAGCGGTAATCGCATCGACGTCTATGTCGTCGATAGTGGCGAGCCGAGCAGCGCCTGCAGCGCCAATGGCCGGATCGCGGTGAATTCGGTGCTCGGTGCCTGGCGCCCGAGCGACGATTGGGTGGCCTTCATGATCGCGCGCGAAATGGGGCACGTCATTGCCCGCCATCCGGAAGAAAATTCGGCAGCCAGCATGGCCACCTCGATGCTGATGAATCTCATCCTGCCCGGCAGCGAATTGTTGAAGAGCCTGGTATCCGCCGGGGGCGGCCAGGTGGCCTCGTTCAGCATGCGCGATACGCAGGAAGAGGAAGCCGACGCGATCGCGCTCAGCCTGCTCAAGGCCTCCGGCTATCGGCCGCGCAAGGTGGCGGCGGCCTTGCGGGTAAATGCCTCGGTCCTCGATGACGGCAAATGGTCGCAAAGCTTTCGCCGCTCTTCCGATTACTTGATTGCCGAGGCCAGCGGTGCCAAGGGCCGCGTCGCTGCCGTGACCGGCAAGCCGTAAGGCGCTTTACGCCAGCAGCCAGCCTTCTTCCTGGCGCAGGGCGCCGACCAGCAGGAGTTCGCGTAGCAGGCGGGCGAGCAACTGTTCGGCGGGCAGATTCAGGTAGCGCTTGTTGACGTCTACCGCGAAGGGCAGGTCGAGCACGAAGCCCGGGAATTCGTCGGCCGGCAGGCGGGTTTTTTCCAGCAGGGCAAAGACGACGATGACCTTGATGGCGTGCCAGGCCAACTGTTCAATATTGTTCTGAAATTGATCGAGGCGGCGAAACGCCCTCTGCAGGGCGCTATCGACCGTGGCGAATGGCCGGCCGTGGCCGGGGATGACGGTGTCGATGGGCAGCCGGCCGAGCATTTCGAGGGTTGCCCGGGTACTGGCCAGGCCATCGGCTTCGCCGAGCAGTTCCGGAAATATGACGCCGAAGCCGTTTTCCCAGAGCGCGTCGCCGGAAATCAGGAGGCGCCGTTCCGCGTTGTAATAGGCGAGGGCTTCCATGTCGTGGCCGGGGACGGCCAGCGCCCGCCAGTTCAGGCCACCGAACTCGATTTCGTCGCCGGCCGCGATCAGGCGGTCGTGCTGGAAACGGGCGCCCTGCTGACCGAGCGGCGAGAGGAGCAGGGCGTTTTCATCCCACTCGGCAATGGCCGCGTGCAGTCCGGCCGGAACGACGATTTCGCAAGCGTAGGCGGCCTGCAGGGCGGCGTTGCCGCCGATGTGGTCGGAGTGGGAGTGGGTGTTGAGCAGGCGCTTCAGGCGGCGGCCGGCCAGCGCGTGGCCGACCAGCTCGACGGTCTGCGCGGCATGGCTGACATAGCCACTGTCGACCAAGGTTGCCTGGTCACCATCAAAGCCCAGGATGTTATTGGCGGAAAGCCAGCCGCGTTCGAGAACGAGCAGAGATTCAGGTAAGCAAACGCTCACTCCGGGGTGTCCGGATCAGCCTTGTGCGTCTCGGGTCCGACGACCGGGCGACAGATTTCGGCGACGATGCCCGGCGCCGCCAGCGGCGGCCGACCGCAGCCCAGGCAATAGCCGGAATCGGGATCGGCCATGCAGATGCCGACGCAGGGGTAGAGATCTTCTTCGTGGTCCATGCGGTTAGCGGTGCGGCGCTGGCGGCAAGGCCGCCGGCTCGCCGGGAAGGGCCGGCCGGCGGCTGGCCACGGCAGCCAGGATAAGCGCCCGGGCGGTATCGTCGGTGGCCGCCCAGCGGGCGATTTCGTCGAGGGTGCGAAAACAGCCGAGGCACAGGCCGCTGACGGCATCCATTCGACAAATGTTGATACAGGGTGAGGGCAGCATTCAGATGAGCAAGAAGCGGTGTTGTTGATCGCGCACCTTCTCTACCGCTTCGAGCGCTTCTTCGCGGTTGATTCTGGCGAGCATGGCGAGATGAAGACGCCGATCGCGGGCAGTTAGTTCCGGAAAATTCAAGGTGTGGATATTGCTCAAGCTGTCCGCTTCATCGCGGATGATGCCGAGACGGTCTACGGTGATGGCCACCGGTGACAGGTAGAGCACCCGTTCCGGGGTCGTCAGATAGTCGGCCAGGGCGTCAATCAGGTGTTCGGGCGCCAGGGCTTCGGCTTGCCGGCGCAATTGGGCGTCCAGTTCGCTGAGGTGGCGGGTACCGACGGCGATTTCCCGCCCCCCCGACGAACCGCGCAATACGGTGAGGTGGGCCCGCTCGACGGCAAGTTCGGCGCATAGCCCCTGGCGTTCGTGGCGCAGGACTTCGAGGTGCGAATGGAAGGTCTGGAGCAGGCTGGCTAGGGCCTTGCCGCGCAAGCCGAGCCGCATCTCTTCGATCTGGCAGTTGGGCTCGATCAGGGTTTGGCCGGAAAAATAGAGGACCAGTTGCGGCACGTCGCTGCGGATCAGGTCGCCCTGCTGTTCCATGCCGAGCTGCTTTTTTTGCTGACGTCGGGCCGCGAACATGGCGTAGAAGTGATCGCTTTGCCAGCAGTCCGGGCTGGCCAGGAAGTCGCGGACGGCCTGGCTGCGGCCGAGCATCTGCTCGATATCGCTGGCCGTGGCGAACAGGGCATGAACCAGCGGATCGTTGGCGAAGGCCTGGCGATTGACCTCGATCGGCCCGGGCAGGGCCGCGACGAGTTCGGCGCAGTAGCCGAGGGCGTGTTGCAGCGGGGCGCGCAGACGCTTTTCGAAACCGGGGGTAAACCGCAGCGCCGGTTCGACCACCCGGGCCACCAGGTCGAGTCCGGCGAGGATCTCCTGATCGGGGGGCGGGGTTGGTTTGAGGAAATCGGCAACGCTGGAGAAAAGGCTCACTCGGTCCTGGCACAGAGTGCCCGACCGGCTTTTGCACCATTCGGGCGGTTGAGGGCGCCGGAAATCCAGTCGCCGATAGTCGCCAGTGTAGCCAGTTCGATGCCGGTTTCAATGCCCAATCCATGCAACAGATAGACGACATCTTCGGTCGCCACATTGCCGGAGGCGCCTTTGGCGTAGGGGCAGCCGCCCAGGCCGGCCAGCGAACTGTCGAAAGTGGCCAGGCCGAGTTGCAGCGAGGCGTAGATATTGGCCACCGCCATGCCGTAAGTGTCGTGGTAATGGCCAGCCAGACGCTCGATCGGGACTTGGCGGGCGCAGGCCTCGATCAGCCGGGAAACGCTGGCCGGGTTGCCGACGCCGATGGTGTCGCCCAGCGACACTTCGTAGCAGCCCATGGCATGCAGCGTATTGGCGACCGCCGCCGCCTGTTCCGGCGCCACGGCGCCTTCGTAGGGGCAACCGACGACGCAGGAGACATAGCCGCGCACGGGGATTTCGAGGGCGCTGGCGGCCGACAGGATGGGCTCGAAACGCTTCAGGCTTTCAGCGATCGAGCAGTTGATATTCTGGCGCGAGAAGGTTTCGGAAGCGGCGGCGAAAATGGCGACCTCCGTCGCCCCGGCTTCGATCGCCGCATCGAAACCCTGCAGATTCGGTGTCAATACCGGGTAGGCGACGCCCGCCTGGCGCTTGATGCCCTGCATCACCGCGCTGTTGTCGCCCATCTGCGGCACCCACTTGGGCGATACGAAGGAAGTCGCCTCGATGGCCCGCAAGCCGGCCGCCGCCAGGCGCTCGATCAGTTCGATCTTGGTGGCCGTCGGGACGATCTGCTTTTCGTTCTGCAGGCCGTCGCGCGGGCCGACTTCGACGATTTTGACTTTGGAAGGTAGGGACATGGGCGGGAAAGTAGAGTGGGGTGAAGGAAGGAAGGGAGGGCGGGCCGGAGCCGGAAAGGCTCGAACGATGATTGGACCTTACGCCGCCCGCAGGATGGAGTGAAGCACTGTCGCGCCGGAGGGCGACAACAACCAGCCGAACGCCCCGCAGTTGAGCGCGACGGTGCCCCAGAACGTGACCTGAAACGACGCCTTCGCCGACTTGTGCCGAAGCAGCCGCTGTGCCGCCAGGGCGCCCGGCCAGCCACCGAGCAGGGCGAACAAATGCAAGGTGCTTTCCTGCGTTCGCCATTGATTGCGCAAGGCCGCTGATTTGTCGAAGGCATAAGCAAAGAAGGCGACGACGCTCGCAACAACGTAGAGGGCAAGGACAGCAATGGGTAGCCGACCCGTGAAAACGGTAACAACGACAAGGAGCAGAAAGCAAACGGCGAATAGGGGAGGAAGCTTGCTGCGGCCCGGCGCGCTGGACGGAGTGGGCCGCGTGCCGACAAAGGCAACGGCTTGGGCTTGGGAACGGCCCTTGCCATCGACCGTGAGTTCGTAGGTGACGAGTTCGCTACCTTCCGGCCGACGCTGCCGGCTGGAAAAGGCGTTGATGTGCACGAAGACTTGCTCGCCACCGCCGTTGGGCGTGATGAAGCCAAAACCTTTGTCATCCTTCCAGGTGGAAATTCGACCTTGATAGCGCATGGTTATTTGGTGAGATGGTTAGAGATAAGTAATCGGCCGCCGCGAGGCGGGCAGTCAAAACGACGCTGGTTCCCGATGGCAAACAGGGGGCCACGGTTTTCGTGACGCAATCCGTTACGACGATTAAGCCGATGTCTGTCCCCTGTTTTTCTTGCGCGGCTTCATCGAGCGGAAATAGCGGTCTGACCCCGTATGTGCTTGCTTGATGGACTTGTTATACGATTTCGCGCCGAATTGAAGCAATATACGCAAAATGTCTGAATGTTTCTGGGATATTTCGCCCAACGGAAAGTTCGCTGTAAGCAAACTTCAGAGCACATGCACCCAATGCAGCAACATTTAGGCTTTGAACATATGGTTGATAATTCTCAGGCAAATAATCTTTAACCAATGCTGCGGTGCTGGCAACACCAAACCATGGGTCAGTTGCAACTGCTGTAAGAGATCGTTTTACTCGTTCGAATTTTGTCTCTTCCATTACCCTATTAAAATCATTCAGATCCCTATGAAGTTTATTAAGGGCTTTTGTTTTTCTTTTTGGAATATCTTGAGCCCCCATTATTTGATCCACTATCGTATCCATTGTGTCGCGCAGAGAAATCAACTCGGGTAATCTTCTTTGTTTAAACTCTAGTATGTCCTGAAGCGGCACAACGTGAGTCGGTATTTGTATTGCTTCATATAGTTCGACCTCCAGACAGCCTTGCATTTTAGACAGGGTTGCCGGAACCAATAGAACATCTGTTGGCTGAGCAATGCTCCAAGCTTGGTTTTCAACCTTATTGTTCGCATCAAATGCGGCCATTTGAGAGGCAAGAAATATTAGCCCATTCTCATGGGCTTCCATTTTTTGAAATCTTACTTCTGTACTTTTGGCAATACCTTCTTGTACAAGGAAGTCAATATCTGATCCGCCGCTATAATGGATCACGTTATTTACTGGATAATCTATTTTGTCCCAGAACAACAAATATTTACGAAGATTTATGGGGTCGACGTTTCCAGATAACTGAATCCCCCGACCTCCATTTAGGACTCTGTAATTGGGTGTAATGACTATCCCACGCTCCACGGGAACTCCTAAATTTAAATTAATAGTAGACGAGGAGCCTCTCGCCTAATCCGACGGCCTGTCCAATAAGCTGTCCAATCGAACAACTCCGATTCCCGTTTCCAAGCATACAGCATGTCATCGACCGTTTTCCCGCCAGGATTTGTGCGCTTCGTATTCACGATGTGCGAGGTCTGCCCTCGAAAACAGGGGACAGACCACGGTTTCGTAAAGCAATTCGTTACGACAATTAAATCGTGGTCTGCTAAAGCCATCGCTTGCGTCATTCTCGCCCATACCCGGCTTCACGTTGGTGGCGTATGCACAAAATCAGAATGGCGTCCTGAGCCTCTTCGAAACTGTAAAGCGCGAGGTAGCCGGTCCTGCCCCGGGAAATCACCAATTCGCGCAAAGCATGCTCGACCGGTCGGCCGATGAAGGGATGCCGGCAAAGCAGACTGATGGCTTCGTCGATCAGGTCGAAGGTCTCCATGGCCGCGAGGGCATCGCTTTCCGCCAGGAAAGCGGTCAATGCCTCGATATCGGCCAGGGCCTGTTCCGAATAACTCAGCCTCGCCAAGACTTCGCCTTCGGCCTTTTCGGCGTTTGCCCGGCGATACGTGCCTTGATATAGGCGCGGACATCATCGGCTTCGTAGCCGGTTCCGCTTTGCCGCATGGCTTCTCGGGCGGCAAGCGCGTCGTCGACAAAACTTGCCCGCAGTTCCGCTGCGCGTGCTGCCTGCTCGATCGCCTGCACCATGAAGGCGTGTGGCGACAGCCCTTGCTGTTGGGCGGCATGGATGGCGCGTTGCTTGAGTTCGTCGGAGATTTTCAGGGATGTCGTAGACATGGCATGCGCTCCTGAGTAGTGGTGTTACCAAAGTAGCACCACTGTCCATCGCCGGCAAGATACCCCCCGCTTCCTGATGGCGATTCATTGCGTTCACAATTCCTTGATAGGGTTTGGCTGGTTACCAAAGAACGCGCAACCCCGATAGTTGGATGGCTGAGATTTTTCGGTCCCGGCTGACCAGCGTGTAGCCGAGCGAGAGGGCTTGCCAGACCAGCATGCGGTCGAATGGGTCGCGATGCTGCGGGTCGATCGGCAGGCGGGTGAAGCTTGCCGCCAGGCGGGGATCGAGCGGTAGCAGGTCGATCCCTTGCTGCTGGGCGGCATCGACCAGCGCTTCCGGCGTGGCACCCTGCACAGTCAGTTTGCCGAGGGCGCTCTTGATGGCGATTTCCCAGAACGAAACGGCACTCACGGCGACCTGTGCCGCCGGGTCGGTGATCGCCGTGCGGGCGGCCGGCGACAGTTGCTCGGGCGCGATGATCGACCAGAGCAGGGCGTGGGTGTCGAGCAGCAGTTTCATGCGCCGAGCAGTTCTTCGTCGGTGATGGCGAAGTCTTCGGCAAAGCTGACGCTGGCGACGCCGGCCAGGGTACCGAGCTGGCGCGGTTGGTGAGTGGGCAACTGGTCGTAGGGAATCAGCGCGGCGACCTTCTCCTGATTGCGGCCATAGGCGACGACGATGGTTTCGCCGGCGCGTACCGAGTCGATCATTTCTGAAAAACGGGCCTTGAATTCACCGACTTGGATGGTTTGCATGATGCTTTCTCGATTGACTGCTAACTGGTTGATCCTAGTATTCCGAAAATATCGTGTCAAGTTGTCAAGTTTGCTTCGAACTCGACCAACGCCGCCCCATCGCCGACCTGTTCGCCGGCCGCGTAGCAGAAGGCTTTGACGGTGCCGGTGGCGGGGGCGGTGATGGTGTGTTCCATTTTCATTGCTTCGAGGATCAGCAGCGGTGCGCCTTTTTCGACTTTCTGGCCGGGCTGGACGAGCAGGGCGACGACCTTGCCGGGCATCGGCGCGGTCAGGCCGCCGCCGTGACTGTCGCCGGCGTCGACCCGGTGCAATGGGTCATCGCGCAGAAGTGAGTACGTGCTTCCATGAAGAAAGATGCTGCGCTTGCTGCCCACCGCGACGACGCTGGCGATCAGGCGGCGGTCGTCGAGTTCGACGGCAAACTGGTCGCCATCGAGTTTTTTGCCGCGCGCCAGCGTCGTCTGGCCGTGGATGGAGATGGCCCATTGAGCACCCTGGTAGCGAACCCGCACTTCGCTCAGGCAGTCGCCATCCTCCCCGGGGGAGGCGTCCTTCGGGGCGCGAAAGCCGATCATGCGGGCGGCGGAAAGATTCATCCGCCAGCCGTCGCGGGCATGCCAGGGCGACCAGGGGTCGCCGCTGTTGCGCGCCGCCAGTTTGGCGGCCCGCTGCTCCCAGAGCAGTTCGCCGACCGTGGCGACGAGCAGCGCGTCGCGCGGCACGGCCTGGGCGGCGGGGAAAAGAAACTCCCTCTGCCGCTCGATCAGCCCGGTGTCGAGATCGGCGCCGACGAAAGCCGGGCAGGCGACGAGGCGGGACAGGAAAGCGATGTTGGTGGTGACGCCGACCACCTGGTAGTCGGCCAGCGCCTGACGCATGCGGGCCAGGGCAGCGTCGCGGTGTTCGTCCCAGACGATCAGCTTGGCGATCATCGGATCGTAGAAAGGTGTGATTTCGTCGCCTTCCTCGACGCCGGTGTCGACGCGCACATTGAGGGTTTCGGCCGGCGTCGACAGGCGGATCAGGCTGCCGGTCGACGGCAGGAAGCCCTTGCTCGCATCCTCGGCATAGATGCGGGCTTCCAGCGCATGACCGCGGATCTGCAATTGCTCCTGGGCGAGCGGCAGCGGCTGGCCGGCGGCGACGCGCAACTGCCATTCGACCAGGTCCTGGCCGGTGATCATCTCGGTGACCGGGTGTTCGACCTGCAGGCGGGTATTCATTTCCATGAAATAGAAGGAACCGTCCTGGTTGGCGATGAACTCGACGGTCCCGGCGCCGACATAGCCGACGGCGCGGGCCGCAGCGACCGCCGCCTCGCCCATCTGGCGCCGGCGTTCCGCCGTCATGCCGGGAGCGGGCGCTTCTTCCAGCACTTTCTGATGCCGGCGCTGTACCGAGCAGTCGCGCTCGAAGAGATAGACGCAGTTGCCCAGCGTGTCGGCAAAGACCTGGATTTCGATGTGGCGCGGCCGGGTGATGTATTTTTCGACCAGCACGTGTTCGCTGCCAAAGCTGGATGCCGCTTCGCGCTTGCAGGAGGCGAGGGCGTCGGGGAAGTCCTCCGATTTTTCGACCAGACGCATGCCCTTGCCTCCGCCGCCGGCTGCCGCCTTGATCAGCACCGGGTAGCCGATCTGGTCGGCTTCCTGGTGGAGCAGGGCCGGGGTCTGGTCGTCGCCGTGATAGCCGGGTGTCAGCGGCACGGCCGCTTTGCCCATCAGCTTCTTGGCTTCGGATTTCGAGCCCATGGCGCGGATCGCCGAGGCCGGCGGGCCGATGAAGGCGATGCCGGCCGCGGCAAGCGCCTCGGCGAAATCGGCATTCTCGGAAAGGAAGCCGTAGCCGGGGTGCACCGCCTGGGCGCCGGTGCGCAGGCAGGCCTCGATGATCTTGTCGGCGACTAGGTAGGACTCGCGGGCGGCCGCCGGCCCGAGCAGTACCGCCTCGTCGGCGAGGCGGACATGGCGGGCATTGGCGTCAGCCTCGGAATAGACGGCGACGGTACGGATACCCATGCGGCGGGCGGTCTTGATGACGCGGCAGGCGATTTCCCCGCGGTTGGCGATGAGAATTTTATTGAACATGGCTTATTCCCCTATCCAGGAAGGAGAACGTTTATCCAGGAAGGCGGCGATGCCTTCCCGGGCTTCCGGTGTGGCGCGCAGGTGGGCGATGCGGTGGGCGGTTTCCTCGACCAAGGTCTGGTTGATCGGCTGGCCGGCGACGGCGCGGATCAGGTCCTTGGCCGCGGCCTGGGCGAGCGGGCCGCCCTGGAGCAGGGCAGCGGCGATTTCCTGCACCTTGGCATCGAGTTGTTCCGCTTCGACGGTTTCGTGCACCAGGCCGATGTCGCGGGCGCGCTGGGCGTCGATGCGCTCGGCCGACTGGAAGTAACGGCCCGCCTGGCGGGCGCCGATAGCGCGCAGCACGTAGGGCGAAATGGCCGAGGGAATGATGCCGAACCTGACTTCCGAGGTGGCGAACACGGCTTTCGTCGAAGCGACGGCGATGTCACAGGCCGCAGCCAGGCCCATGCCGCCGCCGAGAGCGGCGCCTTGGACGCGGGCGATGGTCGGTTTCCGCATTTCGGCCAGGGTGCGCAGCATGTGAGCCAGGGCGCGGGCGTCGTCGAGGTTGTCTGCCAGGCCGTTGTTGGCGGCGCGTTTCATCCAGTTGAGATCGGCACCGGCCGAGAAGCTCTTGCCGCGTCCAGCGAGGATGACGACGCGGACGTCCTGGTCTTCATCGAGGGCGAGGCAGGCGGCGGTCAGTTCGGCGATCAGGGTTTCGTCGAAGGCGTTGTGCTGGTCGGGGCGGTTCATCCAGATCGTGGCGACCGGGCCGGAAAGTTCGATTTGCAGGGCTTGGATGGGCATGGGTTTGTCTCGTTTTGTTATTTGGGTTTGCTTAATTGGCAGGGGCTGCTCTTGGTCTCGGCTACGGGGACAAGGGGCTTGTTTGGCGGTTGGGTTCCGCGCTTGCGGCGCGGGCGTACTTTCTTTTGCTTCGCCAAAAGAAAGTAGCCAAAGAAAAGGCGACCCCCGGGTCGGCGCCCCCTTCGGGGGTCCCTTGCGCTACTCGGTTTGAGCGGGGGCTGCGGAACTCGGGCTTCGCCCTCAAACAGTCCTCGCCCTTTTTCCGCTCAAACCTGCGTTGCTCAGCGCCTCTCAGGGGGACCCCAAAAGCGTCGCCGCCGAACCGGTGAAGATGGTTATTGACTGTTTCCTGCGGTCGGCCGCCAAAAAACAAGGTTTTTTCTTTTTCTCGGGCAGAGTCGTTCCTCCGTGACGCCTTTCCGGGTCCCCATGTGGAGCGCCGAGCAACGGAGAAGGGCCGGGGGAAGTCGGCGAGGACTGTCTGAGGCCCGAAGGGCCGAGTTCCGCAGCCGCCCGGCACTTCGAGTAGCGCAGGGGAGTCGGCGCAGCCGACCGCGTAGCCTGGGGTCACCTTCTTTTTGGCTACTTTTTCTTGGCGAAGCAAGAAAAAGTACGCCCGCCCGCAAGGCGGAACCCCAAGCCTATCCAACGGAACTTCATTCTGAATCGAGCGAAATCTCATTTAAACAAGCCCCTCTCCCGAATCAACTCCCCCATCGGCTCCCCAGCCAGCGCCTCAACCAGACTCGCCTGATTAACCGCCGGCTGATTCTGGCTGACCTTCCACTTGCCAATCAGACGCTCGACAACGATCTCGATGCCGACAATCGCCCCAAGCATTTTCTCGATGTAATCGGCCGGCGCATCGCTGACCGCCCAGGGCTTGGCCAATCCGGCCTCATGCTCGGCGGTCAGCGCCGCCAATTGTGCCAAAAGCCACTCAGCATCATCGATCAGACGCAGACGGCCGGTGGCGTGTACGGCGCAGTAATTCCAGGTCGGCACCACCTTGCCGTGTTCGGCCTTGGTGGCGTAGTTGGCCGGGCTGATGTAGCGCTGGTGGCCCTGGAAAATGACCAGGATTTCCTGGCCGTCAGCAGCTGCCAGCGGATTGCCCCGCGCCACGTGGCCCCGCAGGCTGCCGTTCGGCCCGGTATCCGGCACCAGATGCAGTGGGATGTGGTTGGCCTCCAGGCCGTCCGCGCCGTGCGTGACGATCGCGGCCAGCGGGAAGTCGCGCATCAGGTAGTGCAGCTTGGCGATGTCGTTTTCGGCGAAATGTTTGGGCAGGTACATGGCCTACATCCGGAAAATGCCGAACTTGGTTTCCTCGGCCGGCGCATTCATCGACGCCGACAGCCCCAGACCGAGTACCCGCCGGGTATCGGCCGGATCGATGATGCCATCGTCCCACAGCCGTGCCGAGGCGTAGTAGGGATGGCCCTGCGTCTCGTACTGCTCGCGGATCGGCGCCTTGAAGGCGGCTTCCTCTTCGGCGCTCCAGGTCTTGCCGGCGGCCTCGATGCCGTCGCGCTTGACGGTGGCCAGGACGCCGGCCGCCTGTTCGCCGCCCATCACCGAGATGCGGGCGTTCGGCCACATCCACAGGAAGCGCGGGCTGTAGGCGCGGCCGCACATGCCGTAATTGCCGGCACCGAAGCTGCCGCCGATGACCACGGTGAATTTCGGCACTTTCGCCGTCGCCACTGCCGTCACCATCTTGGCGCCGTCGCGGGCGATGCCGCCGTTTTCGTACTTGCGGCCGACCATGAAGCCGGTGATGTTCTGCAAAAAGACGAGCGGAATGCCGCGCTGGGCGCAGAGTTCGATGAAATGCGCGCCTTTCAGGGCCGATTCCGAAAACAGGATGCCGTTGTTGGCGACGATGCCGACCGGGTAGCCGTAAATCCGCGCAAAACCGCAGACCAGCGTGGTGCCGTAGCGCGCCTTGAATTCGTCGAAATCCGAGCCGTCAACGATACGGGCGATGATCTCGCGCACGTCGAAAGGCTTCTTCGCGTCGGTCGGAATCACGCCATACAACTCCTCGGCGGCGAACAGCGGCTCGCTCGGCGCGGTCAAGGTGACCGGCGGGGTCTTTTTCCAGTTCAGGTCGCGGACGATACGCCGCGCGATGGCCAGGGCGTGCGCGTCGTTTTCGGCCAGATGGTCGACGACGCCGGAAATCCGCGTATGCACGTCGGCACCGCCGAGATCTTCGGCCGACACCACTTCACCCGTGGCGGCTTTGACCAGCGGCGGACCGCCGAGAAAGATCGTGCCCTGGTTCTTGACGATGATCGACTCGTCGCACATCGCCGGCACGTAGGCGCCGCCGGCCGTGCATGAACCCATGACGGCGGCGATCTGCGGGATGCCGGCGGCCGACAGGTTGGCCTGGTTGAAGAAAATGCGCCCAAAATGTTCCTTGTCCGGAAAGACCTCGTCCTGCATCGGCAAAAAGGCGCCGCCGGAGTCCACCAGATAGATGCACGGCAGGCGGTTTTCCAGGGCGATTTCCTGGGCACGCAGGTGTTTCTTGACGGTCAGCGGGTAGTAGGTGCCGCCCTTCACCGTCGCATCGTTGGCGACGATCATGCATTCGATGCCCTCGACGCGGCCGATGCCGGCGATCACCGAGGCCGCTGGCACATCGCCGCCGTACATGCCGTAGGCCGCAAACTGGCCGATCTCAAGGAAGGGGGTGCCGGGGTCGAGCAGGGCACTGACCCGCTCGCGCGGCAGCAGCTTGCCACGTGCCAGATGTTTCTGGCGCGCCGCTTCCGGCCCGCCGAGGGCGATTTTCTCGACCTTGTCATGCAGGTCGGCCACCACCGTCGTCATGGCCGCCGCATTGGCCTGGAAGTCGGCGCCGCGCGGGTTCAATTGGGATTTCAGGATGGTCATGTCTTTCCTAGCTATTAGTCGTTAGTTATTAGTTGTTAGCGCTCGGGTTTGTGGTTTTGCTAATGACTAACTACTCATAACTCACTACTGCCTTTCAGCCATTTGCTGACCGGCTCCGCCCGGTAGGCCAGCATCGCCTCAAGCAGACGTTCGATATCCGTTTCGGCCAGCGCCATCGCGCGGTTCTGCTGACGCAGGAAGCCTTCGCCGACGGCATGGTCGAACAGGGCGAGCAGCGGGGCGTAGAAGCCATTGACGTTGAGCAGGCCCATCGGTTTGACGTGGAAGCCGAGTTGGCCCCAGGTCAGGATTTCGCAGAATTCCTCGAAGGTGCCGAAGCCGCCGGGCAGGGCGATGAAGCCGTCAGAGAGTTCGGCCATGCGCGCCTTGCGGGTGTGCATCGAATCGACAATCTCGATGCGCGTCAGCGTCCGGTGATCGACCGGGCGACCGGCGACTTCCTTGCCGACCAGCGCTTCCGGGATGATGCCGATGACCGTGCCGCCAGCCGCGAGACAGGCATCGGCGACGGCGCCCATGAGGCCGACATTGCCGGCGCCATAGACCAGTTCGATGCCGCGTTCGGCAAGCAGGCGGCCGAGTTTTTCGGCTTCGGCGCGATACAGCGGGTTGTGCCCGGCATTCGAGCCGCAGAAGACGCAGATTCGTTGCAGACTCATCTTAAAAACCGCCGCTTTCCAGCCATTTTTCGATCTGCGGCAGGCGGTCGGCGCCGAAGAAGGCTTCGCCGTCGATCAGTACGTAGGGCGAGCCGAAGACGCCGATGGCCAGGGCTCGATCGACTTCTTCCTTGAGGCGGGCCTTGATTTCCGGGCTTTGCAGGGCGGTGGCGAGGGCGGCGCGGTCGACGCCGAGGCCGGCGGCGATGTCGAGCACGGTGTCCGGCGCGGAAATATCCCGGTCATCGACGAACAGCGCCCGGTAGGCGGCGTGGGCGAATTGCCGGGCCAGGCCGCAGTCCTGGCCGTGCAGCCAGTAATAGGCGCGGGCGGCGTTTTGCGTCGGCAGCGGGAAGCGGCTGGGCGGGTTGTACGGGATGCCCATGAAGCGGGCCGAGCGATGGAAATCGCCGAGAACATATTTGGCCTTGCTGCCCGTGCCTTCGGCCGGCGGGCGGGCGCCATTGACCTGGAAAATGACGCCGAGCAGGATCGGGTGCCATTTCACCTTGCGCCCGTATTGAGCGGCCAGGGCGTCGATCTTTTCGCTCATCAGGTAGCCGTAGGGGCTGGAAAAGTCGAACCAGAAATCGATCGGGTTTTTGTCGTTCATGTTGCTCTCCTCGTGGGGGTGATCGCCGGGCTGCTCATATTCCAGCCCGGCGTTGGCGGGATGGCGGTCAGTCGGCGAGCACGGCGCGGGCGATCACCAGTTTCTGGATTTCGGAGGCGCCTTCGTAGATCTGGCAGACGCGGACGTCGCGGTAGATGCGTTCGACCGGGAAATCCATGGTGATGCCGTAGCCGCCATGTACCTGGATGGCGTCGGAGCAGACTTTCTCGGCCATCTGCGAAGCGAACAGCTTGGCCTGCGAAGCTTCCTTGAGGCAGGGCCGGCCGGCGTCGCGCAGGCTGGCGGCGTGCCAGACGGCCTGGCGGGCGACGTCGAGCTGGGTGGCCATGTCGGCGAGCAGGAAGGCGATGGCCTGGTGCTCGGCCAGCGGTTTGCCGAACGAGGTGCGTTCCTTGGCGTAGCGCACGGCGGCTTCCAGCGCGGCGCGGGCCATGCCGATACATTGCGCGGCGATGCCGATGCGGCCGCCTTCAAGATTGGAGAGGGCGATCTTGTAGCCTTCGCCTTCCTTGCCGAGCAGGTTGGCGGCCGGGATGCGGCAGTTCTCGAAGAGGATCTGCGCGGTGTCGGAAGCGTGCTGGCCGAGTTTTTCTTCCAGCCGGGCGACGATGTAGCCGGGTGTCGCGGTCGGCACCAGGAAGGTCGAGATGCCCTTCTTGCCGGCCGCCTTGTCGGTCACCGCGAAAACGATGGCGACATCGCCTTCCTTGCCGGTGGTGATGAACTGCTTGACGCCGTTCAGCACCCATTCGTCACCTTCGCGCCGCGCCGTGGTGGTGATGGCGCCGGCGTCCGAGCCGACGTGCGGCTCGGTCAGGCAGAAGCAGCCGAGCTTGGCGCCGCGCGCCAGGGGTTTCAGCCATTCCTGGCGCAGCGCGTCGGAACCGTATTTCAGCAGAATCATGCAGGCCAGCGAATTCTGGACGCTGACGATGGTCGAGGTGGCGCCATCGGCGGCGGCGATTTCCTCGATCGCCAGGCCGAGTTCCAGGTAGCCGAGGCCGGCGCCGTCCCATTCTTCCGGCACCACCATGCCGAGTACGCCGAGTTCGGCCAGTCCGCGCAGCGCCTGCCGCGGGAAAGTGTGGTTCTTGTCCCAGTCGGCGGCAAAGGGGGCGATCTGTTCCTGCGCGAAGGCGCGGATGGCATCGCGGATCATTTCCTGTTCTTGCGTCAGTATCACGTTCTTCTCTCCTTTTGATAACTGGTCAGCCAGACCCCGACGATAACCAGCAGGCCGCCGGCCAGGACGGCGAGGCCGAGGCGTTCATTGAGCAGTACCGCCGCCTGCAGCACGGCAAAAACCGGTACCAGATTGACGAAAACCGAAGCCCGGGCGGCACCCAGGCGCTTGACGCCGTCGGCAAACCAGGTGAAGGCCAGGGCGGTGCCGCCGATGCCGAGAAACAGCACGCTGGCCCACACCCGCCACGACCAGGCGGCGAGATCGCTGCCGCCCTGCAGTAGCGCCGTGGTTCCGAGCAGCAGGGCGCCGAGCAGGCTGGCGTAGAGCGTCGCGGCCAGCGGCGACAGCGTCTTGGTGGCCTGCCGGCCGATGAAGGTATAGGCCGTCCAGCACAGCGCGCAACCGAGGATCAGCCATTCGCCGATGCCCACCGCACCGTGCAACAGGGCCAGCGGATCGCCGTTGCCGATCACCGACAGGCAGCCGAGCAGGGCGATGACGACGCCGGCCGTTTTGCGCGGTGTCATCCTTTCCTGGCCGAAAAACCAGGCGGTGATTGCGACAACCACCGGGTTGAGCGCGACCACCAGGGCGCCGCGCCCGGCCGTGATGTATTTGAGGCCATAGAAAAAACACAGGGCGTAGATGAAGATGCCGGTCATCGCCAGGCCGCTGACGATGCCCCATTCCCGGCCGGTCGTCGGCCGCGGAATGCGACCCTCGCTGGCCAGCGCAAAGCCGGCCAGGGCCAGCCCGGCGATCAGGAAGCGGATGGCCGGGGCCAGCAGCGGCGCCGCCAGTTCCTGCGCGACAATCCGGCCGGCGATCCAGGTGCCGCCCCACATGAACATGGCGCCGATCAGCTTGAGGTAGGTCAGCGAAGGCATTTATTAGGATCGAGTTGGTAGGATCGAGGATCGAGCGGAAGTTTCCGCGCCTTGCGGCGCGCAAATTTTCACTAACAGCTCGATCCTCAATCCTCAATCCTTACAGCATTTCCACTGCCAGCGCCGTGGCTTCGCCGCCGCCGATGCACAGCGAGGCGACGCCGCGTTTCTTGCCGTACTTCTTCAACGCGCCGAGCAGGGTGACGACGATGCGGGCGCCGGAGGCGCCGATCGGGTGGCCGAGCGCGCAGGCGCCGCCGTGGATGTTGACCTTGGCCGGATCAAGCCGGAGATCGTGCAATGCCGCCATGGTGACCACGGCGAAAGCTTCATTGATTTCGAACAGGTCGACGCTGTCGGCGGTCCAGCCGGTCTTGGCGAACAGTTTCTGCATGGCGCCGACCGGGGCCGACGGGAAGAGGGCCGGCAAGCCGGCATTGGTGGCGTGGCCGACGATACGGGCCAGCGGCTGCAGCCCGAGTTTCTCGGCTTGCGAAGCGCGCATCAGCACCAGAGCGGCGGCGCCGTCGGAAATCGACGAGGAATTGGCGGCGGTGACGGTGCCGTCCTTCTTGAACGCCGGCTTCAGGGTCGGAATCTTGTCCACATTGACGGCGAACGGGCCTTCGTCCTTGTCGATGACGACGTCGCCCTTTTTGCCGGCGACGGTGACCGGGGCAATTTCCCAGGCGAAGCTGCCGTTGTTGCTGGCTTCGATGGCGCGGGTCGTCGAACGGACGGCGAATTCATCCTGTGCTTCACGCGTGAAGCCGTAGCTGGCGGCGCATTCTTCGGCGAAGGTGCCCATCAGGCGGCCGCGGGTTTCCTTGCTGTAGGAGTCTTCGAGGCCGTCGAGGAACATGTGGTCCATGAGCTGGCCGTGGCCGAGGCGATAGCCGCCGCGCGCCTTGGGCAGCAGGTAGGGGGCGTTGGTCATCGATTCCATGCCGCCGCTCACGGCAACCGCGTAAGAACCGGCGAGCAGGCCGTCGTGGCCGAGCATGGTGGCCTTCATCGCCGAGCCGCAGACCTTGTGGATGGTGGCGCAACCGGCGGTCAGCGGCAGGCCGGCCTGCAAGGCCGCCTGGCGGGCCGGCGCCTGGCCCTGGCCGGCTTGCAGGACGCAGCCCATGAGCACTTCCTCGACCAGATTGCTATCGAGACCGGCGCGTTCGACGGCCGCCCTGATCGCGACGGCGCCGAGGTTGGCGGCGGTCAGGCTGCTGAAGCCGCCTTGAAAAGCCCCCATCGGGGTGCGGGCGGCGGAGACGATAACAATGGGATCGGTCATGGCGGGTTCCTCAGGTAATGGTTCGGAAAATCGAGATGGGGGCTTTCGGCGCAGGCTAAATCGCGTAGCGAACGTTAAGGCGCGCAGCGCCGGCCGGAGGCAAACGAGTCCATCGGGGTGCGGGCGGCGGAGACGATAACGATCGGGGCATTCATGCTGGTTTCTCCTGAGCGGGTTATGACTTGGCTTCCAACGCTTTCAGTGCGGCGTCGTAGCGGGTGAGTAAATCTTCGGGGCAATCGACGGTGATGCCGAGGTCGTGTACCAGGCCGTCCTTCAGGCCGTAAACCCAGCCGTGGATGGTCAGCTTCTGACCGCGACTCCAGGCATCCATGACGACCGGGGTGTGGCACAGGTTGACCACCTGTTCGAGGACATTCAGTTCGCACAGGCGGTCGTGGCGCTGGTCTTCCGGCAGGGCATTGATGTGGGCGAGATGCTTGTTATGTACTTCGGTAACGTTGTGCAACCAGAAATCGACGATGCCGACGCGGTCGCGGCGCAGCGCGGCACCGACGCCGCCGCAGCCATAATGGCCGACGACCATGATGTGCTTCACTTTCAGCACGTCGGCGGCGTACTGGATCACCGACAGGCAGTTCATGTCGGTGTGCATGACCAGGTTGGCGACATTGCGATGCACGAACACTTCGCCGGGCAGCAGGCCGACGATCTGGTTGGCCGGCACGCGCGAGTCGGAACAGCCGATCCACAGGAATTCCGGGGCCTGCAGTTTGGCCAGTTTGTCGAAATAACTCGGGTCGACTTCACTCATCTGGCGGGCCCAGGCGCGATTGAAGTCGAACAGGTGGGAGAGGTTTTCGCTGCGGATTTCCTCTTCCGACCAGTTGTCGAGGTCGAGCGCCAGGAACATCGTGCCTTCGACCGGCGTCTGGTAGTAGTTCGGCGCTTCGGTGAAGCCCAGTTCGCGGTAGAGCTTCACGGCCATGCGCATATTGGGCAGGGTGTCGATCATCAGCTTGCGGTAGCCGATCTCCTTGGCCGCCTTGATGGCCGCCAGGGCCAGCGTGGCGCCGATGCCGTGGCCGCGTTCTTCGGGGGCGACGTAGAGGCGCTTCATTTCGCACACCCCTTCGCTGTCGGGCAGCGGCCGGACACCGACGCAACCGGCCGGCCGGCCATCGACCTCGGCAAAGAACAGCCGGCCCTGCGGCGCGACATAGGTGCCGGGCAGGGAAGCCATTTCCTGGTCGAAATTCTGGTACGACAGATCGACGCCCAGCCAGGCCGCATAATTGCGGAAAAACTGGCGGACGTGCTCGATCGCGTCGGTATCGTGGGCGGTGAGGGTGCGTAGGGTGACGGGCATGCTGTTCGGCTCCAGATTGCGGCGCTCCCGTTCCGGGGGCGCCGGCGGGAGCTGTTTATGCGGTTTCAGCGAAGAGTTCGCGACCAATCAGCATTCTACGGATTTCCGAGGTGCCTGCCCCGATCTCATAGAGCTTGGCATCGCGCCACAAACGGCCGGTCGGATACTCGTTGGTATAGCCGACGCCGCCCAGCGTCTGGATCGCTTCGCCGGCCATCCAGGTGGCTTTTTCGGCCGAATACAGGATGGCGCCAGCGGCGTCCTTGCGCAGGCGGCGCGAGTGATCGCTGGTATCGCAGGCGCGGCCGACGGCGTACACATAGGCGCGGGTCGCCTGCCAGGTTGAATAGAGATCGGCGACCTTGCCCTGCATGAGCTGGAACTCGCCGATTGCCTGACCGAACTGCTTGCGCTCGTGCAGGAAGGGGACGACGACATCCATGCACGCCGCCATGATGCCGAGCGGGCCGCCACAGAGCACGGCGCGTTCGTAATCGAGGCCGGACATCAGCACTTTGGTGCCGTTGCCGACGCCGCCCAGCACGTTTTCTTCCGGCACTTCGCAGTCGTCGAAAAACAGCGGGTAGGTGTTGGAGCCGCGCATGCCCAGCTTGTCGAGGTGGGTGCCGTGGCTGAAGCCCTTGCTGCCCTTTTCGACGATGAAGGCAGTCATGCCCTTGGCTCCTGCATGCGGGTCGGTCTTGGCGTAAACCACCAGGGTGTCGGCGTCGCCGCCGTTGGTGATCCACATTTTCGAGCCGTTCAGCACGTAGCGGTCGCCTTTCTTATCGGCCTTGAGCTTCATCGAGACGACGTCGGAACCGGCATTCGGCTCGGACATGGCCAGGGCGCCGACGTGCTCGCCGGAGATCAATTTCGGCAAATATTTTTGTCTTTGGGCTTCAGTACCGTTGCGGCGAATCTGGTTGACGCACAGATTCGAGTGGGCGCCGTAGGACAGGCCGACCGAGGCCGAGGCGCGCGAAATCTCCTCGAGCGCCACGATGTGGGCGAGGTAGCCCATGTTGGTGCCGCCGTACTCTTCGCCGGCGGTCATGCCGAGCAGGCCCATGTCGCCGAATTTCTTCCACAGGTCGGCCGGGAATTCGTTGGCGCGGTCGATCTCCGCGGCACGCGGTGCGATTTCGGCATCGGCAAAGGCCTTCACGGCGTCGCGCAGCAGGTTGATATCGTCGCCGAGGCCGAAGTTGAGGCTGGGAATGTGCATGTTTGTCTCCTGCTAGTTATTAGTTGCCTAGTTGCCTAGGAGCTAGAGCGTGGTTTTGCTAGCAGCTCAAGCTTCCTAGGCAACTCGATCCTAAATCTGATTTCAGTGATTGTATTGACGTTGACGTTAACGTCAACTGTCTGGCAAAAAAATCCCCGGCCTGAAGTCGGGGATTGTCGGCTCAAACGCTGAGTATGGCCTTGACCAGCTTTTCCGAGAGTTGGTCCTTGGTGAATTGCGGGGTATTGGGCGGGTACAGGGAGTCCTCATCGAACTCGAAGCCGTGTTCACGGGCGAGGGCGCGCAATTCCTTGATTTTCTGACAGGCTTTCAGGCTTTCACCGAGGCTGGAGTCGGCTTTGGCCTTCTCGGAGAAGGCGGTGATCTGGGCTACGGACATGGTGTTCTCACTAAACTGTTGTGGGGAAAAGCCCGGCAGTGCGGGCAGGGGATTTTAAATCCACAACCTTAGTAGGGGAATAGCCAAGGCCGACAAATTCGCCTGTTTGCCGGCTCAGGCGACTGGTTCTCCGCGCTCGCTCAGGATATTGCGGCACTGTTCCTCGAACTGGCTGATTTCGGTGAGCATGGTTTCGATATCCTCGCGCTGCTGTTCGAGCGATTGCCGCCGTTTGGCGATGACCCGCAGGCACTGCTGCAATTGCGAGCTTTCGTCCTGGGCGCCCTCGTACATGCCGATCAGGTCCTTGATCTCGGCCAGGCTCAAGCCGAGGCGCTTGCCGCGCAGGGCCATTTTCAGGCGGGCCCGGTCGCGCCGGGTAAAGATCCGTTTGCTGCCTTCCCGCTGCGGCGCCAGGATGCCCTGGTCTTCCCAGAAACGGATGGTGCGCGGGGTGATGCCGAATTCGCGGGCGAGGTCGGAAATGGCGAAGGTCGGGGCCGGCTGGCTCAAGCGTGTCTCCTGCATGATGCGGTCAGTTAATCAGAAGCATGGGGATTTTTCAATCGAGGCACCCTATGCTAAGTTTGCCTTCCGCTTCGACTGGAATTCTCATGCCCCTGCATTATCCGCACCCCCAGGCGCCGGCCGCCGGGGAATTGATCGAACTGGCGCCCGGTGTTTTCTGGCTGCGCATGCCGCTGCCCTTCCAACTCGATCACATCAATCTCTGGCTGCTGCGCGACGGCGATGGCTGGACCATTGTCGATACAGGTTTCCCCGATGACGGCGTGCGCCAGACCTGGATGCAGATCATCGAACGCCTGGACGGTCCGGTGCGGCGCCTGATCGTCACCCATTTTCATCCCGACCATCTCGGTCTGGCCACTTGGCTGATGGAAAAAACCGGCGCCGTGCTGGAAATGACGACTGGCGAGTTTCTTACTGCCCATGCGGTCTGGCACGAAGTCGGCGGCCACGGGGCGCGCTTCATGGTCGAGCAATTCCGCCAGCACGGGCTGGACGCCGAGCGCCTGCAGAAATTCGCGACGCGCGGTTCCGGTTACCGAAAAGCGGTGCCGGCCCTGCCTGAATATTATCGACGGTTGAAAGCCGGTGATATAACGACCGTCAATGGCAAAAAATGGCGGATAATCATCGGTCACGGTCACGCGCCTGAACATCTGGCGCTTTACTGTGTCGAACTCGGCGTGTTAATTTCTGGAGACATGCTTTTGCCGAGAATTTCGACCAATATCAGCGTTTTCGCGGCGACGCCGGATGCCGATGCTTTGGGCTGGTTTCTCGAGTCGCTCGATGAGCTGGCCAGAAATATTCCGGAAAAGACCTTGGTGTTACCTTCGCATGGCTTGCCTTTCACCGGCCTGCAGGCTCGGGTAAAAGCCTTGCAGGCGCATCACCAGGAACGCTTGCAGGCATTGGAGAACAGTTGTGAACAAGCGCCACAGAGCGCCGCAGATTTACTCGAGACCCTGTTCCAGCGGGCACTCGATACGCATCAAACCATGTTCGCCATGGGTGAGGCCATTGCCCACCTGAATCATCTTGAACAAGCCGGCCGGTTGTCGCGCAGCACCGACGCCAGCGGCGTGATTCGCTACACGCGGCTGCCCAGGGCCGCGCACTGACAGAGGGAGTTTTAAGCATGTCGCAACAAACCGAAGAAATCGGCGCCAATTTGCCCAATCCGGCGGAAATCGCCAAGACCTATGCCGAAGTCGCCCAGCGCGCCTCGCGTTTGATCACCTCCTTCATGGAAAAGAAGGCCAAGGACGGCGTCAATGCGCCGACCGACGAACTTGGCGTGGCCAAGGCCTTCATGGACCTGTCGTCGCGCCTGATGGCCAACCCGTACAAGGTGGCCCAGACCCAGATGAACATGATGTGGGACTACTTCTCGCTGTGGCAGAACACCAGCATGAAGATGATGGGTTTGCCGGGCAGCCACCCGGTCGCGGCGCCCAAGAAGGGCGACAATCGCTTCAAGGACGAGGAATGGGAACAACATTTCCTCTTCGACTTCGTCAAGCAGTCCTACCTGATCACCGCCCGCCACCTGCATGACACGGTCGCCGGCACCGATGGCCTGGACGAAGCGACGCAACAGAAGGTCAATTTCTTCACCCGCCAGTACATCGACGCCCTGTCGCCGTCCAATTTTGCGCTGACCAATCCGGAAGTCTTCCGCGAAACCGTCAAGAGCCACGGCCAGAACCTCATCAAGGGCCTCAACAACCTGCTGCACGACGTCGAATCCGGTGACGGCCAGCTACGCATCCGGATGACCGACACTGCGGCCTTCGAAATGGGCAAGAACGTCGCCACGACGCCGGGCAAGGTGATTTTCCAGAACGAACTGTTCCAGTTGATCCAGTACGATCCGAAGACGCCTGACCAGTACAAGAAGCCCTTCCTGATCGTGCCGCCGTGGATCAACAAGTACTACATCCTCGACCTGCGCGAAAAGAACTCCCTGGTCAAATGGGCGACCGACCAGGGCCATACCACCTTCATCATGTCCTGGATCAATCCGGACGAGAAGCTGGCCAAGAAGTCCTTTGAAAACTACCTGCTCGAAGGCTCGCTCGAAGCCATCAACCAGGTCTGCGCCCAGACCGGCGAAGACAGCGTCAATCTGGCCGGCTACTGCCTGGGCGGTACGCTGACCATGACGACCTTGGCCTACATGGCCGCCAAGAAGGACAAGCGCGTCGCTTCCGCTACTTTCTTCACCACCATGCTCGATTTCTCGGAGCCGGGTGAACTGGGTATCTTCCTCGACGAAGGTGCCGTCTCCGGCCTGGAAAAGCGCATGCAGGAACGCGGTTTCCTCGAAGGTTCGGAAATGGCCGGCACCTTCAACATGCTGCGCGCCAACGACCTGATCTGGTCTTTCGTGGTCAACAATTACCTGATGGGCAAGGATCCCTTCCCCTTCGACCTGCTTTACTGGAACTCCGATTCGACGCGCATGCCGGCGGCGATGCACAGCTTCTACCTGCGGACCATGTATCTCGACAACCTGCTCAAGGAACCGGGCGGCATCACGCTGGGCGGCGTCAAGATCGATATCTCCAAGGTCAAGACCCCGTGCTACTTCATCTCCACCATCGAAGACCACATCGCCCCGTGGAAGAGCACCTACATGGGCGCCCGCCTGCCGTCCGGCCCGACCAAGTTCGTCCTTGGCGGCTCCGGTCATATCGCCGGCATCGTCAATCCGCCGGTCGCCAACAAGTACGGTTTCTGGACCAATGATGCGACCGACGGCAATCTGCCGGAAAGCCCGGAAGACTTCCTGGCCGGTGCGACGCAGAATGCCGGTTCGTGGTGGACGCACTGGAACCAGTGGGTGACCAGCCTGCCGGGCGGCTCCGCCAAGGTCAAGGCGCGCCAGCCGGAAGACGGCACGCTCAAGGTCATCGAAGCTGCCCCGGGCAGCTACGTCAAGTTCCGCCTGGACACGCAGAAGAAAGAAGCCTAAGCCGTTCCGGCCAGGGGCAAAAAGGGAGGCTGCGGCCTCCCTTTTTTTCGAACTCCTTGCCCGGCCCGGGGTCTGAATGGCAGCACCTGAAAGGAGGCGCACCATGCTTTCCGACTCCCCGGTCGTAACCGTTCATATTCCCCTCCCGTTGCGCAGCTATGCCGGCGGTCGCGCCGAAATCATGGCCAGCGGCGATACGGTGGGCGAGATATTCGAAAGCATCAGCCACGAATATCCCGCCATGCGCTCGCGCCTGATGCTCGAGAATGGCGTGCTGGCGCCCTGGCTGGCCGTCTTTCTCGGTCCGCGCAGCGTGCGCGACTTGCAGGGGCTGGCGACGCCGATGGAGCAGGAGGAGTTGATCAGCGTCGTGCTGACCGGCGAACTGCCCGGCTGATCAGCGACTGAACAGTGGCAGCTTGGGCAGGCTGGGCCATTCGACGGCGTCCAGCATGTTCTTGACGATCAGGCCCAGTTCGGTGTCGCCGGTGATTTCCAGTTCGCGATTGAAAAACAGGGTGTCGGGGTCTTCCTGACGGGCCAGCAATTGCAGGAAGGCCGACAGGTTGGCGGCAAAGGCCAGGTCGGGTTCGCGCTCGGGACGAAAAACCGGGTGGAAGAGGCCGCCACGGTAGGTGTAACTGGCCTCGCCGCCGGTATCCAGCACGCGCACCCGGAACAGCTTGTCTTCCAACGCCTCGAGTTCGCTTTCCGGCAGCAATTTCATTTTCAGCGCCGCATTCAGGCCCGCCACCAGGGTCAGGGTATGCGGCCACTGCGGCAGTTTCTGGCCGATGCTGGCAATGATCGCCGGCAAGCGAAACTTCGGGATGGTGAAACTCTGATTCATGCTGATGCTCCCAATTGGGCGAGGGCTTGCGTGTGGTGCTGGCCGATGCCGGCATCGCCGAACCAGTAGCCATCGACCAGGCCGCAGGCATTCCACTGGCTGCTGTCCGGTTGCGGCGATTCGCCGCGGCGGGCAGCGGCGAAGGCGGCGATGATTTCGTTGATGTGCTGTTTTTGCGGACTGATCCGGACAATGTCGATGCCCATCGCCAGCATATCCGGAATTTCGTGCAGCAGGTTGTAGCTCTGCGCCGACATCGTCTGGATACCGTTGATGCAGAGGAAATCCTGGCCATCGCGGGTGGTCAGGGTGAGGCCTTCGGCATGGTCGAGACACTTGAACTGGCAGTCGTCCTTGTTCAGGTCGTAGTGGCGGGCGGTGAAGCAGCGGGCCGAAAAGGCGAGCGGAATCTTGCCATAGACGAAGACTTCGGTTTCGACCCCGGACGGACGGCTGCGGTGCAGCGTGTCGATCAGCGGGCGCGTCGCTTCGAGCGGCGGTACCCAGCGTTGCAGGCCATGCCGGGCGAAAGTGGCGAGGGTCGCCTCGTTATAGATGTTGAGATGCGGGCCGGCGACAAAATCCTGGCCGCGTACCAGGTTGACGGCACCGAGGTCGTTGGCTTCGAGCTTACAGCCGGCTTCATCCACCAGACGGCGGAGCGCCTTCAGATCGCTTTCCGATTCGAGCAGGGCCTGGGCGGAAACCACCACTTCCTTGCCGGCATCGGTCAGGTCGCGGGCCAGGCCGATCCAGTCGGCGGTGCGCAGTTGCTGGCGCCGCGAACAGACGACTTCGCCGACATAGATGATGTCGAGGGCCGGGTTCTCCGCCATTTCGGCGTAGAACTCCAGGACTTCGGCCTTGGGCCAGAAATAGAGCAGGGGTCCTAAAGATAGCTTCATCGTAAAACCTTTCACCGCAGAGGCGCGGAGAGGCGGAGAAAAGCGGGGCTGGAAACTCTCCGTGCCTCAGCGTCTCCGCGGATCAATTTTATCGCCACGGCCGGCTATAGGCTCCCAGCGTTGCCTGGCTGCCTTCCGAGACCTTGGCCAGTTCGGCCTGCCAGGCCGGTTTGACGTGGAAGCGTTCGCTGCCTTCGGCCAGCGCGTCGAGGGCGGCGCGCAGGGTACGGGTGACCTGGGTGACGTAGGCCGGGCTGCGTTGCCGGCCTTCGACCTTGATGGCGCGCACGCCGATTTTCATGATCTCGGGCAGGATGGAGATGACATTCAGACTGGTCGGTTCTTCCAGGGCGTAATAGGTTTCGCCCTGGACTTCGAAACGGCCCTTGCACAGGGTCGGGTAGCCGGCCGCTTCGGCATCGCCGAAACGGTCGATGAGGATGCCGTTGAGGCGGGTTTCCATAGCCCCCGGCTGCTTGTCCCACTTGACGTACTTGGCCGGCGAGCAGGCGCCGACGGTATTCGGCGATTCGCCGCAGGCATAGGACGATAGCCAGCAGCGGCCTTCATTCATGACGCAGAGGCTGCCGAAACCGAAGACTTCGATCTCGACGGTGGTGTTTTTGATGACATTTTCGACCTGGGCCAGGGTCAGGACGCGCGGCAGGACGGCGCGTTTGATGCCGAATTCGCGCTGACAGAAGTTAATCGCCTCGTAGCTGGTGGCCGAGCCCTGGACCGAGAGGTGCAGGCGCTGTTGCGGATGGCGCTGGCGGGCATAGTCGAGCAGCCCGACATCGGCCAGGATGATGGCATCGACGCCCTGGTCGACGGCGGCATCGACGGCTTTCTGCCAATCGCCAACGCGCCCGGCCTGGGGAAAGGTATTGATCGCCAGCAGTACTTCACGGCCCTTGGCATGGGCGTAGCGGATACCCTCCGTCATGTTTTTCTGGTCGAAATTCAGACCGGCGAAATTGCGCGCATTGGTGTCGTTCTTGAAACCGAGATAAACGGCATCGGCGCCGTTATCGACGGCTGCCTTGAGCGCCGGCAGGCTGCCGGCCGGGCAGATCAGATCGGGCAGGGAACTCATGGAATAGGGCTCGAAAGAGTAAGCCGGCCAGTATAGCCAGGGTCCGTCGTTGGCCATTGATCCTCATCAAAACGGCAGCGGGTTGCGCTGGGTGGTTCGCCAGGCGGCGGCTGGCGCCTGGGGGATATTAGCGAATGACGACGGTCGGCTTGTAGCCGAGCGTGGCGCGAATCTTCTCGGCGACCTGGTCGGCCTCGTTGCGGCTGGCGTAGGGGCCGAGTTGCAGGCGGTGGATGCCGCCGGCCGGATAGACGCGCATGACTTCATTGAGCCAGTCGAGGTCGCGGAGTAGGTGGCTTTTCAGGTTCTCGGCGTTGTCGGCATTGGCAAAAGCGCCGAGTTGCAGGTAAACCCCCCGCGCCATCGGCATCTCGGCATTGCCCGGGCTGACCATCTGGAGCGGGCGTTCTTCCTGGACCAGGCGCTTGGCCATTTGCTCGATGTCATCCGGCTCGCCCGCCGCGCTTTTCGACGGCGGGCTAAGCTGGGCGTAGGTCGTGCCGGTTGGTTCGCCGGGAATGATCGCCTCGACATCGACCAAGCCGCTGCCGCCATTGACCAGGCCGAGCTTGTAGGCGGCCGTGTAGGAGAGGTCGATGACGCGGTCGGCGTGGAAGGGGCCGCGATCGGTGATGCGGACGATCACCGCCTTGCCGCTCTGGGCACTGCTGACCCGGACGTAGGAGGGAAGCGCCAGGGTGGGATGGGCGGCAGTCATGGCAAACATGTCGTAGGGTTCGCCGATCGAGGTTTTCTGCCCGTGGAATTTCTTGCCATACCAACTGGCGATGCCGCGTACCTTGTAGGGCTTGACGGCGGTATTCGGCACGTACTCCTTGCCGAGCACGACGTAGGGTTTGGTCGCCGGCTTGTGCAGCGGCTCCCATTTCGGTTCGGCATCGGGAATGTCGTCGAGGCCGTCGGGGATTTCGTCGGCCGGGCCGTCATCCTTGTAGAAGCCGCCGCCTCTTTTCAGCGTCGCCGTCGGTTTGCGGGTCGGCGTCGGGGCCTTGGCCGAGGGGCCTTTCGCCGGTTCGCCACTGGCTTCCGGGCGGCTGCTGAGCGGGGCGCTGCCGCACGCCGCCAGCAGTAGGGTGGCAAAGGCGCAGGGCAGCAGGCGGTAGATCATTTTTTGACGAGCATGCGGTGAGTATGGATCGACATCAGTATGCCGATGCCGATGAACAGTGTCACCAGGGCGGTGCCACCATAGCTCATGAAGGGCAGGGGAACGCCGACCACGGGCAGGATGCCGCTGACCATGCCCATGTTGATGAAGGCGTAGGTGAAGAAGCCGAGCGTGATGGCGCCGGCCAGCAGGCGCGAGAACAGCGTCGGGGCGGCGGAAGCGATCATCAGGCCACGGCCGATGAGCAGGGTGTAGAGAAAAAGCAGCAGCGTATTGCCGAGCAGGCCCCATTCTTCCGAGAACACGGCAAAGATGAAATCGGTATGCTTTTCCGGGATGAATTCGAGGTGGGTTTGGGTGCCGTTCAAATAGCCCTTGCCGATGGCGCCGCCCGAGCCGATGGCGATGGTCGCCTGGATGATGTGATAGCCGGAACCAAGCGGGTCGGTGGTCGGGTCGATCAGGGTCAGGATGCGCTTTTTCTGGTAGTCATGCATCATGGTCCATAGCAGCGGCGCGCTTCCCGCTCCGATGGCGATCAGTCCGCCAATGACTTTCCAGGGCAGGCCGGCAAAGAAGATCACGTAGAAGCCGACCGAGCCGACCAGCAGCGCGGTGCCGAGGTCGGGCTGCTTGGCGATCATGGCAAAGGGGACGAGCAGGAGCAGGGTGGCGACGACGTAATGCTTGAATTTGAGCGTTGCCTCATAGGTCTGGAAGTACCAGGCAAGCATCAGCGGCATGGCGATCTTCATCATTTCGGACGGCTGAATGCGGGTAAAGCCGAGCGAGAGCCAGCGCCTGGCGCCATTTACCGTGACCCCGAAAAAAAAGACCCCGATCAGCAGGATAACGCCGAGGACGTAGAGCGGGATGGCGAAACCCATCAGCTTCTGGGGCGGCAGGCGCGACACGAACCACATGCAGAGCATCGCCACGCCCAAGTTGCCGGCCTGCGAGAAGAGGCGCTGATTGCCGTCGAAAGTGGCCGAATGGACGGTGGCCAGGCCGATGGTCATGATGGCCAGGGTAATGAAGAGGAGCGGGAAATCGATATGGGCGATCAGTTGCGCCCAGCTCCGGCGGAGGGTGCCCATGACATCGATCATTCTTCGCCTTCTTCCTCAATCGCGCTACTGTCTTCCGGCGCCGCCCCGGCCGGTAGTTTGCCGAGCAGGTAATAGTCGATGACCATGCGGGCAATCGGCGCCGCCGATTGGGCGCCGAAGCCGCCGTTTTCGACCAGCACAGCGAGGGCGATCTTCGGGTTGTCGGCCGGTGCGTAGGCGATGAACAGGGCGTGGTCGCGCAACTCCTTTTTGATGCCGCCTTCCTTGTACTGCCCGCCTTTCAGGGAGTAGACCTGGGCTGTCCCGGTCTTGCCGGCGGCTTCGTAAGGAGCGCCGGCGAAGGCGCGGGCGCCGGTGCCTTCCTTGTTCACCCCGACCATGGCACGGCGAATGACTTCGATGTTCTGCGGCTTCAGATGCAGATCGCGAATCGGCTGCGGTTCGACCAGACGTTTTTCGCCGGTCTTGGTGTCGATGATGTGATGCACGATATGCGGCCGGAACATCACCCCGTTATTGGCGATGGTGGCCGTCGCCTGGGCCAGTTGGATCGGCGTGTAGGCGTTGTAACCCTGCCCGATACCAATGGAAATCGTTTCGCCGGCATACCATTTTTGCTGTTCGGGTTTTTTGAAGCGCTGTCTCTTCCATTCCTGCGAAGGCAGCACCCCTTTCGATTCGCCGAATTCGTCCTTGCCCAGATCGATGCCGGTGCGCTGGCCAAGGCCGAGCTGACCCATGAACTTGGAGATGTTGTCGATCCCCATGTCGTTGGCCAGCATGTAGTAGTAGGTGTCGCAGGACTGGACGATGGACTTGTACATGTCCACGCTGCCGTGGCCGCCTTTTTTGTCGTCGCGGAACTGGTGATTGCCGAAATTGTAATAGCCGGGGTCGCTGATCGCCTGGCTGGGAGTGCGTTTGCCCATTTCCAGGGCGGCCAGCGCCATGAAGGGCTTGAAGGTCGAGCCGGGCGGGTAGGCGCCGTTGATCGCGCGGTTCACCATCGGCTTACTCGGGTGTTCGTTGAGTTCCTTCCAGTTGTCGGGCGTGATGCCATCGACGAATAGGTTGGGGTCGTAGGTCGGATTGGAAACCAGCGCCAGGATGCCGCCGGTACTCGGCTCGATGGCAACCAGGGCGCCTTTTCGGTCGCCGAAGGCCTGCTCGGTGATTTCCTGCAGCTTGGCGTCGAGGGTCAGCGCCAGGTTGTTGCCGGAAACCGGCGGAATGCGTTTCAGGCTGCGCAGGGCATGGCCGCCAGCATCGATTTCGACTTCCTCGTAACCGGTTTCGCCATGCAATTCAAACTCGTAACGTTGTTCCAGGCCGGTCTTGCCGATGTGGTCGGTGCCCTTGTAGGTCGCCTGCTTTTCGGCTTCTTCGATCCAGGTCAGGTCGCGGTCGGTGATCCGGCCGATATAGCCGATGGCATGCGAGGCGACGGTGGCCAGCGGATACTGGCGAAAGAGGCGGGCTTTGACCTCGATGCCGGGAAAGCGATAGCGCTGGGCGGCAAATTTGGCGACTTCGGCGTCGGTCAGGCGGGTACGAATGGGAATGGACTCGAAGTTCTTCGCTTCGTCCATCAGGCGCTTGAAGCGTTTGCGGTCCTTGGGCTGGATGTCGATGATGCCGGCCAGGATATCGATCGTCGCTTCCAGATCGGCGACGCGCGAGGGCGTGATTTCCAGCGTGAAGGCCGAATAATTGCGGGCCAGCACGGTGCCGTTGCGGTCGGTGATGACCCCCCGGTTGGGGACGATGGGGATCAGTGCGATGCGGTTGTCTTCGGCGCGGGTCTGGTAGAAATCATGCTGGACGACCTGCAGCCAGATAAAGCGGCCGAGCAACAGGCCGAAGGCAAGCAGTACGGCGATCGCCGCAAAGCCGGAGCGAAAGCGGAAGCGGTCGAGATCGGCTTCGGGATTGTGAAAGTCACCCACGGTCGGCAGCCAGCTTAAATCGGCCGGTCTGGATCCTGCTCGACCGGCCGGTACTGGGGCAGGAGCAGGATGAAGGTGGCCGGAATCCAGAGCAGGGTGGCGATGATGGGGCCGATGAAATAGCCCAGGCCGGGGAAATCGGCACCGACCGCCAGGCGCATCAGGGCTTGTACCAACTGCGCGGCGAGCAGCAGGGGCATGATCTGCAAGGCTTGCTGAAGCAGCGGGAACCACAGCAGGCGGCGCGACAGGGTGGCCGAGACGTAGGCCAGCAGGACATAGGCGAAACAGTGCTGACCGAGCACCGCGCCGTCGGCGACATCCATCAGCAGGCCGAGCATGAAGGCCCAGCCCATGCCGACCCGGCGGAATTCGCGGACGCTCCAGAAACAGAGGACCAGCGCCACCCAGTCCGGCATGCCGGGCCAGTGCGCGGTGGGCAGGAAGTTGAGGAGGACGGCGGCGATCAGGCTGAAGAAAATGAACCACGGCCGGACCGGCAGCAGGATGCGCGAGGAGGAAAAGGTCGGTTGCATCAGTTGCCTTTCGTCGCCCGCTTCTTCTGGCGAAGCAGCGCCTTGTCCGTCGCCGCGCCGCCGTCCCGGCTGCCGGATTCGGGCGGCGCCGGGGGCAGGGGCTGGCGGGGGTCGAGGACCATGATCTCGCCGAAATTTTCTACGCCGGCGACCGGCACGCAGAAAATGCGGGCAAAGGAATAGGCGCTGTCGCGCTCGATATTGATCACCTTGGCGACCGGGAAGCCGGGCAGGTATACGCCGTCGAGACCGGAGGTGACGAGAATGTCGCCGACTTCGACGTCGGCATTGGCCGGCATGTAGCGCAATTCGAGCTGGCCGTTACCGAGGCCGAAAACGACGGAGCGCTGGCCGCTACGCACGATCTGTACCGGCACCGCCTGATCCTTGTCGGTAATCAGCGTGATTTCGGCCGAGAAGGGGAAGACGCGGGTCACCTGGCCGACCACGCCGGCTTCGTCAATGGCCGGCTGGCCGGCGACGATGCCCGACTGCTGGCCCTTGTCCACAATCACCTTGCGCGAGAAGGGATCGCGCGCGGTATAGAGGATCTGGGCGACCTGGCCGTTGGCCTTTTCCCGTTCCTTGACGGCGAGCAGTTTGCGCAGCCGTGCATTTTCGGCTTCCAGTTGTACCTGGCGTTGCAGGTTGGGGGCGGTGTTGAGCTGGGCGTGCTTGAGCTCGCGATTTTCCTGCTGCAAGGCGCGCATGCCCTGCAAATACTCGGCGGCATAGTCGACCAGGCTGCCGGGGGTCTGGGCAACGCGCTGCACCGGGTCGACGAGCAACGCAATGCTCTGGCGCAGCAGGTTGAGGCTGCGAAAGCGCAGGTCGACGATGAACAGGGCCAGGGAAATGGCGATGTAGAAAGTCAGGAGGGCCAGCGGTGCTGGCCCTCGCTTGAAGAACGGTGGCGGTGCGTGGTCGATGCCGGCCATCGCGATCAGCCTAGACTCTGTGACAAGAAATTAGTCCGAAGCGAAAATGCTGCCCAGCTTGTCCATCTTTTCCAGCGCCATGCCGCAACCGCGGGCCACGCAAGTCAGGGGCTCTTCGGCAACAATTACGGGAAGGCCGGTTTCTTCCATCAGCAGACGGTCGAGGTCACGCAGCAGGGCGCCACCGCCGGTCAGGACCATGCCCTTTTCGGCAATGTCGGCGCCGAGTTCGGGTGGGGTCTTTTCCAGCGCCGACTTGACGGCGGAAACGATCTGGTTGAGCGGGTCGGTCAGCGCTTCAAGGATTTCGTTGGATTCGGCGCCCGGGAAGGCGGAACCGATGTTCTTCTTGATGTTTTCGGCGGTGTTCTCGCCGATCATCATGCCGTAGTTGCGGCTGATGTAATTGATGATCGCTTCGTCGAGCTTATCGCCGCCAACGCGCACGGAACCGGCATAGACCATGCCGCCGAGCGAGATGACGCCGACTTCGGTGGTGCCGCCGCCGATATCGACGACCATTGAACCGGTCGCTTCGGCCACCGGCAGGCCGGCACCGATTGCTGCCGCCATCGGTTCCTCGATCAGGTAAACTTGGCTGGCGCCAGCGCCGATTGCGGATTCGCGGATGGCGCGACGTTCGACCTGGGTCGAACCGGAGGGCACGCAGATGATGATGCGCGGGCTCGGGCTGAACAGCTTCGAGTCGTGCACCTTCTTGATGAATTGCTTGAGCATCTGCTCGGTGACCGTGAAGTCGGCGATCACGCCGTCTTTCATCGGCCGGATGACGGTAATGCTGCCCGGTGCCTTGCCAAGCATTTCCTTGGCTTCCCGGCCGACGGCCTGGATCGTCTTTTTGGCATTGGGGCCGCCTTCGAGGCGGATGGCGACGACCGAGGGCTCGTCGAGAACGATCGAGCGGCCGCGCACATAAATCAGCGTGTTCGCTGTGCCAAGGTCGATGGCCAGATCGTTGGAGAAATATTTACTGAGGAAACCGAACATCTGCAGTGACTCCGCTTGGGGGGGTGCGGTAGGGAAAACTTTTATGATACCTTATAACGCTTTCCATTTTAAGACTTTGTGCGCTGCACTAAAGTCTTTGGCAGCCATGTCGCTCACACTAGAACAGGTTCACCGCATCGCTCACCTCGCCCGTATCGAGGTCAGCGCCTCCGAAGCTCTTTCCACGCAAGGGCATCTCAATGGCATTTTTCAGCTAATTGAACAAATGCAGGCCGTCGACACCACCGGGGTCGAGCCGATGGCGCACGCCCAGGATCTCGCTCAGCGTTTGCGTGACGATGTGGTCAGCGAAAGCGATCGTCGCGCCGCCTTCCTGGCCGTCGCCCCGGAAACCGAAGCCGGCCTATATCTTGTGCCGAAGGTGATCGAATGATCAACGCCAGCCTCAAGCAACTGTCGCAGGCGCTGGCCGCGAAACAGATTTCCAGCCTCGAACTGACCCAGCTCTTCGTCGATCGCATTGCGCGTCTGAACCCGACCTTGAATGCCTTCATCACCATCGACGCCGAGAAGAGCCTGGCCGCCGCCCGTGCCGCCGATGTCCGCATCGCGGCCGGTACGGCCGGCCGGCTGACCGGTATTCCGATCGCCCAGAAGGACATCTTCTGTGCCGAAGGCTGGCGCACCACCTGCGGTTCGAAAATGCTGGCCAATTTCGTCTCGCCCTACGACGCGACGGTGATCCGCAAGATGGAAAGCGAAGCCGGCTTGGTCTCGCTGGGCAAGACGAATATGGACGAATTCGCCATGGGCTCGTCGAACGAAACCTCGTTCTTCGGCCCGGTGCGCAACCCCTGGGATACCGAACGGGTGCCCGGTGGCTCCTCCGGCGGCTCGGCGGTGGCCGTCGCCGCCCGCCTGGCGCCGGCGGCGACCGGTACCGATACCGGCGGCTCGATCCGCCAGCCGGCTGCGCTGTGCAATTTGACCGGTCTGAAACCGACCTACGGCGTGGTCTCGCGTTACGGCATGATCGCTTTCGCCTCCTCGCTCGATCAGGCGGGCCCGATGGCGGCCAGCGCCGAAGATTGTGCGCTGCTGCTCAATAGCATGGCCGGTTTCGACGAACGCGATTCGACCTCGCTCGAGCGTCCGGCCGAAGATTACAGTCGCGACCTGGAAAAGCCGCTGGCCGGTTTGCGTATCGGCCTGCCCAAGGAGTTTTTCGGCGAAGGTTGCGATGCCGCCGTGATGGCCGCCGTGCGTGCCGCGCTGGCCGAATACGAAAAGCTCGGGGCGACCACCGTCGAAGTGTCGCTGCCCAATTCGCACCTCTCGGTAGCGGCCTATTACGTCATTGCGCCGGCCGAGGCCAGTTCCAACCTGTCGCGTTTCGACGGCGTGCGCTACGGCTTCCGCGCCGAGGATTACGGCAATCTCGACGACATGTACATGAAGAGCCGGGCCCAGGGCTTCGGCGCCGAGGTCAAGCGGCGCATCATGATCGGCGCCTATGTTCTGTCGCACGGCTATTACGACGCCTATTACCTGCAAGCGCAGCGCATCCGCCGCCTGATCGCCAACGACTTCGTCGAAGCCTTCAAGTTCTGCGACGTGATCATGGGGCCGACTTCGCCGTCCACTGCTTTCAAGCTCGGCGAAAAAGCGGCCGATCCGGTGCAGATGTATCTTTCCGACATCTACACCATCGCCGTCAACCTCGCCGGCCTGCCCGGCATGTCGGTACCCTGTGGGTTCGTCGGCGGTCTGCCGGTCGGCCTGCAGTTGATCGGCAATTACTTTGCCGAGGCCCGCTTGCTCAATGCGGCGCATCGCTATCAGCAGGCGACGGACTGGCATTTGCGTCGGCCGCTTGGCCTCGGGTAAGCATGAAGCGGCGATTGGCGTTGTTGGCCGCTGTGCTGTTGGCGGGTTGCGCTGAAGTCAACCAGCAGCCGGAAGCCAAGCCGGCCGAGGCGGCTGTCGTCGAGCCCGTGGCCTCGACCAGCGAGAAGCCGAAACTGAAGAATTCGACGCTGAAATACCTGGCCAACCGCAACCTGAAGCCGCAACCGACCCGCGCCCTCAACGCCCGCTCGCATTGCGCTCACAAGGATGCCATCGGGACCGTGACCAAGCTCGACCTGCTGGTCAAGGAAGCCGAGGTCAAGGCCTTCGATGCCCAGGTCAGCATGAAGGGTTATGGAACCTGTCGCTTCAAGCTCGGCGATTTCGAGCAGACGGGAACCTTGCCGCAGCCTTTGCTCCGGCACAAGCGCGACCATGATTGTTCGGTGCGCATGTGGGAGCAGGGCCCCAAAGTGACGATTGCTTTCAACAGTTGCCCGAAAGCCTGCGAAGGCGATGCTTTCAGCTACCTCTGGCCGATCATGGTCGAGGCGAAATCAGGGCGTTGTTTCTGAACGGATGAAATTATGAATCAGTGGGAAGTGGTGATTGGCATCGAAACGCACGCGCAACTGGCGACCGTTTCGAAAATTTTCTCCGGCGCCTCGACGGCTTTCGGCGCCGAGCCCAATACGCAGGCCTGTGCGGTCGATCTCGCACTGCCCGGCGTCCTGCCGGTGCTCAACCGGCAGGCTGTCGAATGCGCCATCCGCTTCGGCCTGGCGATCGACGCCGAAGTCGCCCGCAAATCGGTCTTTGCCCGCAAGAATTACTTCTACCCCGATCTGCCCAAGGGTTACCAGATCAGCCAGATGGACCTGCCGGTCGTGGTCGGCGGTCAGATCGCCGTGCAGGTCGGGCAGGGCGACAAGGCTTACGAAAAGGTCGTGCACCTGACCCGGGCCCATCTCGAAGAAGATGCCGGCAAGTCGCTGCACGAGGATTTCCACGGCAAGTCGGGCATTGACCTGAATCGGGCCGGTACGCCGCTGCTCGAAATCGTCACCGAGCCGGACATGCGCTCCTCCGACGAAGCCGTCGCCTACGCCAAGGCTCTGCATGCCCTGGTCCAGTGGATCGGCATTTGCGACGGCAACATGCAGGAAGGCTCCTTCCGTTGCGACGCCAATGTTTCGGTGCGCCCGAAAGGCCAGGCCGAATACGGCACGCGGCGCGAAATCAAGAATCTCAATTCCTTCCGTTTTCTCAAGGAAGCCATCGACTTCGAAGTCCAGTGGCAGATCAACGAGATCGAGGAAGGCCGCCGGATCCAGCAGGCCACCGTGCTCTTCGATCCGGACAGCGGCGAGACGCGGATGATGCGTAGCAAGGAAGACGCGCATGACTACCGCTACTTCCCCGATCCGGATCTGCTGCCGCTGATCATTTCCGAAGAATGGATAGACCGGGTGCGGGGTGGGCTGCCGGAATTGCCGGTGCACAAACGCGCCCGTTTCGTCAGTGAATTCGGCCTCTCGGTCTACGATGCGACGACCTTGACCGCCAGCCAGGAAATGGCTGCCTTTTTCGAGGCGACCGTCGCCGTCGCCGGCCAGTCCCATGCCAAGCCTTGTGCCAACTGGGTCATGGTCGATCTGGCTGCCCGCCTCAACAAGGAAGGCCAGGAAATTGCCACCTCGCCAGTCAGCGCCCAGCAGCTCGGTGGGCTGATCCTGCGCATCGCCGACAACACCATTTCCAACAACATCGCCAAGAAAGTCTTCGAGGCCTTGTGGAACGGCGAAGGCGCGACGGCCGACGAGATCATCGAGAAGCAGGGCCTGAAGCAGATCACCGATACGGGCGCCATCGAAGCGCTGGTCGACGCGGTGCTCGCCGCGAATGCTGCCAATGTCGCCGAATTCCGGGCCGGCAAGGAAAAGGCTTTTAACGCGCTGGTCGGTCAGGTGATGAAGGCGGCCAAGGGCAAGGCCAATCCGCAGCAGGTCAACGACCTGCTGAAGAAAAAACTGGCGGATTGATCAGCGCCCGCGGGAGTCGCTCGGGGGCGCGGGCGGCGGGGCTGGCCGGTGATTGCCGGTCAGTTCCCGATAGCGCCGACGATCGGCATCGTACTTGGCGCGGATGGTTTCAAAGTCGTGTTTCTTGAAGTCGAGCAATTCCTGCTCGACCTTGAGCTCGTGTTCGACAGCGCGCAGATTCTTGTCGAGCTCGGCGGGTAGTTTCTTTTTCCGGTAGAACTCCGCTTCGTCGAGCAGTTTCTTGCGTTTTGCCGTGACGCTATCGATTTTTGCCTGGGTCGCCGCGATGGCCAAGTTGACATCGTTCTCGGCCTTGCGCTGGGACATGTCGATATCCTGCATTGTGGCGTAGGTTTCAAGCAGGGCCTGATCCTTGCGCTGCTGCTCGCGGGCCGCTTCTTCCTGTTGCTTCTTGCGCAGGTTGGCGGCGGCTTGCGCGGCTTTTTCTTCGGCGGTCAGCGGCGGCCCGACCTCCTTGGTGACATTGCCGGCGCTATCGAGGATCCGGTACGGCCGGCCCCGGCATTGCTCGGGCAGGGTGTCGGCGCAGACCCGCCGGCCGCCTGCATCCTGGCAGCAATAGAATTCGCTGGCCGCCTGGGCTGACGAGGCGATGAGTAGCAACAGTGGGAAAAGCAGCCTTTTAGGCATTGACGCCATACTGTTCGCGGTAGCTGGCGACCGCCGCGCGATAGGCGGCAAACTCCGGATGATGCTCGAGGAAGGCCATCAGATCGCTGAGGCCGGCGACGGCGATGACCGGAACGCCATAGTCGCGCTGGACTTCCTGTACTGCCGACAAGTCGCCGAGGCCGCGCTCCTGGCGGTCGAGGGCGATCAGCACGCCGGCCGGCGTGGCCCCGGCGGCGCGGATCAGTTCGACCGATTCGCGCACCGAGGTGCCGGCCGAGATGACGTCATCGACGATCAGTACCTTGCCGCTCAGCGGCGCACCGACAATGTTGCCGCCTTCGCCATGATCCTTGGCTTCCTTGCGGTTGTAAGCAAACGGGAAATTGCGTCCGCGCTGGGCCAGCGCCATGGTGATCGTGGCGACCAGCGGAATGCCCTTGTAGGCCGGACCGAATAGCATGTCGAAGTGCACGCCGCCGGATTCCGCCGCTTTCGCGTAGAATTCGGCGAGCCGGCTGAGCGAGTTGCCGTCGTTGAATAAACCGGCATTAAAGAAATAGGGCGAGAGCCGCCCTGCCTTGGTCTTGAATTCGCCAAAGCGCAAAACCTTGCAGCCCACCGCGAATTCGATGAAATCCTGACGAAAGTCCATAGTTTTCCATTTTTTTGCGGTCAGCCACTCCTGACCGGTACCTGCCCAATGTTACGCATCATCTCCCTGAATCTCAACGGTATCCGCTCCGCCTGGAGTAAAAATGTGTTGCCCTGGGCGGCTGCCCAACAGGCCGACGTCATCTGTCTGCAGGAACTGAAGGCGCAATTGCCCGACCTGACGCCGGAAATGCGCCAACCCGACGGTCTGCATGCCTATTACCACTGCGCCGAAAAGAAGGGCTACAGTGGTGTCGGTATCTGGAGCCGAGCCCAGCCGGATCGTGTCGTCGAAGGTTTCGACGGCGGCGAGTTCGATGCTGAGGGGCGTTATATCCGGGCCGATTTCGGCAATTTGTCGGTGATTTCGCTGTATCTGCCGTCCGGTTCGTCATCGCCGGAACGCCAGGACGCCAAGTTCCGCTTTCTCGACATCTTCTTTCCGCAAATGCTCGCCCTGCGCGCCGAGGGCCGGGAAATCGTGCTGTGCGGCGACTGGAATATCGCGCATCAGGAAATCGACCTGAAAAACTGGAAATCGAACCAGAAAAATTCCGGCTTCCTGCCCGAGGAGCGGGCCTGGTTGTCGCGCGTATTTTCCGAGTTGGGCTGGGTCGATGTCTATCGCCGCCTGTATCCCGAAGCGACCGGCGACGCCTACACCTGGTGGAGCAATCGCGGCCAGGCCTGGGCCAAGAATGTCGGCTGGCGTATCGACTACCAGATCGCCACGCCGGGTATTGCGGCGCGGGCGAAAAGTGCCAGTGTCTATAAGGCCGAGCGTTTTTCCGATCATGCGCCACTGATCGTTGATTACGAAAATGCCTGATTGCGCCAATGCGAATTGATTTCACGCGGTAGACGGGCTAACCTGTACTCCCCGCTTAACTGTCATCAACGAGGTCAAAAAAATGTCCCAAGAACTAAGTGCCGCCAATAAAGAAAAACTGGTTTCCGATCTGAAGGCCGTGGTGTCCGACGCCGAAGATATCCTGCGTGCGACGGCCGGCGCTGCCGGTGAAAAGGTGGGTGAATTGCGCGTCCGGATCGAAGGTCGCCTGCGTGATGCCAAGGAGCGTCTGGCCGATGCCGAAGCCATCATCGTCGACAAGACCAAGGCCGCTGCCCGTGCGACCGATGATTTCGTCCATGACCAACCGTGGAAAGCGGTCGGTGTGGCTGCCGCTCTGGGCCTCGCCCTGGGCGTCCTGATCGGGCGTCGCTAAGCGCATGTCGCAGGAAACGGGCGGCGAAGCCGGCCGCGAAGGCCTTTTTCCCGCCTTGAAAAACATGATCGCGACGCTGGTCGCGATCGGCCGGACGCGGGCCGAACTGCTGGTGACCGAGCTTGAGGAGGAGAAAATCCGCCTCATGTCGCTCTGGTCGAAAGCGATCGGCGCCGCCTTCCTGCTCGCCGTTGGCGTCATCATGGCGGTTTTCTGTTTCGCCCTGCTGTTCTGGGAGCAGCGCGTCCTGGTCTTCGGCCTGTTTGCCGCGCTCTTCATTGGCGGTGGCCTGGTACTGATTGGTTCGCTGAAAAGCCAGGTGGCACAGCCGAGCAAACTGTTCCGTTCGAGCCTGGCCGAACTGGAAGCCGACATTGAGCAGTTGCGCCGCTACGCCAAGAAGCCGGAATGAACGAAAAAGCTCTGGCCGTGGCCATGCGGCATGGCGCCCTCAAGGCGCGCATCGATGAGCAGCGGCGCATCCTGGCCCAGCAGGTGGCGCCGCTTGAGTCGGCGTTGGCCCGCGGCGATGCCGCCTTGCGCGGCGTCGATTGGCTGAAGCACCATCCGGCCGCCATCGGGCTTGCCGTCGCGGCGGTCGTGATCGTTCGGCCGAAGGCTGCCTGGCGTTGGGGCAAGCGCGCTTTTCTGGTCTGGCGTGGCTGGCAGGCAATCCGGAACAAATTGCGCGCGGCGTCTTGACGGTGTCGGCGGGTGACCCCATCGAGTCGATTGTTCCCGGCTGGTGGCAGCAGATGCTGTCGTCACAACGCCGAGAGACGCGACGCATCCTGGCTGAACTGGTGACCATGCGCGGCATCATGCCCCTGCTGATGAAAGCGCGGAATGGCGGCCACTGGACGCCGGCGGAAAAGGAAGAAATCCTCAATCATATGCGCCGCATGGCACATCTATCACCGTATTTGCTGGCCTTGCTGCTGCCCGGTTCGGTCTTCCTGTTGCCGGCTTATGCCTGGTGGCTCGACCGGCGCCGCCTCAATCGCTCAGACTGACGGTGGCGGCAGGGGCGTTCCAGGGCGCCACTTTCCACAACAACAGCATGCCCGGCAGGGCGAGGCCGGCGCATAGCCAGAAGAAATCGAACCAGCCGAGCGATTCGACCAGCCAACCGGCCGAGGCGTTGATAAAGGTGCGCGGTACGGCGGCCAGACTGGTAAATAGGGCCATTTGCGTCGCCGTGTAGGCCGGATGTGTCGAGCGGGCGATGAAGGCGACGAAGGCCGCCGTGCCCAGGCCGACGCCAAGCGCCTCCAGACTGATGACGAAAGCCAGGGCCAGCCGTTCGCCGGCGCCTATCGTGTCGTAATGGCCTTGCGCCGCCAGCCAGGCAAAGCCGAAAATCGATACCACCTGGACCACCCCGAACAGCCACAACGCCCGGTTGATGCCCAACTTGACCATCCACAGGCCGCCGAGCAGGGCGCCGATGACCGCGGGCCAGAGGCCGGCATGCTTGGCGATCAGGCCGATATCGGTCTTGGTAAAGCCCATGTCGAGATAGAAGGGCGTGGCCAGCGCCGTGCACAGGCTGTCGCCGACCTTGTACAAGAAGATAAAGCCGAGGATCAGCAAGGCACCGCGCCAGCCCTGGCGGCCGATGAATTCGTGGAAGGGTTCGGTGACCGCCTGGCGCAGGGTTTTCGGGGCGCCCCTGACGAGCGGTTCGCTGACCAGCCAGGCCATGGCCATGCCGGGTAGCATGAAGGCGCTGGTAATCCAGAACACCTCGCCCCATGGCAGGCGGTCGGCCAGGATCAGCGACAGCGAGCCGGGAATCAGGCCGGCGATGCGGTAGGCGTTCACATGCACGGCATTGCCCAGGCCGAGCTCGTTGTCAGCGAGGATTTCGCGCCGGAAGGCGTCGACCGCGATGTCCTGAGTGCCGGACAGGAAGGCGAGCAGCGTCGCCAGCCAGAGAATCGGCCAGATGTTGTCCTTCGGGCTCAGGCCACCCATAAAGCCGATGGTCAGCAGCAGGCCGATTTGCGTCAGCAGCATCCAGCCGCGGCGGCGGCCGAAGCCGGGGATGCTGAAGCGGTCAAGCAGCGGCGACCAGAGAAATTTCCAGGTGTAGGGGAACTGGATCAGCGCGAAGAAGCCGATGGTCTTGAGGTCGATGCCCTCGCTGCGCAGCCAGGCCGGCAGCAGGTTGAGCAGCAGGTAGAGCGGCAGGCCGGAAGAGAAGCCGGTGAAGATGCAGATCAGCATCTTCCGGGTGAGCAGCGCGGCGAGCCAGGCCGGCATCAGCGCGGCTGGGTCAGGCGGTAGACCGCCAGGCTGCCGAGGAAATTGACGTCGCGGTCGGCAGTGCACGCCACCGGGTTACCTTCTTCGTCGAGGACGCTGCGCTCACGGATGATCAGGCCCATCTTGGCGCACAGCGCCTCGAAATCGAGCAATGTGAAAAAGCGCACGTTGGGCGAGTCGTACCACTCATAGGGCAGGTCTTCGGAAACCGGCATGCGGCCGTCAAGCACCGAGCGCAGGTTTTTCCAGTAGGCGAAATTGGGGAAGGAGACGACGGCTTCGCGGCCGACGCGCAGCATTTCGCGCAGGATGCCTTCGGTGTGGCGCACGGTTTGGAGGGTGCGCGACAGCACGACGTGGTCGAAGGCCTGGTCGGCGAATTCGTCGAGGCCTTTTTCCAGGTTGCCCTGGATGATGTTGATGCCGTTCTTGATCGCCGCCAGTACATTGGCGTCGTCGATCTCGACACCGACGCCGCTGACGCCGCGCGTTTCGATGAGGTGCTTCAGCAGCGTGCCGTCGCCGCAGCCGAGATCGAGCACCCGGTGGCCGGGTTCGACCCAGCCGGCGATGACCTCGAAATCGGGGCGACCCAGAGTGTGCGTCATAGCTTGATGTTCCGCAGGTAGGCATCGACCACGGCGTGGTAATGCGCATCGTCCATCAGGAAGGAGTCGTGACCGAAGTTGAGGTCGATTTCGGCGTAGGAAACATGGCGCCCGTTGGCCAGCAGCGCGGCGACGATTTCTTTCGAGCGGGCCGGCGTGAAACGCCAGTCGGTGGTAAACGAAGCGATCAGGAAATTGGCTTTGGTGCGGGCCATGGTTGCCGTCAGATTGCCCTCGTTCTCGCGCGACGGGTCGAAGTAATCGAGCGCCTTGGTCATCAGTAGGTAGGTGTTGGCGTCGAAATAGCCGGCGAATTTGTCGCCCTGGTAGCGCAGGTAGGACTCGACCTCGAATTCGACGCCGAAGTCGAAGCCGAAGGAGCCATTACGCAGTTCGCGGCCGAATTTCTCGCCCATCTGGTCATCCGACAGATAGGTGATGTGACCGAGCATGCGCGCCAGGCGCAGGCCGCGCACGGGCCGGGTGTTGTGTTCGTAGTAGTTGCCGCCGTGGAAATCGGGATCGGTCAGGATGGCCTGGCGGGCGACGTCGTTGAAAGCGATGTTCTGGGCCGAGAGCTTGGGGGCGGCGGCGATGACGATGGCGTGGCGGATGCGTTCCGGGTAGGTGATGCTCCAGCGCAGCGCCTGCATGCCGCCCAGGCTGCCGCCCATGACGGCGGCCCAGCTATCGATGCCGAGCAAGTCGGCAAGGCGGGCCTGGGCGTGCACCCAGTCATTGACAGCGACGATCGGGAACGCGGCGCCCCATTCCTTGCCGGTGGTCGGGTTGATTGACGACGGGCCGGTCGAACCGTGGCAACCGCCCAGGTTGTTGACGCCGACGACGAAGAAACGGTCGGTATCGAGCGGCCGGCCGGGGCCGACTATGTTGTCCCACCAGCCGATGTTGTCGGGCTGCTCGGCGTAATGACCGGCGACATGATGATGGCCGGATAGCGCGTGACAGACGAGGATGGCGTTCGACTTGGCGGCGTTGAGCGTGCCGTAGGTCTCATAGACCAGCTCGTAGGCCGGCAGCACCCCACCGCTGCGTAGCTGCAGCGGCTGATCGAAATGGGCGCGTTGTGCGGCGACGGCGCCGATGGAATGTCCTGGCATGCTGTTCCTGAAAACAAAAACCCAGTTGGCTGAAAAACGCGAACTGGGCGGTTCCCGTTTTAGCTGTATTTAGAAGCGCCCGCAATCAGAGCTCAAATCGGCGCGGCTGGCGTGTTGCCAGCGTGTGGCAGACAATACCGAGCGGACCGGTAAAAGTCAATGAAGCGGGCGGCCGACGGCTCGCCCGGCCGATCGGTGAAATTTTGTTAAGATGTGGAAAAACAAGGTGCAGGGGGAATTGTGGCAAGCAGTCTGCTGGAACAACGGCGGCATCAACGTATCCGCTTCGGCAATCCGCCTCCCATCAAGATCGGCTACGGCGGAAACCTGGGCGAAGGACTGATCGTCAATCTTTCCCTTTCCGGTCTGATGCTGCGGACCAGCCTTGAACTGGAGATCGGCCATACGGCGGGCTGCGAGTTTTCCCTCTTCGGTTCGCCGGTTATCGATGTGCCGGCCAGTATTGTCAGCCGGGTCGGCGACCTGTTCGGGGCGCGTTTCCAGAGCGGACCGATCAACCAGATCATCATTGACGATGCGATCAATGCCGCCCTCAGCAGCGGCCAGGCTTCCATCCTGTCGATGAACGATCTGGCGGGGCACAAGGTGATGCGCATTTCCGGCGGGCTGAACGGCACTTTGCAAAGCGATTTCATGTACGCGCTGACCCGGGGTGGGGTCGACGAACTTGATCTGGGGGGGGTGACCACGGTCGATCAGGCCGGTCTGGCCCTCTGCCTGGTGGCGACGACGCGCCATGGGGTGGTGCTCGGCGCCCAGTCGGCATGTTTCGCCGACGCCTGGCGCGCCGCGCTGGCCATCCCGGGCAAGAACGACAAGCGATAAGCGGTATGGTCATCAAAATTCTGCGCCGGGCTTGCCGGCCGCCGGTCACGCTGGCCCTCTTCGGGCTGGGGGTGGCCGCCGCCGCCCAGGGCGACGAAAGCATCTATTTCAGCGAATTTCCGATCGTTGCTTCGGTCAGCCGCCTGCCGCAAAAGCTGGCCGATGCGCCGACCGCGGTGACGGTGATCGACCGCGAAATGATCAAGGCCTCCGGGGTGCGCGACCTCAACGACATTTTCCGTCTGGTGCCCGGCTTTCAGACCTATCCGAACACTACCGAAGCGGCCCGGGCAACCTATCACGGCATGGGCGATGGCGATTACTCGTCGCGGGTCCAGGTGCTGATCGACGGCCGTTCATTGTATTCGCCGCTGTTCGGCGGCGGGGTCAACTGGGCGACGCTGCCGGTCGCTCTTGAGGATATCGAACGGATCGAGGTGGTGCGCGGCACCAATGCCGTGTCTTACGGCAGCAACGCCTTTCTTGGCGTGATCAACATCATTACGGTGGATCCGGCATTGGTGCGCGGGGTTACGGTGTCCACCAACTACGGCAACCAGAATGTCCGCGACTACGTGTTGCGGACGGGCGGCAAGATCGGTACGGTCGGCGATTTCCGCTTTACCTACAAACAGCAGAATGACAACGGGCTGACGGATCGGGCGGATTGGGTCGATTCCTACAACAACCGTTTGCTGGATTTCCGCTCTGACTTCGCTCTCGGCGAACGCGATAGTCTCCAGTTCAGCCTGGGCGAAGTGCAGGGGATAACCCAGAATGGCCGAAGCAGCGACGTGGTCCCGCTCGGGAAAACCTTGATTTACGGGAACCCGATTCGCCCCATGCGGCAGACCGACACCTATGTTCAATTGTTGTGGCGCCGGGTCTTGTCGGCCGATTCGGATTTTCAATTCCGCTATTCCCATGTCCAGGACAAATCGAATGACGCCTTTACGGTGCCCATCCCCGGCTATCCGTTTTATGTGAACCAGTCAGGCGACGAAGGCGTCCGCGACGAAGTGGAATGGCAGCACAGTCTGGCGGCCGGCCGGGCCCTGCGCGTCGTCTGGGGGGCCAGTTGGCGTGACGATGCGACGCGATCCGAGTGGATGTTGGCGGGACAGGGGACCGTCCACCGGGAAACCGGCCGCCTGTTCGGAAACGCCGAATGGAAGCCGAGTCCGTGGTTTACCGGAAACCTCGGCCTGGCCGGTGAACAAGATTCCCTGGCCGGGTTTCATGCCTTGCCCCGGATCAGCGGAAATTTTCATTTGAATCGGCAAAACACCATCCGCCTGGGCTATTCCCGTGCCTACCATGCGGGCAGCACCATTGATTATCGGGGCGACTGGTGGCAGGTCCCGCAATCCTTGGGCAGCCTGTTGCAACCCATTCTGAAAAAAGACATTGCGGTATACAAGTTTGCGGCAGACCCGAATCTCCAATCGGAACAGCTCGATACCTTCGAGCTCGGCTATCTCGGCGACTGGCGCGATTGGCGGTCAAGCCTGGATGTGCGGCTGTTCAGCGAAAGTATCCACCATCGGCTGTTCCGGCTCGACCTGAACGACGATCCAAAAGTCCCGGCATCAACCATCCCGATCCAGAATGTGCATATCGTCGGGCTTGAATACCAGTTCAAGTGGCAGCCGCTGGAAACGACGCGACTGGTCTTTAACCAGACCTTTTCCCGGATCAGCAGCGATTACCTGACTCCGGCCCTGGCCGGTATGGCGAATGCCCAACCAATCGCCGATTTCACCAACTATTCGATGCCGCGTTCTTCGACATCGTTATTGCTGATGCAGAAATTGCCGCTCGGCATGGATTTCTCGCTGGCCGGCTATTGGCAGGACAAAATGAAATGGTCGAGCCAAAGCTGGTCGGCGAAATATCACCGCTTCGACGCTCGTCTGGCGTATCCCTTCCGGATTGGCAACCTGGGGGGCGAGGTCGCCCTTACTGTGCAGTCGCTGAACGGCAAGCATGGGGAATACAAGACGGCTGAATTTTCGACGAATGGCAAGCCGGACGACCGGGTGATCGAGCGCCGCCAGTGGATTAGCTTGCGTTTCGACTACTGAGCCTCTCAAGCGCTCCGGATGACGGCGCCTTCCAGCCAGACGTCGAACGGTTCGTCGGGGGCCACGGCCAGTCCCTGGGCGTAGCTGATGCCAAGTTGTTCTAGCTGGGCGAGGGCCGTGCTGTCATTGACGTTGTCGGCAATCGAATGAATTCCAAGATCGGCGGTGATTTCCTGCACGGCCCGGAGGAGCGCCGTCGATGCCCGGTTGCCGCCGAGGTCGCGGGTCAGGCTGCGGCTCAGTTTGACGCAACTGGGCGCAATGGCGCGCAGATGGCTGAAGGAAGAGAGGCCGCCGCCGAAATCGTCGAGGCCGACCTGGCAGCCGAGCGTCCGGACCTGGCGGGAGAAATCCGCCGCCTGATTGCCATGATGGGTGGTCACATCTTCCGAGAAAACCAGGCAGAGTCCGTTGCCGGGAAGTTCCTTTTCGGCCAGGCGGCGGGCGATAAAGTCGATCAGGGCGCGGCGGCCGAGCGAGGTGCGGGATAACGGGACCAGACAGTAGAGCTGTTTGTGGTGACGGCGGGCCCGGTCGATGGCGTGAATGGCGGCTTCGATGAAACGCTGGTCGATGCTGCTGGCCAGTTCGTAGCGTTCGGCGGCATCGATCAGGGCCGAGAGCGCGACCGGGGGTTGTCCGGGTTCGTAGAGGTGGGCGCTCAGTTCGACATAATGCGTGTGCGCCAGGCGATTTTCTTTCTGCAGGGGGAGCAGGGGCAGGGCGTCGATTTGCAGGCGATTCTCGGCCAGGGCACTGGCGATGCGTCCAGCCCAGTTCTGGCTTTCCTGGCGGCGTTCTGGAACATTGCTGGCTTCCTGCTCGCAGACCTGGTGGCGGCCGCTTTCCTTGGCGCGGTAGCAGGCGGCATCGCCGGCGGCAAGTATTTCGTTGATGCTGCGAATGCGTCGATTGACCGGGGTCAGCCCGATACTGGCGCCAATCGCGAAGATCTTGTCTTGCCAGATGAAACGGTAGGCACTGGCCAGGGCGCAGATATCGTCGGCCACCTGGCGGGCGCGCGGGCCGCTGCAATTGGCCAGGATAATGCCGAATTCGTCGCCGCCCAGGCGGGCCAGGGTGTCTTCTTCGCGCAGGCGGCCCTGGAAGAGTTGGGATATCTGGCGCAACAGTTCGTCGCCAGCGAGGTGGCCACAGGTGTCGTTGACCGGTTTGAAGCGGTCGAGGTCGAGGAGCAGGACGCTGAACTCCTCGCCGCCAGCCTGCACGCTGGCCAGCGCTTTTTCCAGACGATGTTCGAATTCGCGGCGATTGAGCAGCCCGGTCAGGGCGTCATGGCGCGCCTGGAAGGCGAGTTGCGCCGTCGCTTCCTCGATCCGGGTCTGCATCGAGCGATGTACATCCTCGATATGGTCGGCCATTTCGTTGAAGCCCTGCTCGAGAATGCCGAGCTCGGCACTGGAGTGGATGGGAACGCGCGCGTCGAGGTGCCCCGAGGACATGTCGCGGACGGCCTGGACCAGGCGCTTGATGGGACGGATCAGGCTGTCGGCCATGGTGATGGCGAGCAGGGCGATGAGGATGAGACCGATGAAAACGATCAGCAGACCGCGTACCAGCAGGTCGTGTTGGCGATTGATCAATTCGCTTTTGTCGAACTCGACGAAAACCTGACCGATGACCTCGGGGGCGGCGGGTTTGCTGTTGACGATCGGTTCGAACAGGGTGTCGCTCTCGTTCTGCGAGCGCAGGACCGGGGCGCCGAAACCGATCCAGTGCTCGGTTTCATCCACGATGCCGGGCGTGCGCAGGGTTTGGCGCAGGGTTTCGCCGGAGAGCGAGACCCTGCCGCTGACCGCGATGGCCCGCCCGCGGGCATTGACGACGACGGCCGATTTGACGCCGGATTCCTGGATGGTGGTTTGGGCCAGCCCGTGCAGGCTTTCGATCTGGCCGGAGATGATGCCGTATTCGCTGACCTGGGCCAGGTAGCGGACGGTGGATAGCCCTTTGCTGCGCAACTCGCCTTCCAGGGTCCGGATACCGCTCAGCGTGAAGTAGGAAACCACCGTAATGGCGATTACCGCGCTGGGCAGCAGTGAAAGCAAGAGCAGTCGTTGGCGGAGATTGAGCCGGTTCATCGAGCATCCTTGTCGGCAAGCAGGGCGCGCCGGATGTCGGCTTCGTCCCTGATGTTCAGGTCGAGTGCCTGAGCGACGTTCTGATTGATCAGAACGGCAAATTGATTGGGGAACATGGGGGGCGGTAAGGCGATCCCGAAACTATGGATGACTTCGGCGCTCTGCCGGGCAATCTGGGCCGGTGTCGAATACAGGGCGGCGAGCGCCCCGGCGTTGACGAAGGCGGCCGAAAAGGCCACGACCGGTCGCTGGTAGCGGTAGGTGGTGATCAGGATGCTCTTGATGCTGTCGCGTTTGTAGATGCTGGTGTCGGGAATGGCAAGCAGGATGTTGACCCGCGCCAACAGGCTGTTGAGCGCCGGCAACAAGGTTTGTTCGGTCTCGCTCTCCTCGCTGTCCAGGCTGAGCCCGGCTGCCGTGAAGGCCTGGCGGAATTGCGCCGACTGCTGGCGGGTTTCGTTGCTGATCAACATGCCGATGCGGTTCTTGCCGGGCAACAGGTGACGGATGAATGCCGCCTGGCGGGGGGCCGGCTGGTCCAGCCAGATGGCGCTGATCCGGTGGCTGCGATTGCTGCTTCCGGCCAGCAGCTTTTCATAAGAGAGGCGCGGGATCAGGGTGGCGATCACCGGGATCGGGTTGTTGCGGGTCAGCGTCTGGCGGAAGGCATTGCTGCCGACCGCAATGATCAGGTCGGGGCGTTCTGCCGCATTGTCGAGATCGTCGACGGCGGCCAGGATGGCGACCTTCCAGCTACCGCCGGCCATGGCGTCACGGAAATTCGAGGCGAATTCGGCATAGGGAGCATCGTTGCCGCTGAGCAGCAGGGCGACCGTTTCCGCCCGCGCCAGGGGGGTAAGCAGGAAGAAAATAAACAGGAAGCGCAAGGCGGGCCGAAGCATCAGCGCAATATAGCGGCTTGTCCTATGCCGTTGCAATCAGTGAAAGCCGCAGATTAGCGATTGCCTTGATTTCCCGTATTTTGTTGTCCGTCAGCGGAAAATATTCCAAGCAGTAGCGGCAGGCCCTGGCTGATGGCGACCGGCCCCGGGGTCAGGATGATCGCCGACTTGATTTCGTGCAGCCGGTCGTTCCGAACTGCCGAAATACCCGACCAACCCGGTCGGGCGCGGATGTGTTCCGGGCGGAAATGCTTGCCGCACCAGGAACCGATGATGACTTCCGGGTCGCGCCGGACAACCTCGAGCGGATCGGCCAGGATGCGGTCGCGAGCCAGCGGCGACCCGGCGCGTTCGGGGAAGATGTCGGCGCCGCCGGCGATGGCGATCAGTTCCGAGACCCAGCGCACGGCGGTGATGTTCGGTTCGTCCCATTCCTCGAAATAAACGCGTGGTCGCTGACCGGTGCGGGCGAAACGCTGCTCGGCGATGGCCCGGGTCTGGGCGATCTGCGTTTCCAGCTCGCCGACCAGTTCGGCCGCCTTGGCTTCGGCGCCGACCAGCCGGCCGAGGGTTTCGATCATGCCGAGAATGTCGTCGACGCTGCGCATGTTGAAGGCGTAGACCGGCACGCCGGCCTTGATCAGGTCGCGGGCGATGTCGGCCTGGAGGTCGGAAAAGGTCAGCACCAGATCCGGCTGGACGGCGAGGATCTTGTCGATGTCGCCGCTGGTGAAGGCATAGACCTTGGGTTTTTCCTTGCGCGCGGCGGGCGGTCGGACGGTGTAACCGGAAATGCCGACGATGCGCTGCTGTTCGCCGAGGGCGTAGAGCACTTCGACGGTTTCGGTGGTCAGGCAGACAATTCTTTGGGGCAGGCGGCGCATGGATGGTCTATTTGCTTGGACGACGGCTGCGTGCGACATCGAGGTGGGCGCAAAGTTGCTCGGCGCCGTCGAGGATGCGTGGCGTGTGGCGCTGCATCAGGTCCGGGTTGATGTGAAAGAGGTTGCCGCGTTTGACGGCGGTCATCCGGCGCCATTGGTTCCAGTCGCTCAGCCATTCGGGTCGGGCATCGCCCATGCCGGTGGCGACGATGGCCTCGGGATCGGCTTCGAGCACGGCTTCAACGCTGACGGTCGGCGCCATCTGCGGCAGCTTGCCGAAGATGTTGTCGCCGCCGCACAGGTGCAGGGCATCGCTGATGATCTGCTGGCCGCCGACGGTCATCAACGGGTTTTTCCAGATCTGGTAGAAAACGCGCACTTTCGGTTTGGCGGCATTGGCCCGGCGCAGATTTTCCAGCCGCTGCCGGAAGCGCTCGGCGGCCGGCTTCGCAATGCTTTCCGTGCCGGCCAACTGGCCCAGCTGTTCGAGCTGGCTGGCGACATCGGCCATCAGGTTGGGTTGGGTGATGAAGACGGTCAGGCCGAGGGCGCGCAGCTTGTCCACCTGGGCCGCCGGGTTGCCGCTTTGCCAGGCGATGACCAGGTCGGGTTTGAGGGCGACGATGGCTTCCAGGTCGAGACGCGAATAGCCGCCGACGCGCGGTACTTTCTTCGCTTCCGGCGGGTAGTCGCTGTACTCGACGGTGCCGACCAGATAGGCGCCGCCGCCGGCGGCGTACAGGCTTTCGGTCGAATGCGGGGCGAGGGCGACGATGCGCCGGGCCGGGGCCTTCAGATGCACGTCGTGGCCGGCGTCGTCGCGCACGACGATGTCCGCCCGCGCAAGGGAGGTCAGGCCGAGCAGGGCGGCCAGCAGCCAGCCATAGCGGGCCCTCATGGCTGGCTCCAGTCGCTCAGGGCGGCCGCCAGGCGTTGCCAACCGTCTTCGCTGCCGGGCAGGCCGAAACGCAGCAGCGGCTGTTGTTCGAAACGGCGAATCAGGATGCCGCGGTGGGCCAGGAATTCGTGCAGTTCGGCCGGCTCGGCAGTGGTCAGGGCGGCGAACAAGGCCGTGTGTTTGACCTCGCCGTGCGCCTGCAATAGCTGCTGCAGGCGGGTGCTGGCGGCTTTCAGATGGTTTCGCGCGGCCTCTTGCCAGGCGCCATCGAGCAAGGCCAGGCGGGCGACGGCGCGGGCCGGGCCGGCGATGGTCCACGGCCCCATCGCCTCGGCCATCTTGCCCAGCAGCTCGGGTGCGGCAAAGATGAAACCGACGCGTGCCCCGGCCAGGCCGAAGAACTTGCCGAGCGAGCGGAGGACGATCAGGTTGGGCGCTTCCGCCGTGCCGGCCAGCGCCGCCAGGCTGTCTTCCGGCGTCGGGTCGATGAAGGCTTCGTCGATGATCAGCCAGCCGCCGCGTTTTTTCAGTTGCCGGGCGGCATCGAGGGCGACTTCGCGCGGATGGCGCTCGGCCGTCGGGTTGTTCGGATTGCACAGCAGCACGTAAGGTGTCGCCGCCGAGAGGGCACGCGGCAAGGTGGCATTCTGCAGGAAGCGCAGGCGATGGCCGGCGCGTTGCCAGGCCTGCGGGTGTTCAGCATAGAGCGGGCTGATGCAGGCAACGACGGCGCGCGGCAGCAACAGCGGCAGCAACTGGATGGCGGCTTGCGAACCGGCCACCGGCAGCAGGCTGTCGTTGCCGTAATAGGCGGCGGCCGCCGTTTCCAGGCCGTCGCCGGGCTCCGGCAGGCGGTGCCAGACCGCGTCCGGCAGCGGCGGCACCGGCCAGGCCTCGGGATTGATGCCGGTCGACAGGTCGAGCCAGTCGGCGAGCGGAATATCGTAGTGGGCTGCGGCTGTGCGCAGGCCTCCGCCATGCTCAAGCATGCAGGGCTCCGGTAATGAGGAAGAGGGTGGCCAGCCACAGCCACAAGCTGTTATTGACCAGGGAAACGGCGCGCCGCAGGTCGGCGGCGACCGGCGCCGGGCCGAGCCCGAGCGGCGGGCGGATTTCTTCGACGCCATGATAGATCGCCGCGCCGCCCAGCGCGACGCCCAGGCTGCCGGCACCGGCCGCCATCACCGGCCCGGCATTCGGACTGTCCCAGCCCGGCGCCTGGGTCCGCCAGCAATGCAGCGCCGTCCGGGTCCGGCCGAGCAGCGCGTAGGACAGGGCGGTCAGGCGGGCTGGCAAGCAATTCAGGACATCATCGACGCGGGCGGCAACGCGGCCGAACAGATTGAAGCGTTCGGTCCGATAGCCCCACATCGCATCCAGCGTGTTGGCCAGCCGGAACAGCAGGGCACCGGGGCCGCCGAGCAGGGCAAACCAGAACAGCGCGCCGAAGATCGCATCGTTGCCGTTTTCCAGCACCGATTCGACGCCGGCCTTGGCGATGCCGGATTCATCCAGCGCGGCGGTTTCGCGGGAAACGATCCAGCTCAGGCGCTCTCGTGCGGCGTCGAGTTGCCCGGCCTGCAGCGGCGCGGCGATCGCTTCGGCATGCTGTCCCAGGCTCCGCGCACCGAGGGCGAAATAGAGCAGCACGACATCGACGGCAAACGGCGCCAGCGGTCGCAGCCAGCAGGCCAACGCCACCCACGGCCCGACGGCGAGCAGCCAGGCGAGCAGGCCGCTGGTGATCGAGCGCCGGTTGAGCCGCTTTTCGATGAAGCCTGCCAGATTGCCGAAGCCGACCAGCGGATGAAAGCGCGAGACCTCGCCGAGCAGGCGGTCGAGCAGCACCGCCGTCAAGGCAGCGAGCGGCATGGAAAAAGTGGCGAAACTGAAATTCATCGGGGAAATACCTGATCCTGCTGGATGGCCGCCTGCATGTCGTGCAGGGCCGTCGTTAACGGTTGTTCCGCGGCGCTTTTCGCGCCCCATTGCTCGTGGAACACCAGTTCCTCGACCGGCAGGCGCGGCAACCAGCCGGCCTGTTCGAGCTCCGGCCGGTCCTTGAAATGGCTGACGTAACCGATGCACAGGTAGGCGATGGGCACGATGTGCGGCGGAATGCCAAGCGCCTCCTGCAGCGCCTTCTCGTGGAAAATGCTCACCCAGCCAACGCCCAGCCCTTCGGCGCGGGCCGCCAGCCAGAGGTTCTGCACGGCGCACACGCTGGAATACAAATCCATGGTCGGCATGTGCGTGCGGCCGAGCACGACCGGGCCGGAACGCGTGCGGTCGCAGGTGATGCACAGGTTGAGCGGCGCTTCGAGGATGCCCTGCAGCTTCAGGCGGCTGTAGATTTCGCGTTTGTCGTCCGGGAACATCCGCGCCGCCTCGTCGTTGGCCTGACGAAAGACGTCATGCACGCGCTGTTTCACTTCGGTCGAGCGGACCAGCAGGAAATTCCACGGCTGCATGAAACCGACCGAAGGCGCGTGATGCGCCGCCATCAGGACGCGGGCGAGGATTTCGTCGGGCACCGGTGTCGGCAAAAACTGGCCGCGCACGTCGCGGCGACTGAAAATGGCGTGGTAGACCGCCGCCCGCTCGGCGGCGGAAAAGCTCTGGGCCAGATTGTTTTCCATGGATTCCCCTTCTGGAAAAAAGCCGGCCCCCGTCCACGAAGCCGCAATTCGTCTCCCGGCCGGTCTTCTGACTTGGAATCACACGAACGATGCGCCTTCCCGGATTTTTCCAGTGGCTAGTGCATCGCCCATCCTCCTTACAGCGTTGGGCACGTGGCGGAGTTGCACCGCCTTCCCGATTCTCCGTTTGGCATGGCCAAACGACACCCGGAGACATAAAGGCGAGAGGATAGCAGGAGGGGACGGGGTGAGGGGATGGGGTGCGTAAAGTTACCCCATCTATCATCCTTCGGTCGGTCTTCCCTTTATTAGGAATTGAGCGAGCCGTTGATATTCGTCTGTGTCGCCAGCTACTCCAAATGTGGCTGCAAACTCCATGAGTCGTTCAATCTCAGGCAGGGGGCGCTCTGTCAGCATCGATAGCAATACACCAATAGTTTCCTTTCGTGACTTTCGCGGATGGAAATCTTTGCTAATTTGTGAGCCGAATCGCTTCATGTCTTCGAGCGTTGAGAGAACTTGGCCGCGCCTTACCATCAGGTCGAATTCCGATAATAGGCGGAACTTGTCAGGGTCAGAGTCATGGAGCTTGAGAACTGCACGAGAGATCGTATCGTCAACCTTCCTGGCAGGTCTTTCGGATTGGCGCTTTTTTTCGACTGTGCGTTCGATCTTTCGATGCGCCAGATAGTCTAGCAACTCTGACCGATGACTGTGCTTTTCGAGAATTAGGATTGCCTCTGAAATCTCAACTTCCGAGTATTCTTCAAGAAGTTGCGCTATTCGAAGAGCAAGAGACAATGGTGTAGATGTCATTTGGCACCAATGGAGGTAAGGAATGTGCTTGCAACTTCCGAAAATTCGCCCTTCACGTAGTCACGAGCATAGTCCGTGAGAAAGATTGGGAGCCCCTGCCGAGACCCGGTCGGATAGGAGTCTGAGTGGAATGCTATCTCGTCCAGCACAGGCCAGCTAAATGTTGCTGCAAGTTTTTTTACATCGGTACATGATTTTTGTTGCTCAGGCGGAGTATTTGATCGTCGCATATCGTTGAAGATGATACCGGCCATATCCAGAGCCTGATCCTGATGCATAAGCTTGAATTCCTCAAGAGAACGGGCTAGTAGAGGAAGGCCAATTGTCGCTAGAAATTCAGGTTTGACAGGAACAGCAACGAATCTGCTCGATCGGTAGGCCGCAGTCGTAAGAATTGATTCTGTTGGAGCGCAGTCGATGAGAATTAGATCGTAGTTAGCGCTGATTTTTGCTAGAAACTGTGGCAGAAGATGGGCTTTTTCGGTCGGGTTCTTTAGCGTCCATGCCAGTTCAAGTCGTGAAGGAATGAGGTCTAGCAAGCTGCCATCATCCCATTTATACATGTGATGAACTACCTTGGTTGGGTCGAGGAGGGTTGGTGCCCCTTTCTTTGGCTTTGGCGCGGAGAATTGTTCAAAGACGTCTACGATAGTGCCTTTGTCGTCGTTCAGATAATCCAAGTACTTTTATGCGCCCATGAAATACTGGCTTAGGTTGGACTGTGGATCAAGATCGACAGCCAGCACACGCAAATTTGCTCGCCAAGCGGAAAACCATGCGAGATTGAACGCGAGAGTTGTTTTTCCGACGCCTCCCTTCATGTTGATGAGCGAAACGGTGACAGTCATCTAAGTATCTCCCTAAGCAATTTATTTGACATGACTGCTTCGTTTGCAGTCGTTGGGTACGGCTATACGTCTGACATGACAGCATACGGCTGCTCATATAGGTTGTCCATTTAACTACCTAAGCGCAGTCCGCAACCTTGACTGCGGACCTTCACCCCGGCGCCAAAAAAACCTGAGCAAACGTAAACGCCTCCTTCGTCGCCCCAAACCGCCGCACCAACTCAAGCCTTTCCCTCGCCTCCAGCGCCGTCGGCAACTGCCCGGCGGGAATCCACCACAGTGCCAGCTGGATGTCGTTCATCTTGTCGAACCAGGCGTGGCGGGCGCGGATGATGTGCATGTGGTCGGTTTTGTAGACGTAGTTTTTCAGCGACTCGACATCCCGCCACAGGCTGACGTTCATGATCACCAGCGGGTCGTCGAAGGGGCGGATGGAGGTGTAGTCGCCGCCGTCGCCGAGCATGCGCCAGATGAATCCGTCCGCCTCGTCGGCCAGCCGGTTCATGGCGTCGAGCTGGTCGATGAAACCGCGCATGATCTCGGTGTGCATCTCGGCTTTGGCGCGGGCGACGTTGACTTGGGCGAGGTGGTAGGCGTTCATGGGGCGGTGGCGGGCAGGGCATGATGATGACGGTCATTGTATGCGTCGGCGCGGCGATTGTGCCTGGCTGGGCCGCGCGCGGATTGCGTGGATGGATCGTCTGCCGGCGGCGCCGATGGCCGGCATTTTTCCTGGGCGGGCGGTGGCAAAGCGGTTTATCCTCGCGCCGTTTCCCGAACACGATGGTTTCACATGCGTTGTCTCTCCCTGATGGTGCAAGGCACCACTTCCGATGCCGGCAAAACGACGCTGGTTGCCGCGCTGTGCCGCATCCTCCAGCGCCGTGGCGTGCGCGTCGCGCCGTTCAAGCCGCAGAATATGGCGCTCAATTCTGCCGTCACCGTCGATGGTGGCGAGATCGGCCGGGCGCAGGCGCTGCAGGCGCTGGCCTGCGGCCTGCCGCCGCACACCGATTTCAACCCGGTGCTGTTGAAGCCGACGACCGACAAGAAGGCGCAGGTCATCATCCACGGCCAGGTTGCCCTCGACCTGAACGCCCGCGATTACCACGAGTACAAGCCGCGCGCCATGGGGGCGGTGCTTGAATCCTGGGCGCGGCTGACGGCTGCCTATGAATGTGTCGTCGTCGAGGGCGCCGGCTCGCCGGCCGAGATCAATCTGCGCGACCGCGATATCGCCAACATGGGTTTTGCCGAGGCGGTCGATTGCCCGGTGATCCTGATTGCCGACATCGACCGCGGCGGTGTCTTCGCGCACCTGGTCGGCACGCTGGACCTGCTGTCGCCGTCCGAGCGGAACCGCGTCAAGGGCTTCGTCATCAACCGTTTTCGTGGCGACATCGGCCTGCTCGAATCAGGGCTGCGCTGGCTGGAAGAACGCACCGGCAAACCGGTGCTCGGCGTGCTGCCCTACCTGCACGGGCTGATGCTCGATGCCGAGGACGCCATCGCGACGGCCGATCTGGCCAAGGGGACAACGAAACTGAAGGTGATCGCGCCGGCCTACCCCCGCGTCTCCAACCATAACGATCTCGATCCGCTGCGTCTGCATCCGGAGGTCGATTTCCGCTGGATCGGGCCGAATGAGCCGCCACCGGCCGCCGATCTGATCGTCCTGCCCGGTTCCAAGGCTGTGCGCGCCGATCTCGACTGGCTGCGCGCGCAGGGCTGGGCGACGGCGATCAACAAGCATTTGCGCTACGGTGGCAAAGTGGTCGGCCTGTGCGGCGGCTACCAGATGCTCGGTCGGGTGATCGACGATCCGCAGGGGCTGGAAGGCTTGCCGGGCTGTACGCCGGGGCTGGGCGTGCTCGAGGTGGAAACGACGCTGGAAAGCGCCAAGCAATTGCGCAATGTGAGCGGTCACTTGGCGCTGCCGGGTCTGCCGGCGATGACCGGCTACGAAATCCATCTGGGCGTGACGCGTGGTGCCGGCCTCGCCCAGGGCGCCATCTGTCTGGCCGACGGGGGCAGTGACGGCGCCATCTCGGCCGACAATCAGATTTTCGCCACCTATTGCCACGGCGTTTTCGACCACCCTGATGCATTGACCGCCTTGCTGGCCTGGGCCGGCATGACGGAAACGGCGCCGATCGATTTTGCCGCCCGCCGCGAAGCGGATCTCGAACGGCTGGCCGACTCGGTCGAGGCGGCCCTGGACTGGACGAAACTGGCCGACCTGCTGCCCCGCGGCCGTTCCTAAGCGACGGCGGGCGCTGTCGTCTCGGCGTGGTGGATGCGCTGCAGCGCGATCTCGCGTTGCAGGTTGCGGAAATCGACTTCGCGGCCGTGCAGGGCATAGAGGCTGCGCATCGTGGCAAACAGTTTCTTGGCGTCACTGCCGGCCAGCAACTGGCCGCACTGGCTGTCGGCGAGTTCGTTGTCGGCCAGCGTCAGTGCGGCGCGCATGACGTCGAGGCGGGCCGTGGCATCGAGTTCGGCGCTCAGCAGGGCCGGACGCAAGCCGGTGAAGCGCGGTTTGCCCTTGGCGGTCGAGCTGATCGCCAGGAGTGAGGCGTAACTGGCTTGTTCGGCCAGATTCATGTTCTGGACTTCGGAATCGCGCAGGCCGACCAGGGTGCGTTCGGCGGAAATGTTGTCGCGCGCCGCGACTTGGCTGCGGGCCAGGGCCAGGCGATCTTCCGGGGAGATGGCGCCGGGCATGGTGTCGTTGGTCATGACGTCGGTCAGCGCCGCGCAGGCCGTCTCGGCGTCGCCATTGAGAATGGCCGCTTCGGCCAGCAGGCGCTTGCGCTGATAGTTGCGCGGTGTCTTCCTGGCAACTTCGTCGAGTACGCGCTGGGCTTCGTCCGGTTCGCCCTGCGCCATGCAGATACTGGCCTTGACGTCGGAGGCATCGAAGTAATGCGGCGTCTGGGCAACCACCTGGTCGATTTCATGGCGCGCTTCGCCCAGGCGATTTTGCTTGTGCAGGGAACGGGCGACGCCGGCCCGGGCCCAGGGAAAATTGTAGTTTTCCAGGATGTTCCGGTAAGTGCCTTCGGCTTTCTCGGCATCGCCGCTGGCCAGTTCGACTTCGGCCTGCTGGCGGAGAATTTCGTAACGATAGGGGCGTCCCGCCTCGCTGTCGCGTTTGGCCTGCAGAATGGCCAGCGCATTGGCGTATTCCTGGCGGCGTTTTTCCTTGTAGTAGGCGGCAAAGAAGAGCTTTTTTTCCATGATGCGGTCGAGGCGCAGCATCAGCTTTTCCGGCGAAAAGGGTTTGATGATGTAATCGTCCGGGACCAGCTCGACGGCGGCAACCACCTGCTCGTAGGATTGCTCGCCGGTCACCATCATGAAGATGGTTTCATCCGGCAGCAGGTTGAAACGGCGCAGTTCCTCCAGCAATTGTTGGCCGGAGCGTCCATCGCCGAGCACGTAATCGCAGAGAATGATGTCGGGGACGTTGTTGCGCAGGCGGTAAATGGCATCCTGGTAATTCGAGGCGAATTCGACGGCGAAGGCCCCCAGCGTCTGCGCAATGCTGCGCAGGGCTTCGCGGGCCAGCGGTTGGTCGTCGATGACGAGAAAGCGCTTTTTCGAGTAATTGGTCATCAGGGCAGCCATAACTCGAAGCGCGCGCCGCCCCGCCGGCTGTTGTTGTCCAGCCGCAGCTCGCCCGGGCAGCCGCGGCGGACGTGCAACTGGGCCAGGCGTTCGGCAACCAGCAGACCGGTGTTCATTTTCGGCGGCAGGCTGTTGAAACCCGGGCCATCATCCTCGACGCGAAAAAGCAGCCCGCCGCCATCGGCCATGGCGCTCAGGGTGACGGCCTGGCGGGCGAAACGACCGGCGTTCTGGACGGCATTGTTGAGGATGTCGCTGATCAGATCACGGTCGAGCGGCCATTCGTCAACGAATTGGCAATCGACGGCGAGGGCAATGCCGGCCGTCGCCAGATGCTGCCTCTGGGCGAGCGCCACTTCGGCGCAGAGATCGGCGACGATGCACGGCATGATCGCCAGATTTGCTCCCCGGCGCATCAGCCGGTAAGCAGCCAGCGTGCGCGACAGTCGCTCGGCGGCGGCTTCGATGGCGTAGCGCGCTTCGCTCAGATCGATGTGATGCTTGGCTTCACTGGCGGCGATCAGCGATTCGGCGATGAATAGCTGGTTCTTGGTATCGTGGATGCCCGAAGCAAGCGTATCAAGTAGGTGATGCATAAATCTCCCCGGCGGGCTCTGTAGTCCATATAAATCTAGAAAACGCTATTGACCGCAGAGGCGCAGAGACACTGAGGAAAAGCAAAGACTTGCCTGGATTGTTCGGCACCCCCTCTGGGTGAGCCGCAAAAACGATGCAAGCGACGGCTTTCACGACCTTCTCTGCTCCTCTGCGACTCTGCGGTAAGGTTTCTCGAATAAGCCGAAGGATAGCCTTACTTGAGCTTGAGGGGCAGTCCGGCGGCGACCAGGGTCACCTGATCGCAGGCCGCCGCGACGCGCTGGTTGAGCCGGCCCTGTTCGTCGGCAAACAGCCTCGATACCGGATGCATCGGTACGATGCCCCAGCCGACCTCGTTGGAAACCAGGATGATGTGCCCGGGGAGTTGCGGCAGCAGCTCGATCAGCGCCTGCGTTTCCGCGCCGAGCAGCGGGCAGTCGATCGCCGTGCCGGCCTCGGCCTGGGTCGCCGCCTGACCGGCGAAAAGCAGGTTGGACAGCCAGAGGGTCAGGCAGTCGACCAGGATGCAGGTGTCCGGTGCTGCCAGCTCGCGCAGCTTGGTGGCGAGGTGCAGGGTTTCCTCGGTACAGCCCCAGTCGGCCGGCCGCCGCTCGCGATGATGGGCGATGCGCCGGCTCATCTCGCCGTCGCGCGCTTCGGCCGTCGCCAGGTAAATGACCGGCAGGCCCGATTCGGTAGCGCGTCTTTCGGCCAGCCGGCTCTTGCCCGAACGGGCGCCGCCAAGGATCAGTTCTTTCATGCTTTCACGGCATCTCAAAGTAAGCGGGAAATTGTATTGCAGGCGGCTCTTTTTTATTCGGACTATTTACATCGATATTGTTGTAAAGCAAAATTGATGTACAAAATTCCTGCTGTGGAGGTTTGCATGAAAATCAGTGTTGGCAATCCAGTTGAAGGTGATGATTTTTTTGATCGCGAGCAGGAGCAGGTCCGGGCCTGGCGCAAGCTGGAGGGTAGCCATCTGTTGATGCTGGCGCCGCGGCGGATCGGCAAGACCTCGCTGATTCTGCGTTTATGTTCGACGGCCGGCCAGCACCAGCGTTATGCCGTGCATTGCAGCTTCGCCAAGTGCGAAAGCGAGAGCGACTGCATCCGTGAGTTATTTACTGCGCTGGCCACCCAGCAAAGCATTGCCCAGCGGACCAAGGCGCTGTTTGCCAGTATCAAGAGCGTCAAAGTCGGCGAGCTGGGTATCGAATGGCATGCGGCCACCGCCGAGAAATGGCGCGAAGCCGGCGAGGAACTGGGCAAGGCGCTGTCCGACGGCAGCGACGACTGGCTGGTGTGCATCGACGAACTGCCGGTGTTCATCATCAACCTGCTGCAACAGGGCGACGAAGGCCGGCGCCGGGCGCGGGCCTTCCTGTACTGGCTGCGCGATTTGCGGCAAACCCATTATCGGCGGGTCAAATGGCTGCTCGCCGGCTCGATCGGTCTCGATACGCTGGCCGCCCGCCTTGGGCTGAGCGACACCATCAACGACCTTGAGCCTTTCCCGCTCGACGCCTTCAGCGAGGATTCGGCCTTGCGTTTTCTGGCCGAGTTGGCCCGCAGTTACGGCATTGCGCTCGACGAAGAACTGCGCGCCGCCATCGTGCGCCGCGTCGGCTGGCCGGTGCCCTACTACCTGCAACTGATGTTCGAGCATCTGCGCGAAGAATGCCTGGAGCAGGGACGCGAGCCGGATGCGGCGATGGTCGAACAGGTTTTCGAAAAGCTGCTCGGCATGGGCTACCGCAATCACTTCGACTACTGGCGACAACGCCTCGACGAGGAACTCGGCCAGCCGGAAGCTGGTCACGCTGTGCTTTTGTTGGCGAGAATCTGCCAATCGGCGGCCGGCGAAGCGCGCGCCAACCTGGCCCAGGTGCTCGGCCAGCGTATCGGCGACATCGACGAACGCGACAAGATGCTCAATTACCTGCTCGAAGTGCTGGTCAGCGATGGCTACCTGATGCTGCGCGCCGGGCGCTACGCCTTCCGTCTCGAATGGCTGCGCGTCTATTGGCAGCGGAGGTTTGCCGCATGAGCCACGATACCGCCCTGAAACGTCCGGCGCTCTACAACCCGGCCCTGTGGAGCCGGGAAGAAGTACGCACTTATTACATCGCCCGCCAGCGTTTGCTTGAACGCTTTCTCGACGATTTCCGTCGGGAAAGGCCGGGCACGCGTCCGCAGCACCGGTTGATCCTCGGTCAGCGCGGCATGGGCAAATCGACCCTGCTGCGTCGCCTGGCCATCGGCGTCGACGACGATGCCGAACTGGCCGGCCAATGGCTGCCGCTGGTCTTTCCCGAGGAACAATACAACGTCGCGACCCTGGCCGATTTCTGGCTCAACTGCCTCGACGCGCTGGGCGATTTCCTCGAAGCGCGCGGCGACCTCGCCGAAATGCAGGCCATCGACGCCGAAGTCGAGCGCCTCGACCGCAAGGACGGCGAGGGCGCCCTGCAAACCCTGCTGCGTTTCGCCAAAAAGCTCGATCGCCGTCTGCTGCTGCTGGTCGACAACATCGACCTGATCCTGGAACGGATCAGGAAAAACGACTGGGTTCTGCGCGAAGCCCTGCAGGAACATCCGGAACTGCTGCTGGTCGGCGCCAGCAGTCGGGCGCTCGAAGCCACCTACGACTACGGCGCCGCCTTCTACGACTTTTTCCGCATTGACGAACTGCGCGGCCTTTCTGAAAGCGAAATGCGCGAAACCATCGTCGCCCTGGCCCGCCAGCGCGGCGCCGAAGAAGTGGTGCGCCGCGTCGAATCCGACCCCGGCCGCCTGCGCGTGCTGCACACCCTGACCGGCGGCAATCCGCGCACCGCCGTGCTGCTCTACGGTGTCCTGCTCAAAGGCGTCGATGGCGACGTGCGCTCCGACCTCGAAGCCCTGCTCGACGAGGTGACGCCGCTCTACAAGGCGCGTTTCGACGAACTGCCGGCGCAGGCCCAGCAACTGCTCGACAAGGTCGCCCTGCACTGGGACCCGATCAGCGCCCGCCAGGCCGCCGACGCGCTGGGCTGGACGGTCAATCTCGCCTCGGCGCAACTGGACCGCCTGGTCCAGGCCGGCGTCGTGGAGAAAGTGAAGGCGGGGAGCGGCAAACGCATGGCCTTCCAGGTCGCCGAGCGCTTCTTCAATATCTGGTACCTGATGCGGGCCAGCCGGCGGGTACGGCGCCGGCTGATGTGGTTGGTGGAGTTTCTGCTCGCCAACGTCAATGCCACCGAATTGCGATTATCTGCAGCACGACAGGTCAATGAACCGTGCTTGAGTGAGGCTTCGGACAATGGGCGGAAGGCATGTCAGCTTCTGAATCAGGGCCGCTCGGAGGCGGCAATTGCCTTGGCCGAAACTTGGTTTACCCATTTATTGGAGGACAAGGCGCTGAGCGTAGCCGATCAGACAAACCTGATCAGTTTGTTGCAGGTGGCCTGGGCGCGAGGGCGGGCCGGCGATTTTCTGGCCGTGTTCGACAAAACCGAAGCCGCCCAACGCTTCCGCCCGGCGCGCGAGGCCTTGGCTGCCGCCGTTGCCGGCACCGCCGAAATCCTCAACGGCGTCGCTCCCGAAGTGCGCAAGCCGGCCCTGGACATCCTGGCGATCATTGCGCCTGAACTGGTGCAACCCGAGACGCTTTCCGCTCCGCTATAATCCGCCCCGATCCGATGAAACGGAACCCGGTGCGAATCCGGGGCGGGCCCGCCGCTGTAACCGGGGACGAATGTCGCACGATGCCACTGCATGGGGAAACAGACCCGGCGGGAAGGCGCGGCAATTCGGCCGATCCGGAAGCCAGAAGACGTATCGGATAGTTCGGGCCGGAAACCTGTGGACAGGGTTTCGTTGTTGCATTCCTGCGAATGTGACGGCGAGGCCCTTTTTGCTTTTTTGGAACAGGAAGAATCGGATGCATTCAAAATTCAACATCACTGCCCCGGACCAGGGGCTGGCCGCTGCCTTGCAGCACAAGATCGACCAGAAGACCAAGCCGCGCGGCGCGCTCGGTCAACTCGAAACGGTGGCCAAAAAGGTCGGCCTGATCCAGCAGCGCCTCAATCCGGAATTCAGCCAGCCGCACATGCTGGTCTTTGCCGGCGACCACGGCGCGGCCAAGGCCGGCGTTTCGGCCTACCCGCAAGACGTGACCTGGCAGATGGTCGAGAATTTCCTGGCCGGCGGTGCGGCGATCAATGTTTTCGCCCGCCAGAACGACCTCCATCTGGCGATCATCGACGCCGGCGTGGCGCACGATTTCGGCAAGCGGCCGGGCCTGATCAACGCCAAGGTGGCGCCCGGTACGGCCAATTACCTTGAAGAACCGGCAATGAGCGCCGAACAGTGCGCCACGGCCATCGAACGTGGCGGCGAGTTCTGCCGCAACCTCTCGTCCAATGCCTGCAACCTCGTCGGTTTCGGCGAAATGGGTATCGGCAACACGGCGGCCGCCTCGCTGATCACCCATTGCCTGACCGGTGCCTCGCTGGCCGATTGCGTCGGCCGTGGCACCGGGCTCGACGATGCCGGCCTGGCCCGCAAGCAGGGGCTGCTCGAACAGGCTTTGCAGCGCTACCGGGCAGTCGGTGGCGACAACGATCCGGCACGTGTGCTGGCCGAATTCGGCGGCTTCGAAATCGCCATGATGGTCGGCGCCATGCTCGGCGCGGCGGAAACCAAGATGACCATGCTCATCGACGGCTTCATCGTCGGTGCTGCCGCGCTGACGGCCATCCGGCTGGTGCCGGCGGTCGCCGATTACTGCATTTTCTGCCACCGTTCGGCCGAACCCGGCCATGCGGCGCAATTGCAGGCACTCGGCGCCGAACCGCTGCTCGACCTCGGTCTGCGCCTGGGCGAGGGCACCGGTGCGGCGCTGGCTTATCCGCTGGTGCTGGGGGCGGTCAATTTCCTCAAGGACATGGCCAGTTTCGAATCGGCCGGTGTCTCGGACAAGGACTGATGCTGCGCCGCGAGCTTGAGTATTTCTTCGGCGCCATCCGCTTCTTCACGCGGCTGCCGGTGCCGGCCTGGGTCGGGCATTCGGCCGAGGCGCTGAATCACTCGGCGAAGTATTTCCCGGCCGTCGGCCTGCTGGTCGGCGGCCTCGGCGCGCTGGTCTATCTCGCGGCGCTGCAGCTCTGGCCGCAGCCGGTCGCCGTGCTGTTGTCGATGGCCACGACCATTTACGCCACCGGCGCCTTCCACGAGGATGGCCTGGCCGATACCGTGGACGGACTGGGCGGCGGTTGGGACAAGCTGCGCATCCTGGAGATCATGAAGGATTCGCGGGTCGGCAGTTACGGCGTGGTCGCCACGGTGCTGGCGCTGCTTGGCAAATTCACCTTGCTCGCGGCGCTCGACAGCGCGCTGGTGCCGTTCGCCTTGCTTGCCGGCCATGCCTTGTCGCGCTTCTGCGCGGTCGTCCTGCTGGCCAGCCTGGATTACGTGCGCGAAGACCTGCAGTCCAAAGCCAAGCCGCTGGCGACGCGGCTGTCCGGCGGGGCGCTGTTGTTTGCGGCGCTGTTTGTGGTCGGGGCGTTGGCGCTGCTGCCCGTCGCCCAAGCGCTGGCTGGCTGCACGCTGGCCGCGTTGGTCACCCTGTGGCTGGCCGCCAAGTTCAGGCGCTGGCTGGGCGGCTACACCGGCGATTGCCTGGGGGCGACGCAGCAAGTCGCCGAGATCGCCTTCTACCTCGGCCTGCTGGCGCAACTGCCCGGTTAGATTTGCTGCTCGCGCCGGCTTCGCCGATCATGGCGGCTCAACAAGCCGAGGCCGCCATGGAAAAACCCAACGCCCCCTCCTGCGAAAAGAACCGGGAGGTCATTCTCGAGGTGCTGCGCGAGCACTTCGCCGATCGCTGCCAGGTGCTGGAAATCGGCAGCGGCACCGGCCAGCACGCCATCTTCTTCGCCGAACGCCTGCCGCACCTGACCTGGCAAACCTCGGATCGTGCCGAAAACCTGCCCGGCATCAGCGCCTGGCTGGAGGATGCGGCGCTGCCCAACACCCCGCCGCCGCTACTTCTCGATGTGCAGGAACGCTGGCCAACGCGAGCTCACGACGCGGTCTTCTCGGCCAATACCCTGCACATCATGCCCTGGTCGGCCGTCGAAAGCCTGTTCGCCAGGCTGCCCGGCATCCTAGCGGCCAACGCCAAACTGGCCATCTACGGCCCTTTCAATTATGGCGGCCAATTCACCAGCGACAGCAACGCCGCCTTCGACGTCTGGCTCAAGGAAAGAGCGCCGCATCAGGGAATCCGCGACTTCGAACAGGTGCAGGCACTGGCACGGGCGGTGGGGCTGCAACTGATCGAGGATCGGGCCATGCCGTCGAATAATCGCTGTCTGGTATGGCAACGCAAGGAAAGCTGTTAGGCGTGCTGTCTTTGTATTGAAGCCGGACTACCCGTGGTTTTTCGGCTCTCCTGCACGATCAGCGAAAGGGCAGCCCAATGTTTGACGCAGAGCAATGGCCGTCAAACCTACCAACGTTGTACGCGGTCGAAGACCAAAGAGGCGATGTGCTCATCGTCGATGCTGTTGTCGTCTACCGCCGGGGGGCTCTGCGTGCTCAGGTCGTGCGCCGGCAGCGTTGTCAATGCGGCGTGTCTGGCCCGATGGAGGGCTTTGATGGTCATGATCTCGACTAATGCCCGTTCCGAAAAGTCGTGTCGGGCTTGCTCGCCCGCGCCGAGCAAAGTGTCCAGGTAATTGTCGAGTTGTGGCGTGCCGAGGAGCGACAGAATTTTCTGGAGCAATTGCGGATGCTCGCTTTCCAGGCTTGCCGGATAGTCTTCTGGGTGTAATTCAAGGAAGCTGAGTAAGGTTTCCCGAACCGGCAAGCTGGCTATCGGCGGACTTTCTTTCGGTAACTTATCTCGATCATGGAAGGCCCGGAGGGCTTCGATTTCACGGCGCGCCTGTTCGGGAAAGCCCTGGCCGGCAGTCTTGGGGGGCGCCAGCAAACCATCCAAGTAGCCCGCTATTTGGGGCTTTCCCCAGAGCGCTACTAGCCTTTCCAGGACATGGGGGAAGCGCAGCTCGAGAAAGTATGGATAACGCTCGGTTTCATCATCGAGCAGTTTGAGCAGGCGGGTTCTGAGAGCAGTGTGGTCGGGCATATGCAATAAATGCGGGAGTTACTTCAAGCATTCCGTGGATGATTCCGAATGATAGCAATCAAGGTCACGGATGATGGCGGTATTTTTTGGCAGGTTTCCCGGTCAGGAGGAAATCCCCAGCACGGGGCGCTGTTTGGGTCCTGCCCTCCAGTCTGGGCTAGCTGGCGGTATGATTGTCTCCCGACAATCAACGACTGACCAAGCATGCGTCCATTCCTGCTCTTTCTGCATCTCGCCGGCGTCATCGTCTGGCTCGGTGGCATGTTTTTCGCGCATTTCTGTTTGCGGCCGGTGGCGGCCGAACAATTGCCGCCAGCGCAGCGCCTGCCCTTGCTGGCGGCGGTGCTCGGGCGCTTCTTCGTGGCCGTGGCCCTGGCCATCGTGCTCATTCTGCTATCGGGTTTCGCCAGCCTGAAAATCACCGGCTTTGCCCTGGCGCCGTTGCACTGGCATGTGATGTCGGGGCTTGGTGTGCTCATGGCGGGAATATTTGCCGCCATCTACTTTCGCTTCTACCCGCGCCTGGTGGCCGGGGTGGCCGCCGAGGACTGGCCGGCGGCGGGGACGGCGATGAACCGGATTCGCCAGTTGGTGGCGACCAATTTGTTGCTCGGCGGGCTGACGCTGGCCGTGGCGACGTTGGGCGCCTATTTCGGCAAGTGACGGTCGTATGCCGCGAGAAAGTGCCGCTGACCGGCTGATTTTGCATCTGATCCGCCATCCAAAACCGCTGGTCGAGCCAGCCATTTGCTACGGCCGGCTCGATGTCGCGGGTGAAAATCCCGAGCTGGTGGCGACGCGTTTGCTCGCCGAATTGCCGCCCGGACTGCCGGTCTATAGCAGTCCGCTGCGCCGTTGCCGCGAATTGGCGCAGTTCCTGCAACCACAGCCGACAATCGACCGACGCCTGGCCGAGATGGATTTCGGCGATTGGGAAGGTCAGCCCTGGGATGCCATTCCCCGCACCGAACTCGATGCCTGGGCGGCCGATATTGCCGGTTACGCGCCGCCGGGCGGCGAGTCGCCGCGTCAGTTGCAGCAGCGAGCTCTGGCATTTGTCGCCGGACTGACCGTGCCGGAAGCGGTTGTCGTCACCCATGCCGGGGTGATTCGGGTGCTGCTGGCGTATTGGCAGGGTTTGCCGGCGGAGCAGTGGAGCAATGTCGAAATTTCCTTTGGGTCGCATACCGTGACAAGAATCGGTAGGCGCGGCTCCTAAAGATTGAGCGCTCTCAGTGTTCTTGCCCCGCATCCAATATTCTGATCGAGAGCTGTCCGTTTGGGCTTTGGGGCATTCGTAGAGGGGGGCCGCGTATAATCAGCAACCTTTTATTCGAATCGCGCTTGTGAATAACTCCCCTGCCAATACTTCCAGTCGGCAACTGTATTTCCGGTTGCTGAGGTACGTTCTGCCGTACCGGAAAATTCTTCTTCTCGGCTTGCTGCTGACAGCAATTTCAGCGGCAATGGAGCCATTTTTGCCTGCCTTGATGAAGCCCCTGCTGGATAACGGGTTCGTGCCAAAAAATGCGGGTGGAGAGTCGGCGGGAGGCTTGTTGCAGCAGTCGCCGTGGGTGGTTCCGCTGATCATTGTTGCCGTCATGTTTGTCCGCGGGGTAATTACTTTTTTCGCCGGGTACGCCATGTCTTGGGTCCAAATCCGCTTGATCAAGGACATGCGCCAGCAAATGTTCGAGCACTTGACCAAGTTGCCGAACAGTTTTTTTGAAAAGACCCCCTCTTCAACCACCATCAGTCGGATAACCAATGATGTAAATAGCATTGGCCATGCGGCGACTAGTGTTGGTGTAACGCTGTTGCGCGAATCGCTGACCGTGCTTGGGCTGGTCGCATGGTTGTTGTATCTGAATTGGCAACTGACACTGGTGACGCTTGCCGTGACTCCTCTCATTGCTTGGGTGACCAAGGCGATTGGTCAGCGCCTGCGTAAAATGAGCCGATCATCGCAAAGCGGATTGGCGACGATGACCCAGGTCTTGCAGGAAACGATCCTCTGTCAAAAGGTGCTTAAAGTATTTGGTGGCGAGCCTCAGGAAATCGGTCGTTTCGGGCGTATTAACGACGCCATGCGGGGCTACGCGATGCGTACTGCGGTGGCCTCTTCGGCGGGCTCGCCAATGGTCCAGTTTTTCGTATCGGTTGCCGTGGCTGCGGTTATTTATACGGCCTTGCTTCAGTCGTCCCAAGGTTCTACTACGGTGGGCAGCTTTGTTTCCTTCGTTACGGCCATGACCATGTTGTTAGCTCCACTGAGGGCCTTGGCAAGTGTGAATCAGCCCTTGCAAAGCGGTTTGGCGGCGGCGGAAAGCGTTTTCCATCTGTTGGATACGCCCATTGAACAGGAAACTGGTCAAATTGCACTGACTGATGTTCAAGGAGAAATAGAGTTCCAGTCGGTTCAATTCCGCTATCAAGGAGCTGATACCGATGCACTCAAGAAAATCGATTTACACATTGCCCCGGGACAAACCGTCGCCCTCGTGGGTATGTCTGGTAGCGGGAAAAGCACTCTGGTTGGTCTACTGCCACGTTTTCATGCGCCGACCGCCGGGCGCATCATGATCGATGGCATTGATATCAGAGATGCGACCCTGGCAAGCTTGCGCCAGCAAATGGCGATTGTCTCTCAGGAAACTCTGCTATTTAACGACACGATTGCCGCCAATATTGCCTATGGAACGACGGCCAAGGCTTCGCCAGAGGCCATCGAAATGGCGGCGGCAACAGCCAATGCCCTGGAATTTATCCGGGTTCTTCCGGATGGGTTTGCAACGGTCATTGGCGAGAACGGCAACCGTCTATCCGGTGGCCAACGTCAGCGTTTGGTGATCGCCCGCGCGATCCTCAAGAATGCACCGATTTTGATCCTGGATGAAGCGACTTCGGCTCTTGATAACGAGTCAGAACGGCTTGTTCAGAATGCTCTTGAATATTTGATGAAAGATCGTACGACGCTGGTGATCGCCCACCGATTGTCCACCATTGAGCGGGCAGACCTGATTGTCGTGATGCGACACGGTGAAATCGTGGAGTCGGGGACGCACCAGGCCTTGCTGGAAATGAACGGTTCCTACGCCCGTTTGCATAGCACCCAAACTTCGGTAATGGCTACCCCGGGTTAGCGCAAAGACAACTCGGGTTGGCCATTTGACGGCGTGTCCGGCGTTCCCCGGAAATCAGCTAACGGCCCTTTTGAGCCGGCTGCGCAGCAGTTGCCAGTGCAATTCCTTGGTCTCGTCGGGATCGGCAAGCTGGATATTCTGTGCAATCAAGCCGCGGCGTAAATAATAGCGGTCGAAAACGGATTGGCGCATTCCCCACTTGTGGAGGAACTGCCGGCCACCGTCGTTCTTTTTGACCTTGCCCGTCGATTTGCACTGAAAGTGGTAGACGAACGAACTGCCTACGCCAAGAAATATGCGGCAGCCGGCATGCCACATTTTCATTGAAAAATCGTTGTCGCTGCTCATGCCCGGGGAAAACTCGCTGCTGTAGCCACCCACCATGCACCACCAGCGCCGGCTGACCAGGGTTGGCGGCCAGGTGGCGCCAAACCAGTCTTCCTTGTTGATTTCGGGCAATTCGGCGAGCAGTCCGGCTTCGTCGAAATTCCCGACATCATCACCATAATTGCGCACGATGGCACAGGGATTGTTCGTGTCCCTGGGCTCGATCATGGTGCCGGACAGCATGAACAAATCCGTGTCCAGCAGCTTGAGCTTGTCGGCCAGGGCGCTATCCCAGCCGGGGCAGCAATACATGTCGTCGTTGAGATAGAGGATGTAATCGTGCGTGGCATGCATGGCTGCCTCGTTCACGGCAAGGCAGATGCCGACATTTTCCGGCGAGGCCGTATGCGTGATACCTTGCGCGCGGACCCACGCCAACGTTCCGTCGCTGCCGTCGTTTACGTGCACGATGATCTGATGCGGAAAGGCCGAGTTCTGACGAATGCTGCGTATGCACAGTTGCAGCAAAGGAAGATTGTTCCAGGTGGGGATGATTATGGAAAACATTTCGACGACTCTTCCTGTGGTTTTGTGCCCGGTTTGCCTGAATTATTGGCGGCCCGATGTCGTGATAAACTCGCGGCGCACCAGAATTTTCGGCGCCTGATGGTAGATCAAAGGGCATCAGGATAGCCAGAAAATTTTTGCTCCGGGCCGCGTGAGGTCGCGGAATTGACTCGCACACTCGGACCCGTCTGGACTATGCCTCGGAAAATTGCTGTCGTCATGCGCGACTTGCTCACAATTAACGAATTGTTTCGATGAAAAACATCCCGTTCAATAAGCCATTTATTATTGGTCACGAGCTCGACTACATCGCCAAAGCTGTGGCTCAGGGGCATCTTTCCGGGGATGGCAGCTATACGAAATTGAGCAACCGCTGGCTTGAAGAGAAGTTGGGTTGCCAAAAGGCCTTGCTGACCCACTCGTGTACCGCCGCGCTGGAAATGGCAGGCATTCTCTGCAACATCCAGCCTGGCGATGAAGTCATCCTGCCGTCGTACACCTTTGTGTCTACCGCCAATGCTTTTGTGTTGCGCGGTGCGGTACCGGTATTTGTCGATATCCGCAGCGATACGCTGAACATCGACGAAACCCTGATTGAAGCTGCCATTACGCCCAGGACCCGCGCCATTGTCCCGGTTCATTACGCCGGTGTGGCCTGCGAAATGGATGCCATCATGGCTATTGCCGAGCGGCATGAGCTGTTGGTGATCGAGGATGCAGCACAGGCGCTGCTTTCAACCTATAAGGGGCGCGCCCTGGGCACCATTGGTCATTTCGGCTGCCTGAGTTTCCATGAAACAAAGAACATCATCAGTGGCGAAGGCGGAGCCTTGCTGGTAAACGACGAACGCTTCAACGAGCGGGCGGAAATTATCCGCGAGAAAGGGACCAACCGAACCCAGTTTTTCCGTGGTGAAGTGGACAAATATACTTGGGTGGATATCGGTTCCTCCTTTTTGCCAAGCGAATTGGTCAGCGCCTTTCTTTATGCGCAACTGGAGCACGCCGGCGAAATTACGGCAAAACGCTGCCACATCTGCAGCGCTTATGCCGCTCAGTTGCAGCCGCTGCAACAGGCAGGCAAGCTACGACTGCCGACTTTCGATGGCGACAGCAACGGACACATGTACTACATCCTCCTTGATTCCCTCGATACGCGCACACGACTGATCTCGTACCTTAAGGCGCAGGGTATCTTCCCGGTTTTCCATTACATACCGCTGCATTCTTCGCCGGCTGGCCGAAAATTCGGTCGCTGCGGCAGCTCAATGGCAGTGACTGACAAGCAGAGTGAACGTCTGCTGCGTCTGCCCTTGCATTACGCAATGAGTGACGAGGACATCATGAAAGTAAGCAATGCGATAAGTGAATTCTTTGCGCCAGCTTGATAGTGCTTGGCGCTGTTGTTGAATTCGCCACCCCTCGTACTCAGTAAGACGATTTCAATTTTTCTATCTGACCAGGCGGTGATAAACGTCTACCGGATTTCTGAACCGAAACCCCAGCGAAGCATAGAGATTAAGCACAGCCACATTGGCTGCTGATATCGAGCTTCTGATTTCCCCAGACCCAGCAGCAAACAGATCGGCGCATGCTGCTCCCCACCAATATTTGGCCAGCCCCTTGCCGCGATAGGCCTCGGATATGGCATGCAGCACCAGATTGTTCCCGGAATAGGCGATGAACCCGGCCAGGGTGCCACCGGAAAACAGTCCGAAAACGCTTTGTTGTTCATAAAGCTGGCGCAGCCAGTTCTCGTAGCGCAACTCGGCATTCGCTCGCGGCAGATTGAAATCCCGGTGAAAGCGTCCATGCAGGAATGAGTCATGACAGATCGCCAATATAGCCGGAAAACTGACTTCTCGCCTTATCGTTACCTCCGGGCGGGGCGTGGGAAGACGCAAATCTGTCCTGCTGCACCACGGCTCAAGCTGAGTGTCACAATAATAAAAGCCATATTTGTGCAGCAAGCTGCTGTCCGCCAGCGGATCAATCTTCAGCGTATAGTGCCCCGGACGCGCCGTCGCTGCTTGCAAGGCCGACTCGCTGTATTCCGTGAGTTCACCGGTGTACATATCGAAAGCGGCGGCGTCCCATGGGGTGTCGTTAATTAGAGAGGCATTCATTGGTCAGTGTTACGCTTTCATGCGGTTGGGGTGCTTTTCATCTGTTCAGATCTCGAGTGGACGTAAAAAAAGCCAGGATCAGACGTGAAGCACGTCCGGCTCCCCGGTTGCGCTGGCTTAGCCTACTGATCTTGCCTATAATTGGCCGCAAAATTGCACTGTATTGAAGTGCTTGCTCGCCTATTTAGCTTTGCAACACGATGCTAGGCTACACAAGTCCCCGGCGTAATTCCAGTGACTCTCATAAGAAAAATACCTTAGATGAAATTCAAACTAAAGCTTAAAAACATACCCAAATATTGGCGGTTTTTTTCCGAACTCCATAAATACGAAAGTATGACTGGTGCGGAGAATGTTTCACGGCGTGATCTATATCCTTGCCTGGATGACCGGACATCAACCACCAGTTTTGATACGCATTATTTCTATCAGGATATTTGGGCCTTCCGGAAGATATTCGAGAGTGGCACCAAGAGTCATGTCGATGTAGGCTCCAAGGTTGATTATGTTGGTTTTCTCACCACCATCACCAAGACCACTTTTATTGACATACGTCCGCTGATAACGGATCTACCGAATTTTGAGGGCAAGGCCGGCTCGATTCTGGAAATGCCCTATGAAAATGGGGCAATCTCGTCGTTGTCATGTCTTCATGTTGCTGAGCATATCGGTCTGGGTCGATACGGTGATCCCCTGGATCCCTTGGGGACCGTCAAAGCATGCCAGGAACTTAAGCGTGTACTTGCGCCAGGCGGGAACCTGTATTTTGCCTTGCCGATTGGCAAGCCCCGGGTTTGTTTCAATGCGCATCGCGTGCACTCGCCGGATCAGATTCTCGAATATTTTTCGGATCTGAAACTTGTCGAGTTTTCATTCGTTAACGATCAAGGAAATTTTCTGCAAAATGTTTCCCCGGCGGATGCGCGAAATGCCAAGTATGGTTGCGGGCTTTTTCAATTCACGAAGTAGCCCCAATTGCTAGAATTCAAGAATGTTCTGCTCATCCAGTTGGGCGATATCGGGGATGTCGTCCTTACCAGTCCTTCGATACGAGCGGTAAAGGAAACTTACCCGCAAGCCAAGGTTTCCATTCTGGTCACCAAACCTTATGGCTGTTTGCTTGATGCAGATCCGGATGTGCATGAGGTTGTGGAGATTTCAAAGCTTCGCGGATCCTTGTTTACTCGTCTGTGCCAACAGTTGGCATTTACCCGGCAACTCAGGCAGGCCCATTACGATCTGGTAATTGACCTGCGTACCGGCGACCGGGGAGCAATTCTCTCGTTTATTACTGGGGCAAAGGTCCGAATCGGGCGGCCCGGCGCCAAAAATCAGTTCTGGCATAAATTGGCTTTCACGAACACTCTCGATAATCTCGAGGCGGCACCACCGCCGGCGCATCCCGGTGCAGACCAATCTCTACGCATTCTGCGAAAGATCGGTATCGATACGTCCGATACCTTGCCTCGTCTCTTCATCTCCCCAAATACTCGATCAATTGCCGAAGTTCTGCTCAAGGAGTATGGCTTGCCGGCAGAATCTCGATGGGTGACGATCAATCCATTCTCGCGATGGAAATACAAGGAGTGGGACAATGCCAAATGGGGCGAAGTGATAGATCGGCTTTGGGAAACGCACCGGATGCCCGCCGTATTTATTGGTGCTCCGGAAGAGTCAGCTGGGTGTCAGGAAATTATTGCTGGTCGTGAAGGGCGTGCGATCAATCTGGCGGGGAAGACGACACTGGGCGAGTTGGCAGCCGTAATTTCAATGAGTTCCCTGCATCTGGGCGTTGACAGCGCTGCCCCCCATATTGCGGCAGCGCTGGGCACACCGACTGTCACCATACATGGCCCAACGGATTGGCGCGCATGGCGTGTTGTTGATGATCTACACAAGATTGTCATCCTGGCGATGGAATGTGTACCTTGTAACCAGATGGGGTGCAACGACACAAAAATAAGCCAGTGCCTAGAACTGCTTGGAGCTGATAAGGTAATTGATGTCATGGATCAACTGCTCAGCACCAATAGGCCGGCGTAGCACGCTACAGGCTTGTTGGGAGTTACTTGTCCCGAATAGTAACGTGCCCAAATTCCGCACCTGTTCGTACCATGTTAACGAGTTGTCTAGAGGAATAATCGTTGACCTTCAGATAAGCACTATCAATTACATTTTGATATGCATCAAAGTTTGCCAATATCTCTGGAATGAGTGTTTTTAAATCCTCAATCTTGTCAAAATAAACAAAGTCTTTTCCTGGCTCGTAATAGTCCTCGACCAGATTCCATGGGTCACGATGACACAATATCAGCGTTTTGCATAAGGCAAGTTCATGCAATCTTGTCTTGATTTGTGGCGCGATCGATATTGGATCGAAAAGGTGGTCAAAAGCCCTGTTGTCTTGCCAGCCCGAATAGTTTTTTATATTTGCGATGTGGTCTTCAGTCGGATACAGCTTGTTGAAGCAGATGCCGATTTTGCATTGGGCAACTAGGTTTATTTTGTCGGCATTGGAAAGATTCCTGTGAGTAGCCTTTTTTTCCTTGTTTTGGGTGACGAATGCGTATTTGAACTTTGAGACGATTTCCATCATCGCAATATGCTCTGGGCTGTATAGGCCCCCAACGTAACAAATATCGTACTTTTTCTCTAAGCCGATCGTCTCTGTAAAATTAGGTATTGCGGCAGGCTTGGATGAAAATTTGTTTAATAGTTTTTTGAACCCGTTGGTGGGCGCCTGAGGCACTATGGTTTCTGGCGTGACAGGATAAAAACTGTATCTCATCAGTTTTCGGCCCAATTGCTCGTTGGTCCATTCGGTTGTGTACGGACAAATCGAATAGACCTCATCAAACCCTTCTAATATCGAAAAGTGATTTGGGTCTGTAAAGAAGGCGCATGGACTCCACAAGTCAAGCAATATTTTTCTTCGGTAGTCTTTATAAGGAGTGAGTAATTTTTTGTCGACCCCACACTGGATTCCATAGAAGAATACCGTATCGCCATCCTCAGAATATCGTTCCAGATTCAAGGTGGTGTTGTAACCATCTTTATAGTCACCCGTAAAGTCACTTAGTATCAGCATGGAACCCTTGTTGTGTATTAAATATTATTTGTTTAGTGCGGGAATAATAGACCTGAAAACCTTATCTGTAAGCTGAAGCCGGGAGGGAAACAGCTATTTCAGGATTCATACTTTTTAAGGGACCCGCATTTGTTGACAACCTGATCAGCGAAATTGCCATTCCTGGTCAGGATTACGCTTCCCCGCTTGGCACCGGTTTCTTTGCTGGAGGGCAATGCCGGAAAAAAAGGAGCCAAACCGTTTTGTAAAAATACCGGCAAAAAATTGTTTATCGATAACGCTTGATTTCCCGCATAGCTATCGTAACCGTAGCCTTTGTCGCCTGGGACCTGAAAGTCGTCGATCATGATTGCAAATTCTTTCCAGGTTTTGCAGATGATTTCTATTTCTTGTTTTAGGGGCAGGTCGTCGTGGCAGTGAGCATCTAGATAAATAAATACCCTTTCACTACTGACATCCAAATGCGTTAAAGTATTCAAAAAATCTCGGGAGTCCATTGCATAACACTTGACCCCTGGAATGCCGGATAACCTATTTTTTGCTAGTGCAACTAAAACTCGGTTTGACTCACATGTTGAGAGCGGTAGGCCCGTCTGCGTTGCCATATAGCCCGATGTGTTTCCGGTATATGTGCCTGTTTCAATAATCGATTGAAATGAAAATGTATCGCAGAGCTCATTAAAAATTGCTTTGCGTATTTTTTGACCATTAAATCCAACGGCATCAGAATCAATATATGTGGGGCTGTCAAAGTATGTTTCAAGGGCAGCCTCCATGAATATTATTCTGTTTTCAAGGGCATAAAATCTTCTTTTGTTTCGCTGGAACGGGTTTTTCATTATTTTCACCTTGTATATAAATAAGCTGTGAAGTGTATATTAAATCTAAAATCGTTACGTATGTTGTTTTCTGTTTGGAAGCAAAAGCTCAACCAATGTCAAGATGTTACAACCGCCCATCCTGGTGGGAAATAGTCTTCTGGATGATTATATTTTGCGTCGTTGCTGACTCGTTCGGTTCTTACAATAATTTTATTTGCATTTGTATTCAAATATGCGGCCCACCAGCTAAAGGTGCTTCCGCCGGCAGTTATATTATGTTTGCACCTGCTCATCAACCATAGATCTTCGAATCCGCGCTGGGCTGTATTGAAATCAACGAATGTGGTTTGGTGAGGAATCCGGAAATGTTGCCTAACCCATGCCATGTCATTGGAGAAAATGAAGAAGTGCGGCGCTTCTAATTTTGAAGCGATGAATTCGACCGCATTCGAGTAGAAACGATCTGTAATAATGCCCTCGATAGACTTGTAGACGTCTGGGTTATTAATATAATCGCCCCTTCTGATATGCAGGCTGATTGAATTTGTGGATTCAATTAGCCTCAGCAACTCCTGCCCTTGGAGCGAAATTTTTTCCCTTGGCTGGTATTCATCAATTAGCACATTTCTGATTGGCTCGAAATATTTATAGGAGTTATAGTAGCCAATAAGGTATTTGTCCCCTGTCTGCTCAAGGAAGGCGGGCTTGAATTTTGATCCTTCTGGCTCCCTAAATATCGTTTTCGATTGCGACTTGAGCGGTGACGCACCGAACACGGTACCGATAGCGCGTGCGAGATAGTTTGTCGGCCTGATTGTCCTCGAGATTTCACTCGTGGTCGCCTGTCGGGCTGAGATATTGAAACAGGTTAGTTGAAAAGAGTGCTCACTGTTTGACGTGAGTTTCCTGAAATTTGATTCGTCAATTTTTAATTCTGTTTTGTTAATTATTGACAGTCTTTTTGCTGCAGCATATTGAAATAGCTGGTTACCCAGGCCGCCCATAAGGTTTATTATGATCATTTTTCAGTCAGGTAGCCTGTACTCGTTTCCGTCATTCGTGGTTTCGATATCAAACCAGTCAATTTTACGATTACCATATGCACGTTTTGTTCAGGTCCGATCCTTTTGCTCCGAGCCAGAAGGATTTTAGATAGGTCCTGTCCAGGCGCATATTCATGAACGGGTTGAGAGTGGTCCCGACATCAATATAGGTATTCTTGTCACAATGCTCATAAAGCTGATGGATAGCTATCTTGCTGAATGACGAAGCCGAGAACAGAAACAAGTGCCCCGTTATGGCATTCTCATCAATCCAGTTTTTCATGGTTTGGATCAGGCCGTAATCATTGATCATGGCGTTGTAGCCAACCCTGAAATCCTTGACGAGAAATGGCAAGGAAGACAGGTCTGCATTTTCGTTGCAGACGAAAATGGTCTTGTAGTTGTTGAAGATCGGGTACATTTCTCGGATAAATCGGGGATAGTTGCCGTTGACCAGCAAATTAGCCCAGGTGAAATTTGGGTCATCCGATCCGTGAAAGTCCAGTTGCCATTGGAAGTGCTCATCGCCAACACAGCAGCGGCAACTCAATCCGTTGAAATAATTTTCTTTTTGAAACTTGAAAGCATCAATCAAGCGGTCTCTGTAATAGGCGTGTTCTTCCGGATGAAACCGCTTGTGGTCTTCCGGTTTGTAAATTCCGTCCGTTACCTTTGCTCCAACCTTTACCTGCTTTGCATCAAGAATAAGTTCTTTTCCCTGCAGGATGTAGAGTTCTCCATCTGAAAACCTATTGAATGCGAAAGGTTTCCCGGCCTTGAGCAGATCGAGAAGTTTATAGAAGTCGCCAACAAAAGATTTCATGCTTTATCCGTTTATCAATTAGAGCGCCAATTCGGCTTTCCATATTTGGAAAATCTGCTCGTTTGCCATCAAGTGATCTGCGCTACTTGATTTGGGTGCATGATATCCGGTATTGGTCATGGCGCATTCACGGCTTACCAAACTCCAGGGTTTATTGGCTGAAGAATATACATCAGATACCGTGTCATACATTTTTTGTTTGTTGTCTGCGAACCCGGCATATTTGATCTGCCCGCGATATTTTATGGTGAGCGGTGTTATCTTTTCGTAAAAATATATCGGGTCTTTCATGTAGCCGAAAATATATATCGTTTCCATTCCATCCATTAAAGCCTGCTCGATGGATTTCTCGATATTGTTCCGCCTCTTGATGCTACCGATGATTCCCGCGGTTTTTTCCGGCTTTGCTATGCTTGCTTTCAGATCGTTACAGAAACTTTGGGCGACGAATTTTTTGCATCCGACTTTGGAGTGGTTTCCGAAATCACCGCTCGAATAATGAATATTCTGGAACAATGAAAGACGTGTGTTCGATATGGGCAGGGCGTCGTCACTCAACCGGGTCAGAATCAGCCGATAGTCGGTTGGCGCTTTCGTGGGCAAGTATTTACTTGCCAACTTGCCTAGTGTTTTAAGAATGCGGCGTTGCCCATTTTCGCTAACCAGTTCTTTGAGTCTTGACAGATCCCCGGTGGATAACAACGGCATATCGTTGACGATGACAATATCGTTGGGGTTGGCGCTGAAATCATCGAGATGGCCGGACCGGCATTTATCCATATGCCAGTTGTCTGGACCATAGAAGGTACAGGCATGCCCCCGAGTGTTGAACTCGTTGCATAGATTCACCAATGCCAAAGTAGAACCCGCTGCGTGGCTATATCCGGAAATGATCTTGATCATGAAGGGTTCCGTTTTTTGCTGTGAAATGGAGCAGAAATATAGCTTTGCTACTTTGTTTCGGAAATGATCTTGACTATGCTCACTGCGGATTTTCCGTCACCGAACGGTGATGCGGCAAGCGCTGCAGGTTGTTCCAGTACCCAGGCAATGTTTGCATAAATTTCCTTCCCCACCAGCCGGCCCAGGCCTGCATCGATAATTTCCGGTCGTTCGGTTGTTTCCCTGACAATCAACACTTTCTTGTTGAAACATGAGGCTTCTTCCTGCAGGCCGCCACTATCGGTGATCAGGAATGCCGACGATGCGATCAAGCGCAGCATGTCAATGTAGCCAACAGGGGCAACGACATTCATGTTCGGTGCCGTAAACCGGTTGCGATGTTTCTGAACATTCGGGTTCGGATGGATGGGCAGGACAAAGTTGAGTGCAGGATATGCGTTGGCTACACGATTCAATTCATCGAATAGCTGATCCATGATTTCATGGTTTTCACGCCGATGAAGCGTTACCAGAACCGTGCTTGGCGTCTCTGGTGAGGCCAGCTGGTATTCTTTTCGAATGATTTCTACTGCATCCACCACGGTGTTGCCGACCATGTGGATATTCTGCGCCCCCGAACGTTTCAGGTTCTGCTGTGATCCCTTGGTCGGCGCAAAATTAATGCTGGCCAATTGCCCGATCAATACCCGGTTGGCTTCTTCCGGAAAAGGATTCTCAAGATCAAAGGTGCGAAGACCGGCTTCCACATGTGCGACGCGAATCTTGTTGTAGAAGCCTATTTGAGCAAGCGCCCAGGCAGTTGTTGTGTCACCCTGAACGATGACGGTAGTGAATTTGTGGGCAGCAAAAAGCTCTTCGGCCGCCGAGCAAATCTTGATAAAGCTTTTTGCCAGGGTATTGTGTTTGTCCGCTCCGGAAAAGTGTTGGGCGAACGAATAATCGGGCGCGGGTACCAGGTCCTTTACGTCCGCATACAGATCTGTTTGCTGGCCGGTAAAAAGGGTTTTAAACGGTGTTCCGGTTCTTTCTAGTTCGCGAACGACGGGGAATAATTTGATGATTTCGGGGCGGGTCCCGTAGGCCACAAGTATCATAATAAGACCGGCTTCCAGCCGTTCTCGATTTCATAGCGCAAGACATCACCATAGTCTTTTGATCGGTCCTGGCTGGTGCTAATGGCCACCTTGTCTTTGCCCAGTTCGCCCTTCACAGAGCCCCAAAGTGATTTGTCATCCTTGGGATGGGGAGGGCAGGCGATACGTATGCCGTGTTGTTGCAGCATCGAGCAAAAATGAATGTCTTCGCCAAATGTTCTGATCAGGGGTTCTTTGTCCCAGAAGTAGCGCGCCCATTCCCGCCGGAAGAACCAGCTATGCCCGACAAGATCAACGAACTCGACGTTTTCGTTTTGCCCATCCCATCCCATGCGCGGAGCCTCTGTCTTCGGCTCTGTTTTTGAAAGGAAGCGCAAGCCGATTGTCCCGCACATGGCTTTTTCGCGGTCTACGTACTGCAGGCAGTTTTCAAACCATTTCTCTCCCGGCATGGTGTCGTCATCGAAGATGCAGACATATTCGCCTTCCATGGCCGAGGCCAAGGTAAAGCGGGGAATGATGCCGAAATTGTAGTCGCAGACTATTTTTTTAACTTTGTCTGCGTTTTTAAATTGGAGGAGTTGTTTCCTTTGAAGCAGTCCCATGACTTTGGGTGGCTGGTTGTACCAGAGTACAACTTCGTGGGGCGGAACAGTCTGGTTAAGAACGCGTTCAACCTGCTCTTCAAGGTTCTGAGGGCGTTGCCACGCAGTGAGAATGACAGAAATCTTTGGCGGATTCACGAAACAGCCCTCGTGCTAAATTGAAAATCGTATATTTTACGCATCTTTTCCGCCAGCCTCTCCCAATCATGTTGTGCTGCCGTCTGTGCTGCAGCCATCCCCATCGCCTGTCGAGCGCTTTCCTCGGTCAGGCGAACAATACAGTTCGCAGCCGTATCGATATCATCCGGAGTCGGCAGAACGAAACCATTGCTCCCCTCCTGCACAAGATCTTTCGCCCCCACGTTGGGGCTGACGATGACGGGCAGTCCGGCAGCCATTGCTTCCAGTACCACCATGCCGAAGGTGTCAAATCTTGAGAGCATGATGAAGGCGTCCGCAGCCCGGTAATAGCGCTCCAACCCTTCGGTCTGGGTACCGGCGAAGCGTATTGCATCACCAACACCAAGCGATTCCGCCAATTTCCGGTATTTGCCTTCATCCCCTCTGCCGACGACCAGCAGGCGGATATTTACCCCGGGCTGGCTGTTGCGGGCTTTGGCAAGCGCCGCGATGATGGTGTCCAGTCCCTTGACTTCAAAATTCATTCCGACGAACAAGAGAAGAATATCGGTATCACCGATCGCATGGCGTTTCCGGATGTCGTTGCGGCATGCCGTGCGATCCGGTTGTGAAAATCTGGAGACCTCGACGCCCGGATGCATTACTTGCCAATGTCCGGGCAAGTCCTTGTATTCTTGCTTGAAGGCTGCCATAGCTAAGGAGGAAACAGGAAGAAAGTAGGTGGAGTCGCAGCCCTTCATGATTTGACGCTCAATAAAAATCACCGCACGGTCATAAAGGCTGGGAATTCTTTTGCGCACTTCTCTGACCCAGCCGGCATGAGGAACGCCATGTGCTGAAAATATATCCGCATGCAATATCCAGTGATGGGAATGCACCAGATCAAAGTTCATGCGACCGATTTTCCATTTCACATACCAAGCAAAAGCCAAGGGGCCTAAAAAACGCGGGAAACGGATTTTGGGTACCTTGTGAAAGGTGATCCGATCTGAACCGGCGACCCAACGATTCGCAAAAACATGTATCTCAAGCTGTTCGTCCCGTGCCAGGCGCTCGGTTATTTCGCTGGCAAAGCGTTCGCCGCCACCAACCAAACCATATTTAGGAACGACAACAGCGATTTTCCAGGACATTCTGGCATCCGATTCAGTGAGTGATGACGTGTGCTGCAAGGCGCTCCTCCGAGCTTTGCGCAGATTTTGACAACGGCTTTATGTTTCGACATGGCAAATTGCGCTTGCCAGACAAATGATGTGGTTCGGCATTTCAGGAGTGTCCGTTTCGCAAGAGGCTCGTCGGTAACGCAATGCGTGCGCAATATTGTTTTAGAGCAACTAATGTGCCGCTTCCCAGTTCGCCCCAATCCCTATTTCCACGATCAGTGGCACCATGAGTTCGGCGACCTGGCTCATCAATCGGGGCAGGTGGGTGCGTATCTCGATCAGCTCGTCGTCCGGTACTTCGAGTACCAGTTCGTCATGCACCTGCAGTACCAGACGGGATTTTAATCCTGAAGCTTCCAGCCAGTCCTGCACCGCGATCATCGCAAGCTTGATCAGGTCCGCGGCCGTGCCCTGCATCGGCGCGTTGATCGCGGCGCGTTCTGCCGCCTGGCGGCGGGTACCGTTGCTGGCGCGGATTTCCGGGAACCACAGGCGGCGGCCGAAGGCGGTTTCGACGTAGCCCTTCTGGCGCGCCGTTTCGCGCGCTTCTTCCATGTAGCGGGCGACGCCGGGGTAACGGGTGAAATAGCGGTCGATGTAGGTCTGCGCGGCGCTGCGTTCGAGGCCGAGCTGGCGGGCCAGACCGAAGGCGCTCATGCCGTAGATCAGGCCGAAATTGATGCTCTTGGCGACGCGCCGCTGATCGGGGCCGACTTCGAGCGGCGTGACGCCGAAGATCTCGCCGGCCGTCGCCCGGTGCACGTCCTCGCCATGGGCGAAGGCGTCGAGCAGGCGCTCGTCGCCGGAAAGGTGGGCCATGATGCGCAGCTCGATCTGCGAATAGTCGGCCGAAACGATGCTGTGGCCGGCCGGCGCGATGAAGGCGGTGCGGATCTTGCGGCCTTCCTCGGTGCGTACGGGAATGTTCTGCAGATTGGGGTCGCTCGAGGCCAGGCGCCCGGTGACGACCGAGGCCTGCGAGAAATGCGTATGCACGCGGCCGGTGTGCGGGTTGATCATGCGCGGCAGCTTGTCGGTGTAGGTGCCCTTGAGCTTGGACAGGCTGCGGTGTTCGAGCAGCAGCTTGGGCAGCGGGTAATCGAGGGCCAGTTCGGAGAGCACTTCCTCGTCGGTGGATGGGCCGCCGGACGGGGTCTTTTTCTTGACCGGCAGGCCGAGCTTGTCGAACAGGATGTCCGCTAGCTGTTTCGGCGAAGAGAGATTGAAGGGCTGGCCGGCCAGTTCGTAGGCCTGTGCTTCGAGGCCCATGATTTTCTGGCCGATTTCGTGACTCTGTCGGGACAGCGTATCGCCGTCGATCAGGATGCCGGTGCGCTCCATCTGCCAGATGACCTGGCGGGCCGGCATCTCTATGTCGGCATAAATGCGGCTCAGGCCCGCTTCGCCGGAAAATTGCGGGAACAGCGCCTGATGCACGCGCAGGGTGACGTCGGCGTCTTCGGCGGCATAGGTCGCGGCGCGTTCGATATCGACCTGGTCGAAAGTGATCTGCTTGGCGCCCTTGCCACACAGGTCCTCGTAGGCGATGGTGTCGAGGTCGAGGTGGCGCTTGCAGAGTTGTCCGAGATCGTGGCCCTTGTCGGATTCGAGCACGTAGCTTTGCAGCATGGTGTCGTGGGCGATGCCGGCCAGGCGGATGTCGTGGTTGGCGAAGACGTGCTGGTCGTACTTGGCGTTCTGCAGCACTTTCCTGTGTCCGGCACTTTCCAGCCAGGGCTTGAGGCGGGCCAGCACTTCGTCGCGCGACAACTGGTCGGCGACGCCCGGCGCCGTGTGGCCGAGCGGGATGTAGCAGGCTTCGCCGACCTTAACCGACAGCGAGATGCCGACGATGCGCGCCGCGAAGGAGTCGAGGCTGGTGGTTTCGGTATCCAGGCCGGTCAACTCGGCGGTTTCGATTTTCGCCAGCCAGGCCTCGAACTGCGGCCAGGAGAAGACGGTTTCGTAGCTGACCTCGACGCCGGCCGTCGACGCGAGCGGCGTGGCGGCCAGGCCCTCGCGGGCCGGAACGGCAGCGGCTGCGTCCGGGCCGTCGATTTCGCCCAGCCAGGTGCGGAACTGGTAGCGCGTATAGAGTTCGCGCAGGCTTGCCGTATCGCGCGGCGTGGCGGTCAGGGCGGTCGGTGCCGGCAGGTTGGAGAGATCGCAGGCGACAGTGACCAGTTTCTTGCCGAGCGGCAGGAAGGCCAGGTGGTCGCGCAGGTTCTGGCCGACGACGCCGCCGATATCGGCGGCATGGGCGACGATTTCGTCGAGCGAGCCGTACTCGGCCAGCCATTTGAGCGCCGTCTTCGGGCCGCACTTGGCGACGCCCGGCACGCCATCGACGGTGTCGCCGACCAGGGCCAGGTAATCGATGATCTTGCTGGGCGGGACGCCGAACTTGGCCTCGACACCGGCTGCGTCGAGCAATTCGTTGCTCATCGTGTTGTACCAGCGGACCTGCGGATTGACCAACTGGGTCAGGTCCTTGTCACCCGTCGAAATCAGGGTTTCCAGGCCGTCGGCCGTGGCTTGCGTGGCCAGCGTGCCGATCACGTCATCGGCTTCGACGCCGTCGACCATCAGCAGCGGCCAGCCGGCAGCGCGGATCGCGGCGTGCAGCGGTTCGATCTGGCTGATCATGGCTTCCGGCATCGGCGGCCGGTGCGCTTTGTATTCCGGGTACCAGTCGTCGCGGAAGGTCTTGCCCTTGGCGTCGAAGACAACGGCCTTGTAGTCTGCCTTGTAGTCGCTTTCCAGCCGGCGTAGCATGTTCAAAACGCCATAGATGGCGCCCGTCGGTTCTCCGGCCTTGTTCCGCAAGTCGGGCAAGGCGTGAAAAGCGCGATAGAGATAGGACGAACCGTCCACCAACAACAAAAGAGGCATGAGAAGTGACGGAAAATGACAAATTGGTAATGGGCGTGGAATCCGACGCCTTGTTGCAAACGGCATCGGCCCGGGAGTCCTGGCGGATTTTCGGCATTATGTCAGAGTTCGTCGAAGCGACCGAACGTCTGGCCGCCATCAAGCCGGCCGTGACCATTTTCGGCAGTGCCCGGGTGCGCCCCGATTCGCCCTATTACACGCTTACCGAGCAGACGGCCCGTCTCCTTTCCGATTCCGGGTTTTCTGTGATTTCGGGGGGCGGTCCGGGCATCATGGAAGCCGCCAACAAGGGCGCCTACTTCGGCAAGTCGCCGTCGGTCGGCCTGAATATCCAGTTGCCGCACGAGCAGCAGAACAATCCCTACCAGGATATCTCCCAGACCTTCCGCCACTTCTTCGCCCGCAAGTACATGTTCGTCCGTTTTGCCAGCGCCTATGTCGTGATGCCCGGCGGTTTCGGCACGCTCGACGAACTCATGGAGGCGCTGACCCTGATCCAGACCGGCAAGGCGCGCAAGATTCCGCTGATCCTGGTTGGCTCCGATTTCTGGAAAGGCATGATCGACTGGTTCAAGGAGAAACTGGTTGACGAAAAAATGGTCGATCCGGAAGACATCAAGCTGATCCAGTTGATCGATCAGCCGGAGTTGGTGGTCGAAGCCATATTCAAGCATTACGAAGCCCGTCCGTTCGGACCGTTGCCGAACGAGCGCGAGTTGATGCTCAACCTGTAATAAAATTAACGCCGGATTTTCAAGGATATCGTCATGCGTCGTCTTCTCCCGTTCCTGTTGTTTGCCGCGCTGCCCGCCTGGGCCCAGAGCGATCGTCAGCCGCTGCCCGCCGTTCCCCCGCCGCCGCCCGGCATGGAGGCCTTCGATGCGGCGCTCGAGCCGCAGGTCACCATCGTCAAGTCGGAAAAGGACACCCGCGAGGAATACCGCGTCAAGGGCAAGCTGTACATGATCAAGGTCACCCCGTCGGTCGGCCCTTCCTACTACCTGGTGGATCGCCAGGGCGACGGTCATTTCATCGAATCGGACATCCCCAACCCGTTGGTCAAGCCGCCGATGTGGGTCATCCATAGCTGGTAAGTCTTGTCCGTCTATACAACGATCGGCCGCGATGAGCTGGCCGTCTGGCTGCAGCCCCTCGCTCGCGGCGAATTGATCGAGCATGTCGGCATCGCGGCCGGCATGCAGAATTCCAATTATTTCGTGACGACCAGTCAGGGGCGCTTTGTCCTGACCCTGTTCGAGCGCGTCGCGAGCTCGGCGCTCGATTTCTATCTGGCCTTGATGGACCACCTGGCCGGCCGCGGCATTCCTTGTCCGCAGCCCCTGGCCGATGCCGCCGGCCGGCGCTGGCGGCGGCTCGCCGGCAAGCCGGCCGCCCTGCTCAGTTGCCTGCCGGGAAGCCCGCTGGAAATTCCGGCGGCGGCCCACTGCCGCGAATTGGGTGAAATGTTGGGGCGCCTGCATTTGGCCGCTGCCGATTTTCCCAAGCCCTTGCCCAATCCCTGCGGCGCCGACTGGCGCCAGGCCGTCGGTGCCGCCCTGTTGCCCCAACTGTTGCCCGCCGAGCGGGTTCTCCTAGCCGATGAACTGGCCTTCCAGGCGGCCCAGGATTATCGGGCGTTGCCGCGGGGCGTTATCCACGCCGATCTCTTTCGCGACAACGTGTTGTGGGACGCGGCGGGGCGATTGTCCGGCGTCCTCGACTTCTACTTTGCCGGCGAAGATGCCTGGCTCTTCGATCTGGCGGTAGTGGCCAACGACTGGTGTTTCAATGACGCAACACTGGCTGAATTGTTCGCCGGCTATGCCGCCCAACGGCCGCTGACCCCGGCCGAGATGGCCGCCTGGCCGGCTCTGCGGCGCGCCGCGGCCTTGCGTTTCTGGCTTCTCCGGCTTGAGGTCAGGCAGCGGCCACGAGCGGGCGAAGTGGTCACCGTCAAGGATCCAGACCATTTTGGCCGGATGTTGCAGCGTTTTCGCCTTGCTCCCGAGGCCGCGCCCCGTTAGCATCCGCGCATGAACGAAACCTCAACTTTTCCCTTGGCCCCGGCGCCATTTACCGGCGAAAGCCGCGAAGTCGATGCCGGCGCCTGCTTTGACTGGTTACGCCAGGGCTGGGCCATGTTTCTCGCCAACCCGGGCGTCTGGATCGGCTGCACGGTGCTGCTGCTGGTCATCCTGATGGCCATCTCGATCGTGCCGTTGTTCGGCCAGATCGCCGCCCATCTGCTGGTGCCCCTGTTCGGGGCCGGCATGATCCAGATTTGTCGCCATCTGTCGGAGGGCAGGGAGCCGGATGTCGCCGATCTGTTCGTCGGTTTTCGCCATCAGGCAGGGCAGTTGGTGATGGTTGGGGTTTTCTTTGCCGCCGGCGTTTTCGGTATTGCCTTCATCGCTTTTCTGCTCGTCACCGGCGGCGTTTTCGGCGGCGTCGTCACCGGCCGCGTGGCCGGCTTCGGCATCGCGTTGGGGGGCGTCATGCTGGCCAGCCTGATGGTCATGGTGTTGTCGGTGCCGGTGATCATGGCGACCTGGTTTGCCCCGGTCCTGGTCTTCCTGCATGGCATGCAGCCGTGGGCGGCGATGAAAGCCAGTTTTGCCGCCGGCGCCAAGAATTGGCTGGCGATGATGATTTTCGGAGTCTTTCTGGTGGTCGTGCTGTTTTTCGCCATGTTGCCGCTGGGTCTGGGTTTGCTTCTCTTCCTGCCGGTCTTTTCCGGCGCGGTTTACGCTTCGTACCGCGACATTTTCGTGGGCGCTTGAGCGTGCGGGCCCAGACTCTTCCCGCCGCCGCTGGCTGGCGCTGGATTGCCACCGGTTTCGCCATCTTCCGGCGCAACCCGCCGATACTCGCCATGCTGGTGCTGAGCTACTGGTTCACCTTGCTCTTTCTCAATATTTTGCCGGTGATCGGTGCGCTCGCCGCCTCCCTGGTGGTACCCGGCTTGTCGGTCGGCCTGATGCAGGCGGCGCGCAATCTTGAGCGCGGCCAGCCGGCCGGGTTGCAGACCCTGTATGGCGGCCTGCGCGAGAACAGCAAGACGCTGCTGGCGCTGGGCGCCCTTTACCTGCTCTGCACGCTCGGCATTCTCGGCCTGTCGGCGCTGGTCGATGGCGGCGATCTGTTGCATTACATGCTGGCCAGCAATCGACTGGAGCGGGCGGCCGTCGAAGACGCCGATCTGGTCATACCGGCGCTGTTCGTCGCCCTGCTTTTGCTGCCGGTGATGATGGCTTACTGGTTCGCGCCGGTGCTCGCCGCCTGGCACCGCTTGCCGCTCGGCAAGTCGCTGTTTTTCAGCTTCATCGCCTGCTGGCTCAACTGGCGTCCCTTTCTCGCCTATGGCGTCGCTCTGCTGCTGGTGGCCGGCCTGATCCCGGGCATTCTGCTCGGCATTTTGCTGATCCTCTTTCCCGCGGCGCAGGGATTCATCACCACGGTGGTCGTCGTGCCCATGGTGCTGCTCATCGCCCCGGTCACCTTTGCCAGTTTCTATGCCGCCTACCGCGACATCTTCGGCATCTCAGAAATTGTCTGAGCCGCTGGGGATTTTTGGCGGCACCTTTGACCCGGTGCACTTTGGCCATCTGCGCCTGGCCGAGGAATCGATCGGCCATCTCGGTCTGGGTGCGGTGCGCTGGATTCCGGCCGGCCAACCGCCGCACCGGGGACGGCCGCAGGTCACCGCCGGCCAGCGGCTGGCCATGGTTGCTCAGGCGACCGCCGGAAATGACAGATTTACGGTTGATGCCAGCGAGGTCGAAGCACCGGTGCCGAGTTATACAGTAAATACGTTGGAACGCCTGCGCCGCGAACTGGGCGCCGAGCAGTCGCTGGTGCTGCTGGTCGGCGCCGATGCTTTTGCCGGCCTGGCGAGTTGGCACCGCTGGTCCGATATTTTTGCCCTGGCCCATGTCGCGGTCTCGCACCGGCCGGGTTTTCCGGTCGAAATCGGCAGCTTGCCGCCAGCCCTGGCGACGGCCTTCGGGGCGCGTCGCCTGAGCGATATCGGCCGCCTGAAAGCCTCACCAGCCGGTGCTATCGTCACCTTTGCCATGACCCAGCTAGCGATTTCGGCAACCCAGATCCGCAAGCTGCTGGCCAACGATCTCTCTGCCCGCTATTTGCTGCCGGATGCCGTTCTCGACTATATTCAAACCCATTCCCTCTACAGAAACTCCTAATGGACATACGCAAGCTGCAAAAAATCGTCGTTTCCGCCCTCGAAGACATCAAGGGCAAGGACATCGAAGTGATCAACACCACCAAGCTGACCTCGATGTTCGATCGTCTGGTTATCGCCTCCGGCGACTCCAACCGCCAGGTCAAATCCCTGGCCCGCAACGTTCAGGAAAAGGTCCGCGAAGCCGGTGGCGAAGTGCTGTCGACCGAAGGGGAAGAGAGCGGTGACTGGGTGCTGGTTGATCTGGGCGACATCATCGTCCATGTCATGCAGCCCAGCGTCCGCCAGTATTACAACCTTGAAGAGCTGTGGCAGGCGACCCCGGCCCAGCGCCGCAAGGCCGCGGAGCAGGCGCCGCCGAGCGAATGAAGCTGAGCGTACTTGCCGTCGGCCATCGCCAGCCCGGCTGGGTCAGCGAAGGCTGCGCCGAGTACCTGAAGCGCATGCCGCGCGAGTTGCCGGCCAGTGTCATCGAAATCAAGCCCGAACCGCGCGGCTCGAAGACCCGCGAACAACTGCTGGCTGCGGAAAAAGGCCGTATCCGCGAAGCCCTGGCCGCCGGTAGCCGGCTTGTCGTGCTCGACGAAAAGGGCGACGATCTGACGACGCTGAAACTGGCCAAGAGGCTGGAGGTCTGGATGCAGGACGGGCGCGACGTCGCCTTGCTGATCGGTGGGGCCGACGGCCTGGACGAAGAGTTCAAGCAACAGGCCGCCGACCGCCTGCGTCTGTCGAGCCTGACCCTGCCCCATGGCATGGCGCGGCTGCTGCTGTGCGAGCAACTTTACCGGGCGGTCAGTGTTCTAAAGAACCACCCCTATCATCGCGAAGGTTAGGCGGAAATGCGTATCTACCTTGCGTCGCGCAGTCCGCGGCGGCGGGAGTTGTTGAGCCAGATCGGCGTTGCCTTCGATACGGTGATTTTTCGGGCCGGCGAACGGGCCGATGCGGAAACCGACGAAACCCCCCTGCCGGGCGAAGCTGCGGTCGCTTATGTCGAGCGTGTCGCCCGGGCCAAGGCCGAGCACGGGGCGCGCATCCTCGGCTGGCGCAAGCTGCCGCCGCGGCCCGTGCTGTCGGCCGACACGACGCTCGAACTGGCCGGCGAGATCATCGGCAAACCCCAGGATGCAGCCGATGCCGCCGCCATCCTGCGCCGTCTCTCCGGGCAAACCCATCGGGTGCTGACCGGCGTCGCGGTGCACCATGCCGGTCAGACCGAGTACGTGCTGTCCACCAGTGAAGTCCGCTTTCGTCAGCTCGATGACGAGGAAATCCGTCATTACGTGCTGAGCGGCGAGCCGATGGACAAGGCGGGGGCCTATGGCATCCAGGGTTATGCCGGGTTGTTCGTCGAGTACATCGCCGGTAGCTATACCGGGATTATGGGGTTGCCGGTTTGCGAGGTTGGGGAGTTGTTGAAGGGGATGGGGTTCAGGTTTTAGGGATGCTTCCTTGGTTCTCGGTGTTTTTCATGCTGCGGGTGAGTCGCTGTTTTGGGCCTGTTTGACCACCGTTTTCCGCCTTGCGGGCGGGCGTACTTTCTTTTGCTTCGCCAAAAGAAAGTAGGGCGGTCTCAAGAGTGAAGTGCAACACTCCTTGATTACCGAGAGTGCAGAGCAATGACGACTACCTACAACCACCTGGGTGCTGAAGAACGGGGTGC
>JAGTRU010000066.1 GCA_018261905.1 Pseudomonadota bacterium | reverse complement strand
GATGCCGAAAAGCACCCGCGAACACATCGAACGCTGCGAAACCTACCTCGCCACCGGTCGCGCCCCGGTCATGCCGGTACCGCTGCCGGCCTGAATAGCGAAAACACCATTGCGCCACAGCCGGGTACGAGTTCCCGTCGCCAACCGCGCATCGACGTCATGCGCCGAAATGTACCGGCGGCGCCCACCGACGACTGGCGGAGTCATCAACGCTCGGAACCTTGATGTTCACTCACGCGAATTCCGTATGTAGGCGTTGCTCCCCTCGGGAAAAGCCAGCCAGACATGGCCGCTGCGCAGGTCGAGATGGAGTTTGCGACGGCCATTGCCGCCAACATGTTCGGCGACCAGATTGATGTTGTTGGCGGCCAGCAACTCCCGGCCGCACTCGATGTTGCGCGAACCGATGGCCATTGAGTTGCCGCCACCTAACAGTTTTGCCTGGTATTCCCCGGGACGCGTCCCCGCCTCGGCCAAGTGTTTGGGTTCGCGAAAAAAATAGGTTTCGTTGGTGGTCAGCAGATCGACCACGGTCTGCACTTCTTCCGGTGACTGGCCGCTGGCCAAGATCTTGTAATACTCGGCAAACGTGGTGAATTTGTACACCTTCAGGCGGCGTGTCAGGCGCCCGACGAGCAGGACTTCTTGGCATCGCTCAGGCTGATGCCGGCGATTTTGTAGATCAAGCACCGGAACAGGTCGAATTCCTGATCGCTAATCGGACTCGGTTCAGCCATCGGTCCTGTCGTCCACCGTCAAATGCGGCGTTGCCGACCATTGCGGGCCGACAACGCGGGTTTGCTGCAAGCTCTGTCTCAAACGCCAGCCACAACCGTCGCCGACTTCGTGACGCTGGCGATGACGGCGACTTCCTCGACCGACAGTACACGATTCAGATCGAGGATTACCACGAACTTCCCGTCAATCTTGCCCATACTCTTGATGAAGTCGTTGCGGATGCGGGCCCCGAACTCCGGCGGCGGCTCGATGTCGCCGTCGGCGATTTCCAGCACCTCGTTGACCGCATCGACAACGACGCCCATCTGCTGCTGGCTGCCATTATCAGCTTCGATATCGACGATGACGATGCAGGTCCGTTTGCTGTTCTCCCGCGTCTGGCGACCGAAACGCACCGCCAGGTCGACCACCGGCACGACTGCGCCACGCAGGTTGAGAACGCCGCGAATGAAGGGCGGCGTCATCGGGACATCGGTGACGAAACCGTATTCGATGATTTCGCGGATCGACAGGATGCCGATGGCGAACATTTCTTCACCCAGCACAAAAGTCAGGTATTGCTGCTGTTCATCCGCGCCACGGTTCACATTCCTGGTGGCCACGACATTCTGCGCCCGTCTTCCCGCTGGCTGAATTTCCGTTGTTTGCATCATCGCCTCCTAAAAACGGGCGAAGTCGATTTCGCTATCGACACCTTGACTGATCACCGTTTTCTTGATGGCGCTCTTCGCCGAGCGAACTGCCGGTGCCTTGGTAACAGTGGCGTGTTTCACTTCCACACGCCGAACTTGCCCGGCACCGCTGGAAACGGTGAAGAAGGCCATCAGTTCCTGCAGATTGACGGCCTGACCGCTCATTTCCTCGGCCGTCGCGGCCAGTTCTTCGGAAGCCGATGCATTCTGCTGGGTGATCTGGCTCAACTGGCTCATCGCGGTATTGATCTGATCGACGCCGACCGTCTGTTCCTGCGAGGCTGCCGTGATTTCCTGCACCAGATCGGCCGTCTTGCGTGTCGCCGGGACGATTTCGTCGAGCAGTTTGCCGGCGCGTTCCGCCATGCCGACGCTGTTGCCGGCCAGTTGGCCGATTTCCTGCGCCGCCACTTGGCTGCGTTCGGCCAGCTTGCGGACTTCGGCCGCCACTACGGCAAAGCCCTTGCCGTGTTCGCCGGCACGTGCCGCTTCGATCGCGGCGTTGAGCGCCAACAGGTTGGTCTGGTAGGCGATGTCGTCGATGATGCCGATCTTCTTGGCGATCTGTTTCATTGCCGCCACCGTTTCGGTCACCGCCACACCGCCGTCGGCGGCCTTGGCCGTGCCTTCGGCCGACATGGTGTTGGCGACCTTGGCATTGTCGGTGTTCTGGCGGATTGAGGCCGACATCTGCTCGACCGAGGCCGAGGTTTCCTCGACGCTCGCCGCCTGCTCGCTGGACGCCTGCGACAGCGACTGGGCGGTGGACGAAATCTGGTTGGTGGCGCTGGCCAGGGTTTCAGTGGTGGCGTTCACTTCGCCGATGGTTTGCGCCAGCTTGTCTACGGTGTTGTTGAGGCTTTGTTTGACCTGGTCGAACGCCCCTTGATAACTGCGCGTCACCTTCTGCGTCAGATCGCCCTCTTCCAGGGCCTTGGCGACTTCGATGGTGTCCTTGAAGGCGGTATCGACGGTATCGGACAACTGGTTAAGCAGTTCCGAGAGATCCTTGGTGTAACCGGCCTTGTCGGCCATGTTCATCTTGGCATTGAAATCGCCCTTGTTGGCGGCGCTGACCAGATCGCGAATTTCGCCGACGATCTTCGTCAGGTTCTCCTGCATCCCTTTCATCGAAGCCATCAGGCTGGTGGTATCGCCAGATTTGACCTCCACCTTGCTCGACAGATCGCCGGCGGCGATCTTGTTGGCCAGATCGGCGGCCACATCGGGTTCGCCACCCAACTGGTTGAGGAAGGCGCGGGCAATGGTGTAACTGATGATGCCAACCGCGACCAGGGTCAGGACGGCAATCAGCAGGGAAAGGGTGAAGGCCTGGCTCTTGGTGACGATGGCATCATCCGCGCCTTTTTTGGCCAGATCGACGTTGTAGTCGAAATGATCATTGATGACTCCAGCCATTTTTTCAGCAGTGGGCGCCATTTTTAACATCAATTCGCGAGCCTTGTCAGTACGGTTCGCCCGCGACTCGACCAGTAACGGTTCGATCTGTGCTTCATATTCCTCCAGCAGCTTCTGCTCCTGGCGAAGCATTTCCTTGTCCTTATCGTCGGAAATTGCAGTTTCGTATTTTTTCAACGCATCATGGGCACCGTCACGATTGCCTTTGAGCACCGCTTCGATTTCGGCCACTTTTACAGCATCAGCATTTAGGACGTGTCGGTTGAGAGCGAGCCGCATGCGCAGGACATTTTTGCGCAGGTCATCCAGAATAACCAGGCTGGGAACGGAATTGACCGTGCAGTAATTGGCGGCCTCGAAGACCTTGCCCATCTGGTATTGCCCGAGACCGGTCAGCAGGGCGATACCGAGCAATGCCGAGCCACCAAGCAGGGACATTTTTTGTGCAACGGTGAGTTTCATGTATTTCTCCTGAGGAAATTACGAAATTGGCTGACCAACAACAGAGCCCGCTCTCCTTGAGCCGTGACTGTTGTCGTAAAAACGAGGCTTTCGTCGATAAACTAGTAAACCACTGGCATTTCATTCGGTCACGGCATAGTTAGCAGCCCGTGCATTGCGCCGCCCCTCGCTGCCGGCCACCCGCCTCACCAGGCCGGGGACATCGAGGATCAGGGCGACGTTGCCGTTGCCCAGGATGGTGAAGCCGCTGATCCCGTCGAGGCCGTTGAAGACCTCGCCGAGCGGCCGGATGACGGTCTGGAATTCGCCCATCAGCTTGTCCACAACGAGGCCCGCCCGCCGGCCGGCGTACTGGACGACAACAACGTTCTCGCGCAACGCGGGGTTGAGCAGGAAGCTCAGTTCCGGGTCATTGGCCAGGGCGGCGGCGCCTTCGGCTGTCAGCAGGCTGGACGAGTTGCCCTGGCGAAGCGTGCCAGGCGCTGTCTCGCCATCGTCGTCAGCGAATTCAAGACGCCGTCGATGATGGCGAGCGTCAGCGGCAGGCGGATGCGCATGGTGGTGCCGACGCCTTCGCTGCTGTCGATATCGACCGTGCCGCGCAGCGCCGTGATATTGCGGCGCACGACGTCCATGCCGACGCCGCGCCCGGAAAGATTGCTGACTTGTTCTACCGTCGAGAAGCCGGGCAGGAAGATCAGTTGATAGATTTCCTGGTCGGTCAGTTGTTGGTCCGCTTTGGCCAGGCCGCGCTCAATGGCCTTGGCCAGGATGCGCTCGCGCTTCAAGCCGCCGCCGTCGTCGACCACTTCGATGACGATGCTGCCGGAGTCGTGGTAGGCGTTCAGATGCACCGTGCCGTAGGCCGGCTTGCCGCGCGCCAGGCGGACTTCGGCCGGTTCGATGCCGTGGTCCATGGAATTGCGCACGAGGTGGGTCAGCGGGTCGCCGATCTTTTCGACGACGGTCTTGTCGAGATCAGTTTCGCCGCCGCTGATTTCGAGACGGATGTCCTTGCCCAGTTCGGCACTGACGTCGCGCACGACGCGCTGGAAGCGCTTGAAGGTGGCGCCGATCTGCACCATGCGCAGTTTCAGCGCCGAGTCGCGCACTTCCTCGACCAGACGGGAAAGGCGGGTCATCGCTTCGAGCAGGGCCGGATTGACCGTCTGCTGGGCAATCAGGCTGGCGCCGGCACTGGCGATGATCAGTTCGCCGATCAGGTTGATGTGTTCGTCGAGATTGTCGGCGTTGACGCGGATCAAGCCGGATTCCGCCGTCTTCGCTTCCTTGACCTGCTTTTGCTTGTCGAGCGCTGCTTCGACGACGCGCGGCTGCACCAGTTTCTGATCGACCAGCACTTCGCCGAGTGGGAGGGCCGGGCCATCCGGATGATCGGCCTGACGATTGAGGGCTGCATCGAGCTCGCGCGGCGTCAGCGTGCCACAACGCACGAGGATTTCGCCGAGGCGCAACTCTTCCTGCGGCAGTTCGCCAATCAGCCGCTGGTATTCGGAAATCCGGCTGTGCGGCGGCAGGATGCGGATCAGGGCATCGTCGCGGACGAATTCGAAAGCGCCTTCGATGGTCGCCTTGTCGCCCTCGGTCCGGAAGGCGATTTCAAAGCCGAGATAACTGGCTTCCGGATCGAGTTCGCTCAGCGTCGGGACCTTGTCGGCGAGGGTGACGATTTCGACGATCTGGCCGAAGGTACTGAGGTAGCGGATGAAGGACAGCGGGTCCATGCCGTTACGCAGCACATCCGGACCGAAGCGCAGCGACAGGTGCCAGTTGTCGGAATCGACGCCGTGGCCGCCTTCCTTTTCCAGATGGGCTTCCGGTTCGGCCGTGACCGTGACCTGACTGCCCGCCGCCGTTTGGTCGAGATAGACATTGAGCCGGGCGACCAGGGCGGCGCCGGCGTGCGCCAGAGTGTCGTCCGGTGCCGCCTTGTCGCCGATGCCGGCAATCAGGTGCGCCAGGTGATCGCCCACCGCCAGGAACAGTGCGACGAGTTCCGAAGTGATGGGAATCAGGCCATTACGTACCTTGTCCAGCACGCTTTCAGCAACGTGGGTAAAGGAGACGACATGGTCGAAACCAAAGAGGCCAGCCGAGCCTTTGATGGTGTGAGCGGCCCGGAAGATGGCATTGATCGTGTCGGCATCGTCCGGCGTCTGCTCGATGCGCAGCAGCGCAGCTTCCATGTCTTCGAGCAATTCGCCGGCTTCGATAATGAAGGTATGAAGGGCATCATCCAGATTCATGGCGGTTTCCTGGTCAGGACGGGGAATGAAGCAACACGGGATCACCGAGTTGGCCGGAGAGCTTGAGGAGTTCCAGCGCCTCGCACACCGCCGGGCTGTGGCCGGTAAAGTGCAAATCCAGGTTGCGGCTGGCCGCTTCCCGCTTGGCGGCGAGCATCAATTGCAGGCCGGCACTGTCGATCTCGCCGACTTGCGCCAGATCGACCTCCAGTTCCGTCCCGGTGGCGAGGGCTTCGAGCAATTGCAGGCGCAGTTCGGCGGCCGTGAAGATGTTCAGCTCACCCGTGATTTCGAGGCGGCCCGGGGTCGGAGGCGTCATGGCAGCACCAGCTTGGCGACTGCCCCGAGCATCTGGGCCGGCTGGAAGGGTTTGACCACCCAGGCCTTGGCGCCTGCCGCCTGACCTTGCTGCTTCATGGCGTCACCGGCTTCGGTGGTGAGCATGATGACCGGCGTGAACTTGTAGGCCGGCAATTGCTTGGCCGCCTTGACGAAGCTCAGGCCGTCCATGTTCGGCATGTTGACGTCGCTGACGATCAGATGCAGCTTGCGACCGTCGAGCTTGTTCAGCGCATCCCTGCCGTCGCTGGCTTCAACGACGTCATAGCCAGCGCCCTTGAGGGCAATAGCGACAACCTGCCGGAGGGAGGCCGAGTCGTCGACGATCATGATGGTTTTTGCCATATCAGTTCTCTTGGTGCTTAGAAAAAAGTAATTTCGTCAGCGACAGCCACCGCCGGCTTGCCGCCGTGGTGAACGACCTGTTGCTCGGGCACGGTGTAGGTATGGGAAAGCTCGTCGAGCCAGGTACCGGCGTCGATTGCCGCCGGCGTTTCGCCGCCGGCCCGGGCCTTCTCGTGCTGATCGAGGCGCGCCTTGAGCTTGCCCATGTCATTGCCAACATGACCGAGGATCTGGCTGACCCGGTCCTGGAACTGCAGCGCGACCAGGACTTCGGCGACTTCGCCACCAATCGATCGGGTCTCGCTGCGCAAGACATCCGACGACTTGGCCAGTTCCTGCGCCGCCGCCTGCGTCCGACCGACAACCTGCTGGATGATCTCTTCGGATTGCGCGACCATCGCCACGTCCTGCGCCGCATATTGCTGGGAAATCTGCAGGGTGGCGCTAATCGCCTGATTGACCGTTTCTACCGTGTCACTGATTTTTTTACCGGTGCCGCCGGAAAGATCGGAAAGCTTGCGGACCTCGTCGGCGACCACGGCAAAGCCGCGTCCGACCTCGCCGGCCCGGGCCGCTTCAATCGCGGCATTGAGCGCCAGCAGATTGGTCTGTTTGGCAATATCGCCGACATTCTGGGCCATCCCCTTGAGTTGCTCGGTGAACTGCGAAAGAGTGGAAATTTCCCTGAGCATCGAATCCTTGGTCGCCAACGCCGCGCGCAGCGTCGCGATGATCGAATTGAGCTCGGCTTCGTTTTCGTGCAGCAGGGCGATCAGGCCGTCGCCGGAAGCCCCCTGCGACGAGGCGACGGTATTGGCAATGCGCTCGTTGATGGCGGCAAAGCGGTTGGCCAAGGCGGTCACCGAGTCTTCGGTATGCCCCCGGGCCATCCCGATCTGACCGGCCCAGATCGGCAATACACCCCCGCACAGTTGATCGAGGCCGGACAGGTGGTCCGCCTGATGTTCGCGACGTTCCTGCGCTTGTGCGCTGGCCGCCGTCACCTGCATCTGGCGCCAAACGCCTCGCCCGTGGGACAGGCTGAAGAATCCCAGACCGCCCCCCAACGCAATCAGCAGAATCGCCAAGGCCACGGCAAGGGAAGAAATCCCCGCGGCGAACAAAACACATAGTGCACCGGCAAGGGCGACCACGATTGCCGGAACGGCAGACCATCCTGGAGGAAAGTTGTCGTTCATGCGTGCCTCCCTTTTGGGCAAGGGCCGAGCCTGATGGTCAGGAAATTACCAACGCGAAAGATTGTTTTCATGATTGTTTTTGCCCATGGGCGGACAGATGAAGTGCTGCTTTGTCTGCAAGCAGGAAATCGGGAATGGAATCGCGGCTCAATGGCCGGTAGGTGGTGCTTTCAGCCCATTGCGGCAAAAACAGCGACAAGGCCTCGATGGGCAGGGGATGGCTGAATAGATAACCCTGGTAGGCATCGCAGCCATGTGCTTCAAGAAAATCACGTTGCCGCTCGGTTTCGACGCCTTCGGCGATCACGTTCATCGACAACCCGCGGCCAAGGGCGATGATGGTGCGGATGATGGTCTCGTTATTTTTTGCACAGTCGAGACCGCGCACGAAGGACTGGTCAATCTTCAGTTGATCGAGTGGCAAACGCGCCAGATAGGACAGGGACGAATAACCGGTACCAAAATCGTCCATTGAGAAGCTGACACCCAGTTGCTTGATGGCCCGCATTTTCTCTATCGTGTCCTCGACGTCTTCCAGCACCAGGCTTTCCGTAAGTTCCAGTTTCAGTCTCAGGGGATTTGCGCCGCTGGCCTCAAGCACCCTTTGAACCTGGGCCACGAAATCGGCCTGGCGGAATTGTCGGGCACTGACATTGACGGCAATCTTGAGCGCACGGAGGGATAGATCGTCGGCCCAGCATTTGATTTGCGCGCAAGCGACCTCAAGCACCCAGAGTCCAATCGGCAGGATCAGGCCCGTCTCTTCAGCCAGCGGGATGAAATCATCTGGCGGAACCAGCCCGCGTTGCGGATGCTGCCAGCGCAGCAACGCCTCAACGCCGATCACGCGAAGCCTGGCATCGATCTGCGGTTGATAGAAAAGTTGCAATTGGCCAAGCTTGATCGCTTGGCGCAACTCAATTTCCATTGAACTACGTTCGTTAACCGCGACCTGCATGGCCGGATCGAAAAAACGCACCGTGTTGCGCCCGGCAGCTTTGGCCTGATGAAGTGCCAGATCCCCGTGCCGAAGCAATTCTTCGATGGCGTCATGGGCATGAAACAGGGCGACGCCGATGCTGGCGCTCTGCTGAAACTCGATGCCGATATGCTCGAATGGCTCGGCGATGACCAAGCGCAAGCGCTCGCCAACCGCTTCGGCGTTGATGGCAGCCTCTTCGGCGCCGGCCCCTAAGCCTTCCAGGACGACGACGAACTCGTCGCCGCTCCAGCGGGCGACCGTGTCGTCGGCGTGTACGCAGCGACATAGCCGCAGGGCGACTTCGACCAGTTGCGCATCGCCGCTGGCATGGCCTCGCGTGTCATTGACCTTCTTGAAATGATCCAGATTCAGAAACAGGATTGCTCCGTAGCGACCGCTACGAGCGGCGGCAGCCAGCGCCTGACCGAGGCGGTCGTGCAACAGACGGCGGTTGGGAAGCGTCGTCAGGGGATCGTAGTAGGCCAGGCGATGAATTTCGGCCGAGGCATCATCGCTGCGTTCGGTGATGTTGGAATAAGCGCTGACATAATGGGAGAGGCGCCCATCGGCCAGCCTGACCACCGAGATGGACAGCCATTCCGCATAGATCTTTCCGTTCTTGCGCCGGTTCCATATCTCGCCCTCCCAGTAGTGCTTCTCCTTGATGGATTGCCACATGCGCTGATAGAAGGCCTGGTCATGGCGTCCGGAACTGAACATGGAAGGGGGTTTTCCGGCCACGTCCTCCAGGCTGTAGCCGGTCAGGTTGGTAAAGGCGCGGTTTATCCCGACAATGACATTGTTGGCATCGACAATTACGATTCCCCGGTGCGACTCGAACGCCATGGCGGCGATGCGCAATTGCTCTTCTGCCAAACGGCGCGCCGTAATATCGGTGTGGGTGACGACCACGCCCTGGCTTGGCATGGCCAAGGGTGTCGCGGCCATGGTGAACCAGCGTTGCACAGAAGGAGAGTGGCAAGGGTAGTCGAGACTGAAACTCGGCAAACGGCCTTCGAGTACGGCCAGAATCCCCTCGCCAGCCGGTGCCGCCTCTTTCTGAAAATCGCCCAGGGCAGACTGGCAGATATCCAGATAAGCCCGGCCAATCGCAGCATACCCGGGCTCGGCGCCATTCTCGGCGGCGAAACGTCGCCAGGCTGCATTGACCGCCACGATGACACCGGTGCGATCCAGTACAGCGATCTGCGCGGTCATCGAGTCGAGGATGGCTTGCTTGAAATCGGTGCATTCCCGCCAGGAATCGCATGACATATGACTACGCATCACCGCTGGTGACTGGTCATTGTCAGAAGATCGAGTCCCGCCCATCAAACATCGCTCCATGTCTCTGTGGTGCATTGCTCGCGCAATACGGTCCAGATTTCATAAGCGAGGCGGTTTTTTGGGCCCCGATCACGGGCCTCCAAAATGGAAAACCCTGTTGCATAACATTACACCCGGCCATCATAGCATATAACTTATGGCCTATTTGTCATCGACCTCTTCCGGCGCCTGCACTACGGGCGTTGTCAGGAACAGTGTCGTCAACATGAAGCCGGGCGGCGAACCGAACCGATAGCTCAGGCGAGCCCCTTGCCTTGGCAACAGCGAACGCACCAGGGACAAGCCAGTGCCGAGTTTTTCACCAGAGTCGAAATTGAAGTCAGGCACCCTTATGACATTATTGGAAATGAGCAATTTGACGCCCACCCCGGCAGCCTGCAACGATACCTCCGGCGCGTAGCCGGGCGGCGAGTGCTTGATCGCATTGAGGACCAGTTCATTGAGAACCAGGGCGACCGAGACGGCATCATTATGCGCCACCTTGAACTGCCCGGCGGTCCGCTCATCTTCGCTCTGAAACAACACCGGACGCTGCGCCAATTTCGCCACCATATGACAAATATTGCCGAGACTGGCCCCCAGATGCATCCCCTCGTCGGGATAGACAGCCTGCAGGCCATGCACAACGGCGATTGAATTGATCTGGCTGATCGCCACATCGAGCCGAGAATCGAGTTCATGGAACTTGCCCAATTCACGCTGCAGCAAGCCAGCAACGCCTTGCAGATTGTTCTTGATGCGGTGATGGACTTCGCGCACCAACAATTCGCGATGTTGTTCGCGCTCGGTATCGGCCAGTTTGCGTGCCCGTATATCGCGATACGAACTATAGGCACGGCCGTCCGGCAACATGCTGCCGTTGAAATCAACCGGTATGCTGTCGCCGCTCCGGTGCCTGAGCCGGAGTTCACAGCGCAAGGCACCGGTCGAATAAAGTGGCTGAAGCAAACGCCGAACATCCGCCAAGTCTTCCCTCGGCGTGAGATCGCCGACGCACATGCGCAGGAGTTCTTCGCGGCTGTAGCCAAGCAGTTGCACGGCCTGCTCATTGACGTATTGGTAATTCCCCTGCGGGTCGGCAATGAATATCGCATCCGCCGCACAGTCGAGAACGCAGTCGATCCCGACTTCACTCCGGTACAGTCTGTCATCGTTGATTTGACATTGGGCACGTTCGGAAATATCGCGCGCAATTCCCAGGACACCGATCAGTTTGCCGCCGGCATCACGCATAGGCGTCTTCGTTGTCTCATATAGGCGGCATTGACCATTCTCGGCGAAGGTCAGCCACTCCTCGTAACTTATCGATTTGTCTGAAACACAGACTTCGCGGTCGCGCTGTCGAATGAAATCAACCAGATCGCTATCGAAAAAATCGTCATCGTTCTTGCCGACAATATCGCATTTTTCAACGCCCAACAGACGCTCGACAGCGGAATTGCAGTCGAGATAAATGCCGTGAACATCTTTCAGCCATATCAGATCGGGAATGGCGTCAAGGATGGCCCGCGCTCTCGGTTCATCTTGGCAGGCCGCTTCGAGCACCGGGCCGCTTGCCGTCGGCGAATTGTCTTTACGGTGCATAGCGCTGCTTATTTAGTGCTATGTGCTATGGCGCCATTCAGCAGGACAGCAAGGAAATCCGTCACGAAATGGTCACCCCGGGAATTCGTCCTCAGGCAAGAACCCAATCGAAGGCCGGCCGATAATCTGGGGAATTCACACATGCTTTGCTCGATCTCTCAATGGGCACCTGGCAAAAGCAAGGAAAACCCGGATTTCATAAGCAAGGCGGTTTTTTGGGCCCCGATTTGAAAATTGCCGAGGAATCGGCAATCTGCAGCGTTTTTTCGCGCATTTTGAGTCTAGCACTGCTCACGATCGATTTCTCGGGGCGGCCGTTTCTGGCGTGAAAACAAGTAGTTCCTGGTTACTGCGCCGCTTAACATCCCGCGTGTGACAAATCAGTTCCTAGATAGTGACCAGTTTTGCTTTCGATGATGTTTCTTGCCAGGTCTTCGAGCTTGCGGCGTTCGCTGCGGGCTTGCCGACGCAAACGCTCAAAGGCCGCCGGTTGGTCGAGACTTTCGGCGTACATCACCATGCCGATGGCGGTCGCGATCGTCCGATTGCTTTCCAGCGCCCCCACCAGGCCGTTGATTTCCTGCGCACGGGCCAGCGCCGTACGGATCATCGGAACGATGGCGGTCACATTGAGCGGCTTGGTCAGGTAGCCCAGCGCGCCGATTGCCACCGCGCGCTGAACATACGCATCGTCGCTGTAGGCGGATAAAAACAGAAAAGGCACGCTTGTTTCATCGCGCAGACGCCGCGCCAGGTCGAGACCATCGAGCTTCGGCATACGGATGTCGAGCAGGGCCAGATCCGGGGACTCACTCTCGCAGAGTGCAATAGCCTGTGAGCCGTCATTTGCTTCGACAACCTCGAAGCCCGCTTCCCGCAAGCCTTCGGCTAGAGTAAACAGCACCAGGCGATCGTCATCGGCAATGAGAATTTTTGCCATATCAGTATTTTTCTTCATGAATTGCGGCCACGACAACGGGGGCTGCCAGACATAATGTTGCCAGTATGGAGCCCGATTGATCAAGCGTATAGGTCAGACGCGCCCCCTTTTTCGGCAGTAGCGAACGCACCAGCGACAAGCCGGTGCCAAGCCCTTCGCCGGTATCAATATTGAAGTCCGGCGTTCCCGAAACAAAGTTGCGGATGCACACCCGTGCGCTTGTCGCATCGGCCCGCAGCGAGATAATGGGCGGGCCGCTGCCGGCAGGCGCATGCTTGACCGCATTCATGATCAGTTCATTAAGGACAAGTGCGACAGGAACCGTTTCATTGCAATCGATTTGTACGCTAGCGAAAGGCTGTTTGCTCCTGAGCTGAAACCGTATGGGGTGTTGTACCAGGGCGGAAACCATCGTGCAGATATGGCTGATGCTATCACTCAGGAGAATGGTTTCGTCCGGGTAATTTGCCTGCAAGCCATGGACGATGGAAATGGCGTTAACCTGGCTGATGGCGGTGGCAAGTGGAGAATTAAGTCCGTGAAACTTGCCCAACTCACGTTGCAACAGGCCGGCAACGCCTTGCAGATTGTTCTTGATACGATGGTGAACTTCTCGTACCAAGGCATCGCGTTGTTGCGCCAGATTTTCTTCGGCCAACTTGCGCGCCGTGATGTCGACATGGGTGATGACTGCACCATGATCGACAATCGGCGTCAAGAAAAGCGTGAACCAGCGTGACTGGCTCGCCGAAGCCCGGGCCAGCCATGAAGCCGAAACCGATCCGGCCAAGAAGCGGGTCAAGGCGGCGATGCTGGCCGGCGCGCTGTTCAACCGGGCGA
>JAGTRU010000023.1 GCA_018261905.1 Pseudomonadota bacterium | reverse complement strand
TCTGGGCGGCCTGGCTCAGGGCTTCGGTCTTGGCGACGATGGTTTCCTTGTCGCCGTCGCGCAGCACGGATTCGACGTCCTTGATCGCGGCTTCGATGGTTTCCTTCTCGGCGGCGTCGAGCTTGTCGCCGTATTCGGTCAGCGACTTCTTGACCATGTGCACCATGCCGTCGGCCTGGTTGCGGGCATCCGCCAGCTCGTGCACCTTCTTGTCGTCTTCGGCGTGCAGCTCGGCGTCCTTGACCATGGCCTGGATTTCAGCCTCGCTCAAGCCGGAGTTGGCCTTGATGGTGATCTTGTTTTCCTTGCCAGTGGCCTTGTCCTTGGCGGTGACGTGCATGATGCCGTTGGCGTCGATGTCGAAGGTGACTTCGATCTGCGGCGTGCCGCGCGGGGCCGGCGGGATGCCTTCCAGGTTGAACTGGCCGAGGCTCTTGTTGCCGGACGCGACTTCGCGTTCGCCCTGCAGTACGTGGATGGTCACGGCAGACTGGCTGTCGTCAGCGGTCGAGAAGGTCTGCGAGGCCTTGGTCGGGATCGTCGTGTTCTTCTGGATCAGCTTGGTCATGATGCCGCCCAGGGTTTCGATACCGAGCGACAGCGGGGTCACGTCGAGCAGCAGCACATCCTTGACTTCGCCTTGCAGCACGCCGCCCTGGATGGCCGCGCCGACAGCAACGGCTTCATCAGGATTGACGTCCTTGCGCGGTTCCTTGCCGAAGATTTCCTTGACCTTCTCCTGCACCTTGGGCATGCGCGACTGGCCCCCGACCAGGATGACGTCGTCGATGTCGCCGATCTTGCAGCCGGCATCCTTGAGCGCCGTGACGCAAGGCGCCATGGTGCGTTCGACCAGTTCGTCGACCAGGGACTCGAACTTGGCGCGGGTCACCTTCAGCGCCAGGTGCTTCGGACCGGAAGCGTCGGCGGTAATGTAGGGCAGGTTGATTTCCGTCTGCTGGCTGGACGACAGTTCGATCTTGGCCTTTTCGGCAGCTTCCTTGAGGCGTTGCAGGGCGAGCACGTCAGCCTTCAGGTTGACGCCGGATTCCTTCTTGAATTCGTCGATGATGTAGTCGATCAGGCGTTGGTCGAAGTCTTCGCCGCCGAGGAAGGTATCGCCGTTGGTGGCCAGCACTTCAAATTGCTTTTCGCCATCGACGTCGGCGATTTCGATGATCGAGATGTCGAAGGTGCCGCCGCCGAGGTCATACACGGCAATCTTGCGGTCCTTGCCCGGGGCCTTGTCCATACCGAAAGCCAGTGCGGCGGCGGTCGGTTCGTTGATGATGCGCTTGACTTCGAGACCGGCGATGCGGCCGGCGTCCTTGGTGGCCTGGCGCTGGCTGTCGTTGAAGTAGGCCGGGACGGTGATGACCGCTTCGGTGACTTCTTCGCCGAGGTAGTCTTCGGCGGTCTTTTTCATCTTGCGCAGCACTTCGGCGGACACCTGCGGCGGGGCGATTTTCTTGTCGCGCACGGAAACCCAGGCGTCGCCATTGTCGGCCTTGACGATCTTGTAGGGCATCAGCGAGATGTCCTTCTGCACTTCCTTCTCTTCGAAGCGGCGACCGATCAGACGCTTGACGGCATACAGCGTGTTCATCGGGTTGGTCACGGCCTGGCGCTTGGCCGGGGCGCCGGAGAGGATTTCGCCGTCTTCGGCGTAGCCGATGACGGACGGCGTGGTGCGGGCGCCTTCCGAGTTCTCGATAACCTTCGGCGTGCCGCCTTCCATGATGGCGACGCAGCTATTGGTGGTGCCGAGGTCAATACCAATGATCTTACCCATGTTCGATTCCTTTACTGAATACGGTTGAATTTGTGATGTTCTGGAGTTGGGGGCGTTGCCCCGGATTTCAAGGCTTCGCTTTGGCAACCATGACCAGGGCCGGACGCAGCGTGCGCTCGGCGATCAGATAGCCCTTTTGCAATACGGTGACGACGGTATTGGCTTCCTGTTCGGAATCGACCATGCCGATGGCCTGGTGCTTGTGCGGATCAAACTTTTCGCCGACCGGGTTGACCTCGATCAGCGCATTTTTCTCGAAGGCGGCGACCAGTTGCTTCAGGGTCAGCTCGACGCCCGACTTGAAGCTGTCGACGGTTTGTTCCGGCACGGCCAGCGCGGCTTCCAGGCTGTCCTTGACGGCCAGCAGCTCGTCGGCAAATTTTTCGACGGCGAACTTGTGCGCCTTGGAAATATCTTCCTGGGCGCGGCGGCGGATGTTTTCGCCTTCGGCCTTGGCGCGCAGCCAGGCGTCGTAGTGCTCGGCGGCCTTCAGTTCGAGGGCGCGGAATTGTTCCTCAATGCTGGGCAGTGTGTCCGTGTGTTCGGCAACGGCCGGCTCGGCGACGGGTTCGGTGATGGCTTCGTTACCCAGCAAGTTTTCCTGGGGGGTTTCGTTGTTCGACATGCGTATTTCTCCGAAAAATCTTTTCGCTATCTGGGGGCGTCGCCGACACTTTCAAGAGCTGGCAATAAATATTCTTCGTCCGGCAAAACTGCTGCCGAGCAAGCGCCTGCGTGCTACGATAATTCCATGATTTTTTTCTCTGCATCCTGAATGGAAACGATCGGCAAATACCGGGTGGTGCGTGAGTTGGGCAAGGGGGCGACGGCGACGGTCTACCTTTGTGACGACCCCGATGCCGATCGCCAGGTCGCCGTCAAGGTGATCCGCTTTGGTCAGGACAGCGCCGCCATGTCGCGGCGCATGCGTAAGCTGTTCCAGAATGAAGGCATGGTCTCGCGCCGGATGAATCACCCGAATATCGTGCACGTCTATGATGCCGTGGTCGAGGAGGATTTCGCCTACCTGGCGATGGAGTACATCGACGGCTTCAGCCTCGAAGAACACTGCCGGATCGACAAGCTGCTGCCCATGCACCGGGTCATCGGCATCATTTTCAAATGCTGCATGGCGCTCGATTCGGCCTACCGCCAGGGCATCATCCATCGCGACATCAAGCCGGCCAACATCATGGTGGCGGCCAACGACGAGCCGAAGATCGCCGATTTCGGCCTGGCCCTGAACATGAACAAGGACATGGACCGCGACTCGACCTTCATCATGGGCGTCGGCTCGCCGGCCTACATGTCGCCGGAACAGATCAAGGGCTATCCGCTCAACCAGAAGACCGACCTCTATTCGCTCGGCGTTGTGATGTTCCAATTGCTCACCGGCCGTCTGCCGTTCCGGGCGGCCAACCAGGCGACGCTGGTCTATCGCATCATCAATACTGATGCGCCGCCGGTCACCGCCTACAATCCGAGCTTGCCGGAAGGTCTCAATGCCATCCTGCGCCGGGCCCTGGAAAAAGATCTGTATAGCCGCTACAAGAATGGCGCGGAATTCGCCAAGGATCTCTCGTCGGTGCGCTACCAGATTCTCGAAGAGGACGAAACGGAGAAGGACAACCGCCATTTCGAAACTCTGCGCAAGCTTGATTTCTTTACCGAGTTTGAAAACGTCGAACTCTGGGAAGTGCTGCGCGTTTCGGTCTGGCGCGAGATCGCACCGAATGTGGCGATCGTCCGCGAGGGCGAGAACAACAAGATGTTCGGCGTCATTGTTTCCGGTTGCGCCGAAATATCGATCGAAGGCCGCGCGTTGTGTCGCGTCGGGGTCGGTGAACCGGTCGGCGAGGTGGCATTCCTTCATCCGAGCAGCGACTTGCGCTGCGCTACGGCCGTGACGCTGGAACCGACGCTTTTCCTGGAAATCAATGCCGCGGCGCTGGCGCTGTCGTCCGAGGAACTGCTGGAACGCGTCCGCAATGCGCTGCTGACCTGCCTCATCCGGCGGCTGCGCGAGGTCAGCAAGCTCGCCGCGGCGCAGGGACGGCCGGCGGTCGAAGCCGGTGTTGGTTCCTTGTCCGGCATTCCGCGCGGCGGACTGAGCCTGGAACTGGCGCCAATGTGAGTTAGTTGCTAGTTATTAGTCGGTAGTTATTAGCTAGTATGGCTGCGACCAACTGCTACCGACTAACAACTATTGACTAGCAACTAGACTTTAAAGCGGCCGACCATGGCCGCCAGGCCTTCGGCCAGGCGTTTCAGGTCGTGGGCGGCGCCGGCCGTCTGCTCGACGGTGCCGGTGTTGTCCCGGGCCATGCCGGCAATGGCTTCGATGCTCGATTCGACATCGCCGGACACCCGTCGTTGCTGGTCGGTGGCCGAGGCGATGGCGTCGAGGCCGTGGCCGACTTCGGCTACCGAGCCGTTGGTCGCCTGCAGCACGCTCGATACGGTAGCCACAGCGGTCTGGCTGCTTTCCAGGTGTTCCAGGCCTTCGTCGATACTGCGCCGGACGGCAACCGACTGGGCGCTCAAGGTGGCGGTGATGGCATCGATTTCACTGGCCGAGCGCGACGATTTTTCGGCCAGTTTGCGCACTTCGTCGGCGACCACGGCGAAGCCGCGGCCCTGCTCGCCGGCGCGGGCGGCTTCGATGGCGGCATTGAGGGCGAGGAGGTTGGTCTGTTCGGCGATGTCCTTGACCTCGCGGGTCATGTTGGTAATGGCTTCGGTGCTGCGCACGAAATCGTTGACCGATTCGGCCATTTCCTTGACGGCCCGTTCGACGACGTCCATTTCGCCGAGCAGGACCTGCAGGTTGCGGCTGCCGTCGTTGGCCCGTTGCAGGCTTTCCTGCGATTGCTGCTGGACATGCTCGGCGCTCTGGGCAATCGAATTGATGCTGGAAACCAGCTCCTCGACGGCCGCCGCGGCGTGATTGGATTTCTCGTTCTGCAAATGCGAGCTTTGCGAAACCCGATCGGCACTATCCGACAGTGCCGTTACCCGGGCCGAAACCTGGGCGGCCGAATCGCGTACCTGGCGTACTAGCTGGTTGAAGTTCTCCATCATTTCATTGAACACCAGCGCGGCCTGGCCAACCTCATCCTTGCCCTTGACCGGTAAACGACGGGTCAGATCGCCTTCGCCGCGGGCGATGTCGGCGAGGCCCTTGCGCATCTCGTCGAGCGGGACGGTGACGAAATGATTGGTCAGGAAATAGATGATGACCAGTAGCAGACCGATGGCGGCCAGCGCGGCGCCGGCGATCTTGAGGCGGAACGAAGCGACATCGGCTTCGACCGCGTCGAGCGATACCTTCATGCTGACGACACCGAGGACAGTGCCCTCCGGGACTTGGTGGCAGAGGGTGCAGTCTTTGCCCAGATAGTTCTTGGCGGCCTTGGTCGGATTGATCACGTGCAGGAAGGATGAGCCGTTGCCGGTTTCCACCGAGACGTAGGGGGTGCCGGTAGACATCACCTGTTTTTCCAGCGGGTCCAGTTCGCGCGTGTCCTTGAGGTCCGGGCCGAACAGTTTGATCACGGCGTCACCGCGGGCGACCCGCAGGTCCTTGATGATCGATAGCTGCTTGATCTGGTCGAGGAAGACCTCGCGCTGGCCGACGGTGCCGGTGATCATCATGCCGGTCAGGCCGGCCATGGTCATTTCGTGAATGCTTTGCGAGAAATCCTGAGCTTGTCGGATGGCGGTGTCGCGATTGACTTGCGAAGCCCAGACGATGATCACCGTCCAAATAATTGCCAATGTCAGCCAGATAGCCGCCGTCAGGCGGACCCATATTTTCAAATCACCAAACCTCGGCATTTCGTCCCCTTGAGAACAGCCACCCTATCAGGCAGTCAAATCAATTTGTTGGATTGTGCCAGTGCTTCCGTCTTCCTGCAAAAAAATACCGCTGCTGCGGATTTCGCCAAGCAATTGATTGGCATTTGTTTTGATGGCAAAGGGTGTGCTGGTGTGGCTAAGGGCGAGGGCGCCGATGCCGGCCCCGGCCAGAGTCTGCAATTGATTACGGCCGGCGTTGTCGCGACTCCACACCTGAAGTTGTCCGAAAGCAGCGTCGTTTTCGTCGATCCAGCCGTTGTGGTCGTCATCGAGCTTGCTCAGCTCGGCAAAGCCGTCGCCGCTGCTCGGCCCGAACAGCTCGCTGCCATTGTTGATGGTCCCGTCATGGTTGCGATCGAAGGCCAGGAAGCCGCTGCCGGGCTGCAGAAAGTTGATTTGCTCCGGCTGGCCGTCGGTATTCAAATCGAAGGCAAAACGCTGGTCGGTCAACTGGGCGGCGCTGCCGGCAAAATTGATGACCAGCGGATCGGTCTGCCGTGCCGCATCGCCCAGGCGCAGGCTGACATTGCTTTCCTCGTAATAGTGGCGCGTCATCGACAGTTCGAGGTTGAAGTTCAGGGTCCGGCCGTCGGCCGTTTTTACCGTGCCGCTGGCCGAAAAACTGGTTTGTTCGGTTTCGCTGTAGGACTCGTGATGTTCGTATTCGATGCCATAGCCGGCCGATGGTGGCGGATCGCCAGCCGCCGACGTTTGCCCCGGAGGGGCGGCGGCCGGGGCCGAATCGGCGCTTTGTTCCGGCTCAGATGCCACGCTGTATACCTGGATGCGACGGCCGGTCAGGAATTCCAGCATGCTGCGGATCAGGCTCAGTTGCGGATCGTTGTCGATGGCCTGCTCAATGTCGTGGCTGACGCTGTCGGTTGCGGCGCTCTGTCTTCCGGCCTCGGAGAGGCTTACCGGCTCGCTCGGCAGGGCGGCCGGCGCTGCGTTGTCGCGGCCGTTGGGGCGCCGCTCGCCGACCCAGACATTGAGCGATTCGCTGCTCGTATATTGCGTTTGGCTGAAGTGGGTCGAAGCCATTTGCAACTGGGCGCTGGCGATTTTCATGGTGGCCTCCGTGTGCGATCCGTGATTCATTAACGGCGGCCGTCGGCAGAAGTTAAATTTTCTTGAGGTTCTCCCGCAACCAACGTTTGAGCGTGGCGCTATCGAGGGCGCCACTTTGTCTGGCAATTTCCCGGCCGTTACGGAAAATGACCAGGGTGGGAATGCTGCGAATATTGAAGCGGGCGGCGAGTTGCTGTTCGTTTTCGGTGTTGAGCTTGGCAAAGCGTAGCGCCGGTTCCATCTCGCTACAGGCCTGGGCGAAGTTCGGTGCCATCGTCCGGCACGGCCCGCACCAGGGCGCCCAGAAGTCGACGACGACCGGCAGGTCGTTGCGCTCAATCTGTTTGGCGAAGTTGGCCGCGTTCAGTTCGAGCGGGGCGCCGGTAAACAGGGCTTGCCGGCATTGCCCGCAAGTCGGTTGATCGGGCAGGCGGGCGGGCGGCAGGCGGTTGACCGCGGCGCAATGCGGGCAGACGACGTGCAGGCTTTCATTCATGGCGGACTCCGCTTAATCAGGTTTCACTGATATTGGAGCGGAGGCCGGGATTTCAAGTGCGGGCGCCGAGTTTTGCCGCTCGCCCGGCGGTGGCGGTCAGGCTTGCCTGATCGGTCTGGGCCTGGCTCGGCCAGCCGCCGAGATGGCTTTCGACGAGGTCGGTCAGCGCCTGCAGCCAAGGATTTTCTTCATTGAGTGCCGGGATGTAGTGGTATTCCTTGCCGCCGGCCGCGAGAAAATCGGCGCGGCCTTCCTGGGCGATTTCTTCCAGGGTTTCCAGGCAGTCGGCGGTGAACCCGGGGCAGATGATGTCGATCCGCCGCACGCCTTCCTTGGCCAAGGTCTGCAGCGTCGGTGCCGTGTAGGGCTGCAACCATTCGGCCTTGCCGAATCGGGACTGGAAACAGATCTGGTACTGCTCGGCCTTCAGGTTCAGGCGCTCGGCCAGCAAGCGGCCGGTTTTCTGGCATTCGCAGTAGTACGGGTCGCCGAGTTCCAGGCTGCGTCGGGGCAGGCCATGGAAGCTGATGATCAGGCGGCCGTCGGCGGTCAATTGGCCTGTGCCCTGCCAGTGCTTGCGGACGCTGTGTTCGAGGGCGTCGAGATAGCCGGCATTGTCGTGGAAATTGCGGATGAAGCGCAGTTCCGGCTGATTGCGGGTTTTGCTCAGCCAGTGGCAGGCTTCGTCGATGACGGTGGCCGTGGTGCTCGCCGAGTATTGCGGATACATCGGCACGAGCAGGATGCGCGTCGCGCCGCCGGCCTTCAGGCGGTCAAGGACTTTGGGAATGGACGGCGAACCGTAGCGCATGGCCCAACTCACCTGCAGATGCCGGCCGCGCTGGCCAAGGTAGCCGGCCAGCAACTTGGCCTGGCGCTCGGTGTGCACGCGCAGCGGCGAGCCTTCCGGCAGCCAGACCGCAGCGTACTTGGCGGCCGATTTCTTGGGCCGGATGTTGAGGATGATGCCGTTGAGGATCAGCCACCAAAGTGGCCTGGGGATTTCGACGACGCGCGGGTCGGAGAGAAATTGCCGCAGATAGCGTTTGAGAGCCGCCGCCGTCGGCGCTTCCGGGGTGCCGAGATTAACCAGGACGACGGCGGTGGCGGCCGGCGTGTCGTGGCGGTGTGGCGGCTCGGGGAAAAAACGGGGCATCAGTTGTCCGATTTGTAGGAAAGGGCGCTGGAGAGCAGGCGGGCGGTGATGTCGACGATGGGGATGACCCGTTCGTAGGCCATCCGGGTCGGGCCGATGACGCCGACCGAGCCGACGATCTGGCCGTCGACGGTGTACGGCGCGGCGATAACGCTGCATTCGTCGAGTGGCGCGATGCCGGATTCGCCGCCGATGTAGATCTGCACACCTTGGGCGCGGTTCGAAACGTCGAGCAGGCGCATCAGACTGGAGCGCTGGTCGAAAAGATCGAACAATTCGCGCAGGCGTTTCATGTTCGAGGACAACTCCTCGACGTCGAGCAGATTCTTTTCGCCGGAAATGACATAAGGCGCCGGGCTTTCCGACAGGGCAGCATCGCCGGCTTCGAGGGCGAGGTTCATCAACGGCTTGATGTCATCGCGCAGTTGCTGGATTTCCTGGGTCAGGCGATGGCGGATCTGTTCGAAATCCATGCCGCCGAAATGCTGGTTCAGGTAATTGGCAGCGGTCACCAGTTCGGACGGCGAATAGGCTTTGTCGGTGTTCAGGATGCGATTCTGCACGTCGCCGTCCATGGTGACGATGATGAGCAGGATGCGTTTTTCCGAAAGGCTGAGGAATTCCACCTGGCGGATGCGGCTGGCGGCGCGCCGTGGTGCCATGACGACGCCGGCGAAATGGGTCAGGCCGGAGAGCAGGTGGGATGCGCTGGAAATGATCTGGCTGGTCGGCTGGCCGTGCAGCGCTTCTTCCATGGCGCCCATCTGACCGGCTTCGAGCGGTAGGACGGTGAGCAGGCTGTCGACGAACAGCCGGTAGCCGCGGGCCGTCGGCACGCGGCCGGCCGAGGTGTGCGGGCTGGAGACGAAGCCGGCTTCTTCGAGGTCGGCCATGACGTTGCGGATGGTGGCGGGCGACAGAGCGAGCCCGGAAAACCTGGAAAGCGCTCGCGAGCCGACCGGTTGGCCGTCGGCGATATAGTGTTCAACCAGGGTCTTGAGCAGGGTGCGGGAGCGATCGTCGATCATGGCTGGGGATTGTACAAAAATCCCGGGGCGCCTGCCGCCATGCTTTTGCCGGCGGCGATTATGGCTGTTCGCCCGGGCGCAGCGCCCGCCGCCGCGTTTCGAATTCCTGGCGCAATTCGCGGCGGATGATGGCCGCCTGGTATCGGCGCTGCTCTTCGCCGGGGGTCGGTTCGAGGGCCGGGATCGGCGTGGCCTTGCCCTGATCGTCGACCGCCACCATGGTGAAGAAGCAACTGTTGGCGTGGCGTACGCTTTGTTCGCGAATGTTTTCGGTGAGCACCTTGATGCCGATTTCCATCGAGGTCTTGCCGGTGTAGTTCACCGCCGCCAGGAAAGTCACCAGTTCGCCAACATGGATGGGCTGGCGGAACATCACCTGGTCGACCGACAGGGTCACCACGTATTCGCCGGCATAACGGCTGGCGCAGGCGTAGGCGACCTGGTCGAGGAGTTTGAGGATGGTGCCGCCATGTACATTGCCGGAGAAATTGGCCATGTCCGGCGTCATCAGGACGGTCATGCTGAGTTGGTGGTTGGGCAGGGGCATGGTTGGGCGGGAGCGGGGAAGGAAGTGTGATGTTACTGCGCTTTGCCGTCGAATCGTAGGGCGCCGGTCGCCTCGCCGCGTCGCTTCGGCAAGCGATCAATGCAGCGCAAGCGGTGCAGGCGACCATTTTTATGCAAGAATTCGGATCATGAATAGAAGCTTCGCTTCCTACCGCTCGCCGAAGACCATCGCCCTGGTCGGCAAATACCATAGCATGGAGATTGCCGAGTCCCTGCGCCGTCTGGCCGAATACCTGCACGAGCGGGGTATCTCCGTATTCATCGAGCGCGAAACGGCCGAGCATATCGGGCGCAAGGTCGATCTGGCGCGCTGGGTGACCTGCGGTTTCAACGACATCGGCGCCCATGCCGATCTTGCCATCGTGCTCGGCGGCGATGGCACCATGCTCAATGCCGGCCGCCGTCTGGCCCGCTATTGCGTGCCCCTGGTCGGCGTCAATCAGGGCCGTCTCGGCTTTATGACCGATATCGCCCGCGAAGACATGCTGACCTGCATGGACGATCTGCTCGACGGTCGTTTTACGCCGGAAAACCGGATGCTGCTGGCCGCCGAAGTGATTCGCGACGGCAAGGAGATCGCCTCCAATCTGGCCTTGAACGATGTGGTGGTCGATAAGGGTGCGATCGGCCGGATGATCGAGTTCGAATTGTTCATCGACGGCGAGTTCATCTACAACCTGCGTTCGGATGGGCTGGTGGTGACGACGCCGACCGGTTCAACGGCCTATTCGATGTCGGCCGGTGGCCCGATCATGCATCCGACGCTGGCCGGTATCGGCTTGGTGCCGCTCTGTCCGCACGCCTTGACCAACCGGCCGGTGATCGTCAATGACAGTGCCGACATTGAGCTGCGTATCGCCAATGCCGACGATCCCCGGGTGCACTTCGACGGTCAGGTGACGCTCGATCTGGCGCGCGGCGACTGCGTCCGCCTGAAGCGTTCCGATTACGCCATTTGTTTCCTGCATCCGCCCGGTTACAGCTACTTCGCCATGTTGCGCCAGAAACTGCACTGGAGCGAGCGCCCGAAAGGTCCCTGATCGATCATGCTGCGCCACCTGACCATACGCGATTTTGTCATTGTCGACCGGCTGGAACTGGAGTTTGCCGACGGCTTCGGCGCCCTGACCGGGGAAACCGGCGCCGGCAAGTCGATTCTCATCGATGCGTTAACGCTGGCCCTGGGCGAACGGGCCGATGCCGGCGTCGTCCGTTCCGGTTGCGAGAAAGCCGAAGTCGCCGCGACTTTTGCCGTCGGCGGCCTGCCGCCGGTGCTGGCCTGGTTGTCGGCCAATGATTTCGACCCCGACGAGGACTTGCTGTTGCGCCGCATTGTCGATGCCGGCGGCCGTTCGCGCGCCTATATCAACGGTTCGCCGGCCACCGCCCAGCAATTGCGCGAAGTCGGCGAATGGTTGGTCGATATTCACGGTCAGCATGCCCACCAATCGCTGTTGCGCAGCGACGCCCAGCGCGCGCTGCTCGATGCCCATGCCGGGTTGAGCGTCCTCGCCCGCGATGTCGCCGTCGCCTTCCGCGCCTGGCGCGAGGCCGAACAACTGCTGAGCGCCGCCAGTGCCGATGCCGAGTCGTTGCTGCGCGAGCGCCAGCAACTGGAGTGGCAGATCGGCGAACTGAACGCCCTGGCGTTTGCCGAGGATGAGTGGGCGGCGCTCGATGTCGAGCATCGTCGTCTCGGTCATGCCGCCAGCCTGATCGAGGGCGCCCAGTTCGCCCTCGGCGTACTGGCTGAAGACGAAGCCGCCTGCGAACGACAGATCGACAGCGTCGCGACCCGCCTTTCCGGCCTGGCCGAATACGATCCGGCGCTGGAAGAAGTGGCCGCCCTGGTGCACTCGGTGCAAGCCGAACTCTCGGAGGCCGTGTCTACCCTGCGCCGCTATACTGACCGGGTCGATCTCGATCCGGCCCGCCTGGCCGAGGTCGAGCGGCGCATGGAAGCGGTGATGAACAATGCCCGCAAGTACCGCGTGCCGCCGGCCGAGTTGCCGGCTTTGCTGGCCGGTTGGCGGCAGCGTCTGGCGGTCCTCGACGAGTCGGCCGATCTGGCGGCCCTCGAGGCGCGGCTGGCGTCCGCCCATCAGGTGTTTCTCGCCAAGGCCGGCGAACTGTCGGGCGGACGCCAGCGGGCCGCCGCCGAGATGGGGCGGGCCGTCAGCAAAATCATGCACCAGCTAGCGTTGGCGGCCGGTCGTTTCGAAGTTGGGTTGGTGCCGGTAGCCGGTGGGGCCGTCTATGGTCTGGAGCAGGTGGAATTTCGCGTCGGCGGTTTGGCTGGCCTGGAGGCCAAACCGCTGGCCAAGGTGGCGTCCGGCGGCGAATTGTCGCGGCTCAGCCTGGCCATCCAGGTCCTGACCTCGCGTGCGGCCAGCGTGCCGACCCTGATTTTCGACGAGGTGGATGTCGGCATCGGCGGAGGAGTGGCCGAGATCGTCGGGCGTCTGCTCAACGAACTGGGTGGCGAACGCCAGGTACTGTGTGTCACCCATCTGCCGCAAGTCGCGGCGCAGGCCGATTGGCAGTGGCAGGTCAGCAAATCGACGTGCGCCGGGGTGACGCTGAGCGCCATTGCGCCGCTCGACGAGAACGGTCGGGTGCAGGAAATCGCCCGCATGCTGGGCGGCGTCGAAATTACCGAGATCACCTTGCAACATGCCCGCGAACTGCTCCGCCCGATGCTGCGGGCCGCCGCCGGGCAGGCAACGCTGGGCTTGGACTAAAGCAGCAGGTGGGCGATCGCCAGTCCGGCGAGGAGCAGGAAGAAGGCACCGCTGACCCGGTGGATCCAGACCAGCGGCAGGCGGTGCAGAAGTTTCCGTCCGGCCAGGACGCCGAGTAGCGAGGTGCAGGCCAGGGCCAGCGTGGCGCCCAGCCACACCGCTGCCGTATTGGTCGTGCTGCCCAGGCCGGCGACGGCGATTTGCGTCTTGTCGCCGAATTCGGCCAGGAAAATCAGCAGGAAGGTGGTAGCCAGGACACTGTGCCCCGGCTTCTCGACGATGTTTTCGTCGTCATCTTCGGCCCGGTAACGCAGGGCGCTGATCCCGAAAATGGCGAACAGGCCGGCGACGGCCAGGGTGACCACCCAGCTCGGCAACCAGGCGGCGACGGCCGCCCCGAACAGGACGGCGAGCAGATTGAGGATGGCGAAGGCGGCGACCGCGCCAAGCACGACCGGCAGGCCGCGATGGCGGGCGGCCAGGGTCATGCAGACCAGTTGGCTCTTGTCGCCGAATTCGGCCAGGGCGATCAGCAGAAACGTCGCGCCGGCCGAGGAAAACCAGTTTCCCGGCGCGAGGGCTGCGATTTCAGGCATGCGGGATCAGGACTTTTCTTCGGCCGGCGGGCGATTCGGGCAGCCGGCCTTGGTACACTGGGCGTAAAGATAAAGGGCGTGGTCCTGGATCACGAAGCCGCGTTCCTTGGCAATCGCCTGCTGGCGCTTTTCGATTTCCGGGTCGTAGAATTCTTCAACGCGGCCGCAGTCGATGCAGACCAGATGGTCGTGATGCTTGCCGTGATTGATTTCGAAAACGGCCTTGCCCGATTCAAAAAAGTGACGCTCAAGGAGGCCGGCCTGCTCGAATTGGGTGAGTACGCGATAGACCGTGGCCAGGCCGATGTCCATGTGTTCGTTGATCAACATGCGATAGACGTCTTCCGCCGACATATGGCGCAACGTGCTCTTCTCGAACAGCTCAAGAATTTTCAGGCGGGGAAATGTGGCTTTCAGCCCGATGTTCTTGAGGCTTTGCGGGTCGCTCATGGTAAAAAAATTCCCGAATTCGTTGCGGCAGAGCCGGAGGTGATTTCGGGTATGATATACCGCTTCAAAGGTGTTTGAGAAACTCCGGAAAGCCGCATGTCCCGCTACCAATTACCGCTTGTTGCAGTGTTTTGCACACTTCTGGCCGCTTGTTCCTACAAGCCCGCCTTCATTAACGAGTACAAGATCGACGTTCAACAGGGTAACGTCCTGACCCAGGAAATGGTCACCCAACTCAAGCCGGGGCAGACTCGCGAGCAGGTGCGTTTCATTCTGGGTTCGCCGATGATCACCGATATTTTTCACCAGCAGCGCTGGGACTATGTCTATCGTTACCAAAGCGGGAAGACCGGCCAGGTCGAGTCGCGCAAGTTCGCCGTCTATTTCGACAACGAAGGGCGCCTGGCCCGGGTCAGCGGCGATGTTGATGGCGCAACGGTGGGTGAATTGACGGCGCCGCCGGCCAACGGCCGTTTGCTTGACCTGGGTTCGCTCTCCGGCGAAGCCGCCGACAAGCCTTTGCCGCCGCGTCAGGAGCCGAGTTATTTCCGGCGCTTTATGGACATGATGGGATTTTAAGCAATGAGTGCAACGCGTATTGGCATCGTCGGTGCCGGTGGCCGCATGGGCCGCATGTTGATCGAGGCAACGCTGAAGGATGAGCAGGTCGTGCTCGGCGCCGCTTTTGATGTGCCGGGCAGCCCGGCGATCGGCAAGACGGCCGGCGATCTGGTCGGTCTGGCGAGTGCCGTGGTGGTGAGCGATGACCTGGCCGGTGGCCTGAAAAACATCGATTGCCTGATCGATTTCACCCGTCCGCAAGGCACTCTGGTGCATCTCGAATTGTGCCGTCAGGCCGGTGTCGGCATCATCATCGGCACCACCGGCTTCGCCGCCGAGGAGAAAGAGGCGATTGCCGCGGCGGCGCGCGATATTCCGGTGGTGTTCGCGCCGAACATGGCGGTTGGCGTCAATCTGGTCTTCAAATTGCTCGATACGGCGGCCCGCATTCTGAATGAAGGTTACGACATCGAGATCGTCGAGGCGCATCACCGCCTGAAAATCGATGCGCCGTCCGGTACGGCCTTGCGCATGGGAGAGGTGGTGGCGGGGGCGCTCGGTCGCGAACTGGCCGAGTGCGCCGTTTATGGTCGCGAAGGGGTGACCGGCGAGCGTGATCCATCGACCATCGGCTTTGCCACGGTGCGTGGTGGCGACATCGTCGGCGATCACACGGTGATGTTCTGCGGGTTGGGCGAGCGCGTCGAAGTGACGCACAAGGCAAGCAGTCGCCTGCCCTATGCGCAAGGCAGTCTGCGCGCTGCGCGCTTCATTGCCGGCCGCCCGAATGGTCTGTTCGATATGCAGGACGTCCTCGGTTTTCGCTGAGCTTGATGAAATCCCGCCTGCTGGCCCGGCAACTCCAGGACCTCTTCGGTGGTGATGGCGAGCCGCAATTAAGGCAATTGCTGGACGTGGCGCGGGAGGCGGGACAACTGGCCTTGGTCAGCGGGCTGGAAAAACTGCTTGGCCAGGTCGATGCGACCTATGTCGCCTACACCGGCCTCAATAACTGGCAGACGATGCTTTCCGGCGATACCCTGAGCGACTGGAATCTGCGCAGTGGCAATATCGAATCGGGGCGCCAGTGGAAGGAATTGCTGGGCTATGCCGGCGACGAGCTCGATAACTCGATCGGCCAGTGGCAGCGGTTGCTCCATCCCGACGACCTGCGCGAGTTGCAGGTGCGGATTGCCGCGCATACGCAGAGCCAGGAACGCTATTTCCAGGCTGAGTGCCGCTTCCGGGCCAAGGGCGGGCAGTGGCGCTGGCTCTTGGTGCGCGGTGCCGTGGCGGGGCGCGATGCGGCCGGGGAGCCGATCCGGATGCTGGTCCTGCAGCGCGATCTGAGCGCCGCCAAGGATGCCGAGGCCGATCTGATCGCCGCCAAGGAGACGGCCGAGGCCGCCAACAAGGCGCGCGGCTCTTTTCTGGCCAATATGAGCCACGAGATCCGGACGCCGATGAACGGCATCATCGGCATGACCGAATTGGCCCTCGATACCCAACTCGATGCCGAGCAACGGCATTACCTGAAAACCGTGAAATCGTCGGCCGAGGCCCTGCTGACCATCGTGAACGACATTCTCGATTTCTCGAAAATCGAGGCCGGCAAGATGCAGTTCGAGTCGCTCGCCTTTTCGGTCCAGGATATCGTGCTCGAGGCGGCGCGGGTGCTGGCGGTCAGTGCCCACAAGAAGGGCCTGGAGCTGATCGTCGATGTTTCGTCGGCGGTGCCGTCGCGCGTGGTCGGTGATCCGACCCGTTTGCGTCAGGTGGTGATCAACCTGATCGGCAATGCCATCAAATTTACCGAGCGGGGCGAGGTGGCATTGACCGTTTCGGTCGAGCAGGTAACGGCTGGTTCGGTGTTCCTGCGCTTTGTCATTCGCGATAGCGGGATCGGCATTGCCCAGGATAAACAGCAGGCGATTTTTGAAGCCTTCTCGCAGGCCGACGTGTCGACCACCCGGCGTTTCGGTGGGACCGGTCTGGGGTTGGCTATTTCGGCGCGGCTGGTGCAGTTGATGGATGGGCGTATCTGGCTGGAAAGCGAAGCTGGCAAGGGATCGCTTTTCTTCTTTACGGCCCGCTTCGGGAGCGAGGCGGCGACGAGCCCGCCGGCGGATGCCGATAGTCGTTTCAAGGGCAAGCGGGCGCTGGTCATCGAGGACAACGCGGCGGCCGGTCGCTATCTGGCCCATCTGTTCGAAGCCCTGGGCGTGCAAACCTCGCTCGTCGCCGATGGAGTGGCCGCCCTGGCCGCAGTCGAGCGTTCGCGCTCGGTCGATTTTCCCTACGACTACATCCTGGCCGATGCCGGCATGCCGGCGCCGGTCGGTTTTGCCCTGGCAGAGAGCTGGCAGGCGGCCGGGCGACCGGAAAGTCTGTTGATGATGCTGAGCACCGAAAATCAGCGGCAGGATCTGGCGCGCTTGCGCGAACTCAAGGTTTCGGCGCATCTCATTAAGCCGATCGGGCCGGGCGATCTGAGTGATGCCTTGCTCCTGGTCAGCAAGAAAACCGGTACCAGCAGTGATTTTGCCCTGGCCGATTTCGAGCTGGTGGCAACCACGGCCGTCTCCGGACGGGAGCTCAATATTCTTCTGGTCGAGGATAATCCGGTCAATCAGGAGCTGGCCCTGCACCTGCTCAAGCACGAGTCGCACCATGTCGTGGTGGCGAACAATGGTGCGGAGGCCATCGAACAGTTCGACGAAAAGCATTTCGACGTCATTCTGATGGACATGCAGATGCCGGTGATGGGGGGCATCGAAGCCACTGAGGCCATCCGCTCCCGGGAAATGCGGCGGAGCTGGGTGGTGTCGCACGCCTTCAAGCCGGTCTACATTATCGCCATGACGGCCAATGTCCTGTCCAGCGATCGGGAATGCTGCCTGGCGGCAGGGATGAACGACTATGTCGCCAAACCGCTGCGACCAGAGGCGCTTTATTCGGCGCTGGCGCGGGCTTCTGCCGATGTTGGCGATCTCTTGGCGGCGCCGTCGGAGGCGGCTACGACCGGTGTCGTGCAACTCGACCTCAAGGGCGCCATGCGCGATATCGGGGATGCTGACCTCTTTGCCACCATGGCGGCGATGCTGGTCGCTGAATGGGATGAGCATGTCGAGCGGGTGCACCAAGCCCTGCGGGCGGCCGATGCCCAGGAGTTGCGGCGGCATGCCCATACCTTGAAAAGCCTGCTCGCCATGTTCCACGCCGAGGGGGCGCGGCAGTCGGCGATGCATCTGGAAAATGCCGTGATGTCCGTCGAAAACATCGATTGGCCGGCCTGTGAAGCCATATACAGCGGGCTGGCGGAGGAAATGGCGCGCCTGCGCCCGCTCTTCGAACAGTATCTGAGTACTCGTCTAATCCCTTGAATTTGCCTGAAAAGGTACTTTTCGGCTAAAATAGAAAGGTTAAAAAGCACAAGCGGGAGGGCGCGAGCCTTCCCGCTTGGCACATGAATAAGCAGAAAATACTAGGAGAGCCGGTCGTGTCGTTGCTGCCCTCATTTACTCCCGCCATTCTCGCCCTCGCCGACGGAACGGTATTCAAGGGCCAATCCATCGGCGCCCATGGTGTGACCAGTGGCGAGGTGGTGTTCAACACCGCCATGTCGGGCTATCAGGAGATCCTTACCGATCCTTCCTATTGCCGCCAGATCGTCACGTTGACTTACCCGCATATCGGTAATACCGGATGCAATGCAGAGGATTTTGAATCCAATGCCAATTACGCCGCCGGTCTGGTCATTCGTGATCTGCCGCCGCGCGCCTCGAATTGGCGGATGCAGGACGACCTGTCGTCCTACCTGAAAAAACATGGCATCGTCGCCATCGCCGGCATCGATACGCGCAAGCTGACCCGCATCCTGCGGGAAAAGGGCGCCCAGGCCGGTTGCATCCTGGCCGGTGATGTCGATGACGGCAAGGCGCTGGCCCTGGCGCGCGCCTTCCCGGGCTTGAACGGCATGGATCTGGCCAAGGTGGTTTCGGCCAAGGAAAGCTATGCCTGGACGGAAGGCGAATGGACGCTGAAAGGTTACCAGCAAGGTCCGGCCCCGAAATTCCACGTCGTTGCCTACGATTTTGGTGTCAAGAAAAACATCCTGCGCATGCTTGCCCAGCGCGGCGTCAAGCTGACGGTCGTGCCGGCCCAGACTTCGGCGGCCGAGGTGCTGGCGTTGAATCCGGATGGCATTTTTCTGTCGAACGGTCCCGGTGATCCGGAACCTTGCGCTTACGCCATTGCCGCCATTCGTGAATTCCTTGAGCGGGGTATCCCGACCTTCGGTATCTGCCTCGGTCACCAGTTGCTGGCCCTGGCTTCCGGTGCCAAGACCTTGAAGATGAAATTCGGCCACCATGGCGCCAACCATCCGGTCAAGGACATGGATACCGGCCAGGTGCTGATTACCAGCCAGAACCATGGTTTTGCCGTGGATGGCGAGTCGCTGCCGGCCAACCTGCGGACGACGCACGTCTCGCTGTTCGATGGCTCGCTTCAAGGCATCGCCCGCACCGACGTGCCGGCCTTCTCCTTCCAGGGGCACCCGGAAGCCAGTCCCGGTCCGCACGATGTGGCCTATCTCTTCGACCGCTTCCTCGACACCATGACGCGCGGTATGGCCGCGTTGCAACCGGCGAAATAAACGAGAAACGACATGCCGAAACGTACAGATATAAAAAGTGTTCTGATTATTGGCGCCGGCCCGATCATCATCGGTCAGGCCTGCGAATTCGACTACTCCGGCGCCCAGGCCTGCAAGGCGCTGCGCGAAGAGGGTTACAAGGTCATCCTGGTGAATTCCAACCCGGCGACGATCATGACCGACCCGGAAATGGCCGATGTGACCTACATCGAGCCGATCACCTGGCAGGTTGTCGCCAAGATCATCGAAAAGGAACGCCCGGATGCGCTGCTACCGACCATGGGCGGCCAGACGGCGCTGAATTGCGCGCTAGACCTCGATCGCGAAGGCGTGCTGGAGAAGTTCAAGGTCGAATTGATCGGCGCCTCCAAGGAAGCCATTGACAAGGCCGAGGATCGCCAGAAGTTCAAGGATGCGATGACCAAGATCGGTCTCGGCTCCGCCAAGTCAGCGACGGCGCACAGCATGGAAGAGGCTTACCAGGTGCAGGCGGTGATCGGTTTCCCGACCATCATCCGGCCGTCCTTCACGCTGGGCGGCACCGGCGGCGGCATTGCCTACAACATGGAAGAGTTCGAGACCATCTGCAAGCGCGGTCTCGAAGCTTCGCCGACGCATGAGTTGCTGATCGAGGAATCGCTGCTCGGCTGGAAGGAATACGAGATGGAAGTGGTCCGCGACAAGGCGGACAACTGCATCATCATCTGTTCCATCGAAAATCTCGATCCGATGGGCGTGCATACCGGTGACTCGATCACCGTCGCCCCGGCGCAGACGCTGACCGACAAGGAATACCAGATCCTGCGCAACGCCTCAATCGCCGTGTTGCGCGAAATCGGCGTCGATACCGGCGGTTCCAACGTGCAGTTTTCGATCAACCCGGTCGATGGCCGGATGATCGTCATCGAGATGAATCCGCGCGTTTCGCGCTCCTCCGCCCTGGCTTCCAAGGCGACCGGTTTCCCGATCGCCAAGATCGCCGCCAAGCTGGCCATCGGCTACACCCTCGACGAACTGGCCAACGAGATTACCGGCGGCAAGACCCCGGCTTCCTTCGAGCCGTCGATCGACTACGTCGTCACCAAGGTGCCGCGTTTTGCCTTCGAAAAATTCCCGCAGGCCGATTCGACCCTGACCACGCAGATGAAATCGGTCGGCGAAGTGATGGCCATCGGCCGCACCTTCCAGGAATCCCTGCAAAAGGCTTTGCGCGGCCTGGAAGTCGGTGTCGACGGCTTTAACCTGAAATCGGTCGACCCGGAAACCATTGACGAACAACTGGCCCGGCCGACGCCGGATCGCCTGTGGTACGTCGCTGATGCCTTCGGGGTCGGCATGTCGGTCGAGAAGGTTTTCGATCTGACCAAGATTGATCCGTGGTTCCTGGTGCAGATCAAGGAGCTGGTCGATCTCGAACTGGAGATCGAAAAGCGCGAATTCGCCTCGCTCAGTGCCGAGGAATTGCGTTTCCTGAAGCGCAAGGGCTTTGCCGATCGGCGTCTGGCGCATCTGACCAAGACCAGCGAAACGGCAGTCCGCGAGCGCCGTCATGCACTGGGCGTGCGTCCGGTGTACAAGCGGGTGGATACCTGCGCCGCCGAATTCTCGACTGGTACCGCCTACATGTACTCGACCTACGAGGACGAGTGCGAAGCCATGCCGACCGACAAGAAGAAAATCATGGTCCTCGGCGGCGGGCCGAACCGCATCGGCCAGGGCATTGAATTCGACTACTGCTGCGTGCATGCCGCCATGGCGATGCGCGAAGACGGTTACGAAACGATCATGGTCAATTGCAATCCGGAAACCGTGTCCACCGACTACGATACCTCGGATCGCCTGTATTTCGAGCCGCTGACGCTGGAAGACGTGCTGGAAATCGTCGCCATCGAGAAGCCGGTCGGCGTCATCGTCCAGTACGGCGGCCAGACGCCGCTGAAACTTGCGCTGGCGCTGGAAGCCAATGGCGTGCCGATCATCGGTACGACGCCGGAATCGATCGACATCGCCGAAGACCGCGAACGCTTCCAGAAGCTGCTGCAGGAACTCGGCCTGCGCCAGCCGCCCAACCGCACGGCGCGTACCGAAGAGGATGCCTTGCGTCTGGCGCAGGAAATCGGCTATCCGCTGGTCGTTCGCCCCTCTTACGTGCTGGGTGGCCGGGCTATGGAAATCGTTCACGAGCAGCGCGACCTCGAGCGCTACATGCGTGAAGCCGTCAAGGTTTCGCACGATTCGCCGGTGCTGCTTGACCGCTTCCTCAACGACGCCGTCGAGTGCGACGTCGATGCCTTGTCCGATGGCGACGAAGTGATCATCGGCGGGGTCATGGAACACATCGAACAGGCCGGCGTGCACTCTGGTGACTCGGCCTGCTCGCTGCCGCCGTATTCGCTGTCGGCTGCGGTGCAGGACGAACTGCGCCGGCAGACCAAGCTGATGGCCAAGGCCCTCAACGTCTGCGGCCTGATGAACGTGCAGTTCGCCATCAAGGACAACGACGTCTACGTGCTGGAAGTCAATCCGCGCGCCTCGCGTACCGTGCCTTTCGTCTCCAAGGCCACTGGCCTGCAACTGGCCAAGATCGCGGCGCGCTGCATGGCCGGGCGCAGTCTCAAGGATCAGGGCGTGACCAAGGAAGTCATTCCGCCGTATTTCTCGGTCAAGGAAGCCGTCTTCCCCTTCGTCAAGTTCCCCGGAGTCGATACCATTCTCGGCCCGGAAATGAAGTCCACCGGCGAAGTGATGGGCGTTGGCGTGACCTTTGCCGAAGCTTTCGTCAAGTCGCAACTGGCCGCCAGCGTCAAGCTGCCGAGTTCCGGCAAGGCTTTCATGTCGGTCAAGGACAGCGACAAGGCGAAGGCCGTTGAAGTCGCCCGTCATCTGCACGAAGCCGGTTTCCACCTGGTGGCGACGCGCGGTACGGCGCATGCCCTGGAAGCGGCCGGTCTGCCGGTACAAACGGTCAATAAATTCACCGAGGGTCGGCCGCATATTGTCGATATGATCAAGAACAATGAAATCTCCTTGATCATCAACACGGTGGAAGAAAAGCGTCAGGCGGTAAACGATTCGCGCAACATCCGGACTTCCGGTCTGCAGGCCCGGGTCACGATGTATACGACGATCTGGGGTGCCGAGGCGGCGGCGGAAGGTATCCGCAATCGTGGCGAACTGGTCGTTTATCCGATCCAGGCGCTGCACGAGCAACTTCACTAAGACCAACCCGAACCGCCGGGCTGTCCCGAAGGGGGCGCCGGCGGTTTGCTTTTGCTGGAATATATGATGAGTAAAGTTCCGTTGACCGTGGCTGGCGCCGAAAAATTGCGTAACGAACTGCATCGTCTGAAAACGGTGGAGCGTCCTTCGGTGATCGCGGCCATCGCCGAAGCGCGTTCGCATGGCGACCTTTCTGAGAACGCCGAATACGACGCCGCCAAGGAGCGTCAGGGCTTTGTCGAGGGGCGCATTCAGGAAGTCGAAGGCAAGTTGTCGAATGCCCAGATCATTGATCCGAAACTGCTCGATGCCGACGGACGCTGCGTTTTCGGGGCGACGATCAGGATTGAGGATCAGGACTCGGGTGACGCGGTGACCTATCAGATCGTCGGAGAGGACGAGGCCGATATCAAGGTCGGCAAGTTGTCCGTCGCCTCGCCAATGGCGCGCGCGCTGATCGGCAAATATGTCGGCGATATCGCCCAGGTCAACGCGCCGGGCGGTATCCGCGAATATGAAATCATTGACGTTCGCTACGAATAATCGCCGGGTCGATAGGGCGGACGATGCTGCGTAAATTTTCCGAAGCCCTCTATTTTTCTGTTATTACCCTGTGGGTTGGCGGCCTCTGGGTAATCGGCTATATCGTGGCGCCAGCGCTCTTCGCTGGTCTGGGCGATCGCCAGTTGGCCGGCATGATGGCTGGCCAGTTATTCGCGTTGATCGGTTGGGTCGGGCTGGCAAGTGCCACTTATTTGTCGCTTTTCATGGCCGCTCACGTCGGCCGGCGAGTGTTCGGGAGCGCCTTGTTCTGGCTGGTGCTGGCGATGGCGCTAATCACCCTGGTTACGCAGTTCGGGATTCAACCCTTGATGGCGCAACTGAAGGCGGCGGCCTTGCCGCAGGCGGTCATGGAGAGTGCATGGCGCGACCGCTTTGCCGCCTGGCACGGCGTTTCCAGCATTCTCTACTTGCTGCAGAGTTTGCTGGGCCTGGGGCTGGTCGTGGCGAGCCGTCGCGGGCTGAAGTAATCAGCCCTGGAAACTGCGTTTGCTTTTGCGCTGTGTTTCGTTCGGACGATGCGTTTTGCTTCGTTGCGGAGTCTTCGGCGATGCCGTGGCGGCGATCGGGGCCGGACGATAAACGACCAACAGCTTGCCGATATGTTGTACCGTGGCAGCGTTCAGTTTGACGCAGATTTCTTCAAGATAGGCCAGGCGGTTCTCACGGCTGTCGCCATAGACGCGAATCTTGATCAATTCGTGGGCATTGAGATTGACGTCGATTTCTTTGAGGACGGCCTCGGTGAGGCCGTTTTCGGCAATCGAAACGACTGGATTCAGGTTGTGTGCCTGGGCGCGTAGTGCAGAGCGTTGGGCAGACGATAGTTGCAGCATAGTAAACCTTTCAAAAACGGCATTTTACCGAATGAAAAGAACCAGGACCAGCAAAGCGTGGATGCAGGAGCATGTAAATGATCCTTATGTCCAGCTTGCCAAGAAAGAAGGGTGGCGTTCGCGCGCCGCTTTCAAGTTGATGGAGATTGACGACAAGGACAAGTTGCTGCGGCGCGATGAGGTGGTGGTCGATCTCGGGGCAACGCCTGGCGGCTGGTCGCAGGTCGCCGCCAAGCGGGTTGGCGACAAGGGCCTAGTGCTGGCACTCGATCTCCTGGAAATGGAGCCGATCCATGGTGTTGACTTCATTCAGGGCGATTTTCGCGAGGACGATGTTCTCGGTAAGCTTGAAGAAAAGCTCGGCGAACGCCGGGTGGGGCTTGTAATGTCGGATATGGCCCCCAATATGTCAGGGGTGCCGCTGGTTGATCAGGCCCGCATCATGTATCTGGCGGAGCTGGGGCTGGAATTTTCAAAGGCGCATCTGAAACCGGATGGCGCATTTCTGGTCAAAGTGTTTCAAGGGACGGATTACGAAACTTTTCTCCGTTCGATGCGCGAAGTTTTCAAGACCGTGGTTGTGCGCAAACCGGATGCCTCGCGTGATCGTAGTGCCGAGCTTTATTTGCTCGGTCGTGTCTTGCGCTGAGAGTTGTGTATAGAATGGCGTTTTTGTCGCTCGATGCTGTAGAAGGAGAGCAAGCTTGAACAACATGTTCAAAAACCTCGCAATCTGGCTGGTCATTGGTCTTGTACTGATGACCTTGTTTAATCAGTTCAACACGCGCCAGGTTGCCCAGGGTTCTGTCGAATACTCCCAGTTCATCGACGAGGTGAAGCAGGGCCACGTCAGTAAGGTGGTCATGGAAGGTCGGACGCTGAAAGCCACGACGACCGATGGCAAACGCATTACATCCTACGCGCCGCCGGATCTCTGGCTGGTTTCCGACCTGCTGAAGAGCGGCGTCAAGATCGAAGCCAAGCCGGAAGAAGAACCGTCGTTCCTGATGAACCTGTTCGTTAGCTGGTTCCCGATGCTGCTGCTGATCGGGGTCTGGGTTTTCTTCATGCGTCAGATGCAGGGTGGCGGCAAGGGAGGGGCTTTCTCCTTCGGCAAGTCGCGGGCCCGGATGACCGACGAATCGACCAACATCATTACCTTTGCCGATGTCGCCGGGTGCGACGAGGCCAAGGAAGAAGTGCAGGAAATTGTCGATTTCCTGCGCGATCCCTCGAAGTTTCAGAAGCTTGGTGGCCGTATTCCCAAGGGGGTGCTGATGGTCGGCAATCCGGGGACCGGCAAGACCCTGCTCGCCAAGGCGATAGCCGGCGAAGCCAAGGTGCCGTTCTTCAGTATTTCCGGTTCCGACTTCGTTGAAATGTTCGTCGGGGTCGGTGCCGCCCGCGTCCGCGACATGTTCGAGAACGCCAAGAAACATGCGCCGTGTATCGTCTTCATTGATGAAATCGACGCCGTCGGTCGGCATCGCGGTGCCGGCTTGGGTGGTGGTAACGACGAGCGTGAACAGACGCTGAACCAGTTGCTGGTCGAGATGGACGGCTTCGAAGGCCACACCGGGATCATCGTCATTGCCGCGACCAATCGTCCGGATATCCTCGATCCGGCGCTGCTCCGTCCGGGCCGCTTCGACCGTCAGGTTGTCGTGCCGCTGCCGGATATTCGCGGCCGCGAGGAAATCCTCAAGGTGCACATGCGCAAGGTGCCGATTTCCGGCGACGTCAAGGCCGATATCATCGCCCGCGGCACGCCCGGTTTCTCCGGTGCCGATCTGGCTAATCTGGTCAACGAGGCGGCGCTGTTTGCGGCCCGAACCAACAAGCGCCTGGTCGACATGGAGGATTTTGAAAAGGCCAAGGACAAGATCATGATGGGCGCCGAACGCCGCAGCATGGTGATGAGCGAGGATGAGAAGCGCAATACCGCCTATCACGAATCGGGTCATGCGGTGGTCGCCAAGCTGGTGCCGAAATCCGATCCGGTGCACAAGGTCACCATCATTCCCCGTGGTCGCGCCCTGGGCTTGACCATGCAGTTGCCGGAAGAGGATCGCTACGCCTACGATCGTCAGTATCTGATGAGCCGCATCGCGGTACTGTTCGGCGGCCGGATTGCCGAAGAGTTGTTCATGAATCAGATGACCACCGGTGCCTCCAACGACTTCGAGCGGGCGACTGCGATGGCGCGCGACATGGTAACCCGCTACGGCATGTCCGATCTCGGTGTGATGGTCTATGGCGAAAACGATGGTGAGGTCTTCCTCGGTCGTTCGGTGACCCAGCACAAGAATGTTTCCGAGGCGACGATGCAGAAGGTCGACGCTGAAATTCGCCGTATTATCGATGAGCAATATGCGCTTGCCCGCAAGCTGCTCGAAGATCATCGCGACAAAGTGGAGGCGATGACCAAGGCTTTGCTCGAATGGGAGACCATAGACGCCGAGCAGATCAACGACATCATGGACGGCAAGCCGCCGCGTCCGCCCAAGCCGACGCAGAGCCGGCCAAGCAGCTCAGCGCCGAGCGATACGCCGGGTGCCGAACCGAGTGCGGCAGCGGCAGTCTGAGTTTCGGATTTTTCCAACAGCCGGGGGCTTGCTCCCGGTTTTTGTTTTTTAAGCTATGAAAACTCTGCAATGCGGGCGGTTTCGCCTTTCTCTCGGGCGTCCTTTGGTCATGGGGATCGTTAATCTGACACCGGACTCGTTTTCCAGCGATGGTCTGGGAAGCAACCTGGCAAGTGCGCTGGCGCATGCGCGTCAACAGATCGAGGCGGGGGCGGATATTCTCGATATCGGTGCCGAGTCGTCACGCCCCGGGGCTATGCCGACCCCGGAAGACGAGGAATTGCGCCGTTTGCTTCCCTTGCTGGAAAAAATTTCCGATTGGGGGGTGCCGATCTCAGTCGATACCTACAAGCCGGCCGTGATGCGGGCCGCGCTTGCGGCGGGCGCGTCAATGATCAACGATATCGCCGGATTGCGCTATCCGGGGGCGCTTGAGGCCGTGCAGGGCGCCGATTGCGCGGTCTGTCTGATGCATATGCAGGGAGAGCCGGGCAGTATGCAGCAGGCGCCTGAATATCGCGATGTGGTGGCCGAAGTCGGGGGTTACCTAAGTGAACGACTGGCCCTGTGCCGGCAGGGTGGTGTCGCTGCCGAACGGATTGTCCTGGATCCGGGTTTTGGCTTTGGCAAGACCTTGGCGCACAATCTCGCCCTCTTTCAGGCGTTGCCCGAATTGGGCGCGGCGGGCTATCCGCTGCTTGTCGGTGTGTCGCGTAAAACCATGTTGGGGGCGATAACCGGCCGGCCGGTTGAGCAACGATTGTCGGCCAGTGTTGCCGCGGCTATGCTGGCCGCCCAAAAGGGTGCGAAAATATTACGGGTACATGATGTGGCGGCGACCGTCGATGCCTTGAAGGTACAGGCCGCCATCGAACAGGGGGAGTGTGATGTCTAGAAAATATTTTGGTACCGATGGTGTGCGCGGCCGCGTCGGACAGGCGCCGATTACGCCGGATTTCGTGATGCGGCTTGGCTATGCGGCGGGCAAGGTGTTGTTGGAGGATGCCGATCTGGCGGTTGGCGATCGGCCATCGGTCCTGATCGGGAAGGATACCCGGCTCTCCGGATATATGCTCGAATCGGCTCTTGAGGCGGGTTTTGCGGCGGCGGGTGTCGATGTCTGTCTGGTCGGGCCAATGCCCACCCCGGCTGTGGCCTATTTGACGCGAGCCCTGCGTTTGCAGGCGGGGATCGTGATTTCCGCCTCGCATAATCCCTACTACGATAACGGAATCAAGTTTTTCTCGGCTCAGGGCACCAAGTTGCCGGACGATGTCGAGCGGGCGATCGAGGCCTTGGTTGATCAGCCCATGACCTGCGTCGCGCCGGCCAGCCTTGGCCGGGCCAGGCGGATTGACGATGCGCGCGGTCGCTATATCGAATTCTGCAAGAGTACCTTTCCCAATGCGCTCGATCTGCGTGGTCTGAAAATTGTCGTCGACTGTGCGCATGGTGCTGCCTATCACACGGCGCCGGATGTTTTTCATGAGCTCGGGGCGGAGGTGGTGCGTATCGGCCACCAGCCGAATGGCACGAACATCAATGATGGTTTTGGCGCGACCTCGCCGCGTGCTTTGTGCGAAGCGGTCCTGGCGCATGGTGCCGATCTCGGCGTGGCGCTGGATGGCGATGCCGATCGCATCCAGATGGTCGATGCCAAGGGAAATCTTTACGATGGGGATCAGTTGCTCTACGCCATCGTCTGTAGTCGGGCGCGGCGTGGCACGGTGAGTGGCGTTGCCGGAACATTGATGACCAATTTGGCGCTCGAGCACGCCTTGGCCAGGATGGATATCCCGTTTGGCCGGGCTGCCGTGGGGGATCGCTACGTCGTTGAGATGCTGCACGAGAACGGCTGGTTGTATGGCGGCGAAAATTCGGGTCATATTCTGGCTCTCGACTGCCACACCACCGGTGATGGCACGATTGCCGCTCTGCAGGTGCTGGCGGCATTGCGCGAGGCGGGCGGTAGTCTGCAGGAATTGCTTGGTGGGTTGCTGCTATATCCGCAAAAATTGATCAACGTGCCTATCGTCAAGGGCTTCCCGTGGCAGGATGATCCAGCAATCCAGGCTGCCTTGCGCTCGGTCGAGCAGCGTATGGCCGGCCGGGGGAGGGTGTTGTTGCGGGCGTCGGGAACCGAGCCCCTGCTGCGGGTGATGGTGGAAGGCGAGGATGCGAGCGCTGTCCTGGCCGCGGCCGAGGAGCTTGCCGATGTTGTGCGCAACGCGGCGCAGTCCGCCTAAGTGTCGTCAGCCTTGACCCGAAAAGGCGCTGGCGGCTATAATCCGAGGGTTTTTGCCAACCGAGACTGACGGATTTATGCGGAAAAAGCTTGTTGCCGGAAACTGGAAGATGCACGGCGGACTCCAGCAGAACGCGACGCTGCTCAATCGGTTGGTCAGTGGTTTGCCGGATGTCGGATGCGAGGTGCTGGTTTGTGTGCCTTTTCCGTATCTGTCCCAGGTTGCGCAGTGTTTGAAGGCGACTCCGCTGTCTTGGGGGGCGCAAAACGTCAGTGAGCACGCTGCCGGTGCCTATACGGGCGAAGTGGCGGCGGCGATGTTGGCCGAGTTTGGTTGTGGCTACGTGCTGGTTGGGCATTCCGAGCGACGTACCCTGTATGGTGAAAGCGATGCGGTGGTGGCGGCGAAGTGTCGAGCGGTCTTGGCGGCGGGTATGCGGCCGGTGCTTTGTGTTGGCGAGACGCTGGCCGAGCGCCGGGACGGTTTGACGCAAGCGGTTGTGGTGCGGCAGTTGTCGGTTGTGCTCGAGTTGCTCGGTGTTGCGGCTTTTGCCCGGGTGGTGGTGGCTTATGAGCCGGTTTGGGCGATTGGTACGGGCTTGACGGCGTCGCCAGAGCAGGCGGAAGAGGTGCATGCCGCGATTCGTGCGCTGGTGGCCGGGTTTGATCCGGTGGTGGCGGAAGGTTTGCGCATTTTGTATGGTGGCAGTGTCAAGCCGCAGAGTGCGTTGGAATTGTTTGCGCAGCCCAATATCGATGGTGGTTTGATCGGTGGGGCGGCGTTGGTGGCGGATGATTTTCTTGCAATTTGCCGTGCGGCAAGTTGATGGGCGGTGAAATGAACTGGTTCTTCTCTCTGTTGTTGACGGTGCATATTCTGGTGGCGCTGGTCATTATCGGTCTGGTCCTGGTGCAGCATGGCAAGGGCGCCGATATGGGGGCGGCTTTCGGTAGCGGCGCCTCGGGTAGTTTGTTTGGCTCTTCCGGGTCGGCAAACTTTTTGAGTCGGACGACCGGCGTCTTGGCGGCTATTTTTTTCGTCACTAGTCTGACTTTGGCTTATGTAGCATCAAACAAGCCAAAAACGACTGGCAGTGTGATGCAAGAAACGGTACAATTGCCGCCGGTTTCGCAGCCTGCCCAGGTTGGTGGTGAAACGCCGGTGTCGCCTGCTGATGCGGGTTCCACGTGGTGAAATTGGTAGACACGCTATCTTGAGGGGGTAGTGGCGCAAGCTGTGCGAGTTCGAGTCTCGCCGTCGGCACCAAAAACTGGGGCAGTGGCCAAGCGGTACGCTGTTTCGTACAAGAAACTGAATATTGGCGGCGGATCATGGAAAACTACTTTCCAATCCTGATGTTCGTTCTGGTGGGGGTTGCGATTGGCGTCTTGCCGGTTGCCATGGGTTTTCTGCTAGCCCCCAGCCGGCCCGATCCAGAGAAACTATCTCCCTACGAATGCGGTTTTGAGGCGTTCGAGGATGCGCGCATGAAGTTCGATGTGCGCTATTACCTGATTGCCATCCTTTTTATCCTGTTCGATCTGGAAATCGCCTTCCTCTTTCCGTGGGCAACGATTTTCAAGGATATCGTCGCGACCGAATCGATCAAGTTGTTCGGTTTCATCGAAATGCTGGTTTTCGTTGCCATTCTGGTCATCGGCTATGTCTATGCCTGGGCCAAGGGCGCGCTGGAATGGGAATAAAGCATGGCTATTGAAGGCATTCTCCAGGAAGGCTTTGTCACCACTACGGCTGACAAGCTGATCAATTACATGCGCACCGGCTCGATGTGGCCGATGACCTTTGGTCTGGCCTGTTGCGCGGTTGAAATGATTCATGCCGGTTGTGCGCGTTACGACCTCGATCGATTTGGTATCGTTTTTCGCGCCAGTCCGCGGCAGTCCGATGTGATGATCGTGGCTGGGACGCTGACCAACAAGATGGCGCCCGCTTTGCGCAAGGTGTACGACCAGATGGCTGAGCCGCGTTGGGTGATTTCCATGGGCTCCTGTGCCAATGGTGGTGGTTACTACCATTATTCCTATTCCGTGGTACGTGGTTGCGACCGGATCGTTCCTGTCGATATCTATGTGCCGGGTTGTCCCCCGACGGCCGAAGCCTTGTTGTATGGGCTTATCCAGCTACAAAACAAGATTCGTCGTACCAATACCATCGCCCGTTAATTGCCAAGGCTGATCACTATGTCCGCCAAGCTGGAAACGCTTAGCCAGAATTTACAGAAGCACTTCGGTGACAAGATTACGTCGCTGAAACTTGCTTTGGGTGAGGTGACCATTGAGGTTGCCGCTGCCGACTATTTTGTTGTGATGCAGACGCTGCGCGACGAGGCCGATTTGGGCTTTGAAGAGCTGGTCGATCTGTGTGGCGTCGATTATTCCACCTATGGCGATGGCGTCTGGCAAGGTAAGCGCTTTGCCGCTGTTACCCATTTGCTGTCGCTGGCCAATAACTGGCGTTTGCGCGTCCGGGTCTTTGCCGAGGATGATGAGTTCCCGGCGGTGGCCTCGCTGACCGGCGTGTGGACCAGTGTTAACTGGTTCGAGCGCGAAGCCTTCGATCTGTACGGCATTGCCTTCGTGGGTCATGATGACCTGCGCCGCATCCTGACCGACTACGGCTTTATCGGCCACCCCTTCCGCAAGGATTTCCCGATTTCCGGTCATGTCGAAATGCGCTACGACCCGGATCAGGCGCGCGTGATCTACCAGCCGGTGACCATCGAGCCACGCGAAAACACCCCGCGCATCGTGCGCGAAGATACTTTCGGGGATACCGCTAATGGCTGACATCCGTAATTTCACCCTGAATTTTGGCTCCGGCCGCCCTTCGGGCTTAACTTGCCTTGGCAAGTTAGCCTGCGCCGAAATTGAGCTTGCTGCCGGAATGGGTTGCGGGTTCGGCTTCGATGGAGTGAGCAAGTAATGGCAGATATTCGCAACTTCACGCTCAATTTTGGTCCGCAACACCCGGCGGCGCACGGTGTGCTGCGTCTGGTGCTGGAACTGGACGGCGAAGTCGTCCAGCGCGCCGATCCGCATATCGGACTGCTCCACCGTGCCACCGAAAAGCTGGCCGAGACCCGGACCTGGGTGCAATCCGTTCCCTACATGGATCGTCTCGACTACGTGTCGATGATGTGCAACGAGCACGCCTACTGCCTGGCCACCGAGAAGCTGCTGGGCATCGAAGTGCCGGAGCGCGGCAAATACATTCGTGTGATGTTCGACGAAGTGACCCGTATCCTCAACCACCTGTTGTGGATCGGCTGTCACGCGTTGGACGTCGGCGCGATGACCATGGCGCTGTACACCTTCCGCGAGCGCGAAGACCTGATGGACGCCTATGAGGCTGTCTCCGGGGCGCGCATGCACGCCGCCTACTATCGTCCGGGTGGTGTTTATCGCGATCTGCCGGATCGCATGCCGCAATACGCGCCGTCGACCTGGACCAGTGCCAAGAAGGCTGGTGAGCTCAACGAGAATCGCAGCGGTTCGCTGCTCGATTTCCTTGAAGACTTTACCAATCGCTTCCCGACCTATCACAGCGAATACCACACCTTGCTGACCGACAACCGGATCTGGAAGCAGCGTCTGGTCAATGTCGGTGTCGTGACGCCCGAACGCGCCAAGCAAATGGGCTTTACCGGCGCCATGTTGCGCGGTTCCGGCATTGCCTGGGACTTGCGCAAGAAGCAGCCCTACGCCGCTTACGACAAGGTCGATTTCGACGTGCCGGTCGGGGTCAATGGCGACAGCTATGACCGCTATCTGGTTCGCATGGAAGAAATGCTCCAGTCGAACAAGATCATCAAACAGTGTATTGCCTGGCTGCGCAAGAATCCCGGCCCGGTGATCACCGAGAATCACAAGGTTGCGCCGCCCTCGCGCGAAGGCATGAAGTCCAACATGGAAGAGCTGATTCATCACTTCAAGCTCTTTACTGAAGGGATCCACGTGCCAGCCGGCGAGGCGTATGCCGCCATCGAACACCCGAAGGGCGAGTTCGGCATCTATTTCATCTCCGACGGCGCCAACAAGCCGTACCGGATGAAGATTCGTGCCCCGGGCTTCGTCCATCTGGCTGGCATGGACGAAATGTCCAGAGGCCACATGCTTGCCGACGTCGTTACGATTATCGGTTCCCAGGATATTGTTTTTGGCGAGATCGACCGCTGATGTTTTCCGCTGAAACCCTCCAGAAATTTGCGCGCGAAGTCGCCAAGTACCCGGCTGAACAAAAGCAGTCGGCAGTCATGGCCTGTCTCGCCCATGCCCAGGAAGAAAAGGGCTGGCTGCCTCCGGAAGCCATCGAGGCCGTTGCCGTTTATCTCGGCATGCCGCCGATGGCTGCCTACGAGGTCGCTTCCTTCTACAACATGTATGACCTGAAGCCGGTCGGCAAGTACAAGATCACGGTCTGTACGAACCTGCCCTGCGCGCTGTCCGGCGGCTACCATGCCGGCGAATACGTGCAGAAGAAGCTGGGTATCGGCTACGGTGAAACCACCGCTGACGGCAAATTCACGCTGAAAGAAGGCGAGTGCATGGGCGCCTGTGGCGACGCACCGGTCTTCATCGTCAATAACCGCTCGATGTGCAGCCACATGCATCCGGAACAGATCGACAAGTTGCTCGAGGAGCTCAAATAATGACGATGCTCGGTTCGATCAACGGCGTCCTGATGGAAGGCCTGGATGGCGACAAGACCTGGCGCCTGCAGGACTACGTGGCGCGCGGTGGCTATGCCCAGTTGCGCCGTATCCTGGCTGACAAGCTGACCCAGGAAGACGTCATCGGCGAAGTCAAGAAATCCGTGCTGCGCGGACGTGGTGGTGCCGGTTTCCCGACCGGCCTGAAGTGGTCCTTCATGCCGCGCTCCTTCCCAGGCGACAAGTACATCGTCTGCAATACCGACGAAGGCGAGCCGGGGACCTTCAAGGACCGCGACATCATGGCCTACAACCCGCACGCGGTGATTGAAGGTATGGCCATTGCGGCCTTCGCGATGGGCGCGACGCGCGGCTACAACTACGTGCACGGCGAAATCTGGGAAATCTACCAGCGTTTCGAAGCCGCGCTCGACGAAGCCCGGGCCGCCGGTTTCATCGGCCAGAATATTCTCGGTTCTGAATTCAGCTTCGAGCTGTTCGCCCACCACGGTTACGGCGCCTACATCTGTGGCGAGGAAACCGCGCTGCTCGAATCGATCGAAGGCAAGAAGGGCCAGCCACGCTTCAAGCCGCCGTTCCCGGCCTCCTTCGGTCTGTACGGCAAGCCGACGACGATCAACAACACTGAGACCTTCGCTGCCATTCCCTTCATTCTGAAGATGGGCGGCGAAGAGTTCCTCAACCTGGGCAAGCCTAATAACGGCGGCACCAAGCTGTTCTCCGTTTCCGGCCACGTCAATCGCCCTGGCAATTACGAAATTCCGCTCGGCACGCCGTTTGCCACGCTGCTCGAAATGTGCGGCGGCATGCGCGGCGGGCGCAAGCTCAAGGCGGTCATTCCCGGCGGTTCGTCCGCCCCGGTCATGCCGGGCAGCGTGATCATGGATTGCACCATGGACTACGACTCGATCAGCAAGGGCGGTTCGATGCTCGGCTCCGGCGCGGTCATCGTCATGGATGAGACGGTCTGCATGGTCAAGGCGCTGGAGCGTCTGTCCTTCTTCTACCATGAAGAGTCCTGCGGCCAATGCACCCCCTGCCGCGAAGGTACGGCCTGGATGTACAAGGTGGTGCATCGCATCGAAAACGGACTCGGCAAGCCGGAAGACCTGGATCTGCTGAACAGCGTGCTGGGCAATATTGCCGGCCGCACCATCTGCGCCCTCGGCGATGCGGCAGCCTTCCCGGTGCAGAGCTTCCTCAAGCATTTCCGTAACGAATTCGAGTATCACATCGAACACAAGAGCTGTCTGGTGCCCAAAGATGTGCAATGGGCCGGTAGTGGCTTCCACAAGATTCCGGCCTGATCGGTGCGGTTTAGTAACGAAATCAATGACGAAAAGTCAGGCTACAAGGTAGCGACATGCTAGAAATCGAAATCGACGGTAAGAAAGCGCAAGTGCCCGACGGCAGCACGGTGATGGACGCCGCGCAGCAGGTTGGCGTGTACATTCCGCATTTCTGCTACCACAAGAAACTCTCGATTGCCGCCAACTGCCGGATGTGTCTGGTCCAGGTGGAAAAGGCGCCGAAGCCGTTGCCCGCTTGTGCAACGCCGGTGACCAACGGCATGAAGGTCTTTACCCACTCCGAACTGGCCGTCAAGGCACAGAAGGGTGTGATGGAGTTCCTGCTGATCAATCACCCGCTGGATTGCCCGATCTGCGATCAGGGCGGCGAGTGCCAGCTGCAGGACATGTCGGTCGGCTACGGCCCGATGAAGAGCCGCTACACCGAAGATAAGCACGTCGTCTTCCACAAGAATGTCGGGCCGCTGATTTCCATGCAGGAAATGAGCCGCTGCATTCACTGCACCCGTTGCGTGCGTTTTGGTCAGGAAGTTGCCGGCATCATGGAACTCGGCATGGCCAACCGCAACATGCATTCCGAGATCATGACCTTTGTCGGTCGCAGCGTCGATTCCGAATTGTCCGGCAACATGATCGACCTGTGTCCGGTCGGCGCGCTGACCTCCAAGCCTTTCCGCTACACCGCCCGCTCGTGGGAACTGCAGCGCCGCAAGTCGGTCAGCCCGCATGATTCCGTCGGCGCCAACCTGGTTGTTCAGGTCAAGCACGACAACGTGATGCGCGTTCTGCCGCGTGAGAATGAAGAAGTGAATGAGTGCTGGATTTCCGACAAGGAGCGTTTCTCGTATCAGGCTCTGAATTCCGACCAGCGGCTGACCAAGCCGATGGTCAAGCAGGGCGGCGAGTGGCGTGAAGTCGACTGGAACGTGGCGCTCGATTACGTCGCCCACGGTCTCAAGGATGTCGCCCGCAATCATGGCGGTGACGCCATTGCCGCGCTGGCCAACCCGGCTTCGACGCTGGAAGAGCTTTATCTGCTGGGCAAGGTCTTCAAGGGCCTGGGCAGCGGCAATGTTGATTTCCGTCCGCGTCAGGTTGATTTCGCGACCGATTTCAAGCGTGCCGGCACGCCGTGGCTGGGCCTCAAGCTGGCCGAGATCAAGGATCTCGACGCCGCACTGGTGGTCGGTTCCTTCCTGCGCAAGGATCATCCGCTGATCGCCCAGCGCCTGCGTCAGGCTGCCAAGAAATACACCAAGGTCAGCCTGCTGTCGGTGACTGCCGACGATCAACTGATCCAGTTGCACGCCAAGCTGACGGTGGCGCCTTCGCAACTGGCTCAGTCGTTGGCCGCCGTGGTCAAGGCTGCTGCCGAACTCAAGGGCGTGGCCGTTCCGGCCGGTCTGGAAACTGTTGCCGTTTGCGAAACCAGCAAGAAGATCGCGCAGAGCCTGCTTGAAGGCGAAAAGCGCGCCATCTTCCTCGGCAATGTTGCGACCCAGTCGGCGCAAGCCACTCAGTTGCATGCCCTGGCCCTCGAACTCGGCAAGCTGACCGGTGCTACCGTCGGTTTCCTTGGCGAAGCGGCCAATGTTGTCGGCGGTCACGCCGGCTGGGCCCTGCCGTCCGGCGCCAATGCCCGGCAAATGTTCGAACAGCCGCGCAAGGCTTATTTCCTGCTCGGTCTTGAACCGGAATTCGATTACGCCAATCCGCAAGTCGCCTTCGCTGCCCTGAAACAGGCCAGCCTGGTCGTCTTCGCCTCGGCCTTCAAGAACGACCTGGCCCTGGAATACGCCGACGTGATCCTGCCGGTTGCGCCCTATACCGAAACGGCCGGCACCTTCGTCAATATCGAAGGTCGCGTGCAGAGCTTCAACGGTGTCGTCAAGACCCGTGGTGACGCCCGTCCGGCCTGGAAGCTGCTGCGTGTTCTCGGCAACGTCCTGACTCTCGATGGTTTCGCTTACGAATCGAGCGAAGCGGTGCGTGACGAAGTGCTCGGCAAGGGCGCCGAATTCGTCGCCAATCTCGACAACGGCCTGAACGGCGTTGCCATCGCGCTGCCGGCGGCGGTTGATGGTCTGCAACGCATTGCCGATGTGCCGATCAATTTTGCCGATGCCATGGCCCGTCGTTCGCCGGCCCTGCAGCAGACGGCTGATGGCGTTGCGCCGACGGCCCGCATCAACGCGCAGACCCTGTCTCAACTCGGCCTTGCCGACGGAGCCCAGGTTCGCGTCAAACAGGGCAATGGCGAGGCTGTTCTGGTTGCCAAGGCTGATAACAATGTGCCGCTTGCCTGTGTCCGCGTCGCTGCGGCGCATGCCAGTACGGCCGCGCTGGGCGAAATGTTTGGCCCGATCTCTGTGGAGCGTGCATAAATGGACGCAGTGATGAATTTCGGAGAGGGCATCTTCGGCGGTATTTGGCCGGGCGTCTGGGCTCTGATCAAGATCGTTCTGATTGTCGCCCCGCTGCTGCTGGGCGTCGCCTACCTGACCTATTTCGAACGCAAGGTGATCGGCTTCATGCAGGTCCGGATCGGGCCGAACCGCGTCGGTCCCTGGGGTTTGATCCAGCCGATCGCCGATGGCCTGAAGCTGTTGATGAAGGAAGTCATTGTCCCGACCGGCGCCAACAAGGGGATTTTCATCATCGCCCCGATGCTGGCCCTGGCGCCGGCGTTGGCGGCCTGGGCGGTGGTGCCTTTCACTGATACCCTGGTGCTCGCCAACATCGACGCCAGCCTGCTCTACATCATGGCCATCACTTCGATGGGCGTCTATGGCGTGATCCTTTCCGGCTGGGCTTCCAACTCCAAGTACGCTTTTCTTGGTGCCATGCGCTCCGCAGCGCAGATGGTGTCTTACGAAATTTCGATGGGCTTTTCGCTGATCTGCGTGCTGATGGTTTCCAATAGCCTGAATCTGGTCGATATCGTCAATGTTCAGAACCAAGGGCGGTTTGCCGCGATGCACCTGAACTTCCTGTCCTGGAACTGGTTGCCGCTGTTGCCGATGTTCCTGGTCTATTTGATCTCCGGGGTGGCCGAAACCAATCGGGCGCCGTTCGACGTGGCCGAAGGTGAATCGGAAATCGTTGCCGGCTTCTTCGTCGAGTATTCGGGTATGGCCTTCGCCGTATTCTTCCTGGCCGAATACGCCAACATGATTCTGGTCTCGGCACTGACCTCGCTGCTTTTCCTGGGTGGCTGGTTGTCACCGGTCGGCTTCCTGCCCGACGGCATCCTCTGGCTGTTTGCCAAGATGGCGGTGATTCTGTTCCTCTTCCTCTGGTTCCGAGCCACCTTCCCGCGCTATCGTTATGATCAGTTGATGCGCCTGGGCTGGAAAGTGTTTGTGCCGGTTTGCCTGGTCTGGCTGGTTGTCGTGGGATGCTGGATGATGTCCCCGCTGAATATTTGGAAGTGAGGAGAGACTGATGGGTTCGATGAAGGAAATCTTCAACAGCCTGCTCCTCAAGGAGCTGTTGAAAGGGATGGCGGTGACCGGCAAGTATTTCTTTGCCCGCAAGATCACCGTCCAGTATCCCGAAGAAAAAACGCCGCAGAGTTTCCGCTTCCGCGGCCTGCATGCCCTGCGTCGCTATCCGAATGGCGAGGAACGCTGTATTGCCTGCAAACTGTGCGAAGCCGTTTGCCCGGCCCTGGCGATCACCATCGAAGCCGAGCCGCGCGATGATGGTTCGCGCCGTACGACGCGTTACGACATTGATCTGACCAAGTGTATTTTCTGCGGTTTCTGCGAAGAAGCCTGCCCGGTCGATGCGATTGTCGAAACCCGCATCTTTGAATACCACGGCGAAAAGCGTGGTGATCTGTACTACACGAAGCAGATGTTGCTGGCCAACGGCGATCGCTACGAAGATCAGATCGCCCAGGATCGCGCACTCGATGCTTCTTACCGATAACAGGTACATGTGATGGATTTTCAGACTCTGGTCTTTTTCTTCCTGGCAGCGATACTGATCTTCGCCGCGCTGCGCGTGATTACTGCCCGTAATCCGGTGCATGCGGCGTTGCATCTGATCCTCGCCTTCTTCACCTGCGGTGGTATCTGGTCGTTGCTGCAAGCCGAGTTCCTGGCCATCGCGATCATCCTGGTCTATGTCGGCGCGGTGATGGTGCTCTTCCTCTTCGTCGTGATGATGCTCGATATCAACATGGACCGCATTCGACAGGGCTTCTGGAACTACCTGCCGCTGGGCGCCTTGCTCGGACTGCTGCTGGTGCTCGAAATGGGCATGGTGCTGGGCAGCAAGTACTTCCAGGTGGCGGCGGCCGATGCGGTTGTGCCGGCCGGTATTTCCAACACCAAGGCGATCGGTGAGTTGATGTTCACCGACTATGTCTATCCGTTTGAACTCGCGTCCATCGTGCTGCTGGTCGGCATGATTGCCGCCATCGTACTGACCTACCGCGGTCCCAAGAAGACCAAGTACACCAACCCCAATCAGCAGGTCTTCATCAAGGCCAAGGATCGCATTCGCGTTCTGCAGATGCCGGTTGAAAAAGACTGAACCCCGGGAAGACCATGCTAACTCTTTCACTCTCGCATTTTCTGATTCTGGGCGCGATCCTCTTCGCGATCAGCGTCGTCGGCATCTTCCTCAACCGGAAGAACTTGCTGGTCCTGCTGATGGCCATCGAATTGATGCTGCTGGCGGTCAATATGAATTTCGTCGCCTTTTCGCACTATCTGCAGGATTTGTCCGGCCAGATTTTCGTTTTCTTCATCCTGACCGTCGCCGCCGCCGAATCCGCCATTGGCCTCGCCATACTGATCGTGCTGTTCCGCAACCTCAAGAGCATCCATGTGGATGACCTGGACAGCCTGAAGGGTTAACCATGGAAATGCAGAAACTTTACCTGCTGGTCCCGCTTGCGCCGCTCTTCGGCGCCATCATCGCCGGTCTGTTTTGCCGGGTGATCCCGCGTTGGGTGGCCCATACCGCCACCATCGCCGGCGTCGGTGCCGCTTTTGCGCTGTCGGTCATCATTTTCCAGGATGTGCAGGCCGGTCACGCCTTCAACGGCGCGGTCTATACCTGGCTGACCAGCGGCGAGTACAAATTTGAAGTCGGTTTCCAGATCGATACGCTGACCACGACGATGATGCTGGTCGTCACCTTCGTGTCGCTGATGGTGCATATCTACACCATCGGCTACATGCAGGAAGACCCGGGTTACAACCGCTTCTTCAGCTACATCTCGTTGTTCACCTTCTCCATGCTGATGCTGGTGATGAGCAACAACTTCATGCAGCTCTTCTTTGGTTGGGAAGCCGTCGGTCTGGTTTCCTACCTGCTGATCGGTTTCTGGTACACCCGGCCGACCGCCATTTTCGCCAACATGAAGGCCTTCCTGGTCAATCGCGTCGGCGACTTCGGATTCATCCTCGGCATCGGCCTGGTCCTCGCCCACTTCGGCAGTCTCGATTACCAGACGGTGTTCGCCAAGGCGCCGGAACTGGCCGGCAAGACCATCAATATCTGGGGCTCGGCCGACTGGTCGCTGATGACCGTCACCTGCATCTGCCTGTTCATCGGCGCCATGGGTAAGTCGGCGCAGGTTCCGCTGCACGTCTGGCTGCCTGACTCGATGGAAGGCCCGACCCCGATTTCCGCCCTGATCCACGCGGCCACCATGGTGACTGCCGGTATCTTCATGGTCGCCCGCATGTCGCCGCTGTTCGAGTTGTCTACGACTGCCTTGTCCTTCGTCCTGATCATCGGCGCCATCACCGCGCTGTTCATGGGCTTCCTCGGCATTATCCAGAACGACATCAAGCGCGTCGTCGCCTACTCGACCCTGTCGCAGCTCGGCTACATGACCGTCGCGCTGGGTGCCTCCGCCTACTCGGTTGCCATCTTCCACCTGATGACGCACGCCTTCTTCAAGGCACTGCTGTTCCTCGGTGCCGGCTCGGTGATCATCGGCATGCACCACGATCAGGACATCCGCAACATGGGCGGCCTGCGCAAGTACATGCCGATTACCTGGATCACCTCGCTGGTCGGTTCGCTGGCCCTGATCGGCACGCCTTTCCTGTCCGGCTTCTACTCCAAGGATTCGATCATCGAGGCGGTGCAACTGTCGCACACCCCGGGTGCCGGTTTCGCCTATGCCGCCGTACTGGCCGGCGTGTTCGTCACCGCCTTCTACTCCTTCCGGATGTATTTCCTGGTTTTCCACGGCGAAGAGCGTTTTGGCAAAGCGCATGATGAGCATCATGACCATGTCGGCGATCACGACGACGAAGAAGTCGCCGCCGACCATCATCACGGTCTGGCCCCCGGCCAGAAGCCGCATGAAACGCCGTGGGTGGTGACCCTGCCGCTGGTGCTGCTGGCCATTCCGTCGCTGGCCATCGGTTACTTCGCCATCGAGCCGATGCTCTACGGCAACTATTTCGAAGGCGTCATCCATATCAACGCCGAAGCCCATCCGGCCATGGAGCACCTCAAGGAAGAGTTCCACAGTGCTGCCGCCATGGGCATCCACGCGCTGACCTCCTTGCCTTTCCTGCTCGCTCTGGCCGGTGTCGTCCTGTCCTGGTTCTTCTACATGAAGCGGCCGGATATCCCGGCAGCCATCCAGCGTCGCTTCTCGGCGATCAACACCCTGCTGGAAAACAAATACTACTTCGACAAGTTCAACGATTTCGCGCTCGCCGGCGGCTCCCGTTTGCTCGGTAATATTTTCTGGCGGGGCGGCGATGTCGGGGTGATTGATGGCCTGATTATTAACGGCGCAACCAAGACGGTTGGCCTGATTTCCAACATCACCCGCCTGTTCCAGACCGGTTATGTCTACCACTATGCCTTCACAATGATCTTTGGCCTGCTTGTCTTGTTGGCCCTTTGGGTCCGGCCCGTGTAACGCAGAAAAGCCAGGAATAACATGTCGAATCACCTCATTTCCCTTGCCATCTGGATCCCGATCTTTGCCGGTCTGGGCGTCCTGGCCACCGGCTCCGACCGGAACGCGCCGCTCGCCCGCATGCTTGCCCTGCTTGGTGCAATTGCCGGTTTCCTGGTGACCATTCCGTTGTGGACCGGCTTTGATGTCGCTAACGGCGGCATGCAGTTTGTCGAATTGAACACCTGGATACCCCGCTTTAATATCAACTACCACCTCGGGGTTGATGGCATCTCGATGATTTTCGTGCTGCTCAACGCCTTTATCACCATCATCGTCGTGGCAGCCGGCTGGGAAGTCATCAAGACCAAGGTGGCCCAGTACAACGCCGCCTTCCTGATCATGTCCGGCCTGATGAATGGCATCTTCACCTCGCTCGACGGCATGTTGTTCTATGTCTTCTTCGAAGCCTCGCTGATCCCGCTCTACCTGATCATCGGTGTCTGGGGCGGTCCGAACCGGGTGTATGCCGCCTTCAAGTTCTTCCTATATACCTTGTTCGGCTCGCTGTTCTTCCTGCTCGCCCTGATGTATCTGTTCATCCATTCCGGTGGCAGCTTTTCCATTCTTGACTGGCACAAGTTGCCGATCGCCCTCGGTCCGCAGATTTGGCTATTCCTCGCCTTCCTGATTGCCTTCGCCGTCAAGGTGCCGATGTGGCCGGTCCATACCTGGTTGCCGGATGCCCACGTCGAAGCGCCGACCGGCGGTTCCATCGTCCTCGCTGCGATCGCGCTGAAGCTTGGGGCCTACGGTTTCCTGCGTTTCTCGCTGCCGATCACGCCCGATGCCTCGCATCAATTGTCCGGCCTGGTCCTCGGTCTGTCGCTGATCGCCGTGGTTTATATCGGTTTCGTGGCGCTGGTCCAGGCCGACATGAAGAAACTGGTGGCCTATTCCTCGATCGCCCACATGGGCTTCGTCACCCTGGGCTTCTTCATGTTCAGCGCCATGGGCGTTGAAGGCGCGCTGGTGCAGATGGTGTCGCACGGTTTCGTTTCAGGCGCCATGTTCTTCTGTATCGGCGTCATGTACGACCGCGTACATAGCCGCCAGATCGCCGATTACGGCGGGGTGGTCAACACCATGCCGAAATTTGCTGCGCTGTTCATGTTGTTTTCGATGGCCAATGCCGGTCTGCCCGCCACTTCCGGTTTCGTCGGCGAATTCATGATCATCCTCGGCGCCGTCAAGTTCAATTTCTGGGTCGCCTTCGCCGCCGCCAGTTCGATGATCATCGGTGCCGCCTACACCTTGTGGATGTACAAGCGGGTGATTTTCGGCGACGTTGCCAATCATCACGTGGCCGAACTCAGCGACATCAATCTGCGCGAATTTGCCATCCTTGGTGTACTGGCCTTATGTACCCTGGGCATGGGTCTCTATCCGCAGCCTTTCACGGAAGTCATGCACGCCTCGGTCAACGAGTTGCTGCATCACGTCGCCATCAGCAAGATTCAATAAACGGTAGCCGACATGTTCGCCAATTTTGTTGTTCCCGATCTCCTGCCTGCCGCCCCGGAACTGTTCCTGGCGGCGATGGCGCTGGCCATTCTGATGATCGACCTGCTGGTCAAGGATAGCCGTCGCACCGTGACCTTCGTTCTGACCCAACTGGCTTTGCTCGGTTGCGCCGCCATTCAGTTCATGACCAGTACCGGCGAGATTGTTTACACCTTCAGCAACATGTTCGTTGACGATCTGATGTCCGACCTGCTGAAGCTCTTCCTCTACGCGACGGTAGCCGTGGTGCTGTTCTATTCCCGCGGTTATATCATCGACCGGCCGACCATGAACAAGGGCGAGTACTACGTCCTGACGCTGTTCGCGACGCTGGGCATGATGGTGATGATCTCGGCCAACCATTTCCTGACCATCTACCTCGGTATCGAACTGCTGTCGCTGTCGCTCTATGCGATGGTGGCGATGAATCGTGAGTCGGTGGCTTCCACCGAAGCGGCGATGAAGTATTTCGTGCTCGGCGCGCTGGCTTCGGGCTTGCTGCTCTATGGCATGTCGATGATCTACGGGGCGACCGGCACGTTGGAAATCACCGGGGTGGCCGAACGTTTGCAGAGCGGCAGCGTCAATACCGGCGTGCTGGTCTTCGGTCTGGTCTTTCTGGTTGCCGGTCTGGCTTTTAAACTCGGTGTCGTGCCTTTCCATATGTGGATTCCGGACGTCTATCACGGCGCCCCGACCTCGGTCACCCTGTTCCTCGGTTCGGCGCCGAAACTAGCAGCGTTTGCCATCGTGATGCGCTTGCTGGTCAATGGGCTGATTACCATGGCTGCCGACTGGCAGGGTATGCTGATCATCCTTTCGGTGCTCTCGATGGCCGTCGGTAACCTGGCCGCCATCGCCCAGACCAACCTGAAACGGATGTTGGCCTACTCGGCGATTTCCCACATGGGTTTCATGCTGCTCGGCATCGTTACCGGCGTCGTCAGCGGTGATGCCCGCTACGCGCTGAATGCCTACAGCTCGGCGATGTTCTACGTCATCGCCTACGTGCTGATGTCGGCCGGTACCTTCGGCATGATCCTGCTGATGGCGCGGGCCGGTTTCGAAGCCGACCAACTGGACGATTTCAAGGGGCTCAACAAGCGCAGCCCGTGGTTCGCCGGCATCATGCTGATGCTGATGTTCTCGATGGCCGGCGTGCCGTTCTTCATCGGTTTCTTCGCCAAATTCGCGGTGCTGCAGGCCGTCGTCGCCGCCGGTTACCTGTGGCTGGCGATCGCCGCCATCATGTTCTCGCTGATCGGTGCCTTCTACTACCTGCGTGTCGTCAAGCTCATGTATTTCGATGCGCCGACCGACGAAAGCCCGCTCACCGCCGGCATGGACGTCCGCATCCTGATTTCCGCCAACGGTCTGGCCGTCGCATTTCTCGGTATCTTCCCGCAGGTGATCATGTCGCTGTGCGCCTATGCCCTGCTGCGTTCGCTGTAAATCGTCACTACCCCGTCTGCCAAAAACGCCCCGTTCGACGGGGCGTTTTCAATTCAGGAGCCCGTAATGAGTCACGATAGCCACCTGGTCGAGTCCGAAATTTCTTCCCAAACCGTTTTCAAAGGGGCGTTGCTTGAAGTGCGCAAGGACCGCGTGTTATTGCCGAATGCTCAGGAATCGGTCCGCGAATACATCGTCCATCCCGGTGCTGTGGTTATCCTGGCCTTCCTCGACAATGGCAAGCTGTTGTTCGAGCGCCAGTTCCGCTACCCGCTACGCCGAGTATTCCTGGAGTTGCCGGCCGGCAAGATTGATCCGGGCGAGGCCATTCTCGATACGGCGCGCCGTGAATTGCTCGAAGAGACCGGCTATGTCGCCAGCGAGTGGGAATACCTGGGCGTGATGCATCCCTGTATCGGCTATTCCGATGAGCGGATCGAGATATTTTCCGCCCGTGGCCTTCATCAAGCCGGAGAAAAGCAGCTCGATCACAATGAGTTTCTCGATGTCATCGAACTCTCGCCCGGTGCTGCCAAGGATGCGGTATTCGCCGGTCAGATCACGGATGCCAAGACGGTGACGGCGCTTTATTGGCTGGAACGGTAAGGCGGGGCGCCGCCAGGCGCAGTTTCTCGAAGGCCTCATTGACCGACAGGAAGACCTGGCCGGAGAGCGCCGGCCACAGTCGGGAGTGGTGCAGGCGATCGTGTACCGGTCCCTTGACTTCGGCCAGATGCAGATGGATTTGGCGTTCGTCGAGATCGCGATTGATATCACAGAGCATTTCCATTGCCGTCGTATCCACCCGATTGACGGCGCTCATCACCAGCACGACGTGACGTAGCGTCGGTGTTTCGAGCAATTCGCTGGCAATGCGGGCTTCGACGGCGCTCTGGTTACCGAAAAACAAGCTTTCGTCGATGCGCAGGAAGACGACCTCGGGTAAGGTTTCCACCGCATGGCGATCCGTATTGCGGAAGTGCTCGCTGCCGGGAATGCGCCCCAAACGGGCTATATGCGGCGTACTGGCGCGGAGCAGCAGGGTCGTCAGGGATAGCATGATGCCTAGCCCGATACCGCGCTCAAGGCCGAGGAACACTACCCCGCCGGCCGTGCCCAGCCAGGCCAAGCCATCGGCCCGGTCATAGGCCCAGGCTTCGCGCCAGGACTTCAGATCGATCATCGAAAAGGCCGCCACCATGATGCTGGCAGCCAGCGCAGCGAGTGGCAGGTGCGAAAAGAAGCTGGCCAAGGCATAGACGATGACGCCCATGGTTGCCGCCGTAACGATGCTAGCCAGCGGCGACTGGGCGCCCGCGGCAACATTGAGAGCGGAGCGCGAGACGCCGCCGCCGACCGGCATGCCGCCATAGACGGCGGCCACCATATTGGCCGCGCCGAGGCCGAGCAACTCGCTGTTGGCATCCACCCGCTCGTGGCGTTTGATGGCCAGCGCCTGGGCCATGGCAATATTCTGCACCATGCCGACCAGGGCCAGCAGCATGGCCGGCACCGCCAGCTTGCCGAGACTGGCGTGATCGGGCAGGAACCAATGGAAGTCGGGCAGGCCGCTGGCGAGCGGGCCAACAACGGCGATGCCGCGCGCCTCCAGATTGAAGTGGAGCACAACGGCGCTGGCAGCGGCGATAACCATCAGCGGCAGCAGGCGGACGATGAATTTTGCCCGGGCGGCGGCCATGCCACAGCGCACCAGCGCGTGCTCCAGCAGAGTGCGCCCGAGGGCAAGTACGGCCAGCGCAACGAGTCCGATCAAGGCGGCCGGGCCGAGGCCGCCGGCGAGTTGGGCGAGCAGGGCGGCCCATAATCCCGGCCAGCTATCGCTGCCGCTTTCAAGGCCCAGCAGATGACGGGACTGGCTGAGCAGGATGAGGACTGCCGAGCCCGAAATAAAACCCTGGATTACCGGGCGGCTCAATAGCTGGGACAGGAAGCCGAGGCGCAACAGGCTGCCGATGGTCAGCAGAACACCCGAGAGCAGGGCCAGGCTGGCGGCCAGCCCGGCGTATTCCGGCGTGCCCGGCGTGGCCAGCGGCTGCAGCACGGTGTAGGTCATGATCGCGGTAATTGCCACGGGGCCGACAGCCTGGACCATCGAGCTGCCGACCCAGGCATAGGCGATGGCCGGCAGGATGCTGACGTACAAGCCGACCTGCGGCGGCAGGCCGGCCAGCAGGGCGTAGGCCAGGCTCTGCGGCAAGGCCAGGAAGGCGACGATGAGGCCGGCGACGAGATCCTCGGCCAGGCGTTGCCGGGGGTAACGGAGTATCCAGCCGGGAAGCAGGCGAAGAAGGAAGCGACCAGGAGCGGGCATGTCGGGGATAAATATCAGAATATATTGATCGGCTGATGGAGCGGGCCGATCTTAGCGGATCAGGCGGTCACGGCAAGCCGTTTATTGTTATCCGCGCATAAGGAAAGTGCATGCCGTCGGTTGTCGGGTAGCGCCACCCGGCAACCGTGCACTCATGCCGGTTTTCTGGCGACCAGTCCGATCAAGGCCGATTTTCCCCGGTGTCCGGAGCCTTCGGCGACATCTTCCTGGTAGTCGACGATCTCCTCTATCGTCCACTCGGCAAAGGCCGCGCGCAGGATTTCTTCGGTGTACAGATTTTCGATTTCCGCCGGGCCACCGGTCTTGAATTCCAGCTGCTGTGGTGTGTAGCCATGAAGCAGGACGTAGCCGCCGGGGCGGGTCAATTGCTTCATGCGGGTAAACAGTACGTCGCGCCAGGGCGGTCCGACGAACTGGATGAAAATGCCGACCACCCAGTCGAAGGCATCCAGCATGTCGGCTGGCGGCCAGTTCGGGCACAGAATATCGGCAATCTGGAAAGTCACCTCGACCTGCTTGCCCTGGGCCAGGCGTCGCGCCTTCTCGACGGCAACCGGAGAAATTTCGACGGCCGTGACGTCAAGACCCTGCTGGGCCAGCCAGACTGAGTTGCGTCCTTCGCCGTCGGCCAGGGCCAGGGCATTCTTGCCGCTGGCAAAGAGCGCCGCACGACGGGCCAAAAAATGATTGGGGGCGGTGCCGAACAGGTAATCCTCGCCGGCCTCGCCATACCGCTTGTTCCATCGGCTTTCCTGGTTCATAGGTCTTAGTCATCCTTGTCGTGATTGGTAAGACATCATTTCTGCGGAATTCTGATGATTGTTGCCGCTAAGCCGCGAGCCAGTCGCCGGCAATTTTCCCTTGCCCATCCGCGCAGGGGGCTTGCCCACCCTTGGGACTCTAGCCTATTAAGCGGTCTTTCGATAGCGACAAAATGTATAGCATGCCGTCCGGTCGCCGAGCGTCGGGATCAAAGCAGTAGCTGGCGGGTTTCCGAAAAAAACTGGTAAATCTGCTGTTCGACGCCGGGGGCGATGTAGTTGGCGGGCCGCTTGCCGTTCGGACAGACCAGGCGCGGCGTGGTGCCGAACAGACGGCAGATCAGCGGGCGCTCGGTATAGACCTGGCAGCCTTTTTCTCCGAGATGCGGACAATTCAATTCGGCCAGGGCGCGGGCATGTTCGGCTGCTGTCTTCACCGGCAGGTGGGCCATCTCTTCACTGGAAGCGGTGACCGGGCCGCAGCAGTCGTGACAGCCGGGCTGGCAGGCAAAGCTTGGGATGCGCTGGCGGAAAAAGCGGATTTTCTGGTTGTTGCGTGTCATCGTTTCCTTAGCCGTACCGGATGGCGGTAGTAAAAAGCCCGCCGGAGCGGCGGGCTTTGCACAGACGGTTGCAGAAACGGGCCTGGCGGCCCGCTCCTTTTTGCTTAGCCGCAGCTACCCACGGCGCCGCAGGCGGTGCAGAAGTCGCAGCCATCTTTGCGGATCATCGTGTGGTTGCCGCATTCGCTACAGAGTTTACCTTGCGTCGGCAGGACCTTGTTGCTGGTCGAGTCTTCCGGCGCTTCGAGGATGCCCATCTGCTGCAGCGGGAAGCCGGATTCGTCGAGGATGCCGAGCATGGCGTAGCGGTGGATGATCAATTGGGCGATGTAAGCCACCGTCGACGGATAGGTCTGCTGCTTGCGCGAACCCGGCACGAAGGCCATGAAGTCGCCCAGCGGCTCGGAGTAGTCGATGAGCTTCCTGAGTTTCATGCCGATCCAGGCCGGGTCGAGGACGCGCATGTCGAGCGACAGCAGTTTGGAGAGACCGTCCAGGGCGCGCGGGTAGTTGCCCGAGAGCCACATCGAGTAGGGGCGGGTGACGCCGTCCGGCAGGGTGATTTCCTTGAGGCCGAGGACGAAGTCTTCGTTGGTCGACGGATTGTTGACGTCGACCGTCCAGGACAGCGTGCCGTCGGTGCCGGTCTTCGGTTCCTTGGTGCTGAACAGCGCGTCCTTCACCGGCGTCGGGCCTTCGTGCTTGAAGGCGCCGAGCTGTTCGCAGCGCCAGCGGATGATCTGGGCCATGGCCGAGACGACGGAAGGCATGCGCTTCCTTTCGCCGTGCGGCGGCATCGGCAGTTCGAAGGAGTCGCCCGGCGTCTTGGCCAGGGCATCGAGCTTCATTTCCAGCCAGCCGGCGTCGTTGGCCCGCATGTCCATCGACAGCGTCTTGGCGACGGCGCCCAGGCCGCGCGGTTCGGCCGGGCCGTTGGCCCAGACTTCGAACGGCCAGGCGCGGCCTTCCGGTTCGACGTGGCCGACGAACAGGGCGAACTTGCCGATCGGCGAGTCGAGCATGTAGGTCCAGCACAGATTGCCTTCCGGCAGGTTCGGGCGGCCCGGCCAGCGCAGGCTGGCGAGCACCGGAGCCGGCAGGTTCTTGATCGACAGGCGGCGGTTGGCATCCGACACGAAATCCTGCGGCGACTTGGCATCGGCGGCAGCGGCGGCTTCGGCCTTGCTCGGTTCAACCGAGAGCACGGAGCCGAGAATGCTGTTCGGACGATAGGTGGCAAGACCCTTGAGGCCGGATTTCCAGGCGCTCATATAGAGATCCTGGAAGTCTTCGTAGGGGTAGTCGCCTGGCACGTTGACCGTCTTCGAGATGGCGGTGTCGATGTACGGGGCGACGGCGGCGACCATGTCCTTGTGCGCGGCGGCGGAGATTTCCAGGGCCGTGACGAAGTAGTCGGGCAGCTTGCTGACATCGCCGCCCTGGTGCTTGTACAGGCGCCAGGCGTAATCCTCGACCGAGTATTCCTTGAGCGTGCCGTCCGGCATGCGCTTCTTGCGGGTGTAGGTCCAGGAGAAGGGCGGTTCGATGCCGTTCGAGGCGTTGTCGGCGAAGGCTAGCGAAATGGTGCCGGTCGGTGCGATCGACAGGAGGTGCGAATTGCGCAGGCCGTGCTTGCGGATTTCGGCCTTGATGTCGCCGGGTAGGCGGGAGGCGAAATTGCCGCCGGAAAGATACAACTCGGCATTGAACAGCGGGAAGGCACCGCGCTCCTTGGCCATTTCGATCGAGTACAGATAGGCGGCATCGCGCATTTCTTCAGTGATGCGGGTCGCCATGGCGCGGGCTTCCGGCTTGTCGTAGCGCAGGCGCAGCATGGCCAGCGCATCGCCCAGACCGGTGAAGCCAAGGCCGATCCGGCGCTTGTTGGCGGCTTCCTGCTGCTGGCGTTCGAGCGGCCAGTGGGTGGCTTCCAGCACGTTGTCGAGCATGCGCGTCGAGACGCGCACGGCTTCGGCAAAACCGGCGAAATCGAAGGTCGCCTGCTCGGAGAAGGCGTGCTGGACGAACAGGGTGAGATTGATCGAACCCAGGCAGCAGCAGCCATACGGCGGCAGCGGTTGTTCGGCGCAGGGATTGGTGGCCTCGATGACTTCGCAGTAATTGAGGTTGTTGTCCTTGTTCATGCGGTCGAGGAACAGTATGCCCGGTTCGGCATGGTCGTAGGTGGAACGCATGACCTGGTCCCACAGGTCGCGGGCGCGCACCTTGCGGTAGGTCCACAGACCGTCGTCGCGCTGGTAGGCGCCGGCCGACTTCATTTCGCCATTCGGTTCGGCGCGGTGGGTCAGTTCGACATCGGTGTCGGCATCGACGGCTTCCATGAAGGCGTCGGTAACGCCGATGGAAATGTTGAAATTGGACAGGTCGCCCTTGTCCTTGGCGTGGATGAAGACTTCGATATCCGGGTGGTCGCAGCGCAGCACGCCCATCTGGGCGCCGCGGCGGGCGCCGGCCGATTCGACGGTTTCGCAGGAGCGGTCGAAGACGCGCATGTACGACACCGGACCGGAAGCGCGCGACTGCGTGCCTTTGACGCGGGCGCCCTGCGGCCGGATGGAAGAGAAATCGTAGCCGACGCCGCCGCCACGGCGCATGGTTTCAGCGGCCTGGGCGAGGGCGGTGTAGATGCCGGGACGGCCGTCGGTGTTCTCGACGATGGAATCGCCGACCGGTTGCACGAAGCAGTTGATCAGCGTCGCCTGCAGGTCGGTACCGGCGGCGGAATTGATGCGGCCGGCCGGGATGAAGCCGTTTTCCTGGGCCCACAGGAAGCGGGCTTCCCAGTGTGCGCGATCCTTCTCCTGCTCGACTTGCGCCAGCGCCCAGGCGACGCGCTTGCGCACGTCGTGAACATTGGTTTCCTTGCCCTTGGCGTACTTTTCGATCAGGACTTCGCCGGAAATCTCCTGCTCTTGCAGGGGGGCGAATTCGGGTGCGGGGGGAATGTCGGTCAGTGAAAGTTGTTCGGCAACTGGGCTCACTTTTTGCTCCTCAGTAATACGTGCATAGATTGGTTTATTGATTTTTGAATGACGAGCAATCTACTAGATATAGTAGGTCAATGCAATCCGTTGACTAGATACGGGGTTGTGTGCCGGTCATGAAAGCTTTTTGTCATGTTGCTGAAAAGCCCGAAAAAACAAAGCACAGCGATTTTTCAGAAGGGAAACGGGGAAAAATTTATTTTTTCGGCCGACCGCGCAATCATTGTCGTCAGACATTTTTGCCGTGCCGGAGTTGCCGAAAATAACGGCAGTTATTCGGCTTCGCTCACCCAGGGGCTGGATATCCCGCCTGGATGTTTGCTAAGCGTCGCTTTGCGTCTTTATCGGCCTTAGCAACTGGCGGAGAAAGCGCTGGCCAAACCCGAAAAGTGCACCTCGTGCCATATCCCGCACCAACAAGGAATGACTGGCCGGCGCGGCTCTGGGCATCCTGGCGGGGCAGGCGCCCTCTGAAAAGAAAAACCCCGCCGGCAGCAGCGGGCGGGGTTGGGGGTATCAGTCCGGCCTACAGCGCCAGCAAGGTCTGCGCATGGTGCGCCATCATCCATTCCTCGTTGGTCGGGATGACCAGCACATCGACGCTGCTGGTGCCGGCCGCGATGTTGAGGTCGTGGCGGGCATTGGCCTCCGGGTTGACGCGGATGCCCAGCCATTCGGACTGTATGCAAACGCGGCGGCGGACTTCGGCGGCGTGTTCGCCGATGCCGCCGGTAAAGACCAGGGCGTCAATGCCGCCGGCCGCCGCCGTCAGCGAGCCGAGTTCGCGGGCGATGCGGTAGCAGAACAGGTTGACCGCTTCCTCGGCTTCCGGCTTGTCGGAGGAGAGCAGGGTGCGCATGTCCTGGCTGATGCCGGAAACGCCGAGCAGGCCGGATTCCTTGTAGAGCATTTTGGTCATGTCCTTGACGCTCAGGCCCTTGGTTTCCATCAAATGGAGGATGACGCCGGGATCAAGGTTGCCGACCCGGGTGCCCATGACCAGGCCGTCGATGGTCGAGAAGCCGAGCGTCGTGGCGACGCACTTGCGATTGACCATGGCCGCCATGCTGGCGCCGTTGCCGAGGTGGGCGACGACGACGCGGCCGTCGGCGCGCCGCGAATGTTGCGGCAGGGCGCGCGCGATGTATTCGTAGGACAGGCCGTGGAAGCCGTAGCGCCTGACGCCTTCGGCGGTGATCGAGCGCGGCAGGCCGAAAATCTGGGCGACGTCCGGCTGGCTGCGGTGGAAGGCGGTGTCGAAACAGGCCACCTGCGCGACATTCGGCAACAGGGCCTGCAGGGCGAGAATGCCGGCGACGTTGTGCGGCTGGTGCAGTGGGGCGAGCGGGAAATAGCTGGTCAGTCGCGTCAACACATGCGGCGTGACGACGATGGGCTTCGAATAGTGTTCGCCGCCATGCACGACGCGGTGGCCGACGGCGACGATTTCCCAGTCCTGGTGGCTGGCGGTGAACCATTTGAGCAGCGCGTCGAAGGCCTGGTCGTGATTGACCTGGCCCAGCGACTCTTCGGCGATCAGCTTGCCGGCCCGGTTCTTGGCGACCAGCTTGGTGTCTTCAGCGCCGATGCCGTCGATCTGGCCGGAGACTTCGGCAACCGCCGCAATCGGGTGGGCGAGCGGAAAGAGCGCGAACTTGATCGAAGACGAGCCGGCGTTGATGGTGAGAATGCCTTGTTGCATGTCAAGCGTTTCCTTTGTTGCGGTTGGCATGGGCAACCAGCGCCGCGATGACGCAGGATGCAGTACGGGTTTCGGCCGAGTCGGCGCGGCTGGTCAGGACGATGGGCACGCGGGTGCCGAGCACGATGCCGGCGGTCAGTGCGTTGGCGAGGTATTCGAGCTGCTTGGCCACCATGTTGCCGGATTCGAGATCGGGGACGACGAGAATTTCGGCATGGCCGGCCACCGCCGACTTGATGCCCTTGGTCTTGGCGGCGACGATGGATACGGCGTTGTCGAAGGCCAGCGGGCCATCCAGGATGCCGCCCCTGATCTGGCCGCGGTCGGCCATCTTGCACAGGGCGGCGGCATCGAGGGTGGACTGGATTTTCGGGTTGACGGTTTCGACGGCGGAAAGAATCGCCACCTTGGGTTCGGGAATGCCGATGATGTGGGCGAGGTCGATGGCGTTCTGCACGATATCGACCTTCTCTTCCAGGGTCGGCGCGATGTTGATCGCCGCGTCGGTGATCAGCAGCGGCCGGTGGTAGGTCGGCACGTCCATGACGAAGACGTGACTGATGCGGCGCGAGGTGCGCAGGCCGTTGGCCCGGGAAACCACCTCGCCCATCAATTCGTCGGTGTGCAGGCTGCCCTTCATCAGCGCCTCGGCGTCGCCGGTGCGCACCAACGACACGGCGATGGCCGCCGAATCGTGGCTGTGCGCGGCATTGACGATGCGGATGCCGTGCAGGTCGATGCCGAATTCCTCGGCCACCGAGCGGATCTTGCTTTCCGGACCGACCAGGATGGGTTCGATGATGCCAGCCTGGTAGGCCTGGACCGGACCCTTCAGTGATTCCTGGTCGCAGGGATGGGCGACGGCGGTCGGAATCGGCTCCAGGCCTTTGACGCGCGACAGCAATTGGGTGTAGCGCTCGTACTTGTCGTCGATGCGCACTTCCGGCATCCGTACCACCTGCAGGTGCGAGACCTTTTCCGACGGGGCCAGCACCTCGGCCGCGCCGCGCACGACCTGCAAGCCTTCCTGGTTGGTGCACACGCAGTCGAAGATGACATGCTGGTTGTGGTCGAACTTCTGCTTGGCCGTGACGGTGATGGTGATGGTGTCGCCGATGCTCACCGGGCGGGCGAAATGCAGCGATTGATCGACCAGGATGGTGCCCGGGCCGGGGAACTGGGTGCCGAGCACGGTGGAAATCAGCGAACCGCTCCACATGCCATGGGCGATGACTTCGCGGAACATGCCGCTTTCCGAGAATTTCGGGTCGACCAGGGAGGGATTGAAGTCGCCGGTCAGGATGGCAAACAGCTTGACGTCTTCCGGCATCAGGGTGCGGGTCAGGCTGGCCGAATCGCCAATGTGGATTTCATCGTAGATGCGGTTGGCGAGATAGCGCGGCTTGTTGCTCTCGAGCATGGTCTTGCTCCCTCAGGAAGGAATGAACCTGCCGGTTCATCAATGGTGTCTCAGTATAGTGTGCTGCAATGCAGCAAACAATGTTGCCGGCCGCTAGGTGGGGCGCTCGGCGAGGCGGCGGTCATGGGCCGCCTGGGGGGGCGGAATCTCGATCTGCAACTCGGGATGGAGCAGGGACAACTGGTCGATGACCCAGCGGTTGGCATCGCAGGTGAATTCGCGGGCGGTCAGCGGCGCCGCGCTCAAGGCCTCGACGAAGAGGGCGACTGCCGCCGAACGGCTGACGCCGTATTCGCAATGCACCAGCATCGAAATCTCGAACGGCGCGCCATGTAGTTCGCCGACGAAATGACTGATCTGGCGGGCGAGCAGGTAGTCGAACATGCCGGGAATCGGTGCCGGAAGGTATTCGTCGGCCGGTACCGCATCGTAGAAGGAGAGACGCAGCACGTGCCGGAACAGTGGGTCGAGATTCGCTTCTGGTGTGCCCGGATCGGTAATCGAAATGACCGCCATGTAGGGGTTGCCGGTCAGCGATTCTGCCAGTTCGCGCGACGCGAAAAAAACGCGATTGATGGTCATGTTACGGAGGGGCCTAAGCGGTGAGAGGTGGTCATTCCATGAAGACGGGGTCGGAAAAGACCAGGGTTCCGTCCTTGCGCATCATCAGGTTGTCGGCCTTGATGAGATCGGGCAGGGCGCCATATTCGGCGGAAAAATCCTCCAGCGCCTTGAGCGACTGGCGTACGGCATCGGTCCACCCCATCGGCGTCACCACCAGGTGGTGCAGGGCAATGCGGCCCATGTCCTGGGCCAGGTTGCGCCACATCACGCAGGCATCGAAATAGGAGGTGGAAATCTTGGTCGCAACCTCGGTTGCATCGCAGCCGCCGGGCAGCGGGTAGAGCTTTTCGACTTCGACGATGTAAAAGGGAAAGCCGCGACTGGAATGGCCGACTGCGCCGTGGTCGGCATAGACAATCGGGAAATGCGGGCCGGTCGGGCGGTCATCGGCCGTGTAGTAGGCGTAGTCGGTGGGCGAGGAGAGGACTTTATAGACATGTTCCTGGTCATCGATCACATCGCCCTCAAGGACGATGGTGTTTTCGCCGCGCCCGATCTCCCGCCGGCCGTTGAGCAGGGGGTGGTCGGGTACCGCATCCTGGATGATGCCGCCGCAATTGATTTCCATAGGCTGTTCCGCCGGGCAAATCGGGAAGCTCAAGCATAACGCAAGCAGCCCTCGGGCCGCCGGCGTTCGCTTGTCGAAGTCGCAATCAGGCGACGATGTGGGCGCCGCCATCCACGTAGATGGTCTGCCCGGTCATGCCGGACGAACCCGCGGTGCACAGGAAGGCGGTCAGGGCGCCGACTTCCTCGATGGTCACGGTACGGCCGAGCGGTGCCTTGACGGCATCGGATTCGAGCAGCTTGTCGAAGTGGGCGATGCCGGAGGCGGCCCGCGTCATGATCGGGCCGGGCGACACGGCGAAGACGCGGATGCCCTTGGGGCCGAGGTCGTAGGCCATGTAGCGGACGGCCGATTCGAGCGCCGCCTTGATGATGCCCATCACGCCATAGTTGCGGACGACGCGCTCGGCGCCCAGGTAGGACATGGTGATCAGCGAACCGCCATGCGCCATCAGCGGCTCCACTGCCTTGGCCATGCGCAGGAAACTGTGGCAGGAGATATTCATCGCCGAATCGAAGCCGGCTTCGGAGGTATCGATGACACGGCCGTGCAGGTCGTCGCCGTTGCAGAAAGCCATCGAGTGAATGGCGAAGTCGAGTTCGCCGAATTCCTCGCCACATTTGGCGATGGCCGCTTCCAGGCTGCCTTCCTCGCTGACGTCGAGCTTGAGGAAGAGTTTGGCGCCCAGTGCCTCGGCCAGCGGCTGCGTGTACTTGGCGGTTTTTTCGTTCTGGTAGGTCAGGGCGATTTCACCGCCCAGCGCACGAATCGCCTTGGCCACGGCAAAAGCGATCGACTTGTCGTTGGCGACGCCGGTAATCAGGCCTTTTTTGCCGGCCAGCGGTTGCAGGGTGGCGGCAAACGAATTTTGTTCAGGGCTCGGGTTCATGCTGTTTTTCCTCGAAAATGGACTGGTATTCCTATTGCGGTGCAGCAACAAGATTCCATGTTTGACAGTTTGTCGAGCATATCCTCCTGCTGCAGTGCAGCATTATTGTGGCACAAAATTACATTTTGTTGACCAAGCGAACTTTTTTCGGAAATTCAAATAGATAGATTAGAAAATGCTTTTGTTGACTTGGCTCAAGAGAGGCATCTTTGAGATGGCTGGAAAAGTGCTTTTGTTGACTAAGCTCAAGACGGGCCTCAATGGAAACAGAATAAGGTCACTAATTTTCAATGTGCGGGAACCGAAAACATGTCTGATGCTTCCGAGTTGCACGATTTGATAGAGCAAGTGCTGCAGCGTTACCAGCGTCGACCTGATCGACTGGTACAAATTCTTCACGATATCCAGGATGGCCTGGGATATCTCTCCGATGCGACGATTGCCTTGCTGGCCGAGCGCTTGCAGATTTCCTACGCGCAGGTGCGCAGTACGCGGGATTTCTATGCTTTTTTCTATAGCGAGGACCGCGGGCAATACCGAATACTGTTTTCCGACAATGTGACCGATCGCATGGCCGGCAATCAGGCGCTGTTCCAGCAAATGCTCGATTATTTCAATCTGCAGCCCGGCAAGGTTTCCCGTGACGGCCTGGTCAGCGTCGATCTGACTTCCTGTACCGGCATGTGCGACCAGGGACCGGCGATTCTGGTCAATGAAATGGCGATTACCCGGATGACGCCGCAGCGGGTCAATCAGGTCTGCGCCCTGGTCAGTGCCGGGGTGCCGCTAGCCCAGTGGCCGTCCGGTTTCTTCGCGGTCGACGACAATATCCGGCGTGCCGACTGTCTGCTTGGTGCCAGTCCGGAACCCGGCGAGTCGATCCGCGCCGCCATCGCCCGCGGCCGGGAAGGCATGCTGGCGGAAATGAAGCATTCCAATTTGCGCGGTCGGGGCGGTGCCGGATTTACCACCGCCATCAAATGGGAAGCCTGCCGCAATGCGGCCGGCGAGCAACGCTACATCGTCTGTAATGGCGACGAGGGCGAGCCGGGCACCTTCAAGGACCGTGTCCTGCTCCAGTCCTATGCCGGACGGGTCTTCGAGGGCATGGTCATTGCCGCCTACACGGTCGGCGCCCAACTCGGCCTGCTCTACCTGCGCGCCGAGTACCGCTATCTGCGGCCGAGGCTGGAAGCCTTCCTCGCCGGCATGCGGGCCCAGAACCTGTTAGGCAAGGATATTGTCGGCGTCAGCGGTTTCGATTTCGACATCGAAATTCATCTCGGGGCCGGCGCCTACATCTGCGGCGAGGAAACCGCCCTGATCGAATCGCTGGAAGGCAAGGCCGGCAAGCCGCGCGTCCGGCCGCCGTTCCCGGTGGCCTGCGGCTACCTGAACCAGCCGACCGTGGTGAACAATGTCGAAACCCTGTGCAAGGCCACCGAGATCGCCATCCATGGCGGTGCCTGGTACGAGGCGATCGGCACCAAGCAATCGACCGGTACCAAGGTGCTGTCGGTGTCCGGCGATTGCGCGCGGCCGGGGATCTATGAATACGCGTTCGGCGTGCGCATTTCGCAGGTGCTGGAAGACTGCGGTGCCCGCAACGCGATTGCCGTCCAGGTCAGCGGGGCTTCCGGGGCCTGCCTTTCGGAACGCGAGTTGGGGCGGCGGATTGCCTTCGAGGATGTACCGACGGCTGGCTCCTTCATGATTTTCGATAAGCAGCGCGACATGTTCGAAGTGGCCCGCAATTTTGCCCATTTCTTCAAGCACGAATCCTGCGGATTCTGCACCCCCTGCCGGGGCGGCACCGCGCTGATCAGCTCGATGATGGACAAGATCGCCGAAGGGCGGGGCACGCAGTACGAAATGAACGAACTGCTCCGCCTGCAGGCCGTGATGAAAACGAGTAGCCATTGCGGCCTCGGGCAGACGGCGGGCAATGCCATCGCCGACACCGTCCAGAAATTCCGTCCGGCCTACGAACGCCGTCTGGCCCAAACCGACTTTGTGCCGGCCTTCGATCTCGATGCCGCACTGGCCAAGGCCCGGCATCTTTCCGGCCGGGACGACGCCCACGCCCACCTGGGAGAAGAAGTATGAGTGACAACTTGAACAGTGGCCTGGACAGCACCGCCACTTTTTCCATCGATGGCCGGCGGGTGCCTTTCGAAGCCGGCCAGACCATTCTCCAGGCGGCGCTCGCTGCCGGGGTCTATATCCCGCACCTGTGCAACCATCCGGATCTCAAGCCGCACGGTAGCTGCAAGATGTGTACGGTGATCGTAAACGGACGCAATGGCTCGGCCTGCACGGCTCGCGCCATGCCCGGGCTGGAAGTGGAAAACGACACCCCGGCCTTGAACGATCGGCGCCGGGTGTTGCTGCAAATGCTCTTCGTCGAAGGCAACCATTTCTGTCCCGGTTGCGAAAAGAGCGGCAATTGCCAGCTACAGGCCCTGGCCTACGATCTCGAAATGCTGGCGCCGCACTTCCGGCACGCCTTCCCGGCACGGGTAGTGGATGCCTCGCATCCCGATATCTGGCTCGATCTCAATCGCTGCATCATGTGCGAACTGTGCGTGCGGGCCAGCCGCGATCTCGACGGCAAGTCGGTCTTCATGCTCGCCGGCCGCGGCACCAATTCCCGGGTGGTGGTCAATTCGCCGAGCGGCTTGTTGAAGGATAGCGCTCTTACCATCGACGATCGCGCCGCCCATATCTGCCCGGTCGGCGCCATACTGCCCAAGCGGGTCGGCTATGCGGTACCGATCGGCGAACGGCAGTTCGACCAGGCGACCATCGGTCACCAGGTCGATTACCTGGCCAAGCGGACCATCCCGATCAGGCCGGTGGCGGCGGAAACCGCTGCGGCGACGGAGGGAAACTGAAATGAATGCTCCCCACGAACTACCCCAGAAGTTGCGCATCGCCACCACCTCGCTATCCGGCTGTTTCGGCTGTCACATGTCGCTGCTCGACATCGATGAGCGCCTGCTTGAACTGGCCACTCTGGTCGAATTCGACCGCTCGCCGATCACCGACATCAAACATTGTGGTCCGTGCGATGTCGGTCTTGTCGAAGGCGGGGTCTGCAATGCCGAAAACGTCGAAGTGCTGCGCGAACTGCGTCGCAACTGCAAGGTGCTGGTCGCCTTCGGGGCCTGTGCCATCACCGGCGGCCTGCCGGCCCAGCGCAACAACCGCGAAGTGACGCAATGCCTGACCCAGATCTATCGTACCGACAGCGGTGAAGTGGCGGTGCCGAACGATCCGGAACTGCCGCTGCTTCTCGACAAGGTGTACCCGATCAATGAAATTGTCCGGGTCGATTACTTCCTGCCCGGCTGCCCGCCTTCCGGCGACACCATCTGGAAGTTCCTGACCGACCTGCTGACCGGGCGCACGCCCCGGATCGAGCATCCCCTGCTCAAATTCGATTAATCGGAGCCGATATGTTTGCATTGGAAACCGCCGCCCATCCCGAAAACCTGCGTCGGGTCGCCATCGACCCGGTGACCCGGGTCGAAGGTCACGGCAAAGTCACGCTGTTGCTCGACGAGAACAACAAGATTCATCAAGTACGTCTGCACATCGTCGAATTCCGGGGCTTCGAAGCCTTCATCGAAGGTCGCCCCTATTGGGAAGTTCCCGTCACCGTGCAGCGTCTGTGCGGCATCTGTCCGGTCAGCCACCAACTGGCCGCGGTCAAGGCCATGGACCAGATCGCCGGTTACGGCCCGCTCACCGCCACCGCCGAAAAACTCCGCCGGCTGATGCATTACGGTCAGATGGTGCAGTCGCACGCCGTGCATTTCTTCCACCTGGCCTCGCCCGACATCCTGCTCGGTTTCGACAGCGACGCGATGCGCCGCAATATCGTCGGCGTCGCCCTCGATCATCCGGAAATCGCCAAGCAGGGCGTCTTGTTGCGCAAATATGGCCAGGAAGTCATTCGCCATGTTTCCGGCAAGCGCGTGCATGGTACCGGGGCCATTCCCGGCGGCATGAACAAGGCGCTGACGGCGGCCGAACGCGACGAAATGGCCCGCGACATCGATCAGATGATCGCCTGGGGGCAGGGCTCGATCCACATGGTCAAGCACCTGCACGATACCCATCCGGCGTTCTACAATGTCTTCGGCGAATTCCGCTCGAACATGCTGGGCCTGGTCCGGCCCGATGGGGCTCTCGACTTCTACCACGGTGCCTTGCGTGCCGTCGATGCCGACGGCGGCAGTATTTTCGACCAGGTCGATTACGCCACCTATCAGCAGGTGCTGGAAGAAGAGATCAAGCCCTGGAGCTACATGAAGTTCCCCCATATTCGCAGTCTGGGGGCGGAAAACGGCTGGTACAAGGTGGGTCCGCTGGCCCGCATCCAGGCCGCCAGCTACCTGCCGACGCCGCTTGCCGAAGCGGAACGGCAGGCCATGCTGGCCCTGGGCGGCGGCAAACCGGTACATGGCACGCTGATGTACCACTGGGCGCGCCTGATCGAATTGCTGCACGCCGCCGAAATGATCCGCGATCTGCTCAACGATCCGGACATCCTCGGTACCGACCTGATGGCCGAAAAGGGGCCGCGTCGGCACGAAGCGGTGGGCGTCATCGAAGCGCCGCGCGGGACCTTGTTCCATCACTACCGGGTGGATGACGACGATCTGGTCACCTACTGCAACCTGATCGTCTCCACCACCAACAACAACCAGGCCATGAACGAGGCGATCCGTACCGTCGCTCGCCAGTACCTGGATGGCAACGAGGTGACCGAAGGCCTGCTCAACCACATCGAGTGCGCCATTCGGGCCTACGACCCATGCTTGTCCTGCGCCACCCACGCCCTCGGCAAAATGCCGCTGACCGTCGAACTGGTCGGTGCCGACGGGCAACTGCTGCATGCCCTGAGCCGGGTGTGAGGGCAGAAGCTGGAGCAGTGCGGCCCGTTGTCGTCTTCGCCATCGGCAATCCCAGCCGTGGCGACGACGCCATCGGGCCGGTCGTCGCCGGCCGGCTCGAAAGCTGGCTGGCGGCCACAGGCCTGGCCGGGCAGGTCGAAGTCATCGAGGATTTCCAGCTCAACATCGAATACGCCCTCGATCTCAAGGGCCGCGAGCTCGTCCTCTTTATCGACGCCGGCGAAAACACGGCGGATCCTTATTTTTTCAAGCAAATCCACGCCTCGCCGGAGCCTTCGCATAGCTCGCATGCGCTGGAACCGCCCGCCGTGCTGCAGGTGTACCTGCAGATCGAAGGTCATGAACCGCCGCCCAGCTTCGTTCTCGGCGTGCGCGGCGAACATTTCGAACTCGGCGAAGGCATCAGCCCGTCCGCGCAGCAGCGGGTCGAGGCGGCACTGACGCTGGTCGAGCGTTTGTTGCGCTGGGCGAGTCTGGCGGAGTGGCTGGGCGAGGTCGGGTAAGCGCAGGTTGCCAGGCAAGAGAGCCCTTGAGCTGAACGGTTTTGCGACGGTGGCTGCCTGACCATTCCGGCTCAAATCGGCCACCTGCCGCTGGTTGCGATTCACTCGAATCGCAACGGGTAACTTCGGGAATGAGTACTTGGTGTGAGCATTCAATTACATCGTTCAGCGCATGACTTCCGTTGTAAATCTTTCAGCAAACGCTGAAAGGCCGGTGCTGAGCGCAAGGTCGAGCGTCCGCTTTCAACCAGCTCGCTCACTTGGTGGGGTTCAATAGTGAATGCTGTTGGTACCTGCAGCAGTAACCGGCGGACGTCGCGGTCGTGTACGTCGTGCAGGCTGACCGGGATGACGTGAATTTCTGCGTCTGCCGCAAACGGGCTGTTACGCTCGCCGCGGATTTGGGCGATTTTGTCCACCCACCCGCTGACGCCGTCGTTGAGTGCGGCCATCGTTTCCTGGGTCGAGCGCGAGCCAGCGCCGAAGACCAGTGCATCTATCACTTGCGCCGTACTCGGGATTTTGTCGCTTTGATCAATGTGTTCGACCATATCTCGTTCCGAGTTCACGACGATCAGCACGATTTCCCGTATCGATCCCGGCGGCGATTCACGAAATCTGTTCTTGATTGAGCCGGAGGCGACCACGCGATCCAGCAGAATACGAACCCCAAGGTTGTCGGCCAGGCCCCCATCGACAAGGTGGATGAACGGCCGTTCCTCAGCATTGAGATAACTGGCGGCGCTCCGATCAAGTAACTGACGTCGGTAACTGGTACTCACGTTGTGCGCATCGTTCTGCGCTGCCTTGTCGATGGGCAAGGCAGGTACGGCGCAACTGGCCGCCTGATTGCGCAGGCTCGTCGGTGTTAAAAGAAAGGGTACGGCGGAAGACGAAGCTACTGCGAAAGCGAGTGGCACGGAGGAAAGGTCCGAGCAAATCAGACGAAACTGTTCCGGCGAGAACTCGAACGGTGCGCCGGTAGTAAGGTCTGTCGCAACGATTAACAACTCGGGTGCGCTTTTGCGGCCGGCAACGTCACCGTAGGTCTTGCCTTTGTAGAGCTTGTCGAGTTGCTCCGCGAACGCGTTACTGCGCCCGTACCAGGGAGACGTGAGATGGTATGCGGTCGCCGGTGAGAAAGCTTGGCTGATGAGATCACCCTGAATGTCCTTGAGGAGAAAGTCCGCCTCGAACTCTTTCAGACCCTCGACACCGAAAGCTGCGTAGTAGGCGGCAAGCACGCTGCCACCGGACACGCCGCTGATCGCTGAGAGCCGTTCAAGCAGGTTGGTGGGCTTTCCTTCCCAACTGAAGTGCGTGGCGTTCATCTCCTGCAGGACGCCAAGGCCGAAAGCGGCGGCGCGCGACCCGCCACCGGACAAGCTGACCACAACCACGATGGAAGGCGGAGGATTCTTCGCCTGCAAAGCGCTTTCCTGCGTCTGGATTGTCCCCGGTTGGGCGGCCCGATTTTGCCACGGACGCACGGTAGAGCAGCCGGACAGGATCAACAGGCCAATCAGAGCCAGTACCCGGACCAGATGGGTTCGGGGAAAAAACGAGTTGCGCATTGTTCAGCTTCCGTTGCAAGAATTTCAGGTAGCAGTCGGGTCGATTGAACGCTCGCCATCGGCATGTCATCAAGCCATCTGGCTGATGGTCTTACGGAAGCGCATCAGCGATAGCGAGAATAGGGTGGCACCGATCACGGCCAAGGCCAGGAACTGCACCCATACCACTGCAATGCCGGCGCCACGGAACAGCACGGACTGTCCCAACTCGACGAAGTGCGTGGTGGGGGCGACCAGCATGATGTTCTGCAGCAGTTCGGGCATGCTCTCGCGCGGTGAGTTGCCGCCGGACAGCATTTGCAGCGGAAGCAGCGTCAACACCACGAGCATGCCGAACTGTGGCATGTTGCGCGCCACGGTCGCCATGAAGATGCCCATTGAGGTGGTGGCGAACAGGTGCAGCGCGGTGCCGGTGAAAAACAGTGTCAGCGAGCCCTGCACCGGGACGTTAAGCAGGCCGCGTACGACGAGGTTCAGCGATAGGATCGAGGCCACCAGGACGACCAATCCCATGGACCAAATCTTGGCTAGCATGATCTCGATGGGCGTGACCGGCATCACCAATAGGTGCTCAATGGTGCCATGCTCGCGCTCACGGATGAGCGCCGCGCCGGTCAGGATGATCGAGATCATCGTAATCTGGTTGACGATCTGCGACAGGCTGTCGAACCAGGACTTGTCGAGCGACGGGTTGAACAGGGCGCGCTGCTCCAGATCGATGGCGGGCACGACCTGTCCGCGGTAACGGTTGACGAATTCGCCGATCTCGTCCATCACCATCTGCTGGATGTAGCCACTGCCGAGGAAAGCCTGGTTCATGCGTGTGGCATCGGTGTTGAGCTGGATTTCGGCGCCGCGTCCGGCCAGTACGTCGCGCTGAAAATTGACCGGGATGTTCAGCACGAAGGTGTAGGCTCCCTTGTCCATGCCCTCGTCCACCTCCGCATGCTTGATCAACGCCGGCGACTTGAATTTAGGGGGGTAGAAGGCCGCGGCGATCCGCTGCGACAACTGCGAGTGATCCTCGTCCACGATGGCGATCGGCGCGTTGTTCAGCGTCGGTGGGCTGGAGGATGCCGAGGAGTACACCGAGAGCGTGAAGGTGAACACGATCAGAACCAGCATCATCCTGTCGCTCCACAGGCTCCAGAGTTCCTTGACGCCCAACCGGTAAATGTTTTCCAGCATCCTCATATCAACGCTCCTGCTTTTTCAGCAGCGCGATCGCGGTTCCGAGGATGACCGGCACCGCCAGCAGCATCGGCCACATCGACGGCAGCAGGTCGCCAAAGTCCAGCGCCTTGTTGAAGGCACCTCGGCTGATGGTGAACATGTAGTTGGCCGGGTGGATCTCGCCGATGATCCGGCCAACACCGTCCAACGAGGACACCGGATCGATCATGCCGCAGAACTTGGTGGCCGGAATGATGGTACCGACCATGGCAATGAGCATGGCGGCGATCTGGCTCTTGGTCACGGCCGAGGCAAGCAAGCCCATGCCGGTGGCGCAGACGCAGTAGATGAGCATCGCCAGGGTCAGCGCCAGCACGCTGCCGGTGACGGGCACGCCGAAGATGGTCACGGTCAGCAACAGCATCAGCGCGAAGTTGATCATCGCCAGGCCCACGTACGGCAGTTGCTTGCCGAGCAGGAACTCGGTGCGGGTGACCGGCGTGACGTAGAGGTTGATGATCGAGCCGACTTCCTTCTCACGCACGACCGCCAGCGCCGTGAGCATGGCTGGCAGCATGAGCAGCAACATTGGGATCACGGCGGGTACCATGGCCGGCAGACTCTTGACGTCGGGGTTGTAGCGGTAGCGGCTCTGCACGGCAATCTCGCCGGCGCGAGCCGTTGAGCTGGCCTGCGTGCGAGCCTGGTCGGCCAGCCAGTGCTGATGCATGCCGCGGATATAGCCCTGTACGGTCTCGGCGCGTTGGGGCATGGCGCCGTCGAACCAGGCGCCGATGGCAACCGACTTGCCGCGCTGCACGTCGCGCGCGAAGCCGGGCGGGATCTCGATGGCCAGGGCCAGTTCGCCGCTACGCATGCGCCGGTCGATCTCCGCATAGTCAGTGAGTGGCACACGCTCGGTGAAATAGCGCGATCCGGACAGCTCAAACGCGTAGTTGCGGCTGAGCGTGGTCTGGTCGTGATCGAGTACGGCGTAGCGCAGGTTGTTGACGTCGTTGCTGACCCCAAAGCCAATCACGATCAGCAGGATCAGTGAGCCACCCAGCGCGAGTGTGGCGCGCACGCGATCGCGTTGCAACTCCAGCGTTTCGCGCCACAGGTAGCTGAGCATGCGCTGCAGGCTGAAGCGGGTGCGCCTACCCGGCGAGGCATGGTCGCTTGTTGCCGGCTCTACCTGCACCGGCGGCATCGCCGCCGCATCCTCGTCCCGTTCAGGGGTCTCTCCACCAGCCTCGATGAGGTAGCCGATGAAGGCGTCTTCCAGCGATTTTGCGCCGCGCTTCGTTACCAGCGCTGCCGGTGTATCGCTGTCGAGCACCTTGCCCGCATGCATCATCGACATGCGATCGCAGCGCTCAGCCTCGTTCATGAAATGGGTGGAGATGAAGATCGTGACGCGGTCGCGCCGCGACAATTCGACCAGCAAGCGCCAGAAGTTGTCGCGGGCGATCGGGTCCACGCCCGAAGTCGGCTCGTCCAGGATCAGCAGCTCGGGCTTGTGTACCACCGCCACGGCCAGCGACAAGCGCTGGCGCATGCCGAGCGGCAGGCTGTCGGGCAGCGCTCCCTCCGCGGCCTGCAGTCCGAAACGCTCGATCATCTCGCGCGTGCGCGCAGGAATTTCCGCTTCCGGCACGTGGAACAGGCGCGCGTGCAGCTCCAGATTCTGGTGCACGGTCAATTCGCCATAGAGCGAGAAGGCCTGCGACATGTAGCCGACGCGCCGGCGGGTATCGAGGTCCTGCGGATCGATTTCGTGGCCGAACAGCAAGGCCTGGCCCTCGCTGGCCGGTAGCAGGCCAGTCAGCATTTTCATCGTGGTCGACTTGCCGCAGCCGTTGGAGCCGAGGAAGCCGAAGATCTCGCCGCGCCGGATGCGGAAGGAGACGTGGTCGACCGCGACGAAGTCGCCGAAGCGCATGGTCAGGTCGCGCGCCTCAATCGCGATGTCTTCCTCGTGGGCATCAAGCGGCGGAATCTCCACTGGCGCATAGCCGCGCTTCTTCGCCTCGGGCAGCAGTTGAATGAAGGCCGTCTCCAGCGAATCGCTGCCGGTACGTTGCAGCAGCTCCTGTGGCGTGCCAGTGTCGAGCACTTTTCCGTCGTCCATTGCCACCAGCCAGTCGAAACGCTGTGCCTCATCCATATACGCCGTGGCGACGATCACGCTCATGCCCGAACGTTGGCGGCGGATGCGTGCAATCAGATCCCAGAACTGAGAGCGCGCCAGCGGATCGACCCCGGTGGTGGGTTCGTCGAGGATCAGCAGGTCCGGGTCGTGGATCAGCGAGCAGCACAGGCCGAGCTTCTGCTTCATGCCCCCCGACAGCTTGCCGGCTGGCCGGTCGAGGAAGGGATGCAGACCGGTGGAACGGGTCAGCTCGTCGATACGCCGCCGCCGCTCAGCCGCGTTATGGCCGAACAGCCGTGCGAAGAATTGCAGGTTCTCCTCCACCGACAGCGTCGGGTAGAGATTCTTGCCCAGGCCCTGCGGCATGTAGGCGACGCGCGTGCACACCGACTCGCGGTGGTGGCGATCGCGCATGTCGCCGCCGAGCGTTTCGACCGTGCCATCCTGTACGGCGCGGGCGCCGGAAACCAGCGACAGCAGGCTGGACTTGCCCACGCCGTCCGGGCCGATCAAGCCAACCATGCACCCGGTGGGCACCTCCAGGTTTATCCCGGCCAGCGCCTCGACTTTGCCGTAGTGCAACCCCACGCCCTGGAGGCGCACGACGGGTGATGCGGGAGAGGTGGACACGGCTTACTCGGCCACCTTGGCCGACAGCGCCGCGGGCCAGGCCGCATTTGCGTCGAGCTTGATCCATGCCACGCCCGGCACACCGGTTTTGACCTTCTCCAAATTGCGGCGCAGCAGTTCGGGCGCGATCTGCGCGCGCACTCGGAACATCAGCTTGGCGCGCTCGTTGGCTGTTTCCACGGTCTTGGGCGTGAACTGTGCCTGGCTGGCAACGAAGGAGATGTTGGCCGGGATGTAGGTTTTGGGGCTGGAGTCGAGCACGATGCGCACTTCGCTGCCCAGCGCGAGGCGCCCGGCCGCAGTCTCCGGCACAAAAAAGGTTATGAAGACGTCCGACAGGTCAAGCAGGTTGAGCACGCGGCCACCGGCACCGAGCACCTCACCGGCCTGGGCGACACGGAACTGGATACGGCCATCGCGGGGTGCAGTGAGTTCGCTGTCGCGGATGTCAGCTTCCACGCGCGCCTTCGTGGCGGTGGCGGCCTTTACGCTGGACTGGGCGCCGACCAGTTGCGCCTGCGCGGCCCTCACTGCGGCCTGCGCGGCGGCAGCCTGGGCGCGGGTGGCATTCAGCGCGGCCTCGGCGCCAAGCACCTTGGCCTGGTCGTCATCGAGCTCCTGCATCGAGGCCGCACCTTCTTTCGAGAGGGTCTGCGAGCGCGCCAGGCGGCGCTGGGTCGCATCCAGTTCGGCGGCGCGCTGGACGATGAGTGCTTGCGCTGCCGTGTGGTCGCTCTTGCGCAAGGCCACCTGTGCTTCGGCCGCGGCCACGCCATGCTCGGCCTGCTGGCGATTGGCCTCGGCTTCGTCGCGCTGGGCATGCAGCGTGTCCAACTGCATCCGCGCTAGCGGCTGGCCCGCGCTGACGAAATCGCCCTCTCGCACAAGAAGTTGGTCGAGCCGGCCGGCCAACTTGGTCGCCACGTCGATCTCGGTGGCCTCAATGCGGCCGTTGCCGCTGATCAAGCCCGCGCCGGGACCCGACGGCTTGAACCGTGTCCAGCCCAGGTAGGCGATGACGCCGACGGCGGCGATGATAGCGATGAGGACAAGCGTCTTCTTGCTAGATGTGGCACGGGTTGATGTCATAGGGAACGGCCTTCAGTTGGCGTCATCTGCTGGGGCCGGAGCGCCCTCAGCCAGCGACTGCGTGCCTCCGCCCAGGGCGGCGTAGAGGTCGATATGCGCCGAGAGCAGCGCGCGGCGGGTCTGGGCGAGCTGCTGTTCGCCGGTGAGCAAATCGCGTTGCGCGTCGAGCACTTCCAGAAAGGCCGCCGCGCCGCTGTCGTAGCGAAGCCGTGCCAGCCGCGCGCGCTCGGTCTGGGCGTCGAGCGCGTCCTGCTGGATGCTGACTTGCCGGGCCAGCCAGCGGCTCGACGCCAGGGCGTCGGATACCTCCCGGAATGCGGTCTGCACGGTTTTCTCGTAATGGGCCACCGACAGATCGCGGCGAACCTTGGCCAGGTCGAGGCTGGCGCGGCGACGCCCGCCATCGAAGATGGGCAGGGAAATACTGGGTGCAAAACTCCAGGCGCCGCTGCCCGAGGCGAACAAACCGTCTAGCTCCGCGCTCGCGGTGCCGATGTTGCCGGTGAGCGTGATGCGCGGGAAGAACGCGGCGCGGGCCGCGCCGATGTTGGCCTCCGCAGCCTGCAACCGGAGTTCTGCGGCGACAATGTCGGGACGGTGGAGCAGCAACGCGGAGGGCAGGCCGGGCTGGAGTGCGCCCGTGGGCGCGGCTCCATGAAGCGGATCTCGCGCCGGGTTGAGATCGAATGGCGTACCGACCAACAGCGTCAGCGCATGGGATTGCGCGGCGCGGGTCTGTTGCAGTTGTGCACTCAGGGACTGCGCCTGGTTCAGCAGCGTCTGCACTTGCATCAGGTCGAAACGCGAAGTCGAGCCGACCTCGACGCGGCGCGTAAAGATGCGCAGTGTCTCTGCGTGACTGGCGATCATGCGGTCGGCCAGGGTGATTCGCTCGTCGAGTTCGCGCAACTTGTAGTAGCCATTGGCGACATCGGTGAGCAGCATTAGTTGCACGGTACGGCGTGCCTGATCGGTGGCGAGGTAGTCCTGCCGCGCGGCGTCCTGAAGGTTGCGCACGCGGCCCCAGAAATCCAGTTCCCAGGCGTTGACGCCCAGACCGACCTGGTAACTGCCGCCGGTCGAGGGCTGGCCGGTGAGGCTGAGGTCGCTGGGCGTCCTGCCCCGGCTTGCATCCACCCCCAGCCCGACGCTGGGCAGGCGCTCGGCACGCTGAATACCATGAAGCGCACGCGCCTCCTGAACCTGCAGTACGGCGGTGCGCAGATCGCGGTTGTGCGCCAAGGCCAGTGTAATCAACCGACGCAGTTGCGGGTCCGCGAAGTAGTCGTTCCAATCCAGTGTCGGCGCCGCGATGCCCCCGCTAATCTCGTAGGGATAGTGATCGGCTACGGGCAGGGCGGGGCGCTTGTGGGGCGGCGCCAGCGAGGCACACCCCGCAAGCAAGATGGTGATGGCCACGAACAGAGCGACGATGAGGTGGACGCGGCTGATCGTGGCGACGCGACGCGAGACAACCTTGGCCAACAGGAACTCCTTGTTCGTTTCAGTACCAGCCGCGCAGGTTGGGAACACCATGAATGCCGCGCGCCCGTCGGCATACCGGAGCCGCCATTTGTCCAGGTAAAAAAAACCTACGCCGTTGCCGCGCGATCACGGTTGACCTCTATGCCAAATGGCGCTGATTCGGCGTTTCGAATTTCCTGTCCGAAGTAACCCCGGTAGTCGTCGACTCCCGCAACTACCGGGGAAAATCGGCGGATCAGAATTTGTAGAGATATCCGAGACTCACGGTCGACTGATTCGCCTTCTCCACCAACGGACTGTCCTTGATGGCGTTGCCGAACTGCGTGAGACCGAAATCCAGGTACAGGGTGTGTTGGCGAGCCGGGCTATAGTCGACGCGCAGTCCCGCTTCCACGCCATTGCTGGAATTGCCCAAGTAAGCACTGCGCCCAACAGCCGCTTCCGAAGCCTTTACCCCATAGTAGTAGTCGACGAACTTGCGGTCGTACCACTCGGCGCCCAACCGTGGCGTGAGGCCGAACGAACCCATCTCGAAGCGCCGATCCACTTGCAACTTGAAGCGCGAGCCTTTGCTCTTGCCCGACATATCGCCGAGCAGTTCGGCAGAGACATTGGCGATGTCATTTTTCCAGATGGCTGCGCCGCCGGCCCAGAAACTCCCCTTGCGATCATCCATCCCTACCAGGAAAGGAGAGTCGCTGCTTTCATAACCCTCTGAGCCGGCATATCGCGCCCGCAGTCGGAATGAAAGGGACGGGCTGGAATACAGCTTGATATCCAGCTTGGGGACCGAGAAACTCACCCATTTGTTCTCGTAATTGAGGAGTGGCACCGCCATGTTGTATCTGTCAATGTCGCGGTAGGCTTTTTGTATGGTGACGGCACCAAGGCCTAACGACCACCGCGATTCAGCGCCACTATCGATCTGGCTACTCTGCGCCAGGGCTGCTGACGACAAAAACATGGCCAGGCCGAAGGTTGTCACTACGGCACGAGCTGCAGGCCCGACAGTAAGGGGTTGGGATAAACGATTCATGGTTCGCCTCTTTCGTTCAGGGTTGGGGGGAAATAGCGCGGCGGCAAGTCATGCCGCCGAAGGGGATCGATAGGCTCGAAGAAACACGTCCACCGCTCGGTCTACGACCTCCGCGATGTGTTTCTCGCTAAGCGTGGTTCTCACGTTGAACAGGCCGGCCTCGTGAACCTCGGACTCAAGCAGCCCGCGGAAATGGCGGGCCACCACCACGGGATCTGATTTACGGAGCTGACCTGCCTCGATGAGGCTGGCGAAGTAACCCTCGGTGAGCTTCATGGCCCGCAGCGATCCTCGTTCGTAGAACATCCGGCCGATCTCCGGATCGGCCGCTGCCGCGATCAACATGCGCGTCGCCGCGAAGCGCTGGGGAGTATGGAAATACGTCAGGGCATGCCGGCCGAATTCTTTAAGGGTCGACTCGACGTCGCGTGAGGGGTCGAGCAACGAGAGGGTGTCCATCGCCTCTTTGGGAAGTTCTGCCCCGGCACCCACGCCGATGCTTTTGAAGAGAAAAGACATCCCCTCACCGCCGAACTCACTGGCCATCCGGCTGACAAGTTCCTGGAACAAGGCTTCCTTCGTCGCGAAGTAGCGATACAGCGTGGCCTTCGAACTCCCGACACGCGCCGCGATTTCATCCATCGACGCCCGGTCAAACCCCACCTCCTGAAAAACTTCTTTGGCGGCGGCCAAAATGGCCTCGTGGCGGGCCTCGGTTTTCATTCTTGCCATCTCAATGTTTCTCCTATCGTTCGGTCGATCAGCACTAACGATGAGCGCCACCAACTGATTCTGATTATTTCGAAACGGTACGGTATCGTTACGTTATGGCGACTGTACTGTTTCGCTGTGCAATGGTCAAGCCATCTCCGCTTCTCTCTGCATTGCATGAGAATTGCCGAGTCCCTCGCTGCTCCATAACCGTCAGGGCTGCGGCAGACTGGGCTGGCGCCGGAGTCACTGGGGAGCGGGTAGCGAGGAACAGAGCGCCGCCGGCTACCAACGTGGCGGATAGCGCGATGGCAATCAGGGCTTTATCGCCGAGGGGGGAGGGAACTTGACAATTCTCTTGATCCTCCATAAATGAAACCATGCAGTTTCATTATATAATGAAACTAATAAGTTTCGAATTGAGTCAGATTCAGTTGATGATGGCCCTGGCGAGCATAGGATGACAGAACAGAAGGAGATGCATTGAGATGGCAAGAATGAAAACCGAGGCCAGACGTGAGGCTTTCGTGGTGGCTGCGAAGGAAGTCTGCCAAAAAAAGAGCATCGACCGCGCGTCGGGAGTTCGAAGGCCACGCCGTATCGCTACTTCGCGATTAAGGAAGCCCTGTTCCATGGCGCTCATTAGCAGGATGGCCAATGAATTCCGGGGGGAAAAGCAATCTCTTTTCTCTACAAGAGTGTCGGCGTGAACTAGAGGCGATTCTATGGAGTTGAGGCACCTGTACAATTTTCTCGCCGTGGCCGAAGAATTACACTTAACCCGTGCGGCCGAGCGTCTGCACATTGAGCCGGCACCATTGTCACGGGCTATCAAGGAACTGGAATCCCATTTGGCCGTGCAGTTGTTCGAGCGAACGACAAGGTGCATGCGCTTGACCTGGGCGGGGGAAGTCTTGCTGGAGGAAGCTCATCGCATCTTCGCAACTATCGACCAGGCAAAAACCAGTGTCAGGGCCGCGACTGCAGGTTCCCACGGCTGCCTGCGCATCGCCCTGTCCGACGGTATCGCCCACCCACGACTATCGACGTTGCTGGAACGGTGCCGCGAGGATGAACCGGAAGAGGAGATTCGTTTATCGGAAATACCGCTTTCGCAGCAAATTAAGGGCCTGCACAGTGATTTGTATGACGTGGGATTTTCACAATCCAATGATGTGGGCGAAGGCCTCATTGCCGAGGCGATCTGGGATGAGCCTTTGGTGATCGTCGTACCCGCACGCCATCCGCTCCTAGAGAAACGACGCCTCTCGCTCGCTGAAGCGTTGCGCTATCCACTGGTGCTGTACCACCCTGAAATCAGTGAAGGCTTTTGGCAGCAGATCAAACGGGTACTATCGATGGCTGATGCCGAGCCCATCGTGGCGGATCACGTGTCAACACTGGACTTGATGCTGACCTTGGTGGCTGCTGGTTACGGTTTGGGGTTCGGGGGCGAAAGCCAGATCGTCGCATGCCGCAACCCCGATGTGATTACTCTCCCACTGGCCGGTCGTTCGCCGGTGCTAACCACCTACCTGCTGCGCCTTGACACAGAACCATCCGACCAGTTGGGCCGCTTTATCAACAGGGCAAGTACGGTCGGCTCTTGCCTTTATTGACTTTGTCCACTTCGCAGCTCTGCGTAGGACAGGGGGCGATATGTCTGCCGCACATTTCGGGATTGGTCCGATCCAGCATCAGCCACCGAACAGTTTGCCTTCCCCCGCCCAATCCGAGGGGGCCACATCTTCAAAGATGACGTAGATGTACTTCGGGTCAGTCCCGGTATTGCGGACAATGCTTTCTGTAATTTCAGCCGCCACTGTTTGCTTGGCGGGGGCATCTTTACCTTCGAACCAGGTGACACGGACGACGGGCATATCTAACTCCTTGCGTTGAGAAATGGGGGCTTGCTGGGTGTAATCCTTACCCAGAATTCGCGAGCACCAAGCCCGGAAAAACGAGCAGTGACAGTGCAAATATGGCAGTACGAATACCGAATTCCATAGCGATTCTCGAGGGGAAAGAGGCGACCTGGACTGGGCCCGGTCGCATCATCCTGATGAACGCTTTACACCGCGACCCAGGCAGGTGCCACGACCGTGCCTTTGCCAAGGAAGTAGCCAAAGTGAATGTTCATCTCGCCAATCGGTTCAATAAAGCGGCTGTTGCTCAACGGACCGGCATCGAGCGCATCGAAACCAATCGATTGGGCCAGCGCGGAAACCTCGGCTTTGGCAGCTTCATCATTACTGGCCACGAAAACCTGCAAGCTCTTGCCCTGGCGGGCCTCGGCCGGCAACAACTGGGCAAAGATGGTGTTAAAGGCCTTGACGACCTTCGCCTTGGGCGCCAGAGCCTGGATTTTTTCGGCTGCAGACGTAGTGTGGCCGATGAGCAGGCTTTTATAGTCGGCACTGATCGGGTTGCTGATATCGACCAGGACCTTGCCGGCAAGATCGCCAGCCTCTTTCAAGGCATCGGCAGCAGCGCCAAAGGGAATGGCCAGGATCACGACCCCTGCCAGCTTGGCGGCTGCCGTAATGCCGCCGCCCCGCACGCCCAATCCGATTTTTTCAGCCAGCGCTGAAGCTTTGCCCGGATCACGACTCCCGAGAGTGACTTCGTGTTTGGCGCCGGCCAGCGTATTCGCCAGACCGCTGGCCATGTTTCCCGTACCGATGATGGCAACTTTCATTTCGTAACTCCTTTTGAGCAAGTGGAACAAGTGGTGCTAATGTACGACTTGAATGATTGCGAGATAAATTGTCGAAATGAGCCATCACTTGAAACATATTGTTTTTAATGGATAGGTTGCTAAGCATGGCGGTGTTTGCCAAGGCGGTCGAATTGGGATCGTTTTCGGCGGCAGGGAACGCTCTCGAAATGTCCTCCCAACTGGTCGGCAAACATGTGCAGATGCTGGAGCAGCATTTGGGGGTTCGCCTGCTCAATCGCACCACCCGCCGGCAACACCTGACTGACATCGGCCGTGAGTTCTATGAGCGGGCGAAGGGCATTCTGGCCGATGTCGATGCCGCGGAAAGCCTGGCGGCGGAAACCCGGGCGACTCCACGCGGTCGCTTGCGCATCAACGCCCCGGTGACTTTTGGCATCCATGCCCTCTCACCCAGGCTGCCCGAATATCTGAAGGCGTATCCCGAGGTGACGCTGGAATTGTCCATGTCCAATCGGCTGGTCGATGCCATCGACGAAGGCTATGACCTGGTTTTCCGCATCGGCGAATTGACGGATAGTGGTTTGATTGCCCGGCCGCTGGCGCCCTATCGCTTGATCCTGTGTGCCGCACCCGGTTATTTGGCGGCGCGAGGGGCGATCAATTCGCCACAGGATCTTTCACACCAGGAGTGCCTGGGGTTCCTGCATCCCGAGTTGAGCAAGCGCTGGACACTGATCGGACCGGAGGGGGCGGTGACTGTCCCGGTAAACGGCCGCTTGATGGTGGATAGCGGCGAAGCCTTGATGGCCGCGGCAGTCTCGGGCGTAGGCGTGTTGCTGCAACCGGCGGAAATCGTTGAACCCTATCTCGCTTCCGGACAGTTGGTGACCCTGTTGCCCGAATACAGCGCACCGACGCGGCCCATGCACATCGTTTATGCCCCTGACCGCCGGATGACACCCAAACTACGAAGCTTCATCGAGTTTGCGATGACAAACTTCGGCGCTCAGGCCCAGGGGGCAACGGAACGGGCAATGCCTATGTCATCTTGAGTCGTGTCTGCTATGACACTGTGAGCCTGGATAACCGCAGGGAGTTGATCGAGGAGGAAGTCGAGCAGGCTTCTGCGCTGGGCGCGTATCCGAGCCGCGCCGGCGCGATGGAAATTTGACTTAAGGCAACCCCTGTGGGCTTCCCGGGCCTATAATCAAGGCGCTTAATGACCTATTGGTCAGTAAAGATTGGAGTGTCTCATGGACAGCGTACGTCTTCGCCGGGTGTTGATTTCCGGGCTGTTGCTGGTGCTCGCCGTGGGCGGCGGGGTTTATCTCTATGTCCAGCGGCCGGCCGGTCTGCCGCCCGGTCTGGCGGTCGGCAACGGTCGCCTGGAATCCATCGAAGTCGATGTTGCGACCAAGATTGCCGGACGCCTCAGCCAATTGCTGCCGCGTGAAGGCGATTTCGTCGAGGCCGGCAGCATCGTCGGGCGCATCGATGTCGCCGACCAGCAGGCGCAGTTGCGCGCCGCCGAGGCGCAGGCGCATCAGGCCCGCCAGGCGGTCAATGAAAGCCGCGCCGGGGTGCAGAAATCGGCCAGCGACGCGAGGCTCGCCGGCAAGACCCTGCAACGCTCGAAGGAACTGGTGGCGCGCGGTTTCGTTTCCAGTGCCACGCTGGACAAGGATGTGACCGGCGTGCAGGGTGCCCGGGCCGGGCTTTCCCAGGCGCAGAGCCGGGTGGCCGAGGCCGATGCGGCGGTGGCTGCAGCCGTCGCCAAGGCCGAGAGCCTGCAGGTCAATATCGACGATGCGGCGCTCAAGGCGCCGATCAAGGGCCGCGTCCTCTACCGCCTGGCCGAACCCGGCGAAGTGCTGGCGGCCGGCGGCAAGGCGCTGACCCTGCTCGATCTGAGCGAAATGTACATGACCATCTACCTGCCGACCGAGAAGGCTGGTCAGGTGGCCGTCGGCAGCGCCGCACGCATCCTGCTCGATGCCTTGCCCGGCCAGCCGATTCCGGCGACCGTCAGCTTCGTCGCGGCCAAGGCCCAGTTCACGCCGCGCGAGGTGGAAACGCGGACGGAGCGCGAAAAACTCATGTTCCGCCTGAAGATCAAGGCCGATGCGGCCTGGCTCACCGCCCATCGCGATCTGGCCAAGGCCGGCATGCCCGGCATCGCCTATGTCCGGCTCGACGCGGCGACGCCCTGGCCGGCCGATGTGCTGATCGACGGAAAGTAGTCCGCGATGTCCGGCCCGGAAACGCCAGTGACTTCCGGCCCCGAGAAGCGGCCGCCGGTCGCCCGCCTGAGCGGCGTCAGCCAGCGTTACGGCGCGGCGGTGGCGCTGGAAAATATCGATATCGCACTGCCGGCCGGCTGCATGGTCGGCCTGATCGGGCCGGACGGCGTCGGCAAGTCCTCGCTGCTGGCGCTGGTTTCCGGGGCGCGGCAGATCCAGGCGGGCAAGGTCGAGGTGCTCGGCGGCGACATCGGCGAGCGGCATTTCCGGGCCGCGGTGCAGCCGCGCATCGCCTACATGCCGCAGGGTCTGGGCAAGAATCTCTACCCGACGCTATCCGTGTTCGAGAACGTCGATTTCTTCGGCCGCCTGTTCGGTCAGGGCAAAAGCGAGCGTCAGCGGCGCATCGCCGAACTGCTGGCCAGCACCGGCCTGACGCCGTTCAGCGGGCGGCCGGCGGCCAAGCTCTCGGGCGGCATGAAACAGAAGCTCGGCCTGTGCTGCGCCTTGATCCACGATCCCGACCTGCTCATCCTCGACGAGCCGACAACCGGCGTCGATCCGCTGTCGCGCCGCCAGTTCTGGGAACTGATCGATTCCATTCGCGCCCGCCGGCCGGGCATGAGCGTGCTGGTCGCCACCGCCTACATGGAAGAGGCCGAGCGTTTCGACTGGCTGGTCGCGATGGATGCCGGCAAGGTGATCGGCTCCGGCGCGCCGGCCGAGCTGCGTGCGCAAACCGGGCAGACGACGCTCGACGCGGCCTTCATCCAGTTGCTGCCGGAAGAGCGGCGGCAGACGCATCACGAGCTGGTCATCCCGCCGCGCAGCGGTGACGGCACCGGTTTCGCCATCGAAGCCGAGGGCCTGGTCCAGCGTTTCGGCGATTTCACGGCGGTCGACCATGTCAGCTTCCAGATCGAGGCCGGCGAAATCTTCGGCTTCCTCGGCTCCAACGGCTGTGGCAAGACGACCACGATGAAAATGCTGACCGGCCTGCTGCCGCCCAGCGAGGGTACGGCCAAGCTGTTCGGCAAGACGGTCAACGCCAGCGATCTGGAAACGCGCAAGCAGGTCGGCTACATGTCGCAATCCTTTTCGTTGTACGGCGAACTGACGGTGCTCGCCAATCTCGACCTGCATGCCCGCCTGTTCCACCTGCCGGACGACCGGCGCGGGCCGCGCATCGCCGAGCTGATGGCGCGTTTCGGGCTCGAACCCTACGCCGGCCAGGCCGCCGCCGAATTGCCGCTGGGCATCCGCCAGCGGCTGTCACTGGCCGTCGCCGTGGTCCACGAACCGAAACTGCTGATCCTCGACGAGCCGACCTCGGGCGTCGATCCGATCGCCCGCGACGAGTTCTGGGAGCTGCTGGTCGAACTGTCGCGCCAGCAGGGCGTGACCATTTTCATTTCGACGCATTTCATGAACGAGGCCGAGCGCTGCGACCGCATTTCGCTGATGCACGCCGGCAAGGTGCTGGCCAGCGACACGCCGGCCGGGCTGTGCGCGGCGCGCGGCGAAAAGACGCTGGAAGCCGCTTTCATCAGCTACCTCGAAGAGGCGACCGGCGTCGTTGCCGCCCAGCCCGACGCGGCGCCGGCCGCGGCCGCGCCGGAAGCCGACAGCCGGCCGGTCGCGCCGCCTTCGGCCTTCAGTCTGCGCCGCCTGCTCGGCTACGCCTACCGCGAGGCGCTGGAACTGCGCCGCGACCCGATCCGCCTGACTTTCGCGCTGCTCGGCTCGGTGCTGCTGATGTTCGTGCTCGGCTATGGCATCTCGCTTGACGTCGAGGGCCTGCGCTTCGGCGTGCTCGACCGTGACCAGTCGCCGGAGAGCCGGGCCTATATCCAGAACATTGCCGGTTCGCGCTATTTCATCGAACAGCCGCCGATTGCCGACGACGCCGAACTCGAGCGGCGCATGCAGACCGGTGAATTGTCGCTGGCCGTCGATATCCCGGCCAATTTCGGGCGCGACCTGCGCCGCGGGCACTGGCCGGAAATTGGCGTCTGGGTCGATGGCGCCATGCCCTACCGCGGCGAAACCGTGCGCGGTTACGTCCAGGGCCTGCATCTCGCCTATGTGCAGCAGCTGGTGCTCGAGAAGACGGGCGTCAGTACCGGCTATCCGGTCAATATCGTCTCGCGCTACCGCTACAACCAGGATTTCAAGAGCATCTACGCCATGGTGCCGGCGGTGATTCCCATCCTGCTGATCTTCATCCCGGCCATCCTGATGGCGCTCGGCGTCGTGCGCGAGAAGGAACTCGGCTCGATCACCAATCTTTACGTGACACCGGTGTCGCGCCTCGAATTCCTGCTCGGCAAGCAGTTGCCGTACATCGTCGTGGCGCTGATCAGTTTCGTGCTGCTGCTCATCCAGTCGCAGGTGATTTTCCAGGTGCCGATCAAGGGCAGCCTGCTCGCGCTGAGTCTCGGTGCCGTGCTCTACGTCATCGCGACGACCGGCATCGGCCTGCTCATTTCGACCTTCACCAGCACGCAGATCGCCGCGCTGTTCGGCACGGCGATCCTGACCATCCTGCCGACCGTGAGCTTTTCCGGACTGACCACGCCGGTCGCCGCGCTCGAGGGGGCCAGCTACTGGATCGGCCAGTGCTTCCCGGCCAGCTATTTCCTGATCATCAGTCGCGGCACCTTTACCAAGGCCCTCGGCTTTGCCGACCTGATCCCGCAATTTCTTGCGCTGGCCGCCTTCATTCCGGTGCTGACGCTGCTCTCCGTGGCGCTGCTCAGGAAACAGGAGAAATAGCATGCACCTCTCCAATATCTACCGGCTGGGTCTCAAGGAACTGAAAAGCCTGGGCGCCGACAAGGTGCTGCTGGTGCTCATCTGTTGGGCCTTCTCGGGCGCCATCTACACGGCGGCGACGGGCGCTTCGCAGGAGTTGCGCAATGCGCCGATCGCCGTCGTCGACGAGGACCAGTCGCCCCTGTCGCGGCGCATCGTCGGCGCCTTCTACCCACCGTATTTCCGCGCGCCGGCCCAGACGACGCTGAGCGAACTCGACCAGGGCATGGATTCCGGGCGCTACAACTTCACCCTGGTGATCCCGGCCAAGTTCCAGCACGACGTGCAGGCCGGGCGGACGCCGGAAATGCAGCTCAACATCGACGCGACGATCATGAGCCAGGCCTTCATCGGCGCCACCTACATCAAGAGCATCGCGCTCGGCGAGGTCGGCGAATACCTGAGCGGCACGCGCGCCAGCAGCGCCACGCCGATCACCCTGACGACCCGCGTGCGCTTCAATCCAAATTTGACCGGCGTGTGGTTCGGCGGCGTCATGGAAGTGATCAACAACGTCACCATGCTGACCATCATCCTGGTCGGCGCCGCCTTCATCCGCGAGCGCGAGCACGGCACCATCGAGCACCTGCTGGTGATGCCCCTGAGTCCGCTTGAAATCATGCTCGCCAAGGTCTGGGCCAACGGCCTGGTGGTGCTGCTCGGCGTGACTTTCGCGCTGACCGTGATGGTGCAGCAGGTGCTGAAAGTGCCGATTGCCGGCTCGGTGCCGCTATTCCTGGCGGCGGCCGCCTGCTACCTGTTCGCCGCCGCCTCGATCGGCATCTTCCTCGGCACGGTGGCCCGCTCGATGCCGCAGCTCGGACTGTTGATCATTCTCTGCATCATTCCGCTGCTCATGCTTTCCGGCGGCATCACGCCGCGCGAAAGCATGCCGGCCATCGTCCAGAACATCATGCTCGCCGCGCCCACCACCTATTTCGTCCGTCTCGCCCAGGGCATCCTCTACCGGGGGGCGGGCTTCGCCATCATCTGGCAGGATCTTCTGGCCATGACGGCGGTTGGCGCCTGCTTCTTCAATATCGCGCTGTTCCGCTTCAGGAAATCGGTGACGCAGACGCAGGTTTAAGCGCCGCCTGGCGATGCCTTGGGTGGGGCGCGAAAATCTCGCACATGACGTTGATTTCGCAGACCCTTCTGGGTTTCGTCATTTCAACGGTGGGCCTTGACTTTTCCGGGAAGTCGACCTGAATCGCTTGCTCGGCGATAATGCCAATATCCTATTCGCGAGCGACTCTATGAACTCTCCTCAGGCACTTCCGCAAATCGCGGGTCTTCACCGCACCGACGTCGACCTGCCCGGCCTGATGTCCGTTCTGAGCAAACACTTGTACTCGACACCGATGGTCGCCTTGCGCGAACTGGTGCAAAACGCGCATGACTCGATCATTCGCCGCCGGATCGAGCAGCCGGATTGGAACGCCCCGGCCAGAATCGACGTCGGCTTTGATCGCGCCGAAAACGTTTTGCGCATTACGGATACCGGCGCCGGCCTGACCGAACCGGAAATCCATGCCTACCTGGCCACGGTCGGCGTCGGCTATACGCGCAACCTGCGCCAGACCGGGCACGACAACAGCGGACTGATCGGCATGTTCGGCCTCGGCTTTCTCTCGGCCTTCGTGCTGGCCAAACGGGTCACCGTCAATACGACGTCTTACCGCGATCCCGGGCTAGGCCATAGTTACAGCTCGACCAACGCCGAGCAGTATTCGGTGATCCCCATTGCGGCCCGGCCTGTCGGCACGGAAATCATCCTCGAATTGCAGAGTGACTTCCAGTCGCTGGCCAACAGCAAGCGGCTGCAGGAAATTCTTGGTCATTACTGCCTGTTGCTCAAGGAGCCCATCTACATTGCCGGCAACGCCGAGGCGCTCAATCCCGAACCGCCTCCCTGGCGGCAAAACGACGCGGCGAGGCTGCATCCCGTGCTCGAGCGGCGGCGCAATTTGGCGTTCGCGGCACGCTTCGAAAAGAACTTCGAACCCATCTGCACCCTGGCGCTGCACCCCGGCCTGCACTGCACTGCAGCCGGTCTTCTCTGGGTACAGGATGGCGGCAGCTATGGCACCAGCGACAATCGCAATCTTTCGGTCTTCGTGCGCGGCATGCTGCTGGATGACGATGCCCGCGACCTGCTGCCCTCATGGGCCGGCTTCATCGGCGGCGTCATCGAATCATCACAACTGACACCCACGGCCAGTCGCGAGGATTTGCAGCGCGACGACCACTACCGGGCGACTCAGCGCGCCATCAGCGAAGCGGTCATTGAAGGCCTGGCGGAAATCAGCCGTAGCCAGCCCGAAGCCTGGCGCCGCATTCTCGCCCGCCATAACGAAGCCCTGCTCGGCGCCGCCTTGTGCGACGAACGTCTGTTCCTGCTGATCATGGATTGCGTGCGCATTCCCAGCTCGCGGGGCGACCTGCCGGTCCGGGAAATTCTCTCGCGCGGCAGCCTGCACGTCATTTTTGAAAACCGCCAGGGTTTCGAGGAAATGCTTTTCCGGATCATGGGGGTGCCGGTCGCTCACGGGCATCGTTATGCGGTCGTTCCCTTTTTGCGGCGCTGGGCGCAGACCAAGGGTGTCCGCCTGACCGAGCTCGGTACGGAGCAGGGCAATCGCCAGTTGTTCACCCTGGCCGAACTGCCGACGGCGCAGCAGGCCTGGCTGGAAGAGCATCTGGCGGACGGCGAAAAGCTCATTGCGGCGCGCTTTCACCCCGAGGAATTGCCGCTGGTCGTCGTGCCGGATCGCGACAGCGAACTCAAACGCCGTCTCGAAGCCGACGCCAGCGACAAGCAGATTTCGCAATCCGCCCTGCGCCTGGCCCGCCAATTCACGGCAAAAATCGATGCTGAATACGACCAGCGGCTGTATGTCAATCTCGATAACCCCGCCATCCAGACCCTGCTCCTGGCCAGGCACGCAGCGCCCGGCCAGGCCGCTCTTGCGGCACGCCTGCTCAAGGCGTTCAAAACACTGATGGCCGCCCAAAATCCGCATGCCGAAAAGGCCCCGAACCAGGCCCTGATTGATCTCGCGGCATCAGTCAAAGCTATCGTTGAACATTAATTTCGCCGCAAGGCGGCAAGCAGCAACTTACTTGAGGAAAATAAATGAATATTTGGAACTGGGTGGAAAAGCTCCAGAACGATCTCGCCGAAGCCGGGCAAGTCCATAGCGCGGAATTGATCGACCGCCTGAGCAGTGAAATCGTCGACATGAAGCCCGAGCAGGCGGATGCCCTGCTGCCGGAAGCCAAGGCCTTATGCAAGACGCTGGAAAACCCGTGGCTGGAAGTCTTCGTCGGCCACTGGGAAATGCGTAACCGGATCGGCAACAAGGCAGAAGGCGAAAAGGCCCTGGCCGATGCGGTGGCGCTGTTCGAATTCGCCCATCGCAAGGAAACCATCGACTGCCCGCAATCCGTTTGCGTGACCCAGGATCTGGCCGCCTGTTATGCCAACATCGACGGCCCGGGCTGGGTCAGCGAACGCATCGAAGTCTGCGATGAAACCCTGGCCCGCATCGACCCGAGCTGGAACTGTTTCCAGTGCCTGAGCAACGAAAAAGCCGACGCCTTGCTCGATGCGGCTCGCCCCCAGGAAGCGCTGATCTATCTGCAGGCGCAGCAGGAATGCATCGAGGCGGCGGGCGAAGAGGTCGGCGACAGCATTCTGGAAATCCAGAACAAGACACTGATCGCGCTCGGGCGTTACGACGAGGCGCTGGAGCACATCGCCGCCCAGGAAGCGGCCGCCGAAGGCATGGAGTGGCGAAATGTCAGCCAGCCGCGCACCCTGCTCAAGGCCCTGGCCCTGGCCGGACTGGAGCGCGATGAAGAAGTCTGGGAAACCCTGCCGCCCCTGCCCGAACTCACCATCGGCGACCACATCGGCTGGTGGCAGGCGGCTTACCCGGTACTCCGGCGCCAGGGCGAGCGCAATACCTGGCAACTGGCCAGCCAGTTGCAGCGGGCGCTGGACCACTACGCAGACAGCGGCAGTTACCGGACCCTCATCGAACTGGCCGAATACGGCATCCGTCTGGCCATGCAGCGGGGGGCGGCGTGGACCGCCCGCCGCTACCTCGAACAGGCGCGAAAATACCTTAGCAAATTGCGCCAGGACCTCGGTGCCAGCGCACTTCTCGCCACACTGGCCGCAGCCATCGATGCCCTGCCGAACCAAAATGACCTGCCGGTCGCGGCCGAAAACCTGCTTGAGCATCTGGCGGCGCAGGCCGCTGAAAATGCTAGCCGGAGTCCGGAAAAGGAAGCCCAGTGGCTGCTGCTGGCCGTCCGGCAACGCCCCGAAGATAGCGAGCTGCGCGAACAGGCCGCAGCGGCGCTGGAAGCCTGCGGCGCCCAGGGCGAAGCCATAGCCCTGCTCTGGGAATACATCGAAACCCACACGACCCGGGAAGAAAATCTCGCCTACGTCCTCCTGGGCGCCCTGATGAACAAGGGGGACGAAGCTGGCGTATTGCGTCTGGCAAAACTCTACGAAACCAGCGCTCCACTGACGGCCTCCTGGTCTCTGGCCCGCCTGGCCAGCAGTCGTGACGACTGGCCGGCGGCCGAACGGCACTGTAGCGAGTTGCTGGCAAAATCCCCCGCATCGAACGGTGCCCGTCGCCTGCATGCCTACAGCCTGCTGCAACAAAGACGCTTCGCCGAGGCCGCCGAGAGCTACCTGAAACTGTACGACAGTACCGAACAGGACAAATCCGTGCTCTGGGACTACATGATTGCCGCAACCGCTGGCGAAGACTGGGAGGGTGTGCGCGAGGCGGCAAAACAGCTGGAAATCGAACTGAGCTCCGGCGCTGGGCCGATCGAGGAGGAATGGGGTACGGTCATCATCCGCTACATCGAGGATGGCGAACCCGTTGACTACTTCGCCCTACGAAGCGGTCCGGTCAGCGCCCGTATCCTGGAAAACGCAAGAGGAAACAGCCCGCAGCATGTTGCCGACTGGGTCGTCTTCGACGCCGAGCCAGTCTGTCCGCTTCCCGAAGACGAAGAGGAACGGGAAAACTTCATCCGTACATTCCGCCATGTGCATACGCTGCAGCGCGGTGGCTTCGGCAAAGGCTGGTTGGCCGACGGCGCTTATCCCGGCGACGATTGTTTCGAACATTTCCGCGATCAACTCGTCTCGCGCGGCTGGAACGTCTGGATCCACAGCGGCAGCGATTACCAGGTTCACGACAGCAGCGCCGCGCTCGATCTCCCCGGCATTTACTTTACGGTGGCCGCACCGGACGCCGTGCCGGCCATGGAAATCCACCGGGCGCTGAGCGCGGCTACGCAAGACTGGCTACACCCGCTTTGCTGGCTACACCTGGCGGAACATTGTGACACCGACCCGGCCCACCACCTTGCGATCATCGAGCGCTACCAACTCTGAGGCACTGAACAAGGGATTTGTTCATTATCGCCGGGACTGAATGCCTTCGTCCCGGCGAAGGATCACCTTTTCCTACCGGAACCTCTGACACCATGCGTCGTCTCGTCCTTTTTTCCCTGTTGCTGTTGCCCGCCCTCGAACTGTTTGCCGAACCCCTGCAGATCACCAGCACGCGCCTGCAATGGAAAGCAGATAAACACCCCGAAACGGGTTTCTCTTCCAGCCAATGGGCCGATGGCGCCATCAAATTGCCTTACGCGCTTCCCGCCTCTCCCGCCACGGCTCGGATCAATGAAGTCATGTTCCTGAGTCAACTCAACATGCCGGCCCCGCGCGAAGCCGGCAAGAGCTTTGCACTCGGCGAGGGCGTCACGCCGCCGGAGGGGACGGCATCACTCGATTTCAGCGTCCGGTATAACGACGGGCGCGTTCTTGCCCTGGAAATCAATGCCGAAGGCTGTGGTGCCTATTGCGAGGACTACCAGCAATATTTCAATTTCGACGCGCAAACCGGTCGTTTCCTGCTCATTGACGATATTCTGACCCCGCGCGGCCTGAGCGAGGTCGGGCGGCGCTTCTTCGCCGAACGCAAACGCCTGTACCGGCAACAGATCCGGACCCTGCGGCGCGAACTGGCGAATGTGCAGAAGGCAGGAAAGCGCAAAAAGGATGCTGTTGAGGACACCGAAGATCGCCTTGCCCTCAATGAAGACTGCCTCGCTCAGTTTCAGGAAACACCGGGTGACGCGGCCCTGCGTAATAGCCTGCGTTCGACACGTTTTATCCTGACCGACAAGGGCATCGTGTTCACCGCCGGGCGCTGCAGCAACCATGCCAGCCGGGCGCTCGACGATGTCGGGGAGGTCACGTGGCCCCTGGGACTGAAAGACCTCGCTGCCCTGCTGCAACCCTACGGCCGCTACCTGCTGACCGGCGAGGGCGATGCCGCGGCGCCGGTTGCGCTCCATGGACAGGTCCTGCACGGCAAGGTCGGTTCGGCACCGATCACCCTGCGCATCAACCCGCTCAACGATGACAACTCCTTTTCCGGGTTGTATTACTACGACAAGTACCGCAAACCGATCTCGTTCTTCGGCAAGAAGACCGGTCAGCGTCTCGAATTCACCGAGGATGCTGCGTCAGGCGAGGCCGGCTGCTTTACGCTGAGTCAAGACGCTGCCGGGCTGAGCGGCCGCTGGCAGCGTCAGGCCAGGACCTTGCCCGTCCGGCTCGGCTGGTAGCCGGGTTTTTCTGTGCGCGGCCAGGCTGCCTGCTCGGCCTGGCCATCCGATCAATTGTGTGAGGCGGGCATCTGAAATGAAGCCGCCCCTTGGGGCGGCCGGGAGTCATGGCCTGAGAAACCGTAGGCCGCGTAGGGAGCAAAAATGCCAGCAGTGCATTGCGCTGATCACCCTCAATGTCCTTCACGCAACGCCATCATTTGCTAATCAGCGGCGCTGATCGTCGGGAATGCCATATTTCATTGCTGAAATAAAATTATTACCTATGGCATATTGACTGGTCATTGCTTCTCGCCCAGACTGCTGGCTCCAAAAAATACAAATGGTTTATTCATGCGATCTTCCGGGGGGGAGTTCGGACACGATGATGTCCTTTGGCTGTTGGGTAGCCTATGCAGTCTTTACCGCACGCCTTTCAACCCCGATCTGGTCGCCAAGGAGTTTCCGCCACCTTATACCCTGGCAACCTTGCATGAAGCCGCTCGCGCGCTTGGGTTCAAGACTGGTACGCTGCTTTTGGTCGGTGTGGCCTGGGAGAAACTGCCGCTACCCGCCATCGGTTTCCTCAGGGCAGTTCCCCCGGTAGCCAATGTTCTTGCCGAAGCAGCTATCACCGAGAAGGAACTTCCTTCATCAGACAAGGATAAGTTTGCCAGAACTCCCGTCCTCATTCTTAAAACCGACGCCTCGAAGCAAGCCTCCTCGGGGGCGCAGAAACTGCTGTTTTTCCGGGCGGGATCTCAAACCCCCGAAACCATCACCGTCGACGAAGCTGCCACCCAGTTCGAACCCGAACTCATCCTCGCCTCACGCGAAGCCAGCGGCACCAACAAGGACGGCGAAATCCCCGGCTTTGCAGTCGAGAAGAAGGAGTTCGGCTTCAAGTGGTTCATTCCTGAACTCCTCAAGCACAAAACCATCTGGCGCGATGTCCTGCTTGCCAGCCTGGCTATCCAGCTCGTCGGTCTGGCCACGCCGCTTTTTACGCAGGTCATCATCGACAAGGTCGTCGTCCACCAGACCCACAGCACCCTGATCGTTCTTGGTGTAGCGCTCGTCATGTTCATGCTCTTCACCAGCGGCATGAGCTGGCTGCGCCAATACCTCGTGCTGCACACCGGCAACCGCATCGATGCCGTCCTCGGCAGCCAGGTTTTCCGGCACCTGCTCAGGCTACCGCTGCCCTATTTCGAACACCGCCCCACCGGCACCCTGGTCGCCCGCCTGCATGGCGTCGAAACCATCCGCGAATTCGTCTCCGGTGCTGCCGTCACGCTGGTCCTCGATTTCCCCTTCCTGCTCATTTTCCTCGCCGTGATGTTTGCCTATAGCTGGCAACTCTCATTGATTGCCGTCGGCCTGCTCGGCACCATCGCCTTCATCAGCTTTCTCGTCGCCCCGGTCTTTCGCGACAAGCTCAACCAGCAATTCATGCTCGGGGCGAGAAACCAGTCCTTCCTCACCGAATACGTCTCAGGCATGGCCACCGTCAAATCCCTGCAGATGGAAGCCGACATCGACAAGAAGTACGGCGACTTCCTGGCCCAGTATTTGGCTGCCGGTTTCAGTACGAAGCAGGTCGGCAACACCTACAACGTCATCAGCAATGGCCTTGAACAGGTGATGACCCTGGCTATCCTGATCGTCGGTGCCTTGCTGGTCATGCAGAACGACGGCTTCACGGTTGGTATGCTCGTCGCCTTCCAGATGTTCGCCGGACGGATGAGCCAGCCACTCCTGCGACTCGTTGGCCTGTGGCAGGAATTCCAGCAAGCCAACATCGCGGTCAAACGCCTCGGCGACATTCTCGACATGCCGCAGGAACCGCATACGCTGACCCCGACAAGAGAAAACCAGGGCCCCGGAAGAATCGATCTCAGCCATCTTGCCTTCCGCTATTCCGAACATCACCCCTGGCTGTACAAGAACCTTAGCCTGACGCTGAAGCCCGGCCACCTGACCGTGCTGATGGGCCCCTCCGGCTGCGGCAAAAGCACGCTGGCCAAACTACTGCTCGGCTTTTACCAGCCGAACGAAGGGTTGATCACTTTGGATGGCAAAGACATCCGCCACCTCGCTGCCAACGAACTCCGGCAAACCTTCGGCGTCGTGCCACAGGAAACCGTGCTCTTCGCCGGGACGCTCTATGACAACCTCGTCATGGCCCATCCACATGCCAGCTTTGAGGATGTGATTCAGGCTTGCAAGGCGGCGGAGATTCATGAGGTGATCGAGACGCTCAATGATGGGTATCAAACCGAAATCGGCGAACGTGGCACCGGGCTATCGGGTGGGCAGCGGCAACGGATTGCCATCGCAAGAGCGCTGCTCAAGCGGCCGAAGATTTTGGTCTTTGATGAGGCGGTGTCGAATCTGGATCAGCAGACGGCGGAGCATTTCGCGAAAACCATCAACAAGCTCAAAGGAAAAGTGACGATGTTGTTTATTACGCATCAGATTCCGAGGGGATTGGCGGTCGATGAAGTTATCGAACTCGGAACAAATACAACCCGGCAGATGGAGGTGATTGAGGATGAAAACTAATGACGAGAATGAATTGCTACGGTCAACGGGAAAAAATGGGGGAAAAGAAAATGTCTCTGACCCATTTTGCGTTGACAAGGATAGTCGCGCAATTAGCGTAATAACCCATCCCGTTGCGTGGCTTCCAGCTTTTGTCGGAGGATGTTTAATATTGTTTTCGCCGTTTATTGTGGTGAATAGCGATATTATTTTAATGTTAGCAAGGTTTGCCGCTTTTTATACTAGCATTAATGAAAATATCCAAAGCAGCTCTAATCCTAATGAGGCTCTTGCATTCTATGCAATAGTTTTTTCTGCGTTTCCGTTTCAATTGATTTTTCTTTGGATTGAGTGGAACAAGAAGAACGTAGCAAAAATTATAATTCAAAATGCTTTAATTCTCCCTAGTAGAAAGCGCTTGATTCTAATAATCGCAGCTCCGGTGGGAGTGGTGGTTGGGTATTTTGGGGTGTTTCTTGTTTCAAACGACCCATCACTTTGTGCCGGGTGCACCTCCGGAAGCAAACTTGGGATGATTGGCTTAACAACTGCTGGAATCATGGCAGAACTACTGGCTTTCCTTGTTTCTATAACTCTGTTCTTGAACTTAAATAAAATCCTGCCAAAAACGTCTGAGGTAATAAATGGATGAAATCACTATGAAAAATCAAACATATTTTGAGGCGCTTGCCGCAGAACTAAATCAACCTTCTGGGTTTGATCAGTCAGGTGCACTTGCTGCGTGGTTACAAATCAATCTTGAACAAATGGCCAAAAGCACAGAAGCGATAGCAAACGGATATATCCAAAATGCTGTGGAAGCAAAAACCTATGCTGATGCCTGGTCAAAGGTGAATTCGAGTTTCGAGCCCCTGAACGCAATGGAACAAAAAATGCTCGATATCGGAAAGCAGATAGAGCAAGGATATAGAAATACTGCCGCATACGAAGGCGGGGTAGGAGCTTCTCAATCGGAGATGGCGGCACTTGCCAAAAGTTGGGCTGCTACCGCAGGGGGGATCGCTGCTCTAGCAGAAATGGGCTCTAAATGGTATGACGGAAACACGTGGGAACTAGGAAAAACATCAACTGGCGCATTAACAGGACTCGGGACTGCTGCGTTAATCACTGCGTTGGCTGGGTTGGCAGGAATTGCAGCTGCATCTGCCACTGGAATTACGCTTGCAGTTGGATTTGGTTACGCAGGAGCAAAAGCAGGCGAAGCCTTTTGGAAGTGGGCTGTTCCTGATAGTTATAAAGCAAATATTCGGGATATGGTCGGTTCTTTCTTCAACCGCGCCAAAAACCCACCCCGCATCGACCCCCTAGCCCTCGACCTAGACGCCGACGGCATCGAAACCACCGGCATCACCGCCGCCACCCAAACCCTCTTTGACCACAACGGCGACGGCACCAAAACCGGCACTGGCTGGCTCAAAGGTGACGATGCCTGGCTGGCCCTCGACAAAAACGCCAACGGCACCATCGACAACGGTAACGAACTCTTCGGTGTCGACACCGTCATGTCCAACGGCCAAAAAGCCACCAGCGGCTTTGCCGCGCTCGCCGATCTCGACAGCAACCACGACGGCGTCTTCAACAATGCCGATGCCCAATACGGCAATGTCCGGGTCTGGCGCGACCTTGATCAGGATGGCGTCTCGGATGCCGGCGAACTGCAATCCCTGGCCGACGCCGGCATTGCCAGCATCAGCCTGACCAGCACCGCCGGCACAGTGAATTTCGCCAGCGGCAACAGCCAAAGCGCCAGCGCCACCTTCACGCGCACCGACGGCAGCACCGGCACGGCCGCCAACCTCAACCTCACCAGCAACGCCTTCTATCGCGAATTTGGCGACAAAATCCCGTTGACCGTAGAAGCCGCCAAACTCCCCGGCCTGCAAGGCAGCGGCGCCGTGCGCGACCTGCAGGAAGCGGCCAGCCTCAATGCCGCGCTGATCGCCGACGTCAATGGCTTGGCCGGTACCACTCGCAGCCAGATGATGAGCCAGCTCGATACGCTGATCCGGGATTGGGCGAACAGTTCCACGATGCAAACTTCGCAGGACAATATTGTTGCGCTTCTGGCTGATACGAACGGACTGCCCACACCAGTCCCGCGCCTCCTGTATAGAGTGCCGGGGGTGACGGATCTCGAACTGCAAATCATGCAATGCGAGGGACAGCCCGGACTGGATATCTTTGTGCCCGGCCTCAAAACAACGACAGGTTTTGACGAGGGGCACTATGCGACCATGAAGGCCGAAGTTGACAGCATGCGAAGCATGATGGCCGTGCTGGAAAAGTTCAACGGCCAGACTTTCCTGGATTTTCCGGCGGCAGGCGGTATCCGCACGGGGAATGGGCTGCCAGTGAGCGTGGTGAATCCTGGGCAGAGCTATACCGTGTCGGGTTTCGTTGTAGTTGTGCCTGTATTGACCGCACCACAAGTACTACTCCTTCAGCAAAGCTACGATGCCCTGAAGCAGTCAGTCTACGACGGTCTCGTCCTGCAAACCCGGCTGAAAGGGTATATGGATGCGATCAATCTGAGCATTGATCAGAATGGCATCAACCTGGACTTCTCGGGGATGAACGTTGCCATTGATGCAGAGCATGCGTCCGATCCGGTTCGTGGGCTGGTGGATTTGATCGATCTGACTAAGCATCTCGGCAGTTTGTCTGGAATGGAAAATTGGAGTCCAGAACCGAAACTCAGTACATGGATGTCGGAAGCTGCGCAAGCGGGGACTTGGGAAGCAGTTCGGTCAAATTTTGTCTCTTCCACGTTAAACGGAGTGACGAATTCAGCCTCTTCTGGTGGCGACTTCTATTTTGCGCCGAGTACTTCCTCCGCTTTCAGCGCGGGAGCTGGTGACGATTTCGTGGTCGGGACCGCTGGGAATGATGTCTTGAATGGTGAAGTTGGCAATGACACGCTATATGGTGGAGCAGCTTCCGATTCGTTGAACGGAGGAGATGGCAACGACGTTCTGGATGGAGGGGCGGATGACGACACGTTGTACGGGGAAAATGGTGTTGATACCCTGCAAGGAGGCAAGGGTAACGATACGCTG
>JAGTRU010000022.1 GCA_018261905.1 Pseudomonadota bacterium | reverse complement strand
CGACAATCGTTATGACTTCAAGGGCACCAGCGCCAAGGTCGAACTGAACGAGAAGGACAAGGTCATCACCCTGTGGGGCGATTCCGATTTCCAGCTCGATCAGATCAAGGATCTGCTTTTCCCGGCCATGGAAAAGAAGGAAAAGGAAAGCGTCAAGCGCCTCGATCATCAGAAGGTGATCAGCGTTTCCGGCAACAAGGTCAAGCAGGAAATGAAGCTCAAGGATGGTATTGACAGCGACCTGGCGAAAAAAATCGTCAAGTTGGTCAAGGACAACAAGCTGAAGGTGCAGGCCTCGATTCAGGGCGATACGGTACGGGTGCAGGGGATCAAGCGGGATGATCTGCAGGCCTGCATTGCCTTGATTACCAAGTCGATTACCGACTTTCCGATCAAGTACGGGAATTTCCGCGATTAGGCTTGGTGCGGTTTCAAACATGGAAAAACGGGCCGTCTGACGGCCCGTTTTTCTATTCCGCTACCGGTCGTCAGCGGGCCAATCCCTTGATCCACACCGAGTAAAGTTGATCGGATAATTGGCGCATGATCGGTAGGCGTTGGCCAATATCCCCTTGCATGGCGGCCGGCATCTGTACGCTGGGTTGGTCGGCTGCCGCGATTGCCTCGTCGGCCCATTGGCCACACCAGGTGGCAATCATTTCCGGCGTCATTTCGACATGGCACTGCATGCCGAGGTGGGGGCCGCGCACGAACATCTGGTTGGCACAGTGCGCATTGGCCAGGATGCGGGTGGCGCCGGGTGGAATGCTGAAGGTTTCACCGTGCCATTGGAAAACGGTCGCCGGCTGGCCGGCAAATCGCCCCAGCCAGTGGCGAGCGATGTCGTAATCTTCTCCGCTCGCTTTGCTCCAGCCGATTTCCTTGACCGGATTGCGGCTCACGACGCCGCCCAGTGCCTTGCTTATCAACTGCCCGCCCAGGCAATGCCCGATCACCGGAATGTTCCTGGCGACGGCGTCGCGAATCAGCGCGCAGACCGACTCGATCCACGGCAGTGGGTCATTGACGCTCATCGGGCCGCCCATCAAGCAGAGTCCGGAAAAGTCGTCGGCCGCAAGCGGTACCGCCTGGCCTTCATCAAGGGCTATCAGCCGCCATGGAATCCCTTGCTGTTCAAGGAATATGGCAAAATAGCCCGGACCTTCAGTAGGGGAGTGGCGAACGATGGCAACGGGTAGCATTTTTGCGAATATCTCCGGACGCGGTAGGCCTTATTTTACGCTGGCTATCGTTCTGCTTGGCCTCTTTCCGGTCATGGCCGGGGCCCAGGACGTCGGTCTGGCCGGGGTCATGGGCAGCAAGGCGATGCTCATGGTCAACGGCAGTGAGCCGCAGGCGGTGGCCATCGGGCAGAGCATGGACGGCGTCAAGCTGCTCTCTGTACAAGGTGATCAGGTGGTCGTCGAGATCGGTGGCAAAAAACGGCCGCTGCGGGTCGGGCAGCATGCCATCGGGGCGTCCTCCGGTGACGGTTCCGGCAAGATCATCATGACGGCCAATGGACAGGGACATTTTTTCACCACCGGCACCATAAATGGCACCTCGGTGCGCTTTATGGTGGATACTGGGGCGACCATGATTTCCCTGGGGGCGAGCGATGCCCGCCGCCTTGGCCTGGATTTCAATAAGGGGCAGAAGGGGATGACGCAAACGGCCAACGGCCCGGCCGCCGTGAGTAAGCTTGCCCTCGATACGGTGAGGATAGGCGATGTCACCTTGCACCAGGTCGATGCCTTGATCCTGCAGACAGAGATGCCGGTCGCGCTACTGGGCATGAGCTTCTTGAACCGTATGGAAATGCAGCGCGATGGCAGTACCATGACACTTAAAAAACGATATTAGGAGAGAATCCATGCCCAACCGAGACAACGAAATCACCATGCTGCGCCGCGAGCTGGAAATGCTGATGAGCGAACGGCAATCCATCCTCCGTGTCGTCGGTGCCTCGGCCGCGCTGATCGCCTGCCTGGACAGCAAGCGCCTGCCGGTGGGGGCGGTCGAGGCGGCCGACATGGTTGCCACTTCGATCAACTGCCTGCCGGAAGAAACGTTACAGGACGCGTTGAATGCCGTTCATGCCGAAATCGAGGACAACGCTACGGCAGAATGAGTTTCGATCTTGACCGAATAAGAGCGTGTCTGTTGCCCGCGCCGTCGGTGGGCGATTTTGTCCAGGAAGCCGGGGGCGAAGACTTGGCGCTGGTCCCGGCGGCGGTGCTCTTTCCCATTGTCTTGCGCGATGCCGGAAAAACGGTATTGCTGACGCAGCGGACCGCGCATTTGCGTGACCATGCCGGCCAGATCAGTTTTCCCGGCGGGCGGGTCGAGAGCCATGACCTTTCGCCGATCCATACGGCCTTGCGCGAGACCGAAGAAGAAATCGGTCTGGCGCGGGAATGTATCGAAATACTCGGTTTCCTGCCGGAATACCGCACCGGCACCGGGTTCCGGGTGACGCCGGTGGTCGGTCTCGTGACGCCGCCGTTTGCTTTGGCGCTCGATCCTTTCGAAGTGGCCGAAGCCTTCGAGGTGCCGCTTGATTTTCTGCTCGATCCGGCCAATCACCAGGAGCACTCGTTGCATTATCGCGGTGCCTTACGGCATTATTTCGCCATGCCCTATGGTGATTATTTTATCTGGGGGGCGACGGCTGGAATGATCCGTTCCCTGACCGCACGTCTTGGTCTGCATCCACTGTAAGCTTGTGGTAATGTGGCGTTTTAGCATAAGAAAATAAGCCGATTTCGGCAAAATTCCCAGCCCCCATGAGTATTCTCTCGCTGATTGCAGTTTTCCTCATCGAGCAGCTGCAACCCCTTTCCTACCGTCGCATGGTGGCTGACCCCGTCTCCGCCTGGGCGGACTTCGTCGAGGCGCGCTTCAATGACGGCGAATACCGCCATGGCGTGATCGCCTGGGGCTTTGCGGTAGTGCTGCCGGTCGGTCTGCTCGGCCTGCTCTACTACCTGCTTTATTCGCTCAATCCACTGCTGGCCTGGGGACTCAATGTCGGCGCCCTGTACCTGACCATGGGTTTTCGGCAGTTCAGTCACCATTACACGGAAATTCAGTTGGCGCTGCGTTTGGACGATCTGCCGCGAGCCCGCCAGCTCCTCGGAGAATGGCAGGGCCGTTCGACCGAAACGCTGGCGGCGGAGGATGTCGCCCGGCTTTCCATCGAGCAGGCCCTGGCCGCCTCGCACCGCCATGTCTTTGCCGTCCTGCTCTGGTTTGTGCTTTTGCCAGGCCCCTGTGGCGCTGTGCTGTATCGAATTTCGGCAATTGTTAGCGAGCGCTGGAACAATTGTAATATTGCTGAACATAATGAGTTCTTCGCGTTCTCACGCCTTGTTTTCGGTATTATCGACTGGCTGCCCTTGCGGGCTACGGCGGCGGCTTTTGCCATCGTCGGTGATTTCGAAGACGCGGTGTATTGCTGGCGGACGCAGGCCGGGCAATGGCCGGATCGCGATCTGGGCATTGTCCTGGCCAGTGGGGCCGGGGCGCTCGGGGTCCAGCTCGGGATGCCGGTGCTTGATGGCAGCGAGGTGACGGACCGCGCCGCCTTGGGTATGGGTGACCCGGCCGATGTCGATTTCATGCAGAGTGCCGTGGGCCTCGTCTGGCGCGCCACGGTGTTGTGGATGTTGTTGTTGTTCTTGTTGGGGCTTGCCAGTCTGGCAGGCTGAATGATTCTTATAAGGAGATGTTTATGAGCAGAGAAGTCGTCGTTCTGAGCGCAGTCCGTTCCGCTATCGGTACCTTTGGTGGTGCCCTGGCCGATTTCGAAGCCAGCGAGCTGGCCGGGATCGTGATGAAGGAATCCGTGGCTCGCTCCGGCGTTGATCCCCAGCAGATCAACTATGTCACGGTCGGCAACACCATGCCGACCGATTCCCGTTATGCCTATGTTTCCCGCGTCGCTTCCATCCAGGCCGGTCTGCCGATGGAATCCGTCGCCATGCAGGTTTCCCGCCTGTGTTCCTCCGGCCTGCAAGCCATCGTCACCACCGCCCAGAACATCATGCTGAACGATGCCGACTACGGTATTGGCGGCGGCGTTGAAGTCATGTCCAAGGCTGCCTACATGCTGCCGGCACTGCGTAATGGTGCCCGCATGGGCGATACCAAGGCCATCGACTCGATGGTCGCCATCCTGACCGACCCGTTTGGCGTCGGCCATATGGGTATCACCGCCGAAAACCTGGCGACCAAGCACGGCATCAGCCGCGAAGAGCAGGATGCGTTCGCGCTGGAATCGCAGCGTCGCGCGACGGCCGCCATCGCCGAAGGCCGTTTCAAGTCGCAGATCGTGCCGATCGTCAAGCAGACCCGCAAGGGTGAAGTGGTGTTCGACACCGACGAACACGTCAAGTCCAATACCACCATGGAAAGCCTGGCCAAGATGAAGCCGGCCTTCAAGAAGGATGGTACCGTCACCGCTGGTAACGCTTCCGGCATCAATGACGGCGCTGCCTTCTTTGTGCTGGCCGCCGCTGACGTGGCTGCCAAGGCCGGTCAAAAGGCGCTGGCCCGCATCGTTTCCTACGCCGTTGCCGGCGTGCCGAACGAGATCATGGGCGAAGGTCCGATCCCGGCCACCAAGCTGGCCCTGAAGAAGGCTGGCCTGAGTCTCGATCAGATGGACGTTATCGAGTCCAACGAAGCCTTTGCCGCACAGGCGATTACCGTGACCCGCGGTCTCGGTCTCGATCCGGCCAAGACCAATGTGAACGGCGGCGCCATCGCCCTCGGTCACCCGGTCGGCTGTTCCGGTGCCTTCATCGCCACCAAGGCGCTGTATGAACTGGAACGCGTTGCCGGCAAGTACGCGCTGGTGACGATGTGTATCGGTGGTGGTCAGGGTATCGCGGTTATCTTCGAACGCGCCTGATCCCTTCGGTCTTTCGTTGTACAGAAACCCGCCGGAGCGATCCGGCGGGTTTTTTTATTGCACCACATTGAAATACGCATGCACCGCCATGGGGCGTCGTCTTGCCGGCCTGATTCCTAATCCACTGATTCGTTGATATTTTGAAGCGTGGCATGGAAACTGCTGAATCACACCCGAGAGCATCCTCAACGAAGAGTCCACTATGAACTTCTATAACGAAATGATCGACGCCAACGACGGCGTCCGTGCTCATTACCAGGGTTACGATCAATGGCTCAAGGCAACGCCACCCGAGCGCATCGCGCGCAAGCGGGCGGAGGCTGACCTGGCCTTTCACCGAGTCGGCATCACCTTTGCCGTCTACGGCGAGGAAGCAGGCAAGGAACGGCTGATTCCCTTCGACATCATTCCCCGCATCATTCCCTCGGCCGAGTGGAAATCATTGCAGTCCGGCCTGCGCCAGCGCGTCAAGGCGCTCAACATGTTCCTGCACGACATCTATCACGACCAGGAAATCCTCAAGGCCGGCAAGATTCCCGCCGAGCAGATACTCAATAACGCCCAGTACCGCCCGGTCATGAAGGGCGTCGATGTGCCCGGCGGCATTTACGCGCACATTGCTGGCGTCGATATCGTGCGGGCCGGGGCAGGCGAATTTTACGTACTGGAAGACAACCTGCGGGTGCCGTCTGGCGTCTCCTACATGCTCGAAGACCGCAAGATGATGATGCGACTGTTCCCCGAATTGTTCGCCAAACACAAAGTGGCACCGGTGCATCATTATCCGGACATGCTGCTGGAAAAACTGCGCGCCGTCGCACCGCAGGGCGTCAACGACCCGACGGTCGTGGTCATGACGCCGGGTGCCTACAACAGCGCCTATTTCGAACACACTTTCCTGGCCCAGCAGATGGGCGTCGAACTGGTCGAAGGTCGCGATCTGTTCGTCAAGGACGAAGTGGTTTACATGCAGACGACGCAGGGTCCGCAGCGCGTCGATGTGATCTACCGCCGGATCGACGACGATTATATGGACCCCACCGTGTTCCGCGCCGAATCGACGCTCGGCGTGCCGGGCATCCTCAAGGCCTACCAGGCCGGCAACGTCACACTGGCCAACGCCATCGGCACCGGTGTCGCCGACGACAAGTCGATCTACCCGTACGTGCCGGAGATGATCCGTTTCTACCTCGGCGAAGAGCCGAAGCTCAACAACGTGCCGACCTACATGTGCCGCAAGCCAGATGATCTGAAGTATGTGCTCGATCATCTGCCGGAACTGGTCGTCAAGGAAGTGCATGGCGCCGGCGGTTACGGCATGTTGGTCGGACCAGCGGCGAGCAAGGAACAGATCGAGCATTTCCGCCAATTGCTGATTGCCAAGCCGGACGGCTACATCGGTCAGCCGACGCTGGCCCTGTCCAACTGTCCGACCTTCGTCGAGGAAGGCATTGCGCCGCGTCACCTCGATTTGCGTCCCTTCGTGCTGTCCTCGGGCAAGTGCGTCAACATGGTGCCGGGCGGTCTGACCCGCGTTGCCCTGACCAAGGGCTCGCTGGTCGTCAACTCGTCGCAGGGCGGCGGTACCAAAGACACCTGGGTTCTGGAGGATTAAGCCATGCTAAGTCGTACTGCCGATCATTTGTTCTGGATGTCCCGCTACATTGAAAGAGCGGAGAACCTCGCCCGTCTGCTCGACGTTACCTGGCAGATGTCCCTGGTGCCGCAATCGCTGGAGGCCGCCAACCAGAACTGGAATGCGATCATCGCCTTGAACAGCCTCGAGGAAACCTACGCCAAGAAATATTCGGAAATTACCGCCGAAAACGTTCTGCGCTTCATGGTCAGTGATGCCGACAACTTTGCCTCCATCCATAGCTGCCTGCGCATGGCCCGCGAAAACGCCCACGCCGTGCGCGGCACAATCACCACCGAAATGTGGGAAACGCTGAATGCCACCTGGCTGGAAGCGCGGGAAAAGAGTTTCGAGCAACTGCTCAATGCCGGGATCAGCGAATTTTTCGAATGGGTCAAGATGCGTTCCTCGCTGTCGCGCGGCACGACGTTGGGCACGCTGCTGCAGGACAAGGCCTATCACTTTATCCGCCTCGGCACGCTGCTCGAACGGGCCGACAACACGGCGCGCATACTCGACGTCAAATACCACGTCCTGCGCCCGCATGGCGACGAAGGCGCCACCGACTTCTACCAGTGGGGCGCCTTGCTCCGCTCGGTATCGGCCTTCGAGGTCTATCGCAAGGTGTACCGTGACGTGATCACGCCGGAACGGGTGGCCGAACTGCTGATCCTGCGCGAAGACATGCCGCGTTCGCTGCATTTTTGCATGAACGGCGTGGTCAAGAATCTCGACCTGATCGCCAACCGGCATTCCGGCGAAACCCAGCGGCAGGCGGGTTTGCTGCATGCCAAACTGCATTACGCGCGGGTTGAGGACATTCTCGAGCAGGGGCTGCATGAGTGGCTGACGGATTTTATGGATCACATCTATATGTTGGGGGATGGGATCAGCAAGGACTTTTTGGTGCCGATGGCGGAGGCGGCTTAAGGTTTGCTTTTCTCCGGCCAGCCGGTTATTGGGGTGGCCGGAGTTGTCCTTCGTAGATAGGTATTTCGTTGTTTGGCGGCTGTTTTCCGCCTTGCGGGCGGGCGTACTTTCTTCTTGCTTCGCCAAGAAGAAAGTAGCCAAAGAAGAAGGCGACCCCAGGCTACGCGGTCGGCTGCGCCGACTTCCCTGCGCTACTCGCTGCTGGCGGGGGCTGCGGAACTCGGCCCTGCGGGCCTCAGACAGTCCTCGCCCTTTATCCGCCATCAGCTCCGTTGCTCGGCGCTCCACATGGGGACCCGGAAAAGCGTCGCCGCCGAACCGACTGAACTCAATATTGCCTGAATTTTGTATTCGGCTGCTGTAGGCGTTTTTTCAGGGCAGAGCCGTCGTTTCGTGACGTTTTTCGGGTCCCCATGAGAGGCGCTGAGCAACGCAGGAATGCCGGGGGAAGTCGGCTGGCGTTGTCTGAGCCGAAGGCGAGTTTAGCCAGCCGCCCGGCGTTTCGAGTAGCGCAAGGGACCCGCGCAGCGGGCGCCGACCCTGGGGTCGCCTTCTTCTTTGGCTACTTTCTTCTTGGCGAAGCAAGAAGAAAGTATGCCCGCCCTCAAGGCGGAAACGAGCCGCCAAACAAACCAGAACCCAATTTGCCGCGAGCCGAAACATCCCGAAATCCCTCTTTGGCGTTATTCTCCCGAATCAACAAAAGCCCAAATCAACAAAAACACTCTCAGGAGCCACCCCATGTCCCGCCTGCTGCCCGCCGTCGACCCCGACGGCCTGCTCGAATATTCCGTGGTCTATACCGACCGCGCCCTGAACCACATGTCGCAGTCCTTCCAGGGCGTGATGCGCGATGTTTCGCGGATTCTCAAGCAGGTGTATGGCGCGCAGGCTGTGGCCATCGTGCCGGGCAGCGGCACTTTTGGCATGGAGGCCGTGGCCCGGCAGTTCGCTACTGACCAGAAGGTGCTGGTGATCCGCAATGGCTGGTTCAGTTTCCGCTGGACGCAGATTTTCGAGATGGGGCGGATTCCGTCCGAAGCTATCGTGCTCAAGGCCCGCCGCCAGGGTGAAACTTCCCAGTCGCCGTTTGCGCCGCCGCCGATCGCCGAAGTCGTCGCCGCCATCCTGCGTGAGAAGCCGGCCGTGGTCTTTGCGCCGCACGTCGAAACGGCGTCCGGCATCATCCTGCCGACCGACTACATGGAGGCGGTCGCCAAGGCCGTACATGCCGTCGGCGGCTTGTTCGTGCTCGATTGTGTTGCCTCCGGGACGATCTGGGTCGATATGGCAGCCACTGGCGTCGACGTGCTGATCAGTGCGCCGCAGAAGGGCTGGAGCGCTTCGCCGTGCTGTGCGCTGGTGATGCTCGGCGAGCGGGCGAGGGCGGCGATCGACGCGACGACCAGCAGCAGCTTCGCCTGCGACCTGAAAAAATGGCTGCAGATCATGGAAAGCTACGAAGCGGGTGGCCATGCCTATCACGCGACGATGCCGACCGATGGCATTGCCCGCTTGCGCGAGGTGATGCTGGAGATGGAAGCCTACGGTTTTGACAAAATTCAAGCCGAACAGCAGGCGCTTGGCGATCAGGTGCGGGCGCTGTTGGCCGCCAATGGTTTTCCCAGTGTCGCGGCCGAAGGTTTCGGGGCGCCGGGTGTCGTCGTCAGCTACACCTGCGACCCGGATATCCAGTCCGGCAAGAAGTTCGTTGGTCTCGGTCTGCAGACCGCCGCCGGGGTGCCGCTGCAGTGCGACGAGCCGGCCGATTACCGGACTTTCCGGGTCGGCCTGTTCGGGCTGGACAAGCTGCACAATATCGAGCGCACGGTCCGTCATCTGGCTGACGCATTGGTGCAAGTAAAATAATCCCCTGGTCGAGGCGCACCGCTGTGGTGCGCCTTCCATCGGTTTCGGCTTTGGCTTGGTGCCGTTGCCATTTTCTGATTCGAAAAATCAATGGCTTGCAAGCTGGTTCGTGTCTTGCTTTTAGCCTTTCAGTCTATTTGCCCGGAGCAAGCCCGTGTCCATTCACGTCGCACTAAATCACGTCACGCATTACTCCTATGATCGCCTGATCAATCTCGGCCCGCAGGTCATTCGTCTGCGCCCCTGTCCGCATTCACGGACGCGCATTCTTTCCTACTCGCTGAAGGTCGGGCCGGAAAAGCACTTCATCAACTGGCAGCAGGATCCGCAGGGGAATTACCTGGCGCGCCTGGTATTCCCGGAAAAAACCCGCGAGTTCCGCGTCGAGGTCGACATGGTGGCCGAGATGTCGGTCATCAATCCCTTCGACTTCTTCCTCGAGCCGCATGCCGAGAAGATTCCCTTCGCCTACGAGGCCGGCGAGCGTCACGAACTGGCACCCTATCTCTACAAGGTCGACTATGGTCCGGCCTTCGCGCAGTACGTCGCCAGCATTTCGCTCGAACCGCTGCGCAGCGTCGATTTCCTGGTGGCGATCAATGCCCGGGTGCAGCAGGACATCGGCTACACCATCCGCATGGAACCCGGCGTCCAGACGCCCGAAGAAACGCTGACCAAGCGTTCCGGCTCCTGCCGCGACTCGGCCTGGCTGCTGGTGCAGGTGCTGCGCCACCTCGGCCTGGCGGCGCGTTTCGTGTCCGGCTACCTGATCCAGCTGACGGCCGACGTCAAATCGCTGGATGGCCCGTCCGGCCCGGAAGCCGATTTCACCGATCTGCACGCCTGGACCGAAGTCTACCTGCCGGGCGCTGGCTGGATCGGTCTCGATCCGACGTCCGGGTTGTTTGCCGGCGAAGGTCATATCCCGCTCGCCTGCACCCCGGAACCCTCGTCGGCCGCGCCGATCAGCGGCGGCATCGACGAATGCGAAACCGAGTTTGCCCACCACATGGGAGTTTCGCGTATTTGGGAAGCGCCGCGCGTGACCAAGCCGTATACCGATGAGCAGTGGCTGGAAATTGAAAATCTCGGGCACAAGATCGACGGCACCCTGCAGGAACTCGATGTCCGCCTGACCCAGGGCGGCGAGCCGACCTTCGTCGCCGTCGACGATCCGGATGGTGCCGAATGGAATACCGCCGCCCTCGGCCCAACCAAACGCTTCTTTGCCGCCGAACTGTTCCACCGCCTGCGCGAGAAATATGCGCCGAACGGCCTGATGCATTTCGGCCAGGGCAAGTGGTATCCCGGCGAGCAGTTGCCGCGCTGGTCGCTGAACTGCTTCTGGCGCAAGGATGGCGAGCCAATCTGGAATGCCCCGGCGCTGTACGCCGACGAGCGCAAGGATTACGGCGTCACCGCCGAGCAGGCGGGGCATTTCCTGCGCCGCGTAGCCGAACGCCTAGGCGTCACGGGCGAACACGTCTTCCCAGCCTTCGAGGACGTCTATTACTACATGTGGCGCGAGCGCCGCCTGCCGGGCAATGTCGATCCCTTCGATTCGCGCGTCGATGACGAACTGGAGCGCGAACGCCTGATGAAGGTGTTCACCCAGGGGCTGAAGTACACCGTCGGTTATACCCTGCCGATCATGAAAAACCTGGCCGACCAATGGCAGACCGGGCCGTGGTTCCTGCGTGCCGAGCGCTGCTATCTGTTCCCCGGCGATTCGGCGATGGGTTATCGCCTGCCGATCGACTCGCAGCCATGGACGGCGCAGAGCGACTATCCCTACGTCAATCCGCCGGATGCCGAGATGGCCACCGATCCGCTGGCCAGCCATGCCGAGCTGCGGGCTCGCGTCGATGGCCACCGGGAAGCCCGGGCGCCGCAGATGCAGGATAGACGCAGCGGTTCCGCTGCCGGCTTCGCCGCCGCGCCCGGCCAGGGCCATCCCTGGGAAAAACCGACCGACACCCGCCCCGGTTTCAAGGAATCGGCGGCCTGGATCACGCGTCTCGCAATGTGCGCCGAGCCGCGCGACGGCAAGCTCTACATCTTCATGCCGCCGACCGAGAAACTCGACGACTACCTGGAAATCGTCGCCGCCGTCGAAGCCACCGCCGAAGAGATGAATCTGCCGGTGATCATGGAAGGCTACGAGCCGCCCTCCGATCCGCGCCTGACGCATTTCCGCGTGACGCCCGACCCCGGCGTCATCGAAGTCAATATCCACCCGGCGAAGAGCTGGGATCAGCTAGTCGAGCAGACCACCCATCTTTACGATGCGGCGCACCTGACCCGCCTGACCACCGAGAAATTCATGGTCGATGGCCGCCACACCGGCACCGGCGGTGGCAATCACTTCGTGCTCGGCGGCGCGACGCCGAACGATTCGCCCTTCCTCCGTCGGCCGGACCTGCTGAAGAGCCTGATCGCCTACTGGCACAATCATCCGAGCCTGTCCTACCTGTTCTCCGGCCTGTTCATCGGGCCGACCAGCCAGGCGCCGCGCGTCGATGAGGCACGCAACGATTCGCTGTACGAACTGGAAATTGCCTTCAAGCAGATTCCGCAGCCGGGCGGCGTCGTCCCGCCCTGGCTGATCGACCGCATCCTGCGCAACCTGCTCACCGACGTCACCGGCAATACGCACCGTTCCGAGTTCTGCATTGACAAGCTGTATTCGCCGGACGGCCCGACCGGCCGCCTCGGTCTGCTCGAACTGCGCGCCTTCGAAATGCCGCCGCACGCCCGCATGTCGCTCGCCCAGCAATTGCTGCTGCGCGCCATGATCGCCCGCTTCTGGGAAGAACCTTACGAACCGGCCCGCCTGGCGCGCTGGGGTACCGAGTTGCACGACCGCTTCATGCTGCCCTTCTACGCCGAGCAGGATTTCAAGGATGTCATGCAGGAAATGGCCGAGGCGGGCTTTGCCTTCAAGACGGAATGGTTCGCCCCGCATTTCGAATTCCGCTTCCCGAAATACGGCGATTTCGCCGTCAAGGGCATCGAGTTCGAATTGCGTCACGCCCTCGAACCCTGGCATGTCATGGGCGAGGAGGGCAGTGCCGGGACCACGGTGCGTTACGTCGATTCCTCGGTCGAGCGCGTCCAGGTCAAGGTCAAGGGCATGGCGCCGGATCGTTACGTGCTGACCTGCAACGGCGTCCCCGTGCCGCTGCAGAATACCGGCACCAACGGCGAATTCGTCGCCGGCGTGCGTTATCGCGCCTGGCAGCCGGCGTCCTGCCTGCATCCGACGATCGGCGTGCATGCGCCGCTGGTCTTTGACATCGTCGATACCTGGATGCAGCGTTCGCTGGGCGGTTGCCAGTACCACGTGGCGCATCCGGGCGGACGCAGTTTCGATACCTTCCCGGTCAATGCCTTCGAGGCGGAAAGCCGCCGTCTGGCGCGTTTCTTCCGCTTCGGCCACACGCCGGGCAAGATGCTGGTCGGCACGCCGGTAATTACCGGGGAGCACCCGTTTACGCTAGACTTGCGCCGTTCCTAACCCTTCCTGATGCGGGTGGCGGCCCCCGGGCCGCGAACAAGGGCTGGAAACAGCCCGCCCGCATTGCTCGACTGGCTGAATGGCCCGCACACTACTCGCAATCTATCCCCACACTGCCCGCCGCTACGACGAGATGCTCGCCGCGGACGGTACTGTGCGTCCGCACTGGCGGCAGTTTTTCATCCATCTCGATTCGGTGGCGCCGGACGAGATGCACCGCCGGCTCGATTTCGTCGATCGGCGGATCCAGGAAAACGGGGTCACCTACAACGTCTACGCCGATCCCAACGGCGCCGACCGGCCGTGGGCGCTCGATCCGCTGCCGCTGATCATTTCGCCCGAGGAATGGGCCGAAGTTTCGGCCGCCGTCGCCCAGCGGGCAACCGTGCTCAATGCCATGCTGGCCGATCTTTACGGCGAACAGAAACTGCTCGCCGACGGCCTGCTGCCGCCCGCCCTGGTCTATGGCCAGCACGGCTACCTGTGGCCCTGTCAGGGTATCAAGCCGGCCGGCGGCACCTGGCTGCACCAGTACGCCGTCGATCTGGCGCGCTCGCCGGACGGCAAGTGGTGGGTCATCGCCGATCGCACGCAGGCGCCTTCCGGCGCCGGTTACGCGCTGGAAAATCGCCTGGTGGTCTCGCGCGTCTTCCCGGAAATGTTCCGTGACCTGCATGTCCAGCATCTGGCCGATTTCTTCCACGACCAGCAGGACGGTCTGGCGGCGCTGGCGCCGGTCGAGGGCGACGAACAGCCGCACATCGTGTTGCTCACCCCGGGACCGTACAACGAAACCTATTTTGAACACGCCTACCTGGCCCGCTATCTCGGTTTCCCGCTGGTCGAGGGGCAGGACCTGGCGGTGCGCGGCGAAACCGTCTATCTGAAGACCCTGCGCGGCCTGAAACGCATTCACGTCATCCTGCGTCGGCAGGACGACGATTACTGCGATCCGCTCGAACTGCGCGGCGATTCCGCCCTTGGCATTCCCGGTCTGCTCAATGTCGCCCGGGCCGGGCGCGTCGTCATCGCCAATGCGCTGGGTAGCGGCCTGCTATCCTCCGGCGCCTTGATGGGCTTTCTGCCGGCGATCTGTCGCAAGCTGCTCGGCGAGGAACTGGCGATGCCCTCGGTGGCGACCTGGTGGTGCGGCGAGAAGCCGGCGCTCGAATACGTCCGCGAGAATTTCGACGACCTGGTGATCAAGCCGGCCTACCCGACGCAGCGCATGGACCCGGTGTTCGGTCACGAACTGAAGGGCGAAGCGCGCGAGGAAATGCTGCGCCGCATCGAAGCCCGGCCACATGCCTATGTCGCCCAGGAAATGGTCAACCTGTCGCAGGGGCCGACCTGGAGCCGTTCGCACGAACGGCGTCTGCTCGCCCGGCCGGTCGGCTTGCGCGCCTATGCCGTGGCGACGCCGGACGGTTATTCGGTGATGCCCGGCGGCCTGGCCCGCGTCGCGACCGGCGCCAGCGACCGCATCATCTCGATGCAGCGCGGCGGTTCCTCGAAGGATACCTGGGTGCTGACCAACGGCCCGGTCAGCGATTTCAGCCTGCTCAAGCCCTCTCTCGGCGTGCGCGACCTGGTGCGGGCCGGTGCCAACCTGACTTCGCGCGTCGTCGAGAACCTGTTCTGGCTCGGTCGCTATTCCGAACGTTTCGACGACAGCGCCCGGATGTTGCGGGTGGCGCTGAGTCGGGTGGTCGAATCGGCCGGCGAAAAGACGCCGGCCTTGATTTCGGCGATGGATATGGCGCTGCATCTGCGCATCCTGCCGACGCCGGAAGAGGATACCAAGATCAAGGAAGGCAGCGAGCATGTCCTCCTCGAAGCGATCTACGACCCGGACCAGCCGGGTAGCCTGGCCGGTAATATCCGCAGCCTGTTGTGGTCGGCGACGCATGTCCGCGACCGCCTCTCGCTTGATCACTGGCATTCGCTGAACCGCCTGCAGCGCGAGCAGCAGACAGCGCTCAAGACGCATCCGACGCTGCCCGAGGCGATTGCCTTTCTCGACCGCGTGCTCAGCGTTTCCTCGTCGCTCACCGGCTTCGCCATGGACAACATGACGCGCGACGATGGCTGGCGTTTCCTGATCATCGGCCGCCGTCTCGAACGCCTCTCCTTCCTCGCCCAGACGGTCGCCAATTTCCTCAGCATGTCGTCGTCGCGCGGTTCGGGCAGCCTGGAGTGGTTGCTTGAACTGAGCGATTCAATCATCACCTATCGCTCGCGTTACTCGCGCCTGCCCGAATTGCTGCCGGTGCTCGACCTGTTGGTCTTCGACAACAGCAACCCGCATGGCGTCATCTTCCAGGCCGAGGTCGCCGCCCGCTATCTCGAACGCATGGCCCGCGAACTGGGCGAAGAGAGCGGCAGCCCCCTGCCGGATGTGCTCGGTCGGTTGCGCACCTTCGATCTGGCGGTTCTCGAACGGGTGCGACTGGGCCAGTGCCAGCCGAATTCGCCCTGTGCCGAACTGGCGGGCCTGCTCTGGGAGCTCGATGCCGCGGCCATCCAGCTCTCCGACTGGCTGGGCATGCGCTACTTCACTCACGTCGGCGATGTCAGCCGGCAAACGATGGCGCTGTGAGCATGGCCAAGACGCCCGTTCGTTACCACGTGCTGCATGAAACGACTTACGACTACGGTAGTCACGTTTCCCTGTCCCAGCAACAACTCCACCTCTCGCCACGGATTCTGGCCTGGCAGCAGATCGAGGAGCAGCGCATCGAGATCCGGCCGACCCCCAACTGGCGGCGCGACGGGCAGGACGCTTTCGGCAATCCGGTGACCTGGATCGCTTTCCATGCGCCGCACGAGATGCTTTTCATCAGCTCGGCGATGACCATCGCGGTCCGCCCACACCTGCCCGACAACCTTGAAAAGTCCGTGCCCTGGGACGAACTGCGCGACCGCCTGGCCTATGACGCGACGGCGCCGGCGCCGGAAGATCTCGAGGCGACGCGTTACCTGTTCGAGAGCGCCCATGTCCGCATTAAGCATGAGCTGGCCGATTACGCGGCGGATTGCTTTCCGCCCGGCCGGCCGGTATTGCTCGGCGCCCAGGCGCTGATGACGAAAATTTTCAAGGAATTCAAGTTCGATCCGGAGGCGACCACGGTATCGACCCCGGTCATGGAAGTCCTGGAAAAGAAACGCGGTGTCTGCCAGGACTTTGCCCACCTGATGATCGCCTGTATGCGGGCACTTGGTCTGGCGGCACGTTATGTCAGCGGCTACCTGCTGACCCATCCGCCCGTCGGCAAACCCCGGCTGATCGGGGCCGATGCCTCGCACGCCTGGGTTTCGGTCTATGCGCCGGGTTTCGCCGACCCCTGGGTGGATTTTGACCCGACCAACAACCTGCTGCCCGATACCGAACACATCACGGTCGCCCTTGGCCGCGATTTCGGCGATATTTCGCCGCTGCGCGGCATCATCCTGGGGGGCGGCGGTGCCGAACCCGAGGTTGCGGTCACCGTCACCCCGCTTGACGAGGCTGTGGCGCCCGTCGCCCTCGCGGTGGCGCCGAATGACAAGCCAGCGGCCCCGGCCGGCGGGCCAGCCAGCGACTGATGCGGCGTCTCGCCATCATCGGCGGCGGTCCGGCCGGCCTGATGGCGGCCGAAGTGCTGGCCGCCGGGCAGGGGGCTGAAGTTGCGGTCTACGATGCGATGCCGTCGCTCGGCCGCAAATTCCTGATGGCCGGTAAGGGGGGCATGAATATCACGCATGCCGAGCCCTTGCCGGATTTCATCGGGCGTTATGGCGAACGGCAAGAAGAAATCGCTCGCCTGCTCGACGGCTTCGGTCCGCAGGCCTTGCGCGACTGGATCCACGGTCTGGGCATCGAAACCTTCATCGGCACCTCGGGCCGGGTTTTCCCGAGCGGGATGAAAGCGGCGCCGTTGCTGCGCGCCTGGTTGCACCGTTTGCGTCAGCAGGGCGTGCATTTCCATGTCCGCCATCGCTGGCTGGGCTGGACGCCCGAGGGCGCCTTGCGTTTCGCGACGCCGGAGGGGGGGCGGGAGATCACCGCCGATGCCGTCATCCTGGCCCTGGGCGGCGGCAGTTGGTCCAAGCTGGGCTCGGACGGGGCCTGGGTTCCCCTGCTGGCCGAGCGCGGCATCGCCATCGCGCCGCTCAAACCGGCCAATTGCGGTTTCGATGTCGGGTGGACGCCCTATTTCCGCGAACGTTTCGCCGGCCAGCCGGTAAAGCCGGTCATCGCCGCCATCGGCGAGCGGCGCCAACAGGGCGAGTTCAATATTACCGCGACGGGCATCGAAGGCGGCTTGATCTACGCGCTTTCGGCGCCCCTGCGCGATCGCCTGGCACAGCACGGAGCGGCGGCACTGACCCTGGACCTGGCGCCCGGCCGCTCGCTGGAAAGACTGACGGCCGATCTGGCGCAAGCCCGCGGTCGCGATACGCTGGCCAATCATCTGCGGCGGCGGGCCGGCATTGAGGGCGTCAAGGCCGGCTTGCTACGCGAATTGTGTCGGCCGGAGACTTTCCAGTCGCCGCTTGCCCTGGCCTCCGCCATCAAGGCCTTGCCCCTGCCGGTGGGCGCGACGCGCCCGCTCGACGAAGCGATCAGCAGTGCCGGCGGCGTGTCTTTCGCGGGGCTCGACGGCCAACTCATGGTGCGCGGTTTGCCCGGGGTTTTTTGTGCCGGGGAGATGCTGGACTGGGAGGCGCCGACCGGCGGTTATCTGCTGACGGCCTGTTTCGCCAGCGGCTGGGCGGCCGGCCATGGTCTCCTGGCCTGGCTGGCGGACGGTGGAAGAGGCGGCGACTGGACCTAGGTACATGTTTCGGCGGGAGGAAATGGGCTAATCTTGCGTCCATAAACTGTCGGCCGGGCTGGCCGGCGATCAATACGGAGGAGCGGCCTTGGCGCAGACTTGTATTCTGGTAGTCGATGATGAGCCGATCGGTCGTGAGACCCTGGCCGAAAACCTCAGCGAGGAAGGTTATGCGGTGGTCGAGACGGCGTCGGGGGCGGCCGCCTGGCGCGAAATCGATGCGGCGCCGGAGCGTTTCGACGCCATCCTGCTCGATCGCATGATGCCGGACATGGACGGTATCGAGATTTTGCGCCGGGTCAAACTGCGCCCCGATATGGCGCATGTCCCGGTCATCATGCAGACCGGAATGACGGCCGATGCCGACGTTCTCGAGGGCCTTCGGGCCGGCGCCTATTATTACCTGACCAAGCCCTTCTCGGCTGACACGCTGCTCGCCATCGTCGCGGCGGCGACGCGCGATTACCGCGGGCACAAGGAACTGGCCGATGAGGTCAAGCGCCAGGGGCGGACCCTGGCCTGCCTGCTCGAGGCGCGTTTCGCTTTCCAGACGCCGGAAGAGGCGCGCAATCTGGCGGCCTTGGCCGCCAACGCAGCACCGGATCCGGGCCGCGTGGTTCTCGGCTTGTCCGAGCTGATGCTCAATGCCGTCGAACATGGCAATCTGGGGATCGGTTACGAGCAGAAATCGCGACTCATCGAGGAAGGGCGACTGCAAGAGGAAATCGAGCGCTTGCTGACCCTCCCCGAGCATCTCGTCCGCCACGCCGAACTCGAAATAGAACGGAGCGAGGGCGAACTGGTTTTCATCATCCGCGATCAAGGGCCCGGCTTCGATTGGCCGAGTTATCTCGAAATGAGCCCGGAGCGGGCTTTCGATACGCATGGCCGGGGCATCGCCATGTCCAGGATGATCAGTTTCGATAGTCTGGAATACCGCGGTTGTGGCAACGAGGTCAAAGCTGCCATCAGGCTCTGAAACGCCCGCCGTTCAGTCGGTATCCCGTCCGGCGAGGGCTTTTTCGAGCAGCAGCAGGGCCTGCGGGAAGTCGAAATTTTCCAGCTGCCGGCGGAAGGCGGGGTAGTCCGCAGCGAGCGTGGCGCTGAGCTGCTCGCTTCCCTGCTGGGCCAGCGCCAGGCTTTCCATGTCGTCTTCGGCGAGCAGGGCCAGCAACTGTTCGATTAGCTGGCGGTGACCGGCCGGGTCGGTTGCCGGCGGGGACGGGGTATCGGCGCCGAGCGCCGCGCCCAGGGCGGCCAACTGCTGCTGATGGACAGCCTCCAGCGCCCCGGCGAGTTCCATGCAGCGCTGGTTCGGCTCATCGTTGCGGAGGGCTTGCTCGAGGGCCAAAGCGGCAGCGCGGATGCTCTCCAGGCCGAGCGTGGCGGCGACGCCCTTTTGGGTATGGGCGAGCCGTTGCGTCGTTGCCTGGTCGCCGGCCGCCAGGCTCTGGCAGATTTCGGCAGCGGCCCCGCCATGGTGCTCGAGATACTTGTGGAGCAGGCTGATATAGCGCTCCGCCTTGCCATTCAGCGAGGCCAGGCCGACCTTGCAGTCGATGCCGGGCAGGGCGGCCAGTCGTTCGAGAACAACCGCGACGGCCGGGAGAGGCGCGGGCGCCGGGGTGGCCGGCGCGATTGCGGCTTCGGGCCGCGGCGCGCCGGCCGGCAACCAGCGCAGGAGCAAGGCATAGAGCGTTTGCGGGGCGACCGGTTTGCCGATGTGGTCGACCATGCCGGCGGCCATGCAGGTTTCGCGGTCCTCGCTGAAGGCATTGGCGGTCATGGCAACGATGATGGTGGATGACTTTCCCGGTAGCGCCAGAATCTGCCGGGTGGCGGCCAGGCCATCGAGCACCGGCATCTGCATATCCATCAGGATCAGGTCGTAGTCTTTCTCGCTGGCGAGGTCCACGGCCTTCTGCCCGTTGTCGGCAAGATCGGCGTTGAGTCCGGCATGGCGCAGCATATCGAGGGCGACTTCCTGGTTCAGCGGATCGTCCTCGACCAGCAGAATACGGGCGCCATGGCGGGTCCGGCGAACTTCTGCCTCGCTGTCGAGCGGCTCGGCGGGACGCGGTGCGCTGTCCTCGGCAAGTGCCGCGATGCCCAGGCTGGCTGTCATCCAGAAGGTACTGCCGCGCCCGGGCGTGCTGCTCATGCCGGCCTCGCCGCCCATCATGCGGGCCAGTTGCCGGCTGATCGCCAGGCCCAGTCCGGTGCCGCCGAAGCGCCGGGTGGTGGTGTCGTCGGCCTGTTCAAAGGGGAGAAAGAGACGGTTCTGGATGGCCGGGTCGATGCCGATCCCGGTGTCTTCCACTTCCAGGCGCAGGATGATCCGTTCGGCGCTGCTTTCGGCGACGCTGGCGCGCAACAGGATATGACCGCGCTCGGTAAATTTGATGGCGTTGGAGAGGAAGTTGAGGAGAACCTGTTGCAGGCGCTTGGGGTCGCCGTGGAGACCGGCCGGCAGGCCGGGGTCGAGCGCCGAGAGGAGGGCCAGGCCTTTGTCGCGGGCCCGATAGTCGACCATCTCCAGGGTTTCGGCAATGATGCGACGTAGCGAAAAGTCGCTCTCTTCCAGGTGCAGCTTTTCCGCCTCGATTTTGGAAATGTCGAGGATGTCGTTGATGATGCCGAGCAGGTGCCCGGCCGAATCGGCTATCCGGTCGAGGCGTTCCTTGTCGCGGGAATCGGCGCTGTCGCGGCGGATCAGGTGGGTCAGGCCGATCACCGCATTGAGCGGCGTCCGGATCTCGTGGCTCATGTTGGCGAGAAAGGCGCTCTTGGCCCGACTGGCCCGCTCGGCATGTTCCTTGGCCGCGGCCAGTTCGACCGTGCGCTCGCTGACCATGTGTTCCAGTTGGCGGCGATATTCCTCCAGTTCGCTGTCGATCTTGTGGCGATCGGTGACGTCGGAGGCAAAACCGAGAATGTGCGAGATGCCGGCGATGTCGATGATCGCCGCCGAGATTTCGATATTGCGGGGCTGCCCGATACGATCGCACCAGATCGCCTCGTAATTGAGCAGCGAGCCCCGTTCCAGCAAGTTGGCCAGCCATTTGTCACGGGCTTCGATATCCCTCCACAGGCCGAGTTCGAGCGCCGTCTTGCCGAGCATTTCCTGGCGCTGCCAGCCGAAGTAGCGCAGGTAGTTGTCGTTGGCATCGACGATGCGGCCGTCATCGGTGCGGGCGATGGAGGCGGCCAGCGGGCTGGCGTTGAAGGCAATGCGGAAACGTTCCTGTTCGGCCCGGGTGGCGCTTTCGGCATGGAATAACTGACGATAGCGACGGATGCCCCGGGTCTGATAGATGAAGCCGAAAATACTCGCCGTGCTCAACAGGAGAACGGCGATCAGGCCGAGAATCAGACGCGAGGCGCTGACCCAGTTGCTGAGGGCTTCCTGGCGGGTGATTTTGCTGATCAGATACCACGGCGAGTCGGGAATCGCCTGCACGGCGGCAATCACCGGCCGGCCGGAGTAGTCGTTGCCTTCGACAACGCCGCTGCGGCCGGCGAAGATGGCCTGGATGGCGGGTACGTCGGTGCGGCTCGAGGGCAGGCGGAATTTGAGCGGCGCGCCGGCCTGGTGGCGTAACTCGCTGAGATAGAGGGCATCGTCTTCATCGCGCCGGACGAGCAGGGTTTCGCTGGTCTGGTTGGGCGTGGGGGGCAATTGCAGGGTGGGGAACAGGTAGGTGCGCGGGTCGATCTGCAGAACGAGCGAGCCGATGCGCGGTGCCGAGGGGGCGTCGCTCAGGCGCAAGGGGGCAATCAGGTCGGCATGGAGCAGGCCGCTGGCCGGATCGGTATGCAAGTCGGTGAGGCCGGCTTGCCGTGATCGGGTGAGCATTTCGTTGGCCAGGAATAGCGGGTCCTGCAGTTCCCCCGAGCGTTTGCTCAGACTCAGCCGGATCTTGCCGGCGGCGTCGAGGAGAAGGATGTCGACATAGCCCTTGTTTTTGGCCAGCGACTGCAGGCGGTCGAGCAGTTCTTTTTCGCCCGCCGCATCCGCTCTGGCCAGCCAGGTCCTGACCTCCTCGCCGAGCCAAGGGTCATCGCTCAATACCTGGGCATCGGCTATCCGTTCGCGTCGCCAGTCGTTGATTTGGCGCGCCTTGAGTTCGGCCACGGCGAGCCTTTGCTGGCCGGCCTGGTTGAGCAGTTGCTGGCGTTCGACGCGGTAAAGCTGGGCGCCGCCGCCGCCCAGCAGCAGGATGCTGAGCAGCAGGGCGGGCAGGAACCAGCCGGGCAGCGGTGACGGGGAATCTGCTTCTTCAGACATTGCCGGGCTGGCCGAGGGAAATGCTATCGAGCAGGGTGAGGGCCGCTTCGAAGTCAAAATTGCTGATGGCGGCGTCGAATGCGGCGTAGTGGTCGCCCAGTAGTTTCCCGAGCAGCGGGGCCACCTCGGCGATCAGGGGGAGGGCGCCAAGATCGCCATGGCGCAGGTGCTGGCGCAGTTTGAGCAATTGCCGCTGCTCGTCCTCGCCGACCGTCGGTGCCGCTACAGCCGGGGCCGCTACCGGGGCGCTGGGGAGCAGCGTCGCCAAGGCCTCGCTCAGCCTGCCATAAGCATTGGCACAGGTGCTGATCAGGGCCTCGATGTCGTTGCCCTTGCCCGGTTCGCGAATCGCCATCTCGAGATCGCTGGCGGCTTGCCGAATGGCATTGGCGCCCAGCGTGCCGGCCGCTCCCTTCAGCGAATGCGCCAGGCGGCGAGCTTCGTTGTTGTTGCCGACGCTCAGCTCGTGGCGGATTTGCGCGAAGTCAGCGTGGTGATTGCCGGCAAACTTGCCGAGCAGGCGGCAGTAGCTGCTCAGTCGACCGCGCACGGCTTGCAGGCCGAACAGGGTGTCGAGATCCGCTAGCTTGGCGAGCGCCGCCAGCAACTCGTCATCGTCGCTGGCGGCGCTCGCGGCAAGCGTCGCCAGCGCTGCCGGGGCGGGCGGCGGCAAGGCGGTGGCAAGCGGCAGCCAGCGGGCCAGGGCGGCAAAAAGGCGGGTCGGATCAACCGGCTTCGCGATGTGGTCGTTCATGCCGACCGCCAGGCAACTCGCCCGGTCTTCGTCGAACGCATTGGCGGTCATGGCCAGGATGGGGACCGTCGCATAGCCGGGCAGTTGGCGAATTTGCCGGGTCGCCTCGATGCCGTCCATGATGGGCATCTGCATGTCCATCAGGATCAACTGGTAAGCCTGTTGGCCGGCCATGGCCAGCGCTTCCGCCCCGTTGCGGGCGATCTCGACGCATAGGCCGGCGCCGAGCAGAAGATCGGTCGCCACTTCCTCGTTGATCTCGTTGTCTTCGGCCAGCAGGATACGGGCGCCGGCATGGCGGGCGGCGATTTCCAGCTCGCTGTTGGCGACCCGCGCCTGGTTGGGCGGGCTTTCCGGACGGGCGGTTTCGAGGCGGGCGGTCAACCAGAAGGTGCTGCCCTGGCCGGGTTTGCTGTCTACGCCGACCGCCCCATTCATCATTTCGGCCAGCCGGAAGCTGATGGCAAGACCCAGCCCGGTGCCGCCGAAACGCCGGGTGGTCGAGCTGTCCGCCTGTTCGAATGGATGGAAGAGGCGGGCCTGGGCTTCCGGGGTGATACCGATACCGGTGTCGCGGACTTCGCAGCGGACCAGTAGGCCATCGCTGTTTGCGTGGAGCAGGCGGGCGGCGATGGTGATTTTGCCGTGCTCGGTAAATTTGACGGCATTCGACAGGAAATTGAGCAGGATCTGTTGCAGGCGGAGCGGGTCGCCATGCAGCAAGGAAGGCAGTTCCGGGTCGACTTCGCAGAAAATGGGCAGATGCTTGGTTTCGGCGCGGTCGGCAATCAGGGCGCGGACCGTTTTGAAGGTGTCGATCAGTGAGAAATTGGTTTTTTCCAGGCTCAGCTTGCCGGCCTCGATTTTCGACAGATCAAGGACATCGTTGATGATCGACAGCAGGTGCTGGGCCGCCCCGGCCACCTTGGCCAGGCGGCTTTGTTGCTGCGGGTCGCTGGTGTTGCGCTGGGCGAGATGGGTGAGGCCCATGATGGCATTCATCGGGGTCCGGATTTCGTGGCTGATGTTGGCCAGGAAGGCACTCTTCGCCCGGTTGGCTTTTTCGGCGTCATCCCTGGCCTTGATCAATTCGGCCGTCCGTTCGTCAACGAGGATTTCGAGATGGTGGCGATGGCTTTCCAGTTCGGCGGCAATGCGCTTTTTCTCGGTGATGTCTTCCTTGATCGCCAGGTAGTGGGTGATATGCCCATCCGGCTGGCGGACCGGGGAGATGATCGCGAATTCTTCGAAAATCGAGCCGTCCTTGCGCCGGTTGATGAACTCGCCGCGCCAGATTTCGCCGCGCTCCAGGGTTTGCCAGAGATTGGTGTAGGTGGCCGGCGGCGTCTGCCCGGAATGCAGCAGGCGCGGATTGGCGCCGACGATTTCCCGACGGCTGTAACCGGTGTTGCAGACAAAGGCGTCATTGACATATTCGACCTCGCCAAAGACATTGGTGATGACGATGTTGTGCGGACTCTGCTCGATGGCCAGCGAGTGCTTGCGCAATTCCTCCCCGGCGGCGCGCCGTTCGGTGACGTCCTGGACGGTACCGACGGCATAGCTGGCCTGGCCGTTGGCGGCGAAATGGACATGGGCGCGCTCGCGCACCCAGCGGATGGCTTCATTGACCACGATGCGATGCTCGGTATCGTATACCCGGCCGAGCAGTGCGGCATTCCAGTCGGCCAGCACGCGTTCGCGATCATCGGGGTGCACCCGCTCGACGAAGGAGTCGAGCGAGAGCACGGTGTTTTTCGGCAAGGCGAAAATCTTGTAGGCTTCGTCGGTCCATTGCAGCCGCTTGCTTGGAATGTCCAGCGTCCAGCTCCCCAGATTGGCGATGGCCTGGGCTTCGCGCAGGGCATTCTGGTTTTCGCGCAACTGCCGGTTGAGGGCGTGTGCCTCGGTGACGTCCTGAATGATGCCGAAGAGGCGGGTCATGCGCCCGTTTTCATCCAGCTTGACCTCGCCGACGCCATGCACATGGCGGACTTCGCCAGTGCTGCGGCGCACGATCCGGTACTCGACATCGAAATGCAGGTTCTGGGCGCGAATCTGCCCCCGCTGATAGGCAATCAGATTGGCCCGGTCATCCGGGTGCACGAGGTCGATCCAGCTTTTTTTCGAGCGGACGAAGTGGGTGTCGATGCCGAAAATCTCGTCCAGCATCGGCGACGAGGTCCACATGTTCCGTTGCGGTTCGAGTTGGAAGTGACCGAGGCGGGCCAGACGCTCGGCCCGTTGCAGGTCGGCCTCGCGCTGGGCCAGGGCCGTCCGCGAGCGCTGCATGGCGAGCCCGATGCCGATCTCGCCGGCGAGATCGCACAGCAGCGGCATTTCGTCGTCGTCGAAAGCCTCGGCATGGGCTGAGTAGAGATTGAGGGTGCCGATGATCTGCCCATTGATGCGTAAAGGCAGGGCGGCCGACGACTGGAACGCCGAGTCGCGGGCGAAGTCGCGCCACAAGGCATAGGATGGATCGTTCGGCGCATCGTGCACGATGACCGGGATGCCGCTCCGGATACAGCGTCCGGTCGGTCCCTGGCCGTGCGGTACGTCGGCCCAACTGATGTTGAGCGAGTTGAGATAGTCGGTGCTGAAGCCCGATCCGGCCAAGGGGATGACGCGACGTTCGCTGTCGGCCATGGCCTGGGCCACCCAGGCGTAGCGATAGTCGCCGATTTCGACGGCGATATGGCAAATCTCGCTGAGCATTTCGATTTCGTCGTCGTGCCGGATGAGCGCCTGGGCAACGCTGCTCATCAGGCGCAGGGCGCGGTTCTGCCGATTGAGGGCGACGCTCGCCTGTTGCCGTTCGCTGATGTCGGTCAGGATGCCGGTGGTCAGCAGCGGTTGGCCGTCGGCCTGCCGTTCGATGATACAGCCCCGGTCTTCGACCCAGAGCCAGCTTTGGTCGGCGCGCCGAATCCGGTATTCGGCCCGGTATGTCGTTTCGGCACCGCAGCGTAGCTGCTCGAAGGCACTTTCCAGTGGCCCGAGGTCGGCGGGATGGATGCGGGCCAGCAGGTCGGCCCGCGACTGCGGGGCGGTGCCGGCATCGCAGCCGAGCATGTGCAGGGCGCCACCGCTGAAAATATGGCGGTCATGGGCATGGTCGTATTCCCAGTTGCCGGCCCCGGCGGCATCGAGTGCCATTTGCATGTGCGCTTCGAGGCGCAGCCGGTTGCGTTCCTGGCTGACCTTTTCCAGGGCGCTATCGAAATGTTGTTTGGCCAGATGGTCGAACAGGCGGCGCTGGCTGACCACCCCGGCAACATTGCCGGCCAGGTCGAACACCACCATGTGTCGCAGATGCAGTTCGGTCATCTGCTCGAGCGCGTCGTTCAACGATTGCGCAAGGCCGAGACCGCGCACCGGACGGCTCATCACCTGGCCGATCCTGACCGCTGCGGGGTTGGGAAACTGGTTGACCAGGCGCGGGATGTCGCGCTCGGTGAGAATGCCGAGGGTGCGCTCCTGATCGGCGATGACGATGTAGTCCGAAGCGCGTTGCGCCATCGCGCTGATCGCCTGCTTCAGCGGAGCCTCCGGGGAAAGACGCGGAATATCGCGTTCCATCAGGCTTTCCAGGGTACGCAGGTGGCGGAATATGTCGGCCCCGATGTGCACGCGGAAATCGGTATCGCTGACCAGTCCGAGCGTCCGGCCGCTGGCCGAGACGATGACCAGATGGCGGATATTGTGCCGCATCGCCAACTGACGGGCGGCGAAAAGATCCATCTCGGCCGGGGCGGTGATCAGGGGTTTCGACATCAACTGCTCGACCGGCGTATCGAGGGCGGCATCCTGGTTGAGGTAACGGACAATGTCCGTCTCGGTAACGATGCCTTGTGCGACGCCGTCGATTTCGACCAGCAGGCTGGACGTTCCCGCCTCGGCCAGGCGACGGAGGACGTCGGCCAGCGTTTGTTGCGGAGCAATGCTTTGGACGGTGCGCGACATGATGTCGGCGAGCGTCGCGAAGGGCCGGGAGTTCATGGCGTGCCTGAGACGGATGAAGGTTGGCTAAGCAGGGTGTCGGTAATCAAGGGAATCAGGCGCTGGTGTTGTTCGGCCAGTTCGGTCAGGCGCTGCTCGACTTCGGCGCCGGCTGCGCTTTGCTGCAGAGCGGCTTCGAGGCGCGCCGCCGCTTCCTGGATGGCTATGATGCCGAGCGTGGCAGCCGCCCCTTTCAGGGAATGCGCGGCACGCAAGGCGTCGTTCCGTTGCCCGGCCGAGAGCAGGCGGGCGATCTCGTCGGGGGCGTCGGCATGAGTCTGGGTGAAAGTGCGGAGCAGACGGGTATAGCTGCCGGTCCGGCCGCGCACCGCGTTGAGTCCGATATGGGGATCGAGACCGGAAATCTGGGCCAGCGCGTCGCTCAGGCTGGGGTACACGGTGCTCTCCGCCGCTGCCACTTGTGGCAGGCCGGGGCCGCCATCGGCCTGGGCGGGACTCGGCGCGGGCAGCCATTTGATCAGGCTGGCGTAGAGATCCTGCGGGTCTACCGGCTTGGCGACATGGTCGTTCATGCCGGCTTCGAGACAACGTCGCTGGTCTTCGCTGAAGGCGTTCGCCGTCATCGCCAGGATCGGTACGTGCCGAGCGCTGGCGGCCTCCTTCTGGCGGATCGCCCGGGTGGCGGCGAGACCGTCCATGATGGGCATCTGGACGTCCATCAGGATCAGGTCGTAGGTATGTTTGGCGGCCATTTCGACCGCCATTTTTCCGTTGTCGGCGACCTCGGCCTGGAGACCGACGGCGCGCAGCAGGTCAAGGGCGACTTCCTGATTGATCAGATTGTCTTCGGCGAGCAGGATGCGCTTGTTGCGGTAAGCAGCAGCCAGTCGGCTTTCGGGATTGGCCTCGATGGGGAGCGGGCTGCCGTCCTCGCTCAAGGCGCTGCCGGCGTGCAGGCGGGCGCTGAACCAGAAGGTGCTGCCCTGGCCGGGCACGCTGTCGAGGCCGGTTTCGCCGCCCATCAGCAAGGCCAGGCGGCGGGCGATGGCGAGGCCCAGGCCGGTGCCGCCAAAGCGCCGGGTGGTGGAACTGTCGGCCTGTTCAAAGACATCGAAAATCCGCGCCTGTTGCTCGAGCGGGATGCCGATCCCGGTGTCGCTGACCGAAAAACGCACCAGCAGGTCGCTTGCCGTTTTTTCCAGGAGCTCGATGGCGACCGTGATACTGCCCCGCTCGGTAAATTTGACGGCATTGGAGAGATAGTTGAGCAAGACCTGGCCGATGCGCAAAGCATCGCCATTGAGGACCGGCGGCAAGGCCGGGTCGATGTTGCGGTGGAATTGCAGGGCGCGCGAGCGGATGCGGTCAAGGAGCAGGGCCGAGGTGTTGTCGAGCAGCCGGCGCGGCGAGAAATCGGTGGCGACGAGTTCCAGCTTGCCGGCCTCGATTTTCGAAATGTCGAGAATCTGGTTGATGATGGCCAGCAGGTGATGGGCCGCGTGGCCGGCCTTGCTCAGCCGTTCTTGTTGCGCTGGATCGTGGGTGTTGCGTTCGGCAAGATGGGTCAGGCCGATGATGGCATTCATCGGGGTGCGGATTTCATGGCTCATGTTGGCCAGGAAAGTGCTTTTGGCGCGGTTGGCTTCTTCGGCCAGGTCCTTGGCGGCGGCCAGCTCGGCGGTGCGGGCGGCGACCAGCTCTTCCAGATGGTGGCGGTATTTTTCCAGTTCGGCCGCCGCCTGACGTCGTTCCGTGATGTCGTCGATGAACACGACAAGATGGGGCGAACCGTCCATCTGTACCATTTCGGCCGACATGCTGATCATTCGTTGCCGGCCATCCCGGCCGACGCCAATGCTTTCGAAATCGTACAGGCAACCGTCGCGGCGGATGATCTCGAGCATTTTCAGGCGGTCCGCCTCGTTGCCCCAGAGGCCGGCTTCGACGGTGGTGCGGCCGATCAGTTCCTCGCGCGTCCAGCCGTATTCGTGCAACAGGCGGTCATTGGCGTCGACCAGCTTGCCATCTTGCAGGCGGGTGATGCAGGCGGCGATCGGGGTGGCGCGGAAGGCCGTGGCCAGCCGCTCCTGGAGCTGGGAAATCTCGTCCTGGGCTCGTTCCTGCTCGGAAATGTCGATGAAGAACGAGAGTATGTAAGGCTGGTCGCCGAGGGCGATGATTTCGGCCGACAAGCTGACCCGCATCGGCTGGCCATCGCGCATCAGCCATTCCGTCTGGTAGTCGCGCAGGCGACCGCGCACCTCGAGCTGGCGCCGCCACAGTTCGCGGCTTTCCGCGTTCGGCCAGAGCTTGATGTCGAGCGAACTGCGGCCGATCAACTCGGCGCTCGGCCAGCCGGTAAGGCTGGTGAATTGCGGGTTGATGTCGAGAAACTGGCCGTCGCTGATCGAGGTCAGGGCGATCGCCGCTGGGCTGGCATTGAAGGCGACCTCGAAGCGCTCCTGCATTTCGTGCAATTGCGAGATGTCGCGACCGATGCCGAGGACGCCGATGACTTTGCCGTCGGCGTCGCGCATCGGCGCCTTGATGGTATTGAGAAACTCGCGATGCCCGTCGCTGGCGAAACTGACCCACTCCTCGTTGCTGCGCGGGGCGTCGGCGAGCAAGGCGGCCTGGTCGTTGGCCCGGAAGAAGCAGGCCTGCTCATGATCGACAAAGTCAAAATCGGTCCGGCCGATGATTTCCTTCTCGCTGGCCCCGAAAAATTTCTCGAAACGCTTGTTGCAACTCAGATACACGCCTTCGGTATCCTTCAGCCAGACCAGGTCGGGCAGGGTGTCGAGCAGGCTGCGCAAGCGGCCGCGATCTTCGGCGATTTGCCGGGCGGCGCTGAGGGCGGCTGCCTGGGCCTGATTCTCGATGCTCTGGCGCTCCTTGATCTGGCCGAGCAGGCGGCGCAGCAAAAGGGCGAGCAGGGTGGCGGTGACGGCAACGAAAAACCATCCCTTCAGCGTGTTGGCGATCAGGTTCTGCGCCGGGTCGGGAAAGATCGAGCTGGTCAGGCGATCGGAAACCAGAATCCACAGCACGGCGAGCACGACATAGGGAACGACGACTTGCGCGACGCCAGCCTGGACGCTTTCGTTATGCTTGGACTGGCGCATGCGCGGGGCGGGTTTCATGGTGAGCTGACAAAATTGCCTCAGTCAGCGTAGGCGTCGGCGATTGCCTTGAATGTCGGAAACTGGCCGGTGAAGGCGAGAACGATATCGGGATCGAAATGGCTGCCGCTGCCGTCGACGATCATGCTGCGCGCCTGTTCGAGCGGGAAGGCCGGTTTGTAGACGCGTTTGCAGATCAGCGCATCGAAAACGTCGGCCAGGGCCATCAGGCGGGCGGCGATCGGAATCTGGTCGCCGGCCAGGCCGGCCGGATAACCGCTGCCATCCCAGCGCTCATGGTGGTAATGGGCGATGAGCTTGGCGATGGCAAGAAACTCGACCGGTTTTTCGGCATCGCGTTCGGCCATTTCGATGGCATCGCTGCCCAGTTTGGCATGGGTTTTCATGACCTCCCACTCTTCCGGGGTCAGCTTGCCGGGTTTGAGCAGGACATGATCGGGAATGCCGACCTTGCCGATGTCGTGCAGCGGGGCGGACTGGGCCAGGGCATCGATGGTGCGCGGATCGAGAAAGGCGCTAAAGCGCGGGTGGTCGGCCAGCGACAGGGCCAGGGTGCGGACGTATTCCTGGGTCCGTCGCAGGTGGTTGCCGGTTTCCGGGTCGCGGGTCTCGGCCAGGCGGGCCAGGGCGTGAATGCTGACCTGCTGGATCAACTGGTTTTCGCCCATGCGGCGCGCCACTTCTCCCTCGAGATAGCTGTTTTGATCGCTCAGGAAGTCGCGGGCCCGCTTCAGTTCGAGCTGGGTGCGGACGCGGGCCAGGACGATGGCCGGGCGCAGTGGCTTGGTGATGTAATCGACGGCACCGCAGTCGAGGCCATGTTCTTCATCTTCGGTACCGTCCATGGCCGTGACGAAAATGACCGGGATCAGCCGGGTCGCCGGCGACCGGCGCAATTCGGCCAATACCGCGTAACCGTCCATGTCCGGCATCATGACGTCGAGCAGGATGAGGTCGGGGGCGGGATGGCTGCTGGCGATCTGCAGGGCGCGCCGCCCGGAATTGGCGGCGCGGACCCGGTAGGTGGGCTGCAGCAACTCGCCGAGAATACTCAGGTTCTCGGGCGTGTCATCGACGATCAGAACGGTCGGTTGGCCGTTGGTCATGCTCTTTCCCCGCAGACTTTGGTGGAGACAATGGTTCCCGGATTATGGGGGGGCGCCGGGAATATTGCTACTGCGCGGCAAGCTTTTCGTTTATGCCGAATGCTTCGCCTGTTGGTGCTTCAGGGCTCGGTGGGCAGTTTTCAGGGGGCGCGCAGGGTGCCGACGATACGGTGGTAGGTGGCGAAACGGCGTTCGTCGATTTCTCCCGCCTGGAGTGCCGCCGTCAGGGCGCAGTCCGGCTCACGGTTGTGTTGGCAGTCGCGAAAACGGCAGTGGCCGAGATAGGGCCGAAATTCGCGGAAGGCCAGCTCAATTTCCTGTCGATCAAGGTGGCCCAGACCGAATTCCTGCAGGCCGGGCGAGTCGATCAACTGGCTGTCGGGATCGAGGTTGTAGAGCGTGGCGTGGGTTGTCGTGTGCTTGCCGGAGTCGAGGGCCGACGAAATTTCGCGGGTCGCGGCCTGGGCTTCCGGGAACAGTGCATTGACCAGGGTCGATTTGCCCATGCCGGATTGGCCGACCAGCACGCTGGTCTTGCCGTACAGCGTCGGGCGCAGGTCTTCGGCGTGTTCGAGCGCCGAGAGTTGGAGAATGCGGTAGCCGAGTTTCTCGAACATTGCCAGGCGCTGGCGGGCGGCGTCCAGCTTGTCGCTCAGGTCACATTTGTTGAGGACGATCAGGACCTCGATTTCCTCGCTCTCGGCGGCCAGCAGGGCGCGGGTCACCAGTTCGTCGGAAAAGCCGGGTTCGGTGGCGACGACAATGATCAACTGGTCGACATTGGCGGCGATCAGCTTCTGCTTGATCTCGTTCGAGCGGTAGAGCAGGCTGGTGCGCGGCTGGATCGCCTCAATGACGCCCTGGTCGCTGGAGGTCCGGGCGATATCGACGCGGTCGCCGCAGGCGACATCGCTTTTTTTGCCGCGCGGAAAGCAGGGCAGCAAGGTGCCGTCGGCCAGTTGCACGACGTATTGGCGACCATGGGCGGCGACGACGCGACCTTCCATCATGGCCGGGGCGACCGTTGGTTTGCGCTGTGCTTGGTCATCGGGCCAGTTCCTGCAGGCGGGCAATGCGCTGGGCGGCCGGCGGGTGCGAGTCGTAGAACAGCGAATGCAGTGGGTCGGGGGTTAGCGTCGAGGCATTGTCTTCATACAGTTTGACCAGGGCGCGGATCAGGTCGCTGGCCGCGGCGTGTTCGGCCGCGTAGGCGTCGGCGGCGAACTCGTTGCGGCGCGACAGGTAGCTGCCGAGCGGGCTTAAGGGGAAGGTGAAGACCGGGATGACGAGGAAGAAGAGGACCAGCGCCAGGGCGGTGTTTTGCGCCGGCACGCCGAGGCCGGCATAGAACCATGAGGCGTCGATCAACTGGCCGAGCAGCCAGAGGAAAGCGAGGGAAAGCGCAAACATCAGCGCGATGCGCTGGACGACGTGATGTTGGCGGAAGTGGCCGAGTTCGTGGGCGAGCACGGCTTCGACTTCGGCCGGGGCCAGCCGGGCCAGCAGGGTGTCGAAAAAGACGATGCGCTTGTTGTCGCCGAAGCCGGTGAAATAGGCGTTGCCGTGGCTGGAACGTTTCGAGCCGTCCATCACGAAGAGGCCGTTCGAACGAAAGCCGCAACGGCCGAGCAGGGCTTCGATGCGGCTTTTCATTTCGCCCTCGGCGAGCGGCGAGAACTTGTTGAACAAAGGCGCGATCCAGGTCGGGTAGATGAACAGGATGAGCAGGTTGAAAATGCACCAGAACAGCCAGACGTAAAGCCACCAGTAACTGCCCATCGCCCCCATCAGCCAGAGCACGGCGAGGATCACCGGGGTCCCGATGGCGAGGCCGAGCAGGGCTTGTTTGAGCAGGTCGGAGAAGAACAGGCGGAGCGTCATGCGGTTGAAACCGAAGCGGGCTTCGATGACGAACTGGCGATACAGCGAAAAGGGCAGGTCGATGATGCCGGAAATCAACAGCAGGCTGAAAATCAGCGCCAGCCCGTAGGGCAGACCATCCAGTCGGGATGCCCAGAACTCGTGCAGCCATGCCAGACCGCCGCCCAGGGTCAGGGTGAGGAGCAGGGCGGCGTCGACCAGGCTGGTGCGCCAGCCCAAGTGGTTGCGGGCAATGGTGTAATCGGCGGCCTTTTGATGGGCTTCGAGGCCGATGCGTTCGGCGAAATCGGCCGGTACGGCAGCCCGATGGGCGGCGACATGGCGGATCTGGCGCCGGGTCAGCCAGAGGCGGCCGAGCAGGGTCAGGGCGAAGGCGGCAATAAAAAGCGTGCTGAAGGTGGTGGTCACTAAACGGGATTCAAAGGTGTGAGAAAATCGGAGTTTTCAGGAATTTAGGCAATTATATGACAGGCACCGCAAACAACCTCGTCTGGCTGGATATGGAAATGACCGGCCTCAATCCGGACGGCGACCGGATTATCGAAATGGCCATGGTGGTGACCAACTCGGAACTGGAAATGGTGGCCGAATCGCCTTCCTGGGTGGTGCATCAGTCGGATGCCACGCTGGCCGGCATGGATGAGTGGAATCAGAAAACCCACGGCCGCTCCGGATTGATCGACAAGGTCAAGGCGTCGACGCAGGACGAAGCGGCGGTCGAGGCCGAGGCCCTGGCTTTCCTGAAGAAGTACTCGGTGAAGGGGCATTCGCCGATGTGCGGGAATTCGATCGGCCAGGATCGCCGTTTTATGGCCCGTTACATGCCGGAACTGGAAACCTTCTTCCATTATCGCAATCTCGACGTCAGCACCCTGAAGGAATTGTGCAAGCGCTGGCAGCCGGAGATTTACAAGGGCTTCAAGAAAAAGGGGCGGCATACCGCGCTGGCCGATATTTACGAGTCGATCGACGAACTGAAGTACTACCGCACGCACTTCCTCAAGGGTTGAGTTGATGGCTGGCGGTCAGCGGCTGAACAGACGGAATTTTTCTTTCCGATTGCCCGCCCGGCCGCCTTCCCAGACCTTGACCCAGTTGCCTTCCGGCGGCGTCTGTTCCTGCCGGGTATCGCCGCCAACCAGGATCCAGTCGCACTTGCGGCCTTCGCGACTGGTGGCGGCCAGGGGTTCGATCTCGACAAAGTAGGCCAGCGAAGCCAGTTGGGTTTCGTTCAGTCCGCGCTCGGCCAGGCAGCCGTGTTTTTCCGGCAGGGCTTTGGCGACCGCCAGCGCGACCGGACGGTAACTCAGGCCGAAATCGAACCAGGGCAGGATGAGCGTCGTGGCGAGCAGCCACAGGCAGGTAAAACCCAGGCTCCAGTGGGTCAGGCTGCGATAGGGCGAACGTGGCGCGGTGACGATCAACCAGGCCCACCACAAGGTCGTGGCCAGGCCGATGAGCAGGGCCAGCCAGTCGAGGTGGCCGACGAAACCGGGACGCAGAACGATGGCCCGCTGCGCCAACTTTTCCGGCCAGCCGAGCGCCATGGCTGACCAGGCGAGCCAGACGAGACTGACAAAAACGCTGAAAGTCGTCATGGCGAACCAGTCGAAGGCGTTGGCGGCGCCGCGCCGCAGGCTCAGGGCGCCCGGCGTGGCGAGCAGGGCGAGCGGTGGCAGGAGAAGCAGGGCGGGAATTTGCCGCGGCCGATAGGCCAGGGCCAGCATCAGGAAAGTCAGGAGCAGGAAGAGCAGTGGCAGCAATTGCGGCGCCGCTCTGATTTCCTTGCGCCGGGTCCATAAGGTCCAGGCGGCCAGCGGCATGGCGGGGAAGGCGAACCACGGCAGCATGGCCAGGAAGCGCCCGGCGCCGGAAAAGGAAAAAGGCGTCCGGAGTGGGGTCAATTCGGTGTTCAGCCAGCCATGAAAGCGGGCCGGTTCGAGATCGAGTAGCAGCAGCGGCCAGGGCAGGATCAGGAGCAGCGCGAGAGCCAGACCGCGGGCGATGGTTTTCAGGGCTTGCCGGCGATTGGTCGACAACCACCAGGCGACGGGGAGAATCGCCAACAACGGCAGGCTGGGTGCGATGCCGGTGCCGAGCAGGCAGCCGGCCAGGGCGGTGCCGTAGAGAACGCCACTCAGGTCGGGGCGGTGTTCGAGTGCCGCTAGGGCGCCGAGGGCGCCGGCGTAGGCGGCCAGCGCAATGAGCATCGGTTGCGCGTCGTGGGCGTGGAAAAGCAGGCCGGTGCAGCCGGCCAAGAGTAGCGGGCTGGCCGCCGCGCTTTCCTGGCCGTAGAGTTCGCGGCCGGCATAGTAAAGCCCGATCAGGGCGAGGGCGACCCAGACGCCGCTGACCAGGCGGATGGCTTCATGCATCGGCAGCAGCCCGCCGAAGAGTTGGCCGGTCAGCGCGGCGCTCCAGTAATAGAGCGGCGGTTCGTGGAAAGGACGGCCGGCCAGATCGGGGGACAGCCAGTCGCTGAAGTGCAGCATGTGCCAGGCCGTGCCGATGTGGATGGCATCTTCGCCCTTCCATGGATCGCGCCCGAAAAGGCCGGCCAAGACGTAGAAGGCGAGCATGGCGGCGAGCATCCAGCCGGCCGGCGGCAGGCGGATACCGCGACGGATCAGGGCGACAAAATCGGGCATGAGCTCACGCGTGTTGGGCAGAAATGAAAAAGGCAGCCTGCCGGCTGCCTTTTATACCGCAATTCGGACGAATCAGGCAGCGGACTTGCCGCGCATGGCGCCGAACTTCTGGTTGAACTTTTCAACGCGACCGGCGGTGTCGACAATCTTTTGCTTGCCGGTGTAGAACGGGTGGCACAAAGAGCAGACTTCGACATGAAGGGCTTTCTTCATGGTGGAGCGGGTCGTGAAGGTGCTGCCGCAGGAGCAGGTGACCTGGATTTCGTTGTACTCGGGATGGATGTCTTTCACTTTGTGTCCTTTCGTTATGCGACCGGCGGATGTGGCCGATCTGGAAAACGCGCGATTATCCGCGAATAATCACGCGCTTGCAATGTTTTTCTTGGTCGTCCGGCGGCTTTAGCCGCGCCGCATGGCGTCAAAGAACTCCGCATTGCCCTTGGTGGACTTGACCTTGTCGAGCAGGAATTCCATGGCCGCCAGATCGTCCATCGGGTAGCAGAGCTTGCGCAGGACCCACATTTTTTGCAGGACGTCGGGCTTGAGCAGCAGTTCTTCGCGACGGGTGCCGGAGCGGTTGACGTTGATCGCCGGGTACATCCGCTTCTCGGCCATGCGACGGTCGAGGTGGATTTCGGCATTGCCGGTACCCTTGAATTCTTCGTAAATCACTTCGTCCATGCGCGAACCGGTATCGATCAGTGCCGTCGCCAGGATGGTCAGGGAGCCGCCTTCCTCGATGTTGCGCGCCGCACCGAAGAAGCGTTTTGGCTTCTGCAGCGCATTGGCGTCGACGCCGCCGGTCAGCACCTTGCCGGAGGCCGGCTGTACGGTGTTGTAGGCACGGGCCAGGCGGGTGATGGAGTCGAGCAGGATGACCACATCCTTCTTGTGTTCGACCAGGCGCTTGGCCTTCTCGATGACCATTTCGGCCACCGCGACGTGGCGGGTGGCCGGTTCGTCGAAGGTCGAGGCAACCACTTCGCCTTTGACGGTGCGGGTCATTTCGGTGACTTCTTCCGGACGCTCGTCGATCAGCAGCACGATCAACACGACATCCGGGTGGTTGACCGTGATGGCGTGGGCGATGTTCTGCAGCATCACGGTCTTGCCGGATTTCGGCGGCGAGACGATCAGGCCGCGCTGGCCGGCGCCGACCGGGGCGATCATGTCGATGACCCGGCTGGTGATGTTTTCGTCGGCCTTGATGTCGCGTTCGAGTTTCAGGTGACGCGTCGGGTGCAGCGGCGTCAGGTTCTCGAACATGATCTTGTTCTTGTTCGCTTCCGGCGGGAAACCGTTGATCGATTCCAGCTTGGTCAGCGCAACGTAGCGTTCGCCCTCCTTCGGGGTGCGGATCTCGCCCTCGATGGTGTCGCCGGTGCGCAGGTTGAAGCGCCGGACCTGCGACGGGGAAACGTAGATGTCGTCGGTGTTGGCCAGGTAGGAGGTGTCCGAGGAGCGGAGGAAGCCGAAGCCGTCCTGCAGCACTTCGAGCGTGCCGTCACCGTAGATGGTCGTGCCGTTCTTGGCGATGGCCTTCAGGATGGCGTAAATCAGCTCCTGCTTGCGCATGCGGTTGGCGTTCTCGATCGCCAGTTCGGTGGCCATATCGAGCAGTTTGCTGACGTGTAATGTCTTGAGTTCGGAAAGTTGCATGTGTGCGTGGGCGTGGCGCCAAAATTGGGGGTCGGGTAGAACCCAGGACCGGGGCGCAGAGTTTAAGTGCTTGAGGAGGGGAGGACGTTAAGCAGGGTGGCTGCTGCGTCGGCCTGAAGACGCAGAACGCATCTTCAGGCGGGGAGACTACGGGTATTACAGATTGCTGTCAATGAATGCCGCGAGTTGACCTTTGGAGAGGGCGCCGACCTTGGTCGCTTCGACATTGCCGTTCTTGAAAATCATCAGGGTCGGGATACCGCGGATACCGAATTTGGCGGGCGTCGCCTGGTTGTCGTCGATATTGACCTTGGCGACCTTGAGCTTGCCGGCGTATTCGCTGGCGATTTCGTCGAGGATGGGAGCAATCATCTTGCAGGGACCGCACCATTCGGCCCAGTAGTCGACCAGAACCGGCTGCTGCGCCTGCAGCACTTCGGCTTCAAAGGTGTCGTCGGTGACGTGATGAATATGCTCGCTCATGAAATGCCTCGTGGATTGGAGTGAACCGGAATGGCCAGAATTGATCCCCGGCGGGGGATGTAGTTTCCGCAAGATGCTAGCGAAAAAAGGGGGGTAAGGGAAGGGTCAGCGTCCCGCTTTCATTAAATTGGCCAGTTCGACCGCCGTTTTGACCTGCATCTTGTCAAACAGGTTGGCGCGATGCACCTCGACGGTGCGCATACTGATATGCAATTCGTCGGCAATCACCTTGTTGAACTTGCCGGCCAGGACCAGTTCCATGATTTGCCGTTCGCGGGTGGTCAGGCTGGAAAGCCGAGCATTCAGCGAGTCGGCGGTGGCGTTGGCGGCGCGTTGGCGAGCGTCGTGCGCCATGGCTTCCTGGATGCGGCTGGCCAGATCGTTGTCGTTGAAGGGTTTTTCGAAAAAATCGAAAGCGCCTTTTTTCAGGGTGGCTACGGCCAACGGGACGTCGCCATGGCCGGTCAGGAAAATGACCGGTAGCGTCGACTTCAGTTCGCGCAGGCGGTCGAAGCAATCGAGGCCGCTCATCCCGGACATCCGCATGTCGAGCACCAGGCAGCCGGCCAGTCCGGGATTCCAGGCGGCGAGAAAGCTTTCGGCGCTGGCGTAGGTCGTGTACGGAATGCCCAGCGACTTGAGTAGCCAGCCGAGCGCATCGCGGATCGCTTCGTCGTCGTCGACCAGATGGGCTTGTGACAGTCTCATGCGGCTTCCAGGGGGAGGGTGAAGGAAAATATCGTACCGCTTCCGGTGGGCGATTGGTGATTGTCTTCGGCCCATAAGCGGCCGCGATGAAATTCAACAATCGAGCGGCAGATCGACAAGCCGACCCCCATGCCTTCCGGTTTGGTGGTGAAAAAGGCAGTGAATAGTTTTTCCCGGATGGCGGGCCCGATGCCGCAACCGTTGTCGGTGACGCTGATCTTGAGTTCGGCGGCCTCCAGGCCGACGCTGATGTGCAACTTGCGATGGCCTTCCGGGGTCGAGGCCATGGCGTCCATGCCGTTGCGGATCAGGTTGAGGAGCACCTGTTCGAGCATCAGGCGGTCGGCCGGAATGGGGGGGACTTCGGGGATTTCGCATTCGATGCGGATGTGCCGTTTGCGGGCATCGGCTTCGCTGAAGCCCAGGCAGTCTTCGACGACTTCGGCCAGTTGGCAGGGGGCGCGCTTGGGCTCGCTCTTGCGCACGAAATCGTGGACACGGCGAATGATGCGACCGGCGCGCTGGGCCTGAACGCCGATTTTCTCCAGCGCCGGACGAATCTCTTCTATTTCGCAGTCGCTGCGCTGCAGCAGGTTGAGGCAGCCGCTGTTGTAGCTGGCGATGGCGGCCAGCGGCTGGTTCAGTTCGTGGGCCAGGGTGGAGGCCATTTCGCCCATAGTGACCAGACGTGAAGTAAATTGCAGTTGCTCCTGCTGCAGACGGGCCAGTTCTTCGGCATGCTTGCGTTCGGTAACGTCGAGGACGGAAGCCATCCAGCCGGTGTGCTGGCCATTGCCGTCGATCAGTTTGGCTTCATAGACGAGGGCATGGAAGCGTTCGCCGTTCTTGCGCATGAAGGTGATTTCAAAACCGTCCAGGGGGGCTTTGCCGGCCATCACCGACTGGTGAATGGCGAAGGTTTCGTCGATCTGTTCGGGAATCCAGTAGGGCATGGGCGGCACCCGGCCGACCAGTTCCTCGCTGGCAAAACCGGTCATCTTGCAGAAGGCGGGATTGACGTAAATGACCTTGCCCTTGAGGTCGCGGGCCCGCATGCCGACGGTCAGCGAATCCTCCATGGCGGTGCGGAAAGCATGTTCGGAGCGTAGCGCCTCTTCGGCCTGCAGGCGTTTTTTCATCAGGTCGCGGACGATCCACAGACTCCAGAAGACGCCGGCGCCGAGCGCGATGATGGCAACGGTGAGCAATTGCTGGAGCGGGTTGCCATTGTTCTGGTAGGTGCTGACCCGCAGTTTCAGACCATAGCCCGGCGGGTCGAAGAGAATTTCGTAAGTCTGGTTGCCGCGCCCTTCGATATGGGTCTTGGTGGCGTACAGGATGTCGTTGTCGTCGGTGATGACAACCTTGTATTTTTCGGTGAACCACCAGGGAACGAGATTGCCGAGCAGGGTTTCCAGCGGGTATACGGCGACCAGCATGCCGGAAAATTCCTTGTCCTGATAAACCGGAACTGCGACTTCGATGAAGGCGTGGTTGTTTTCCAGGAAAAAAGGTTCGCTATAGACCAGCTTGCCGAGCCGGCGGGCCATGTCGAAGGCCTTGCTCGTCACTGGCGGACCGAAGGCTTCGATTTCCCGGTCGGGGGGGGCGGAGCCGGGCAGGGCGTCGATCACGCTGTGGTTTTTGTCGAGCCACAGGATCTGGGATATTTCCGGGTTGTTTTTCAGCAGGTGGCTGACGCGCAGGCGAAAGATGCGGCGCGGCTCGGGCAGCATGGCTACATCGACGGCCAGTTGTTGCAATTGTTCTTCGTTGCCGTTGAGGTGGAAATAGAGGTTCTGTTCCAGCCAAAGTACGTCCTTGATCAGTGCGGAACGTTCCTCCTCGATTTCATTCAAATGCAGTAGCCAGAGTAGGGTCAGCAGCGCCCCCAGGAGGAGGACGATGCCCAGCTTGGGGAGAGCCAGCAGCCAGCGCAGGTGGCCGTTGCCGGAAGTCAGGGTGTTCAGGGGCGGCTTCATGGAGTGAATGGTACAACACGTTTTTTTCGGGCTGGCCATTGTGGCTATCCACAACTCGGATAACCACAATGGTGCGGGCTCCGGCGATTGGTAATACTGCGCAAAATTTTTTAAAAATCATTACCAGAGGAGTCGATTCGGATGGCTAAAAGAGGGTTGTTTAAAAGCCTGTATTTCCAGGTGTTGGTCGCCATTGCGCTCGGTGTGTCGCTTGGTCATTTCTATCCGGAGTCGGGGGCGGCCATGAAGCCGCTGGGCGACGGTTTCATCAAGTTGATCAAGATGATCATCGCGCCGATCATCTTCTGCACCATCGTCGTCGGCATCGCCGGCATGGAAGACATGAAGAAGGTCGGCAAGACCGGCGGCCTGGCGGTTCTCTATTTTGAAGTGGTCAGTTCGATCGCTCTGGTCATTGGTCTGATCGTGGTCAATGTCTGGGCGCCGGGCGTCGGCATGAATGTCGATCCGGCGTCGCTGGATACCAAGGGCATCGCCAAGTATGCCGAACCGGGCAAGATGCAGTCGACGGTCGATTTCCTGCTCAACATCATCCCGACCAGCGTCGTCGATGCCTTTGCCAAGGGCGACATGCTGCAGGTGCTGTTCTTCTCCATCCTCTTCGGTTACGCCATGCATGCTTTCGGCGAGCGTGGCAAGCCGGTTTTCGAATTGATCGAGAAGCTGTCGCATGTCTTGTTCGGCATCGTCGGCGTGATCATGAAGGTTGCCCCGATCGGCGCCTTCGGCGCCATGGCCTACACCATCGGCAAGCACGGCGTCGGCAGTCTGGCCCAACTGGCCAGCTTAATGGGTGCCTTCTACCTGACCTGCCTGATTTTCATCTTCGGTGTGCTGGGCAGTATCGCGGCCTTCCACGGGTTTTCTATCTGGAAGCTGATCAAATACATCAAGGAAGAACTGTTCCTGGTCCTCGGCACCTCCTCTTCGGAATCCGCCTTGCCGCGTCTGATGGCCAAGATGGAAAATGCCGGCGCCCAGAAATCGGTAGTTGGCCTGGTTGTGCCCACCGGTTACTCCTTCAACCTCGACGGTACCTCGATCTACCTGACCATGGCCGCCGTCTTCATTGCCCAGGCGACCAATACGCCGCTCGACCTGCAACACCAGCTCACGCTGCTGGTCATCCTGCTGCTGACCTCGAAGGGAGCGGCCGGCGTGACGGGCAGTGGCTTTATCGTCCTGGCGGCCACCCTGTCGGCCGTCGGAACGGTACCGGTGGCCGGTTTGGCGCTGATTCTCGGGATCGACCGTTTCATGTCGGAAGCCCGGGCGCTGACCAATTTCATCGGCAACAGCGTGGCGACGCTGGTGGTTGCCAAGTGGTGCAATGCATTGAATTCGGAAAAGCTGAACGCCGTGCTCGATGGCGAAACTTCCGACGAGGCGAATGTCCCGGAACTGGTCCTCGACGATGGGATGGAATCGCCGATTCCGCACAGTCCGCGGCCGATGGTCGAACACCACTGAGTAGTTTCTGTGTTGCAATAACCGCCGGCGAGTCCGGCGGTTTTTTTTGTCTTGGAAAACGCCATCGGTTGCGGGGATGGCGCCGATCTGCCGCTGCCGTTATGTGGATATCCACAATACGCAACGGTTATATCTTTCGTAATACTTTTACCAAGCTGAAATTTTGGCTTTTGTTGTGCGCTATCTATTGGAGGAGAAAATAATGAAAGTTTCGAAGCTTCTGATTGCATTGTTCGCCGGTGCATTATCGCTGGCGGCTTATGCCCAGCAACCGATTGTCATCAAGTTCAGTCACGTGGTGGCAGCCGATACGCCGAAGGGCAAGGCGGCCGAAATGTTCGCCAAGAAGGCTGCCGAGCTGACCAAGGGCCGGGTTAAGGTCGAGGTCTATGCCAATTCCACCTTGTACAAGGACAAGGAAGAAATGGAGGCGCTGCAACTGGGCGCCGTGCAGATGCTGGCGCCCTCGCTCGCCAAGTTCGGCCCGCTCGGCGTCAAGGAATTCGAAGTCTTTGATCTGCCATTCATCTTCAGCGACTACGATGCCCTGCGCAAAGTAACCAACGGGCCGGTTGGCAAGCAGTTGCTGACCAAGCTCGAGCCCAAGGGAATCCGCGGTCTGGCCTACTGGGACAACGGCTTCAAGGCCTTCTCGGCGAATACGCCGATCAAGGCGCCGGCCGACCTGAAGGGCAAGAAAATGCGTATCCAGTCCTCCAAGGTCCTCGAAGAGCAAATGCGTTCCCTGGGCTCGTTGCCGCAGGTGATGGCCTTCTCCGAGGTTTATCAGGCGCTGCAGACCGGGGTGGTCGATGGTACGGAAAATCCGATCTCCAACCTGTATACCCAGAAGATGCACGAGGTGCAGAAGTACCTGACCCTGACCCAGCACGGCTATCTCGGCTATGCGGTGATTGTTAACAAGAAATTCTGGGATGGCCTGCCGGCCGATGTCCGTGCCCAGTTGGACGATGCCATGGAGCAGGCGACCCGCTACGCCAACCAGATCGCCAAGGTGGAAAACGACAGCGCGCTGGAAGCGGTGAAGAAGAGCGGCAAGACGATTGTCTATGTGCCGACCAAGGAAGAGCGTCTGGCCTTCAAGAGGGCGCTGGTGCCGGTCCATCAGAAGATGGAAAGCCGGGTTGGCAAGGACGTCATCCAGGCGGTTTACAAGGACACCGGCTTCAAGCCCGATAGTCTGTAATCCGCCGCAACAATAAGACTTGGGGGCTGCGGCCCCCAATTCACACCGGGGGAACTCGTTATGATCAACAAAGCGTTGAATCACCTAGAAGAGTTGCTGGTCACCTTCCTGATGGGGGCGGCCACGCTGATCATCTTTGTCTCCGTCGTGCACCGCTATCTGGCCGGGGTGGATATTCCGGGCCTGCAGGACTGGTTGCTGACACTCGATCTGGGCTGGGCGCAAGAGCTCTGCATCATCATGTTTGTCTGGATGGCCAAGTTTGGCGCCGCTTACGGCGTGCGGACCGGCATCCACGTTGGGGTCGATGTCCTGATCAATCGCCTCGACGATAAGTGGCGCGCCAAGTTCATTATTTTCGGCCTGCTCGCCGGCGCGCTGTTTACCGGCACGGTGGCCACTTTGGGGGCTACTTTCGTCTGGGAAAACGGCGCCCATTACGCCATCTTCCAATTCCTGGGCCTGGATACCGGTGATAACTACCAAGGGCCGACGACGCCCGATCTCGAATGGCCGACCTGGATGGTGTACAGCGCCATTCCGCTCGGTTCGTCGCTGATGTGCTTCCGCTTTCTGCAGGTGGCCTGGGGCTTCGTCAAAACCGGCGAACTGCCGCACCACGATCACGGTCATGTCGATGGTCTGGAAGATGTTGTGCCGCCGGTTGATGTCAATCTCTACGGGATGGACGACAACCTCCATATGCACGATCTCAAACACCCGATGATCGGCGATCGCCGCAGCGGTGATGAGCGTCGCCAGTCGGAGAGCGCGGCCGCGGCAGAAGAACGGCGCCGCTCTGCGCGGCGCAATGCGGATAAAGAAGGAGATCAGCAATGAACGCCCTGGTGATTTTCAGCCTGTTGGCTGTGCTGATGCTGACCGGCATGCCGATCTCGATTTCGCTCGGCCTGACCGTATTGACCTTTCTGTTTACGTTGACCCAGGTGCCCCTGGAGTCCGTGGCCCTGAAATTGTTCACCGGTATCGAGAAATTCGAGATCATGGCCATCCCCTTCTTCATCCTGGCCGGCAATTTCCTGACCCATGGCGGGGTGGCGAAGCGGATGATCAATTTCGCCGCGTCGATGGTCGGCCACTGGTACGGTGGCCTCGGTCTGGCCGGCGTGCTGGCCTGCGCCCTGTTTGCTGCGGTCTCCGGTTCCAGTCCGGCGACGGTGGTGGCGATCGGCTCCATCCTGTTGCCGGCGATGGTCAAGGCAGGTTTTCCGAACAAATTCGGGGCGGGCGTCATTGCCACCTCGGGCGCGCTCGGCATCCTGATTCCGCCGTCCATCGTCATGGTGATGTACTCGGTGGCGACCAATACCTCGGTGGGCGCCTTGTTCATGGCCGGCGTCATGCCCGGTCTGGCTTTGGCGGCAACGCTGGGCGGTGTGACCTGGTATCGGGCCAAGAAATTCAACTACCCGCGCCAGGCGAAAGCCACCTGGGCCGAGCGCTGGAAGGCCTTCCGCGCTTCCGTCTGGGGTCTGCTGCTGATCGTCGTGGTGATGGGCGGTATCTATACCGGTATCTTCACGCCGACCGAAGCGGCGGCGATGTCGGCGGTCTATGCCTTCATTTGCGCCGTGTTCATCTACCGTGACCTGGGTCTGAAGGATGTGCCGAAAGTCTTGCTCAATTCGGCCAACATGTCGGCGATGCTGCTCTACATCATCACCAATGCCGTGTTGTTCTCCTTCATCATGACCAACGAGAACATCCCGCAGGCGCTGGCCGACTGGATGATGGGCCATGGTCTGGGGATGATTGCCTTCCTGCTGATGTGCAACGTGCTGCTGCTGCTGGCCGGCAACTTCATGGAGCCGTCGTCCATTGTCTTGATCTTTGCGCCCATTCTGTTCCCGGTGGCGATCAAGCTGGGTATCGACCCGGTGCATTTCGGCATCATCATGGTGGTCAACATGGAAGTCGGCATGTGTCACCCGCCGGTCGGTCTCAATCTCTACGTCGCTTCGGGGATTACCAAGATGGGGATTACCGAGCTGACCGTGGCGGTCTGGCCGTGGCTGCTCTCGATGCTGGTTTTCCTGGTGGTCGTCACTTACTGGCCGGGTTTGTCGCTCTGGTTGCCACGCACCTTGGGCATGGTCTAGGCGCGGCAAGTCGGCACAAGGCCGCGTTCGGATTGATTCCGGGCGCGGCTTTGGCGTTTCTGGGAAGGGCTGTGGCACAATCGGCCTCCTTGTTTGCAATAACCGGTTGCCCAATGAAATTTGCCCTGTCGTTGATTGCCTTTGTTCTCGTGGTGCTGATCGTGCCTTTTCTGATGCCCGGAATCGGTCGCCAGGAAGGGGTGGATCCCAATCGCAATCTGCCCTGGCAGATCGAAACCGATGCCCGGGGCGGCAGTTCGGTTTTTGGCCTGCAACTCGGGGTCAGTACCCTGGCCGACGTGCGCCGGCTGTTGGGGCCGGAAATCGATGTGGCGATGATCGCCGAGCCCAACGAAGCCGGGACGCTGGAGGGGTATTACTCGCAGGTGGCGCTCGGTTTTGTGCTGGCCAAGGTGATCGTCACCTTCGATGCTTCGAAGGAACAACTGGCGGCCATGCGCGAGCGGGCCTTGAAGTCGAAAAACATGGAAAGTGCAACGCGCAAGATCACCCTGCACCCGGACGATCTGGCGGTGGTTGAACAGTTGCCGATGCGGGCGATCAGCGTTATTCCGGCGGTCAATCTGGATGAGGCGACGGTGCTGCAGCGCTTCGGTCAGCCGGCTGAGCGGCTACTTCTTGCCGAGCAGCGGGTGCACTTGCTGTATCCGCAGAAAGGCCTGGATATCCTGGTCGATGGGGAGGGCAAGGAGTTGTTGCAGTATGTCGCGCCGCGCAATTTTGCCAGCCTGCGTCAGCCTTTGCTGGCCGCCGAGAGCGCAAAGGCCGTGGCTCAGTGAGGCGGGCGTTCGCATTGCGAATCTGCTAAAATCGCCCGTTTTTCAACTAACTAGCTTTTGCGGAGCAAATAAATGGCTATCGAACGCACCCTTTCCATCATCAAACCCGACGCTGTTGCCAAGAATGTAATCGGCAAGATCTATTCCCGTTTCGAAACCAACGGCCTGAAGATCATTGCCTCCAAGATGGCCTGGCTGTCGCCGCAGGAAGCCGGCGCTTTCTACGCCGTGCACAAGGATCGCCCCTTCTTCAAGGATCTGGTTTCCTTCATGATCTCCGGTCCGGTGATGATCCAGTGTCTGGAAGGCGAAAACGCCATTGCCAAGAACCGCGAACTGATGGGCGCCACCGATCCGAAAAAGGCTGATGCCGGCACGATCCGCGCCGATTTCGCCGAATCGATCGACGCCAATGCCGTGCACGGTTCCGATGCGCCGGAAACCGCCGCCGTGGAAGTTGCTTTCTTCTTCCCGGAAATGAACGTTTACGCTGGCCGCTAAAAGCAGCTATTAGGATCAAGGATCGAGCTGTTAGCTAAAAGCTCGATCCTTGATCCTGGATCCTATGCAGAATCTTCTCGATCTTGATGGCGATGGACTGACCGCCTGGTTTGCTGACCAGGGCGAAAAGCCCTTTCGCGCCCGCCAGGTGTTGCGCTGGATACATCGTTCCGGGGTCGCCGATTTCGATGCGATGACCGATATCGCCAAGAGCCTGCGCGAAAAGCTCAAGGCGCAGGCGGTTATCGTGCCGCCGAAGGTTGTTTCCGACAAGTTGTCGGACGACGGGACGCGCAAGTTCCTGATCGATGTCGGCAACAACAATGCTGTCGAAACGGTGTTCATTCCCGAAGACGACCGCGGCACGCTGTGCGTCTCTACGCAGGCCGGCTGTGCGCTCGATTGCGCTTTTTGTTCGACCGGCAAGCAGGGCTTCAACCGCAACCTGACGGTGGCGGAAATCATCGGCCAGGTTTGGCAGGCCAATCAGGCCTTGGGCGCCGTCCATGGCGACCAACGGATCATCTCCAATGTCGTGTTGATGGGCATGGGTGAGCCGCTGGCCAATTTCGAAAACTCGGTGGCGGCGCTTCGCCTGATGCTCGACGACAATGCCTACGGCCTGTCGCGGCGCCGGGTCACGGTGTCCACCTCCGGTTTGGTGCCGGTCATGGATCGCTTGCGCGACGAATGTCCGGTCGCCCTGGCGGTCTCGCTGCATGCGCCGAATGACTCGCTGCGCGACCAGTTGGTGCCGATCAATCAGAAATATCCCCTGCGGGAGTTGATGGCGGCCTGCCGGCGTTATCTGGAAAAGGCGCCGCGCGATTTCATCACTTTCGAGTACGTCATGCTCGATGGTATCAACGACAGCGATGCCCATGCCCGCGAATTGCTGGCCCTGGTCAAGACGGTGCCGTGCAAGTTCAATCTGATTCCCTTCAATCCCTTCCCGGGGTCGCCGTTCCGGCGTTCGCCAGCGGAGCGGGTGCGGCGTTTTGCCGATATCTTGATGGGGGCGGGCATCATTACCACGACGCGCAAGACGCGCGGCGACGATATCGATGCGGCATGCGGCCAGTTGGCCGGGCAAGTTCAGGATAAAACCAAGCGTACTGCCGGGCGGGTGATCGCCCTCAAGGAGGTGAGGCCGTGAATAGCTTTTCGTCAAGAAATCTGATTGCCGGGTGTTGTCTCAGTTTGTTGTGCGCCTTTGGGGTGCTGGCCCAGAGCCTCGATGCGCCGAACCAGAACCGCAACCAGAATACCAGCGACCCGAAAAACCGGGCGCGCATTCACACCGAGCTGGGTGCCATGTATTTTCAGAGCGGTCACATGTCGGCCGCGCTCGACGAGTTGCGCATCGCCCTCAGCGCCGACTCGGACTTTGTCCAGGCCTACAGCATCCGCGGCCTGGTCTATGGTCAGCTCAAGGAGTATGCCCGGGCGGAAAGCGACTTTCAGCGGGCCTTGAGCCTGTCGCCGGGCGATCCGGAGGTCAATAACAATTACGGCTGGTACCTTTGCGATACGGGCAAGGAACGCCAATCCATCGCCTATTTTTTGCAGGCGCTGAAGAATCCGCTCTACGAAACCCCGGAGCGGGCCTACGCCAATGCCGGCACCTGTGCCCTCAAGGCCGGCGATCTGGATGGGGCGCAAAAATATCTGCTCAATGCCGTCAGCCTGGCGCGCGACGGGGGCGGGACCGCCCGCCTGCAATTGGCCAAACTTTTTTATCTGCGCGGGATCAACGAGGAAGCTCGTATCTATCTGAGCGATGCCCTGAAGCAGGTCGAGCCGACACCGGAGGCTCTCTGGCTGGGCGTGCGCATCGAACGCAAACTGGGTAACCGGGCGGCCGAGAGCGGCTATGCCGCGCAATTGCGCAGCCGTTACCCAACCTCGCAAGAATATCAGGAATTCCTGAAGGGCGATTTTCAATGAGTGAACAGATGGATGTCGGCGAAATTCCGGCAGCGGAAGTACTTGTCGAGCAGCTACCCAAGGTCGGCGGTCAGCTACGTGCGGCGCGCGAAGCGGCCGGTCTGCTGCTGCCGGAAGTGGCGGCGGCCCTGAAGCTGGGCGAACGTCAGCTCGAAGCCCTGGAGAACGACAACTGGAAAGTGTTGCCAGGGGCCACCTTTGTTCGCGGCTTCGTTCGCAACTATGCGCGGCTGGTGCATCTCGATCCGCTGCCGCTGATGAAGCAGTTGGATGTCACACTCGAGAAGCCGGTCATGCGGCTGGGCGAAGCCGAAATGCGCCAGGCGCGGATGCCGCAAGGCGGGCCGGGAATCTCGCGACGCGACCGTCTCGTCGTGGTCACCGGCGGGGCGCTGGTGGGGCTGGCGGCCCTGATCTATTTCCTGTTGCCGAATGATCTTTCCGCCTGGCGTAATGCTACCCAGGGGCTGCTCGATTCCTTCTCCCGCCAACCGCCGCCGGCCGTTGTCGAACCCGCTGTCGAGCCGGTCTTTCCGCCGGGAACGACGCCGCAACAGGTGATGAATCCGCAAGCCGAGGTGCCCGCCGTTGCCGCGCCGGCGCCGGCTGCGGTCGAGCCGAGTGGCGCTCCGGCTCCGGCCAATCCGGTTGCCGAGAAGAATTTGCAGGTTTCCGGGGCGCCGATCATGCGTTTCGTTTTCGACAAAGAGTCGTGGGTCGAAGTCCGCGATCGTGACAGCAAGGTTATCTATTCCCAGCGTACGGCGGGCGGTAGCGAGCAGAGCCTCGCTTCCGGGCAAGGACCGTTCTCGCTGGTCATCGGCTATGCGCCGGGCGTCAAGCTGTTCTGGCATGGTCAGGCGATCGACCTGGCCCCCTATACGCATGGCGACGTCGCCCGGTTGGTTCTGGAGTAAGTCGTGAGCGCAGTGGCAAAACGTTTGACCCGTAGCTGTCGTATCGGCGATGTCCTACTCGGCGGCGCGGCGCCGGTTGTCGTCCAGTCGATGACCAATACCGATACTGCCGATTACCTGGCGACGGCTATCCAGTGTGCCGAACTGGCGCGGGCCGGCTCGGAACTGGTGCGCATCACGGTCAATTCGCCGGACGCGGCGGCGGCCGTGCCGAAAATCCGCGAGCATCTCGAGCGCCTGAACTGCAACGTGCCCTTGATCGGCGATTTTCATTACAACGGCCATCGCCTGCTCACCGAGCATCCGGCCTGTGCCGAGGCGCTCGCCAAGTACCGCATCAATCCCGGCAATGTCGGTTTCGGTAAAAAGAAGGACGAGCAGTTTGCGCAGATGGTCGAACTGGCCTGCAAGTACGACAAGCCGGTGCGCATCGGCGTGAACTGGGGCAGTCTCGACCAGGAATTGCTAGCCCGAGTCATGGACGAGAACAGCCGCAAGGCCGTGCCGCTCGACGCCACCGAAATGATGCGTCACGCCATGGTCACCTCGGCGCTCGAATCCGCAGCCAAGGCCGAGGAAGTCGGTCTGGCCGGCGAAAAGATCATCCTGTCGTGCAAGGTGTCCAGCGTCCAGGACCTGATCGCCGTTTACCGCGAACTGTCGAAACGCGCCGATTACGCGCTGCATCTCGGTCTGACCGAGGCCGGCATGGGTTCAAAGGGTATCGTCGCGTCGACCGCCGCGCTGTCCGTGCTGTTGCAGGAAGGCATCGGCGATACCATCCGCGTTTCGCTGACCCCGGAGCCGGGTGGTTCGCGCAGCCAGGAAGTCATCGTCGCCCAGGAAATCCTGCAGACCATGGGCCTGCGCGCTTTTACGCCGATGGTCGCGGCCTGTCCCGGTTGCGGCCGGACGACCAGCACCCTGTTCCAGGAACTGGCCGGCGAAGTGCAGGATTTTGTGCGCGCCAAGATGCCGGAATGGAAGCTGCATTACGACGGTGCCGAGAACATGACGCTGGCCGTCATGGGCTGCATCGTCAATGGCCCGGGCGAATCGAAGCACGCCAATATCGGTATTTCCCTGCCGGGGACCGGCGAGGCGCCATCGGCGCCGGTCTACGAGGATGGCCAGAAAACGGTCACCTTGAAGGGCGATAACATCGCCAATGAATTCAAGCAGATCATCGAGCGCTATGTCGAGCGCACCTATACCAAGAAACTGAAGTCATGAGTCAAACATTGCAAGCCGTGCGCGGGATGAACGACGTCCTGCCCGACGAAGCCGCCTTCTGGGAACTGTTCGAGGACGCGATCCGCGCCTGGCTGAAAGGCTACGGCTACCGCCCGATCCGTATGCCCATCGTCGAGCCGACGCCGTTGTTCAAGCGCGCCATCGGCGAAGTCACCGACATCGTCGAAAAGGAAATGTATTCCTTCGTCGATGGCCTGAACGGCGAAGCGCTGACCCTGCGTCCGGAGGGTACGGCTGGCTGCGTGCGCGCCGTTATCGAGCACAACCTGGCGGCGCGTCAGACCCAGCGCCTCTACTACATGGGCCAGATGTTCCGGCACGAGCGGCCACAGAAGGGGCGCTATCGCCAGTTCCACCAGGTCGGCGTCGAAACCTTCGGCATGGCCGGTCCGGATATCGATGCCGAAATGATCCTGATGGGCGCCCGCCTGTGGAATGACCTTGGCCTCGACGGTATCGAACTGCAACTGAACAGCCTCGGCCAGCCGGATGAGCGTGCCCAGCATCGCGCCGCGCTGATCACCTATTTCGAGGAACATGCCGAGTTGCTCGACGAAGACGGCAAGCGTCGCCTGCACACCAACCCGCTGCGCATTCTCGACACCAAGAATCCGGCCATGCAGGACCTCTGTGCCGCCGCACCGAAACTGATCGATTACCTCGGCGCCGACTCGCTGGCCCATTTCGAAGGCGTGCAGCGCGTGCTGCGCGATGCCGGCCTCCCGTTTACCATCAACCCGCGCTTGGTGCGCGGCCTCGACTACTACAACCTGACCGTTTTCGAATGGGTTACCGACAAGCTCGGCGCCCAGGGTACGGTCTGTGCCGGTGGGCGTTACGATGGCCTGGTCGAGCAACTCGGTGGCAAGCCGACGCCGGCCTGCGGTTTTGCCATGGGCGTCGAGCGCCTGATCGCCCTGATCAAGGATTCCGGTGGCGAGCCGGCTGCGCCGGCCCCCGATGTCTATGTTGTACATCAGGGTGATGCAGCCTCCCGGCTGGCGTTTCGTGTCGCCGAAGGCTTGCGCGACCACGGTATCAACGTGCTGCTGCATTGTGGCGGCGGCAGCTTCAAGTCGCAGATGAAGAAGGCTGATGGCAGCGGTGCGGCCTTCGCCGTCATCATCGGCGACGATGAGGCGGCGACCGGCGAAGCCCAACTCAAGCCGCTGCGCGAAGAAGGTGCGGCGCAATTGAAACTGAAGGTCGACGATCTGGCGGATGCCATCATCGGTCAATTCATTGATTCGGACGAAGAGGAATAAGCAGCATGGCGCATTACGACCTTGAAGAACAGGAACAGATCGCTTCCCTGCAAACCTGGTGGAAGATGTACGGCAATCAGGTGACCGGGGTGGTCGTCGCTGCTTCGCTCAGCGTCATCGGCTGGCAGAGCTGGAACTGGTACCAGCGTAGCCAGACGGCGCAGGCCTCGGCCATCTATGCCGTGCTTGAGCAGGCCGTGGCGGCGGGGGATGCGCAGAAGGTCAAGACGGCCGCCGGCGAACTGGCGGAAAAATTCGGCCGCACCAGCTACGCCGCGCTGGGCGCCATGCTGGCGGCCAAGCAATCCTTCACGGCCGGCGATCTGAAAACCGCCCACGCCCAATTGAGCTGGGCCGCCGATAACGGCAAGGACGAGCTCAAGGATATCGCCCGGTTGCGTCTGGTTGCCGTGCAACTTGATGAAAAAGCCTACGACGAGGCCCTGAAGCAACTCGAGGTGGCGCATGCCGCGGCCTTCGACGGTCGTTTCCTGGAGTTGAAGGGCGATGTCCTGGTTGCTCAGGGCAAGAAGGCCGAGGCCCGTGCCGCCTACCGGGCGGCGCTTGACAAGGCCGGCCAGAAAGCCGGGGCGGCCCGTGAGCTGCTGCAGCAGAAGCTCGACAGCCTAGGGGAGGCCGCCTGATGTCCCGTCATCTGCTTGCCCTGCTTGCCGCCAGCGGTTTGTTGTTGGCTGGGTGTTCGACGATTTCCGACGGACTTGACGCGATCAACCCGTTTTCCGGCTCGGCCCCCAAGATGGCGCCGCTGACCCCGCTCAAGAATCCGGCTGACATTCGCCTGCTCTGGGCGGATAACATCGGCAAGGCGGCGGCGTATACCTTTACGCCGGCCGTTGTCGGCAATGCGGTTTATGTTGCAGCTCAGGACGGCGTCCTGGCCCGTCTGGAAGACGGCAAAACGATCTGGAAAATCAAGACCGGTCAGCCCCTGTCGGCCGGGGTCGGGGCCAACGGCCGCCTGGTCGTGGTCGGTACGGCCAAGGGCGAGGTGCTGGCTTTTGCCGCCGAGGATGGCAAGCCGCTCTGGCAGGCCAAGGTCTCCAGCGAAGTGCTGGCCGCGCCGACGGTGGGAGACGAGGGCGTCGCGGTAAAGAGCGGCGACAACCGGGTTTTCCTGCTTGATCTTGGCGATGGTGGCCGCAAATGGGTGTACCAGCGCGCCACGCCATCCCTGTCGATACGCAGCGCCGGCGCTCCGGTCTTTTCGGAACGCTATGTGTTCGTGGGTTTTCCCGGCGGCAAATTGCTCGCCCTGAGCGTGCAGAACGGTGCGCCGGCCTGGGAGGGGACGGTTGCCCTGCCGAAGGGCGCCACCGAACTGGATCGGGTGGCCGATGTCGTGGCGTCGCCGGTGATCGATGGCAGCCAGGTTTGTGCCGTTGCCTTCCAGGGCAAAGTGGCTTGTTTTGACCTCGGGCAGAGCGGTGCCATGATCTGGTCGCGCGATATTTCATCGGCGGTCGGTCTGGCGCTCGATGGGCGCTATCTTTTCGTGACCGATGAAAAGGGGGCGGTGCATGCCCTGGATCGCCTGTCCGGCAGCAGTCTGTGGAAACAGGATAAGCTGGTGAACCGTCGCGTTTCAGGGCCGGCGGTGCGGCGCGGCATGGTGGCCGTGGCTGACGCGGAAGGCATCGTGCACTTCCTGTCCCGTGAAGATGGCAGTTTTGTCGGCCGTCAGAAAACCGACGGGACGCCTGTCCGTACGCCGGTTCAACAGCTCGGTTCCGGCTTCCTGGTGCAAACCAGCGGCGGCAACGTGAGTGCAATCGAGATCCAATGAAACCTACGCTCGTCCTGGTTGGCCGGCCCAATGTCGGCAAATCCACGCTTTTCAACCGCCTGACCAAGTCGCGCGATGCCATCGTTGCCGATATGCCGGGCCTCACCCGTGATCGTCATTACGGCCATGGCAAGCTCGGCCGCAAGCCGTACCTGGTGGTCGACACCGGCGGCTTCGAACCGTTGGTCAAGGATGGCATCCTGCATGAAATGGCACGGCAGACCGAACAGGCGATTGTCGAGGCCGATGCCGTCATTTTCGTGGTCGATGGCCGGGTTGGCCTGACACCGCACGACAAGGAAATCGCCAACATGCTGCGCCGTCTGGCGCGGCCGGTCTTTGTCGCGGTGAACAAGGCGGAAGGTCTGAATTCCGGCATGGTCGAAGCCGACTTCCACGAACTCGGGTTGGGTGAGCCGAATGCCATTTCCGCCGCCCACGGCGAAGGCGTGCGCGGCCTGGTCGATCTTGCCCTGGAAGCCTTTCCCGAGCCGGATGAGGAAGAAGAGAAGTCGGATGCCATCCGCGTCGCCATCGTCGGCCGGCCGAATGTCGGTAAATCGACGATGATCAATACCTTGCTCGGCGAAGAGCGCGTCATCGCCTTCGACGCCCCGGGGACGACGCGCGACTCCATCGAGATCGACTTCGTGCGCGGTGGTCGTAAATATGTGCTGATCGATACGGCCGGCATGCGCAAACGCGGCAAGGTCTTCGAATCCATCGAAAAATTCTCGGTGGTCAAGACCCTGCAGGCGATTGAAGACGCCAATGTCGTCATCCTGATGGTTGATGCCCAGGCCGACGTTTCCGAGCAGGATGCGCACATTGCCGATTTCATCGTGCAATCGGGCCGGGCGCTGGTGGTTGCCGTCAACAAATGGGACGGCCTGGATTCCTATACCCGCGAGCAGACGCGGGTGATTTTGCAGCGCAAGCTGAAATTCCTCGATTTCGCCAAGTTTCATTTCGTTTCGGCCAAGGAAAACATTGGTCTGGAAGCGGTTTTTCGTTCGGTCGATGCCGCTTTTGCAGCCGCCATGTCGAAGATGTCGACACCGCGTCTGGCCCGTGTCCTGGCCGACGCCGTGGCTCGCCAGGCGCCGCCCAAACACGGCCTGTTCCGGCCGAAACCGCGCTATGCCCACCAGGGCGGCTCGAATCCGCCGATTATCGTGATCCATGGCAATGCGGTCGATCACATCGCCGATAGTTATCGGCGTTATCTCGAACATACCTTCCGCGAAGCCTTCAAATTGTACGGTACGCCCTTGCGCATCCAGTTTGTGACGGCGAAAAACCCATTTGCCGATAAAGATAAAAGATAAGCCGTAAATTCTTCGGCAAGGCGCAGTAAATTTGGGTACATTAGGCACCTCATAACAACACACATGGAGTCCACACCATGAGCAATAAAGGGCAACTGTTACAAGACCCCTTTCTTAACGCTCTTCGTCGCGAGCACGTTCCCGTTTCGATTTACCTGGTCAACGGGATCAAATTGCAGGGCCAGGTTGAATCGTTCGATCAATACGTTGTATTGCTCAAGAACACCGTCACCCAGATGGTGTACAAGCATGCAATTTCCACGGTGGTGCCGGCCCGTCCGGTCAATCTCCAGCAAGAACAGGCGGCGGAATAATTTCCTCCCCTACAGCGGCCCGCTGGCTTGGCGGGCCTCTTCTTTCCAGGAAATGCCCATGAATGAACGACCCGCCGCCGGTGAACGCGCGGTGATCGTTCAGCTTGACTTCGGCCAGCCCGATTTGCAGGATCAGCTGGAGGAAGTTCGTCTGCTCGCCGAATCGGCCGGGGCGTTGGTGGTCGCCGAAGTCTTTGGGGCGCGTCATGGCCCGGATCCGAAAACCTTTGCCGGTAAAGGCAAGGTCCAGGAAATCGCGGCCATGCTGGCGGCTGGCGAGGCCGATCTGGTGATTTTCAATCATGAATTGTCGCCGGTTCAGGAACGCAATCTCGAAGGCGAGCTCAAATGTCGCGTGATCGATCGCACCAGCCTGATTCTCGATATCTTCGCCCTGCGCGCCTCGAGCGCCGAGGGTAAGTTGCAGGTCGAACTGGCGCAACTCGAGCATTTGTCTACCCGCCTGGTGCGTGGCTGGACTCACCTGGAAAGGCAGCGCGGCGGAATCGGCATGCGCGGTCCGGGTGAGAAGCAACTGGAAACCGACCGTCGTCTGCTCGGCAATCGTGTCAAATTATTGAAGGGGCGGCTGCAGAAGCTGACCCGGCAGCGTGGCGTGCAGAGAAAGTCACGCTTGCGCGGCGATGTGCTCAGTGTCTCGCTGGTCGGCTACACCAATGCCGGCAAATCGACGCTGTTCAATGCCTTGACCCATGCCGGCGTTTTTGCCGCCGATCAGTTGTTTGCGACGCTCGACACCACCTCCCGCAAATTGTGGGTCGAGGGAGCGGGCAATATTGTCGTTTCCGATACCGTCGGCTTCATTCGCGATTTGCCGCACTCGCTGGTTGATGCCTTTCATGCGACACTGGAGGCGGCGACCGATGCCGATCTGCTGTTGCATATCGTCGATAGCGCCAGTCATGCCCGCGCTGAGCAGATGAGCGAAGTGAATAAGGTGCTTGAAGAAATCGGCGCCCGGCAGGTGCGGCAGGTCATCGTCTGGAACAAGATCGACCTGACCGAAGCCACGCCGGGAGTCGAGCGGGATGAGTATGGTAATATCGCGCGCGTTCGCGTCAGCGCGCGGTCAGGAGATGGCTTGGATTTGTTGCGTGAATCCCTTGCCGAATATGCCCGGGTGAAGGCCGAAAGTCGCCAGCGAGAACTGGCGGCGGCTGCACGCGATGCCCAACAAGACTACATAAGCTGATACCCCGAACCATGATTCCGACCCTAGGTATATTTATGTCGCTCAACGACCCGCAGTGGGGCAACCGTGGTGGAAACGACGGTGACAAGTCCAATGGCGGCGGCCCGCGCCGCCCCAACGATGGACCGCCCGACCTCGAAGAATTGTGGCGCGATTTCAATCGCAAGCTTTCCGGCATGTTCGGCAAGAAAGGCGGCGGTGGTGGTAATGGCGGCGGCGATGGGCCGCGCCTGCCGCAGTTCGATTTCAGTCCGCGCTTTCTCGGTGGCGGTATCGGCCTAGTCGCCGTCTTGGTTGCCCTGGTCTGGCTGGCCTCCGGCTTCTATATCGTCGATGCCTCGCAACGCGGCCTCGTCCTCCAGTTCGGCAGTTTCAAGGAAGCGACCGAGCCGGGCCTGCGCTGGCGTTTTCCCTATCCGATCCAGTCGCATGAAATCGTCAATTTGACCGGCGTGCGGACGGTGGAAATCGGTTATCGCGGCAGCGAACGCAATAAGGTGCTGAAAGAGGCCCTGATGCTGACCGACGACGAAAACATCGTAAATATCCAGTTTGCCGTGCAGTATGTCTTGAAAGATCCGGTTGAATACCTGTTCAACAACCGTTCGCCCGATGAAGCGGTGATGGGTGCCGCCGAAACGGCGGTGCGTGAGATCGTCGGCAAGAGCAAGATGGATTTCGTGCTTTACGAAGGTCGCGAGCAGATCGCCACCCAGGCTTCCAAGCTGATGCAGGATATTCTCGACCGTTACAAGAGCGGCATCCTGATTTCCAAGGTCACCATGCAGAATGCGCAGCCGCCGGAGCAGGTGCAGTCGGCCTTTGACGATGCCGTGAAAGCCGGTCAGGACCGCGAGCGGCAGAAAAATGAAGGGCAGGCCTACGCCAACGACGTGATTCCGAAAGCCAAGGGCACGGCGGCTCGCCTGATGCAGGAAGCCGAGGGCCACAAGCAGCGCGTCATCTCGACGGCCGAGGGCGATGCCTCGCGCTTCAAGCAGGTGCAGACGGAATATGCCAAGGCGCCGGAAGTGACGCGCCAGCGTATGTATCTGGAAACCATGCAGCAGGTCTATTCCAGTACCAGCAAAGTCTTGATCGACGCCAAGGGGCAGGGCAACCTGCTCTATCTGCCGCTCGACAAGCTGATGCAGGCAACGGCGGCCGCCGGCGCCGCGGCGGCCGGTCCGGTGGAAACGCCGAATACCCAGTCCGGCAAGCCGTCCGCCGCATTGTCCTCGGAAGTGCCGCCGCAACTGGAGCATGCGCCGGCGGTTGGCGGCAAGTCTTATTCTGGGAGCTCGCGCGAAGGCTCGCTGAGTTCGCGTGATCGGGAGAATCGTTGATGAGTCCGCGTATCAATTTTGCCGGCGCGCTGATCGCCACCATTCTGGTGGTGGCCGCGATGTCGATCTTTACCGTCGATCAGCGCCAGTTTGCGGTCGTTTTCCAGTTGGGTGAAGTCAAGCAGATCATCACCGAGCCGGGCTTGAGTTTCAAGATTCCGCTGATCCAGAACGTGCGTTTCTTCGAAAAGCGCATCATCACGCTCGATAACGCCGAACCGGAACGTTTCATTACTTCCGAAAAGAAGAACGTACTGGTCGATTCCTACATCAAGTGGCGGATCGTCGATCCCAAGCTCTATTACATCTCGGTCGGCGGCGACGAGTCGCGTGCCAAAACCCGCTTGAACCAGACGGTCAATGCTGGCCTGCGTGAGGAATTCGGCAAGCGCACGGTGCATGACGTCGTCTCCGGCGAGCGCGACAAGATCATGGAGCAGATGCGCGAGAAGGCCGATGCCGATGCCCGCAAGATCGGCGTGCAGATCGTTGATGTCCGCGTCAAGCGGGTCGAGTTGCCGACCGAGGTCAGCGATGCGGTGTATCGCCGGATGGAGGCGGAGCGCAAGCGGGTGGCCAACGAATTGCGTTCGGAAGGTTCGGCCGAGGCGGAAAAAATTCGCGCCGATGCCGACCGGCAGCGCGAAATCATCATTGCCGATGCTTATCGCGATGCGCAGAAGATCAAGGGCGAGGGCGATGCCAAGGCTTCGGCGATATATGCCGGTGCTTTTAGTCAAAGTCCCGAATTCTATGCTTTCTACCGTAGTCTGGAAGCCTATCGCGGCAGCTTCAAGAGCAAGGGCGACGTGATGGTGGTTGAACCCAGTTCCGATTTCTTCAAGTACATGAAGAGCCTCGGACGCGGTAACGACAAAGGCAAATGACCTCGACGTTGTTGCTGGCCTTCGCGCTGATGTTGGTGCTCGAAGGCCTGATGCCCTTTATAGCCCCGGCGGCGTGGCGTGAAACCTTTCGCCGCCTTATTCAATTTTCGGACGGGCAGATCCGTTTCGTCGGCTTGACGTCGATGATCGTCGGTCTGACCCTGCTCATGGTCTTTTCATGAACTGGCTGTTACCTGAATACATTGCCGATGCCTTGCCGGCAGAAGCCGCTCGCATTGAGCAACTGCGCCGCACCGTGCTGGACCATTTCCAGACGCGCGGTTTCGAATTTGTCATGCCGCCGCTGCTGGAATACCTGGAGTCGCTGCTCACCGGCGCCGGCCAGGATCTCAACCTGCGCACCTTCAAGCTGGTCGACCAGCTTTCCGGGCGGACGATGGGGGTGCGTGCCGACATCACACCGCAGGCGGCGCGTATCGATGCCCATCTGCTCAACCACCAGGGCGTGACCCGCCTGAGTTATTGCGGCAGCGTGCTGCATACGCTGCCAGCCAGTATTTCGGCCGGTCGCGAGCCGGTGCAGATCGGGGCGGAGCTTTATGGCTTCGCTGGTATCGAGGCCGATCTCGACATCATTCGCTTGATGGCCGGGGCCTTTGCCAAAATCAAGTTGCCAATCAGTCGCATCGATCTCGGACATGTCGGTATTTTCCGCGCCCTGGCCGAAGCCGCCGCTCTGCCGCAGGAAGCCGAGGAAAACGTCCTGCGCCTGTTGCGGGCCAAGGATGTGCCGGGTCTGGTCGAGGCCTGTGGTGCGGTGCCGTCGCCCTATGGCGAGGCGTTGCAGGCCTTGCCGCTACTCTATGGCGGTGTCGATGTGCTGGACCGGGCGCGGGCCGAATTGCCGGCCCTGCCGGCGATCACCGCAGCGCTCGACGGTTTGCGCCACCTGGTAGAGGCGGCGCCGGATCTGGCCTTCTCGATCGACCTTTCCGATTTGCGTGGTTACCACTATCACAACGGTGTGGTGTTTGCCGCCTACTGCCCGGATTACCCGGCCGCTATCGCACTTGGCGGGCGTTATGACGGCGCCGGCAAGACGTTTGGGCGGGCTCGTCCGGCGACCGGCTTCTCGATGGACTTGCGCGAAGTGGCGCGTCTGCTGCCGCCGGTCAAGGCGCCCGGGGCCATCCTGGCCGCCTGGGCCGGTCATGACCGCGGCTTGGCCGCGCAGATCGCCGCCTGCCGTGCCCAGGGGGAAGTCGTCGTCGAGTTGCTGCCCGGTGAAATCGCCTGCGAAGGCCCGCTTTGCGACCGCAAGCTGGTGCAGGTCGGCGGACAATGGATTATTGAAGCAATACAAGAGGATTAATACAGATGGCCAAGAATGTCATTGTGGTGGGGACCCAGTGGGGTGACGAGGGTAAGGGCAAGATTGTCGACTGGCTGACCGATCACGCCCAGGGCGTCGTGCGTTTCCAGGGCGGCCATAATGCCGGCCATACGCTGGTCGTCGGCGCGCAGGTGTACAAGCTCAACCTGGTGCCCTCCGGCATCGTGCGCGATGGCGTGATGTGCTACATCGGCAACGGTGTCGTGCTCGATACGCATCACCTGCTGTCGGAAATCGCCGAGCTCGAAAAGGGCGGCATCGACGTCCGTTCGCGGCTCAAGATCAGCCCGGGTTGCCCGCTGATCCTGCCGTACCACTCGGCCATCGACAAGGCGCGCGAAGGCGCCAAGTGCGAAGACAAGAAAATCGGCACGACCGGCAAGGGCATCGGCCCGACCTACGAAGACAAGGTTTCACGGCGCGGCCTGCGCGTCTATGACCTGTTCTGCCCGGAGCGTTTCGCCGAGAAGCTCACGGAAGTTCTGGAGTACCACAATTTCGTGCTGACCCAGTATTTCAAGGCTCCGGCCGTCGATTTCCAGACGGTTTACGATCAGGCGATGGCCGATGCCGAGCAGATCAAGCCGCTGGTTGCCGACGTCTCCGCCGCGCTCTACGCCGCCAACCAGGCCGGTCAGAACCTGCTGTTCGAAGGCGCCCAGGGTACCCTGCTCGACATCGACCACGGCACCTATCCTTTCGTCACTTCGTCCAATTGTGTGGCTGGTCAGGCTTCGGCTGGCGCTGGCGTCGGTCCGGGCATGCTGCATTACGTGCTGGGCATCACCAAGGCCTACTGCACGCGCGTCGGCGGCGGTCCCTTCCCGAGCGAACTGGATATCGACACCGCAGGCGTGCCGGGCTACCAGATGTCGCAGGTTGGTCGTGAATTCGGCACGGTGACCGGGCGCAAACGTCGTTGCGGCTGGTTCGATGCGGCTGCGCTGCGTCGTTCGGGCCGGATCAACGGCCTGACGGGGCTGTGCATCACCAAGCTCGATGTGCTCGATGGCCTCAAGGAACTGAGCATTTGTACCGGTTACGAGCTGGATGGCAAGTTTATCGATCTGCTGCCCATCGGGGCCGACGAAGTGGCGCGTTGCGTGCCGGTCTATGAAACCATGCCGGGCTGGAGCGAGACGACGTTCGGCGTCAAGCGCTGGGAAGACCTGCCGCTCAACGCCCGCAATTATCTGGATCGTCTCGAGCAACTCTGCGAGGTGCCGATCGCCATTGTGTCGACCGGCCCCGAGCGCGACGAAACCATTCTCAAGCAGCATCCGTTCAATTAAGCGGACGATTTCTTGTTGCAACGGGCCCGGTCGGGCCCGTTGGCATTTCTAGCGCGGAGGCATGACCTGTTGCCAGCCTTCCGGGCAATAGTCGACATAGGGGTAGTACTGGTTGGCTGAGCCGCAGTAATACCAGTTGCCGGCCGGCAATTGCTCCTGCACCGGGGGTGGCGGGGCAACGTAGACCGGGGTCGGACGATACTGGTTGTAAGTGGCAGCGCCGATGGCCAGGCCGGCGATGGCAAGAATGGCGACTGGACCGACCCAGTCCGAGCCGCCCCGTTGGCCGCGATCGTGGCGGGAGCCATGATCGGCACGGTAGTTGTCGTGGCGTCCCCAGTCGGCCTGTGCGCTTCCGGCGGTAGTGAGGGCCAGGCAGAGGGCCAGGCCGAGGGTGGTGATCTTTTTCATGATTTGGCTCGTTGTGCTGATGAGCCAAATAACGCCTGGCGGCAGTCGGCGATTACCTTTGCCGTGTACGCAAATGTTAGTAATTGTTACCCGCTGACGGCAAGCCGGGTTTGGCGAAAAGGCGCACTCGGCTTTGTGGGGTGCGGTTTTGGCTGGCTTTTTACGCGGCCCGGGCAAAAATGAAAAAAGGCCTTGTTTGCGCAAGGCCTTCAATCAAAATCGTTGGTGCCCAGGAAGGGACTCGAACCCCCACGGAGTTACCCGCTAGTACCTGAAACTAGTGCGTCTACCAATTCCGCCACCTGGGCACGGGAGCGAAGAGCGCGCATTATATAGAGTTTTTGTGCGCCGCATAGAAGTTTTTCGGGAATTTTTCGGCCGCCATGTTCGTTGCATCTGGTGCCCAGGAAGGGACTCGAACCCCCACGGAGTTACCCGCTAGTACCTGAAACTAGTGCGTCTACCAATTCCGCCACCTGGGCACAGGTGCGAAGACCAAGAATTATAGAGGAAAGTTATTCGATGTCAAGAAAGAAAATTACAAAGATTCGCCGGGCCGACCCCTTCTTTGAACGTGAATCCGTGCGTTACGAATTTCCGTTGCCGTCGCGCGAATACATCATCCAGATCATGGCCGACGAAGGTCGTCCGCTCGTTTTTCTCGAACTGGTCGAGCTGCTGGACATTACGGAAAGTGAGCACGAGATGTTCCAGCGTCGCCTCGGCGCCATGGAGCGTGAAGGCCAACTGATGCGCAACCGCAAAGGGGGCTACATCCTGCCCGAGCGGGCCAGTCTGACGGCCGGCCGCATCCAGGGCCATCAGGATGGTTACGGTTTTCTGATTCCCGACGACGGGAGCGCCGATATCTTCCTCGACCAGCACCAGATGGGCAAAGTCCTGCACGGCGACCGCGCCCTGGTCCGGGTCATGGGAGTCGACCGCAAAGGGCGGCCGGAGGGCAGCATTGTCGAAGTCACCGAACGGGTCAATACCAAGGTCGTTGGTCGCGTCTTCATCGAGCATGGCGTCGTCTTCGTGGTCCCCGAAAATAAGCGTATCGCCCAGGATATTCTGGTGCCGCCGGAGAAAAAGCCGAAATTCAAGCCGGAATCCGGGCAGGTGGTGATGGTCGACATCATCGAACAGCCCAGTAAGTTCTCGCAGCCGATCGGGCGTATTACCGAGATGCTCGGCAATTATGCCGATCCCGGCATGGAAATCGAGATCGCCCTGCGCAAGCACGACTTGCCTTTTGAATTCTCGAAGGCGGCGCTCGAAGAAAACAAGGCCTTGCCGGACAAGGTCAAGAAGGCTGATTTCGCCGGTCGCGAGGATTTGCGCAAGCTGCCGCTGGTGACCATCGATGGCGAGACGGCGCGCGATTTCGACGATGCCGTATTCTGCGAAAAGAAGGGCCGTGGCTGGCGGCTGGTGGTGGCGATTGCCGATGTCTCGCATTACGTCCGGCCGGGCATGGCGCTCGACAAGGAAGCGGCGGAGCGGGGCAATTCGGTCTATTTCCCGCGCCGGGTGATCCCGATGTTGCCGGAAAAACTGTCCAACGGCATCTGTTCGCTCAACCCCGATGTCGAACGCATGGCCATGGTCTGCGACATGGAAGTCAGCGCGGTCGGCAAGATTGGCAAATACCGCTTCTATCCGGCAGTCTTCCGCTCGCATGCGCGGTTGACCTATAACCTCGTCTGGTCCTGGCTGTCGGGCGAAAGCCAGCCGGCCAACGAGGTGCATCAGGCGCTGCAGCCGCAGATCCAGGATCTCTACAAACTTTTCAATGCCTTGCACAAGGCACGCGAGCAGCGTGGGGCGATCGATTTCGAGACGACCGAAACGCAAATGCTGTTCAACGAGCAGGGCAAGATCGGAAATATCGTTCCCGTGGTGCGCAACGATGCCCACCGCATCATCGAGGAGTGCATGCTGGCGGCCAATGTCTGCGCCTCGGCTTTCCTTGCCGAGCACAAGCAGACCTGCCTGTACCGCATCCATGAGGCGCCGTCCGAGGAAAAGCTGGCCAACCTACGCACCTTCATCGGCGAATTCGGCCTCGCCCTGGGCGGCGGCGATGAACCGCAGGCCAAGGACTATGCTGTGCTGCTCGAAAAGGTCAAGTTGCGGCCGGATTTCCAGCTACTGCAGACGGTGATGCTGCGCTCGTTGCGTCAGGCCATGTACAGCCCGGACAATGTCGGCCATTTTGGCCTGGCCTACGAGCATTACACCCACTTCACTTCGCCCATCCGCCGTTACCCGGATTTGCTGGTGCATCGGGCCATCAAGGCGGTGCTCGCCGGGGAGAAATACACACCGGTCGGCAGTTGGGAGGATATCGGCCTGCAGTGTTCGGCCACCGAGCGGCGGGCCGACGAGGCGACGCGCGATGTCGAAAACTGGCTGAAATGTTTCTTCATGAAGGAGCGGGTCGGCGAGGAGTTCGAGGGCACCATTTCGGCGGTCACCGCCTTCGGCATTTTCGTCGCCCTGGATACGATCTACATCGAAGGTCTGGTCCATGTTTCCGAACTGGGCGAGGACTACTTCCAGTTCGACAACATCAAGCACCAGATGCTCGGCGAGCGGACCGGTCAGCGCTTCCGTCTCGGTGATCGGCTGCGGGTCAAGTTGGTGCGGGCCGATCTGGAAACCAACAAGATCGATTTCGTGCTGGTCCGCGCCGGCAAGAGCAATTCGCCGCGTCAGGCGGCCTCCGGGCAAACCCTCCAGGCCCGAAGCAAGGCGCTGGCCGGCAAGTCGGCGGCGGGTTCGGCTGTCAACGCGGGAGGCAAAGCGCCGGTCCAAACGCCGGCCAAGCCGCTGGCCAAGGCGGTGCCCAAAGCGACCGCCAAGGCAGCTCCCAAGGCAGCGGTCAAAGCTTCGGCCAAGAAAGCAAAAGCTCCGGCCAAGGCCGCCGCCAAGCGTTCCGCCAAGCCCGTCGGGAAAAAGGCGGCGAGCAAGCGCTAGTTGGCGAAATGCTGCCTATTGCCCTGTCGGGGCCGCCAAAGCGGCGGCCTTGAGGGCGATGTTGGCCGCCGCCTCCTCCACGATACCGGGCAGTTGCCCAGCCAACCATTCGAACGAAGCCCCGGGAATGATGTGCCTGGCTTCGGCCACGTCGGAAGGTAGGGCTGGGTCTTCCGGCCCGCCGGCGGTGAGATGGCGGGCCGTGTCGATACATAACCGGGAGAGGTTGGCGCGGGTATTGTCGATGCCGCGGATCAACTGCGGCAGCAGCGAAGGCAGATGCCAGATGGCGGCGCATTTCAGGGTCAGGTCGGTGAAGCGGAAGCCGCAGCTATCTATCTGCGCCTGGACGGAGCGTGGCGAGTGCCCGCTGTGCAGCGCCTCCAGGGCGGCCAGCGGCAATTCCGGGGCGAAGGACCAGAGCAGTAGTTCGCCGATTTCCGAAAGCAGGGCAGCCATGGCGATCTCGTCCGGGGAGATGTCGGCGCGGGCCGTTCCCCAGCGCAGCGCCAGTCGACTGGCCAGGTAGCTGCGCGCTTCGCAGGCCGCCAGGCCGCAGTTGCTTTCGTCGGTTTCCCGACTGTTGCGCAGTAACTCGTGAAAGGAATCGGAGCCCAGTTGCATGACGGCGGCCAGCGGTGTCGTCGTTTCATGACCGAGGCGCTGGACACGATGATTTTCCGCCTCGCGCAACAGGCGCAGGCAGAGAAATGGATCGGCGCCGGCAATGTCGGCCAGATCGCGGGCGGCGAGCTGCTCGCCGAGGCTGTTCTCCAGTTCGAGCAATTGCGCCTTCGAGCGCGACATGCAGGGAAGTTCGTGGCTGCTGAGAAAAGCCGCCCATTGATCGACGCCCCAATGGCGCTGATGCCCACTCAGCATGGCTGCTCCTTTCGTTGTTTTAACCGGCTTGTCATTGGTTAACGGCGAATTGTTCGGTAACTCAAGCGCTATCGGTAATTATGCATTTTGTCGTAGAATGAACCGGTAATCCACGATGGGCGGAAAACATGTTCAATGCACGGGGTGAGGTCGGAAGTCTGCCGCTGGCTGCCGTAACGGATGGCCCGATGTCGGTCGAGATGCTGACCGGCAATACAACGATCGATGCCGAGCATGAGCAACTCTATGCCATCCTGAAAGCCGCCCGCTCGGTATGTCTGGACGCCGCCCGTTTCGAGAATTGCGTGGCCTGCAGCGAGGCGCGGCGAGCCGGTTGCGAGAACCAACTGGTCGGCCTGTTGGGCGATCTACTGTCTTTTATTCTGGAACATTTCAAGACAGAAGAATCGTTCATGCGCGAATCCTTGCTGATCATGGTCGACCGTTTGCTCTGTGAAACGCACATGGAAGATCACGCGGCGATTTCTTCGAGAATCGAGCGCCTTGTCGCCGCCCTCGATTCGACACGCACCGTCAGTCTCTTGCGCGAACTGGATCAGATCTTCGGGCGCTGGGTGATCAGGCATGTGGCGACGCATGACATGGCCCTGGTTCACTGGATTGAACGCGAGGATTCCGCGTTACGCTCGGGTTTTTGAATCAAGCACAAGGTTGATCGACGTCGGCGCGGTAAAATCGCGTCCTGAATTTTTCGGAAGTTAACCATGTCCTCCCGCCTGATCTACGGTTTTCACGCCGTTACCGCCAAGCTTCGCCATGATCCCGAGGCCGTCAAGGAAATCCACATTGATGCCGGTCGCCATGACGGCCGTGCCCGCGACCTGCTGGCGCATGCCGAGTTGCAGGGCGTCAAGGTGCTGGCCACCGACGGCAAGCGGCTCGACGGCATGGCGCCGGGGGCCAAGCACCAGGGCGTGATTGCGCGGATCGAAGGCGAGCGCAAGCTGGCGCATCTCGATGATGTGCTCGACACGCTGGAAGAACCGGCTTTCCTGCTCGTCCTCGACGGCATCACCGATCCGCGCAATCTCGGCGCCTGCCTGCGCGTCGCCGATGCCGCCGGCGTGCATGCGGTGATCGCACCGAAGGACCGGGCCGTCGGCCTCACCGACGTGGCCGCCAAAACCGCCTGCGGCGCCGCCGAAACGGTGCCTTACGTGATGGTCACCAATCTGGCCCGCACCCTGCGCGAGTTGCAGGAACGCGAAATCTGGGTGATCGGCACGGCCGGTGAAGCGGCAAGCGATCTTTATGCGGCCGAATGGCCGCAGGCCACGGCCTGGGTACTGGGTGCCGAAGGCGAGGGCATGCGTCGTCTGACGCGCGAGAACTGCGACCAGTTGGTGCGCATCCCGATGCACGGCACGGTCGATAGCCTGAATGTTTCGGTCGCCGCCGGCGTCTGCCTGTTCGAGGCGCGTCGCCGGCGCTAAGCGCCTTAGGCCGAGGTGGCGCAGAGCACCCGGTCGCGGCCGCTGTGCTTGGCCCGGTAAAGGGCGGCATCGGCTGCGGCAATCAGTGATTCCGGACCGTCGTCGGGGCCCGGGATGGTGGCCGCGACGCCGAGGCTCAGCGTGACGTGCGGCGCCACCTCGGAAGCGCCATGCGGGATGCCGCATTCTCGCACGGCCAGGCAGATTCGTTCGGCGACGGCACGGGCGCCGGCCAGATCGGTGTTGGGCATGATGATGGCGAATTCCTCGCCACCGTAGCGGGCGGCCAGATCGGCGGGGCGGAAAACCGTGCCGCTGATGGCGCCGGCGATAGCCCGCAGGCAACTGTCACCCTGCTGATGCCCGTAGGTGTCGTTGTAGCGCTTAAAGTAGTCGATATCGCCGAGGATAAAGGCCAGCGATGACTCGGTGCGCTGGCCGCATTTCCATTCGAGCAGCAGTTTTTCGTCGAGGGCCCGGCGATTCGCCATGCCAGTCAGCGCATCACGGGTGGCCAGGTGTTGCAGGGCCATCTCGGCCAGTTTCTGTTCGGTCATGTCGCGCAGCGTCTGGATGACGGCGACCAACTGGCCATGGTCGTCGTAGATCGGTCCGGCATCGACCGCCAGGTAACGGCGTTGGCCGAGTGCCGGCATGACGCACCAGTTCTCGGCGCGCAAGCCGACGCCGAATTCGCCGGGGGTGGTGTGGGCAGCATAGAGTTCCGCCAGCATGTCGAATTGCTCGAGGGCAATCAAGTCGGCCAGGCAGTGACGCGGCGCATCGTAAAAGCCGCGCCAATGGTCCCGGGTACCGATCACTTGCGCCGCCGGAATGCCGGTCAGGCGTTCGCAGGCATGATTCCAGATGGTGACGCGGCGCTCCGCATCGAGGACGAAGGTCGCGACGACCAGATGCTGCATCAGGCGCACCGCGAGATTGTGCACGACGCTGCTGCTGGCCACCTGTTGGCCGGAAATGATATCCAAGAATTGTCTCCCTTGGCGGTGGTGGATTTGCTTCGCGCCGGCGAAGCGACTGCTGGTTTTTACCAGTCTGGTAGTCCGCCAACATACGCCAGGCCAATGCACTTGTCAAAATGACCAGGGCCCCGCTCTGCGCTGTCGGCGGAGTACGTCAGGCGGCCGTGGCGGCTCGCCGGTACTTGTGCCACATGCTCCAACTGAAAACGAACAACCCCAGCCAGATCAGTCCGAAGCTGACGAGCCGTGCCGACTGCATCGGTTCGCCGAAAAGCCAGACCGCGGTCAGGAATTGCAGGGTCGGATTGATGTACATCAGCATGCCGACCGTCGCCAGGTCGAGGCGCTGGGTGGCGGCGGCAAAGGCCATCAGCGGCAGGGCGGTGAGGATGCCGGCGCCGATCAGGAGCAGGGTGGTCGAGGTCGCGGTCGCGGCAAATACCTGATGTCCGACCTGCACCTGCCATAACGCATACACTCCGCAAATCGGCAGCATGGCCAGGGTCTCCAGCCAAAGACCGGAAATGGCGTCGACCGGGACCTGCTTGCGGACCAGGCCGTAACTGCCGAAGGTGCCGGCCAGCAGCAGGGAAATCCAGGGCAGGCTGCCCAGGGTCAGGATTTCGTTGCCGATGGCGGCTACCGCCAGACCGACTGAAATCCATTCCAGCCGGTTCAGGCGCTCCTTGAGCACGAGCAGGCCGAGCAGGACATTGACCAGTGGCGTCAGGAAGTAGCCCAGGCTGGAGGCGACCACCTGCTGATGGGCCACCGCCCACAAAAAAATCAGCCAGTTGCTGCCGACCAGCAAGGCCGCCAGGGCTAGGCGGGCCAGTTGGCCAGGCCGCTGGAAAATGGCGAGCACCTTGCCCCAGCGCCTGTTCAGCGTGAGCAGCAGGGCGACGAAAAGGCAGGCCCAGACCGCCCGGTTGCTCAGGATATCCATCGGCGGGACATGCGCAAGTTGCCGGAAATAGAGCGGGAAAAAGCCCCAGATGGCGTAGGCCAGCAGGCCGAGGCCGATGCCGGCCAGAGAGTGTTGCCGATTCATGCCGGGCACGGCGTCACGGCAGGTCGCGCAGCACGTGCAGGGCTGGCGAAGCGTAATCGCGGCGATAGAGGACGATCAGGATGCAGACGGCGAGCGCGCCGAGCATGACCGGATTGAGCAGCCAGCCGGACGCGGCAAGGCCGAAATAATAGGCCCGGATGCCGCGGTTGAAATCGTCGCCGGCCAGGCTGTTGGCGCCGGCCAGGCGGTGCGCGTAGGTGTCGATGGCCGGCTCGCCACGCTTGCCGAAGGGCGCGGCGCCGACCAGGATGCACAACAGGTTGAACTGGCGTAGCGACCAGGTGAATTTGAAATAGGCGAAGACAAAGGAAGCGAGCACCAGCATCAGCTTGAGTTCGAGCAGTTCACGATTGCCCACACCGCCGAAGGGCAGTTCGCTGGTGAAGCTGAGCAATTTGTCGGCGGCGCCGAGGGCGGCGACCAGACCGGCGATGATGTAGATGGTGGTGTTGGCGTAGAAGGAAACGCTGGTCACCAAGTTGCCGATCAGCGTCGAATCGGCTACGCGAACTTCCCGCTCCAGCAGGTGGCGCGCCCATTCCAGCCGGAAAGCCTGGCTGGTGCGGACCAGTCCGCCCTCGCCCCAGCGGCTGTGTTCCGAGAACCAGCCGTAGCCAGCCCAGCAGGCAAAGAAAATGACCAGGGAGATCCAGTCGATGGCAGCAAGGTGGGGCAGGGCATTCATGGGCGGAAGTTTGCCACAAGGCAGCACCATCCGCTCGCCCCGGCGGCGGGGATTGCCGAGCCAGCGGGACGATGGTGGCTTATTTTTCCGTCGGCGGTTAATTGTCCGGCATCAGCCTATACTGAATTCACGCTGGCAGTTGCCGGTATCCCAGAGGAGCACGATCATGGGCAAGACTACGAAGAGCAACAAGGAAGCGAAGAAGCAATCGCTGTTGTCACCGAAGGAAAAGAAAACCGCCAAGCAGGTCAAGAAGCACGCCTCTGACGCGGCGCCGCTGATTCACCCGCGCTGAGTTTTCTAACCGGCGCCGGCCATGCTCAGCGCCACCTGTTCGGCAACTTTGATGCCATCGACGGCCGCCGAGAGAATTCCCCCGGCGTAGCCGGCGCCTTCGCCGGCCGGAAAGAGGCCGTGCGTGTTCAAACTCTGGCATTCGGCGTTGCGCGTGATGCGGATCGGTGACGAGGTGCGCGTCTCGACCCCGGTCAGTACCGCATCGGCCATGGCGAAGCCGCGAATCTGCTTGTCGAAGGCGGGAATCGCCTCGCGTAGCGCGGCAATGACATAAGGGGGCACGCAGCTCGAAAGGTCGGTCATGTGTACGCCCGGCTGGTACGAGGGATCGACCTTGCCCAAGCCGGTCGACGGCCGGCCGGCCAAAAAATCGCCGACGCGCTGGGCGGGTGCCGCATAGGTGCCGCCACCGGCGACGAAGGCGGCCGATTCCCAGTGGCGCTGGAAATCGATGCCGGCCAGCGGGTTGGTCTGGTAATCGCCGGGAAAATCCTCGGGATTGACATTGACCACCAGCGCCGCGTTGGCATTGCGCTCGGCGCGCGAATACTGGCTCATGCCGTTGGTCACGACCCGGCCCTCCTCTGACGTCGCGGCGACTACCTGGCCGCCCGGACACATGCAGAAACTGTAGGCGGTGCGGCCGTTGGCGCAGTGGTGCACGAGCTTGTAGTCGGCGGCGCCGAGCAGTTCGTTGCCGGCATTCGGGCCGAAGCGGGCCTGGTCGATCAGGGCCTGCGGATGTTCGATGCGGAAACCGATCGAGAAGGGCTTGGGCTCGATGTATACGCCCTGTTCGTGGAGCATCCGGAAAGTGTCGCGGGCGCTGTGGCCGATCGCCAGCACGACGTGCCGGCTGGCGATTTTCTCGCCATCGGCCAGTACGACGCCGGTGACCTGCCCGTTGTCGATATCGATCTTCTCGACCTTCGCGCCGAAGCGGATTTCGCCGCCCAGGCCGGTGATCGTCGCGCGCATGTTCTCGACCATCTTGACCAGTCGGAAGGTGCCGATGTGCGGCTTGCTGACGTAGATGATTTCCTCGGGGGCGCCGGCCTTGATGAATTCCTCGAGCACCTTGCGACCGTGGAATTGCGGGTCCTTGATCTGGCTGTACAGCTTGCCGTCGGAGAAGGTGCCGGCACCGCCTTCGCCGAACTGGACGTTGGATTCCGGATTCAGCTTGTTGTCGCGCCACAGGCCCCAGGTGTCCTTGGTGCGTTCGCGCACGGCCTTGCCGCGTTCGAGGATGATCGGCTTGAAACCCATCTGGGCCAGCACCAGGCCGGCGAGCAGGCCGCAGGGGCCGGTGCCGATGATGACCGGGCGCTCCATCAGATTTTCTGGGGCGCGGGTCACCAACCTGTAGGTGGTGTCCGGCGTCGGGCCGAGATGGGCGGCGTTGTTGGCGGCCTGGAGGCGGCTGACGACGGCGGCTTCGTCTTGCAGTTCGACGTCGAGCGTGAATACGAAAATGATGTTCGATTTCTTGCGTGCATCGTGGCCGCGGCGGAAGACCGTGAAACCGAGCAGTTCGTCCGGCGCGATGGCCAGACGGTCGATGATCGCGGTCTTGAGGTCGTCGTCGGTGTATTTCTTGAGCGGGAGCTTGATTTCGGTCAGGCGCAGCATGGTGTCTATCCGTGGGGGCGCTTAGGGGGCGCGTATTCTATCGCGCGGGCCGGGGCAGGGGAATTGATCAGTAGATTCGGGCCGGCGAATTCCGGCCCGTGTATGCGTCGGCCCCGGCCCTGCTCATATCGCCTGCGGCAGCCACTTGAGGATGGTGGCAAACATGGTTTCCGGATTCACCGGTTTGGCGATGAAGTCATTCATGCCGGCGGCGAAGCAGCGCGACTTGTCCTCGATGAAGGCGTTGGCGGTCATCGCCAGAATCGGGGTGGTCGCTCCGGCCGGTTGTCGGCGGATTTGCCGCGTGGCTTCCAGGCCGTCCATGCGCGGCATCTGCATGTCCATCAGGATCAGGTCGTAGCGATTGAGGGCGGCCTGCTCGACGGCGATCACTCCATCTTCGGCAATGTCGATGCTCAGTCCGGCATCTTTCAGGAGTTCCAGGGAAACTTCGCGATTGATGATTTCGTCCTCGACCAGCAATATCCGGCGCCCACGATAGTCGCGGCGCAGGATGGCTTCGGCCGAGTCTTCGGTGGGGGCCGGGATGCTGGCGGTGGCGATCTCGCCTTTCTTCAGGCGGACGGTAAACCAGAAACGGCTGCCGACCCCGGGCGTACTCTCAACGCCGGTGCCGCCGCCCATCAATTCGGCCAGCTTCTGGGTAATGGCCAGCCCGAGCCCGGTGCCGCCATATTTGCGGGTTGTCGAATTGTCGGCCTGTTCAAAGACCGAGAACAGCTTGCCGAGGGTTTCCGGCGGAATGCCGATGCCCGTGTCGCGGACCTCGAAGCGCAACAGGAGACTGCTGGCATCTTCGCTTTCCAGGCGGGTGCGCAGGGTGACGCTGCCCGTTTCGGTGAATTTGACGGCATTCGTCGCGTAGTTCAGCAAGGCCTGCTGCAAACGGGTCGGGTCGCCGATCAGCGGGTAATTCGGGACTTGGGTGTCGACCACAATCTGCAGATTCTTGTGGCGGGCGGGGTAGGAGATAATCGAGGCGACATTGGCGATGATGCTGCTCAATCTGACATCGCTCTCCTCGAGGGTGAATTTCCCGGCTTCGATCTTGGAAAGGTCGAGAACGGCATTGATGATCTCCAGCAGGTGCTGCCCCGCGGTGTCGATCTTGTCCAGCCGCTCCTCCTGCTGGGCGGTCATGCCGGAGCGCCGGATCAGATGCGCCATGCCGGTGATGGCATTGAGCGGCGTCCGGATTTCATGGCTCATGTTGGTCAGGAAGGTGCTCTTGGCAATATTGGCCGCCTCGGCGGCGTCGCGTGCTCGTTCCAGTTCCTGGGTGCGCTGGTGCACCATTTCCTCGAGGTGTTCGTGCTGGTGCTGCAAATTTTCTTCGGCCAGTTTGCGCTCGCCGATTTCGCGCAGCAATTCGTCCCGGTAACCCTTCAGGTCCTGGCGCATGGCAGCAAAACTAGTGACCAGGGCCCCGATTTCGTCGTCGCCGGTGCTCGGCAGGGGGGCTTCGAACTCTCGTCTGGCCAACGCCCGAGCGGCTTTGGCCAGATGTTTGGCGGGCTGGATGACGGTGATTTCCAGCAAAAAACCGATGGTCAGCGTGAGGATCAGCAGGACGCCGATCTGGGTCAGCAACAAGACCTGGTGGCGTTCCTCTTCGTCGGCCAGAAAGGGCGCCATGTCGACGCTCACCTCGAGATTGCCGAGGGCCATATCGAGATAGCCGATCGGCCGTGAAATGGTTTTCTGGTGTGCCGATGGCGCTGTGCTGAGGCCGGATTTGCCGGTCAGCAAGGGGTAGAGTTGCTGACCTTGGGCATTGAGCAGGCGTACGCTGCGCCATTCGCTGTTTTTTTCCTGCAGGGCGCCGAGATTGCTGTGGATGGTGCCCAATTCGTTGCCGAGCAGCAGCGGAATCAGGCCTTCGGCCACGCTGTCGAGATGGCGTTCGATCAGTTTCAACTGGACTTCTTCGGCCTGGCGCAGGGAACTGGGAATCCAGAATCCGTAGATATAGCCGCCGACCAGCGCGCTGACAACGAGCAGGGGGATCAGGAGTTTTTGCCGCAGGCCGAAAATCATCGATATCTACTCAACCCAGTAGCTTTCCAGTCCCCACTTGCTCATTGGCTGATAGTCGCTGATCGTGGTCGGGATCATGTTGCCCATGGGGATTTCGCGCAACAACTGGCGGCCGGCTTCGCTCCTGGCCAGATCGAGCAGGGCGCGTTGCAGGCGGTCGCGGACCGCGGCCGGCACGCGCGGATGGGCGGCGATCGGGTGGGAGGGCATATCGCGCGTGGTGTACAGAATACGCAGTTGGTCGCGCACCGCCGGGTCCTGCTCCTGCAGGGTCTTTTCGACGCCGCCGCCAGCCACGGCAAGGCCGTTTGCGACGTGCAGATAAACTGAGCTGTGCGTCTTGGCGTTGATCGGCACTACCCTGGCTTTGTATAGTTGTTCGAGGTCGGCGCGCAGCAGCAGGCTGGCGCCGAGGGCGTTGAAGGAGGGGATGGCCAAGGTCTTGCCGTCGAGTTCGGCCGGCGACTTGAGCGGGCTGTCCTTGCGCACGACCAGGATGCCGCGCAGCGGGTCCTGGTCGCGGACCAGCGGCAGGTAGCCCTGGCGCGGCACCTCGTGCAGGATGTGGTAGGGGTTGGCATAGACGAAATCGAAATTGCCGCGCGACAGTTCGCGCTCGAATTCCGGCACGGTCAAGGTTGCCACCAGCTTCAGTTCAAGGCCGGTGCGCTTGTTCAGTTCATCGATGACCGGTTTCCAGATGGCAAACAGTTTGCGTTGTTCGAACTGCGGTACCACGGCGAAGCTGTAGCTCTCGGCGGCTTCCACCAGACCGGTCGTAAGCAGCCCGAGGGCGAGTAGACGAAACAGCCGGCGGCCGATTCCGGCGGCGGATAAATGCACAAAAAATGTCATTTTCGTTGTTTTCCTCTCTGTCCTGCCGTTGTTAGGGACATGGCATGCGCCAACCGACTCGGGAGGGGGATATCTGCTGGACCGATCTTTGTGTCGGGATTTTCTTCATCATACTCCAATCGTTTTCCGGTGCTTTGCCCGCTCAGGCCAGCCAGAGCTTCTTCCAGCCCGCGTGGCCGAGATTTTCCATGGTTTCGATATTGCGTTCAAAAATGCTCGCCGCATCGGGAAAGGCGGCAACCGCGCGGTCGATGCTGCTTTCGCGCAGCAAGTGCAAGGTCGGGTAGGGCGAACGATTGGTGAAATTGGCGATATCGTCCGGCGCGCTGCCGGCAAATTCGTATTGCGGGTGCAGGCTGGCGATCTGGTAGATGCCGTCGAACCCCAGGTTGCGGTTGAGCGCATCGACCTCGGCCAGAAAAAAGTGATAGTCGAGAAAATCCGTCATCGCCAGCGGGTGGATGAGCAGCGTGGTATCGAGTTCGGCCGGGGCGGTATCGGTCAGCCGGTGCAGTTCGCTGGCCAGCTCGGCGAGCAGTTCGTCGGCCGTGCGGGCGGCGCTCAGGGCATAGCGCACCTGCTTCTTGACGAACACGCTTTTAGCGAAGGGGCAAAGATTGAGCCCGATGACGGCGCGCTCCAGCCAGATTTGCGTGTTGGCGATGATTTCGGCGCCGGCGGCCGGATCGGGGTAGGGATGTAATACCTGGGGCATGGGACGGGCCTGGGCAAGGGAGGAGCCATCGCGGCCGATGGCGGCAAAGGCTGAGGCTATCCTCGATTGGCCCGGTGGGCCGTCATTCTACCGCGGGCCGGACGGCGCATTGTTGCTGCCAGCGCCGGGCCTATTTGTTAAGCTCGCCGCATGCCGCAGATTCCCCTCTCCCGTCTTTTCGCCGAACGCCAGTTCCTCCGTTTCTGGTCGGCCCGCTTGGCCGGCATGCTGGCCAATCAGATGCTGATGGTCGCCGTTGCCTGGCAGATGTACGACATCACCGGCAGCGCCTGGGATCTCGGCCTGGTCGGCCTGTTCCAGTTCGTCCCGGCGCTGTTGCTGACCCTGCCGGCCGGGCACGTCGTCGATCGGCTGCGGCGCAGCCGGGTTTTCGCCGGCTGCATGCTGTTGCAAGCAGCGCTTGCGTTGTTGCTGGCCGGCGCGCTGCTCGGCGGTTTCGCGACGCGCGAACTGATCCTTGCCGTTGCCATCGCGCTTGGCATCGCCCGCGCCTTCCAGATGCCGGCGCAACAGGCGCTGATCCCCTTGCTGGTGCCGCTCGAAATGCTGGAGCGGGCGGTGACGCTGAGTTCGCTGGGCATGCAGGCCGCCGTCATCGGCGGCCCGGCGCTCGGCGGTCTGCTCTACGCCGGGGCACCGATCGCGGTCTATGGCAGTTGCGGCGGCCTCTTCCTGCTCGCCTACGGACTGGTGCTGGCGATCAACGAGCGACACGCTCCGGCCAAGGAAACGGTCAGCCTGCAATCGGTGCTGGCCGGCGTCGCCTTCGTCTGGCGCAACAAACTGCTGCTCGGCGCCACCTCGCTCGATCTCTTCGCCGTGCTGCTCGGCGGCGCCACCGCGCTGCTCCCCATCTACGCCCGCGACATCCTGCACAGCGGGCCGCAAGGCCTTGGCCTGCTGCGCGCCGCGCCGGCCGTCGGTGCCCTGCTGATGGCGCTGGCCATGCTGCGCTGGCCGATCCAGCGCCGGGTCGGCCACAAGTTGCTTGCCGCCGTCGCCGCCTTCGGCCTGGCAACCGTGGTTTTCGGACTCTCCGAACATTTCGCCCTGGCCCTGCTCGCCCTGGCCATCTCCGGCGCTGTAGACAACGTCAGCGTGGTTATCCGCATGACGGTGATGCAACTGGAAACACCGGACGAAATTCGCGGCCGGGTCTCGGCCGTCAATTCCATCTTCATCGGCGCCTCCAACCAACTCGGCGAATTCGAATCCGGCGCCACCGCCGCCCTGTTCGGCCCGGTCAACTCGGTGGTCATGGGCGGGGTGGGAACGCTGCTGATCGCTGCCGCCTGGCTGCGGCTGTTCCCGGAACTGGCGCAACGGGACCGGATGATGGGGAAATGATGGTTGGTGGGAGGGGGCGTTTGGTTCTGATAGATGCGGAAATGCGCCACCGTGACGGAGTTGGCGTTTGAACTCAATCGCCAAGTGCGAAGGGCATCTTGCCATTTTTGCCAAGCCGGTGTTTCCCCGGAAACCCGACTCCTAAACCCCCGTCGATTCGCGCCGCAGTCAGTCTGCCGTTAAGCTCACGGCTTGGCGTCTGCCCGGTCATTTTCGCGGCGCGCCCGTTCCTTATCTTTTGGGTGATGCATGAGCGATCTGATTAGCGAGCTACAGCGACTTTATTTCCTTTCCGACCAGCAGTGGCTGAGCCAGGAGTCGGCGGCCGGCGGCGAGGCGGTTTGTACCGCGGCCGGGGACTTGACGCCGGAGGTGGTGGGGCAGGGGCTGGCCGGCCGGATTGAGGTGAGGCTCAAGCTGGTCGACGCCGGGGATAGGGTGCGGGCCTTGGTGCTCGGTTTTGCCCGGGCCAGTGACTGGCCGCGGGTGGCCGAGCTGTATCAGGCGGTGCAGGATGATCTGGATTTGCCGGCGCCGGCCCTCGCGGTGTCCGGGCAGAATGGCTTTCGGCTGTGGTTTTCGCTGGCCGAGCCGGTTCCCGTCGGGCTAGCGCGGGCATTTCTTGATGGGCTGCGGTGCAAATATCTGGCCGATATGCCCCTGGCCAAACTTGAGCTGCGGCCGGATGCCGGGTCGCCGGCCGTCGTCAAACTGACGCCGGCCCTGCATCGAGCGACCGGCAAATGGTCGGCCTTCATCGACCCGAGCCTGGGCGGCATGTTCGTTGATGAGCCGGGCCTGGAAATGGCGCCCAGCATGAATCAGCAGGCGCATATTCTGGCCGGTCTGGCCGGTATCAAAGCCGGGGAGTTTGCGCGAGTGTTGCACCTGCTGCAGAGTCCGGCCGTGGCGGATGCCGGCGATGCCCCCAAGCCGGCGCTCGATGTGCCAGCTTCGCCGGCGGCGCCGTCCTCCCGGCTCGATGTCGGCCATGATTTCAGCGATCCGCAAAGCTTTCTGCTGGCCGTGATGAACGACCCAATGGCCAGTGCCGGTCAGCGGATCCGGGCGGCCAAGGCGCTGCTGCCTTATTTTGCCAAAGGGCAGCCGAAATGAGCGGATTTGCCGAGAATCTTGTCGCACCTGATCTGATTGAGCGCGTCGCCGAGCAGATCAAGGCCAAATTCCTGGCCGAGAGTTCGGGCCACGACTGGTATCACATCAGCCGGGTGTGGAAGTTGTCCCGCCAGCTTGCCGCCCGGGAAGGGGCCGATCGGCCGGTGACCGAACTGGCGGCGCTGGTGCACGATATCGCCGACTGGAAATTCCACGGCGGCGACGACAGTGTCGGGCCGCGCCAGGCGGAACTGTTGCTCACCCGGGAAGGGGCGCCGCGCCGGGTCATCGAAGCGGTGGTCGAGATCGTCGCCACCATCTCCTTCAAGGGGGCGGGGGTGAGCAGCGCGATGCGCACGCTGGAAGGCAAATGCGTGCAGGATGCGGACCGCCTGGATGCGCTCGGGGCGATCGGCATCGCCCGCTGCTTTGCCTACGGCGGGCATGCCGGCCGCCTGCTCTATGACCCCGCGGTGCCGCCGGTGTTGCACGCCACGGCGGAGGCCTACAAGGCGGCGAAAGGCCACAGCCTGAATCATTTCTATGAAAAGCTCCTGCTCCTCAAAGAGCGTATGAACACGCCGAGCGGCCGGGCGCTGGCCGAGTGTCGGCACCAGTATATGGAAGACTTTGTCGCCCGGTTTCTCAGCGAGTGGGAGGGCGAGGCCGGGCTGACTGACTGACGGGAGCGTCGCCGCCGGCGGTCACTTGCTTCGGAATACCCTGCCGGCCGGTTCAGAAAGGCGCGCTGAGGGTGAAGTTGAGGGCGCTGTTGTCGGCGCCCGGCTGGTTGATGGTGGTCGATGCCGTGACGGCCAGCCGCATGCCCGTGCTCAATTCACTGGAGATCCCGGCCAGCAGGTTTCCATAACCGCCGGTCCGGTTGGCGGTCGCCACCGTCATGGCGGAATTGCTCCCGAGCAGACCGGCGCTATAGCTGCGCTCATCCTTGAGGTGTTCGTAGTCGTAAGTGAGTTGGGCGTAGGGGCGCACGTTGACCCCGGCCCAGCGGCTTTCCGTCGCGATCTGCCAGCCCAGCCGCGAGCGTAGCGATGCGCGGCTCTGGCTGCTGAAAGTCATGGCCGCGAGGCTGTCCGGGCTTTCGCTGAAGCCATCGACATCGACCCGTTCCCAGGCCAGCCCGAGCAGCGGTCCATGGACGAGATGGCCGAGCCCGAAATGGTAGCCGAGTTGGCCTTTGGCGCCGAATTGGCGGCCGCGGGTGGCGCCCTGTTGGCCGGTGGTGAGATTGCCGAGCCCGACATTTCGTGTGCTCTGGTAATTGAGCCAGGCGTAGGTGGCCAGCGCGTTGGCGTAGAAAGAACCGAACTTGTGCGAGGCAAAGGCCGAGAGAGCCCATTCCTCGTATTTGACCGTGCCCTGGTCGTTGCCCAGGGCAAACGGCGTCTTGCCGTAGCCCAGCGTCAGGCCGCCGAAGAGTCGGTCGCTGAAGGCCTTCTCGTACCCCATGATCAGGCTGCTCCCGGCGCCGTCGGCAGCGGGCTGGCCGCCCGCCGCCTCTTTTTGCGAGGCGCTGTAATCCCCCGTGACGAAAAAGCCCTGGCCCCGATAGCCGAAATTCTGGAACTCGTTCATCCGGCCGTCGATCGAGCGCCATTGCGCACCGGAACGTCCCAACGGCACCAGCGACAGCAGTCCGATCCGCGCGGCGCCTTCCAGTGAGCCATAAACCCAGTCGGAGAGCAGCTTGTGAAACAGTGTCGAGGGGTGCTTGTCGTCGGCGAACAGATGCCCGGCGGCGGGTGTCGAGCAAAGCAGGGCGGCGATCGCGCCGCAGGCCGGATTCGTGGTGTCGGTGAAACCGTAGGCCAGCGGCGTGGCGAAAATGGCGGCAAATAGCTTGTTGGTGTCGAAATAGAGCACGTTCCGGCCGGCCATTTGCGCGCCAAGGGTGGCATCGAATGCGTTGTTGAGCTGCTCGATCTGCGCCTTTTCGGGCGCCGTTTTTGTTTGTCCGTAGGGGAACCAGTAGCTGTTTGCCAGATTGAAGACAACGAAGTGGCGGGCTCCGGCCGACTGCAGGCGCGTCATTTGTGCCGAGAGGTCGTTGGCCGCCGTGACGATGGCCGCCTGGGCGGCCGGCGATGCCGCGCCGGCCCCGCCGACAAATTGGGCAAAGACGTCGTTGCCGCCCGCCCACAGGGCATAGAGCGCGTTGGCATCGACGGCGCCGCGGGCCAGAAAACTGCTGACCTGGGTGTGGACCGAGGGGATGAAAGGAGCCAGGGGGGCGAGGGGGCCGACCCCGGTCGGCTGGGCATTGACGAGTGCCGAGCCGACGGCGAAGTTGTTGCCGTCGGGCCGCTCGGAAAAGCCGTCCAATTTTTTCGATGCCGCGTAGGCGGGGGTGATCGACGTGCCGTAACGGGCGCCCAGATTCTCGCCCCAGACGGTGCCGGGGTTGGTCGTGAAGCGGGCGTTGGGCCCGACCAGTGGTCGGTAAGCCCCGGAATCGGAAAGGCTGTCGCCAAAGAGATAGATGTTCGAATAGTCGCCGGCCTGGGTGCGGGCAACGGCGCCGAGTAATAAGATCGCCAGCACGGCCCATCGCTTCGGCATATACCCTGAGTCTTCACGCATTTTTCACCCGGCGGTCTCAAACATCAAGTGCAACACCGGTTGGGATGTTGGCATTTTGCTTTACGCAATCTTCGAAGAAGACAGCCGCCGGTGTTCTAAAACCCAGGG
>JAGTRU010000054.1 GCA_018261905.1 Pseudomonadota bacterium | reverse complement strand
GCCATGTTCACTCCTCACTCAACCCCGCCATATCCTCAAGGCTGAGCTCATCAAACAACAGCAAAAATTTCATGACGAAACGTTAAGGTAGTGCCATTGCGTTCTGTTCCAAGTACCTCAATGAGGAGTATCGCCAGATCATTCATCGCGTCGTCGGTAGCCTCGCCAGAAAACGCCCTTCCCCGCTGCTCAAAGGCAAAGAGAATGTCTGGGCGGCGGCGGCCGTGCATGCGGTCGGACGAATCAATTTCCTCGACGACACCAGTAAGACGCCACACTGCAAACCCAAGGTCATCTACGAGTTTTTTGGGATTGCCGAAAGCACCGGACAGAACAAATCCAAGGAGATCCGGGAACTACTGAAGATGGGACCTTTCACCCACACCTGGATGTTGCCAAACCGGATTGAGGATTGCTCGGCGATGTGGACGCTGCAGGTGAATGGACTGTATATCGACATCCGCTATGCCCCCGTCGATTTACAACGCCTCGCCTTTGAAAAAGGCCTGATTCCCTATATCCCCGCCGACAAGGTCAATCCGTAACCGGATCAAGAGCCATCTATCCGAAGTCGAATGAACGCCCCTCATGATGATCGATGGCCGTAAAAATTCCGAAGAGGAGTTCGGCCGCATGCGGATGATTCTTGAGGGGGCGAAACTCCCCGGCCTGCAGTAGACGGACCTTGAACGTCAGGCACCTCAGGCTTCCCGCATAGATTCCTTTGCGTGTCCTGCCGGCCATCTGCCTTGGAGCGGAAACTATTCGGCCAAGATCGGAGTCTTCGCTAAATGGATGCGGTTGTTGGTCGCCCCGTTGTCCCTAGCATCCAGTTACCAGAAGGAGAATCGATCATGCGGATAGCGAAGGATGATGTGGACGTCAGGATGGAAATCCCGGGAGCGGTAATCCGTCAGCGAACGGATTTCGGCGATGCCACTGGATTTGGCAAGATCAGCGGTGAATATTTCACGCTCTCGGCGGGGGTTGATACGACTCCGCTGTTCCAAGGGCTGGAAGGCAATTTGTGCCAGAGCCCTCACTGGGGCTTTGTCCTGCGCGGCCAACTCACCACAACCGATGCGGAGGGCAGGCAAGAGACCGTCAAAGCGAATGATCTCTTCTACTGGCCGCCGGCGCACAACGTAAAGGTCGAGGTGGACGCGGAAATTATCATGTTCAGCCCCCAGCATGAACACAGCCATGTCATCGACCACATGAGAAACAAAGTCAAAGCTTAGCGAGCCGGAGGCCCATTGTCGCATCGTCAGCAACCTGGAGACATTTCATGGGCAAACTCAAATTTCTCGCGGCGGCTTTGTTGCTGGCGATCGTTTTCCGGGCCTATGGGCAAGCCACCCAGCAGGTGGTCGATATCCCGAGCCGTCCCGGTGTCACCCAGCGCCTGCTTGTCCTTTCGCCCCCTACCCCGAAGGCCGCGGTGGTCCTCATGGCCGGCGGCCACGGCGGTCTGCAGATATTTCCGAACGGCTCGATGAAATGGGGCGAAGGCAATTTCCTGGTTCGAACCCGCCAACTGTTTGCCGATCGCGGGCTGCTGGTTGCCGTGATCGATGCTCCCTCCGATCGCCAAAGTACGCCGTTTTTGCAGGGTTTTCGCCAAAAGCCGGAGCATGCCGAGGATATCAGGGCAGTCATTGGCTGGTTGCGCCAGACGGCGCACGTTCCCGTCTGGCTAGTCGGCACCAGCCGTGGCACGCAATCTGCCGCTTATCTGGCCAGCGAATTGAGCGGCCCGGAGGGGCCGGATGGGGTGGTACTGAGTTCGACGATCCTCAGCGACAACAAGAGCCGCCCGGTACCGGCAATGTCCCTGGAGAAAATCCGGATACCGGTGCTGGTCGTCCATCACGAACAGGATGCTTGCCCGCTCTGCGCCTTTGCCGAGATTCCCGCCCTGATGAGCAAACTGGCCGGAGCGCCGAAAAGCCAGCTACTTTCCTTCACCGGGGGAGAAAATCGGGGCGACCCGTGCGAAGCCTTCGCCTATCACGGCTTTAACGGCCTGGAGCGGAAGGTCGTCGGGCAAACGGCGAACTGGATTCTCGGCCAGTAAGCCGGCCGGAAGGGCACCGGGCAAAGCGGGACAGCATTCCGACCGTCGCCGGCCGCTTTCCTTGCCGCCGCTCGCCGCCGGTTACACTCTGTAACTCGAGTTTGCCGGCCAATCGGCCTTAAGATTCAGCCTCTGTCACCTCACGCCAAGATTCCGGATCAAGCCCCCCGCCACCATGAAACAGCCGCGCCGCATTGCCCTCGTTATTTCCGCCCTGCTCGTTTTCGGTAGCACGGCCCAGGCCAGGCCCCCCGCCCAACACCAGGTCGGACCCAGCCTTCAGGCAGAGGCCGGCGGGTTTTCGTCCTACCTGCTGCCGAACGGCTTCAAGATCATCCTGGCGCCCTTTCCGTCCGCCGCCAATGCGCGCATCGAACTACTGGTCAAGACCGGCAGCAAGCTCGAGGGCTATGGCGAAACCGGCATGGCGCACCTGCTCGAACACATGTTGTTCAAAAGTGCCGGGGCGCGTCGCGATCTGAAAAGCGACCTGACCGCCCTGGGCGCGACCTGGAACGGCACGACCAATGCCGACCGGACCAATTTTTTCGAGGTCGTGGCCGCCGAACCGGACAAGGTTGACGCGGCGATCCGCATCGAGGCCGACCGTTTTATCCGGGCCAGTTTTACCAAGGAACATCTGGCCAGCGAAATGAGCGTCGTCCGCAACGAACTGGAACGCAACGACAACAACCCGAACAGCCTGGTCATGCGTGCCCTGCAACGACAGAGCTATTTCTGGCACGGTTATGCCCGACCGACCATCGGCGCCCGCAGCGATATCGAAGACGCCCCGTTTGCCGCCCTGCAGGCTTTCCACAAGAAGCACTACCGGCCGGATAATGCGGCCCTGATCGTTTCCGGCAATTTCGACGCGCCGCGCGTGCTGGCCCTGGCCGGCAAACTGTTTGCCGAGGCACACAATCCGGCGACGCCCAAGGTCGGCAGTTGGACCCGTGAGGAAACGCGGGCAGTGACCAATCGCAGCGAGCTTTTCCTGCCCGCCGGCAAGACCATCGCCGCCAGCGCCTGGAAATTGCCGGCCTTCACCGAACGCCAGACCTATGCCCTGGACCTGGCCAGCAGCGCGATCTGCGACAGCGACTGGGGCAGCCTGCGCAAGGATCTGGTCCTCGACCGCAAGCTCGCCGTCTCGGTCTACTGCGGCACGCAACTGCAGGCCGACTACGGGCTCTTGATCGCTTCCGCCAGTGCCGGCAAGGAGGCCGATGCCGAGGCCCTGTCGGCGGCACTGCGCCAGCACCTGGAGAATGCGGCGCAGCGCGGCATCAGCCAGGAACAACTGGAACGCGCCCGGCAAACCGAACTGAACGCCTTCGAACGCCTGGCCAGTTCGCCCGAACAGCTCGCCCAGCAGCTTTCCCAGGCCGAGGTGGCCGGCGACTGGCGACTATTTTTCTGGCTGCGCGACGTGACCCGCAGCCTGACGCTCGACGAAGCCAATGCCGCCCTCAAGAAATGGCTGGTCGGCGTCAATCGCAGCGATGTCCTGCTCCGCCACGCCGACGGCGCGAGTGCCCCGGAAATGCCGCCGGTCAGCGCGCTCGGTGATCTGCTCGGCGGCCGGAGTTGGCCGGCATTTGCCAAAAATGGCGATGCCATCCCGAGCTCGGCGGCCGAATTGGCCAAGGCCACCATCCGCGTTCCGCTGGCCGGCGGCGCGGCGCAGGCCGCCCTGATCGCCCGGCGCACCCAGGGCGACCGGGCCTGGCTGGTGGTCCATAACGATTTCGGCGACGAGGCCAGCCTGAGCGGCCGCCAGGCCGCCTGCGCCATGGCCGACAGCCTGGTCGGCTACGGCGGAGCCGGGCTCAGCCGCGACCAGTTGAACGCCAAACTGGAAGCGCTGCAGGCGCAATGGTCGCTCGGCCTCGACGGCATCGTCCTCGAAGCGCCCCGCGCCAACATCGAGCCGGCGCTCGACATCCTGCTCGCCGCCTGGGCGGCGCCCAGCCTGCCGGCCGACGAATTCGAACGGATCAAGGCGGCGACCATCGCCCGCCTCGACGCCGGGCTCAAGGATCCGGCCGCGCTGGCCGCGACAGCCAGCACCTTGCGCTTCGACAATTACCCGCCGACCCACCCGCTGCGGCCCCGCTCGCTGCCCCAGCAACTGGCCGAAAGCCGCGCCGTCAGCCTGGCCGACGCCCGGGCCTGCGTCAGCGACATGCTCGGCATTGCCCATGTCCGCCTGGCCATGGTCGGCCCTTTCACGGAACAGGATGTGCAGGCGGTATGGGCCAAGGTCAGCCGCTTGCCGCCGGCGAAGACGCCCTACGCCCGGGTCAAGGACATCGCCGCTCCGCAAACCGTCGATACCAGCCCGATCCTGGTCGTCATGCCGGAAAAGCCCAATGCCACGGTCGCCGGCTCGACCCTGCTGGCGGTGCTCGACAACGATCCCGACTTTCCGGCCCTGCGGATCGCGGTGAAGATTCTCGGCGGCGATGCCGACAGCCGGATCTGGATCCGGCTGCGCGAACGCGAAGGACTCGCCTACAGCGCCAGCGTCGCCCTCTCCGGCAACAGTTTCGAGCCGCGCAGCCGGCTCACGATCCAGGCCAGTGCGGCCAGCAACAAGGCGGAGGCGGCCCTGGCCAGTCTCCAGGACGAACTGGCGCGAGCCCTCAAGGATGGCTTTAGCGAACAGGAAGTCGAACGCGCCAAGAAGGCCTGGCTACAGGAACGCAAAACCTCGCTGAGCGCCGAAAACAGCTTCGCCGGCAACCTGGCGCAAGGCCTCTACAATGGCCGGGACTATGCTTGGCTGGCCGAATACGATGCCAAAATCAGCCGCCTGAGCACCCCGGAAGTGACCCGGGCCCTGCGCAAGTATCTCGGCCAGGCGCCACTGGTCTGGATGGTGGGGCGCGGCAGCTAAAATGGCGCGGCAGGCTATTCGACTCGATGAACCTAAAAACCTTACCGCAGAGGCGCAAAGGAGCAGAGAAAAACGTAAAAACAGTGGCTTGCAAGGTTTTTGCGGCTCACCCAGAAGGTGTGCCGAATCATCCTGGCAAGCCTTTGTTTTACCTCTGCATCTCTGCGTCTCCGCGGTTCAATTGCGTTTTATTGGATGAAAGGTAGACCATGAATAAGTGGCTCAAGGAAAATCGCGGCTTTTTGCTGCTGCTCATCTGCTTTGGGCTGTTTCGCACGGCCATTGCCGACTGGAATCCGATCCCCTCCGGCTCGATGCGGCCGACCTTGCTGGAAGGGGACGTCGTCCTGGTCAACCGCCTGGCCTACGATCTGAAACTGCCGCTCAGCGACATCGTCCTCCGCCATCTCGGCGAACCGCAACGCGGCGACATCGTGACCTTCTCCTCGCCCACCGACGGCACTCGCTTGATCAAGCGCCTGGTCGCCCTGCCCGGCGATCGCGTTGAAATGCGCGACGAACGTCTCTTTATCAACGGCCAGGCGGCCACCTACGAAGACGCCGAAGTACTGCCCGAACGACGCGAAGACGGCAGCTATGCCCAGGCCCTGCGCCTGACCGAAAGCTTCGGCCAGCAGGCGCGACGCATTCAACTGCTGGCTGGTGTAGCGGCCCGCAAAGACTTCGGCCCGCTGCTCGTGCCGGCTGACAATTACCTGATGCTGGGCGACAACCGCGACAACAGCGCCGACTCCCGCTATATCGGCTTCGTGCCCCGCCATCTGCTGATCGGCCAGGCCAGACGCATCCTCGTTTCGGCCGACATCAAGGGCAACTGGCTGCCGCGCCTGGAGCGGATCGGGCACCGCCTGCTGTAATGGCCTAGGCCGCCCTAGGCCGCTTGAAGCGCTGACGGTATTGCGCCGGGCTTAAGCCGGCGCAACGCAGAAACAGGCGGCGAAATGCCGCGAGGTCGCGGTAACCGACCGTTTCGACGATCTGTTCGAGGCTCTGCCGCGAACTTTCCAGCAATTCCTTGGCCCGCTCAATGCGTAGCGACTGCCGGTAAGCCAGCGGCGGCATGCCGGCGGCACGAGTGAACCGGCGATGCAGCGTGCGATAGCTGACATGCAGCGCCGCCGCCAGTTGTTGCGTCGAGATATCCGCCGCCGCGTCTTCGGCCAGCCAGTCGGCGGCCTGCTGCACCAGCGGATCGGCAAAATGCCGGGCGAGCGCCATGAATGGCTTCTGCGACGTCCTCGCTCCATCGACCAACATGATGCTGCCGACCTGCCGCGCCAGGGCGGCGCCGAACAAGCGGCGCAGGATATGCAGGGAGAGATCGGTATGGGCCGTCATCGCCCCGGCGGTGATGACCTGACCGCCATCGACCAAGGCCCGCTCGGCGTCCAGGATGACCCGCGGAAAGCGCTGGCGAAACGGCGCCTGCAGCCACCAGGTGGTGGTCGCCCGCAGGGCGTCGAGACGACCGCTGGCGGCGAGCACGAAAGTCCCGTAACAACTCGCCCCGAGCAGCACCTGCGCCGACAGGGTACGCAGCCGGGCGATCAGGGGCGGCCAGATGTTCTGTAACTGGTACTCTATGGAGGCCATATCCGCAGCGAAGAAGCCGGGCAGAATCACCGCCGCGTAAGCATCGAGCTGCGCCGGCATGACTTGCGTCTCGACCCGCACGGCCGGGGCCAGCGGAATGCTGCCGCCGGCCGTGGACAACAGATCAAGGCGACAGCCGGCGGCTTCCGGGTAGCGCGCGGCGATGCTGAACATATCCAGCGTGCTCATGACGCTGGAAGGCGTGGCGCCGGCTTCGACAATCAGGGCAATTCGCGTCATGGCAGTTTTCACCTGTTTTTTGTCAATTATGCCACTCGCCGACCGAGACACCCGACGGCATCATCGCCGCATCGTCAACCGGAGCTCGAGCATGAACAGCCAATTCAACGACCCGACCCAGCGGGAAATCTGGGCCACCATCCGCGCCCTCAACGATGCCTGGACGCAAGGGCAGCCGGCGCAACTGAGCCGCTATTTCCATCCGCAGATGGTGGCCATCACCGCCACCGACCGCCAGCGGCGCATCGGTGCCGCCGCCTGCATCGCCGGCTGGACGGCATTCGCCGAGGCGGCGCGGATTGCCGAGTGGCGGGAACTCGAGCCGCTGATCCAGGTGTATGGCGACTCGGCGGTGGTCAGTTATTACTACGAGTTGGCGTGCACGATCAGCGGGCAGGAGATCCGGCTGGATGGTCGGGACATGTTTTTCCTAATCCGCGACAACGGCCGCTGGTGGGTGGTGGCCGACCAGTTTTCCGGCTATCCGGGGTAAGCCGTTTATTGGCCGATGACATCGACGCCGGGCGGCGCCGTAAATTTGAAGATGGCCGGCGCCAGGACCGGATTGCGTTCGATTTTCGCAAAGTGAATGAGCGTCGTCTGACCGAAGCTGTCAGCCAACTCCATCGCCCGTAGTTCGCTGCCGAGAAAACCCAGGCGGACTTTCTCGAAGCCGCTGTCACCGACCTTGGGCGTCGCCTCCACCCAGTTCAGGCCTTCGACCAGGCCGGCTTCGGCCAGGGTGAAATTCTTTTCCAGGTCGTTTTTGCCGGCCAGCAGCGCGGCCGGCGAGCCACCGATGGCCTTGCCGGCCGGACGGACGGTGACCTGCTTCAGTTCGGCGTCGTAGATCCAGATTTTTTCGCCGTCGCTGATGATCGTCTGCGGCGACGGCTTCTGGATTTCCCAGCGCAGTTTGCCGGGCCGGGAAATGGCGACCGTGCCGAAGGACTGCTGCGGCTTGCGGCCGCCTTTGCCGATCACGGCCTGGGCAAATTCGGCCTTCAGCGTCTGGGTATTTTGCAGGAACTGGTGCAGTTGATCGATGGCGCCGGCTTCGGCCAACAGGGGCGCGCAGGCGATGGCCACGGCGAGCAGGGCTTTCAGGGTATTTTTCATTCAGCTTCCTTACGGGCCAGCACTTCGCGGCCGCCACGGCCGTCCATGCCGGAGACCAGGCCGGCCTTTTCCATGGCTTCGATAAGCCGTGCCGAGCGGTTGTAACCGATGCGCAGATGTCGCTGAACCAGCGATATCGAGGCGCGCTTGTTTTTCAGGACGACATCGACGGCCTGATCGTAGAGCGGATCGGCCTCGGCATCGCCGCTACCCTCGCCGCCCTCGCCGCCGTCTTCTTCGGCACCGCCGCCGTTGAGGATATCCTCGACGTATTCCGGGGCGCCGGTCGCTTTCAGATGTTCGACGACGCGGTGCACTTCGTCATCGGAGACAAAGGCGCCATGCACCCGCGTCGGATAGCCGGTACCCGGCGCCAGGTAAAGCATGTCGCCCTGCCCGAGCAGGGCTTCGGCGCCCATCTGGTCGAGGATGGTGCGCGAGTCGATCTTGCTCGACACCTGGAAGGACAGGCGGGTCGGGATGTTGGCCTTGATCAGGCCGGTGATCACGTCCACGCTTGGGCGCTGCGTCGCCAGCACCAGGTGGATGCCGGCGGCGCGAGCCTTCTGGGCGAGACGGGCAATCTGTTCCTCGACCTTCTTGCCGACTACCATCATCAGGTCGGCCAGTTCATCGATGATGACGACGATGAAGGGCATGTTCTGCAGCGGCTCCGGGGTTTCCGGCGTCAGGGTCAGCGGATTCGGGATGTGCTCACCGCGCTTCGCGGCGTCCTTGATCTTGCTGTTGAGCCCGGCGATATTGCGCACCCCCATGGCCGACATCAGCTTGTAGCGCTTTTCCATCTCGGTGACGCACCAGTGCAACGCGTTGGCCGCCTGCTTCATGTCCGTGACAACGGGCGCCAGCAAGTGCGGAATGCCTTCGTAAATCGAGAGTTCCAGCATTTTCGGGTCGACCATGATCAGGCGCACCTGGTCCGGCTCGGCCTTGTAGAGCATGGACAAAATCATCGCATTGACGCCCACCGACTTGCCCGAACCGGTCGTCCCGGCAACCAGCAGGTGCGGCGTCTTGGCCAGGTCGGCAACCACCGGCAGGCCGCCGATATCCTTGCCGAGGCAGACCGTGAGCGGACTGCTCATGTCGTTGTAGGGCCGGCTGGAGATGATCTCGGAGAGCTTGACCATCTGCCGCTTGGGATTGGGCAGTTCGAGCGCCATGCAGGATTTGCCGGGCACCGTTTCGACAACGCGGATCGAGACCATGGCCAGGGCACGCGCCAGGTCGCGCGCCAGATTGACGATCTGGGCGCCCTTGACGCCGACCGCCGGCTCGATTTCGTAGCGGGTGATGACCGGCCCGGGCAAGGCGGCCAGCACCTTGACCTGGACGCCGAAGTCGGCCAGCTTGCGCTCGATCAGCCGAGAGGTGTATTCGAGGGTTTCCGGGCTGACCGTCTCGGTCACCGGCGGCGCCGGATCGAGCAGATGCAGCGGCGGCAGGCGTCCGCCGAACACCGCCTCGGGGAAGAGCATGGCCTGCTTCTCGCGTTCGACGCGGGCTTCGGCTTTTTTCGAGACCGGCACTTCGGGCTTGGGCGTTTCGATGATGATCGGCTCGTGCAGTTCAACCCGCCGTTTCTCTTCCTCGACCACGACTTCGCGCAATTGCGCGACCTCCTTGCCGATCTGCCGGTCGCGCCAGGCGTCGACGCGGCCGTAGAAGAAGCCGAGCAGTCTTTCCAGGCCGGCCCCGAGCTGTTCGAAGGCCCACAGCCAGGACATCCCGGAAAATACGCTCCACCCCGCCGCCATGACGGCCAGCAGGAGCAGGGTCGAACCGGTATAGCCGAGTTGATGGGCCAGCACGCGGCTGGTCTCGATGCCCAGCATGCCGCCCGGGCTGAGCGGCAATTCGACCTGCAGCGAGTAAAAGCGTAGGGCTTCGAGGCAGGAACTGGCCACCAGCAACAGGACAAAGCCGCTCAGCGCAACATACAGCGGCCGACCGTGTTCCGCATCCAGCGTATTGAGTTTGCGAAAGCCCCACCAGACGAACATGCCAAGCAGGACGATCCACCACCAAGCGGACAAGCCAAAGAGATAGAGCAGGAGATCGGAAATCCAGGCCCCGGCCCGGCCGGCCGGATTATGCAAGCCCTGGCCGACGACCGCGTGCGACCAGCCCGGATCGTCCTTGCTGAAGCCCCACAGGGCCATGCACAGAAACAGCGCGATGGCGCCCAGGCCGAGCCAGCGGGACTCCTGCAACAGATTGCCGATTTTTTCCGGCAATGGACTTGCCGTATTGCGTTCGAGCCGACGTCTGGCCATATTCAAACTCCGGCGGCGATCACCCGATCACCCTTGCCAACAAGAGAAGCCCCGTGCTTTGACAGCAGATTTCTAGCACACACAAATCACTTTCCAGTCATATAGTTACGCAACGATTATAAACCGTTTTCCCAAACAACATGGCAACTCGGCAGAATTCCACGCCTCTGAGGAGGCTATAATTTTCCGATTCGCCACTCAAGAGGATCATCATGTCCCAAGCCACCCGTCACAGCCCCCTCATCATTCTCGGCTCCGGCCCGGCCGGCTATACTGCCGCCGTCTACGCCGCCCGTGCCAACCTCAAGCCACTGCTGATCACCGGCATGGCCCAGGGCGGCCAGTTGATGACCACGACCGATGTCGATAACTGGCCGGCCGACGCCGACGGCGTGCAGGGTCCGGATCTGATGTCCCGCTTCGAAGCGCATGCCCGCCGCTTCGAAACCGAAATCCTCTTCGACCACATCCACACCACCAAACTCACCGAAAAACCTTTCACCCTGGTCGGCGACGCCGGCACCTACACCTGCGACGCGCTGATCATCGCCACCGGCGCTTCCGCCCAGTATCTCGGCCTGCCCTCCGAAGAAGCCTTCGCCGGCAAGGGCGTTTCCGCCTGCGCCACCTGCGACGGCTTTTTCTATCGCAACAAGCCGGTGGCCGTCGTCGGCGGCGGCAACACTGCCGTCGAGGAAGCACTTTACCTCGCCAACATCGCCAGCCATGTAACACTTATTCACCGTCGCGACAAATTCCGCGCCGAGAAAATCATGCAGGACAAACTGTTCGAGAAGGAGAAGGCCGGCAAGATCACCATTCTCTATCACAGCACCCTGGACGAAGTGCTCGGCGATGACTCCGGCGTCACCGGCCTGCGCGTCAAGAATGTACAAAGCGGCGCGACACAGAATATCGACGTGCATGGCGTCTTCATCGCCATCGGCCACAAGCCGAACACCGACATTTTTGCCGGGCAGCTTGAAATGGATCACGGTTACCTCATCACCGAATCTGGCCGGGGTGGCAACGCAACCCAGACCAGCATCCCCGGCGTCTTCGCCGCTGGCGACGTGCAGGACCAGATCTACAAGCAGGCCTGCACCTCGGCGGCCACCGGCTGCATGGCGGCGCTCGATGCCGAGCGCTACCTCGACAACCTCGGTCACGCCTGACCGGCGATGATCGACCCGGACGACCTGGCGGCCTTCCGGGCGGCAGTGGCGGATGCCCAGCCGCTGCCGAAAACCGATCGCGTCCAGCTCGGCGGCCCGCGGCCGCCACCGCGACCGCTCCAGCATCTGGCCGACGAACGGGCCGCACTCAGAGAAAGTCTGCACGGCCCGATTTCGCTGCAGGACCGGCTGGAAGGCGGTGACGAACCGACCTACCTGCGCCCGGGCCTGGCGACCGGCACCTTGCGCGACCTGCGCCGCGGCCGTTGGGTGGTGCAGGACGAAATCGACCTGCACGGCCTGAATCGCGACGAGGCCCGCCACCTGCTGGCCGGTTTCATGGCCGAATGCCTGCACGACGGCAAGCGCTGCGTCCGGGTAGTGCATGGCAAGGGACTGGGTTCGCCGCAGCGGATTTCGATCTTGCGGCAACTGGTGCGCGGCTGGCTGGCCCAGCGCGATGAGGTCCTGGCCTATTGCCAGGCCCGGCCGCAGGAAGGCGGCGAAGGCGCCCTGATCGTCCTGCTGCGCGCCCCAAAAAAACATCGGGTGGCCTGAGCCACCCGTCACGCCGAAATCCGGCGATTGGCTGGTGCCCTGCAACGATTACAGATGCGCTTCGTTAACGCTGGCCCAGCCAATGGCAAATTGCCCCTGGCTCAAGCCCAAGGCACCATGGATGGTAGACAAGCGCAGAATCTCGCTTGCCACGACGGCGGGGAAGCCCCGGCGACCGGTCCGCTCGGTGACCATCAGCCCGTTTAGATAGACATCCAGTTCGGACTTGCCCCAGAGCGCGACAATTTCATTGAGGATGCGCGGAAACGCGGCTTCAAGCTCGGTCGGATAAAACTCGGAACCGACCATCTGCGACTGTAGTTTGCTTCTGAGCTGCGGAACATCGAAAATTTCAGACCCTTCCATTTTCTCCCTCCCCCATCAAATCCAGAACTTAGATGGCAGCCTCGTCGGTTTCGCCGGTCCGAATACGGACGACCTGTTCGACGGTGGTGACGAAAATCTTGCCGTCGCCGATCTTGCCGGTCCGCGCCGCCTTGATGATGGCATCGATGGCGGCCTCGACATTGGCCGAAGCGACAACGATCTCGATTTTAATCTTGGGAAGAAAATCAACCACATATTCAGCCCCACGATAGAGCTCGGTGTGGCCTTTTTGCCGACCGAAGCCCTTGACTTCGGTTACCGTCAGGCCGGCGATGCCGATTTCCGACAGGGCTTCACGCACTTCGTCGAGCTTGAAGGGTTTGATGACAGCTTCAATTTTCTTCATCGTCTGTTCCTCTATTCCGGTTTCTTAAAATTCGTCTTGATAACGATTGGTAATAGGATACCGCCAATCCTTGCCAAAACCACGCGGCGTGATGCGGATGCCGACCGGCGACTGGCGCCGCTTGTATTCGGCGATGCGCAACAGGCGCACGACACGGCGGACATCGGCTTCCGGCAGGCCGGCCGCGATGATCTCGCGCGGGCTGCGGTCTTCTTCCATGTAGGCACGCACGATGGCGTCGAGCACCTCGTATTCGGGCAGCGAATCCTGGTCCTTCTGATCAGGCTTCAGCTCGGCCGAGGGCGGCCGGACGATGATGTTCTCCGGAATCACCGGCGCGCCGCTGCACAGCGTGTTGCGATAACGCGCCAGGCGATAGACCAGGGTCTTGTAGACATCCTTGATCACCGCAAACCCGCCGGCCATGTCGCCGTACAGCGTGCAGTAGCCAACCGCCATTTCCGACTTGTTGCCGGTGGTCAACACCAGCTTGCCGCTCTTGTTGGAGAGCGCCATCAGGATGTTGCCGCGAATCCGCGCCTGGATATTCTCTTCAGTGGTATCGGCCGGCAGCCCCGCGAACAGCGGCGCCAGCATGCTTTCGTAGGTGGCCATGGCCGGGGCGATGGCGATCTCGTCGTAGGTGCAGCCGAGCTGGCGGATCATTTCGCGCGAATCGTCGAGACTCATCTGCGCCGTGTAGGGCGAGGGCATCATCACCGCCTGCACCTTGTCGGCGCCCAGCGCATCGACGGCGACGCACAGCGTCAGGGCCGAATCGATGCCACCGGAGAGACCGATCAGGGCGCCCTTGAAACCGCTCTTGCCGATGTAGTCGTGCACACCAAGAACCAGTGCCCGATAGGCTTCGGCCTCGACCGACAACTCCTCGGCCAGATCATCCGAATGCAGGCGACCATGGTCGTAATCGACAATGCCCAGCGCCTCCTCGAAAGCCGGCAAACGCATGCGGCAGCCACCCTGGGCGTCGAGCGCAAAGGAGGCACCGTCGAACACCAGTTCGTCCTGGCCGCCGACCAGGTTGGCGTAGATCGCCGCCATGCCGGTGGCAGCGACGCGCTCACCGAGCACCTGGGCGCGTTCCTGCTGCTTCTCCAGGTGGCAGGGCGAGGCATTGAGGACGAGCAGCAACTCCGCCCCGGCGGCATGCGCCAGTTCGGCCGCACCGGGTTCCCAGATGTCGGCACAGATATTGATGCCGCAGCGCACCCCTCCGAGGGTGACGACACAGGCATCGGTACCGGCTTCAAAATAGCGCTTCTCGTCGAAGACTTCGTAATTGGGCAGGCGAATCTTGCGATAAATCTCCCGGGTTTGGCCGTCTTCGATGACGGCCGCGGCGTTATAGCAGGCGCCGTCGTTTTCTTCCGGAAAGCCGACGATCAGGGCTATGCCCTCGACCCGGGCGGCCAGATCGTCGAGCGCCCGCCGGCAGGCCCGGTAGAAATCCGGGCGCAGCAGCAGGTCTTCGGCCGGATAGCCGCAGAGGGCCAGTTCCGGTGTCAGCAGGACTTGTGCGCCGCGGGCTTTGGCCTGCGCGGCGCAGTCGATGATACGTTCGACGTTGCCCGTCAGGTCACCGACGGTGGCGTTGAACTGGGCAACGGCGATACGCAGCATCTTAGTAGTTCGGCTTGTCTTTCGCGTCGTTGAAACGCGCCACGCCTTCCATGATTTCCTTCTTGGCCTCTTCCGGACCGCGCCAGCCGATCACCTTGACGAACTTGCCGGCTTCGAGATCCTTGTAGTGTTCGAAGAAATGGGAAATCTGGTCAAGCAGCAGCGCCGGCAGGTCGGCCTGAGTTTGCACATCGCGATACATCAGGCTCAGCTTGTCGACCGGTACGGCCAGCAGCTTGGCATCCTCACCCGCTTCGTCGGTCATGGCCAGCATGCCGACCGGACGGCAACGCACCACGACGCCCGGCGGCAGCGCGTACTGGGTGACCACCAGCACGTCAACCGGATCACCGTCACCAGCGATGGTGTGCGGGATGTAACCGTAATTGCAGGGATAGTGCATGGCGGTAGACATGAAGCGATCGACGAAGATCGCACCGCTTTCCTTGTCAACTTCGTACTTGACCGGGTCGGAGTTTTTCGGAATCTCGATGATGACATTGAAGTCATTCGGCAAGGATTTGCCGGAAGGAACGTTGTTAAGAGCCATTTTTATCTCTCTGCGCTTTGGGTTGAAATCCGGACATTATACCGCTGCACTGCATATCTTCAGCGCCAGGCAGCGAGAAACTCCTGCCAGTGCGGCGCCCCGATACGGGCGAGCTGCGCCTTGACGAATTCGCCCTCGGCGACTTCCTCTTCGGCCGTCAGTTCGCCGCGCAGGCGACGGAACCGGTTATAGACCAGGTAGGTATTGATGACGTCGGTTTCGCAGTAGTCGCGAATCTCGGCACTCTTGCCGGCCTGCCACGCTTCCCAGACCTTGCCGCCATCCATGCCGAGCTTGCCGGGAAAGCCGTAGAGCTTGGCCAGATCGTCGAGCGGCGCGTTGGCGCGGGCGTTGTAGAGCGCCAGCAAGTCCATCAGATCGAGATGCCGGGTGTGGTAGCGGCTGATGTAATTGTTCCACTTGAAATCGCGCGAATCGGCGTAATCGCCCTCGCCCATGTCCCAGTAGCGCGGCGCCGCGACGCCGTGCAGCATGCCGCGATAGTGCAGCACCGGCAGGTCGAAGCCACTGCCGTTCCAGGAGACGATCTGCGGCGTGAATTTCTCGATACCGTCGAAGAAGCGCTGGATGATCGCCCCTTCGTTCAGATCGGGTTCGGACAGCGACCAGACTTTCAAACCTTCGCTGGTACGCAGCACGCAGGAAATGGTCACAACGCGCTGCAGGTGCAGTTGCAGGAAATCGTTGCCGGTTTTCGCGCGGCGCTGCTGGAAAGCCAGTTCGGCAACTTCGTCGTCGGAAAGCTCGCCCGGCAGATCGTTCAGCCGGCGCAGGCCGGCCACATCGGGAATGGTCTCGATATCGAAAACCAGAACAGGTTTCATTGAAGCACCTCGACGCAGAGGCGCAGAGACGCGAAGGAAAACCAAAATATAAAATTATTCTCTCTGCGCCTCTGCGCCTCTGCGTCAAAAAGCATCGGATTCATGCCGGAAAAACGCCGGTGGACAGGTAGCGGTCACCGCGGTCGCAAACGATGGTGACGATCACCGCATTCTCCAGTTCCCGCGAGATGCGCAAGGCCACGGCCAGAGCCCCGCCCGAGGAAATGCCGGCGAAGATCCCTTCTTCCATGGCCAACCGCCGGGTCACCGCCTCGGCATCGGCCTGACTGACATTTTCGACCCGATCGACCCGGCTGCGATCGAAAATCTTCGGCAGGTAGGCTTCCGGCCACTTGCGGATACCGGGGATCTGGCTGCCTTCTTCCGGCTGGCAACCGACGATCTGAATGGCCGGGTTCTGGGCTTTCAGGTAAGCCGAGGTGCCCATGATGGTGCCGGTGGTGCCCATACTGGAAACGAAATGGGTGATCTTGCCTTCAGTGTCGCGCCAGATTTCCGGGCCGGTACCTTCCAGATGGGCGAGCGGATTGTCGGGATTGGCGAACTGGTCGAGGATGATGCCCTGGCCTTCGTCGCGCATCTTTTCGGCGACGTCGCGACAGAGTTCCATGCCGCCGTCTTTCGGCGTCAGCACCAGTTTGGCACCGAAAGCGCGCATCGTCTGCCGGCGCTCGATGCTCTGGTTTTCCGGCATCACCAGGATCATCCGGTAGCCTTTCATCGCCGCCGCCATGGCCAGGGCGATGCCGGTGTTGCCGGAGGTCGCCTCGATCAGCGTGTCGCCGGGCTTGATGTCGCCCCGCGCTTCGGCATGGACGATCATCGACAGCGCCGGGCGATCCTTGACCGAACCGGCCGGGTTGTTGCCTTCGAGCTTGGCGAGAATGACATTGCCACGCTGTTCGTTGTCGGCGCCGGGAATGCGTACCAGACGAACCAGCGGCGTGTTTCCGACAAAATCCTGCAAGGTTTTATACATTGTGCTGTAACCACTCTACGTATTGGGCGACGCCTTCCTCAACCGTGGCCATCGGGGCAGCGTAGCCGGCGGCGCGCAAACGGGTCAGATCGCCCTGCGTGTATGCCTGGTACTTGCCTTTCAGCGCCTCGGGAAAGGCGATGTATTCCAGCAAGCCCTGTGCCCGCAACTGTTCGAGCGTCAGCGGCGCCTCCCCGGCCGCCTGGCGACAGCCGTTGACCGTCGCCACGGCAACGTCATTGAAGCTCTGCGCCCGACCGGAACCGAGATTGAAAATGCCGGATTTTTCCGGATGATCGAGGAAGAACAGATTGACCTTGGCGACGTCGCCGACGAAGACAAAGTCGCGCATCTGGCCGCCGTTCTCGTAACCATGCGAGCCTTCGAACAACTTGACCTTGCCGTCGGCGCGGAACTGGTTGAAGTTGTGGAAGGCAACCGAAGCCATGCGCCCCTTGTGGGTCTCGCGCGGGCCATAGACGTTGAAATAGCGGAAACCGACGATCTGCGACGACGGATTCTGCGCCAAGCGCTGCCGTACCACCTGGTCGAACAGGAACTTGGAGTAGCCGTAGACATTGAGCGGCCCTTCGTACTGGCGCTCTTCCTTGAAGACGCTGCTGGCGCCATAGGTGGCGGCGCTCGAGGCATAGAGGAACTGGACATCCTGGTCCTGGCACCAGTCGAGCAGGATGCAGGAATAGCGGTAGTTGTTCTCCATCATGTAGCGACCGTCGGTTTCCATGGTGTCGGAGCAGGCCCCTTCATGGAAAATGGCCTCGATCTCGCCATCGAAATGGCCGGCCTGGATACGCTCGATGAAATCGTGCTTGTCGATGTAATCGGCGATCTCGCAGTCGATCAGGTTCTTGAACTTGGCGGCCTTGGTCAGATTATCGACCGCGATGATCTTGGTCACGCCGCGCTCGTTGAGCGCCTTGACGATATTCGAACCGATCAGGCCGGCGGCGCCGGTGACAACTGTGTACATGGTTTTTCCTTACAGGGCTGCAGCGAGTTCTTCACGGGTGACAACGGCGGTACCCAGCTTACCAACGACGATGCCGGCCGCCACGTTGGCAATCCGAATGGCTTCGGCCCAGCCGGCCCCGGCGGCCAGCATGACGGCAAGCGTCGCAATGACCGTATCGCCGGCGCCGGAAACATCGAACACTTCCCGCGCCTGCGCCGGTTGATGATGGATTTCATGGTCGGCGAAGAGGGTCATCCCCTCTTCGCTGCGCGTCACCAGCAGGGCGTCCAGCCCGAGTTCGCCGCGCAGTTTCTGCGCCTTGGCGAACAATTCGGCTTCGGATGACCAGCGACCGACAACCTCGCGCAGCTCCGAACGGTTCGGCGTTATCGCCGTCGCCCCGGCATACTTGCCCCACTCGTCGCCCTTCGGGTCGACCAGCACCGGTTTGCCGGCAGCCCGCGCCAGACGGATCATTTCGGCAATATGCACCAGCCCGCCCTTGCCGTAATCGGAAAGGATGACCACATCGCAATCGGCGATCCGGCGCTCGAACTCGGCCAGCTTGGCATTGAGCGTTTCGTGCGAAGGCAGGGTCTCGAAATCGATGCGCAGCAACTGTTGCTGGCGACCAATGACGCGCAGCTTGACGGTGGTATCGATGGCCGGATCAATGTGCAGACCAGCCTCGATGCCGCCATCGGCGAGCAGGCGCGTCAGGCTGCGGCCGGCATCGTCATCCCCGACCACCGAGAGCAGCGCGGTTCTGGCACCGACCGCCGCCGCATTGCGGGCGACATTGGCCGCCCCGCCCAGGCGCTCTTCGCTGCGCTCGACCTTGACCACCGGCACCGGCGCCTCCGGCGAAATGCGATTGACTTCGCCAAACCAGTAACGGTCGAGCATGACGTCGCCGACGACCAGCAGACGAACCTGCAATACCTTTTCCAGCATGCCGCTCACCGCCCGATGGCGAAGTACTCGATGCCCTGCTCGCGGACGAACTTGGGATCGTAGAGATTACGGCCGTCGAAAATCACCGGGTTGTTCAGCGCCTGCTTGATGGCGTCGAAGTCCGGACTACGGAATTCCTTCCACTCGGTGACGATGACCAGCGCATCGGCTTTTTCCAGCGCGCCCATGGGGTTTTCGGCATAGCGCAGGCGGCTGTCGTCGCCGTAGATGCGCTGCGTTTCGTGCATGGCGACCGGGTCGTAGGCCGACACCGTGGCACCGGCCGCGAACAGATCGGCGATCAGCTCGCGGCTCGGCGCTTCGCGCATATCGTCGGTATTCGGCTTGAAGGCCAGGCCCCACAGAGCGAAATGCTTGCCCTTCAAGTCGCCGAAGCGAGCCTTGAGCTTGCTGGTCAGGATGTGCTTCTGAACGTCGTTGGCTTCCTCGACCGCAGTCAGCACCTTTAGTGTAATGCCGGCATCGTCCTTGGCCGTCTGGATTAGCGCCTTGACGTCCTTGGGGAAGCAGGAGCCACCGTAGCCGCAGCCGGGATACAGGAAGTGGTAGCCGATGCGCGGGTCGGAACCGATGCCCTGGCGGACCATTTCGATATCGGCGCCGAGCACTTCGGCCAGATTGGCCAGCTCGTTCATGAAGCTGATACGCGTCGCCAGCATGGCGTTGGCGGCGTACTTGGTCAGTTCGGCACTCTTCACATCGGTGATGATCAGGCGTTCGTGATTGCGCTGGAACGGCGCATACAGAGCGCGCATCAGGTGAATGGCCTGGTCTTCCTCGGCCCCGACAACGATGCGGTCAGGACGCATGAAGTCTTCAACGGCGGCACCTTCCTTGAGGAATTCCGGGTTGGAGACAACGCTGTAGGGAATCTCGACGCCACGTTGCTGCAGCTCGTCGGCAATCGCCGCCTTGACCTTGGCCGCTGTGCCAACCGGCACCGTGCTTTTGTCGACAATAACCTTGTAGTCGGTCATCAGGCGACCAATGTTGCGGGCCGCACCAAGCACGTACTGCAGATCGGCCGAGCCGTCCTCATCGGGCGGCGTGCCGACCGCGATGAACTGGATGGTGCCGTGCTGCACGGCCTTTTCGATATCGGTGGTGAAATGCAGGCGGCCGGCCGCCACGTTGCGCCGGACCATGTCCTGCAGCCCCGGTTCAAAGATCGGAATGCCGCCATCTTCGAGGATGCGGATCTTCGCCGGATCGACGTCCAGGCACAGCACGTCGTTGCCGACCTCGGCAAGACAGGTGCCACTGACCAGACCGACATAGCCGGTACCGACAACGGTGATTTTCATGAATGCTTCCTACAAGGTTTGATCGAATTCTTCGCTGCGCCGTGGCGGATAGGTTTCCCAGCCACCGCAGGCGGGACAACGCCAATAGAACTGGCGGGCCTTGAAACCGCAATTATCGCACCGATAGCGCGACAGGCGTTTGGTGTAGCCCTGGATGATGCTCTTCGCCATCTCGACATCCGGCCGCAGTTCTGGCGTAACCAGGGGCAAGCGGGCACTCATCAGTTTTTCCAGACCGAGCAGCGTCGGGTTGCGCTGCAACTCGGCACGCACCAGACGGTAGGCGGTTTCGGTACCCTCGCCTTCAAGTACCAGTTGATAGACGACATCGAGTAAATCGAGCGACGGGTAACGCTCGAGAAAACCGCTGAGCAGCGCGATTCCCTCGTCACGCCGTTCCAGCTTGCGATAGATTTCCAACAGGCGCTGGGCAACCAGGGCCAGATACGCCGGATCCTGCTGTTCGATACGTTGCCAGGCTTCAATGGCGGCTTCCTGGCGCCCCTCCTGCGCCAACAGATCGCCCTGTAACAGGCTGGCCCGCACGCATTTGCGATTCTGCTGCATGGCAGATTCGAGGTAAGTACGTGCCGAATCGGGCTTCGAGCGCATGATTTCGCTGGCCGCCAGTTCGCAGTAGAACTCCGCCACCTCCTGCTGCGAGGCGACGCCCGGCAATTCACGGGCGAGTTCGATGGCTTTCAGCCACTCCTTCTCGACCTGGTAGATTTCCAGCAAATTGCGCTTGGCATCTTCCTCGAAAGTGGTGCCGATCAACTTGTTGAAAATTTCCTCGGCCCGATCGAGCAAGCCACTCTTCAAGTAATCCTGACCCAGTTCAGCCAGCGCATGCAGGCGGACGTCGTCGTCCAGATCGACCCGGTCGATCAGGTTCTGGTGCATGCGAATGGCCCGATCGGTTTCGCCGCGCCGGCGAAACAGGTTACCCAGGGCGAAATGCAACTCGACCGTCTGCGAATCAACCTTGGCAACCTCGAGAAAGGAGTCGATGGCCTTGTCCGGCTCCTCGTTGAGCAGAAAATTCAAGCCCTGGAAATAGGAGCGCGGCAAGGTGCGCGACTCATGCACCACCTGCCGCATGTCCACCCGGGCCGCCGCCCAGCCCAGCGCAAAAAAAAGCGGGATGAGGAGGAGCTGCCAGTATTCGAAAAGTTCGTTCATGCGACCGGCGGCGGCTCAACCACCTCGGAAACGGGAGCTTTGCCAACAGCCCGCTTGAGGCGCGAAATTTCGCGCCGCTGGCGATAGATCACACCGAGCAAGGAAAGCGCCCCAAGCACCGCTCCACCGGCAAAAAAGACCAGCAGCACGATGACCAATGGGGCCTGCCAGGCCTGACCGAGCAGGAAGCGCAAATTTACCGGATCGGTGTTTTCAAGCGCAAAAACAACGAGAATAGAAAAGATGATGAGCCGGATGGCCCAGGTAAAAGCTGTCATGGGACTCAATAAAAAAGGGCAGTGAAATCACTCACTGCCCCGAATCTACCACATTGCACCTGCCTGACGTCAGATCGACTGATCAACCCGCTCACGCAGTTCCTTGCCCGCCTTGAAGTGGGGAACCCACTTGGCGGGAACGCTGACCTTCTCCCCCGACTTGGGGTTACGACCGGTACGCGGCGGCCGGTAGTTGAGCGCAAAGCTGCCGAATCCGCGGATCTCGATACGATCCCCGCGCACCAGGGCGTCGGACATCGCATCGAGTATCATCTTGACCGCAAAATCAGCATCTTTCGCCACCAACTGCGGAAACCGCTCCGCTAGCTGGGCGATGAGCTCGGATTTGGTCATGCTGTCTGCCTATCAGCCTTGCTGGTTGAGCTTGGCCTTGAGCAGGGCACCCAGATTGGTCGTACCGGAAGCAGCGGAATTCGACTCGGCAGAGAACTTCTGCAGGGCTTCGTGCTGTTCGGCTTGATCCTTGGCCTTGATGGACAGGTTGATACCACGGGTCTTGCGATCGACGTTGATGATCATCGCTTCAACCGTATCGCCCACCTTCAGGTGTTGCGACAGATCGTCGATACGATCACGCGAGAACTCGGAAGCGCGCAGGTAACCTTCGTTGTCACCACCGATGGCCATCACGGCACCCTTGGCATCGACCGACTTGACGGTGGCTTGAACGATGCTGTTCTTCTCGTGGGTAGCGATGAAGTTGGTGTACGGATCGCCTTCGAGCTGCTTGATGCCCAGGGAGATGCGTTCCTTTTCAACGTCGATGCCGAGAACGACGGCTTCGACTTCGTCACCCTTCTTGAAGTTGCGGATGGCTTCTTCGCCGGTCGAGGACCAAGACAGGTCGGAGAGGTGAACCAGACCATCGATACCGCCGGGCAGACCGATGAAGATGCCGAAGTCGGTGATCGACTTGATGGCGCCCTTGACCTTATCACCCTTCTTCTGGTTCATCGCGAAGTCATCCCACGGATTCGGGGCACATTGCTTCATGCCGAGCGAAATGCGGCGACGCTCTTCGTCGATTTCCAGGATCATGACTTCAACTTCATCACCCAGGGAAACAACCTTGGACGGATGAACGTTCTTGTTGGTCCAGTCCATTTCGGAAACGTGAACCAGGCCTTCGATGCCTTGTTCGATTTCGACGAATGAACCGTAGTCGGTCAGATTGGTGACCTTGCCGAACAGGCGGGTACCGGCCGGGTAACGGCGGGCAATACCCACCCACGGATCGTCGCCAAGTTGCTTCATGCCCAGGGAGACGCGGTTCTTCTCGGCGTCGAACTTGAGGATCTTGGCGGTAACTTCGTCACCAACATTGAGCACTTCGCTCGGGTGACGGACGCGGCGCCAGGCCAGGTCGGTGATGTGCAGCAGACCATCGATACCGCCGAGGTCGACGAATGCGCCGTAGTCGGTGATGTTCTTGACGATACCCTTGACGGTGGTGCCTTCCTTGAGGTTCTCGAGGAGCTTTTCGCGATCCTTGTCAGCGGTGGCTTCGAGCACGGCA
>JAGTRU010000021.1 GCA_018261905.1 Pseudomonadota bacterium | reverse complement strand
GGCGACCTTGGCATTGTCGGTGTTCTGCCGGATCGAGGCCGACATCTGCTCGACCGAGGCCGAGGTTTCCTCGACGCTGGCCGCCTGTTCGCTGGAAGCCTGCGACAGCGACTGGGCGGTAGACGAGATCTGGCCGGTGGCGCTGGCCAGGGTTTCGGTCGTCGCATTCACTTCGCTGATGATTTGCGCCAGTTTCTCGACGGTGTTATTGACGGTGTTCTTGAAGTCCTTGAGCTGCCCCTTGTAGTCGCCCATGACCTTCTGGGTAAGGTCGCCCTTTTCCATTTCGACCAGCACACCGATCGCTTCGTTGACCGGCAGGATGATGCCGTCGAGCGTCTTATTGACCCCTGCCACCAACTGCTGCCAGCCTCCCTTGAACATGCCGGCATCGGCGCGCTTGTCGAGTTCGCCGTTGGCGGCGCCCTGGATGATGATATCCGTCTGCGCCAGCAAATCGCTCATCATCTTGACCGTGGCATTGAGATTGCCCTTGATGACGTTGTACTGCCCCTTGTAGTCGGTGGTGATGGGCGGCGGAATGACACCATTGGCAATCTTATCGACGTAGTCGGCAGTGACGGTGAGCGGTTCGACAATGGCATCGACCAGCCTGTTCAGGCCTTCCACGACCTCCCTGAACTGGCCGCGGTGCCGCGTCGCATCGCTGCGTTCGGCGAGTTCGCCGGCGATCACCGACTTGGTCAGGCCCTGGACATCGCCGATCAAGGTATTCAAAGGATTGACCACGGCATCGAGCGTCGCGTTAACCCCCTCGACCACCCGGCGATAGTCGCCCTGGTGCTTGCTGGCATCGGCCCGCACGTCGAGCTTCAGGGCGACGGCGGCTTCGGTCAGCATGGAAGCATCGGCGATCAGTTCCTTGAGCGACGAACCGACCTGTTTGAAGCTGCTGTCGATCTTGCCGAACTGGACCTGCACGTCCTTGGTGTATTGGTCCGGGGTCGGCACGGCGAGTTCGAGGTCGAGGTTGCCGCAGCTCAGCCGTTCGAGATTCACGGCGACGCGCTGCACTTCCTTTTCGGTGTAATGCTTGACGCGCAAGGTGGAGGTCAGGTCGGACACGGTTTCGACATAGCCGACCGTCTCGCCCTTGGCATTGAGGACGTTGGCGGTATCCTGTTTGCAGTTCAGTTCGCCCCAATCGAAGAAGCTTTCCTTGACGCCGCTCTTCAATTGCATGATGCCGCAGTTCTTGGTGTTGCAGATATTGGCGTTCGCCGTCGAACAAGCCCGCCCCACGGCATCCTGCCGATCGCGCACATAGCCGCGTTCGACCATCAGTTTTTCGAAGGCCTTGTTGAGGAAAGTCCACTTCATATCCATATCGATGACGTGGATCGGGAACGGCACGGCGTCGATGATCGAGCGGTACCACTCGAGTTTGTCGACCACCACGTCGAGGGTACCGTTGATCCCCTCGACCACCTTGCGGAACTCACCCGGGTGTTGCGTGGCATCGGCCCGGTTGGCGAACTGACCTTTGGCCGCCGCGGCCGAAAGCTTGTTGGTATCGGCGATCAAAGCGGTCAGCGACGTACCGACATCCTTCAGGCTGCCATTGATCTTGCCGAATTGGTTTTGCACATCCTGGGTGAACTTGTCGGCCGCCGGCAGCGTCAGATCCAGGTTGAGATCGCCGCTCCCCAGGCGTTCCAGATTCGTGGCGACACGCTGGACTTCCTTTTCCGTGAAATTCTTGACGCGCAGCGTCGCCGTCAGGTCGGTCACCGTTTCGACATAGCCGACCGTCTCGCCCTTGGCGTTGAGCACATTGGCGGTGTCTTGTTTGCAGTTCAGTTCGCCCCAATCGAAGAAGCTTTCCCGGACCCCGCTCTTCAATTGCATGATGCCGCAATTCTTGGTGTTGCAGATATTGGCATTGGCCGTCGAACAAGCCCGGCCGACGGCGTCCTGGCGGTCGCGCACATAGCCGCGTTCGACCATCAGTTTTTCGAAGGCCTTGTTGAGGAAGGTCCACTTCATGTCCATGTCGATGACGTGGATCGGGAAGGGCACGGAGTCGATGATCGAGCGGTACCACTCCAGCTTATCGACAACGATATCCAGCGTCTGATTGGCCCCTTCGATGATTTTCCGGAAATCCCCCTGATGCACCGTGACGTCGCCCCGTAGCGCGAAGTCCTGACGACTTGCCGCCTGGTTCAGGGTGCCCATGTCGCCGACCACTTTTTGCAGGGAGCTACTCATCAACTGCATCGAGGCCATCAGACTGCTTTGGTCGCCGGCTTTCAGCTCGATATGGCTCGACAAGTCGCCGGCCGCGATCTTGGTCGCCACCTCGGCCGCCGCGTCCGGCTCGCCGCCCAGTTGGCGGAGCAGCGAACGGGTAATGGTGAAGGCGATGAAACCAACCGCTGCCAGCGTCAGCGCGGCGATCAGCAGGGAAAGATTGAGGGCGCTGCCCTTGGTGGCCAGTGCCTCGTCGGAACCTTTCTGGCCCAGCGCGACGTTGTATTGGAAATGCTCGTCGATGGCGTCCCGCAGCTTGCCGCCAACCGGCGCCAGCTTGACGAGAATGTCGTGCACCTTGTCGGCGCGATGGGCCCGCGATTCGGCCAGCAACGGATCGAGCAGCGACTGGTACTCGCCCCACAGTTGTTTCTCATGCGCCAGGAGTTCCCGGTCCTTGCTGTCGGCCAGCCTGTCCTCGTAGCTTTTGAAGGCTTTGGCCACCCGCTCGCGCAGACTCTTGATGCTCTCCTCGAGTTCCCCATACTTGGCGCTATCGGTGGCGGCCAGATGCTGGTAGGCAAGAATCCGGATATTCAGGAAATCCTTGCTCACGCTATCGAGTCCGACCAGTGCCGGGACGGAATTGACCTGGGCAAAATTGGCGGCCTCAAACACCTTGCCCGTCTGCAACTGGCCGACGCCAGCCAGCAGAACGATGCCGAACAGCGCCGAACCGGCCAGCAAGGCCATCTTTCTAGCGACGGTAAGTTTCATGATTCTCTCCTTGAGAAATTGCTGTTTCTTGCTGGCAGACCAGAATGTTCGCTGCCGCCCAACCTGCTGCTGTTGAAAATGCCGATCAGGCTCGGCATCCTGGTTTTACTGAAAATTCGCATCACGCTCTCACTCGCTGCTGACATAGCTCATCGCCTTGCTATTGCGCCGGCCTTCGCGACCGCTGACCCGACGGACCAGCCCGGCGACATCGAGAATCAACGCCACATTGCCGTTGCCCAGGATGGTGAAGCCGCTGATCCCGTCGAGCCCATGGAAGACCTGGCCGAGGGGACGAATGACGGTCTGGAACTCGCCCATCAGGCGATCGACGACCAGCCCGGCACGATGCCCGGCGTACTGGACGACCACGACATTCTCCCGTTTCACCGGATTGAGCAGGAAGGCCAGTTCCGGATCGCTGGCCAGCGCCGCTGCCCCCTCCTGGGTGAGCAGGCTGGAAGTCGAGCGATTGCGCCAGGACAGCTTGTCGGCCTCGAGGCCATCCTCGGTTTCGCCGGCATTGCTGGCCACGGCCGGTTCGGAAATATCGAAGAGCTGCTTCAAACGAATGAAGGGCAGCACTTCGCCGCGCAGGTTGAGATGATCGCGCCCTTGCGCGGCCTCGGTTTCCTGGGCGGAAAGCTCGACGCATTCGACCACCATGTCGAGCGGCACGACAAAGCTCGAACCGCCGACGCCGACCAGGAAGCCGTCGATGATGGCGAGGGTCAGCGGCAGGCGGATACGCATGGTGACCCCGGCCCCCTCGCGGCTCTGGATATCGACGCTGCCGCGCAGGGCGGTGATGTTGCGGCGGACGACATCCATGCCGACGCCACGCCCGGAAAGGTTGCTGACCTGCTCGGCGGTGGAAAACCCGGGTTCGAAAATGAGGTCGTAGATTTCGCTGTCGGACAGTTGCTGCTCCGGCCCGACCAGCCCACGCTCGATGGCCTTGGCCAGGATGCGCTGTTTCGGCAGGCCGCCGCCATCGTCGGACACCTCGATGACGATACTCCCGGAGTCGTGATAGGCGTTCAGTCCGATCGTGCCCTGGGCCGGCTTGCCGCGGGCCAGTCGAACCTCGGCCGGTTCGATGCCGTGGTCCATGGCATTGCGCATCAAATGGGTCAGCGGATCGCCGATTTTTTCGACCACGGTCTTGTCGAGTTCGGTCTCGGCGCCATTGATGTCGAGCCGGATATCCTTGCCCAGTTCGGCGCTCATGTCGCGCACGATGCGCTGGAACTTGGTGAAGGTGGCGCCGATCTGCACCATGCGCAGGGTCAGCGCCGAGTCGCGGACTTCTTCGACCAGCCGCGAAAGACGCGCCGCCGCCTCGTTGAGTTCGGGAATATTGACGTTTTGCGCGATCAGGCTGGCGCCGGCGGTGGCGATGATCAGTTCGCCGATCAGGTTGATGTGCTCGTCGAGCTTGTCGGCATTGACCCGGATCAGGCTGCCCTCGCTGCTGCGTTGTTCCTTGACCTGCTTTTGCTTGTCGAGCGCCGCTTCGACGACGCGGGGGCTGACGCTGTGCTGTTCGACCAGCATTTCGCCGATCGGCTGTTGTGACTCCGTTTCACCCTGCCCCGACTGCCGGCGCAAGGCATCGGCCAGCTCAGCCCGGCTCAAGGTGCCGCAGCGGACCAGGATTTCGCCGAGCAGCAGTTCTTCGGGCGGCAACCGTTCGATCAGGTCCTGGTATTGAGAAATCTTGCTGTGCGGCGGCAGGATGTAGATTTGAGCGTCGTCGCGGACGAATTCAAAAGCCCCTTCGATGGTTGCCTTGTCGGCATCGGTGTGGAAACCGATCTCGAAACCGAGATAGCTGGCTTCGGGATCAAGGGCCGACAGCGAGGGCACCTTGTCGGCCAGGGTGACGATATGGGCGATGCGGCCGAAGGTGCCGAGATAACGGATAAAGGCCAGTGGATCCATGCCGTTACGCAAGACGTCCGGGGAAAAGCGCAGCGAGATATGCCAGTTGTCGGTATGCACGCCGTCGCCCGAACGGGCGCCGCGCCCCGGTTCCGCTTCGAGATCGGCAACATGTTCGACCGGGGTCTGCGGTCCGCTGACCACCGGCGGTTTCTGCCCGAGGTAGGTGCGCAACTTGTCGACCAGCTTTTCGCCGGCCCGGGTCGTCTCGACATCCGGCTCGGTCGCGGCCGCGACGCCGTCGATCAGTAGACTGAGATGATCGCGCACGGCCAGAAAGAGGGCGACCAGTTCCGAGTCGATCGGCACCAGGCCGCCGCGCACCTTGTCGAGGACGCTCTCGGCGACGTGGGTGAAGGACACCATGTGGTCGATGCCGAACAGGCCGGCCGAGCCCTTGATGGTATGCGCCGCACGGAAAATGGCGTTGAGGGTATCGGCATCGTCCGGCATCTGTTCGATGCGCAGCAAGGCCTCCTCCATCTGCTCCAGCAACTCGCGACCTTCGATGATGAAGGTATTGAGGGCGTCGTCCATGTTCATCATGGTATTTTCCTCAGTCGGCTGAGTGAATCAGCACGGGGTCGCCGAAGTGGGCGGAAAGGTCGGTGAGGTCCAGCGTATCGAGGACCGCCGCGCTGTGCCCGGAAAAACGCAGGACCTTGCCCTGCTCGGTGGCCTCGCGCTTGGCGGCGACCATCAACTGCAGACCAGCGCTGTCGATTTCGCTGACCTGCGAAAGATCCATCTCGATTTCGTCGGCCGCGGCCAGCGCCGCCAGCATCTGTTCCCGCCAGGCGGCAGCGGTAAAGATGGTGAATTCGCCAGTGATGGCCAGGCAATGGAGGGGGGCAGCGGTGGTCATGATCGGCACCTCAGGGAAGAACCAGCTTGGAAACCGCCGTCAGCATCTGCGCCGGCTGGAAGGGTTTGACCACCCAGGCCTTGGCGCCGGCGGCCTGCCCCTGCTGCTTCATGTCATTCCCGGCTTCGGTGGTGAGCATGATGACCGGGGTGAACTTGTAAGCCGGCAGTTGCTTGGCCGCCTTGACGAAGGAGATGCCATCCATGTTCGGCATATTGACGTCGCTGATGATCAAGTGCAGCTTGCGGCCGTCGAGCTTGTTCAAGGCATCCTTGCCGTCGCAGGCCTCGACGACGTCGTAACCGGCGCCGCGGAGGGCAATACCGACGACCTGGCGCAACGAAGCGGAGTCGTCAACGATCATGATATTTTTTGCCATGGCTATTCTCACTAAGCTCAGAAAAAGGTGATGTCGTCGCTGCCGGTGGTCGCCGGCGGCTTGCCGCCGTGGTGCACGACGTGTTGTTCGGGTACGGTGTAAGTTCGGGAAAGTTCGCTCAACCAGGTATCGGCATCGATCAGCTCGGCGGCGCGGCCGGCGGCGCGCTCGGCCTCCTGTTCACGCAGCCGATTCTGCAGTTTGTCCATATCGCCGCTGACGTGCCCGAGCACCTGGCTGACGCGGTCCTGGAACTGCAGCGCCACCAGGATATCGGTCACTTCCTCGCCGATCGACTGACTGCGCGAGCGCAGCAATTGCGTCGAATCGGTCAACTCCGTCGCCCCTTCGCGCAGCCGGCCGACCATCCGGGTTATCGCGGCATCCGCCGCCAACTGCTGGGTCTGGTCCTGGTCCATGTATTTGAGGGTGCCGGCGAGAGCCTCGGCAATCGCCGAATTGACGACTTCGACGGTTTCGGTAATTTTCCGGCCGGTATCGCCGGACAGCGTCGACAACTTGCGCACCTCGTCGGCAACGACGGCGAAGCCGCGCCCCGCTTCGCCGGCGCGGGCCGCCTCGATGGCGGCATTGAGAGCCAGCAGATTGGTCTGTTTGGCAATCTCGGCAACACTTCTGGCCATCGTTTTCAGTTGCTCGGTGTTGCCCGACATGGCAGTTATTTTTTCCAGCAGGACCTGGCGATTGGTCAGCGAGGCGCGAAAAGACTCGGTGATGACATCGAACTGTTGCTGGGCTTCGCTAAGGAGTTCAAACATGCCGCCGCCGCCTTGCGATTCGGCCAGGGTCTTTTCAAGATCCTGGGAAATATCGCCAAAACGGTTGGCCAGAGCCGTGATCGAATCCTCGGTCAGCCCCCCGACCAGGCGGATCTGCCCGGACCAGATGGGCAGGACGCCGGCGCACAGGGTTTCCAAGCCGCCCAGACGCTGCGTCAACTGGGCGCTGGCCTGCTGTTCGAGTTCCCGGCGGATGGCGCTTTGCGCCTCGCCCAGGGCAAGATCGCAACGCTGCCGGGCATAAAAGGCCAGTCCGCCGCCCACGGCCAGCAGGAATCCCGCCAGGCCGATCGCCAAGGGGGCGAATCCGGCCGCCAGCAGAACGCTCGCCGCACCAAGCAGCGCACTGATCAGCAGGCTGCCGCTGACCGGCGTCAGCAATGGCTTGGCCGGCCCGCTCAGGGGAGCGAAGGGAAGCTTCTGGGCAGCGGCTTCGGATCTCATATCAGGCCTCATCGGTTTCTGAAATCACGCATTCGCGCAGACATTCCTTGCGCCAGCGGCATTCGAACTGCGGACAGGACCACGCCCGGGGCGTCGCAAAACAGTCCAGGCCGCCTTCGATGACCTGGATCTTGCGAATAATCTGGGCCGGGCTAAGACCGTCTTCGTAGATGAAATACTGGCGGGCGAGAGTAAGAAGGGCAGACTTTTCCATGTCGGCATCCGGGCGGTGGTCGGTTCTCTGCAAAGTCGGGAACATGGCGCTATCGTCCGCCGACTCGGAGCCGGCCAACAGGGTAGAAATACCCAGCTCCGATCAGAAGACCTGCCTATTTCGCCAAGCCTCACCCCGGTATTTCCACCCAGGAATGCCGCTTGTTTCGCGCTGCGAGATTGGTTAGATTGGGTCTCCCGTCGACAGGATCGACCGCAGCGGAAGGAAGGGCAACATGGGTTCGCCCGATTTGGATAAACGAATACTGCGTAGCGTGCCGGTCGCCATTCTGCTCACCGTGGACCGCAAGATCACCTGGTTCAATCCCGCCGTGCTGGATCTGACCGGCTATCCGGAAGAAGAACTGCTGGGGATTTCCACCCGTCACCTGATCCCCGCCCCGGACGACTACGAGCGCATCGGGCGCGAGGCATATGACGCCAGCGGCGCCGTCCGGCGCAACGGCTATCAAACCACCCTCAGTCTGCGGCGCAAAGACGGCCAATGGTGCCAGATCAGGCTGAGCGCCCAGCCGCTCGAGTCGGCGGACTCGCCAACCGCCGCCGTCTGGTTCCTGGAGGACATCACCGAACGCGAGATCTATTACAAGTTCTTCAACGAAGCCTCGGACCTGATGTGCGTAGTCGGCGCCGACGGGCATTTCAAACGGCTCAATCCGGCCTTTGCCAGAACCCTGGGCTACAGCAACGCCGTGTTATTGAGCCGGCCGCTCAGCGAATTCATCCATCCCGATGACCGCCAGTCGACGGCCGACGAAATCGCCCGACTGTTTCGCGACGCCATCGATACCAAGGGCTACGAAAACCGCTACCTGTGTGCCGACGGCTCTAGCCGCTGGCTGTCCTGGCGCGCCTACGTCAATCGCGAGGACGGTCAGATCTATGCCACCGCGCGCGACGTCACCGAGCAAAAGAAAGCCGCGCAAAGCCTCAGCATCCTGTGGCAAGCCGTCGAACAGAGCCCGGACAGCATCGTCATCACCGATGCGGCGGGCAACATCGAGTACGTCAACCGGGCCTTCACCGAAATCACCGGCTATGGCCGCGATCAGGTCCGCGGGCAGAATCCGCGCCTGCTGCAGTCCGGCCTGACGCCGGCCGTCAGGTATGAGGAGATGTGGGCGACGCTGACCAATGGCGAAAACTGGGAAGGCGAACTGGTCAACCGCCGGCGGGACGGCAGCAACTACACCGAACTGGCCCGGATTTCGCCGGTCCGCCAGGCCGACGGCCGGATCATCCATTTTCTGGCGATCAAACACGACATCAGCGAGCAGAAACGGACCGCCGAAACCATCCTCGAAGCCAAGATCCTGCTGCAACGGGTGATCGATGCGATGCCCGACTGGATTTACGTGAAGGACCGGGAGCACCGCTTCCTGCTGGTCAACGAGGCCTTCGCCAACGCCATGCAGCAGACGCCGGGCAGCATGATCGGCCAACGGGACAGCGACCTGATACAGCTCTTCCGACTGCAGGAAAATCCGCCGGAAGGCATCCAGAAGTTCCACGCCGATGACGATGCCGTGTTTGCCGGCGAATCGATACACCACCCCAACGACCTGAGTTTTTTCAACAACAACGAGGGCCGCGTCTTCGACACGTACAAGATCCCGATGCGCGATTCGACGCTGGGCATTTACGGCGTCCTCTGCTATCGCCGCGACATCACCGAAAGCTACCGGCAGGGGCAGGAGCAGCGGGCGGTCGAAAAACAGTTGCGGCAAGCCCAGAAAATGGAAGTCATCGGCCACATGACCGGCGGCATCGCCCACGATTTCAACAACATCCTGGCCGCCATGTTCGGCTTCGCCGAACTGGCGCAAATGTCCCCCGTCCTCAAGCAAGATCCCAAGCTGAGCAAGTATCTGCTGCGCATCATGCAGTCCGGCGCCCGGGCCCGCGAACTGGTATCGCAACTGCTGGCCTTCAGTCAGAAAAGCGATGCCAGCATCGAGCCGATATTGGTCGGCCCGGTGATCAAGGAAGTGATTTCGCTGCTCAAATCCACCCTGCCCTCGAATATCACCATCAAGAAAGCGCTACCCCAGGACCTGCCCAGCGTGCTCATCAGCTCGGTCCATCTGCACCAGATCCTGATGAACCTCGGGGTCAACGCCCGCGATGCCATGGCCGGCAACGGCGTACTGGAAATCGCCGCCAGCCGGACGGCCGTCGACCAGCCGTTCACCTGCGATTCCTGCCATCAAAATTTCAGCGGCGACTACCTGGTGATTTCCCTGAAAGACAGCGGTTCGGGCATCACCCCCGAACACCTGACGATGATTTTCGACCCCTTCTTCACCACCAAGCCGATCGGCCAGGGCAGCGGCCTCGGGCTATCCGTCCTGCACGGCCTGGTGCATTCCGCCCAGGGCCATATCCAGGTCCTGAGCAATCTCGGCAGCGGCACCGAGTTCCGTATCTTCCTGCCGGCCGAGACACCCCGTAGCGAGCTCCCGCCCGTCGACAGTACGGCCCCGGTCGAAGCGGTGCACCTCCTCGGCCGGGTCTGGGTCATCGACGACGAGCCCGCCATCGTCGAGTTCATGAGTGAATTGCTCGAAGGCATGGGCTGTGCGGTTACCGGGCTGACCGCAACGAGCGAGGCGCTACGCCTGTTCACCAGCGATCCGCACAGCGTAGACCTGGTCATCACCGACCAGACCATGCCCGAGCTGACCGGGCTCGAATTGGCCCGCCACATGCTGGCCCGCCGCCCGCAACTGCCGATTGTGCTATGCACCGGCTACAGTCGGCAGGTCGACGAGGAGAGTGCCCAGCAGATCGGCATTCGCCGCTTCCTGAAAAAACCGGTACCGGCCACGCTGTTAGGCGAAATCGTGACCGAGTACCTGAGCCAAAAGCCCCCTCACTCCTGACTGAGCGGAGCCCCGGAAAAGAAGAGCTTGACCAGTTCGATACTGGTCTGGACGTGCAGTTTCTGCATGACATGGTCGCGGTGATGTTCCACCGTGCGCACGCTGAGGCCGAGTAGTTCGGAGATTTCCCGGCTCGACTTGCCATCGACGACATAGCGGACGATGTTGCGCTCCTTGGGCGTCAGCAGGGCGAGGCGCGCTTCCAGGGTCTGCCGTTCGAGCCAGGCCGTGTAGTGCCCGCGGCTCGCGTCGAGCGCTGCCTGAATTTTGGCAAGCAAGGCCTGGCCGCTGAAGGTGCGCTTTTCCATGAAATCGAAGGCACCATGCTTGAGCGCCTTGACGGCGCTCTCGACTTCCCCGTAACCGGTCAGGAAAATAATCGGCGGCGCCAGATCCATTTCGGCAATCCGCCGTTGTACCCCGATGCCGTCGATGACCGGCATGCGCAGATCGCAGACCAGGCACTGGCAGGGCATCGGACGGTAGGCCTCGAGAAAGGCCTGGCTCGACGAAAAGGCGCGCACCTCGACCCCGATGGTCGCCACCATGTCCTGCAGCATCTCCAGCATCGAGCTGTCATCATCAAGCAGATAGACGGTGCCCAGCGCCCCGGCGCGCCGCACATCGTTGTTCGGGAACGGCATGGTGGATGTTTTTTCCATGGCAATCAATTCAATTTCTACTACCGCGCAAACCGGCAAACAGCCTTGACCGGCAATCATACCCTTTGCCGGCCCCGGCCTGCAGGTGGGCAGCAGCGCCGGCCGCCAGAGCCGGCGCAAAAAATTCTTGAACTGCCAGCCAGTGCTGTTCAAACAACCGGGCCACGCCCCGACGACGCAGAGCCGCCTTGCCCGCAGCGCGGCCGATCGCCGCTCAGCGGGCAACCGGTGCGGAGAAGCATGGGCCGGAGGAAGGAAAACGGGAAAAGGCGGTCGGGAAAGTCAGTTTCCGATCCCCTGGCGATGACTCGCCTGGGCCGCGCGAAAGGGAATGATCTGCGCGCTTTTGGCGGGCCTGTCGCCGGTGGCGCAAAGCGGCGCCTCCGGCCGGGACAAATCCTGCAGGTGGTCATTCAGCGTCAGAAAACTGTTCCACATCAACTGGTAGATCTTCACCGTTGCCCCCAGGGCCGAGCGCGACAGGCGCCGCACGCCGTCAATCCTGAACTGCATTCCGCGCAGGCGGCGCCTCAAGTGGGCGGGGGCGCGAGCAATGAAGTCGTCGATCAATTGGCGACGCAAGACCTCGTAGGCGGGCGGATCATCCCGCGCCAACCGGGCAAGATCCTCGTGGCTGGGAAGCGCTAATGGCCGATACTCGTTCATAGTTCCCCCGAAAACACGGTCGTCAACAACGGTGGCTTTCACCTCCGTTTAGACCAGAAGAAGCCGGCGCGGTTCGGGGGCGGCCGGGCGGACGACGCCTAAGCGCGCTCCATGCGCCAGTCGCCGCGCCGGTTTTCGTTGCGGCGTTCCGCCCGACGTCCCGCCAGCCGATGCTTGAAGACGGCGCGACGATAGTTGTAGGCACGCATCAGAAAGAAAACCCGCAGAGCCCCGTACAAGGTGCTGAGCAGCGACAAGCCAAGCAGTGTCAGAAGTAGAGTTTCCATTTTGCTGTCCTTTCTATCGCCACGGCCCGGAGCCCGGTCAGCCGCTTGGCGCCTGGCCGGACCGGCATCCGGCGTGGTTGAGCCGGGAGACGGGTTGGAAAACCCGGGGATTGCGCCGTATCTGCCGCCCCGGTATCTAGTCAACGAGAAACGGCCCGGCCTTATTCCATGCCGCAGAAAAATTGCCCCGACCGCTCGGTTTGCGGGAATTCGCTGGCGCGGTAACCTGTCATATACTAGCCATGCATCGTCTGGCGCCACAACAACCAAACCGAGGAGACCCCCATGCCAAGCGTCGAAGCCGAAATCAATAACCCCAGCCCGGCCCTGAGCCGCCGCAGTTTCCTGGTCACGGCGCTAGGCGCCGGCTTTGCCCTGGCCGTGCAGCCGGTCATGGCGCAAACCGCTATCGCGACCAGCAGCGAGGGTCTGACGGCCGGCGAAATCAAGGTCCCGGCGGAGGGCGGCGAAATGCCGGCCTATCGTGCCCAGCCGGCGAAAGGCGGCAATTTCCCGGTCATTCTGGTGGTCCAGGAAGTGTTCGGCGTCCATGAGTACATCAAGGACATCTGCCGCCGCCTGGCCAAATTGGGCTATCTCGCCATCGCGCCCGAACTCTATGCCCGGCAGGGCGATCCGCGCCAATACGACGACATCCAGAAATTGCTCAGCAATCTGGTGAGCAAAGTCCCCGACGCCCAGGTGCTGGCCGACCTCGACGCCTGCGCCGCCTGGGCCAAGGCCAACGGCGGCGACGCGGCCCGTCTGGGGATTACCGGCTTCTGCTGGGGGGGCCGCATCACCTGGCTGTACGCCGCCCACAACCCGCAGATCAAGGCCGCGGTCGCCTGGTATGGCCGCCTGGTCGGCCCGGCCAGCGAGATGAATCGGCAACAGCCGATCGACATCGCCGGCAAACTCGCGGGGCCGGTACTCGGACTCTACGGTGGTCTCGACCAGAACATCCCGCTCGACAGTATCGAGAAAATGCGGCAGCGCCTGGGCGAATCAACCAACCCGGCCAGCCGGGCCTCGCAAATACACGTCTACGCCCAGGCGCCGCACGCTTTCCATGCCGACTACCGCCCGAGCTATCGGCCGGAAGCCGCTCTCGACGGCTGGGCCCGGCTCCAGGCGTGGTTCGCGGAACACGGCGTTCGCGGCTGAAGCCGCTCCGCCCGATTTATTCCAGATGCCTTAGCGCAACGTCGCAAAGGGGCTGAGAAGAACGTGAAAACAGTGGCTTGCAACGTTTTTGCAGTTACCAAAAAAGCTGTACCACATATTCCGGGCAAGTCCTCGGCATCTCCGCGTCTCTGCGGTGCAATTGCGTTTTCTAGGTATATGTCGGCATGGCCTCACGCTTGACTCAGCGAACCGTAGCGACCGTTCGTTGCCGGATAGGAAGCGAGAAGCGAAGCGCGTTGCACTAAAATGCCGACTCTTCCCTTCCCCGACTATCACCATGACCTACGCCGCCCCCGGCTTCGAAGCGAAAATCTGCCGGCCTGAACAACTGGCTGCCCGCGCCGCCCAAATCGCCCGCCCGCTGGTCTTCACCAACGGCTGTTTCGACATCCTGCATCGCGGTCATGTCACTTATCTGGCGCAGGCGGCGGCGCTCGGCGTCAGCCTGGTGGTCGCCCTCAACAGCGATGCCTCGGTCAAACGCCAGGGCAAGGGCGACGACCGCCCGGTCAACACCCTGGCCGACCGCCTGGCGGTGATGGCGGCCCTCGGCTGCGTCTCGCTGGTCACCTGGTTCGACGAAGACACCCCATTGCAACGCATCCTCGAATGCCGCCCGGAAATCCTGGTCAAGGGCGGCGACTGGCCGGTCGACAAGATCGTCGGCGGCAGCGAGGTCAGTAGTTGGGGCGGCACGGTACATTCGATCCCGTTCATCCACCAGAAATCGACGACGGCCCTGCTGGAAAAGATTCGCCGCCTGTAAAAGGCAGGATCGAGGATCGAGCTATTAGGATCGAGTAGGCGCCGCCTTTACTCGATCCTGGATCCTCGATCCTAACAACTAAAGAACCACCTGCGTCCCGAGTTCCACTACCCGATTGCTCGGGATCTTGAAGAAGGCCGTTGCCGAGCCGGCGTTGCGGAACATGGCGACGAACAGTTTTTCGCGCCAGAAGGCCATGTCGGAATTGAGCCGGGGAATCAGGGTTTCCCGGCCGATGAAGTAGGAGGTTTCGAGGGCGCTGAACTCCAGACCGTTTTCGGCGCAAAGGAGCAAGGCCGCCGGAATGTCGGGATCGTCCTTGAAGCCGTACTGGACGATGACGCTCCAGAAATTTTCCTTCATCTGCTTGACTTCGACGCGGTCGATGTCGGGCACGAAAGGCACGTCGTAGAACTGGACCGAAACCAGTACCACGCGCTCGTGCAGCACCTTGTTGTGCATCAGGTTGTGGAGCAGCGCGTGCGGCACGCCCTTCGGATCGGCATTGAGGAACACCGAGGTGCCATAGACCCGGGTCGGCATCGAGGTCGACAAGGATTCGATGAACATCGAAAGTTCCAAGCGCTCGCCCTTGAGACGCTCGGAGAGCAATTGCCGACCGCGCTTCCAGGTCGTCATCAGGACGAAGACGGCGACCCCGGCGACCAGCGGGAACCAGCCGCCATCGGGAATTTTCAGGATATTGGCGGCGAGGAAGATCAGTTCGACGACGAGGAAGCAGGAGAACAGCGCGATCGCCCGTCCCCAGCCCCACTTCCACGAACGGGCGACGACCACCGTGGCCAGGATCGAGGTAATCACCATGTCGCCGGTCACCGCGATACCGTAGGCGGCGGCCAGGTTGTTCGAGGACTTGAAGCCGAGCACGAGAATCATCACCGCCACCATCAGGCCCCAGTTGACCGCCGGCAGGTAAATCTGCCCGGCCTCCCGTTCCGAGGTGTGCTGCACTTCCATGCGCGGCATGAAGCCGAGTTGCATGGCCTGGCGGGTCACCGAGAAGGCCCCGGAAATCACCGCCTGCGAAGCGATCACCGTCGCCACGGTGGCCAGCCCAACGAGCGGAAAGAGCGCCCAGTCGGGCGCCAGATGGAAGAACGGATTCTTGGCGGCTTCCGGTTCGCCGAGGATCAACGCCCCCTGCCCGAAATAATTGAGGACCAGGGCCGGCAGCACGAAAGCGAACCAGGCGCGCTGGATCGGTTTGCGGCCGAAGTGGCCCATATCGGCATAGAGCGCTTCGGCACCGGTGACGGCGAGCACCACATTACCCATGGCAACGAGGGCCAGTGCCTTGTTGGCGAACAGGAACTCGACACCGTAGAGCGGATTCAGGGCGCTCAGGATGGCCGGATGATCGACGATGTTATAGACGCCGAGCAGGGCCAGGACACTGAACCAAAGCAGCATGACCGGGCCGAAAAAGGCGCCGACCACGGCCGTGCCGCGGCGCTGCACGAAAAATAGCCCGAACAGCACGATCATCGTCAGCGGGATCACGAAGGGCTTGAAGGCCGGGGTCGCCACCTCCAGCCCCTCGACCGCCGACAACACCGACATCGCCGGCGTCACCATGCCGTCGCCGTAGAACATCGCGGCGCCCAGGATGCCAACGATCATGATCATCTTCATCTGCACCGGCTTGCCCTGGGCGTCGTGCAGCGCCAGGGCGATCATCGCCATGATGCCGCCCTCGCCCCGGTTGTCGGCGCGCATGATGAAAATCACGTACTTGATCGAGACGACAATGATCAGCGCCCAGAAAAACAGCGACAGGCTGCCGAAAATATTGGCTTCGGTGACCGGAATCGGATGATTGCCGGCGAAGACTTCCTTGACCGCATACAGCGGGCTGGTGCCGATATCGCCATAGACCACCCCAAGGGCGGCCAGGGCGAGAACGGCGAGGCGCTTGCCGGAAACATTCCCGGCCAGATCGTGACTGCTACTCATAATTACCCCTGAATCGCCGGCGATTTGATAACCGCTCTGGCTTCCCCCGTTGTTCCTGCCGCAAGCCCCGGGGCATCACGCCTTCATCCGCCCAGCGCGGCTTTCAGCGACTGGACCTCTTCCTGCGATTCCTCGATGATTTCGGCCAGCGTATCGGCATCGAGAATGGATTCCAGCATCGAGGTATCCACTTCGCCGTCCAGCTTGGGATCGCGCCAACTCGAAGAACGGTTGGCAATCTTGTTGGCGACATAAAGCACATCGGACAGCGACTTGAGAACGCTGATCTCGCGATCCGTCTCATGTTCCTGCACCGCCACCAGCACCGACTCCGGCAGGTTCAGGGCCGACAGCAGGGCATGCCCGATGTTGTCGTGCCAGCCGACCAGCAGGGCATGCAGTTCGACCTTGTCGTTGACCAGTTCCGGGAAATTGGCGGCCCGCGACATCAGGTAGAAAACCCCGATATCGTGCACCAGGCCGGCAAACATCGCCTCGTCGCCATTGATCTTGGCAATCTTGCGGGCCAGCACCCGACACAGCGCCGCGACATGCGAGGTATGTTCCCACAGGCGCTTGGAAATCCCCTCGAAGGCGTGCATCTGCTTCGACTTCAGCAACTGCTCCATGGCCACAGCAAAGGACACCGTGCGCACCGCTTCCATGCCGACCCGGACAATCGCGCTCTTGACGTCGGCGACTTCCCGCCCGGAAGGATTCATCGCCACCGAGTTCGACATGCGGATGATCTTGGCGCTCATCAGCGGCTCGGCACCGACCAGCTTGGCCAGTTGCTCGATATTCAGATTCGGGTCCTTCAGGGCGGTCCGCACCTGGAAGGTGATATCGAGAAAAGTCGGGAAGTTGATCTCATTGCCGGACAGATCCTTGGCAATATCTTCGAGAACTTTAAAAGTGACGGCGCTGGACATGATTTCAGCCTCGGGGCAAAAAATTCACTGCGCCACCCAGTGGGTGGCGCCGGCTAAAAAAGGTCAAAACGGAATGTCGTCGCCGAGATCGTCGAAGGAAGGCTTCGGCTTGTTCTTGGCCGGGGCCGGCGCGTAATCGGTCGGCTCGTTGTCGTAGCCCCCCCCGCCACCGCCGCCCGACGAAGCCGGCGCGCCCATGCCCTGGCGGGAACCGAGCATTTTCATTTCTTCGCCGCGGATTTCGGTGGTGTAACGCTCCTGGCCATCCTTGTCGGTCCACTTGCGGGTGCGCAGGCTGCCTTCGATATACACCTGCGAACCCTTCTTCAAATACTGGCCGGCAATTTCCGCCAGCTTGCCGAAGAACGAGATACGCACCCACTCGGTCTGCTCTTTCTTCTCGCCGGTCTGCTTGTCTTTCCAGGTATCCGTGCAGGCAATGCTGAAATTGCAAATCGCCTCGCCGCTGGCCGTATAACGCATCTCCGGGTCACGCCCCAAATTACCGATACCGATCCATTTATTAACCGAAGCCATAACCCACCTCTCCCTAAGCTGTTTGAGCCGCAACCGGCGGCACGCGCCGTTGCGGAAAATTCATCGAATTTGCCACGACCAGCCAGAGCAGAATCAGCCCGGCACAGGCAGCAAAAACAGCATTATCGCCGAAATGCTGGGCGATATAACCCCCCACCGCGCCGCCGGTGAATAAGCCCAGCGCCTGCGTCGTGTTATAGACCCCGAGGGCCGCCCCCTTGGCGGCTGGCGGCGCCGTCCGCGAAACCAGCGAAGGCAGCGTCGCCTCAAGGATATTGAAGGCAACGAAGAAGAGCAGCAGCGAGCCGGCCAGCCCCCACAAATTCTCGCCCAGCACCAGCAAGCCCAATTGCACGACCACCAGCAGGGCGATGGCGGCCAGGAAAATCGGTCGCATCTTGTCCTTGCGCTCGGCCGCGATAATCGCCGGCACCATGAGCGCAAAAGAAACCAGCACGGCCGGCAGATAAACCATCCAGTGCGCCGCCGCCGGCAAACCGCCGAAATTGACCAGGGCATGCGGCAGAACCACGAACATCGCCATCTGCACCAGGTGCAAGACGAAAATCCCCAGATTCAGGCGCAACAGATCGCCATCCAACAGCACCCGGCGCAGCGGCAACTTTTCGTGCCCATGCCGCCGCGGCGCCGGCGGCACCGCCTTGAGCAGCAGAACGATGGCCCCGAGCGCCAATCCCCCGGTCACCCCGAAGATGCCCCCCATCCCGATCCAGCCGTAAAGCAGCGGCGCGGCGACCAGCGACAGCGCAAAAACCAGGCCGATCGACGAACCGATCATCGCCATCACCTTGGTGCGATGCTCCTCACGCGTCAGATCGGCGGCCAGCGCCGTAACCGCCGCCGAAATGGCACCCATGCCCTGCAGCACGCGACCGACGATGATCCAATTCATATCCGGCGCCCAGGCCGCGACGAAACTGCCCAGCGCAAAAATCAACAGGCCGACGACAATCACCTGCTTGCGCCCCCAAAGATCGGAAGCAATCCCGTAGGGAATCTGGAAGACCGCCTGGGTCAGGCCGTAGGCACCCAGCGCAAACCCCACCAGAGCCAGGTTATCGCCGCCCGGCAAGGTCTTCGCATAAACCGAAAAGACCGGCAGGATCAGGAACAGCCCCAGCATGCGCAGGGCAAAGATGGAAGCCAGCGAAGCACCGGCACGGCGTTCCTCGGGGCTCATTTTATCGGTTGGGGTAGACATTATATTTTGTGATTGTTGCATTGCAGCGAAGCGGGAATATTAGCAGGTTTGCCCGCCGCCGCCCCGTTATGCCAGCCAGCCCTGCACGCCCCATAAAGCCAGCATTCCGGCGGCGATGGTCGCCAGTACATTGCGCGTCAGCCAGGCCACCGCCAGCGCAACGAGCGCTGCCCACAGGCGCGGCGAACCGGCCCCGAGATCGCTGGCCAGACCACCCGGAAAAATCTCCGGGGCGATCAGGGCGCCAAGCACGGCCGGCGGCACATAGCGCAAGGCCGCCGAAAACCCCGGCCCGGCAGACAACCAGCGCCCGCCGGCAATGAACGAAAGGCGGATCAGGAAGGTAAGCAGCCCGCAGGCCGCCATGACCAGCAGCAGGTAACCCGGGCTCATGCCGAATCCCCTTCGCCATGCCGGAACAGCAGGCCCGCCGCGACGCCAACGCCGGCCGCCAGCAGCAAGCCGCTCTTGTGCGGCAAACCTTGCGCCAGCAGGGCCACCACGGCCGCCACCAGCGCCGCGCCGGCCTCGCTGCGCCGATGGACGCCAAGCACCAGCAGGGCGATGAACGTCAGGGCAATCGAAAAATCCAGCGACCAACCGGCCGGAATTGCCGCCCCGAGCAGCACCCCGCCCAGCGTCGCCAGTTGCCAGCCGGCCCACAGGGTGAAACCGGTACCGAACAGGAACCAGTGGCGCTGCGCCGTCGTCGGCCCGTCGCGCAAACGACCGATGGCGGCGGCAAAAGCCTCGTCGGTCAGCAAATAGGCGAGCAGCAACTTCCAGCGCCACGGCAAGGCCCGCAGATATTCCGCCACCGCCGCGCTGTACAGCGCATGGCGCAGATTGACCACGCCCACCGTCGCGACAATCACCGGCCCCGGCGTCGCCGCCCCCCACAACTGCGCGAAGACCACCTGCGACGAACCGCCGAACACTAGCGACGAACTCAAAACCACCGCCCAGGCCGGCAAACCCGCCGCCAGACCGAGCACGCCAAAAATCAGGCCGAAAGGAACGACACCGAGCAGGAGCGGCAGTTCGGCACGCACGCCGGCGAGGAATTCAGTGCGGGCTGGGTTATCGGGATTGGTCGGCATGGTGGGAAGAAGAACGGGGAGGCCGCTATGCTACAGCCGGAAATGCTGGCACTAGACGCCTGATTGGATGATCGGCTTGAACCTCGATGCCGAAATTAATATAGTCGAGTCGCGGTGACGTCAGACTGCGCTTCGGCACTACTGCCCCATACCTGATCCGCAACGACGCGGCCAATTGGCCGCGTCACTTTTTGCAGATGCGCTATTTGATGCCTTGGCGGTGGAAATACGGCATCTTCCTAGCTGAAGTCGGCAAGCTCGCGCTCAAGCTCTTCCTCGGTCGGACGAATCACCGCCACACCATGCCGGCCCAGCATATCGATCGTTTCACTCACCGAAAGCCCCGCCAGCTTGGCGGCTCGATTGAGGGAAATATGCTCCTCGTCAAACAGCTTGATCGCCAGCGCCGCCCCCACACCTTCGCGGAGCAAGGTTTCGTCGAAAGGCACAGCAACAAATACCGGCGTGCCATGCTTGGTAATGACCGCCAACTCACCGTTCTCGACCCCACGGATCAACTCGCCGGTACGTTCGCGCAGATCGCGGACAGTAAAGATGTGCATGTCGGTACTCCAGGTTTCAAGTTGCCATCGAACGATAGCGCAATTTTTCTACCTATTATTCAGCCGCTGCACTGGAAGCAAAGCGCAGCCAGACCGGTAGTTCATCTGTCTTGGCCGGGATGCAAGCTGGCCGCTCTTCCATGGTTACACCCATGCCGTCGTTATCGACTTGGATGGAGATCAAACCGGACAGCTTCTCAAACGAGATCCCGAAAGCCTCTTCTCCATCCTTGATGAAGAACCTGATGTCAGCTTGGTACGGAGAATCGGTGCGACAGAGTGCGAATATTCGCTTGTTGTCTGGATCGTAGGCCAGCGAAACAATCATCACAGCCCCTTTTCGTCGAGCAATCTTTGATAACCCGACCATTGTAGCGGGGAAGGCGACATCGCCAGCCACAATGCTGGACGCGCCACTGTCGTGCCGCGCCGCGAACAATTTGGCAACGACCTCAAGCCCCCGGGTTGTTTGTCGAGCGGGTGAAATAGGCGATTTCGCTATCGGCGGCAGGGCCTAATCGAGCCAGCTCAGCAAGTCACCAGCCACGCTGTCTTAAACACATGCAGCACCCGTTTCAATCCACGCCCCATCTCCGGGAGGCGATGCCATGATGTTTCATATTCGATGCTGACCTCGGTCATGTTTCAATCCACGCCCCCCGTTTCCGGGAGGCGATGCTTATTGCGGGCCTTCTGTGCTGCCGCCGCCCGTCTGTTTCAATCCACGCCCCCCGTTTCCGGGAGGCGATGCACGTGGGAGCCTTCAAAACAGGACTGGAATTCGTTGTTTCAATCCACGCCCCCCGTTTCCGGGAGGCGATGCGCTGCTGCGCTCGATCGTGCTGAGTCATTGCTCAAGGTTTCAATCCACGCCCCCCGTTTCCGGGAGGCGATGCATCTCTGAGATGGGCGCTATCGCCCGATCAGAAGAGTTTCAATCCACGCCCCCCGTTTCCGGGAGGCGATGCGCGAACCCGGGTCCATATCGTCGATCTTCTCAAGGTTTCAATCCACGCCCCCCGTTTCCGGGAGGCGATGCCGGCAGGTCACCGATGGCCGGCCCCCTGCGGGTTGTTTCAATCCACGCCCCCCGTTTCCGGGAGGCGATGCATTGGTTTCCGGGCAAGCCCCCGGCGGGATTCATGTTTCAATCCACGCCCCCCGTTTCCGGGAGGCGATGCCTTCTGGATTCGACCAGTGAGTAACATCCAGCACTGTTTCAATCCACGCCCCCCGTTTCCGGGAGGCGATGCCTTCGACCTCTCCGACCGCTACGAAGACTTTACCGTTTCAATCCACGCCCCCCGTTTCCGGGAGGCGATGCGCTGGATACGCTCAAGACGTTGGCCGAGTACCTCAAGTTTCAATCCACGCCCCCCGTTTCCGGGAGGCGATGCCTCATGCGCCTTGGGCGGCGGTGGCGCATCGGCGGGTTTCAATCCACGCCCCCCGTTTCCGGGAGGCGATGCGTTGTCGACCGCCTCGACCAGATCCCGGCTGGGATGTTTCAATCCACGCCCCCCGTTTCCGGGAGGCGATGCCGTTAGGCGCTCACACCATGAAATGTAGGCTTGCCTGTTTCAATCCACGCCCCCCGTTTCCGGGAGGCGATGCCGCCGATGTCGATGGTCCAGATAAGGATGGACATGTTTCAATCCACGCCCCCCGTTTCCGGGAGGCGATGCGTCTCGGCAAGCTGCAAGCATTCATTACCGGAGAGTTTCAATCCACGCCCCCCGTTTCCGGGAGGCGATGCGAGTTTTCTCCAGCCGGAGGACCGCCCGCAGCACGTTTCAATCCACGCCCCCCGTTTCCGGGAGGCGATGCCGGCTGGCACGCCGGATACCTCGACGCCGATTGTTAGTTTCAATCCACGCCCCCCGTTTCCGGGAGGCGATGCGTAAGGCATGGACCAGATATTACCAGATGATTTTGTTTCAATCCACGCCCCCCGTTTCCGGGAGGCGATGCAGCCGCGAAAATGAAATCCCATCCCGCGTTTGCAGTTTCAATCCACGCCCCCCGTTTCCGGGAGGCGATGCTCAGATTTGCATAGGCGACAACTGCATTGCCGCCGTTTCAATCCACGCCCCCCGTTTCCGGGAGGCGATGCTTTACACCGCCGATGCGGGGCTGGCTCATATCAAAGTTTCAATCCACGCCCCCCGTTTCCGGGAGGCGATGCGGTTCAGTTGACGACAGGTAGCGACCCCTCCTGGGTTTCAATCCACGCCCCCCGTTTCCGGGAGGCGATGCTTACCGCCTTGGTTTCGGGCCGACCAAGAGTCTGGTTTCAATCCACGCCCCCCGTTTCCGGGAGGCGATGCGCGAAGAGCTTGAGGTCTTCGGCCTCACCCAGGTCGTTTCAATCCACGCCCCCCGTTTCCGGGAGGCGATGCTGACGTCCAGTTCCTCGGCTGCGTCGTCACCGTAGTTTCAATCCACGCCCCCCGTTTCCGGGAGGCGATGCTCTATGCGTGGCGATCATGAGTCAGCCAAGCAGCTGTTTCAATCCACGCCCCCCGTTTCCGGGAGGCGATGCCAAGACTAATTTTCGAGGCAAAGCATGGCCTTTCCAGTTTCAATCCACGCCCCCCGTTTCCGGGAGGCGATGCCTCGGCCCCAAAGGTATGGCGCAGCCAGTGAGGAGTTTCAATCCACGCCCCCCGTTTCCGGGAGGCGATGCACATCTCCCGTAACTACCGGAAGCATCAGAACAAAAAGCCCGCATTGCGCGAACCTCTTTATTCCTGAGCAGAAAACATCTTACGCGAACAATGCTCCCTCTGGAAAGCCGCATCAAATCAGGCAAAAGCGCGGCGCGCGAACCTCCCGGGGAAAGCATGTGCACTTGGGGTTCGCGCAAGCTCACAGGATAAGCGGCGCGTCGAAGTCGGTGGCGCGAAAACAGCCGTGTTCGCGGACTTCGTAGCCTTTCAGTTCGGCGATACGGTAGAAGCGCAGGTTGTCTTCTCCGTCCTTGATTTCGGCGACCAGGTCGCGCTCCAACGCCTCGAAGCGGGCGCGGTCGACCTGGCATTCGAAGACAGATTTCTGTACCCGCTGGCCGACGCTTTCGCAGAGTTTGGCAACGCGGCGCAGGCGTCGGCGGCCTTCGCGGGTTTCGGTGTTGACGTCGTAGCAGACGATGACCAGCATGATCAGCGCACCAGGTAGGGCAGATATTCGGCCGTGTCGCCGCGCAGCGTGCGCGCCAGCAGGCGGGCCTGGAGATGCGGCAGCAGGCCGAAGGGCACGGTTTCGCTGAGCAGCGGATGGGTCAGATTTTCCTGCTTGCGCTCCTGATAGGCGACCAACACCGTCTTGCGTGCATCGCCTTCGAGCAGCACGGCGCCGCCTTCGCGTTCGACAAAATCGTCCGTGCCGATCTGACCGCGATTGATCAGTGACAGCACCAGCCGATCGGCAAAGGCCCGGAATTCCTCCATCAAGTCCAGTGCCAGCGCCGCCCGGCCCGGCCGCACGACATGCAGGAAGCCGATTTGCGGATCGAGGCCGCAGGCTTCAACGGCCGAACGGCAATCGTTCATCAGCAGCGAATAAACGAAGGAGAGCAAGGCGTTGATCCTGTCCCGTGGCGGGCGCCGACTGCGGCCGTCCATGCGGAAGCTTTCCCGCACCGAACTGCGGATCAGCGCATTGAGCGCCGCGAAATACTGGCGTGCCGCTTCGCCCTCGACGCCGCGCAAGGTATCGGCATCGCCGGCTCCCGGCAGTGCCCGCAATGCCGCTGCCAGATCGGCCGCACCACGCGTCAGGATTGCCGCATCTTCCTCCGCCTTGGCCTCTCGGGCGCCGCGCAGCAAGACCTGGCGGCAATTGCGTACTTTGCCGGCGATGCAGTTGCGCGCCACATTGAGGGCGAAAGCCGGGTCGCCGGCCAGACGATGCTGCGCCTGACGCAGCAGCACATTGCCGGAAACCGGCCCTTCCAGGCGCGCCTTGAAGCGCCCGTGCGTATCGAGCAAAACCAGGCTGATGCCGCTGTCGGCCAGCTTGTGCATGAGCGGCAGCGACACGGAAACATGGCCAAAGCAGACGACGGCGCTCAAATGATGCAGCGGCACACGCAGCCGCGTTTCCTTCTCCACCTCGACGCGCAGGGTTTCGTTGTCGAGATGGATATAACTCTCGGGCGTGGTCACGTACAGCGTGTTGAGCAGTTGCATGTCAATCATCCACTTCGAACAGGGAATGCCGGACGGCGGAATGTTCCGGCGTCGGCGCCAAGGCTTCGGGTTGGCACAGGTCGCACAGCGAACAGGCGCGGCAGTGGTCGTCGTTGAGCGGCGGTGGCAAAACGCTGGCGGCGAGCAGGCGCCGAACCTCGCCCACAACCTGCTCGGTTTTCGCCCGCAAATCGGCGTCGACCGCCACCTCCCGCCGCCGACGCGAAGTGGCGTAATACAAGGCGCCTTCCGGCACCGGCTTGCCGAACATCTCTTCCAGACACAACGCCTGCGCCGCCAACTGGAGATCGTCGCAAGCCGCAATATCCGCCCGCTTGTGGCGCGAGCCGTGTTTGTATTCCACCGGGTACGGCGTGCCATCGGGCAGGAATTCGACAACATCCGCCTTGCCGACCAGCCCGAGCCGGTCGCAAAACAGCGGCAAGGCCCGCTCGATACGCAAACCGTCGCGCAACTCGAAACCGGGGTCATCCACCCGCTTGTGCAAGGCCTGACCGCGCTGGGTGAAAATGTTCTCTTCGAACACCTGCTCGACGTGAATCAGCGCGCACTGGCGCGGGCAGTAGGCCCAGTGCTGGAGCGCGGAAAGGGGAATGGGATCAAGCGGTTCGGTCGTCATCGCTCAATCCCGCCGATGGCTTTGGCAACTTGCTTCGGTTAGCATTGCCCAAGCATTACTGGAGGTTCTCACCATGATCAATTCCCCCCTTGAAGACATCGAAGCCGCCGCCCTGCAACTGGCACCGGCCGAACGCGCCAAACTGGCGGAACGCCTGCTGGTCAGCCTCGACGAAGACGACGAAATTCTGGCCACCTGGGTCGCGGAAGCCGAACGGCGCGCCGATGCGTTCGACCGTGGCGAAATGGAAACCATCGACTTCGACGAGGCGATTGCCCAAGCCCGTGCTCGGATTGCCAACCGCCGGGCGGCATGAAGGCCGTTTTTCTCAAATCGGCACAAGCCGAACTCGACGCAGCCGTCGATTACTACGCCGACCATGCGAGCGACCGGGTCGCAGAAGCTTTTCTGCAAGACGCCCTGCTGACGCGCCAACGTCTGATCGAACACCCGGAAATCGGCAAGGCCGTCTCGAAGCGACTGCGCGCGCTGGCTTTCAAGCATTTCCCCTACTCCCTCATTTACCGGCTTTCCGCTGACACCATCAGCATCCAAGCCGTCGCCCACCAGCGCCGCCAGTTTGGATATTGGACCGGGCGGCGCTGAGCGGCGCAATTACACCCGTTTGATCAGGCTTACCCCGGCCGGCAAACCGGCTTCATCAACGCTGACCTCGTAATCGCCAAAGCTGCGCGGCACGTCCACAGCATCCTTGCGCTTGATCTTGATGCGGTCGAAAAGCGAGTGCGCATGTGCGTTACCCAGTTCCGAATCGTGCTTGAAGACGTATAGTCCGCGCGTCGCCATTTCGCCGCGCGCGGCCGAACGGTCATGCTCGAACATCTGTTCCAGCGCTTGCCAGAGCAATTCCAGGTCTTCCTCGCCAAAGCCGGTTTGCTTGGCGAGGAAGGAGGAAACAAAACCGTGGGCGACGTAAATGCCATAAGGAACGGTATGCTTGCGACCCATGGTGCGATTGTCGCCTTGCTGCTTCTCGGCCTCGGCTTCGGTTGCCACGGCCATGCGGGTAATCGAATGTTCCTGGGCAATGATCGGATCGACCGAGCGGGCAAAGGTCAGTTGCACCGGGCCGCGCACCTGGCCGCAGTTCACGCCGGTCGACATCACGGCGCCGAAGGTCCGCACGTCGAAGAAATTGGCGCACATCCATTGCCGTGCCTTATCCACCGTATCGCCGCTGCCCTTGCGCTTCTTGTCGCCTTTGAGTTCTTCTTCGGCACCAACCGCGACATAGGCTTTTTCGTGGGTCTGGTTGAGAACCGCCTTTTCCTTCACGTAGATGTCGAAGGGCGGCGTTTCGCCTTTCACCAAGCCGACAAAGTTACGTACCTTGCGTTTCAGTGAAACATCCGTCACCAGCCCATGGCCGGATTCGGCATCGAGACGCGGCAGGTTGCCGGCATCCGGGTCGCCATTGGGATTGCCGTCGCGCACATCAAAAATGAGAACGAAGTCGTAGCGGTTGTTCAAGCTCATTTGGTTTCTCCCTGGGTGGATTGCATGGATTGGCTGGATTCGGATTTGCTGAAAAAGTCCTGGCGCTGGTGGTAGTAGCCGAGGGCAAAACGGCCTTGCTCGGGCAGGCTCAGGTGTTTCGGAAAGTCGTTGAGGCCGCCCATGATTTCCCCGAGCAGACGCTCGAAATTGACGGCGCGGCCACGATTGGTGAGCTTCGCCAGATGGTGATTCTTGAGGCGCAGCAAGGTGGTAAAAACCGCCACCGGCGTACTGGAAGCAGCGCCGTAATAGCGTTCGCGAATGGTCGCGTTGAGGCCAGGGCTGGCTTCTTCCTGGATTTTTTCCAGCGCCGCGAACAGGCGCCCCAACCGGTAGGCCGGGCTGGTGTTCTCTAAATCGAGCATGTCGGACAACTCCTTGTCGAGAGATTGATTCGGTTGAAAGCGTTGCAAACGATTGAGGCTGGCCTTGATGGCGGCAGCCCGCAGGTAAGTGACGTTCTGTTCGGCGCGACAGCGCAACACCGCCGCGTTGAGCCAGGTAGCCGGAAACGGGCTACCGGAGAGAATCGCCCGCATGATGTCGCCGCCCAGGTTGGGTGGAATGTTGTCGGCCTTACCCTGCTGGGCGCAGGCGGCGAGCAGGCGGAACAGGCTCGGGTATTCCGGGTCTTTCGCGCTGCGCACGACTTTCAGGTCGGCGAACCATTGCCGGATCTGGCGGGCGATTTCGTGCAGCGGTGCGGCATGCCAGAAGCGGACGGAAACCCGCGCCGCGTTGGGCGCCAGACCCAGCACGTAAAACAGCTTGTCACCCCGACCGCCGTCGAACTGCCCGGACTGCACCGCGCCGAGCAAGGCACGCACCTGTTCGGCCCGTGCATCCGGATCGTCCCGCTCGCCGAAGATAGCGGCAAAACCTTCTTCGATCTCGGCATCCTCCTTCTGCGCCCAAAACACCGTCGAGGCATCACCGACCTGGATACGCTGGCGGGAATTGCGGTCGAGCAGGTGATTGAGTGCCGTCGTGTAGGCAAAGGCTGCCAGCGGACTGACCGGCGCATTGTCGCCCTGCTCCTTGTTGTAGGAGGCAAAGGCATCGAGGTTGAAGGAAACCAGCGTGGCGCCCGAGCTTTGCGCGCCCCAGACCCCCTTTAACACCGTATGGAGACGTTCGGCGGATGCTGCCTGACCGGTCACCAGGCAGAAAGCCGGCTTGCAGCCTTCTTCGGCTGCATCGCCCCGTCCGGCAATCACCGCCGGCCGTTGGCAGATCAAGTCACCATCGTTGTGCAGGCGGAACGTGACGACCGGATTGCCTTCGACGATTTCCGGCCAGGCCGGATCGGTGGCCAGCGCCGCTTGCCCGTAGTTGGCGTAGAAGCTCTCCAAGGCCTGGATGCCGACATCCAGGCGGGCCGCTTCGGGCAATTCCGCAATCCGTTGGCGGAAAGCCGCATGCTGCTCGGCCACCCGTTCCGGCTTGCCCTTGGTGTCGACGCCGAGGGCGTATTCGGCGGTGTCCCACAGCAGGTTGGCAGCGACCCCGGAGGAACGCTTGACGCCCTTAGGCACCTGGTAACGCCGAGCCTGCCTTTTCTTGCCATCGCCTTGGCGCGTGTCAATGATGCCGAGCGGCCGGCCTTCGGCGGTCAACTCGATGATGAAGGGAATTTCCTTGTCCTCCAGCCCGAAGGCCGGCAGACGGCGGGCCGGGTCGGGATCGGCGGCCTTGCGCTGGTAGTAGTCATAAAGGGCTTGCAGGATCATGCCGTCACCTGCGCTTGTGTCAGGTCAATGACCCCGTTTTGCAGATCGGCCCGGAAAAAGCGCGGTTTCGGGTCGTTGACCGCCGCAAAATCCATGTCGTAGAGCATCCAGCCCAGATCGCGGCTTTCGGCCAGGGCCGGCGCCTCGCTGTCCGGATCGGTGACCAACCGGAAACGGGCGGCGAATTCGCGGCAACCGAGATAGGGCTGATTGACGCACTGCCCTTTCTCGGCCCGGCGCTGGAACATCTCCCGGTACTTGGCCGGATTCGCCCGCGCATCGTCGCCGACCGGCAGCAGCTCGGCATGCAGGCGATAAGCCACATCGCGCAGGAACAGCCCGGCTCGCTGCTGACGGTCGTCCTCGATGTACAGCGCCAGATTGCCCTGCCCGGCGTTCATCGCCGTCTGGGCATTGCGCACCGAAGCCTTGGCCGACACCTCATTACGCCGCACGCTGATCCATTTGATCGGCTTCAAGACCTCGATGCGGCGCACCTCCCAGCGAATCGCCGGTTTCCACAAAATGGCCTCGAACACCGAACGCGCCGCCGATGGCGTGATCACGTCGTAGGACACCCGCTCGACCTTCATTTCCGGTCGGGTGAAGCAGGCGAAGTCACCTGATACTTCAAGACAGAACTTATCCAAGCTCAACTCCTTTCTTTCAGAAGAAGCGTGACAGCAAGCTCATCACTAATGCCGGCTTGATCACGAACCCTCCACCGAGTATCAAAACGATCAATACGAAGCCTCTACCTATGAACAACAAAATCAGAAGCCATACCGCGTAAAAACGATGAGAAGGCTGATCCTTCATCAATCGCAGTTCGCGCAAAAGTCCAAGTAAATTGTTCACGGGTATCGCCCCTGGCCAGGAAACGATGCCGACTATACATTAAATGTTCTCAATGGTTTAGTTGTCGTTGAATACACTAAGTACCTTTCAGGTTATGCTAGCATGGCTTCTCGCTGGTGTTCCAGCGTGGATTGAAACTCAATGGTGAAAGTTGTCCGTTGCATCCGTAACGCTGGGCCGGGCTTGTCCCGGCCCTTTCATTTTCATCGCATCCAGTCTCACAGCACGAGACTCCCCGGATCACCCGGCGCCCCATCCACATTGATGCCCAGCACCTGGTCGTAAAGCACATCGTTGCCGTACGACTGCACATACAAGCCCGGAAAGTCGCCGCCCAGCGCTTCGATGTCGCCCAGCCCTTCAAGGCGTTGCAGATCGCGCTGGTAGATGCTCACGCCATAGCGTTGCAGCTTGCGCAGCAGCCAGCGCTGCGGGCCTTCCTTTTTCAGGGTGTTCAGCCACATGTCGATTTCTTCGTCGCTCTCGTCACGCTTGTAGCGGACAAAGACCGTGGCCCCCTCATCTTTATCGATCAGGCGAAATTCCTTTGCTGCCAGCCCAAAGCTGACAGCGAAATCCGGGCCTTGGCTACGCAGGAATCCGCAAATTCCTTTCTCGTCCAGTTCGGCGTCCCGATACAAGTTGCGGAAATATTCGGAAAAGCGCTCAACACCCATCGGGTCAACTTCTGGCGGCAAAGCACTCCACAAAATAGTCGTAGCGCGTTCGGCCATGCGCAGCAGCCCCGGCGGCGCCGATTTGGGCGGCACGAAGACATGCACTTCGCCCTTGTCTAGCCGGCCCTCGCGATTGCAACGGCCGGCTGCCTGGGCTATGGAGTCCAACCCGGCCAGGGCGCGATAGACGACGGGGAAGTCGATATCGACGCCGGCTTCGACCAGTTGGGTGCTAATCACCCGGATCGGCGCAGGGTTTTGCCCGGCGGCCAATGCCTGCCGCCTTGCCACCAAAGCCTGCTTGATGTCGGCGATGGTGTCGCTGCGGTGCTGGGCGCACATCAGGCCGGACAAATGCCACAGGCCGGTGCGGTCTTCGGCCTTGACCCGCGTATAGAGTTCGCGCGCATCGGCACGGCGGCCGACGACGGCGAGCACGGCATCGTGCCCGGCGATTTGCAGCGCCAATTGCTCCCAGTTGCTGGGCGTTTTCAGATCGGCCGGCAGATGCACCTTGACCCGTTCCAGCGCACCATACAGCCCGGCCACGTCATCGACGATTTCACGGATTTCGCCGACCGCGAAGCCGCGCAGTTGGCGGGCTTGGTCGAAACCGTTGCGACTTTCCAGCGTCGGCTGAGTGGCAGTGCACAGCACCAGCGTCACGCCGTAATCCTTGACCAGCAGGCGCAAGACGTCGACCACCGGCTGCAGATAGGGCACCGGCAGCAATTGCGCCTCATCGAGCACGATGACGCTGCCGACCAGATTGTGCAGCTTGCGGCAGCGCGAGGTCCGGCTGGCGAACAGGCTTTCCAGCAATTGCACGTTGGTCGTGACGATCAGCGGCGCATCCCAGTTTTCGCAGGCCAGACGGGAACGGGCGGTTTCCTGCTTGTCGTCCACCTCGACATTGCTATGGTGCTCAATGACGTTCTCGTCGCCAAAGATGCTGCGGAAGATTCCCGCCGTCTGCTCGATGATGCTGGTGTAGGGAATCGCGTAGATGACCCGGCGTTTGCCGTGGCGTGCCGCATGGCGCAGCGCGAAAGCCAGACTGGACAGCGTCTTGCCGCCGCCGGTCGGCACCGTCAGGCTGAACACGCCAGGCGCTAGCTCGGCCTTGGCGAGACAGGCGCGCTGAACTTCGGCGCGTTTCAGGTTGACCTGGGTTCCGGCCTCGCCGCGTTCGGCGACCGCCTGCGCCATTTGCGCCAAGCATTCGGCCAAGCACTTTTCCAACTCGCAGATTGGCATGAAACCGTTGCGTGCCTCGGCCTTGCCTTGTGACATGAATCTCTCGGTGTCGAGAAAATCGGCATCGACCAGACAGGAAAAAAGCATGCGCACCCACAGCGCAAAACGGCCGGGAATATTGTCTTTCTGATCGGTGCGGATCGCGTTCAGATCGGGCAAACCGGCCGAGGGCTTGAGAATGGCTTCGGGAATCGCCACAGCCAACGCGTCGCGACCTTCTCGTACCGCATCTTCGCGATTGAACCGTTCGTGCAGGCCGCCGAACCAGTTGTCCAGCCCTGCGTGATGGCCGGCGATCAGATAAGCCAGAACACGCGCCACGACGGGGCCAGAACGCTTGTCCACCTCGCCCAGATACTCCTGCGCCCACAAGGCACCGGCAGCCGAGTGCGTTTTCTCCGCACCTGCGACGCGGCCTTCGATGTGCGCATCGGGATCGCCGCACTGCCGGATGTAGCGCTGGAACCCTTCCCGGTATTTGCCCAGGTCGTGCCAGATGCCGGCCAGCGCGGCCCACGGCGCGGCGCCGAACTCGGCGGCGAAGGCTGCGGCCAACGCGGAAACATCAACTAGGTGATCCTCCAGCCGATGCGCAATCAGGCGACCGTTATCGTTTCTGATATGCGCCAGAAAATCAGTGTGCGCAAAATCCCGTTCTTCACTCATCCCCATACCTCCCCACCGCCGCCTTTAACAACCCCACCACCTTCTCCCGCAACCCCGCCGGCCCAACCACCTCGCAATCCGGCCCGTATTTCAGGATGTCCATAATGAGTTCGGGATCGTTGCTGTACGGCAGGCGCAGTTGGTAGCTGCCGTCGTCGAGAAAGCCGCCTTCCTGGTCCGGGTGCCAGTGTTCGGCGGCGACCCAGCGGGCGCGGTCGGGGGTGAAGAGGAGCGTTGCCCATTGCACTTCGGCGCCAGCGAAGATGCCGTAGCCGGCGCTCAATGCGGCGTCGAGTTCGGCTTCTGGCACGTCGAGTGCGACGCCGTCGGCAGTTTTTACGGACTGGATGGCGTCGACCGAGAACCTGCGCAGTTCGTCGCGCAGGTGGCACCAGGCCTCCAAATACCAATTCGACCGATAGTGGGTCAGCCGTTGCGGCGAGATTTCGCGTTGGCTGGTGTCGCCGTTACTGCGGGCGACGTATTCGATGCTCAGCCGGCGGCGTTCCATGAGCGCGGCGGCGATGTGCTGGAAATGTTGCGGCGCGTAGTGACGGGCGGCGGCGCTCAGGATGCGGATGCGCCGGGCGATGTCGTCGGCCGAGTCGGTGGCGCTTTCGAGCATGCCGAGCAGGCGCTGGCGCAGGGGGCCGACGTGTTCGGCGAGCAGGCCGCCGGCATCGAAGGCGGCGAGCAGTTGCTGCATGCTCAGCAGGGCATGGATTTCGCCGGCCGAGAACCAGACGCCGGGGAGTTCGTAGCGTTCGACGCTACGGTCGATGCGGTAAATGCCGGTGGCGCGGTCGCAGGCGATGGGGACGTGCATGCGCTCGCGCAGTTCCTTGATGTCGCGGCACACCGTGGCGCGGGAAACGCCAAGACGCTCAAGCAAATCAACGAGACTGACGCTGCGCCGGGAAAGCAGCATGCGTTCGATGATCCCGAAGCGTTCGGATTTGCTCATGCCACCCTCTCTTGTGTTGCCAGCATCATAGCCGCCTGTCCTTTTTTAAACCACTGACAAGCCGGGCTTACCAGGGCAGAACGCTGACCAGTGCCGCAAAGAGAAGGGCGATGAAAACGTAACGATCAGGGGGATAGCTGTCATGCATGACGAAACTCCTTGGCTGGGTTTTCGCCACTTTAAAGAAGGCAAGTCTCATAGAGTGAGACTGAGATTTTTTATTTTTCGCCGCCTGCTTTCAGGCAAATAGATACAGGCCGACATCGAAGCATGAATAAGCCCCGGCTTGATATGTGTATATTTATGCTTATAATTTTTTCATACACTACCACTGGGACGAAGCCAAACGCCAAGCCAATCTGCTCAAGCACGGCCTTGATTTCGCCGATGCGGAAAGGGTGTTTGCCGGGCCGATGGTGGTGTTTGAGAATGCCCGCATGGATTACGGCGAACAGCGGATGATTGGCATTGGTCTGCTTGAAGCCCTGGTCGTACTGATCGTTCATGTTGAATCCGATGAATCCATACGCATCATTTCCATGCGAAAGGCAGAAAGCGATGAAACCGACCTCTATTACCGAAACGCCGGATATTTCTGACGACGCACCACGTCTGACACAGGCTGATTTCGATCAGGCAAAATTCAAAGTCGCCGGAAAGGAAACGGGCAAGCCTGAGTGGCAAACGGCCGTGCGCGCCAAGACGGGAAAATTGCGTATCAACATCATGCTTGATGCACCCATCGTCGAGCACTTCAAGGCGCTTGCCGGCGAACGCGGCTATCAGACATTGATTAACGACACCTTACGCCGGGCCGTGGCAGGGGAAAGTCTGGAAGCGAATTTGCGCGCCATCATCCGCGAAGAATTGCACGCGGCCGGATAACCGCCGGGCAAAAAACAGGGGAACTTCGAAACTCAGCGTCAATCAGAACCTTCGTAGCTTTTTCGCCAGAAGTGCAGCGTAAGTGCAGCAAAGCAGTTCAGTGGAAGGCCGCTTGTTTTGAAATTTACCCCTCTATCCCAAGGAGTATCGCCATGGAAAAACCTGCCACAGGTGTCTGGAAATCAGGCAATGGCTTCCCCCCCGTCACGGTCCTTGCCGTCAATGAGTTTGCCGATGCCGAAGGCTACTTTCTCGCCAAGGTGACAGTCGAAGGCGACCCGATGGATCTCGAACTCGACCCGGAAGAATGGGAGATGTTCACCGCCGCCAACGCTCTCAAACACGCCTGATCGGGCAATCGCCCCAGGCCGCAGCCGGCGGCCGAGACTCGCGCCGCCGGTGTAATACCGCTCAACCCGCCGCGCCATCGCGCCCGGCGGGAAACTGTTTTTTCATACAGTCTTTCGTGCAAGCCCGCCGGGTTTTGCGTATAGTTTCCCCTTCCCCCAACCAAAGCAGAACAAGCGATGGAAACCATCCGCATTCGTGGCGCGCGCACGCACAATCTCAAGAACATCAATCTCGACCTGCCGCGCGACCAGCTCATCGTGATCACCGGGCTGTCCGGCTCGGGTAAGTCGTCACTGGCCTTCGACACGCTGTACGCGGAAGGCCAGCGCCGTTACGTTGAATCGCTGTCGGCCTATGCCCGGCAGTTCCTGCAATTGATGGAAAAGCCGGACGTCGACCTGATCGAGGGCCTTTCGCCGGCGATTTCCATCGAGCAGAAGGCGACTTCGCACAATCCGCGCTCGACGGTCGGCACCGTCACCGAAATCCACGATTACCTGCGCCTGCTCTTCGCCCGCGCCGGCACGCCCTACTGCCCGGACCACAATCTGCCGCTCGAAGCGCAGACGGTGTCGCAGATGGTCGATAGCGTGCTCGCCCTGCCAGCCGAAACCAAGCTGATGATCCTGGCGCCGGTGGTGGCCAACCGCAAGGGCGAGCAGATGGACCTGTTCGCCGAATTGCGCGCCCAGGGTTTTGCCCGGGTCCGTGTCGATGGCACGGTGTACGAGATCGACGACGTGCCCAAGCTGGCCAAGACGCAGAAGCACACCGTCGATGTCGTGGTCGACCGTTTGAAGATACGCGATGACATGCGCCAGCGCCTGGCCGAATCCTTCGAGACGGCGCTGCGCCATGCCGAGGGCCGGGCCATTGCGCTGGAGATGGATTCCGGCAAGGAACACATGTTCTCCGCCAAGTTCGCCTGCCCGGTCTGCTCCTTTGCCTTGCAGGAGCTGGAGCCGCGCCTGTTCTCGTTCAACAACCCGATGGGTGCCTGCCCGAAGTGCGACGGCCTGGGGGTCATCCAGTTTTTCGACCCGAAGCGCGTCGTCACCAATCCGGCGGCTTCGCTGGCCAATGGCGCGGTGCGCGGCTGGGACAAGAAGAACCAGTTCTATTTCCAGATCATCGAGTCGCTGGCCGACCATTACGGCTTTTCGGTCGATACGCCCTTCGAGCAATTGCCGGAAGACATCCGCCAGTTGGTGCTCTACGGCTCGGGCAAGACGGAGATCAATTTCCGCTACCAGAACGACAAGGGCACGCGCTTCGACCGCAGCCATACCTTCGAAGGCATCATCCCGAACCTGGAGCGGCGCTATCGCGGCAGCGATTCGCAGGCGGTGCGCGAGGAACTCTCGAAATACGTCAGCAACATCTCCTGCCCGCACTGCAACGGCACCCGCCTGCGCCTCGAGGCGCGCCATGTCCGCGTCGGCGCCAAAACGCTGTACGAAATCAGCCGCCTGCCGCTGGGCGAGGCGCGCAATTACTTCAATTGTCTGGAACTGACCGGCCAGAAGGCGCAGGTCGCCGACAAGATCCTCAAGGAAATCAGCGCCCGGCTGTCCTTCCTGATCAATGTCGGGCTCGATTACCTGTGTCTCGAACGCTCGGCCGAAACGCTGTCCGGCGGCGAGGCGCAGCGCATCCGGCTGGCCTCGCAGATCGGCTCGGGCCTGACCGGCGTCATGTACGTACTCGACGAACCGTCCATCGGCCTGCACCAGCGCGACAACGACCGCCTGCTGCAAACCCTGCGCAACCTGCGCGACATGGGCAACACGGTGATCGTCGTCGAACATGACGAGGACGCCATCCGCTCGGCCGATTACGTCATCGACATCGGCCCCGGCGCCGGCGTGCATGGCGGTTATATCGTCGCCGAAGGGACGCCGGCCGAAGTCACCGCCAACCCGGCCTCGATGACCGGCGCCTATCTTTCCGGGCAGAAAGCCATCGCCGTGCCGAAGAAGCGCCGGCCGGCCAATCCCGACAAGCAATTGCTGGTCGTCGGCGCCTATGGCAACAATCTCAAGGATGTCACGCTGGAACTGCCGGTCGGCCTGCTCACCTGCATCACCGGCGTTTCCGGCTCGGGCAAGTCGACGCTGATCAACGACACGCTGTACGCCGCAGCCGCCAAGCACCTCTACGGCGCGACGGCGGAACCGGCACCGCACAAGGAAATCATCGGCCTCGAACTGTTCGACAAGGTGATCAACGTCGACCAGGCGCCAATCGGCCGCACGCCACGCTCCAACCCGGCGACCTACACCGGCCTGCTGACGCCGATCCGCGAACTCTTCTCCCAGGTACCGGAATCCCGCGTCCGTGGCTACGGGCCGGGACGCTTCAGTTTCAACGTCAAGGGCGGGCGCTGCGAAGCCTGCCAGGGCGACGGCATGATCAAGGTCGAGATGCACTTTCTGCCCGACATCTACGTGCCCTGCGACGTCTGCCACGGCAAGCGCTACAACCGCGAAACCCTGGAAGTGCAGTACAAGGGCAAGAACATCTACGACATCCTCGGCATGACCGTCGAGCAGGCGCGCGAATTCTTCGACCCGGTGCCCAACATCGCGCGCAAGCTGCAGACCCTGGTCGATGTCGGCCTCAGCTACATCACCCTCGGCCAGAGCGCGACGACGCTGTCCGGCGGCGAGGCGCAGCGCGTCAAGCTGGCCCTCGAACTCTCCAAGCGCGACACCGGCCGCACCCTGTACATCCTCGACGAACCGACCACCGGCCTGCATTTCCAGGACATCGAAATGCTCCTCAAAGTGCTGCAACGCCTGGCCGACAACGGCAATACCATCGTCGTCATCGAGCACAACCTCGACGTGATCAAGACGGCCGACTGGCTGGTCGATCTCGGCCCCGAAGGCGGCGACGGCGGCGGCCGCATCCTGGTCACCGGCACGCCGGAGATGGTCGCCAAACACAAAACCAGTCACACTAGCCGCTTCCTCAAACCGCTGCTGGAGAGAAAAGCTTGAGTCTGGAAAAGCAACTGGAATCGGCCGCCGACCTGAAAGGCAAGAAAGGCCTGGTTCGTCTGTGGAACGCGCTCGGCTACTCGCGCGACGGCCTGACCGCCGCCTGGCAGAACGAGGCGGCTTTTCGCGAGGAACTGCTGCTCGCCGTGATCGCCATCCCGCTGGCCTTCTACCTCGGCCACACCGGCGTCGACCGGGCGCTGATGGTCGGCAGCATCCTGCTCATTCTGATCGTCGAAATCCTCAATTCCGGGCTGGAGGCCGTCGTCGACAAGGCTTCGCCGGAAAAGCACGAGCTCGCCAAACGGGCCAAGGACATGGGCAGCGCCGCCGTGCTGCTCAGCCTGCTCAACGCGGCAACGATCTGGGCCTGCCTGCTCTGGCCGGTTTAGAGATCGTCGGCGAGAAGTCGTTGCTCGCCGACGGGCGCCTGGACCACCCGGTTACGCCCCTGGCGTTTCGCTTCGTAGAGCGCATCGTCGGCGCGATTGAGCGCCATTTCGAGCGAGCCGGTACTGGCATCGGCCAGCCCGATGCTCATGCTGACCCGAACCGTCCGCCCATCCGGCAATTCGATGTTGTAGCCGGCGGCCCGGACACGCAGCCGTTCGGCCAAGACATGGGCCTCGACCAGCGAGGTCTCGGGAAAGAGGAAGGCGAATTCCTCGCCGCCGTAACGGCCGATCATGTCGGATTGGCGGAAGGTATCGCGCATTAGCTGGGCCAGGGCGCACAACACGATGTCGCCGGCGGCATGACCGTAACCGTCGTTGAGGTTCTTGAAATGGTCGAGATCGGCCATGCCGACCGTCACCGGGCGCTCGTAACGCTGCGCCCGGAGCAGTTCGGCATCGGCCAGCAACATGAAATGCCGACGATTGGTCAGGCGGGTCAGGCCGTCGTTATTGGCCAGTTCCTCCAGGGCAACCCGGGCCTTTTCATTCTGCACCAGCGAGGCATGCAATTCGCCGATGGCCTCCTCGACGGCATGGATTTCGCGCATCGCCGACGGCTGGAAGGTGGGTGAAGGCTGCTCGACGCTCAGGGTGGACAGCGCCCGGTCGATGCGTTGCAGCGGCTCGATCAGATGCTTGCGGAGCAGGACCAGGAAGAGGAGCAGGAAGAGGCCGACCAGACCGAGCGCCGCCGCCACTTTGTAGCGTGCCAGCCCCATCGTCGCCGCCACTTCATTGAGATCGCCGTTGGCCAGGTTGATGCCCTGGATCGAGACATCGTCCACCTGCACGCTGAGGCGCGCCGCCAGGCGCTGCCATTCTTCGTGATAGGTGACGAAGGCCTTGCTGTCGGTCGCCGAGCGGTACATCACGTCATTCAGGAAACGCTCGGTCTCGCGGGCCAGCGCGGCCGATTCGGGATGTTCGAGAACGCTGGGATGGCTGGCCACCAGCATCACGACGAACATCGCCTGTTGCCGGCTTTGCGGAGTGTGGGCAGAGAACACGCGCTCGCCTTCCTGGCGCAGTTGTTCGAGATTGCGGGCCAGGCGCTGGTAACGGATGATTTCCGGCACCGTCTGCTCCTGCAGGTGGCCGGTCGCTTCGAGGACGCGCTGTTGATCGAGGACGAGCAGCGTCACCATGGCCCCGAAAGTCAGCACAAAACAGGCTGCCAGCAAGGCGAAGGCGCGCCCGGCGCGAATGCCGTGGAAGCCGGGAATTGCACTCAGGTTCATGGCCTTGCCCTCATTCCAGAGAGAACGGAAAGTTCTGGTGCAGCAGACGATGGTAGGTGCCATCGGCCCGCATCGCCAGAATCGCCTGATTGACCGCCAGCCGCAAGGCCTCGCTGTCCTTGGCCAGGGCGATATGGACGCTGCCGCCCAGACCGTGGTCAAGCAGCGGCGGCCCGCTGAACTCGAAAATGCCCGGCGTCTCGTGGCGCAGCAATTCGTAGGCAGTCAACATCGGCAACAGACAATAATCCACCTCGCCGTCGCGCAACAGGGCAATCGCCTCGGCCATCGTTCTCGCCTTGCTCAGGGTCAGCCCCCGCGCCCCGGCGATACTTTCCAGATAAGCCATTTGCCGCGACTCGGCGATGCCGCCGAGGCGCACGTCGCGCAGACCGTCGAGCGCGACATCCGGCCCGAAACGAGCGCTCAGGCGCCGCTTGTTGGCCACCCGCCCGAGCAGGCGGGAGGACGAATTCCAGATGCTCTCGCTGAATGCCACCCGCTTTTCCCGTTCCGGCGTGCGCAGGTAATTGCCGAATCCAAGATCGAAAAGGCGGGCTTCGACGCCCGGCAGGATTTCGCCGAAAAGCACGTTTTCCATGACACAACGAGCCTTCATGCGGCGACATATTTCGCGCGCCAGTTGCGCGTTGAACTGGTACAGGCCACCGTTCTGGCGCTCGCCATCGCTTCCCGGGCGGGCCGTTTTGGCCTCGGCCACCCACAGCGCGACATGCAGTTCGTTGGGCTGGGCAACGACCCAGCGGGCGCCGCACAAGAGCAGGACAAGAAGGAGAAAACGCATCAATTGATCCGGAAAGGCAAGAACTTGGAATTGACCCGATCATAAGCCCCATTGCGCTTGATCCGCTCCAGCGCCGCGTCGATTTGCTCCTTGAGTTCCGGGCGGGCCGGCGAAATGCCAAAAGAAGCGTCGCCCCCCAGCTCGCTTTCGTGCATTACCGTGCTGACCAGGCCCAAGTCGCGGAACTCCGGCATTTTCATCAGATTGAGGGCGCTGCTCATCGGAATGATCGCCGCCTGCGCCAGCCCGGCCCGAATCGGCTCGGCCAGTTCGCCGTTGGTGCGAACCCCGACCAGGTCCCAGCCGCGGGCGCGAACAAAACGCTCCTGCGCCGAACCGTGCACCACCGCGATGCGAAAGCCGGATTGCCCGGGCTGCAGACCGGGCTTGGCGAACCACAGGGAGAGGGAACGGAAATAAGGTTTGGCGAACAGCAGCTTGGCCCGCCGCTCCGGAGTGTCGAGCAGGCTGACCGCCGCCACGTCGTATTCGCCGGCGGCCACGGCGTCGACAATGTCATCGAGGGTCGTCACGTGATATTCGCAGCTCACCCGCATTTCTTCGCACAGCAAGCCCATGATGGCAATGCTGAAACCGGTCAGTCCGCCCTTGGCGTCGCGGTAAGCCATGGGCGGCGAATTTTCCAGCACGGCGACGCGCAGCACCCTTTCGCCGGCCGCCCGCCCGACACCGGGCAAGGCCATGGCAGACAGCAGGAAAGCGAAAAATAGCCGGGTCAGAAAAACCACGTCTGCTCCAAGGACAAAACTATCACTTAAGTATAAGTCGCAAATGTGCCGTTTTGATGAACCGCGAATCCGCCAGAGAAGAGCTGAGCGGCGCAGACGCAGAGACTGACTGGGAAAACAAGGACTTGCCAGGCTCGACGATTGTCCCCGCACCGCGGCGTCAGGGGTTCCTGAATCAACCTGAAAACCTTACCGCGGAGTCGCAGAGGAGCAGAGGAGAACGTAAAAATACGTGGCTTGCAAGATTTTTGCGGTTCACCCAGAAGAGGTGCCGAACCATCCCGGCAAGCCGTTGTTTTTCCTCGGCATCTCTGCGTCCCCGCGGTTCAATTGCGTTTTCCAGTATCAATTATGGCGCCCGCCGGCCCAGTTCGAGCAAACGGCCCTGCAGGGGAAAATAGATGGCCAGGCGGAGCGGCCGGCTATCCTCGGCGAACAGGCCGGCGTAACGCTCAAGCTGTGGTCGGAAGCCCGCCGCCCGTTGTTCCAGCCCCCGCTCCGGATCCTCGCCGGCGGCCAGGCGTACCGTCTTATAATCGACGATCCAGCGGCAGCCGTCGGCCACGAAGATGCGGTCGATGATGTGATTGCTCACCACGTTATCGGCGGCGCTGCTCCAAGCCTGCTCGGCGCCCCCTTCCGGATGCTCGGCGAGAACCCAGCGGCCGGCGGTGCAACGGAGGGCCAATTGCACGGCGGCGAGCACTTCGGCGGCGCCGCTGGCCGCCTCTTCGGGGCCGTGTCCCTGGCCCTGCAGCCAGCGCCGATAGGCCGGCAGCAGGCGGCCCGCCCGCTCCGCCGACCACTGCGCCAGGCCCTGGCGCACGATCAGCTCCAGGCAACGATGGACCAGGGTGCCGACCGAGGCTTCGAGCGAAACGGCTGCGACTTCGCCATCGATCTCGAGCGCATTGCCGGCCGCTCGGGCCAGCGACTCCGCCGTTTGCAAGGCGGAGGGCAGGCCACAGGCGGCCAGACGGAGCAACGGCGGCACGAAACTGGCCGGGTCGATACGCCCGCCCTCCGTCGTCGCCCCCGCCCCAGTGGCCAACGCGGCGGCAAACACCGGCTGGGCGACGCCCGGCCACAGCAGGTGCAACAAGGTCCCGGCGGCCGGCGCTTTCAAGCCGTCTTCCTTCTTCTCGTCGGCGACAGCGACGCCGACCAGGTGCAGGCGACGGATGGCGCGGGTCGCCGCGACGTACAGCAGGCGCTCGTCTTCGTGGGCGCTGCGTTCGCTTTCCAGTTTTTTCAGGAAATCGTAGGCCGTCGGCAGTTCCCGACTGGCGTCCCTGGCTCTGATCGGCGCCACCAGCAGATGTTCGTGCCCGTCCGCCGCCGCCACCTCGTCCCAGAGCAGCAGGCTGCTCTCGTTCATCCCGGTTTCGCGGTGCAGGCCGGGCAGGATCACCGTTTCGAATTCCAGGCCCTTGGCCTTGTGAATGGTCATCATCTGCACGCTGTCGCCGGCCAATGCATCGGGCGGGGCGTAGAGTTCGGCGGCGTGGGCGGCCAGCGTTTCGGCATCGAGGCGGCGGGCGGCGGCCAGCTTGTCGAGCAGCCCGAAAAAGGCCTCGACATCGGCCAGGGCTTCCGGCGCCTCCAGGCAACGCGGGCCGCCCAGCATCAGCCAGATGCCTTCCAGCCAGCGCCGCGGGTGCTGCCGGTCGCGGCCGGCAAAGGCCAGCTCCAGGATGCCGCGCAGATGCCGCAAACGCCCCTCGCCATCGGCTGAAAAGCGGGCCAGGCGGGCTTCGTCGTGCATTAGCTGCCAGAGGGTCGACTGCTGGTCATCGGCCGCCAGGGCATGCAGATCGGCCAGGGTCAGCCCGCACCACGGGGCGCGCAACAGCGCCAGCCAGGAGACGCGGTCGGCCCGGTGGTGCAGGGCGCGGAACAGGGTGAGCAGGTCCTGGATGTGCTGGCGCCCGTCCAGGCCTTCGATATCGACGGCCTGGAAGCGCAGGTCCGGCGCGTTGCGGCGAATTTCGCCGACCAGGGCGTCGAGGTGGCCGCGCGCCCGGACCAGCACGGCGATGCGTTCGGCCGGATAGTCGCGGCGGGCGGCGCGGATCAGATCGAGCACACAACGCGCCTCGTCGGCCGCCGGGTCGCTGCCCGCCGTGGCAATCACCGGCTGCACGACGACGCCGCTGTCGGCATGCGGTGGCCGGGTGGCGGCCGACTCGGCGTAGCGCACGGCGCCGGCTTCCGGGCTGTCGGCGGCCGGGAAGATGCTCGGGAAAGCGCTATTCACCCAATCGACGATGCCGGGAAAGGAACGGTTGTTGCGGAACAGTTGCAGGTGTTCGAGCCGGATGTCGCCGATGCCACGCTCACGTACGCGCAGGAACAGCCCGACATCGGCCTTGCGGAAACGGTAGATCGACTGCATCGGGTCGCCGACCACGAACAGCGTCCGGCCATCGTCCGGCATCCAGCCGCGGGTCAGTTTTTCGATCAGGCCGACCTGGCTCGGGCTGGTGTCCTGGAATTCATCGACCAGCAGATGGCGGATGCGGTAATCGAGGGCCTGCGCCAGGTCGGTCGGCGCTTCGTCGTCGCCCAGGGCAAGGCCGGCGCGGGCGGCGATTTCGATGAAATCGACCTCGCCGGCTTCCTGGAAGGCCAGCCACAATTGCCCGGCGGCCAGCCGCAGCAGGCGCGAGAAGCATTCGACGGTAGCCCATTCGGCGGCGCTCAGCTCCGATTGCGGCAGGCCGCCGAGCTGCGCCAGCTTCTCTTCCAGGCCGCCGATGCCGGCCAGGTCGGCGAGCAGTTCGCTCATCGCCTTTTTCTGTTCGGAGTAAGCCTTGTCGGCCGGGAAGCCGATGTTCTTGTTGAGCGCCTTGCGCCAGCTACCGGTGCCGGTCAGCAACAGGTTGGCCAGCGCCTGCCAGGCCGGCAGGTCGGCGATCTCGGCGCTCAGCGGCTGTTCCCAGTCAAGCAGCACGGCGAGGATTTCCGGCACGTTAGCGGCGGCAAAGCGGGCCAGCGGCATCAGCTGCGCCTGCCAACCGGCGTCGAGCCGCGCCGCGACCGCGGCCAGGTCGCGCTCGATCAACGCCGCGAAACCGGCTTCGACTTCGCCCTGCATTTCGCCGTTTTCGATGCGCGTCGCGTGCTGCAGCCACTGGTCGCGGCGGCCGAGCATGGCCACCAGCAGCTTTTCCAGGCGGCCGGCGTTGTTGTCCATGAAGGCCAGCGCCTCGCCCACCGTCTGCGCCTCGCCGCCCTCGCCTTCGAGCATTTCCAGGGTGCGCCGGGCCGCCGTCGCGTAATGCGCCGCGGCATCGTCGGTGACCCCGGGCTGGGCGCCGAAGCGGCTGAGATAGGGCATCTGCCGGGCCAGGCTGGCGCACAGCGCATCGAGTGTGGTGATGCGCAGGCGGCCGGGATGACCGAGCAGGCTCCAGCCCAGTTGCGCATCGTGGGCCAACACCTGTTGCGCCAGGTCGAAGGTCAGGCGCTTGTGCGGCAATTCCGGCATGACGCCGCCGGCCGCCAGTTCGAGACTGCCGAGGATGCGATCGCGCATCTCGGTCGCCGCCTTGTTGGTAAAGGTCAGGGCTAGCACTTCTTCCGGGTTTTCGACGACGGCGAGCAGGCGCAGGTAGCGCTGGGTCAGCAGTTCCGTCTTGCCGGCGCCGGCCGGCGCCTCGACAATGAAGGAGGCGACTTCCAGGGCCCGCAGGCGGGCGTTCTTGTCCTCGACGAGGCGAGGCGAGACGACCGTCATGCCGCCCCCTCGGGCGGCGGGCATGGCGGCACGGGGTTCGAGACGAGAAGGCCGGTCGGATAAGGTTCCACAGCGGCCATTTTAACGACAACTGACGAAGGCCGGCAGGCCTTCGTCAGTTCACCCGGGAATGCTTTCCGGCGGCCGCTCAGGCGGCCTTGGTATGGTCCCGCTCGGACCAGAAATTGATCACTTCTTCGGGGGAAATCAGCCCATCGCGGATTCCGTTGTCGAGCACTTCCTGGGCCTCGTTCCGGCGCCCGTAGATGACGTAGATTTCCGCCTCGGTCAGCGGATTGACGTCTTCGTGATGTTTCAGCAAGGCCGGGTGATCGGTCCGCGAAAAGATCGACATCGGGAAGTTCTGCTCCAGCCCGCGCCGGGCATTTCGTTTCAGCGCGGCCCGCCATCTTCTGAGAAAGTAGAGACCAACCAGCAGATTGAGGCCAAGAAATACCACAAGCTGCAGCGTTGTCAGGGAAGCATTCATCATCGGCAGTGAGTTCATCATTGGCTGTGACCTGAAGTTTTAGTCCAAACAACCAAGCAGATGCCGTGCCAGATACAAATTCGTTGATTTTTAACGATTTTTTAAAACCATATTGCATAGCCGCCTGCAAAACCTGTCGCCCCTTGGCGACAATTTTTGCAGTGATTCCGCTAAGTGACTATTTTTTCAGGCATTGTACTGTCTCCAAACAACGACAGTTCGCGGCAAAACGGAGCAATGGGCGCTTCGCCGTCGCCAGAAACCCGCCCCGTCATTCGAGCAAGGCCCGGGCGAGCAGGCGCCGTCGTTCCGGCAGGCGCAGCAGGGGCAGCACTTCGCAGTATTGCAGCGCCTTTTCGTCGGCGAACATGACCCCGGCCTGCCCCGTCTTGACCTCGCGGGCGATGGCATGCAGCCGCTCGCGCCAGTGGGTGACGACGGCAACCCAGTCGGGGAACTCAGCCGGATCGAAAATTTTCTGCTTTTCCTCGCCGATGCCCTGAACGCCGGGCAGGATGTCCTTTTCCTCGGCCACGCCGGCAAAGGCCGGCTTGTCGAGCCGGACTTTGGCGAAGACGACGGCCGCCACCTCGTCATTGACCAGGGCCGCGTAGATCGGCAATTGCGGCTCGGTCAGCCGGGCTTCCGCCCAGTTTTTGACATCGATGGCAGCACCGGTCTTGTAGTCGATGATGATCTGCCGACCGTCGGCGAGACGATCGATACGGTCGACGATCATCCTGACCTTGATCTCCTCGATCTCGACCTCAGCCACTTCTTCGCAGGCGATCACCGCGAAATCCAGGCCGCGCTTGGCCTCGACCGCCAGCCAGACGTCGAGCAGTTTCTCCAGACGCCGCCCTTCCAGTTCGCGGAAACGGGCCGGCAGGCTGAGCCGGCGCTCTTGCTCGAAATTTTGCAGCGCCGCCGCCACCGCGCTGGCGATCGCTTGCCGGCGCTCCACGACACTCAGCCCGACCAACGCCTGGGCGCTGCGCACGGCCCGCCAGAACGCTTCCAGCGCCCCATGCACGAGGGTGCCGCGGGCCGCCGGATCGAGACCTTCGACGGCGGCATCAAGCGCCTTGCCGCCCAGCCGGAACTGATAATAGGCCCAGGCCGGGCAGATCGCCTGGGCGCGCAACAGCCAGCTTCCGCCAGCCACCTTTTCGCCCGGGCCGACCGGCGGCGCCCAGGCGTCGGCCAGTTGCTCGATGGCCGTGCCGGCTTCTGCCGCCAGTTGCCGGGCCAGCGTCACCAGCCCGGCGGGCCCTTCGTCGGCGGCGGCAAGGCCGGCGATCAAGGGACTCGGCCGCAGGACGCGATTGCCGGCGGCCTGCGCCCAGGAAAAGGTGACGTTCGGCGCCGCCTGGAGCAGGCGGGCATGGACGCGGCGGGCGAAATCCAGTTCGACTTCGGCGCTGGCATGCGCCGCCCCCGCGGCGCGCTGGGCTTCCGCCGGCAAAAGAGGATTGGGACGCGGCGCCGGCGGCCAGAGGTCGTCGTTCATGCCCATCACCCACAACGCGTCGAACTCGAGACCGGCGCTTTCGAGCACGCCAAGGACCTGGATGGCCGGCCGACCGCGGGTTTCCGGCTGGAAGATGCGCTGCCGGCAAAGCTGGCCGAGGCGACGCAGCGCGTCGTTCTGAGCCAGCGGGCCGAGCAGCGCATCGAACTGGCCGAAGCTCTCGAGCACTTCGCCGAAAGCGCGCCGGGCCTGGAATTCGTGGCTGGAGAGTTCGCGATCGCCCGGCCAGCCGAGTGCTTTCAGGGCGGCCCGGAAAACTCCCGCCCATTGGCCGGGGCGCAGCTTGCGGCCGGCATTCCGGGCGACCTCGACCAAGGCCGCCAGCGCCGCCACGCTCTGCGGACAAAGCGGCGCCTCGTTTTCGGCCAGACGGTCGGCCAGGCGGAGCACGGCCGGGAGGCTCGTGAAATAGGGCAAATCGCGGCGCAGCGCGGCATCGAGGCGGGCCCGGCCGTCGCTTTCGGCAACCCCGGCCGACCAGCCGCCGGCCAGCAGCACGGCCGACAAGCGGCTTTGTTCGATCTTGCCCCGGCCGCCGCCCAAGGCCAGCAGGTCGAGGGCCAGGCGAATCAGGGGAAGGTCGGCCAGGGCCCGGCCGAGCGAGAAATTGAAAGAGCGTGGCGCTTCGGCGGCATCCGGCCGGATCAGCGCCGGATGCAGGGCATCGTCGAGGCAGAATTCCAGGCGATCGCGCACCCCGGCCAGATCGGGCGCCACGATGCCGAGCCGGGCCGTCGGCCGGGCGGCGAGCTGCGCTTTCGCCCAAGCGGCCACCGCCGCACATTCGGCGGCGCTGTCGGGGCAGGCCAGAACCTGCTGCCGCCCCGGCCCGGCGCTCCGCTCGGCCGGCTTTTCGAGGCGTACACCGCGCCCGGCCAGGGCCTTGAGCAAGGCGTTTTCGAGCGGCGTGCAACGGTCGAAACCGAGCAGGCTGACGGCGCTCGGCAGGGCAAAATGACCGCCTTCGATGAGCCCGACGACCTGCCACTGGAGGCCGGCCAGATCGAGCCAGCCGCCGCTCCGGCAACGTTTGAGGAACTCGGCCTGCCAGCCGACGAAGAGTCGGGCTTCGTCGGAAAGCGGGCCGGCCGCCGGATCGATTTTCCAGATCCGGGCCAGGGCCTGTGCTTCGGCCGCCGTCGCGGCCATGCCCTCGATATCGAAGAGCGGAGCCGCCGCCGGGTCGAGACTATCGGCGATCACCCGCTCCCAGAGCAGGCGTTCGGCAAAGGGGTCGAGGCCAGCCGGCAATTCGGCCAGGCCGCTGAGCAAGGCTTCGTCGGCCAGCGTCGCCAGCCATTGGCCGACGGTCAGGGCGGCGTGCGTCCGCCACACGGCCTGCCCGGCCGGCCGTTCGGCGCGCCGGGCCTGGGCCAGGCGGGTGGTGGCACAAAGCAGGAGAGGGTCGCCCACGCCGGCTCTGGGGATCAGCGGCGGACGGCCGCCCGGGCGCCGGGCGGGTTGGCGTGGCGCAAGGCGGGGCGGGACGGGCGGAAAGTTTTCACGGGGTGCCGATGAACAGGAAGAGGTTGGAAACGCGGCTCGTCGAATACCCGAAGCCAACATAGACCGGTCCGAACGGCGTTTCGCCGCCGACATAAAGGGCCGTCGAGTTGAGGATGCCACTGCGGCTCGATTCGGTAAAGCGCGTCCCGACCCGCGCCGCTTCCAGCGCCAGGCCGACCCGCAAGTCGCCGCGCAGGCCGAGCGGCGGCCGGCCGAGGATTTGCTCGGCGTGCACACCGGCATAGACGATGTCGTCGCCGAGTATCTGGTTCGGGGCGAACGCCGTCAGATTGAGAAAGCCGCCCAAGGTGCCGGCGTCGTAGATCGGCAAGACGCCTTTCGGCGACGTGGTGTAGCGCAAGCGCCCGTTGAGCACCGTGCCGCCCAGTGGATAAGCTGCGCGCAGATCGACATCGGCCCGCGCATAGTTCATTTGCGGCGAAGCGAACCAGGCGACCTGGGCCGACCAGCCACGGGTCGGAAAATAGAGGCGGTCGAACTGGTCGAAGTCGAGCGCCGCCTTCCACCCGCCGAAAGTCTGCTCGGCCCGCGGCAGCGAGGGCGAGCCGATATCCAGTTCGAACAGCCGATGGCGTTCCTGCCAGCCCAGGCGAAGCGGGCCGAGCAGGCCGACGTTGGCCCCGAGCGACAACCCGAGGCCGCTCTCGGTGACCTTGTATTGGGCGATCCGGCGATCGTCCTGGTAAACATTCAGGCGCGACTGTTCGATACCGCTCGTCGCCTCGACGAAAAAGCGTTGCTGTTCGTCGAGCGGCTGATAGAAATTGACGCCGAGCCGGCTGGTCGAGCCGATATCGCCGCTCACCATCAATTCGCCGCCGAGGCTGTTGAGCCAGGTCTTGTGATAGGCGGCGCGTAGCGCAAAGGACGAACCCTGGCTGTTGTCGGCCTGCATATTGACCGCGAAACGCAGGTAATCCGGCCCCCAGCTTTTCTCCACCGGCGTCACCCGCAGGATGTGGCGTTCGCGCTGGCTGAGCACGGTGTAATCGACGCTCTCGTACCAGCCGTCGCCATACATGCGGAGCAGATCGTGATTGATCTCGGCCGGCCGGATGGTCTGCCCGGGCTGGACATGCAGATGGCGCTCGAGGGCGGCCGGATTGACGCGCTGCAAGCCGACAATCTGCACTTCGTCGATGCGCGGCGAAACCCGGCTGCGGACTTCGATGCCCTGCCACCAGGCGGCATAGGCCGCGGCACCGAGGGCCAGGCCGGCCAGTTGCGGCCTCATCGCCTCGGCTGCCGCCCGGCCGCGGTCGGCCGTTTCGCCGCTGCGGGCAAAATCGCCGGCGGTAATGCCGTTGAGATCGGGCTGGAGATAGATGTCGCGGGCGGTCAGGGTGGCCAGCGAACGGCTGACATTCTGCCCGGTCAGGATATTCACCACCTGGGCCGACACCGTCAGCAGGGAGCCGACCGCTTCGGCCTTGAGCAGCGGCGTGCCGACATTGACGGCGATCACCACGTCGGCCTGGCAGCGTTCGCGCACCTCGCCGATCGGCAGGTTATCGACCAGACCACCATCGACCAGTTTTCGCCCCTGATAATCGAGCGGCGCCAGCAGGCCGGGCACCGACATGCTGGCCCGCATCGCCATGGTCAGCGGCCCATCGCGGAACACCACCCGCTCGCCGGTCGCGATATCGGTGGCGATGACGGAAAGGGGCAGCGGCAAATCCTCGATGTTGCGTTCGCCCTGGTTGGCGCCCATCAACTGGTTGAAGAAAAGCTTGATCTTTTCGCCGGCCACCACCCCGGACTGGTATTTGACCCCGTCGGCCGCAACGCCGGACTCGGAACCGGGCGGGAATTGCCGCGCCACCGTCTTGTTGCGGTAGCTCATCTCCGAGTACTCGGGGTTATCGACGAACATGTCGTTCCAGTCGGCCCGCGCCAACTGTTCGCGCATCACCGCCGGCGCCATGCCGGCCGCGTAGGCGCCGGCGACCAGCGCTCCCATGCTGGTGCCGGCGATGCAATCGACCGGCACCCGCAGTTTCTGCAGCACTTCCAGGACACCGATATGCGCCGCCCCGCGCGCCCCGCCCCCACCCAGCACCAGACCGATGCGCGGCCGGCCGTCAGCGGCCGCCGCGTGTCCGGCGGCGGCGAGCAGGACGAGGAAGAAGAGCGAGCGGTAGGTTTTTTCCAGCATGCAACAAAATCCAAGGATAAAAAAAGCCCTGCCGAAGCAGGGCTTTGCTTGAAGCGTCGGCGGCTTACTTGGTGCCGATGACTTCGATATCAACGCGACGATCCGGCTGCAGGCAGTCGATCAGCGCCTTGGTCTTCTTGTCACCCTTGCAGGTGGCGCCGGTCTTCGGTTGCTTTTCGCCCTTGCCTTCGGTGTATACACGGTTGGCTTCGATACCCTTGGCGACCAGGTATTCCTTGACGGCAGCGGCACGCTTTTCGGACAGCTTCTGGTTGTAGGCATCGCCACCGATACGATCGGTGTGGCCAACGGCCAGGATCACTTCGAGCTTGATGGCCTTGGCCTTGGCGACGACGTCGTCGAGCTTGGCCTTGCCTTCGGGGCGCAGGACAGCCTTGTTGAAGTCGAACAGGGCATCGGCGGCGACGGTGATCTTTTCACCAACGATGCCGGTTTTTGCCGCCGGGGTGGCCGGCGTGGCAACACCCGGAGCCGCCTTGGCGCCACAGGCGTCGGCCGGCAGCAGGTCCTTGTCGCATTCGCAGCCAGCAGCATCCTTGGCGGCAGCAGCCGGGGTCCAGTAGCCGGTACGCCAGCACAGGCCGGTGCCGCTCTTGACGACGGCGCCGCGTTGGTCGATGGCGTAAACACGTTCCTGGGCGACGGCCGAGAAGCCGACGCCGGCCAGCAGAGCTAAAACCAATGATTTCTTCGCGATATTCTTGATCATGAGAGGTCCCTGTGGAAATAATTTAGACGGGGTATTGTAAGCCGAAATAGGCCGATTTCATTAGAAATTCTTGACTTTTCCGGCCGCCACAGTCCGACTTACAACAATCTTTTCTCCGAGCTGTCATATAAGATGAGGCCACCCAAACAGCAGAACGGAATAAAAACCCCAGCCCAATGGCAAAACTCAACGCTCTCCTGCACCGACTCTTTCCCCCGCCCCCAGCCAGCGACGCACTGCTGCACGAAGCACTGGCGGCCTTCACCAACCCGCAGGCGGACAGCCTGGAACTACTCCGCCATCTGGTCGCCGAGCTGCGCCCCCGGCATCGCCGGGACGACGGATGCACGGCCCGCTATGGCGCGCTGCTCGACCATCTGGAAAACGATAGCGCGCTTCTCGCCGCCTTCCGCAGCCGACTCGTACATTTCGTCGCAACCCGCCGACTGATCACTTTTTTCACCGACAGCGGCATCTTGCCGGGCACCGGCTTTTTCTCCGAATGGTGGCGCATTCTCGGCAACCGCTTTCTGCCCGCGGCGCCCGACGAGCGACGGCTGAAAGATTGCCTGCACGTCATTTTCGACCAGACCGACGACTGGCGCTGGCTGGAACAGATTCCCGCCGAACATTCGCAACGCTTCTGGGAACTGGTCGCCCCGGCCGGCGAATTGCGCAGCAGCGACTGGCGGAGCATCCAGGAGCAGATCCTCGACGCCGTGCTGCTGCTCGCCCACCGGGTCAGCGGCCTGGGGGTCGAAACCGAACTGATGCGCGCCTCGCCCAGTTTCGATGACGACATGCCGCGCTTCATCGCCCTCTCGGCGGAAGCGCTCGATTTCGCCAACGCCTTTCGCGCCGCGCTGAACGATTCGGCACTGGCGGCGGACGACGGCAGTCACCTGCTGGTGATTGCCGACCAATGCCGGGAAACCTTGCAGCGCATCCGTAAACGGGCCCTGACGGTGGGCACCAGCCTGCACCTGAGCTATCTCCTGACGCGCAGCGAGCAAAGCACGGAACGCCTGCGCGAACTGGTCGTCATTCTGAGCGCCGGGCAGCAGGCCGCCTCGCGCCGGGCGGCGATCGCCGGCTGGGGCGAGTTCACCGGAGCCGCCTTCCTCGCCGAGAACCGGCGCAACAGCCTGCGTTTCTACATGACCCAGCTCTCCCGTCTGCTCGCCCTGCGCGTCACCGAAAATGCCGCGCGTTCCGGCGAACACTACATCTGCGACAACGCCGCCGACTATGCCCGGATGTGGCGTTCGGCCGCCGGGGCCGGCGTCCTGATCGGCGGCATGGCCCTCCTGAAGATCCAGGCCGCCGCCCTGCACGCCCCGCTTTTCGTCGAGGCGGTGTTGTTCAGCCTGATCTATGGCCTGGGCTTCGTGCTCATTTTTCTGCTCGGCCTGACGGTCGCCACCAAGCAGCCGGCGATGACGGCACAAAGCCTGGCGGCCCGGCTCGGCGACCTCAAGCCGAATCGCAGCGCTGATCTCGAAGGCATGGTCGATGTCGTGGCGGCGGTCAGCCGCAGCCAACTGGCGGCGATCGCCGGCAATGTCATGGTCGCGCTGCCGGTCGCCATCGCTCTCGGCTTCGGCCTCAGCCAACTGAGCGGCGAGCCACTGATCAGCGTCGCCAAGGGGGCTCATCTGCTGGCCGACCTCGACCTGCTGAGCTGGGCCCTTCCGCACGCCGCCATCGCCGGTTTCTATCTCTTCCTGGCCGGCCTGATCAACGGCTATTTCGACAACCAGGCAGCCTATGCCGAGATCGGTCAGCGCATCGGCCGCCTGCGCTGGCTGAACCGGCTGCGCGGCAAGGCGGGGGCCGAGCGCATCGGTTATTACATCCAGGATCGGCTAGGCGGCATCATGGGCAACTTCCTGTTCGGCTGCATGCTCGGCTCGACCGGCGTCATCGGCACCATCCTCGGGCTGCCCCTCGATATCCGGCACATCGCCTTCGCCTCGGCCAACCTCGGCTACGCCCTCAACGCCTTTCACTTCGCCCTGCCGCTCCAGGCCGTGCTGTGGGGCATGCTGGGCATTGCCGCGATCGGCTTGACCAACCTCGCTGTCAGCTTTGCCCTCGCCTGGCGCACCGCGCTCGGCGCCCGCCGCCTTCGCTTCGCGCATTGGGGACCGTTGCTGCGCGCCATCGCCCGGCGCTTCCGCCAACAACCGCGCAGTTTCCTGTTGCCGCCACGCCCGCCGCTCGGCGACGGGCCGGCCGGGTAGAATTCCGGCGTGCCGAACCTGTCCCGCCGCCTGCTGCCCCTCCTCTTTTTCGCCCTGAGCACGACGGCATTGGCCGGCGGCATAGAGCTGCGGGCGCCGACGGCGATCAGCGACCTGCTGCAGCCCTATCTGCCGGAAGAAGCCGGTAGCCAGCGCAAGTTGCAGGCCCTGCTCAGCGAAATCCTGGCCACCGAGGGCTATTTTTCGCCGCAGTTCGAATTCACCGAGGATAGCGGCGACCTGCGCCTGAGCATCGACCCCGGCCCCCGCACCAGCATCGGCGAACTGGAGATCATCATCGACGGCCCGCTCCCCCCCGAAAGCCGGGCCGCCCTGCTCGCCGGCTGGGGCCTGGCGGTCGGCCAGCCGTTTCGCCAGGAAGACTGGAATAGCGCCAAGCAACAGGTATTGGCCGAACTGCTGGCGGTCGACTTTGCGGCGGCGACCCTGGTCGACAGCACGGCCGAAATCGATAGTGCAGCCCACCGTGCCAAACTCAGCGTCCACTACGCGAGCGGCCCGCGCTACCGTTTCGGCGAATTGCGCATCGCCGGCCTGCAGCGTTACGACCCCGACCTGATCGCCCGCTACAACCGCGCCGTGCGGCGCGGCGCCCCCTATCGCGAAGAGAGCCTGAACGCCCTGCGCAGCAGCCTGCAGGCGACGCCGTATTTCAGTTCGGTCGAGGCCGGACTGGACCTCGCCAGCGCCACCGGAAGCGGCGACACGGTCGACGTCCCGGTCTTCCTCCGCCTGCGCGAACGGCCGGCGCACAGCATCGCTTTCGGGGTCGGCGCCAGTTCCAACACCGGCGCCCGCGTCAGCTTCAACTACCACACCCCCGATGTCTTCAACCAGGCCTGGGAAATGGATAGCGGCCTGCGCCTGGAACAGAAGAAACAGACCATTTATACCGACTTTTTCCTGCCGCCGGATGACCGCCTGCGTCGGCACAGCGTCGGGGTGATGGCCGAAGGCACCGACATCCAGGGCCTGCGCACCGAGCGCTATGCCTTCGGGGCACAAACCGTGCAGCAGCGCGGCAGCGCCGAACAACGCCTGGCGCTCAACTGGGAAGACGAAAAACGCTACGCCGACGGGGTCCAGACCTCAACCGCCCGCGCCCTGGCGCCGAATGCGATGTGGACCCTGCGCCAGGTCGATAGCGGGCTCGACCCGCGCCGTGGTTTCGTCCTCCAACTCCAGGTCGGCGGTGGCGCCAAGGCCGCCTGGTCGGACCAGAATTTCCTCCGCCTGCATGCCCGCTACCAGCATTTCATCCCGCTCGGCCGGGTCGATACCCTGGCCCTGCGCGGCGAAGTCGGCTACACCCAGGCGGCCTCCCGTCAGGGCATCCCGCAGAATTACCTGTTCCGCACCGGCGGCACCGGCTCGGTGCGCGGCTATGCCTATCAAAGCCTCGGCCTCCGGGAGGGCGGCGCCGTGGTCGGCGGCCGTTACCTGGGCGTCCTTAGCGCCGAAGCCACGCACTGGCTGGACGACACCTGGGGGATCGCCGCTTTTGTCGACGCCGGCGATGCCGTCGATAGTTGGCAGGACGTCCGCCTGGCCGTCGGCTACGGCCTCGGCGCCCGCTGGCGCAGCCCGGCCGGCCCGATCGGCGCCGACCTCGCCTACGGCCAGCGCACCGGCAAAGTGCAACTGCATTTCTCGCTGGCCATTCCGTTCTGACATGAAATTCAGATTTTTCCGCCCCCCCCGAGCCCTTGGCGAATCGCCGCCACCGGCCGGCCGCGGCTGGCGCCGCCGACTCTTCCCCTGGCTGGCCGGATTGGCCACGCTGGCGGCCGGGGCCGTCTGGCTGGGCGGCACCGCCAGCGGCCTGCGGGCCGTCGCCAACCTGGCCGGCAGCGCCAGCGGCGGCCGCCTGCAGATCGAGCCGGCCGGCGGCCGGTTGGGCGGCCCGCTGCAGCTCGCCAAGTTGCGCTGGAGCAGTCCGGACCTGCACCTCGACATCAGCGGCCTGCACCTCGACTGGTCGCCGGGCGCCCTCCTCCACGGCCACCTGCAGATCGCCACCCTGCACGCCGAGACGCTGCTCATCACGCGGGCCGGCAGCAGCAGCGCGACGCCGCCGCCGAGCGATCTGCGACTGCCGCTGACGGTCGACATCGAAAACGCCGCTATCGCTCGCCTCGAATACGGCAACCTGTTTGTTGCCCACGATCTGGCCGGCCGCCTGAGCAGCGACGGCCGCCAGTACACGCTGCAGGACTTTCGCGCCGTCCTCGGCAACGTCACCCTGAGCGGCACCGCCCGGCTCGGTGCCGACGCCCCGCTGCCGCTCGACGCCCAGGCCGAAATCAGCGGCCAGCTCGAGGCACAGGCGCTCGCCCTGAACCTGCAAGCAACCGGCCCGCTCGCGCAAATCACCGTGGACGCCAGCGCCCGGAGCGGCCTGCGGGGAGCCGCCAAAGTCATCCTGACACCGTTTGCCAAGGCGGTTTTCGCCACGGCCCAGGTTTCCCTCGACGACTTCGACCCGGCCCTCTGGCAGCGCGGCGCGCCGAGCGCCCGCCTGCAACTGCGCGCCGACATCAAGCCGGCCGGTGATGGGGTAGCCGGCAATTTCTCGATCGACAATCGTATTCCCGGCCCCCTCGACCACCAGCGCCTGCCGCTCACCGCCCTCAGCGGCAAGCTCGACTGGCAGGGCGAAAGCGCCCGTCTCGACGATCTCCGGGCCACCTTGCCCGGCGCCGGCAGCCTGGCCGGTAGCGGCCGCTGGCAGCAGCGGGCGCTACATCTCGAACTGACGGCAAAGCGGCTGGACGCCAGCCGGTTTGTCTCCCGCCTGCGCCCGACCAGTCTCAACGGCCCTCTTTCGGCGACGCTCGGCGCCAACCGGCAGAGCCTGAAACTGGCCTTGAAAGACAACAATTTCAGCCTGCAGGCCGAAGCCAGCCAGGCCACCGGCCGGATCACCCTGCCCCGGCTCGAACTCGCGGCCGGCCCGGCCAAACTGACCGCCCGGGGCGACCTGGCCCTGGGCAAGGAAATGGCGTTCAGCGCCACCGGCGAACTCAGCCACTTCGACCCGAGCCGTTTTGCCCGGGTCGCGGCGGCGCAGATCAACGCCACCTTCAGCGCCCAGGGCAAATTGGCGCCACAGCCGCTGATCGACGGCCAATTCGCCCTCACCGACTCGCGCTGGGCCGGCCAGCCGGTCAGCGGCCAGGGCCGCCTGAAAATTGCCTGGCCACACATCCCGCTGGCCGACATCCAATTGCTGGCCGGCGCCAACCGGCTCACCGCCCGGGGCGCTTTCGGCCGCCCCGGCGATACGCTGGCGGTCGATCTCGACGCGCCACAACTCGCCCCCTACGGTCTCGAAGGCGGCATCAACGGCCATCTTGAACTAAGCGGCAGCGGCAGCCAGGCGCAACTCGGCGGCCGCTTGCATGCCAGCCGCCTCGGCCAACCCGGTCAATGGCGCCTGAGCGATCTGGAACTGACGGGCGCCGCCGGCGGCGAAGCCAACTCGCCGCTGCACCTCGAACTCGCCATCGCCACCCTGGAAACCCCGGAGCAACCCGGCCTGCTCAAACGACTGCAGGTTCAGGGCAACGGCAGCACGCAGGCGCACCGCCTCACCGCCAGCGCCGATCTGGCCGGCCGCAACCATTTGACCGTGGCGGCCGACGGCGGACTGTTCAATGAAAACAACGGCTGGCGCTGGCGTGGCCAAGCGCAGCAAGCCGAGTTGCTGGCGGCCGACAAAGCCCGCAATTTCCGCCTGACGGCGCCGGCCGCACTGCACGTGGCCAGCACCGGCTGGAGCCTGGGCCCGGCGCAACTGGCCGGCCAACCGCTGGACTGGCAGGCGACGCTGCAAGCCACGGCCGACCAACGGCACCTGCAGGCCAGCCTGAGCGCCCGCGGCAGCCGGCTCGGCCGCCTGGCCGGCAGCTTCAACGCCGGCCTGCTCGGCGCCTGGGCGGTCGACCGCCAGGCCCCCTGGCAGGGCACGCTGAGCACGGAAATTGCCGACCTTGGCTGGCTGGCCGAACTGATCGGCGAACCATGGCAAAGCGCCGGCCACTTCAGCGGCGAACTCAAACTGGCCGGCACCCCCAGGCAGCCGCTGGCCAATGGCCGTTTCAAGGGCGAACAACTGGCCCTGCGGCTACCCGAACAGGGCCTCAACCTGGCGCACGGCGAACTCGACATCGCGCTCGCCAACAACCGGCTAAGGATCGTCAAGTTCGGCTTCGACAGCCTGTTGCAACCGCTGCCCAAGCCATTTCGTCTGGCATTTAAGGAGGAAGCGGCGAAACTGGGCGAGCGCCCGGGGCGCCTGGAAATTTCCGGCGAAATGGCGATCGATCGCCAACTGGGCGCCGACCAGGCCTTTCTCGATTTCCACCTCGAACGCCTTGGCGCCTGGCAATTGCCCGACCAGTGGGTTGCCGTCTCCGGCGACGGCCGGTTGACCTGGCAGAACGCGACACTCGGCGCCCGCGGCAAACTGGCGGTCGATGCCGGTTACTGGCAACTGGCCAAGGGCGGCACGCCGCAACTTTCCGACGACGTGGTGATCAAGCGACCGGCCGGCGAAAAGGCCGCCGGCCTGCGCCCGAAACTCGACATCGATCTGAGCACCGAACTCGGTCGCCATTTCCTGTTCTCCGGCGCCGGCCTTGCCGCCCGCCTGGTCGGCGACATCCGCCTGCGGGCCAGCGGCCGCGACCTGCCGCGCGCGAGCGGCAACATCCGCACCGTCGGCGGCCGTTTCGACGCCTACGGCCAACAACTCGCCATCGAGCGCGGCGTCCTCACTTTCCAGGGCCTGCTCGACAATCCCGGCCTCGATGTACGCGCCGTACGCCAGGGCCTGAGCGTCGAATCCGGCGTCCAGATCAGCGGCAGCGTGCGGCGACCGGTGGTCCGCCTGATCTCCGACCCCGATCTACCGGATGCCGAAAAACTGGCCTGGCTGGTCCTCGGCCACGGCCCCGAGCAAATGGGTGCCGGCGACGCCAGCGTTCTTCTCTCGGCGGCCAGCGGCCTGCTCGGCAACGACTCGGGCGGACTCGTCCAGCACTTGAAAAAGAGTTTCGGGGTCGATGAATTCGGCGTCCGCACCGGCCAGATCGGCGACCTCGGCGGCCGCCAAGCCAGCAGCCGGATCGCCGGCAGCAGCACCGACAGCAGCAACAACACCGGCCAGCAGATTTTCAGCGTCGGCAAACGCCTCTCCTCGAAAGCCCTGCTTTCCTACGAGCAGACGCTGGGCAAGGCGGAAAGCATCGTCAAGCTGACCGTCGACCTCAGCCGCCGCATCTCCATCGTCGGCCGGGCCGGCAGCGACAATGCGATCGATCTTTTCTACACGTTGAGCTTTGGGCGAGAAAGCACGGGGGAGGAAGGGAAAAAAGCTGAGGGTCAGAAATAGCACCGGCCGGCTCAGGGCGGCGCGATCATGGAAGGCATCAGCCCCCTTGACCTCAACGTAGGCGCAATCAAGATATGTCCGAAACCATAGATGGCATTCTTTGTAGCTAGCTTGCTAGACAACAATCAATCACAAGACGTTAGAAGAACAAATCTTGCTCAAAATTTAGGCAAACCTTCTGGAATTTATGAATTATGCATTTCGCCGCCTCGCCGCACCATGCAATTTGAACCTCGCCGACCGGCATTCCCTTAAGGACGATTTTTTGGGATTAGTAGATTTTTTACGAACGATCTAAGTTGTTTTGATTTGTAAAAACCCATACATCGAGCAAAAACTGCATTTTGTGGCGCCGAATCACCTTCGCTTTTTACTGAAATAAATTCCTTATGAAAATCTCCTGTCTGCTTTTTTATATATTCATCAAGCTTTATCATTGTTTCTATAGAAGCCGTATCTTCTTTCCCGTATGGATAGACCCAAAAAGAAGCGTCATGCAAATCTCGCCTTTTATATGCACCAATTTTTTCATAATTATTGTCTAGGCAATTTTGCAGAGAAATTTCTCTGAGATCATTGATGTAGTCGTATTTTTTTGAAGCTAGAGCAGTGGCGCCAATACAAGGAATTATGCAAAAAATTATTTTTGCAATAACCGAATTTTTCATTTTAGCTCCCAGAAAGAAACGGCTGAAGTTGTTCCACTATTGTATTGACTAGATGCGTGCCAAAAATAAAATTCATTGCTTGTAGGTTTGTTTTCCTCAAGGTTTGTTTTCCTCAAGGTTTGTTTTCCTCAAGGTTTGTTTTCCTCAAGATTCGTGCCCACGTATAACAAACTTCCTGTCGTCCCTTCCCACTTTCTGTCTTTATCCCTGGTTTCACCCTTAATCCAGAATGATATATTCTTCTTATCCTCGTTATCCCATAGTGTAAAATATCCGGTTGAGTCCTCCCTGCTTACCGTTCCAATGGAACATGCAGATCCAAATCACAACTAATAAATGGCGGATTTTTGTCTAGATTATTGTTCGAAAAATTATCTTGTGGGCAAAAATTTTCTATTGTCTTGTTCGTAAAAGCACGAATTATTTTTCCAAGCTTATTCACAACAAAACTTTGTCCTCCAAAAAAACTCGAAGTGTAACAATCAATATCAGAACAGTAATTTTTGCAGTCATTACAAACAGTTGCACTTCCATGATAAAACCGACCACACTCATCCCACTGAGCCGGAATTGCTATTTTTAGGGTTTTTGTAGAAACATACCCACATTTACCTGATGCTTTCTGTCTATATCAAATAAATCCATAAGTGAAATTTTCTTGGGTTGAGTAATAAATTCCCCGTGTGATGACCATCCCTTCCCGATTAACCACAACTCCCTCGAAGGGATCGGTTATGTGAATGATGATAGGGAATTTCTTTTCGCCACGGATATTTTTCAAATACTCTTTTTTTACCTGCAAATCATTTCCTTTGCGATCAAAGCAATTAAAATCCAAGGTCGCTATGCTATCGTTTGAAAGAGAGCAGTTATCTGTCCCTGCTGCATGAGTTGTTGCAGCAAGCGCCAAGATAAAAAAAACAAAAAATTTACTGACACGCACAACGCCCACTTTCATTTTAGCTCCCAAAATTTAATGGTTGTTGTTTGCGGAATTACCCATCTTTTCTTCAGCAATCCTCGTGACTTAGCGCTTTTGCATATTTCATCGCCAGACCTGTTGGCTGCCCCTGTCGCGGGATAATGCACGACGCAACCAATTGATATTTATAGGCCAAATATAACATCCTAGTTGTCGTTAGTTAAAAATGCAGGGAAAGTGTTACCGGAGAGGCGTTGGGAGCGGCGTATCAACATAGAATGGGGGGAGAGGTCCTTCAAAACGAACGCCTAGCGTTTCTTCGCAAAATCTTTCTGCAGCGAGATAATCATCCTGAGAGTTAATGTTATATGTCCTCAGAACGGGTTCGTTCAGAAAGTTATAGCTCAAGGCTTCTAATGCGTTTATGCGGAGTGAAATTTTTAGAGGGCCGCTAACCAATGGTGATCGCAAAAATGATGCGACAACTTGGAGGCTGCGCCTGGTGCCAATAGATTTTAGATTACTTAACGCATCTGTAAGACTATCGCCATCGGCCGCTTTCTGTGCCATTGCAATATATTTATCCTCTATTTGCGTGTCTCCCAAGGCCGCAGCAGCAATTTCTGCATAGGGATCGCTTTTCCATCGCTCTGTTTTATGCAAGTTAATAACCGTGTTTTTTGCCTGAATGGCTTTTGCTTTAGCAATAAGTAGGAACAACGATTCTCCTGGCGCCGTTTCTAGCACTTTTGCATAATATTTATTATATTTTTCAAGCATTGCTTGAGTGCACCAATTTATCAAAATATTAATTGATGCATTACGAGCGGCATCGTATTTTGACAAACCTTCCACGGACAGAATTTCGATAATTTGCTCAGTTTTTAGCACGCTTGTTGGTTTCTGAACCGTTTGGTCGTCAAGGTCTTTAAGCAAATAGACTATTTTTTCTCGTACATCTGAATTTTCACTTGCTAGCCCCTTGCGAAGAACGAGAAGAGAGTTAGCGTCAATTTTGTAATTGATAACTATACCAACTGGGCTTCCCGAATAGTTTTTATTATTTTTAAAGAGTTCTATATAATCTTGAGCGACTTTATCGGACATTTGCGCACTCCATGCAGCGGTATGTAAAACACAAAGGAAAAAAATAGACCAACCGCGTACGATGATATTTTCATTATCGGGCCTACATTCAATTTTTCTTTTGATTTCTTGCAGATGTTGTTGCATTTACTTCTGATCGGTAATGGAGGGATTTGGTGCTGTCGTCCAAATCGATATCTCGTAAATGTTGCCCCGTGAGCTGGTATTGTTTAGTCGGAAGGACAAGTGTTCCCTTCCTCCCAGAAGACCTTCGGGGTGGCTGCAATCTCGCATTCCACAGTAAACATTGCGTTTGGGATCTATTGAACGGAGCACTTCCCAGAACTCCGTTTTGGAATTGATGCCGTAGCCATCGATTTCCAGATAGCCCGGGAATGGATGGTCAGGGTGGGTTTTCTGAGGCGGCGAAATCGGGGTGCCGTCGGGACGTGTTGTTACCAAACCGGCATAGGGATCGAATTCAAAGTTAATATAAATGCCCATGCCGCCAACGAATTTAGGGCTTTTCTCAACCGAATCAATTTCAAATGTAGCGATTTCTATACCTAAAAGTTCCCATCGGCAACTAATATTCTTTTTGCCTAGACCAAGTTTAACAGCCTCGCAATTCGGTGTTCCAGGGATAGCTTCTGTCCATTTCTCCAGTGTGTCGCCAATAGCTAGTTTTTTACCATTGATAGTAATGGTTTCGCCCTGGATGATGATCTCTGGCTTGGCGCCCTTCTTGATGATGCGGGGCTTGCCTAAGCTCTCTATCTCCCGCGCCTGCTTGGCAGCCATCGCCGCCGCCCGCTTCCAGGCATCCTGAAGCAAGTGATCGTTTTCTGCCTGGACGAGTCCGCCAAACAGCAGTAGTGCCAAGGCGCTCAGAATGCGGCGTGTTTTCATTTTCTTGGTCCCGCGATTTTCGTGGTTTGGTCTTTTGCGCCGAAGATTTCTTCGTAGTTGCGGTTCAGGTAGTCCCAGGCGGCCTGCACTTCTTTCTCGTGGGCCTTGTGTAGCGCTTCCAGCTTGGTTGCAGATTCGCCAGTCTTCACCTGTGCCGGGTGCTGGTGCGCCCAGTTTGTGACGAATGGATCCTGCCACGAACAGTCGAACGGATGTACGAAGTAGCTTGCCGCTACCTCACCGGGGTTGGCTGTCGCATCCCCGTTCCAGTGTGCTGCCATGACCTTACCTACCTCTGTAACGGCCTTCTTGGCCAGCAGTACGCCCAGAGTATGGAAGGGATGGTTGTCGTGATCCTTGGCAAGTTGCGAGTGGGTCGGGTTGGTGGATCCGTTGGTGTTGGGGTCGCCGGCTAGATAGACTTGCTCGTCGCTGACGCTGTTGCCCATGAGCTTGAGCAGGCTGTTAAATACGAAGTTATAGAGGTTGCCGATGGTGCCGATGGTGTAGTGTATCGCTCCCTCTGCGTACTGATGGCCGGGCGTGCTGGCCCAGGCGTCGCGTATCTGGAGGTATTGCTCGAAACTCTTGAGATAGGTCGGGTCGTTGTGCTCGCCGAGCACGATCAGTGTGACGCGGTCGCCCATGGTGCGCTTGCCTGGTATGCTGGCCTCGAACTCCCATTTCACCTTGAAGAAGGTATCGCCGATCATGCCCGCTGTGCTGGCAATGACGTCTTCCGAAGCGAACATGCCGGTCACTACCGGGTAGTGATGTTTGCCCGCCGCGGGCGAAGTCCACGGCAGTACTTTGCCGTAGCCGATTTTACGCAGGCTGAGTTCGATAAAGTTGCTGTGGGCAAAATAGTCTTCAAGCACATGCAAGGCAGCGCCGAAGTGGCGGCAGCCTTCCGGCGTCGGCCCTAGACTCGCGGCCCGGTCGAGTTCGCCCTGCATGTATGCCCGCGAGGCGACGATGTAGCGCTTCATCGAGGTGGCGGGGTCGACGGCCAGGTATTGGGCCGTGGGCAAGGGTTCGAAGTCCGGGTCCACCGTTTGTGGGTCCGGTGCCTTCGGGTCATTATTGGTGGGGTTGTCAATATGCTCGGTTGGCCGATAGACACCCAGAATTGCCGGGGTGACCAGGTAAATGGGCTTTTCGGATGGGTCTGCGACGAACTTTGCTTCGGCGTAGACGGCAATGATCTTGGTCCAGGCTTCCCGCGACATATAGCGTGTAAGGTCCTTGGCATCCCCCGGCTTGCGCACGATCTTGGGGTCGCAAATCTGCGAGAAATCGCGCAGCCAGTTGCCGAAGTAGATCTGCTTACGGAGGCTATCGCCCTTGAGGAATTCCCGATACATGGGCGCGCTATCCTTCAGCGTGTCCTCGACCGATTCATGTCCGAAGGACTCATTCGGGTGTTCTTTTGCATGCTCACCACGGCCAGCGCCGAAGAACTCCAGCGAGCCTTTCTTGCCATCCTTGCGCTGCGCCTCCTGGTCCTGGGCGAGGCGGATGGCCTTTTGCGCCACGCTGTAGTCGACCTTCAGCGGGCCGCCGTAAGTTGGCCCAGCGTAATCTGCGAAGATGGCTTCGGACGTGTTTTCGAAATCGAAGGCGGCGATCTGGTAGGCGAATTTGGCGCCTTCGTCGCCCGGTGCGTCAGCAGCGACCCCTGGCGTGCCATCGGCAGCCTTGTCGGCAAGATCCTGACGTAGCACGCAGTCAACGTAATGGCCGAATTCGTGCATCAATACCATGAGCAGTTGCCAGGCTTCGCGGTCGTTTGTTGCGGCGCGCTCGGCTGCTCGCCGGTGTACACGAATCTCACGCGATTTGTTGTCGAAGGCGGCCGGGAAATGGCCCCCGCTCATGACCACGATCTTGGCATTGGGGATCAAACCGTTGCGCAGGCCTTCGTAGAGTTTGAGGTATGTGTACGCAGGGAGGTCATAACCGAAGATGGGTGCTACTAGCGCGATGAATTCGCCCTTGGCGCTGCGCTTGGCAAAACCGGTCAATTGGTCGTGGGCGAACGTGCTTTCCAGGCGGATACCGGGTTCTGGCGCGGGGGGGGTTATGAGAACTTCCTTGCGAGTCCGGTTGTCTGTAGGGCTAAGCGTCGAGGTGGAGACGGATTTATATTGGGTGCTTGGCATAATCGAATTGCCTTATAAGAGGAGTTCTAAGGCGATGGATTCGGCGTCGGCAGCAGAAATTAAATGCGTTTGTCCTTTGTCGTTGGTTATGCCTTCTTGGTAGCTACCATCAGCTAATTTGATTCTGTAGGGCATATTCGCCAAGGGGACTCCCGTCTCTTTATCTTTTAGGACAAAGGCCTCATCAAACAGCTTTGCCCTGGAATCCGGCAATTTTTCCGTCTGAGCCGGATCACTCCCCGGCCCCATAAACGCCGCTCCACTCCCCTTAACCGAGAACGTCCCCGGGCAGGCAAAGGTGATGTTCGCCCCTTCCAGCGTCACCGAGGATTGCCCGGCCTGCAGCACGATCTTCTCTTTCGCCAGGATGTGAATCTCGTCGTTCGAACTGGTGATCGTCACCGACTGATCGGCGAGGATTTCCATTTC
>JAGTRU010000053.1 GCA_018261905.1 Pseudomonadota bacterium | reverse complement strand
ACGGGGTTACGGCAAGGTTACTTGGGCACCGCCAGACGAAAGGGGCGGACAACAGACATACCAAGCCTAATGCTACCGCGTCACATCTCTACTCTACACGCTGCTGTCATCCCAACTCCTCCAGCGCTATTCCCCCCAAATCCCCCATCACCCGCCAGGCCCCGGCGAAATCCTGCGCCGCCGTATATTCGCTGACCGTCACCAGGCAGCGCAGGCCGGCGCCTAGCGCCGATTTCAGGCCATTTTCCGAATCCTCGATGGCCAGGCAGTTCTCGGCGGGTAGGCCGAGGCGTTCCAGCACCCACAGGTAGATATCCGGCGCCGGTTTCTTGTTCGGCACGACATCGCCGGCGCCGATGATGTCGAACCATTCCGGCGCATCCGGGGCGAGGCTGCTGCGGAGCAGGGCGTGTACGTTTTCCGGCGAGGTGGTGGTGGCGATGGCCAGGCGGCGGCCGGCGGCGCGGGCGGCGGCGATCAGTTGGGCGATGCCCGGGCGCAGCGGCAAACAGCCGGTTTCGACCCGCCGCAGGTAATGCGCCGTCTTGGCGGCGTGCAGCTTGTTCACCAGGTCGGCGAAATCCGCGCGTTGGGCAAGGTCCGGCGCGTATTGCCGGGCGTAGTGGCGGAGGCGTTCCTTGCCGCCGGTGACTGCCAGCAATTCTCCGTACAGCCTCGCATCCCAGTGCCAGGCCAGGCCGCATTCGGCGAAAGCCTGGTTGAAGGCGGGGCGGTGGCCGTCGCGCTCGGTTTCGGCCAGGGTGCCATCGACATCGAAAATCAGGGCTTGCAGTGTGCTCATTTCGGCGAAGATAAGCGCGGTCGGCGGCGATGACCAGTCAGGATTTCTTGGCCGGGTATTCAGCAAGGCTTATTCAGGCATTGCTTAACCTGTCCTTAAAAAATACTGACTATCGCTTAATTAAGAATGAACTTATTGTCACTTCCATCGCTTGGCTCAACCTGACGGGAGGCATCATGCAATTCGGCCGGACTACGCTATCCAAATTCGTCATCGAACAGGCGCGCCAGCAGAACAACGAGCTGGGCGCCCTGATCATCGACGTCGCCGCAGCCGTCAAGACGATCTCGGGGATGGTCGGCAAGGGCGCCCTGGGCGGCAATCTCGGGGCGCTGGAGAGCACCAATGTGCAGGGCGAGGTGCAGAAGAAACTCGATGTGCTGACCAACGAGGCCATCCTGCGTCACTGCGAGTGGGGCGGCCTGCTGGCCGGTATGGCCTCCGAGGAGATGGAGGAACCCTATGCGATTCCCGCCGAATACCCGCGCGGCCGCTACCTGCTGGTTTTCGACCCGCTCGACGGTTCCTCGAACAGCGACGTCAATGTCTCGGTCGGCAGCATTTTCTCGATCTATGCCCGGCCGAGCGCCGGCGATGCCGAGCCGGCCGACTACCTGCGCCCGGGCAGCGAGCAACTGGCGGCCGGTTACGCCATCTACGGCCCGTCGACGATGATGGTGCTGAGCCTCGGCAAGGGGACGCACGGTTTCACGCTGGATCGCGAAAACGGCAATTTCCTCCTCACTCACCCGAATATCCGCGTCCCGGAAGATACCCGCGAATTCGCCATCAATACCTCCAACGAGCGTTTCTGGGAGCCGCCGGTGCAGCGCTACGTCGCCGAGTGCAAGGCCGGCAAAAGCGGCATTCGCGGCGAGGATTTCAATACGCGCTGGATCGCTTCGATGGTCGCCGAGGTGCATCGCATCCTGATCCGCGGCGGCATTTTCATGTACCCGAAGGATAGCAAGGACCCGGCTAAGCCGGGGCGGCTGCGCCTGCTCTACGAAGCCAATCCGATGGCGATGCTGATCGAGCAGGCGGGCGGCGCCGCCAGTACCGGCCGCCAGCGCATTCTCGACGTGGTGCCGGAAGCGCTGCACCAGCGCCTGCCGGTGATCCTCGGTTCGAAGAACGAGGTCGAGCGCCTGGAGCGTTATCACCGCGAATACGACGAGGGTAGCGACCGGCCCTTCGTCTCGCCGCTGTTCGCCGAACGTTCGCTGTTTTGCGACGAAACGCATCGCTGAAATTCATCGTTAAGGGAGTCCGCCATGTCCGTCAAACACCCGATCATCGCCATCACCGGCTCGTCCGGCGCCGGCACCAGCACGGTGATGCAGAGTTTTCAGCACATCTTCCGCCGCGAGCAGTTGCAGGCGCAGATCGTCGAGGGCGATTCCTTCCATCGCTACGACCGTCTGGCCATGCGCGCCGAGATGAAGGCCCAGGAAGAAGCGGGTAACCGCAACTTCAGCCACTTCGGGCCGGACGCCAACCTGCTCGAAGAATTGCAGCAGTTGTTCGTCAGCTACGGTCAGCACGGCGGCGGCCGCTTCCGCAAATACCTGCACGATGCCGGCGAGGCCGAGCCCTTCGGCCAGCAGCCGGGCACCTTCACGCCCTGGCAGGAGATAGCCGGGCCGACCGACCTGCTGTTCTACGAAGGCCTGCACGGCGCTTACGCCGATGACCAAATCGACATCGCCAAACAGGTCGATCTCTGCGTCGGCGTCGTGCCCACCATCAATCTCGAGTGGATCCAGAAGCTGCACCGCGACCAGCGCCTGCGCGGCTACTCGCAGGAAGCGGTGACCGACACCATCCTGCGTCGCATGCCGGATTACGTCAGCTATCTCTGTCCGCAGTTCTCGCGCACGCACGTCAATTTCCAGCGGGTGCCGATCGTCGATACCTCCAATCCCTTCATCGCCCGTGACATCCCGAGCGCCGATGAAAGCATGGTGGTGATCCGCTTCGCCAATCCCAAGGGCATCGATTTCCAGTACCTGCTGACCATCCTGCACGGCGCCATGCTGACCCGCCCGAACACGCTGGTCGTGCCGGGCGGCAAGATGGGCCTGGCCATGCAGATGATATTCACGCCGATGATCCTGCGCCTGATGGATCAGAAGCGCCGCGCCTGAAGCAATAGGGAGAAACCTATGATCGTTGAAACCTCAGTTGACCGCTTATCCATCTCAGGTCAAACGCATGAACACTGACTTTTGTGCCTTCGCAGTGATTCAACCAAAAGGTGACAGCGCTACGTGGCCGCTGGCACATCTGGGCGGGCGTTCGGCTTTGTCGCTCCTCCTTGCAGGCGTGAGCCTGCCGCGTTGTCGCTTCGCGCCGTCCATCCCGCCCAAACGCACCAGCAACCACGTCTAACGGAGGTTTCAACGATGACTGAACACCATATGGCCTGCCCGGCCAGCCACCAACTCGCCAACGCCCTGCGTTTTCTCGCCATCGATGCCGTCGAACAGGCCAAATCCGGGCATCCCGGCGCGCCGATGGGTATGGCCGATATCGCCGAAGTGCTGTGGCGCGGCCACCTCAAACACAACCCGCTGAATCCGGCCTGGCCGGATCGCGACCGCTTCGTGCTCTCCAACGGCCATGCCTCGATGCTGCTCTATGCCTTGCTGCATCTGAGCGGCTACCGGCTCGGCATCGACGAGCTGAAAAACTTCCGCCAGATGGGCAGCCGCACGCCGGGCCACCCGGAAGTCGGCCTGACTGACGGCATCGAAACGACCACCGGGCCGCTCGGCCAGGGCCTGGCCAACGCCGTCGGCATGGCGCTGGCGGAAAAATTGCTGGCCCAGCGTTTCAACCGCCCCGGCTTTGCGGTGGTCGATCACCGGACCTGGGCTTTCCTCGGTGACGGTTGCCTGATGGAAGGCATCAGCCACGAAGTCTGCTCGCTGGCCGGCGTCTGGGGTCTCGACAAGCTGGTCTGCTTCTACGACGACAACGGGATTTCCATCGACGGCCATGTCGCGGGCTGGTTTCGCGACGATACCGCCGGCCGCTTCAAGGCCTACGGCTGGCAGGTCATCGGCCCGGTGGACGGGCACGATGCGGCGGCCCTGGAACAGGCGATTAGCCAGGCCAGGGCCGGCAGCGGCAAGCCGACGCTGATCATCTGCCGCACCACCATCGGCTGGGGCTCGCCGACCAAGGCGGGTAGCCACGACGTACACGGCGCACCGCTCGGCGCCGCCGAAATTGCTGCGACCCGCGCCGCGCTCGGCTGGCCGCATGCCCCTTTCGAAATTCCGGAGGACATCCGTGCCGCCTGGGATCACCGCCTGGCCGGGGCGGCGGTGGAAGGCGAATGGCAGGCGATGTTCGCCCGTTACCGCAGTGCCCATCGCCAACTGGCCGACGATTTCGAGCGCGGCGCCCAGGGCGGCCTGCCCGAGGCCTGGCCGAAAATTCGCGCCAGTTTGCTGCTGCGGGCCAGTGACCGGCAGGGTGCGGTGGCGACGCGTAAATCTTCGCAGAACTGCCTCGACCTGCTGGTCGACGCCCTGCCTGAACTGCTCGGCGGCTCGGCCGACCTGACCGGCTCCAACCTGACCGCCGGCAAGCACAGCCTGGCCTGGCACGAGGCTAAAAACAGTGAAGTGCCCAACTACCTTTCCTACGGCGTGCGCGAATTCGGCATGGCGGCGATCATGAACGGCGTCGCCCTGCACCGTGGCCTGATTCCCTACGGCGGCACCTTCGCCGTGTTCTCCGATTATTCGCGCAACGCCATCCGCATGAGCGCCTTGATGCGTCAGCGTGTCATCCATGTCCTGACCCACGATTCGATCGGCCTCGGCGAGGACGGTCCGACGCACCAGCCGGTCGAGCACGCCGGCAGCCTGCGCGCCATTCCCGGTCTCGATCTGTGGCGGCCGTGCGATGAACTGGAAACGGCGGTGGCCTGGGCGCTCGCCCTGGAACGCAACGACGGTCCGTCAGCCCTCATGCTGTCGCGCCAGAACCTGCCGCAATACAGCGCCGCGGCCGGCAAGGCCGACGACATCGGGCGCGGCGGCTACATCCTGAGCGAAGCGGAGGGGCCGCTGCGGGCCGTGATCATTGCCACCGGCTCGGAAGTGACGCTGGCCATGGCCGCCCAGGCCGAGCTGCAGGCGCAGGGCGTCGGCGTGCGCGTCGTCTCGATGCCCTGTACCCGGCGTTTCGACCAGCAGCCGGCGGCCTGGAAAAAGCAGGTGCTGCCGGGGGAAATTTGCCGCGTCGCCATCGAGGCGGCGCTGCCCGATTTCTGGTGGAAATACGTCGGCCTCGACGGCGAGGTGCTGGGCATCGCCGAATTCGGCGAATCGGCCCCGGCCGCCGAACTATTTGCCTACTTCGGCCTGACCGCCAGCCACCTGACGCAAACCGTGCTGCGGCACGTCGCCCACTGAAAGGACACCCCATGGCCCTGATTTCCCTGCGCCAGTTGCTCGATCATGCCGCCGAACACGGCTACGGCCTGCCCGCCTTCAACGTCAATAATCTCGAGCAGATCCAGGCCATCATGCAGGCCGCCGCGGCCTGCGCCAGCCCGGTCATCCTGCAGGCCTCGGCCGGCGCCCGCAAATATGCCGGCGAGCCGTTTCTCCGGAAACTGTTCGAAGCGGCCATCGAGCAATACCCGGAGATTCCCGTCTGCCTGCACCAGGATCACGGCACCTCGCCGGCCGTCTGCCAGCAGTCGATGAAGAGCGGCTTTTCCAGCGTCATGATGGACGGCTCGCTGGGCGAGGACGGCAAGACGCCGAGCAGCTATGCCTACAATGTCGAGGTGACGCGCAAAGTGGTTGAGATGGCCCATTGCATCGGCGTCTCGGTCGAAGGCGAACTCGGCTGCCTGGGCTCGCTGGAAACCGGCGAAGCCGGCGAGGAAGATGGCAGCGGTGCGGCCAGCCAGCTCGACCATGCACAAATGCTCACCGACCCGGAAGCGGCGGCCGACTTCGTCGCCCAGACCGGCGTCGATGCGCTGGCCATCGCCATCGGCACCAGTCACGGCGCCTACAAGTTCAGCCGGCCGCCGACCGGCGAAATCCTCGCCATCGACCGCATCAAGGCCATCCATGCGCGCCTCCCGAACACCCACCTGGTCATGCACGGCTCGTCCTGCGTGCCGCAGGAGTGGCTGGCGGTGATCCGCCAATACGGCGGCCAGATCAAGGAAACCTACGGCGTGCCGGTCGAGGAGATCGTCGAAGGCATCCGCCACGGCGTGCGCAAGGTCAATATCGACACCGATATCCGTCTCGCCATGAGCGGCGCGATGCGCCGGGCGATGGCCGAAAAGCCGGAGGAATTCGATCCGCGCGCCTTTTTGAAAGCCGCCGTTGTGGCCGCCCGCGAGCTCTGCCAGGCGCGTTTCGAAGCCTTCGGGTCAGCCGGTCAGGCCGGTCGCATCAAACCGCTGGTCCTGGACAAAATGGCTGCCGCCTATCGTTGATTGCGCCTGGAAACCTTAGCGCAGAGTCGCCAGGGTGCAGAGAGGTACGTAAAACAGCTACTTGCAAGGCTTTTGCGGCTCACCCAGAAGGTGTACTGAAAAATCCGGACAAGCCTTTGTTATTCCTCTGCGTCTCTGCGGTTCAATTGTATTTTCTGGTTTTACTGCTTCTACTCTGCCGTAGCTTTGGCCCCGCAACTCGGGGCCATTTTTTTAACAGGCGCCAAGCGACGCTTTCTTCCCTGGTCAAACCGGCTCGGCTTGATATTCCGAAGGCCGGGGCGCACCATGCAATATGCGTAGATGTGGCGATCGTCCGAGCGGCTTCTTCGGCCTTGGTAAAGGAGATTTCAGATGAACATGGTCTTCCGTAACTGGCGCATTCTTCTCGCGCTCCTGGCTCTGTTGCTGGCCGCGGGCTGCGCCACGCAACTGGCCCCGGCGTACGACAAGGCCATTGTCGACGGGCTGCGCAGCAGCAATCGCGAAGCGATGATCCTCTTCGCCACGCTCTCCGCCGAAAGCGAAAGTAAATCCTATCCGGCCCGGGCCGCCACCTACAACCAGCTCATCGGCACACTGGATGCCCTGGAAATGCAATCCCGGGCGCGCCCCATGCCCAAGGGCCCGGGCCACGAAGCGGCCAATAAATTGCTCGAAAAGCGCGGCCTGCCCGTGGTCGGCGATGACGAGGCGCCCAGTGCGACAGCCTTGAACCGGATGTCGGCCACCCTGAGCAAGATGCGGGATACCGATCGCAAACAGGGGCTGAGCCCTACCGAGGTCCAGGCCTTCAAGGGCCAGATGTCCATCTACATGGACCAGGCGATGACCTACGAAGCCTTTTTGCAACGCTAAACCGGATTCAGGACAGGAGGCATGCCATGCCCATCAACATCTATCAACTCATTGCCGACATCACCGCCGTGTCGACCGAAGTCGTGACGCACGACGTCACGACCCTCCAGGGATTCTCCGAGCGCCAGCTTAAGGCCATTGCCCAGCAAGCGGCCTACGTCGCGAAGGGCATTGCGGCCGGCGAAATCTCCGAGGAAACCCGGGGTTTCTTCCTCACCGGCCTGGAGGACATGGCGCTGAACTATGCCAAAACCCTGCACGGCCTGAACAGCATCGTCATCGAAAAGGTTTGGAACGGCGTGGTCAGCGTGATCTGGAAGGCAATTTCGTCGGCTACCGGGCTGGTGTTTCCGACGCATTTTTCGGGCTAGGCTTCAAAGGGCGAACGCTGTTTTGCTGAAGACCCAGGCGAGTGCGCCGGATATGCTCGTGGAGAGAACGGCGATGATTGCGGCATGCCCGAAACCGATGCCCAGTCCAATGCGAAACCCGAGGGTGTAGCCCAGCAGAGGCGAGGCCACGACGATCGGGAGAGAAAGGGCGGCTAGGGAGAAAGGTGCTTTGGCCCAGCCAATAGAGAAACTCATCATTGTAATAATGGCAATCCCGACGAAGAGCAAAGAGAGGGCAACCGCTTTCAAGGACTCGAGGTGGGATGGGTCGGTTCCGACGATTACCCGGGTACAGTACTTGACGACCGTGGCCACGATGCCAGCGACAATGAGGGTGGCGACGAATACTTTCATTGAGGCGATAAACGCAAACCAAAGCAGGGCAAAAACAATAAGTAGCGTAAACATCCGTTGAATTTCCAATAGTCGATCGGCCGAATAACTATCCGGGTTGTGGCGCATACCGCTGGGAATGCTCTGGGTTGTGCGCAATAAAATGACAAAGAGCTTACTTCGAGTGGTTCGTGTAATCAATTGGAAACTCTGCCGGGAGAGAGGCTTTCCCTTCGTTTTGCTATTCGGCGCGCGGCTCGCCTAAGCCAGCCAGGCTGGTCGTTCCTTGCCGCTTCCGCTCGGCCGCCATCCACGCTTGATAACCGCCCCGCAGCGGACGGACCGACAGGTAGCCCGCCTTCAGCAGGTGGCGGGCGGCCTGGACGGCGCCGGCATCTTCCGGACAGTTGCAGAGGGTAACGATCGGGCGGCTTTTCGGCCAGTCGGCGACGGCGTCGAGCAGGCGGTCGTGTTCGGCGACGGTGGTGCCGGGGAGGGGGCCGGTTTCGGCGATCATCAGATGGCCGCGTAGGTCGAGGACGAGGGGCGGCTGCGGTGAGTCGATGGCGTTCAGCAACTCTTCCGGCGTGATGTGGGGAACGGCGCAGAAACGGCGGAAACGGTATTTTTGCCAGAGCTTCCAGCCCAGCCAGACGGCGACGATGAGCAGTGCCGCGAGAACGACGCTGGCGCTACGCTGGTTGAGGAATTCGATGGAGGTGCCGACCTCCTCGCGCAGGAGCCAGCCGGCACCGAGGGCGAGACCGGCCCACAGGGCGGCGCCGGCCGCGGCGGCGAACAGGAAGCCGGAAATGGCCATGCGCAGCGCGCCGGCGATCGGCGGGGCAACGGTGGAAAAGCCCGGGATGAACTTGGCGACGACCAATGAACTCGCCCCCCAGCGGATGAATCGGGATTCGGTCTGACTGACGCAGGAGGCGGGGTTGATCGAGAGTTTGCAGAGGCCGGCCAGGACCCGGTAGCCGAAAGCCCGGCCGGCGAGATACCAAATCCAGTCGGCGAGTGCCGAAGCCAGCACGGCGGCGGCCAGGATCCGGCCGAGCTGGCTCGGGCTGGCGGCCAGGCTGCCAGCGATCAGTAGCGTCGGGACGGCCGGCACCGGCAGGCCGATCTGCTGCAACAGGACGTTCAGGAAGACCACCGGCACGGCGTCGCGCTGCAGGGCCTGGCTGAGTTGGGATATATCCATGATCCCCCGATTCTAGCCTGCGCCCAGGCAATGCCGACGGCCGGGGCAGGCTGCTTGGCGCGAAAAAGCAGGAGCGCCTCGCCATTGTTGGCCAGGCCTAGCCCTGAGATTGTCAAAACGGCGGTCGGTTCCGCCGGCTTAGGCGGCTTGCAGGCCCGGAACGTAGACCAGCCGGCCGCAAGTGGCGTCGCGCACGTAACTCAGGCATTGCCGGCGGTTGTCGGCGCGGCCCGGCGGCTTCAAGGAAATATGCACCCAGCCCGAGTTCGGGCCCTGGCACGGGTCGTAGCATTCGCAGATGATCTGGTCGTAATCGGCCAGATGGTCGCGCGCCCAGGCCGCCAGTTCGAGGGTCGGCAGGCCGGCGATTTCGATGTCGCAGGCTTCGCCGCGGGCGTGCTGGCTGGTGCTGAGCCAGGTTGCCGGCTTGTTCTTGAGGGCGCGCTCAAGGGCCTGGCTGCGATAGACGCTGTTCGGTGAAAAGGCGCCAAAGGCTTCGCGGACCGGCAGCAATACCCGGCGGGCGAGGTTGATCGCGGCGCGCAGTTGGTCATCGTCGGCGAAGTTGTTGGCGACGCCGCGGCGGGCTGCAATTTCCGAGCGGCTCAGTTCGTAGGCCTGGAAATGCGGGGCGATCGGGGTGCGCGGATCGAGACCGGCCAGCGTGATCTGGTCCAGCGCCGTATTCGAGAGATCGGGCGGGGCACTGGCCGAGGCGGTGGTTTGGTTGGCGTGGTGGCTCATGACAGGTTCTCCTGGATCTGCTCGAGGATGGCGCGCCGGCCTTTGTCTTCGGCCGGCCAGAGTTCGAGCAGGAAAGCGAGGTGTTCGGCCACCGCCGAAATCTCGCGTCGGCTGGCGCCACGGGCGATGGCGTTGCGATAGGCGGTGAGTACGGCAATCGCCGCCTGGCTCTCGCTGGTGTCCCGCCGCCGGCGACTGCTCGGCACGCTGAGCAGCAGGCGCATCAATTGCAGCTTGGCGAGGCCGATGCTGTCGGCGAAACTCGGGTCGCTGGCATTGCGCTGACCGAGTTCGCGCAGCAGATTGTCGAGTTCGGGCTCGATCACGGCCATCTCCGGCAGGCCTTGCGCCTCGCCGCGCACGGAGCAGAGCAGGCTGGCGGCGAGCCAGTCGGTGAAGGCTTCGGCCGTGCGACGGTGGACGAAGGCGAGGTGGTAATGCTGTGCCATGTTGAGCAGGGCTTCGCTCCGTTGCCGGCCTTCCGGCTCGATCCGGGCCAGACGCTGGTAGGCGCCGCCGAGCAGGCTCAGGCGTTCGCTGGTGGCGGCCCGGCTGCACAGCGTATCGAGATCGAGGATGGCTGATTCGAGGCCGCCCAGGAGTTCCTGGCGGGTTTTCTCCCGGCCCTCCGGGGCCAGCTTGCGCGCCGCGTTCCACTGTTCGTCGATGTGGCGGACGCGGAAATTGGCATACTGTTCCAGGGCGCGGAGCGAACAGTCGCCGTCTTCGGCGGTCAGCGCCTTTTCCAGGCTGGCGACGGCTTCTGGCCAGGCCCCGGCCTCGCCCCAGGCAAAGGCCATGGCGGCCTGGACATCGGCGCGTTGCAGCCAGGCCGCCTGCTGCGTCGGCGGAATGCGTTCGAGGCGGGCCGGAATGCCGGTGCGGCAGTCGGCGCCGGTCGTCCCGGCGCGCAGGTCGGCGGCCAGGTTGTCGAGATCGGTGACCAGTTCGTGGGGCATGGAATAGGGCGGAGCAAGCCGGCGATGGACGATGTTGTCGCGGTGGAAGCGGAAGTCGGGATCGCCGTAGCACTGGTAGGCGCCCCAGGTGTTGGCGTCGGGAAAGCGCAGCCAGATGTCCTCGCGGGCGCCGCGCACGGCCTCGCCGAAGGTTTCGCCGGCCAGCATCAGGCGGTAGAAGGTGGCGGCGAAGGCCTGGCCGGCCCGGTCGTCCACCGCCCAGCCGGCGGCCAGTACGCCGCGGACGCCCATGCGGATGAATTCCTCGCCGAGATTGGCGGCCAGGCCCAGGCGGTCGAGATCGGCGCCGCCGTCGATATGGCCGAGGTGACAGCAATTGACGAAAACCAGTTCGGGGACGAAACGCATCTGGGCAATGTCGCCTGGCGTCAGGAAACTGTCCGGACCGATGACCATGCCGGACACTAGCTGTTTGCCCTTGGCGCCGGCACTGCGGGCGAATTCATGGACGCCGTGGCCGGCCAGGTGAAGGATGCGCCAGCTATCCTTGTGCAGCGCTTCCATGATCGCGGTGGCGCTCTGGTCGATACAGTCGTTGACGGCATAACCGTCGGCGGTCAATTGCTCGGCGATCAACCGTGCTTCGTCGCGGGCGCCGGGCAGGTCGACAAAATCGGTGGCGGCGCCGAGATCCGGGTTGCCGATGACGAGCGCCGAATTGCCGAGCGAGTGCACCGGCCGTTGGCGGAATTCGGCGGTACGGAATTGCCGGACAAAGCCGGCCGCCACGGCCGGCGGCCGTTCGCCGGTGCCCCAGCGGTTTTCCAGCAACTCCCAGGGGTAGCGGGCCGAGCCGCCATCGACGACGACCACGACGTTGCCCTGCTGGGGCGCCAGTTCGCGCAGGCGCAGGGGGAGCAGCATTTCGAACAGGGTTTTGGCGGCTTCCGAATTCTGCCCGGTAGCGCGGCTGGCCAGGCGCACGAAACTGTCGGCCAGGGCCAGTTGTCCGGTGGCCAGACTTTCTTCGGCTCGCGCCTTGTCGGTCGGGAAGAGGAAGCGCAAGCGGTCGTCCTGAAGCACGATTTCGAGGCGCTGATACCACTCGGAGGCGGGCTGGAAGCGAATCCGGCTGCGTCCCGCCTGCGCCGTTTCGACGGCCCCGGCCGGCCAGGTGATGGCGGCGGCCAGTGTCTCGTTGCTCATGACCCGGCGCAGGGCCTCGGTGGCTTCGATGGCGACGTCCTCGTAAAGTTCGAGAATTTCCAGGCGGTCGATCAGAACGCGGTTGTCGATCTGTTGGCCGGCCAGTGCCTTGTTGGTGGCGACCGCAGCGCGCAGGATGGCTTCCAGCGCGTCGCCGACCGGCACACCGCCCGCCCCGGTGCCGACCAGCAGGCAGGTGACGGCGGCCGAGCGGGGCCGACCTTCCTCGCCGAAACGGCTGTCCGGCCAGTAGGCGACCTTCAGGGTGAAGTCGAGCAGGGCACCGCGGATCGATTCTTCGAGCGGGCCCGGGCTGAGGTTGCCGATCTGGCCGAGGCCGACGACGATGGCGCCGACCGGCTTGGCGGTCGGCGAATCGTTGAGGAAGACGGTGTGGCTGCCGAGCGGGCCGGGATAGATGCCGAGGTCGAGGCAACGTGTCAGGTGGCCGCTCAGTTGCCGATCGAGGGCGCCTTCGGCGCTGAGCATGGCATCGCCCTGGTAGTGGCCGACCAGAACCGGGTGGCGGGCGTAGGTCAGGTTGCCGTGGCGGATGCTGATGGTGATGTTCGGGACCCGATGTTCGTCGCTCTCGTCGGGCTCCGTCGCTTGCCCGGCGAAGCCCAGTCTGGGGATGTCGTCGGGGCCGGGGATGCCGTCGGCCGGCGGCGCAACGGGCAGCACGAAGCGCTCCTCGTCGCCGGCGCGGGCCCGGGTGGGCGGCGTCGACGCCAGCAGGCTGGTCCGGCCATTGACCAGGAGGTCGAGATAGCCGGGGAAGGCGCGGCTTTGGGCGCACAGCATGTCGTGCCCGATGCCTTCGGCGTACCACATGGGGACGCCGGGCAGGCGGCCGGATTCCCAGCTTACCGTGCCATCGCCGGCGCGGCTGGCGATAAATTCGAGACGTTTGAGAGCGGGACGGAAGGGGATGTCGCCGGGGCTCAACTGGTAGTCGATGACGGTGGCCGGCCGGCTGCCGGCGACATAGGCCATCAATTGCGGATCGGGGGCGGCTGCGGCGAGTCGTTTCCAGGTGGCGGCGGCATTTTGCAGGTCGGCCGCGGCGGGTCCCCGCCACAGGCCGCCGGTTTCTTGGCGCAGTGTTGCCCAGCGGGCCGGGTCGGCGAAATCGGGATCGTCCGGCGCCCAGGGCAGCAGTTCGAGCAGGCCGGGATAACGCGTCACCAGGTCGATGACTTCGGTGCAGCTCTGGGTCATGTCGAGCAGGGAGAGCTTGGCCAGCGTCGGGTTGAAGCCGGTCAGCCAGCGCACCGTTTCGTAGGAGCCGTGATTGGGCGTGCCGAGCATCAGGAAGCGGCTGCCCGGCAGCCGGCTGATGCGTTGCCAGAGGGCAGTGCCGGCGCCGCCGTCGGCGATCAACAGACGGACGACCAGGCCGCCCTGCGAATGGCCGACCAGACGTAACGGCTGGCCGCTGCGTTCGGCCAAGCCAACCAGCGGCTCGAGGATGGAGACCAGTTGTGCCGCGGCTTGACGGGCCGACTGCCGCCAGTCATAGGGAAAGACCTCGACTTGATGGCTGCGGCCCAGGAACTCGACCAGCGGCGCGTAGCGCTTGTCGACCAGGGCGCTGGCGACGATTCCGTCGCCGCCCATGGCGAGGTGCTTGAGGCCGCCCTTGAGGAGGGCGCAGTAGTCGAGCCAGACGATATCGTTGCCGACCTGGAGCGTGCTGCCCATGCTGCCGGGAACGATGACGACGATCGGTCGCGGTTTGTTGCCCTCCCGGCTGCGGCTGATCGCCCGGGCCAGGCGTGCGGTCGGCGGCGGGGCGGCGACGGGCAAAAAGCCGCCATCGTCACCTTCGTCGCGGCTCAGCCCGGCGCGCAGCCAGCGCACGCTCAGTTCATTGCTGAAGTAACGGAAATGATTGACCTTGCTCCCCTGGTCCTGGCGGTAACGGGCGCCGCCCAGACGGGGCAGGCCGCCGCTCATTGAGGCGGTGTCGACGACGAGGTCGTGCTCGTGCTGATAGAACCAGTCGCTGGCCAGGACCTTGAGCGTGTTCCACAGGCTGTCGCCGGCTTCGATGTCGCCGGCGATGACCGACAGGTCGGCACTGCTGACCAGGTCCGGCGTGGTGTTGAGCAGCCGGGTCAGGGCCGAGCCCGGCATCATCGCTTCGATGCCGGGCAGGGTGCGGGGGTCGGTGCGTTCCTTGACGACGGCCAGCATGAAGTCGACGCCATCGCTCAACAGGCCGCCGCCGGTCGCGGCCTGGCTGAGATAGCCGAGTATCGACAGCCAGCGGTCGAGGCGGCCGGAGGCCAGCGTCGTGCCGCGGGCCGGACAGGCGACACGGACGAAACGTGCGATGCGCAATTGTTTTTCGTTCAGCACCTCAATTAGTTCGGCCAGCAACTGGCGGTCGGCGGCGTAGGCCGCGTCCCGGGCGGCGGCTTCGGCCTCGGCCAGCGGCGCGAGGCCGAATTGCGGGGCCAGGCTGCGGTCGGCGGCGAACAGGGTGTCGAGATGGGCGGCCGGCAGCGTTTCGGGCAAGCGGGCGCAGCCCGAGAGGGCGAGCAGTTCGCCCACCAGGCCGCCGCGCGAATGGCTGACCAGATGGATGACGGCGCCCGCCGGTAGGCGTTTGGCCAGGGCCAGGGCATTGCTGATCGGGCTTTCGGTCAGCGAACGGTGGTCGAGGGCGAAAACCCGGCTGCCGTAATTCGGCGCCAGCGCCTGGCGCAGGCGAGCCCCTTCGCCATTGCCGGCCTCCCACAGTTTGCCGAAGCTGCCTTCGGTGCTCGACGCCGTGCCGTGCAGGAATACCAGGATCGGTCCCTGGTCGGCGGCGATGCTCGCCGTTTCGGGAAAGGCCCGGAGCTGGAAGGTGCCGTTCAGGTCGAGTTGGTAGAACCCGGGCGGATGCTTGCCGAGCAGCTTTTCTTCGAGGAGGCGGCCGAGTTTGGCGGCGGATTTCTCGGCCAGATCGACGCCGAAGAAATCGAGCACGCGAATCGCCAGGCCGGCGGCGCCGCGCTGGCTGCTCGCCCGCGGCGGACTGAGGTGGGAAAACTCCCAGGCCCCCTCGCCGTCGCGGGCCGGCGGCTGGCCGTATTCGCGGGAGAGATCGTCGAGCCGGCTCCACAGCACGAAACCGTTGTCGAGTTCGACGCGAACGACCGAATCGCCGGCCACCTCGATCTCCTCGCCGGTGCCGTCGCGGGCACTGCCCGGATGCAGGCGAAACAGGGGCTTCGGCGTACCGGCCGACGGACGGACGCTGCTGTCGCGGAGACCGCGAATCTTGTAGAGGCGCTGGCTCATGAGAAATGCTCCGGAACGAGGGGTTATTCGAAAATCTTGCCTTGGCGTGCCGTGCGTGTCCCGACGATTTGCGGCGACTGCGGGTAGCTGGCCGAGGGCAGGTATTTGACGATGGCCTTGTGCCAGTCGGCGTAGCTGGCTCCGGCCTTTTGGCTGCGCAGCGCTTGCAGGGCGTAGTAGGTGAAGGCGCCGTTGAAGCGGCCGTTGATCCGGGCGTCGTAGCTGAAATTGTTGGGACCTTCCTTGCAGCCGGCGAGCAGCAGATCACCGAGCGCCCGCGAGTGGGCGGCGAGCAGCGGCGAGGTGCCGGCCGGCGCGACCATGGTCGCCGCCGGTTTACCGGCCCGGTTCTTGGGCAGCAGCTTTTCCGGCAGCCAGTTACCAACGGGCATGAAGCGCGGTCGACTGTCGGCATCCTTTTCCGCCTTGGCGGCCCGGGTCACCGTTCCCGAGTGGCAACTGTCGGAGATCAGAATAACGCGCAGGCCGCTCTTGCGACTGGCGAACACGGCGTGAATCTCGTCATCGCTCAAGGCGCCGCCGCCGGTGCGCAGATCGTAGGGGCAGAGCGCCTCGTCCAGACCATCGACCTCGTCGCCGTCGCTGTCGGGCTGGTAGGTGCCGTGGCCGGAATAGGTGATGACCAGGGTGTCGCCCTTGCCGCCTTTGCCGACCAGCTCGCGCATGGCCTTGAGCAGAGCGGCCTTGGTCGCCTGCTCGTCGAGCAGGGTGCTGACCTTGAAGCCGCGCGCCGCCAGTTCGTTCGCCCAATCCTGGGCGTCATTGACGCATCCCTGCAAATCCATGCCGGTGCCGGGATAATTGTTGATGCCGATGCAAAGCGCTTTCTTGGCCATGATGGTCTCCTGGGAGCGGTTGAGATGGGCGGGCTGAAACGAAAACTACAGCTACGGAAATGGTGTCGGGTCGATGACCCCGGTCAGGGGGGGCGCCGCGGTGGGCGAAGGTGGTGCGCTGGATAAGGCGAGCCGCAGCGGTATCTTCATGCCCATGCGCTTGTCACCAGTTTATGACAAAACGCTTGTTGTTCAATTGGATTTTTCGCCGGCCGGCGGGGCTGTTAAGGGCGCTGCCGGCCGCCCGGATCAATGCCGAGCCGGGGCTTGCCAAGGCTCGGCAGAAGCCGGAGTGCCTGTGGGGGCGAGGAGTGATTGGCGTCGCCGGGCTGAAAAAGAAAAAGGCCGCATGACGCGGCCTTCGGGGTTTGCCGGGAAGCGGTTTATTTGACGATCTGGTTCAGTTCGCCCTTGGCGTAGCGCTCGGCCATCTTTTCCAGCGGCATGGCCTTGATCTGGCTGGCGCGACCGGCGCAGCCGAAGGCTTCGTAGCGGGCCAGGCAGATTTTCTTGGCGGCTTCGCGGGCCGGTTTGAGGTAGTCGCGCGGGTCGAACTTACCGGGGTTTTCGAACAGGTAGCGACGCACGGCGCCGGTCATGGCCAGGCGGATGTCGGTGTCGATATTGACCTTGCGCACGCCGTGGGCGATGCCCTTGACGATTTCCTCGACCGGCACGCCGTAGGTTTCCTTCATGTCGCCGCCGAATTCGCGGATTTCGGCGAGCAGTTCCTGCGGCACCGAGGACGAGCCGTGCATCACCAGGTGGGTGTTCGGGATGCGGGCGTGGATTTCCTTGATGCGGTCGATGGCCAGGATGTCGCCGGTCGGCTTCTTGGTGAATTTGTAGGCGCCGTGGCTGGTGCCGATGGCGATGGCCAGGGCGTCACAGTTGGTCTGCTTGACGAAGTCGGCGGCCTGATCGACGTCGGTGAGCAATTGTTCGCGCGTCATGTGGCCGTCGGCGCCGTGGCCGTCTTCCTTGTCGCCCTTCATGGTTTCGAGGCTGCCGAGCACGCCGAGTTCGGCTTCGACCGAAACACCGATGGAGTGCGAGAACTTGACGACTTCACGCGACACGGCAACGTTGTAGTCGTAGGAGGCGACCGTCTTGCCGTCGGCTTCCAGCGAGCCGTCCATCATCACCGAAGTGAAGCCGGACTTGATGGCGCTCATGCAGACGGCCGGGCTCTGACCGTGGTCCTGGTGCATGACGATGGGCAGGTGCGGATAGGTTTCGAGCGCGGCGAGGATCTGGTGGCGCAGGAATGCTTCGCCGGCATATTTGCGGGCACCGGCCGAGGCCTGCATGATCACCGGGGCGTCGATCTGGCTGGCGGCTTCGCAGATCGCCCAGACCTGTTCCATGTTATTGACGTTGAAGGCGGGCAGACCGTAGCCGTTTTCGGCGGCATGGTCGAGTAGTTGGCGCATGGAGACGAGCGGCATGGGAACTCCTGGATAAATTTATTATGAAAGGGTGGATTCTATAGGATCGAGGATCGAGGATCGAGGATCGAACTCTTTACTCTAGCTCCTAGGCAACTCGATCCTCGATCCTAGCAAGAGTGTTCTCCTACTCGCACGATCTTCAGCGTGTTGGTGCCGCCGGTGGTGCCGATCGGTTCGCCGATGGTCAGGGCGATGAGGTCGCCCTTCTCTACGACACCGCGGTCGATCAGGAGTTTCTCGGCTTCGGCCAGCAAGAGTTCGCGGTCGGTGTGCTGCTGCCGCATGGGCAGCGGGCAAACGCCGCGGTAGAGCACCATGCGGCCGACCGATTCGGCGTCCGGGGTGAGCGCGTAGATCGGCACGCCGGAGTTCATGCGGCTCATCCACAGGGCGGTCGAGCCGGACTGGGTGAGGGCGGCGATGGCCTTGACCTTGAGATGGTGTGCCGTCCAGATGGCGGCCATGGCGATCGATTGGTCGATGCGCGTGAACACGCGGTCGAGGAATTCGCGATCCAGTGTCACCTCGGCCGAGCGCTCGGCTTCGACGCAGATGCGCGCCATCGATTCGACGACTTCGACCGGGTACTTGCCGGCCGCCGTTTCGGCCGACAGCATCACCGCGTCGGTGCCGTCGAGCACGGCGTTGGCGACGTCGGAGACTTCGGCGCGGGTCGGCACCGGCGAGGTGATCATCGATTCCATCATCTGCGTCGCGGTGATGGTCAGCTTGTTGCGGTCGCGCGCCATGCGGATCATCTTCTTCTGCAGCGCCGGCACGGCGGCATCGCCGACTTCGACGGCAAGATCGCCGCGGGCGACCATGACACCGTCCGAGGCATCGAGGATTTCAGCCAGGTTGGCCACCGCTTCGACGCGTTCGATCTTGGCGATCAGTACGGCGGAACTGCCGGCGGCGCGCAGCAACTGGCGCGCCATGTACATGTCGGCGGCGCTTTTCGGGAAGGAGACGGCGACGAAATCAACGCCGATCTGGGCCGCCGTCTTGATATCGTCCATGTCCTTGGCGGTCAGCGCCGGCGCGGTCAGGCCGCCGCCCTGGCGATTGATGCCCTTGTTGTTGGAGAGGTCGCCGCCGACGATGATCCGGGTGTGGATTTCCTGGCTGCGCACGCCGGTGACTTCGAGCTTCAGGCGACCGTCGTCGAGCAGCAGGATGTCGCCGTTGACGACGTCCTTGGGCAGATCCTTGTAGTCGAGGCCGACGCGCTCCTGGTTGCCGAGCGGGCATTGGGCGTCGAGGATGAAGCTGTCGCCGATGACCAGCGTGATCTTGCCCGTCTCGAACTTGCCGACGCGAATTTTCGGGCCCTGCAGATCGCCGAGGATGCCGACGGTCCGGCCGTATTTGGCAGCGGCCGCGCGGATGCCCTCGGCGCGCGCCTTGTGGTCATCGGCCGTGCCGTGCGAGAAATTCATCCGGACGACATCGACGCCGGCCTGCACCATGCGTTCGAGAACTTCCGGCGTCGATGAGGCAGGGCCGAGGGTGGCAACGATCTTGGTATGGCGGAGCATTTTTAGGATCCAGGAGTTAGATATTAGCTGTTAGTGAGCGAGTTTTTCAGGCCGGTGAGCATGCGGCCGATTTCGTCGGTACTGGTCAGCAGGGATAATGATGTGTTTTCGTTACAAAAGCCGAGGCGTTCGGCCAACATGATCTGGGTTTCCAGTTCGGCCAGCGAGCCAGCAGCAATTGACAGGTGGTTTACAAAAGCCCCGGAACTCTTACGGGCATGACCTTCGGCGATATTGCTCGGGATCGAGACTGCGGCTCGCTGCATTTGTGAGACTAGACCATAACGTTCTGCAGCGGGAAAACTCTGGCAAAGGTGATAGATTTCAACAACCAAATCCATCGCCTTCTGCCAAACAACGAGATCACGGTAACGCACGGCTTACTCGATCCTAGGCAACTCGATCCTAAATCCTAGCCCTTAGCTCTTTCTTCCAGCACCGCAATCGCCGGCAGCTTCTTGCCTTCGAGGAATTCCAGGAAGGCGCCGCCGCCGGTGGAGATGTAGCCGACGTCGTCGGCGATGTTGAATTTGGCGATGGCGGCCAGGGTGTCGCCGCCGCCGGCGATGGAGAAGGCTTCCGAGTGGGCGATGGCCGAGGCGAGCATCTTGGTGCCGCCGGCGAATTGCGGCAGTTCGAAGACGCCGACCGGGCCGTTCCAGACGATGGTGCCGGCGTTGGCGATGATTTGCGACAGGGCGGCGGCGCTCTTCGGGCCGATGTCGAGAATGCGGTCGTGGGCATGCACGTCGTCGACCGAAATCTTGTTGGCGCGGGCCAGGGCGGAAACTTCGTCGGCGACGACGACGTCGACCGGCAGCGGCACTTCGGCGCCGCGTTCCTTCATCATGTCCATGATGACATGGGCTTCCTTGACCAGGTCGGCCTCGGCCAGCGATTCGCCGATACGCTTGCCGGAGGCGAGCAGGAAGGTATTGGCGATGCCGCCACCGACGATCAACTGGTCGACCTTGTCGGCCAGCGACTTGAGGATGGTCAGCTTGGACGACACCTTGGAGCCGCCGACGATGGCGACCAGCGGGCGCTTCGGGCTGCACAGGGCCTTGCCCAGGGCGTCAATTTCGGCGCCCATGAGGATGCCGGCACAGGCGATCGGGGCATACTTGGCGATGCCGTGGGTGGTGGCTTCGGCACGGTGGGCGGTGCCGAAGGCGTCATTGACGTAGATGTCGCAGAGTTTGGCCATTTTTTCGGCGAGCTCGTCGTTGTTCTTCTTTTCGCCCTTGTTCACGCGGCAGTTTTCGAGCAGCACGACTTCACCCGCCTTGACCGAGAAATCGCCGTCGACCCAGTTCTGGATCAGACGCACCGGCGTATGCAGCAATTGGCCGAGGCGCACGGCAACCGGCGTCAGGCTGTCTTCCGGGTTGAGTTCGCCTTCGGTCGGCCGGCCAAGGTGGGACGTCACCATCACTGCCGCACCCTTGTCCAGGCAGTAGCGGATCGACGGCAGCGAGGCGCGGATGCGGGTGTCTTCGGTGATATTGCCGGCCTCGTCCTGCGGCACGTTCAAGTCGGCGCGGATGAACACGCGCTTGCCGGAAACATCGAGGTCGGTGAGTTTGATGACTTTCATGGTCTTCTCCAAAGGATGAGTTTAGTTGTCTTGGGCGGGTTGGCGCGTCGGCCAGTGGCGGGACCAATGGTCGGCCACTTCCAGCAGGCGGTTGGCAAAGCCCCATTCGTTGTCGAACCAGACGAAGAGATTGACCAGGTGCGGGCCGCCGGTCCGCGTCTGGCTGCTGTCGATGATCGCCGAATGGGGATCGTGATTGAAGTCGATCGAGGCATGCGCCGCCTCGGAGTAGGCGATCAGCCGGGCGAAAGGGCCGTGCGCCGCGTCGGCCAGCAGGCGGTTGATTTCGCTCGCCGAGACCGGCCGCTGGGTGCTGATGGTCAGGTCGATGGCCGAGACGTTCAGGGTCGGTATGCGGATCGCCTTGGCGTGGACGCGCCCGGCCAGTTGCGGCAGCAGGCGCTCGACGCCGCGCGCCAGGCCGGTGGACACCGGGATGATCGACTGCATTGCCGAGCGGGTGCGGCGCAGGTCGGTGTGATGATAGCCGTCGATCAGCGGCTGGTCGTTCATCACCGAATGCAGGGTGGTGAGCAGCACCTGCTCGATGCCGACTTCGCGGTCGAGCAGGTCGAGTACCGGGACGATGGCATTGGTCGTGCAGGAGGCGGCGGACACCAGGCGCTCGCTGCCGCTCAGCGAGTTCTGGTTGATGCCGTTGACGATCGTCGCATCGACGTCGCTGCCGCTGAAACCCGGGTGGGAAAGCAACAGGCGCGGGCAGCCGGCGTCGAGAAAACCTTGCAGCTCGGCGCGGCGGCCGTAGTGGCCGGAACATTCGACCAGCAGGTCGAGGTCGAGGCCACGCCAATCGACCTCTTCGGGCGTCCGGGCATGGCTGACGGCGAGTTTCTCGCCGTCAATCAGCAGGCAGTTGTCGCCAATCTCGACCTGCCCGGCAAAACGGCCGTGCGTCGAATCGAAACGGGTCAGGTAGGCCATGCTCTCCAGGTCGGCCGGTTCGTTGATGGCAACGACCCGCATCCTTTGGGCGACGGTCGAATCCAGCAAGGCGCGCAGGAAACAGCGACCGATCCGGCCGTAACCGTTGATGGCGAGACGAAGAGGGCGATGGGAGCCGGGCACGCGAAGCAATCGAGAGAGATTGAAGCCGGCGATTTTACAGGGTTGCGGGCGTAATTCCGAGGCCTGGCACCAGGACAAATGCCAGGCAGGGCGGCAAATATTGCCGGTTGCCGAGCGGCCAGTGGCTTTTTTCGGTCGTGCCGGAAGGGGAATCTGCGGTTTTATGCGGGTGCATTATTTGCTTGGTGATGAGTTGTCTATTTCGTGGAGGCGAGTATGAAAATTGATTCCGACTTTTCCGCCGGCTTGGCAAGTGCGGCCTATGGCGTGTCTTCGTCGTCCGCCGCGGACGGATTTGCGGCGGCGCTCAAGCAGGCGGCGGACAATGGCGGCGCTGCGGCCAAGAAGACGGAGGTCCCGGTGCTTTCGGAAAGCGAGCAGCAGCGCCAGCGCAGCGAGGCGGCTCGCGTCGCCCATGCCGCCGTCGCCAAGGAGTTGCAGGATTACTTGAACAAAACGCCGGCCGAGCACTTGCGCGAGAGCATTCTCAAGGAAATGGGCGAGAGCGAGGAGTCGCTCCAGGCGATGCCGCCCGCGCAGCGCCAGGCGGCCGAAGCTGAGATCAATCAGCGGATCAGGGAACGGCTGGTCGGCAAAAAAGAGGGGAGCGCGGACGACGCCACCGTTGCCAGTGCGGCGGATATAACGCCAGCACCCGAGGCGCGGCTGGCGATGGGCGCCGACTTGATCAATCTGCGGGCGGTCATTGCCCGTATGCAGGCGGGCTGAAGCAACCGCGAACATAAAAAAACCGTCAGGCCGGCCTGACGGTTTTTTTGCCGGTGCGCCGGCCGATTTACTTGACGTTCATCCAGGCGCGGGCGGCGTCGAGCATGCGGCAGGAATAGCCCCACTCGTTGTCGTACCAGGCCAGTACCTTGACCAGCACCGAACCGTCTTCGCCCTTGATGACGCGGGTCTGCGTCGCATCGAAGGTGGACGAGACGGCGGTGTGGTTGAAGTCGGAGGACACCAGCGGTGCGTTGTTGACGTCGAGGATGCCCTTCAACGGGCCATTCGCGGCGGCGGTCATCAAGGCGTTGATTTCTTCCTTGGTGGTGGCACGCTCGGCGGTAAAGGTCAGGTCGACCAGCGAGACGTTGATGGTCGGCACGCGCAGCGAGAAGCCATCGAACTTGCCGACCAGTTGCGGCAGCACCAGGCCAACGGCCTTGGCAGCGCCGGTCTTGGTCGGGATGATGTTGGCCGAAGCGGCGCGGGCGCGGCGCAGGTCCTTGTGGCGGACGTCCACGGTGACCTGGTCATTGGTGATGGCGTGAATGGTGGTCATCAGGCCCTGCTTGATGCCGATGCTGTCGGACAACACCTTGGCCACCGGGGCCAGGCAGTTGGTGGTGCAGGAGGCGTTGGAGACGACGGTGTCGGTCGCTTTCAGGATGCCTTCATTGACGCCGAAGACGATGGTGGCATCGACATCGTCGCCGCCCGGGGCGGAAATCAGCACGCGCTTGGCGCCCTGTTCGAGCAGGGCAGCGGCCTTGGCCTTGGAGGTGTAGGCGCCGGTGCATTCGAGCAGGATGTCTACGCCGTGATCGGCCCAGTTGATGTCCTTCGGATTCTTGGTCGAGTAGAAGGCGATTTTCTTGCCGTCGACGATGATGCAGTTTTCACCCTCGGTATCGACGCTGGTCGCGAAACGGCCGTGCGTGGTGTCGTACTTCAGCAGGTGGGCGTTGGTCGCCAGGTCGCCGGCGGCGTTGATGGCGACGACGTCGAATTCGTTCTGCAGACCCTGTTCGTAAATGGCGCGCAGCGTGCAGCGACCGATACGACCGAAACCGTTGATTGCAACTTTGATAGCCATGTGTTTCCTCTCTCGTTTAATTATTGAATCAGGACAAAAGTTCTTTGGCCGTCTTGACGACATTGGCGACGGTGAAGCCGAACAGTTCGAACAACTGGCCGGCCGGGGCCGATTCGCCGAAATGGTCGAGACCGATCACCGCGCCATGCAAGCCGACATACTTGCGCCAGAAATCGGGATGCGCTGCTTCGATGGCGATGCGCGTCTTGCAGGCGCCGACCACCGATTTCTTGTACTCGGCGCTCTGCCGGTCGAAGACATTGGTGCACGGCATCGAGACGACGCGGGCGGCAATGCCTTCGGCCTTGAGGGCGGCCTGGGCGTCGAGCGCCAGCTTGATTTCGGAGCCGGTGGCGATCAGCGTCAGTTGTGCTTCGCCGTCGGCTTCGGCGAGCACGTAGCCGCCCTTGGCGATGTCGGCGTCGGCGATGTTCTGCGTCACGGTCGGCAGGTTCTGGCGCGACAGGGCGAGCAGGCTGGGGCCGTCGGTGCGGTCGATGGCCGAGGTCCAGGCGATGGCCGTTTCCGTCGCGTCAGCCGGGCGCCAGACATCCAGATTCGGAATGATGCGCAGGCTGGGAATGTGCTCGACCGGCTGGTGCGTCGGGCCGTCTTCGCCAAGGCCGATGGAGTCATGGGTGTAGACCATGATCTGGCGCTGCTTCATCAGTGCCGCCGTGCAGGGCAATGCCGTTGGCGATGGCGGTCATGCCGAATTCGCGCACGCCGTAGTAGCAGTAGTTGCCGCCCTCGGTGCGGGTGACGCCCTTGCTGCCCTTGACGAAGGTCAGGTTGGAGCCGGCCAGGTCGGCCGAGCCGCCGAAGATTTCCGGCACCGCCGGGACCAGCGCGGCAATGGCGTTTTGCGAGGCCTTGCGGGTGGCGATGTTCTCGGCCTTCTCGCGGCAGGCAGCGATATAGGCAGCCTTGGTGGCGGCCCAGTTAGCCGGCAGTTGGCGCTGCATGACGCGACGCTCGAACTCGGCAGCTTCGGCCGGGAAGGCAGCACGGTAAGCAGCGAAACGGCTGTTCCAGTCGGCTTCGGCCGCGGCGCCGGCTTCCTTGCGATCCCAGGCAGCGTAGATGTCAGGCGGGATTTCGAAGGCCGCGTGCGTCCAGCCGATATATTCGCGGGCGGCGGCGATTTCGTCCTTGCCCAGCGGGGCGCCGTGGCAGTCGTGCGAGCCTTGCTTGTTCGGCGAGCCGCAACCGATGGTGGTCTTGCAGCAGATCAGGCTGGGCTTGTCGGTCACTGCCTTGGCGGCGAGCAGGGCCTTTTCGATTTCTTCGCTGTTATGGCCGTCGACCGCAGGAATCACGTGCCAGCCATAGGACTCGAAACGCTTCGGGATGTCTTCGGTGAACCAGCCCTCGACGTGCCCGTCGATGGAAATGCCATTGTCGTCCCAGAAGGCGATCAGCTTGCCCAGGCCGAGCGTTCCAGCCAGCGAGCAGGCTTCGTGCGAGACGCCTTCCATCAGGCAGCCGTCGCCAAGGAAGGTGTAGGTGTAGTGATTGACGATTTCGTGGCCGGGCTTGTTGAACTCGGCAGCCAGCACCTTTTCGGCCAGCGCGAAGCCGACGGCGTTGGTGATGCCCTGGCCGAGTGGCCCGGTGGTGGTTTCGACGCCTGGGGTGTAGCCGTATTCCGGATGACCCGGGGTCTTGGCGTGCAGCTGGCGGAAGTTCTTCAGATCGTCGATGGAGACGTCGTAGCCGGTCAGGTGCAGCAGGGAATAGATCAGCATCGAGCCGTGACCGTTGGACAGCACGAAGCGGTCGCGGTCGGGCCAGTGCGGATTGGCCGGATTGTGCTTGAGGTTGCGTCGCCAGAGGACTTCGGCGATTTCCGCCATGCCCATCGGCGCACCGGGGTGGCCGGAATTGGCCTGCTGGACGGCATCCATGGCCAGGGCGCGGATGGCGCCGGTCAGGGGTGAAAACTTGGGAAGATTGCTGACGCTCATGATCCGGAAATCCAGCCTGCTGAAAAGGTGAAATTATCCGGGAAAACCCTTCTTTTGGGTAGGGCGGATTGCCGTTCCGGCCGGATAGAGCGCCGCCGGAACGGCTGCGACCGACTCAGGCTGCGTGATAGCCGACGATGCGGTCGACCTCGTTTTTCGAGCCCAGGATCACCGGCACGCGCTGATGCAGGCTCGTCGGCACGATGTCAAGAATGCGCTGGCGACCGGTGCTGGCCGCACCACCGGCCTGCTCGACCAACATGGCCATCGGGTTGGCTTCGTACATCAGGCGCAGCTTGCCGCCCTTGTCCTGCATCTTGCTGTCGAGCGGATACATGAAGATGCCGCCGCGCGTCATGATGCGATGCACGTCGGCCACCATCGAGGCCACCCAGCGCATGTTGTAGTCCTTGCCGAGCGGACCGGTCTTGCCAGCCTGCATTTCGGCAACGTAGCGCTGCACCGGCGCTTCCCAGAAACGCTGGTTCGACATGTTGATGGCGAATTCCTTGGTGTCGGCCGGAATCCGGACATTTTCCTGGGTCAGGATGAAACAGCCCTGCTCGCGATCCAGCGTGAACACCGCGACACCATCACCGACGGTGAGCACCAGCAGCGTCGTCGGCCCATAGACTGCGTAGCCGGCGGCGACCTGCGCCGTACCCGCTTGCAGGAAGGCAGCCTCGGCGGCGGCCGGCGACGACAGGTCGGCCCCTTCCGGGCATTTGAGCACCGAGAAGATGGTGCCGATCGACACATTGACATCGATGTTCGACGAGCCGTCGAGCGGATCAAAAGTCAGCAGGTATTCGCCCTTGGGAAAACGGTGCGGCACCAGGTGCGGCAAGTCCATTTCCTCGGAAGCCATGGCCGCCAGGTGGCCGCCCCATTCGTTGGCTTCGAGCAGGATTTCATTGGACAGCACGTCGAGCTTCTTCTGGGCCTCGCCCTGCACGTTGTCGCTGCCGGCCTCGCCAAGTACACCACCCAGGCCGCCCTTGCCGATGGCGATGGAAATGGCCTGACAGGCACGGGAAACGACTTCGATGAGGAATTTCAGATCGGCGGTAATGACGCCCTTATCGCGCTGTTCCTCGGTCAGATAACGGGCCAGTGTGCGCTGTGCCATGACGGCTCCCTGCGTAAAAAAGGCGCGATTTTACTCTGCCCGGCAGCGGGCGTGCAGAAAGGCAAAAGCGGCGGCGCTGTTCAGCGGCTTGCTGAACAGGTAGCCCTGCACCTCATCGCAGCCGTTGGCGCGCAGCAGTTCCAGCTGATCCTCGGTCTCCACCCCCTCGGCGATGACGTTGAGGCCGAGCGAATGAGCCAGGGCGATGGTGCCGAAAGCGATGGCCCGGTCGTTGAGATCGTGCTCGATATCGGCCACGAAGGAGCGGTCGATTTTCAGGTGGTCGATCGGGAACAGCTTCAGGTAGGCGAGCGACGAATAGCCGGTACCGAAGTCATCGATAGCCAGCGTAACGCCCATGCGCCCCAACCGTTGCAGGATGTGGATGGCTTCTTCCGGATTTTCCATCACCGAACTCTCGGTGATTTCCAGCTCCAGCAATTCCGGCGGCAAACCGCTTTCGGCCAGCACCCCGGCCACCGTTTCGCAGAAATCGCGCCGCCGCAACTGGCGAGCCGACACGTTGACGGCGACCCGCAACGGCGCCAGACCGGCATCGATCCAGTTCTTCATCTCGCGACAGGCAGTCTGCAACACCCATTCGCCGATCTCGACAATCATCCCGGTTTCCTCGGCCACCGGAATGAAGCGGACCGGCGAGATGATGCCGTCTTCGGGATGGTGCCAGCGGATCAGCGCCTCAACCCCGGTCGGTCGCGAACCGTCGGCGCGGAATTGCGGCTGGAAACACAGGGCCAGTTCGTTGCGACCGATGGCATGACGCAACTTGCGCTCGATATCCAGACGCTCGTTGGCCGCCTGATTCATTTCGGCGGCGTAGAACTGGTAGTTGTTCCGCCCGGCCGCCTTGGCGTGATACATCGCGGTATCGGCATTGCGCAGGATGGCATCGCCGTCCGGCCCGTCGTCCGGGAACAGGCTGATGCCGATCGACGGGCTGGTGTGCAGTTCATGGCCTTCGGCCTGGACCGGCACGGCAAGGGCCGAAATGATCTTGCCGGCGACCATCGCCGCGTCGGCCGGCGTGGTCACCGCCGGCAACAACACGACAAACTCGTCGCCGCCCAGACGGGCAACGAAATCGGTTTCGCGGACGACACGCGACAACCGGCTGGCCACTTCGCGCAGCAATTCGTCGCCGACCTGGTGACCGAGCGTGTCGTTGATGATCTTGAAACGGTCGAGATCGAGGAACATGATGGCCACGTTCCATTGGTGCCGCCGGGCCTCCGGCAGCAACTGGGCCAACCGCATGAGCAGGGCCAGACGATTGGGCAGCCCGGTCAGCGCATCGTGCTGGGCAATGTGGCGCATGCGCTCCTCGGCCTGCTTGCGCTCCGTGATGTCGGCAAAGATCCAGATGTAGTGCGCCGGCAAGCCGCTTTGCGGGTCGTCCACCCGGCTGACACGGATACCAGCCGTCACCTCTTCGCCATTCTTCCGGGCCACGGCCAGTTCGCCGCTCCAGCTGCCGCGCAGAACCAGGCTTTCCTGCAGCGAATCCGGCGTCAAGCCATCATCCAGCGACAACAGCCCGAACACCGTATGCCCCTGCAACTCGAAGGGCTCGTAACCGGTCATCAAGGTGGTGGCTGGGTTGATCGACAGAATCCGGTGCGCATCGTCGGTAAACATGATGCCAGTCGGCGTGTGGGTAAATACCTTCTGCGCCAACTGGTCGCGCTCGGCGCTGGCGATCTGCTCGCTGATGTCGGTATAGATGGTGACGAAACCGCCATCCGGCAACGGCGCCCCCCTGACATCCAGCGTCTTGCCGTTCGGCCGGGTCCGCTTGAAATGATGCGCCTCCGCCTTGCGGGCGCGGGCCAGCAAGGAACGGACGACAGCCTCCGGATCGCCGGGACCGTATTCACCGCGTTCGGCATTAAAGCGGAAGAGCTTCTCCATGTTGACCGAAGGCTCATTCAGCAATGCCAGCGGAAATTCGAGCAGACGCGGAAATTCGCTATTGAACAGAACCAGTTCCTGGTCGGCATTGAACAGGCTGACCGCGCTCGGGATGCTCTCGATCACGGTATGCAGCATCGCG
>JAGTRU010000020.1 GCA_018261905.1 Pseudomonadota bacterium | reverse complement strand
GTTACCTCCATGACTGCTCCGGTTGCTTCCGGCTGGAGCATTTCGCCGGGTGGGGCTTTCACCCACTGGAAAAGCGCCGCCTTTGCACGGCGCACGCCCTAAGCGGTCCGTTGGAGTTTGCGAAAGCAGACGTTCAGGAGCGCGCTATCTCGAAAGCGCGAGCCACTTTGCGGCGGAGCATTTCTCGTGAGCGATAGGGCGGTTCATTGTTGGGTGAGCGCCCCGATAAAGACGAGAATAATTCCATAGACAGCAATGACGGAAAGAACAACCTTTTGCCACATAGGCATTGTGGCCTCCTCACCTCCGCGGTTCGGAGTGTTGCTACGAACGCGCCTAATAACTCGTAGGAAAAAAGCACCCTGTAGAAACGCAAGCGCGACGTAGATAACACCCCATTGTTGAGGAACGAGGTCCAGTAGTAATAGAGCCAACAAAGCAATGCTCGGGCTTGCGGCGAGTAGCCATCGCGCCTTATTCATTGGATGCCCATCGAAGGAAAGGGACTTCTACGTCCCGAGGTTGCGGCGAAAGCCTGGACGGCCAGCTCGACTGCAGAGTTGGGCTCGCGAGGTGCAATTCAAATTGCAGCATTAGCGCTTACTGCATTGGACGCCTTGGCAATCTAGCGTGTTGAAGTCATAGACGGATGAGTGTCCCGAATTGCCATCAGGTTTTGGCACACCCTTGGGGATCAGGAAAGTCGCTGAGTTGGCACCATACAAGCCAGACGGATAGGTGAAGGGCTTAAGCACCACATAGGCATTGAACAAGCTCGGCTTATGCGGCCGCGGCACTGCCTGGCCTGCCACTGGCGACAAATCGCGTCGCGGTGAGTTTTGCAGCACTGCCTCAGACCACGCTTCAGCATCGGTAACCGTGGCCTTGCGTAGTAGCCCCTTGCGCACTGCATCCTCAAGACCGGCGGGACCGGCGATCGGTGCGTTTCTATCGTGAAAAGACTCGGGCGTGACTGCACCCGAAGTAACTAGCATTGTTCCCGCCACCAGAGGCTCGCCGATCACCACCTGGCCGTTGGTTGCCGGGAAGACCTTATCCACGCTGCGCCCGAAGACGCGGTTGGACAGGTGATTCGGCGGAGCGAGATTCTCAGAGGTGACGTAGAAGTAACCGCAGGGTCCCTTGTTGTCGTAGGTACTGTTCACCAAGGGCGTGCTCTGCTCTAGGCCGGCAACGGCCTGCCGGTGGTAGCCTCCGACCAAAACCGCCACAATTCGGGTTTGTGGTGTCCTGCCGATGTTCCAGATTGTTGGCTCATATGCGCCCAGCATCAGTACAACTGGCTTGTCTGGGCTGTTCACCGCAACGTCGATCTGTGTGCCTTCATGTCCACTCTGATCGATCTGGAAGGCAATCTTGCGCCCTGAGTAAGCCCCGGCGGCAAAAACCGAGAACTGTTCCGGAAGCTTCAGGTCGGCAAATCTACACACAGATTTCTTCTCGATGTTCTGCCGGGCTTTTTCGTCTGCAGCGAAATCGAAGGGTTTGAGTTCGTTCGTCGCTGCAGCCGGTCGCTTGCGCGCCTGCGGATCATCGGTGCAGACGTCTTTCCAGCGGGCATCGCGGTGGCCATGAGAGATGTCTGTTACACAGACCAGGGACATCTTCACCGCACCTAGCTTGCGCTCTGGCGTAATAGCCGACTCGGCATCTACTTCGGCGTAGAAGGCCCTGCCATTCGCTGTACTCACTGACACCGTTATCCGTGTTGGTAGGCGTGAGGTGCCCATGCGATAGGTGTCGACACTGGCGGACTTAACCTCTCCACCGGCTTGGGATACCACGAAAGGATTGGTTCGGACCAGGCTCTCCGCCGCGCGCTTGATGCGTTCGGCCGCAGCCTCAGCGTCTGCAGGGTCTAGCGTTCCCGGGCCGCAGCGTTGCGCATAGGAATCCTTCATCTGGCGCTCATATCCGTCAAGCGCCTGCCGCGCCCGCGCCACGCGGGCGGGGTCGTCGCGCAATTGATCGGGCAGATGGGTCAGTCCCTCATCGATCGCCTCAAGTTTTTTCGCAATCTCTCCTGATTTCGCCTCATCGCGCTCACGGAACGGGTCAATCGTGGTGCGGTCCCATTCGATCACGCGCTTGACTGTGCGCCGTGTCAATTCGGGATCGGCTTCGAGAATCGGCATAACCATTGGCCCGACGGTCATCAACATGACTGAGAGTAGCTGGGGCCGGTCGCCCTTCTCGAACAAGATTTGACGGGAAGTCCGCAACCGCGCCGCGAGATATAGGTATGCGGCTTCCTCACTACGTCCTGCCATGCGCTCGCCCGATGCCGCATAGAACAGTATCAGCGGCTCCTGCAGTGTCTTTGGATCAGCGAGCAGTTCATCCACGGCCTTGCGAACAACGGTGGCATCGCAAGAGCCGAGGCGTGCAGTAACCGCTGGATCACCTAGCGGAGTGGCGGTAGAAGGCAATGAAAACGCCATCAGGCAAAACGCCAAAATGGCAGAAAAAGGGATCAATGTCGGCATTTTTCGAGGCGAACTTACGAACTGGGAGTCAGTCATGATTCATGATCATGACATGGGTTTTAATTGCGAGAGCAAAAGTGTTTATATGGACGCTGGGGCCGTCTATGAATTGAAATGAACGACACTAATTATGCTGTCGTAATTCAATGATCAGCAAGGCACTCCTCAGTGTTGGCTCCGGATAAAAACGCTGAAAATGCAAAAGGGCGGCGAATGCCTGGCCCTTTACGTCATTCAAAATCTGCTTGGTGGAGGGGCGCACGAGGCTCTGCTTATAGCCGGACTCTGCCTGATGACGGATGGCTGTGGGCAGTCTCAAGTAGGATCGTGCCCATACCTGCCAGTGGAGCAATTAGTGAGCGGACTCTTGAAGGCAAAGCAAAGATTCAATCTCTCGCCCTACTCAACAGTTCATGCTGCCAGTTCTAGCAAGGCTACATCCGACAGTAAGCGTTGCGAAATCATAAACCGCTGAATGACCAAAATCACCGTTTGGATTCGGGACACCTACCGGAACAAAGAAGACTACTCTGTACTCATTAACTAACCCTGAAGGATAGGTGAATTTCTTGAGCACCACATATGCACTTGAAATATTCACACGGGTTACGGATAAAGCGGTTTCATTTTCCGGTACCGGCAGACTCTTTTTGACGTACTTGTTTTCTAGGTAGGCATCTCGAAACGCTTTTATATCGTCTACCGTGGCTTTGCGAAGAGATCCTGCTTGAATGGCTCGATCAAGAGAGGATTGAGGGTCGACGAACTCGGCAACGATGGACCGTCCAATTTTCTTTGATCCCCGAACCACATCTGCCCGGATTGATTCAGTATTGAAATACAAGACAGCCAGGCCAATAGTAATAGGCGTAATGGCCAATGAGAGTAGAAATGCAAATCCAGTTCTATTTTTTGAGACCAAGGTCAACGCAAAAACAAAACAAACAATACTTGTCCAAATTGAGATTTGGATGACTACCATGTTTATGGAAAATGCAGATACCAGAGAGGACAGGAAAGCGCTTGCTCCCGTTACTATCGTCACCCCAAAATACGTCCCCCACCGCGATTCGTGCGGAGGCAAAGCAGTCTGATGATCGGATGGCAAATGCTCTTTTTTCATTGACGAGAAACCCTTTCAATAGCCAGAACATGGCAATTCCAAGTAACTGATTGATTCATTTGGGGCGACTCCGGCAGACTGTCCGCATATGCAATGATAGTACGGACCAGCGAAAAGCTGTTATGCCGACGGCAAGAATGTTCCGGTGAATGGCTGCTCTGGAGAAAAAGAGTGAACGACGGCTCCTGGCCGTTATGAATAGCTGTTCATAACGGCCATTATGCACAGTGCCCAATTATGTGCACTTGGAATATTTCAACACCAACGAAGCCTTGCAGGAAACGGCAGAGAGGACTTCCATGCTGCGCATAATTTCAGAGCCTTCGGCAAATCGGGTCGCGGGTTTCTCGCAGTGCATTGGCAGAGCATGAAGGCCAGTGTAAGGAGCAGTGCCTGAGTTCGAATCCTCATCGTCCAAGCGCACTCGACGTTTTCGCACATCATCTTTCGCACCCCAGAACCAACCCGGTGTTGCTACACGCCGAAGTCGATGAAAGCTCAGGAAATATGGCACCGCGAACCACCCAAAATTATGCTCAGAATGCTGCGGCCACATATCGCTCGAAGTCAGTATCGACGGGCCTTCCAGCGCCATCGGCCAGGTTTGCTGTTCATAACGGCGTACTGTGCATAATGGCCGAACGCCGCCCGCTGGCATGACAATACTCCAACAGACGACTATTCTGATCGGATGTGATGCGAACCCATGGCCAACTGGGTTTCCGTACATTGCCCTTTCGATCACCCGCGTTTTTTGGGTACCTCGGCGGGCGCTCGCATGACCCAGCCTTTCGCCAGCATGCCGAGCACGATACCGACGGCGAAGACCAGCCAGAACCAGATTTCCGGCAAATTCTCGAAACCGCCGCGCAGGTTCATGCCGAAGACGGCCGCCAGGGTCATCAGGGGGAAAGTCCAGGCGGCCAGGACATTGAGTTTCTGCTGGGCGCGGTTGCCGGCCAGGGCAAATTGCGCCTGCTCTTCGGCATTGCGGGCCAGCCGGAAATCGAGGGCCAGCCGGCTGTCGCCGACCAGGAGTTCCATGCCGCGCGCCAGATCAACCGTGCGATCCCTGGCGTCAATCAGCAAAGCATCCAGCTTGACCAGCTCGCGCGCCGCCTGCATCGCCTCCTTCAGGTTGCCGGCCGCGCGGGCCAGCGGCAAGGCCCGGTCGAGAACCTGAAACAGCTGCTCGGCGGTCTTCGCCTTGGCGTACAACTGCTCAAGCCCGGCGAACTGCTTTTCGTAACGCTCAAGCAACTGGCCCAAGGCGTATTGCCCGTTGTCGACGCCGTGATACAGCCACTTGCCATCCGGCTTGCGCAGGAAAACCGCGGCTTCGCGGGCATTGCCTTCGGAGATCGGTGGTTCGTGCAGAATCAGCAGCAGGTGATCGTCTTCGTGGATGGCCCGTTGCGGACCGTAGCTGTCGCGCCCCAGGCGCTGCTCGATGGCCGGCGGCAATTTCCAGTCAAAGCTGCGGCGGCTCATGATGCAAGGGCCGCGTTTTCACCCAGGGCTTGCCAGAGTGTTTCGAATTGCGCCGAGAAGCACTTCAGAAGGGCCGGATCATTGCTGAGCACGAGATTTTCCTCATTCAGGTTGCAGGCACTGCGCGTCCAGTTATAACTGCCGTTGAGCAGGCGTTTGCCGTCGAAAATGGCGAACTTGTGATGCATGTGCGCCGAGGTGCGATCGACGACCACGGGAATGCCGGCATCGCGCAAACGGCTGATGTCGCTGCCGCCATCGAATTCCTTGTCGTTGTCGGTCAGGATGCGGACACGGACGCCACGCCGCTGGGCGGCGAGGACGGCTTCGGCGATGCGGTCGTCGGACAGGGTAAAGACGCAGATATCGATCGTCTGGCCAGCGCCGCGCAGGCAACGCAGGATCAGATTGAGGCAGTCCATGCCGGGACTGAAAGCGGCCTCCTGGATCGGCGCGGCCATCTTGGGCGCACTGCCATCAAGGGTCCGCACGACCCCCTCCAGCCATTTGAGCAAAGCCAGTTGCAAAGGATCGGACAGGCGTTCGCGGACCAGCTCGAAAGAGTGGTTGCGCAAGCGCCGCAGGTCTTCGTCGCGCAGCGGACTGGCGAGCAGGGTATTGGCCAGGGCGCGGCGTTCGTCGTCGCTGAGCCGGCCATCGGCAATGCCGCCGGCCAGCAGGCCCAGGATATCCTCGATATTCAGTGCCGGGCCGCTCATGGTTTGGCCTTCGGTTTGGCTTTGGGTGGCGGCGCTTCGCCGGCTGGCCCCTGGCCTTCGATTTTTTCGATGAAACTGGTCACCCGCTTCATGTCTTCCCACATCGAGTGGTCCATGCGCAACTTGTGATAGGTGGCGGTGACCAGTGGCATCAGGACCTTTTCGTAGGCCTTGACCATTTCGCCGACGACGCCGGCAAATTGCGACAAGTCGCCAGCGTCGACATGTACCGTTGGCTTGACCGCCCGCAGACCGGCTTCGATGCGTTCCAGCCCGCCCCCGAGGCGCTCGGCCAGGGCGTTATCCGGCTTCAGGCCATCGACGGCGCGGGCGACATCAAGCAGGGAAGCGGCAATCCGCGTTCCGGCATCGCTTTCGTCGCCGCCCAGCTTGCGCTGGCGGACGAAGGCTTCCTTGATCGAAGCCCAGCGCTTATCCTCGTCCGCCGTCGCCGTGCCGAGCAATTCGGCCAGCTTGAGCAGATTTTCCTCGGCGCCGGTGGTCAGTGTCTGGGCCTCGCCGCGATAGTGGTCGCGCAGCAGGGCATCGACTTCCTCGTCGCGCATGATGGCGGTGACCTTGCCGGCCAGCTTGGTCATGTTGCGATAGCTGCCCTGCAGCTTGAAAGGCGGCTCGGTACGGTAGGCATCCTTCTGGGCCGCCGACTCGATGTAGGCCAGGTTGACCTTGAGCAGCAGGTTGCGGATGCGGAACAGGCGCTGCATCAGGGCGACCAGTTCTTCCTGTTCGAGGGCGCTGTAGGGATGGCTGAAGGCGCTGCCCGGAATCTCCTCGCCCTCGGCCAGGCGGACCAGCAACTGGACATCCTTGGGGTCGCGCGAAGCGAGCGGCAGCAGGGCCGGGTTGGCAGTCAGGCTGTTTTCGATATAGGACAGTGCGAACAGCGATTCGCGACCATCCAGCACATCGCCGAGATTGTAGATATCGGCCCGGTTGGCCAGCATGTCGGGAATCTTGAAGACATCGCCGGACTCGGTGTAGGGATTGCCGGCCATGACCACGGCGAAGCGCTTGCCGCGCATGTCGTAGGTGCGTGGCTCGCCCTTCCAGACACCTTCGATGCGCCGCGTTCCATCGGCCAGGGCGATGAATTTCTGCAAAAACTCCGGGCTGGTGTGCTGGATGTCGTCGAGGTAGAGCATCACGTTGCTGCCCATGGCCAGGCCGAGATTGAGCTTTTCCAGCTCCTGGCGCGCCGCGCCGTGACTGGCCGCGGCGGGGTCGAGTGAAGTGACGTCGTGGCCGAGCACCGGGCAGTTGATGCGGACGAAGACCAGACCGAGTCGGTCGGCGACATACTCCATGAGCGTCGTCTTGCCGTAGCCCGGCGGCGAGATGAGCAGCAGCATGCCCATGCGGTCGGTGCGATTGCCGGCCCCGGCCGTGCCGAGTTGCTTGGCCAGGTTGTCGCCGAGCAGCGGCAGGTAAACCTCGTCGATCAGGCGATTGCGCACGAAGGTCGACAAGGGCTTGGCCTGGAACTGGGCGATGCCGAGCTTGGCTTTTTCGGCATCGAGCATCTCGCGCCGCAATTGGTGGAACTGCTCGAAGGCCGGCACGATCTGCGTGCGGTGGGCATGGAAGCGTTGCCAGAAATCGTTGAGATTGAGCGCCAGTTGCCCGTCGACGATACGCGGGTGATCGCTGCGCAAGGCCTCGACATTGACCGCCAGGGTCGCATTGACGCGGCGCCGGGGCAATGCGGCGGCGACCAGCTTGCCGGCGGCGTCGTCGATCCAGTCAGCAGCCTGCGGCATCTGCGCAGCGGCGAAGGCGGCCACCCAGGCGCGGACCAGCCGCCAGCGCTCGGCCGGCTCGGCGCTGTCGATGTCGTTGCGCCACTCGGCGTAGTGCTGGGTACGTTCGAGTTCCTTGATCAACGCTGCGGCCAGATCGTCACCGGGACCGGAGATCACCCAGTTGGCCTCGCCGCGCTCGGCGGCCAGTTGGCGAACCAGATAGGCCGCCGACTGGGCAAAAAGCACCGGCAACTGGTCGGGTTCGGTGGCAAAAATCCGCCCGGAATCGGGCTCGCCGGCAAATTCCTTGGCAAAGACCTGCAGCGCGCGCGCCACATCGGCTTCCAGGCGGGCCAGCGCCTCACCGGCGGCGAATTGCTGCTGCATTTGCAGGGCGGCACGGGCCTGACGCAGCAAGGCTTCGCGCTCGGCAACGAAACCGCCGTGCTGCCAGTAGAGTAGGGCCAGAACGCGCTGGCGCGGGCCCCAGGCGAGCAGCCCGGCTTCGCCCTGCATGGCGATCAGCGCCGCCAGCAGGCGTGCTGCGTCCTCATCGTGGATGCCTTTCTGATAACCCTCGCGGTAACGCGCCGCGGCAAACTGGCGGACCAGGTCGAGCAAGGCCGTCGGCGCGCCGGCCGCCGTCTGTTGCAGGCCGGCCCAGGAAAAGCCTTCCAACGTGTTCAGCGCGAGATGCAGGAGCGTACCGGCCAGGTATTCGGCCCTCGCCAGATCGGGCGATTCGGAAACCAGGGACTGGTCCCAGAGGAATTTGAATTTTTCGAGTTTTTCCGGGTTGACCGTAGCAAAGTAGTCGGTGCCCGACAGATGCCAGGCCAGGCTGCCTTCCTTGGGCACCAGCGTGAGATCCAGCGCCTGCTGGCTGACGGTGAAGGCGTGCCGGCCGAAACGCAGGGTGTTGCCGTCCTCGCCGAGCAGTTCGCTGCGGTCGCGCACGGTGCGCAGGGCCTGGTCGCGCGCCGTCTTGATGCGCGTGTCGAGATCGTCGGCCGCGACGCCGTCGCCGAGCCCGCGCAGGTCGTAGACCAGCTTGCGCAGCTTGCCGATCAGCGGATCGGCCGCGAAATAGCCATGCACCTCGGCGATTTCGCCGAACTGGGCAATCCGGCGCGGCACGCCTTCGAGAATCCGGGCGCCGGCTTCGGACAGCGAGCGGATGCGCCGCTGCCGTGTTTCGAGCAGGCTTTGCCGGCGCGCCGAGAGGGCTTCATAAACGGCTTCGCGCTTGCTGGCGATATCGGCGACGAAGGCTTCCTGTTCGGCGAAACGCCCTTCCAGTTCTTCGAGGCGGGCGAGCAGGCGGGTCAGCGCGTCGTCGCACTTTTCCGGGGTGTCGGCGAATTCCAGGGCGCTTTCGACGGTCTGGCCGAACAGCTTGAACTGGGCGCCGAATTCCGCCGCCGCTTCGCTGCTGCCCAGATTGCGCTTGCGATTGCGCGCCTCGGCACGCAGGCGATTGATCTCGGCGTAAAGCACGGAAATGCGGTCAAGAATATCAGTGCGTACCACCGCATCGCCGCCCGGCAGGCCGCCCAGTTGCTCGCTGAGCAGGTCGAGGCCGGCGGCGGCCGTGTCGAGTTCGCCGACCAGTTGTTCAAGCGCCTGTGAGGTGGCGGCAACCGGCACCTGCGCGGCCAGACCTTCGAGCAGCTGGCGCTGGCCGGCAAAGGCGTCGGGCGAGGCGAGAAACTGCATGGCGCGCTCGCCGACCCGGTTTTGCTCGTTGGCCAGTTCGCCGTCCATCGCCTCGATGCGCGGCAGATCGACGTAGCGCAATTCCTTCAGGGTCTGCAGGCGGCCGCGGCGTTCGCGCAGGCGATTCAGGGCCATGACGAAATCGTCCGAGCGCTTCCACAACATGCCGGCGATCTGGCCCAGCAACTCGCGCTGCTCGCCTTCGGCGGCGGCCAGAGCCTGGGCCGTTTCGCGGCGGATGCTGTCGACCTTCTCGAATTCGGCCAGGGTCAGGCGGGCACCTTCGGTAATCGCCTGCAATTCCTTGCCGAGACCGCCGGCCTCGGGTTCGGATAACCAGAAATAGGCGTCCTGGGCACGGCTGCACTGGCGGATCAGGTCTTCGTAGGCGGTGCGCGTCGGCACCTGCTCGCGCACGGCGCGGGCGATGCCGTTCAGCTCGGAAATGCCGCGCACCAGGTCGGCGTTGCCGATGCGGCCGAAGAAGCCCTGCCCGGCGGCCTGCTTGCCGGCATGCTCTTCGCTGAAGAAGGGCGTCTGCCATAGCTGCATCGGATGCACGCGGGTCGGCTCGCCGCCATCGGCCTGGAAAACCAGGATGCGGCCGTCCGGGAAGCGGGCGTAGCCATTGCCGAGAATCGGCGCGCCCAGCGTCTTGTCGATCAGGTTGTAGGTAAACAGCGCGTAATGGCCGAGGCCCGGCTGATAGAAGACGTAGAGCACATCCTCGCCGTTCGGCGAGCGCAGGACGCGCTTGAAGCGCAGGTTGTCGAGCATCGCCTCCGGCAGGTCGAAGCGCTTGTACTCGCCGGACTGCAGGTAGTAGCCACCGGGGAAGATGATGCCGTGGTCTTCCGGCAACTGGATGCAGGAGACGCCGATGGCGTCGATGCGGGTGACGCTTTGCGTGCGCGTGTTGTAGACCAGGTAGCGTACCGTCTGCTCGCGGTAGGGCTTGATGCGCAGCAGGATCAGCAGGCCGAGCCGGGCGTAGGCGACTTCGGCGTCGTCGAGCGACTGGGTCTTGTCCTCGACCGCTTCGCTGTAGATGCCGAGCCCGCTCTCGGTGTTGTTTTCGATCTTGACCGTCAGGTCGCCGCCGATGGTTTCGACGAAGACCGTGTCGAGAATGTTGACGTGCGGATGGCGGCCGCCGACCTGGTCTTCGCGCCGGGTCGGCGTCCATTCGAAATCATGGCTCGGCGGCAGCGCCATGTCGCGCTCGCCGCGGTTGTCGATGTAGCGCAGGCTGCCGTCGTTTTCCAGGCTCCAGCGGAAGACGCGCAGGTCGTGCAGTTGCTGGCCGATCTGGAAGGCGGCGAGCAGCTTGTCCTGGGTGACGCGCAACTGGATCAGCGTCGCCTGCTTGTAATAGGCGTGCAGTTCGCGGAAATCGGAAACGAAGCGCTGGTCCTCGAGGAAGCTGCCGGTCAGCGGCAGCGCTTCGAGTTCGTCGCCGCCGCCCGCCTCGGCCAGCCGGTAGAGGGCGAAGACGTCGCCGACCGCGGTTTCCTTGCGCAGGCCGATGAAGACGTTGTAGCCGAAGAGCAGGCGGTCGCCGATGCGGACGATGTCGCGGGCGACGCAGTTGTTCTCGGTGCGGGCCCGGGTGCGCAGGATTAGCGACTGCTCGTTGCGGCCGAATTCGGCAACGCGCGCCGCATTGAGGGCCTGCGCCTTGCCGAGCAGGGCATCGCCATGGCTGCCCAGGCGCTTTTTCAGCAGCTCGTAGCTGCCGCTGTCGCCGACCATGCTGTCGGTCCGCTCGGCAGAGGTTTCGGATGCAGACGTATTCGTGGAAGCCATGACGTGGGTTGCCCCTGAATTCAGTTCAAATGGGCTCGCCGCTCAGAAGCGCGAGCAATTCCCGGCCATTCGGCCGGCTGTGCAGCCAGGACTGGATGCGTTGCAGTTCATCGACGGCCGCGTCGCCCAGGCGCTGGCGCAAGGCATTTTCCCGGCGCAAGCGCGCTTCGTCGGCCTGCACCCGGCGTTGCCAGCCATCGGCCAGAATGCTGTCCAGGCGATCGATCAGACCAGCCTCGACGAGCGCCGACCATTCGCCACCATCAAACCAGACCAGCTGGCAGTGATTGCAGCGATCGAGCCGGAAACTGCTGACCGGCAGCACGCGATAGCGCGCCATCGGGCCGCTGCAGGCCGGGCAACTGCGGGCCCGGCTGGCATCCTCGCCGACGATCGCCAGGCCGGCCGGTGTTTCGGCAGCGCCCGGCGGCAGGGTCTGGCGCCAGACCCGATAATCGTCGAGCGCCAGCAGGACGCCGCCACAGGCCGGGCAGACCCGGGCCGGCAGGCCTTCGGCCAGCGCCCCGCAGAGCAGCCCGGCGCCACATTCGCAGGCCAGTGCGTTGGCAACAAGCATGCGCGGCCCTTTAGCGCTTGGCCAGGCCGGCAAGCAGGGTGCGCAAGGCATCCTGCTGCTCGGCACTGCCTTCGCGCGTCACCTTGCTGAGCAGGGCGGCGACCGACAGATTCTGCAATTCGCCGGCCGAACCACCCAGGGCGCCGATCATGTCGCGGACATCGCCGACCATGTCGCGCTCGCCACTCAGGTGATCCTTGAGGGCGACCTGCAGCGTGCTGCTCTTGCCGATGGTTGCGTCGATACCCTTGCCGATTGACAGCGCATTGACGAAGCGGTCGAAGTAATCGCCCTCGCCGCCGACGATATCGATCTTGGCATTGGCCAGCGCCGCACCGAGCACTTCGGCCTGGTCGCGGGCAATCGAGGTTTGCGCGTCGATCGCCTTGAGGGTGGCGATCTGGGCATTGTCCAGACGCATGCGGAACTCTTCGTGCTCGCGGGCCGCCGGGCTCATGGAACTCATCGCCCCGAACTTCTCGCGCAGGCCATTGGCTTCGGCCTGGAAGCGTGCCTCGATGACTTCGGCTTCGGCATGGCCGGCCTTGGCGGTGGCATCGGCATCGGCCGTGCGCACGACGACATCGGCCAGACCAAGTTTTTCCTTACCCTGGGCTTCGGCTTCGAGCTTGGCAAGCAAGGCGTCCGCCTCGGCCGTGCCGAATTTGGTGACCGCTTCGGCATCGGCCATCTTGATCTTGGCGGCAACCATGCCCTGCTTTTCTTCGGCGTCGGCCGTGACCATCATCACCCTGGCCGTCGCCAGACCGGTCGCAGCAGCCATGGCTTCGAGGCCTTCGGCTTCGCGTTTCTTGGCTTCGGATTCCTTCTCGGCCACCTTGAGATGAGCTTCGGCCAGGGTCTGCTCCTCGGCCGCCTTGTGGCGGGCCCGGCGCTCCTGGGCTTCGGCGGCTTTGACTTCGAGCACCAGCTTTTCTTCAGCCTGGCCTTCGGCGAGGATCACTACCGATTTCTTGGTGCGGTCGGCCTCGGCCACGACACGGACTTCCTTGATCGCTTCTTCCTGCTCGGCGACCGTGCGCTCGACGATGACCCGTTCGCGGATGACGTCGGCGATGGCTTTCTTCTGCACTTCGACAGCCTTGTCCTTGTCGATGCGCTGCAGGGTGACTTCCTTCTCGCGATCAACGATTTCCAGTTCGCGCGCCCGGGTGACCTTTTCCTCTTCGACGGCAACCGCGCGCTTGCGGTTGTTTTCCGCCACTTCCTTCTCGCGCTGGGCATTTTCCTGTTGCACGGCGATGGTCTGCTCGGCCTGCAGGCGTGCCACTTCCGACTTGGTCAGTTCTTCCGACTGGATCTTCGCCGTCTCGGCTTCTTCGCGGGCCCGCACCGAAGCGACCTCGCGCTTCTGACGCGATGTCGCATCGGCCTGCTGGCGTTCGAGTTCGAGCAGGGCTTCCTGGGTCTCGACGTCCTTTTTCTTGATCTGCATTTCCTCGTTGCGGCGCAGTTCATTGGTGCGAACGTGTTCGACGGCCGTCAGTTCGGTAATCTTCTTGATGCCCTGGGCATCGAGGATGTTGTTGGTATCGAGCTTTTGCAGCGGCGTCTGTTCCAGGTAGTCGATGGCGGCATCTTCGAGCACATAGCCCGAGAGATCGTCGCCGATCTGGCGCACGATTTCGTCGCGGAAGCGGTCGCGGGCCTGGTACAGGTCGATGAAATCCATTGCCTTGCCAACCGTCTTCAGCGCTTCCGAGAACTTGGCAGAAAACAGGTCTTCGAGGATTTCCGGGCTGGAAGCGCGTTCGCAACCGATGCCCTGGGCGACCTTGAGCACGTCTTCGGCCGTCTTGTTAACCCGCACGAAAAACTTGACCTTGATATCGGCCCGGATGTTGTCGCGACAGATCAGGCCCTCGCCGCCGGAGCGGTCGATTTCGATGGTCTTCAGCGAAATTTCCATCAGCTCGGACTTGTGGATGATCGGATAGACCATGCGCCCGGTGAAGGTGACTTCGGGTTCGGCCCGCAGCGTGTTGACGATCATCGCGTAGCCTTGCTCGACCTTGTGATAGAACTTGGCGAACAGGGCGATCATGCCGAGGATGAGCAATACCAGCACACCAACGGCAAATAGAACCGGCTCCATGAATTTCCCCTTGCTTACGTTTGAATGGATTGAAAAAGTAATGAATTACTGGATGTGTTCTTCGGCGACGATGAGGTAGCGCTCCCCGGCCGCATCGTGTTCCAGAATGCGGGCCGTCGAGCCCTTGCTCAGGCTGTTGGGCGTTTCCGCCCAGACCTTGATATTGACGCCGGCCCCCCGGGTTGCCACCTCGGCGCGCCCGAATTTTTCGTCGACGCTGGAGGTCAGCACCCGGCAGCTCTGGCCGACCAGGGCCGCATTCGACATCGCGGTATGGGTCACGAAAAGGCCGCGCATCGGACGGATCATCCTGGCGGTCAGCGGCAGTGCCAGACCCAAGCCACCGACCAGCACGCCCAGGCCAGCTACCGTGCGCAACAACGTGGTCGGCACCAAGGGCAAAAGCCACATGGCGGCCAGACAGGTCGTCGTCCAGGCGAATACCGTGAGCAACGTGAATACCACCGAAAACGGCACGCCGTTCAAACCCAGGGCAACGAGATAGCTGGCCAAATCGCTGATTTCATCGACATGCGCGTCGGCATGCAAGTCACTATCCATATCCAAATTGGTGGACTCGAAATCGACAATGCCGACCAGGGCAAGCAGCCAGTACACCATGACCACGCCAAGCAGCGTTGTATAGATGACTGTTGGAAAGGAGATGGCGGCGTCGTAGAAGCTGGTCATTCCTGTTTACCCTTTTGTGGCATTGGCAAAATCGATCAATTCCCGGGTCACCCGCTCCTTGATCGCCAGCCGGTCATCGACGGCCAGACCGTAGCGCTCGCCCAGCACGGCGTAATCGGCGACGGTCAGCGAAACCGTCAGACGCGGCCGTTTCGGGCGGCTGGCCGTGGTCAGGCCGAGCAGATGGCGGATCTGGTCCGAGGTAGAGCGGTTCTCTTCAAAGGCCGTGCGGCGCACGGTTTCGAGCACCTTTTCCTCGACGTCGAAAGCCACCTGCACGGCCTTGAGCGCCGCATCGGAACTTTGCCAGCGGGCCGGTCTCTGCTTGACGCTCACTGGTCGTCCGTCGGTTTTGCCTGGCGGGCCCGGAGGCGTTCCATGACCTGACGCTGACGATTGGCATCCTGACCAATACCGGCCTCGGCCAGCTTGCTGGCCAGCGCCTTGTCGCCCAGTTCGCGATCCAGTTGCTCGCTGGCCTGCAGACGATCCGCCAGATGTTCGTGGCGCTGCTTGATGCGCTCCAGCGACTCGCGGGCGCTGGCCAGGCGGGAACCGCTGTGGCCGATGTTGTCGGAGATCGACTGGGTTGCCTTGTAAACGCTTTCCGTCGTCTTGGCGATGGCGATTTCGCGCTCATGCTCGCGGATCTTCGCCTCGGCCGCCTTGATCAGTTCCTTGAGTTGGCTGACCTGGCTGGCAAACGACTGCCGCGCCTTGCGCTGCTCTTCCAGATCCTGTTCGAGCGCCGCCACCTTGCCGGCGACTTCCTCGGCCAGGGCTTCCTGAGTCTTGTTCAGGGCTTCCAGGGCCAGACTTTCAAAATGGGCAATCTCGCCTTCCAGCCGGGTCACCGCCCGGCCGGCCTGCATTTCCCTGGCCATGACATCGGCCAGGCTGCTGCGCGCTTCGAGGATGCTCTGCTTGGCATCGATGATTTCCTGTTCGTAGATGCGCGTTGCATTGGCATCGACGACGTTTTCGGCGATCTCGCGGGCACTGCCGCGCAGCAGGGTTACGACTTTCTTAATCATGGACATGATCTTCTCCTGTCACTGCAAGAATTCGGACAAGGCTTCGAGGGCGTCGAGCGCGTTGTCGCTGAGAGCGGCGATGTCTTCGGCAATATCGGCGGGCCTGGCATTCAACGCCAGGGCGCCGAACAGCACGTAGCGCTCGCCGACGCGGCCAAAGGATGAAAGCGGCACCGAGGGATTCAGATCGAGCAGGGTTTCGAGCAACTCCGTGCGGCGCTCCGCCAGTACTTCGCTGTCATTCCACAGGTAGCACAGGCAAAGTATTTGCGAGTCCGAGCAGGTCACATAGATCGGCAATTCCTCACGACCTTCGATGCTGACCTGGACGACGGGTACCGGTCCGGGAATCGGGTGCAACTGCACAGCCAGCCCCCCCATCAGCACCCCGACAATAGTATCCAGGCCATCCAGTTTGTCTCTCAGCGACTGTTCCATTTCTTTCCCTTGTCATTAAAAGAAGCGTACTGCCTCGAACCCAGATTAGAAGCAACGACATAAAATGTCAAGGCATAATATGTCACGAATTTGGCGCCCCGCAACTATGACATTCGCCAGAACGCCGATGACTATGCCATAACATGACAAAAACGGAAACAAAAAAAGCCCCGACCGGCATGCCGGTCGGGGCTTTTTGGGCATGGCCGAGAACAGCTAGTGGCTGCTGGCGCCCGACGCCCCATAGCCAGTCTGGGCCCGCACATACTGGTCTTCAAAGGCTTCGATTTCCTTGCCGGCGCGCACGCTGGAGTCGGTCTTCGAGAAGATGTAGGCGAGCAGGAAGGCAAGCGGCATGGCAAACAGGGCCGGTTGCGTGTAGGGGAAGAGCGGGGCTGCATTGTGCAGCACATCGACCCATACCGACTTCGAGAAGACCACGAAGAGCACGGCGGAAACCAGACCACCGTAGCCGCCGAACAGCGCGCCGCGGGTCGTCAGGCCCTTCCAGTACATGGAAAGGATGAGCACCGGGAAGTTGGCAGCTGCCGCCACACCGAAGGCCAGACCGACCATGAAGGCGATGTTCTGCTTTTCGAACAGGATGCCGAGCACGATGGCAACGAAGCCGAGGCAGATGGTGGCGATCTTCGAGACGCGGATTTCCTTCGCCTCCGAAGCCTGCCCCTTCATGATGACGCGGGCGTAAAGGTCATGCGAGATGGCCGAGGCACCGGCCAAAGCCAGGCCGGAAACCACCGCCAGGATGGTGGCGAAAGCCACCGCCGCCAGGAAGCCGAGCAACATGTTGCCACCGACCGCCTTGGCCAGATGCATGGCCACCATATTGCCGCCGCCAATCATCTTGGCGCCGACCACACCGCCTTCGAAGAACTCGGGGGTCTGGCCGACGATCAGGATGCCGCAGAGGCCCATGATGAAGATGACGTTGAAGAAGTAGGCGACGAAACCGGAAGCGTAGAGCACCGATTTGCGGGCTTCCTTGGCGTCGGTCACGGTGAAGAAGCGCATCAGAATGTGCGGCAGGCCGGCCGTCCCGAACATCAGGCCGAGGCCCAGCGAAATGGCGGTCACCGGATCGGCCAGCAGGCTGCCCGGATACATCAGCTTGGCACCCAGCTTATGCACGGCCGTCGCCTTTTCCAGCAGGTTCTGGAAGGAGAAGTCGAACTGGCTGAAGGCCAGGACCATGACCAGCGTCCCGCCGCACAACAACATGCCGGCCTTGATGATCTGCACCCAGGTCGTGGCGACCATACCGCCGAAGGTCACGTACACCATCATCAGGATGCCGACGGCGAAGATCGCGACGTTGTAGTCGAGGCCGAAGAGCAGCTTGATCAACTGGCCGGCACCGACCATCTGGGCGATGAGGTAGAAGCAAACCACGGTCAGCGAGGAAATCGCCGCCATGGTGCGTACCTTGCCCTGATCCAGGCGATAGGCAGTGATGTCGGAGAAGGTGAACTTGCCCAGGTTGCGCAGGCGTTCGGCCATCAGGAACAGAATGATCGGCCAGCCGGCGAAGAAGGCCAGCATGTAGATGTAGCCGTCGTAGCCCTGGGTGTAGACCATGGCCGTCAGACCGAGCAAGGTGGCCGCCGACATATAGTCGCCGGCGATCGCCATGCCGTTCTGGAAGCCGGTGATACCGCCGCCGGCCGTATAGAAATCGGCGGTCGACTTGGTGCGGCTGGCCGCCCAGTAGGTAATGCCCATCGTCATCGCGACGAAGATGCAGAACATGATGATGGCGTGCCAGTTGGTGGCCTGCTTTTCGGTGATGCCCTCGAGCGGGCCGCCGGCATAAGCCATGGCAGCAACGGCGAAAAGACCGAGGGCGGCGGTAAGTTGAGTCAGACGGCGCATCATTTGTTCTCCTTCCAGGCTTCCTTGACGATTTCCTGGGTCAAGGCATCAAACTCGGTATTGGCGCGTTTCACGTAAACCGCCGTCAGCGCCCAGAAGAAAATGAACATGAAAAGTTCGACGGCCACGCCGACCGTCAGCATCGAACCTTCGCTGACCGGCTGGCCGAGAGCGGCCGGATTAAAGGCCACGACCATGACAAAACCGTAAAACATACTCAACACTACGAACGCCAATGTCCAGGCAAAACGCCCCCGTTTTGCAACTAACTCCTGGAACTTCGGATTGGCCCGCATCCGCTCATATATCGCGCTGCTCATGGCTATACCTCCCCCTTAATTAATAATTACCGTCAAAACGGCGGCGTTATTGTATCTTATATAAGACATTGTCTAATAGTGAATTTGACTGGCCCTATAATTCGCCTTTTGTACAGTGGACACTCCCGATGGCTACGGTTGACCTCTCCAGCAACGGCGAAATCGCCACCCTGACCCTGAATAATCCCGGCAAGCTGAACGCCATCGATCTCGCCATGTGGCAGCAGCTCGCCGACCATTTCGCCCGCCTCGCGGTTGATCCCGGGGTGCGCTGCATCGTCATCCGCGGCGCCGGCCATGAGGCCTTCGCTGCCGGCGGCGATCTCGAGGAATTCGTCACGGCCCGCGCAACGCTGGAGCAAGCCCTGCACTATCACGGCAAGGTGGCCAGCGCGCTGAATGCCATCGCCGACTGCCCGCATCCGACGGTGGCGCTGATCGAGGGCGCCTGCATCGGCGGCGGCCTGGAAATTGCCGGCGTCTGCGACCTGCGCATCTGCAACGAGAGCGCCCGCTTCGGCGCGCCGATCAATAAATTGGGGTTTTCAATGTACCCGGGGGAAATGGAAGGCCTGCTCAAGCTGGCCGGCGCCGCCGTCATCAAGGAAATCCTGCTCGAAGGACGCATCCTGAGCGCCCGCGAAGCCTATGAAAAAGGTCTGGTGACCCGCGTCGTGCCGGATGTGCAGGTCGAGGACGAGGCCTACGCCACCGCCCGCCGCATCTGCAACGGCGCACCGCTGGTCGCCGGCTGGCACAAGCAGTGGATCCGCCGGTTGCTCGACGGAGCGCCGCTCAGCGATGCGGAGAAAGCCGCCTCGTTCGCTTTCCTTGATACGGAAGATTACTGCGAGGGACTCGCCGCCTTCCTGGAGAAGCGCAAACCCGTTTTCAAAGCCTGCTAAACCCGCCGGATTCAACTGCCGTACAAGCTCCACAGCATTTTGGTAGAGAGCACCAGCAGCAGGCCCGCGAAGATCCGTTTGAGCACTGCCACCGGCAGGCGATGGGCGAGGCGGGCGCCGAGGGGTGCGGCCAGCACGCTGGCGATCAGGATGACGGCGAGGGCCGGCAGGTAAACAAAGCCCAGGCTGCCGCTCGGCAAGCCGGGATGTTCCCAGCCGTTCCAGATGTAACCGATGGTGCCGCCGATGGCGATCGGCAAACCAACCGCGGCCGAGGTGCCGATGGCCTGATGGGGCCGGACGTTGCACCAGATCAGGTAAGGCACGGTCAGCGCCCCGCCGCCCATCGCGGCGAGACTGGCCACCGCACCGATAACGCTGCCGGCGAGGCTCAGGCCGCCGCGCCCCGGCAGGTTGCGGCTCGGTTTCGGACGCAGATTGGCGATCATTTGCACGGCAACGAAAATCATGAAGCCGACAAAGAATATCGCCAGCGCCCGCGACGAAATGCGGGCCGCCAGCAATGCCCCGAGCAGCGTACCGACCAGGATGCCCGGCGTCAGATCGCGCATCACCGGCCAGAGCACGGCGCGATGCGCGTGATGAGCGCGCAGGCTGGAGAGTGACGTAAACAGAATGGTCGCCATCGAGGAGCCAAGCGCCAGATGCATGACCTCGTTGGCCGGAAAGCCCTGTCTGGCGAAGATGATGGTCAGCACCGGGACAACCACGACGCCACCGCCAACGCCGAGCAGGCCGGCAAAAAAACCGGCGACGGCGCCGGTCAGCAGATAGGCCGGAATGATCTCAAAGGGAATCACGAAAATTGAGGCAGCGATAGTATTGGCGAGCGCCGAACTGTATCAGTTGCCAACATCCAGCCAGCGAACGATGCCCTCGATACTGCGAAAATCATCGCAGGCCCGCACCGGAATCTCCGGCGCCAGTTCGCCGAACAGGCGGGCCAATGCGTTGCCGGGTCCGATTTCGAGCACCGCATCCGGCTGCATCTCGCGCACCGCCTGCAGGCAGGCCGCCCAGTCGAGCGGCGTGCAGATCTGGCGGGCCAGCGCGTCAAGGGCGGGCCGGGCCGTACGTGCCATTGTCGCGTCGATGGCGCTGAACACGGGAAAAGCCAGGCGGCGATCAGGCAGCAATTCCAGATATTTCTTGAAATCGAGCGCCGCCTTGGCCAGCAGCGGGGTATGCGAAGGCGTGTGCACCGCCAGATGGACCAGGCGGCTCGCCCCTACCGCCTCAAACTTGCCGGCCGCGGCGGCGATGCCGGCGCGTGGTCCGGCCACCACCAGATGCTGCGGTGCATTGCGGATGGCCACCAGCAAACCGGCCTCGTCGGCCAGCGCATCAACCAGCGCCTCATCCAGACCAAGAACGGCAAGCATGCCATGTTCGCCGGCCGCCGCAGCGTCCATCAAGGCCGCCCGTTGGGCGCACAGCGCGACGCCCTGGACGGGCGAAAACGCACCCGCCGCGCTGCAGGCGGCCATTTCACCGAGCGAATAGCCGGCAGCGCAGATTGGCCGGGGCAGGCGACTCTGTAATTGCCCCCAGAGCAGCATCTGCTGGGCAAAGATCAGCGGTTGGGCAATTTTGTTTTTTGCCAGTGTTTCCGGGGTGACCGGAGAACTCGGGTCGGCGATGCCGGGCAGCGCGCGCGACAGCGCTTCACCAAGCTCGCCACTGGCGCTGACCTGGACCTGCTGCCAGTGGGCCGGGCCTTGGCCGCCCTGGCCGCTGAAAAGAAGGGCGAGACGCATCTCAGGCGTCCAGTTCGGCGAGAAAGAGCGTGACGCCGAGGAGGTCGGCGCTGCCACCTGGACTCAGGCGCCGGGCAATGAAATCCTGGTCGATGGCTTCGGCGTGGTCGCGCCAGTCGCTGGCGAACACCCCGCCAGCGGCAAGAAATTCCGCCGCGGCGCGACGCCCGTGCGCCAGCCCGGTGGGGCCGCCGCGCCAGAGCATATTGGTGTCGTCCAACTCGGCCATCAGCGCAAACAATGCCTGCATTTCCGCCCGCTTTTCATCGCCGGTAACAGCCAGCACCGCCCGGTAGGCCGGCAAGCCGACCTCGCGCGCCGCCGGAAAACCGGCTGCCGCCTCGGCACGCGCGCCACCGCTGCCATAACGCCGGGCGACGACCTGCCCGTGGCTGGGCGGCAATTCCACCGGCAAATTTGTCGATGAGGCCAGAATCTTCGCCCCCCACTGCGTCTCGACGCGCCGGCAAATGGCCTCGGCCGTTATCGTCAGCCCCTCGTGCAACAAGCTCCCCAGTGCGGCACAAAGCAGGCCGAGATTGAAGACCGCACCGCGATGCGTGTTGATGCCGCCGGTCGCTGCCAGCATCGCGATTTCGGCTTCGATACCAAGTTGTTGCAGGGCGGCGAAAGCCGGCTGCTGCCGGCCGCAGGCGGTAATCGCCGGAAAATAGTCGCGCAGGGCCACCAGGCTGCGCAGGAAGGTGGCGAAAGTCATGTCGCGATGACTGCCATTGCTCAAGGGCGTCACCAGGCCGGGCTTGGGCGCCAGCGCCACCTCGCGATAGAGGCTGCGAATGGCAAGACGGCCGATCCGGGCATCAGCGCTGGTCACACCAAGCGTTGTCGCTCCGGCATCAGGCCGGGCTGCCGGTTGGAGCTTGTCCGGCCGATTCATCGGATCAGGCGGCCGCTGGCCGAGATGATCGAGGTTTCGACGAATTGCGAACCGGTATGGTCGTTCGGACCATAGCTGATCGTGATGCCGCCGATATCGAAATCGCGAATCGACTCCAGCGCCGCCCGCAGCTTGTCGCGACTCACATCGTTGCCGGCCCGGCGCAAGCCCTCGACCAGCACCTTGGCCGCCATGAAGCCCTCCATGCCGGCGTCGCTGTGCGCTTGTCCCTGCTCCTTGGCCAGGCGCAGGTATTCCTGCGCCAGACTCATGCTGACCCGGCCGGAATCGGGTACCACCTGGGTAATGATCACACCGCTGCCGGCCTTGCCAAGATCATCGTAAAAAGCCTGGGCCGCATTATTCGACAGGGTGATCAACTGGCTGACACCGCCGGCGGCATGAAACTGGCGGATGAAATTGGCGGTTTCACTCGCCGAACCAATCACGAACACGGCACCCGGTGCAGCCTGGACAAAGGCCTTCACCGCATTCACGATATCGCCGGCCGGCCGCTTGTAGGACTGAACCAGGGCGGCCGTCTGGCCATGTTCGGCAAGCGCCTTGTTGAAACCGGCCAGGGCATCGGCACCGAAGGCGTCATCGACATGGAACATCGCCAGCCGGCTGACCTTCAGCGTCGCCAGGTGGCGCACCGCCGCGGCGACTTCCATCTGGTAGGGCGCCCGCACATTAAAGACCCAGCGCCGCACCGGCTGATGCAGGCTGCTGGCGCCTGTGGCCGGCGCCACCAGAGGCAAGCCCTCCTTGTCGAGCAGGGGCAGGATACTTTCGGTATTGCCGGTGCCGCGCACCATGAACAGGGCAAGCACACCTTGCTGAATCAGCTTGCGCGCCGCTTCCGGCGTCCGCTTCGGGTCGAAGCCGTCGTCCTCGGTATGCAGTTCGATGCGCCGTCCGGCGACGCCGCCCTTGTCATTGACTGCCTTGAAATAGACCTGGGCACCGCCCACCTGTTCCTTCACCGAACCGGCGACCGGCCCGGTCAGGCCGGCGACCTGGCCAATCAGCAGCTTGTCGCTACTAACCCCGGCGGCTGGCCCCGCTATCGCCGGCACGAAGGGCTGGCTGCAAATCAGACAAAGTATCCAGCGCGCTATCTTCATCCCCACCTCCTTCAAGCCGCCAGCATCAGCGGCGGCAAACCAGCCAGCCACCCGGACAACGGCTGCACGGCGACATCCCGCTCGCCCTTGACCAGTACGCTCTTGCCCGATGCCTTGCCCAGCATCAGGATTTCCTGCCAGGCGACCGCCCGCCCATCGGGCAAGCGCAGTTCGCCATCCAGCCGGCCGGGAAAATCGGCGATGGCCTGCCGCAAGGCATCCAGGGCAATCGCGTATTGCGTCAGATTGGCGACATCGCAAATCAGGTCGATGTCGGAAGCGGCATGGCGGTAGGCTTCACCGCTCAGCGCTTCCCAGGCCAGGGAACCGTAAATGCCCAAGCGTGCGCCACTGGTCTCGATACGCTCGGCCAGCGCCAGCAAGATCGCAGCCTGCCCGGCCGGCAAGCCAGCCAGGCATTGGCGAGTGTCCAGCGGTAAACGGACTTCGGCAATCTGCGACGCTTCGACCAGTATCGACAGGCGTTGTCGTCCCTGCGCCAGCGGCAGACTCAAGCCGAGCTGAACCTGCGTCGCTCCCGCCGTCTGCCGCGCCGCCACCAGCGGCCGACCGGCCGCCAGCCAGTCGGCCAGCGCCGACCAGGCGGCACTACCGGGCTCGGCACAGGGCGTCGTATAACTTGCCGATGGATGCAGCCAGACCAGATCGTGGCGACGCATGTTCAGACTGCCGAGTGACACACCGAGTTGACCACCGCCGCTGCCAGCCGGCGCCCGCTGCGGGCCAAGCCGCACTGCATGCGCTGATCGCCGGCCGCCCGTGCCTGGCTAACCGTAGCGAGCGCCGCCGCCAGCAATGCCGCACTCGGTGCCGGCCAGATCGCCTCGATCCCGCCCATGCGCAGATAATTTTCCGCACCCGGTGCGAAGGTCGGCGAAGTGGCCGCCAGTTCGACCAGGCGTTCGTGGGCAATCTTGGTCACCCGCGCCATCGCCCGCAAATCCATGACCCGGACCTGGGCATCGGCCAGCGCATAGGCCCGGTCGGCCATCAGGCCAAAGGAGAGGAAGCCGCCGCTGACCGCATTGGCCGTCACCAGGCTGAGCGAGGCATGCCCCTGACGGCGCGCCAGATCGACGCACTGAGCGAGATGCGCCAGCGAGCCGTTCAGGCAGAGGAGCTCCTGACTGCGCGACAGGGCCTGACCGCTGGTATCGACCAGGAAGACCAGCGGCCGGCCAGGATGCTGCTCGACGGTATCGAGAATGAAGCCCGCCAGCGCCAGCGCCATGGCGTGGTCGATGGCTGCCGCATCGGTGGTGCCGAGCACGGCGACCGTACCCTGCGCCGTCGTCGCTACGCCGGAAATCACCTTATTTTCCACGTTGACCGTGTGGCCGGCCGGGAACAGGCTATCGAGAATGTCGTTGAGGCTCATGTCGGCAATCCTTCCTTCACGGCGACCAGGCTGTCGCGATCAAGCATCGGCACGTTTTCCGGCTCGGCGACGCCGAGCGCGGCCCAGACCTGCAGGCCGTCACGATACGTGGCGTAGGCAGCGAGGCGCTTTTCCAGTGCCTGCTGGCTAGCCCGTAGATGGGCGATGCTCGGGGCAGGTTCCCCCCATCCGGAGAGGAATTCCGTGGCGCCGCTGCGGAAAGCAGCGATGTCGTCCTCGACCAGCATGGCGCAATCGCCCATCAGGTAGCGATGCTTGCCGCCGGTGACGCGCCAGACGAGCGCCCGGTCTTTCGAGTCGAATTCCTCGACGCCGGCCACGGTTTCGATGACTTCCGGGCCGGACAGCGCGAGTCGACCTTCTTCGGAAATGAGGATGGCCGAACACAGCTTGGCGACGATACCCATGCCGCCAAAAGCACCGCAACTGCCGCCGACCAGCGCGATGACCGGGACACCGGCGGCACGGGCGTCGAGCACGGCACGCATGATCTCGGAAATGGCGATCAGGCCGGCATTGGCCTCGTGCAGCCGGACGCCGCCGGAATCGATGAGAAAGAGCACGGCCGCCGGCTTTTCCTGCGCCGCGCGACGGAGCAGGCCGACGATCTTGGCGCCGTGGATTTCACCAACGGCGCCGCCCATGAACTGGCCTTCCTGGGCGATGGCAAAAATCGGCTTTCCCGCCAGTCGACCGCTACCGGCAATCACGCCGTCGTCAAAAGCACCGGGCAATTCGAGTTGAGCCAGATGCGGGCTCGGCTGCGACACTGCCGGCGGCAGGATTTCGTGGAAGCTGCCGGCATCGAGCAAGCCGGCAACACGGGCCCGGGCGGTCGCCTCGAACCAGCTTTTACGTACCGCGAGGGCTAAGCTCATTGGCCACCTCCCTGATATTCGGCCAGCGCCTGGGCCAGGCGCAAGGTGACGACAGCGGGCGTCGCCCCCATGTCGTTGATGGCGATGACGGTACCCCCGGCCGCATGGCTGGCGGCAAAGCTGCCGAGTACTGCCTGCCATGTCTCGCCAAAGCCGCGCGCCGAGGTCTTGATGCAAACCCTGCAGGCGGCAGGCTCGATGCCGGTCTTGATCAGGATTTCCAGATTGCCCGAGCCGACCACGCCGCATAGTGCGGGACTTGCACCCTTGAGCACTGGGGCGGAATCGAAACAAAAATTGAGTGTTTCCATGGCGGTCACCAATTGCGGAAGCGAGAAGGGGGCGCGTACAAGCCGCCCGACCAGCGCACCAGATCCTTGACGGAGCGGGCGGCGAGCAGGTCGCGCGTCGCCTGACGCGGATCAATGCCGAGATCCTCGGCGCGGCGGATGATGCCGCGGTCGCGCAGGTTTTCGACGGCGCGCGGGTCGCGCGCCCGACCGACCGGCGTGAACCCGGCGACGCCGCGAATCGCCTGCTCGCGTTCCTCGGGGCTGCGGCAGAGCAGCAGGTTGGCGATGCCTTCCTCGGTGACGATGTGACTGACGTCGTCGCCGTAGATCATGATCGGCGGCAGTTCAGCACCCATGCTCTTTTGCAGCTTCCAGGCATCGAGTTCCTCGACGAAAACCGGCGCCATATGCTCGCGGAAGGTTTCCACCATCTGCACCACCAGCTTGCGGCCGCGGATGGCGTTTGCCCCGTAGGCCTCGCGCCCGGCCTTGAGCCAGGCCGGGCTGGCGTGGCGCCGGCCGTGCGGGTCGGAGCCCATGTTCGGGGCGCCGCCGAAGCCGGTGATGCGGCCCAGCGTCGCCGTCGAGCTGTTGCCAGCCAGGTCCATCTGCAAGGTCGAGCCGATGAACATGTCGCAGGCGTAGAGGCCGGCCGTCTGGCTGAAGGCCCGGTTGGAGCGCATGCTGCCGTCGGCGCCGGTGAAAAAGACGTCGGAACGGGCCGAGATATAGGCATCCATGCCGACCTCCGAACCGAAGCAATGAACCGATTCGACGAAGCCGGATTCGATGGCCGGGATCAGCGTCGGATGCGGGTTGAGCGCCCAGTGCGTGCAGATCTTGCCCTTCAGGCCGAGATCGGCGGCGTAGGTCGGCAGCAGCAGCTCAATCGCCGCGGTGTCGAAGCCGATGCCGTGGTTCAGGCGGGTGACGCCGTACTCGGCATAGATGCCCTTGATCGCCATCATCGCCATCAGCACCTGGACTTCGGTGATCTGCGCCGGGTCGCGGGTGAATAGCGGCTCGATGTAATTGGGTTTCGGGGCGAGCACGGTGAAATCGACCCAGTCGGCCGGCACGTCGACGCGCGGCAGTTTATCGAGGCGCTCATTGACCTGGGCGATGACGATGCCGCCCTTGAAGGCGGTCGCTTCGACAATGGCCGGCGTATCCTCGGTATTCGGCCCGAGGTAGAGATTGCCCGCGGCATCGGCCGCCTGCGCTGCGATCAGCGCCACATTCGGCGTCAGATCCATGAAGTAGCGACCGAACAGTTCGAGATAGGTATGAATCGCCCCGATCTCGATGCGCTGTTCCTGGACCAGCTTGGCCAGCCGGGCGCCCTGCGGGCCGCTGAAAGAAAAGTCGAGGCGGTTTGCCAGGCCGCGCTCGAAAAGGTCCACATGGCTCGGAAGAGCCAGGACTGACTGGACCATGCTGAGGTGATTGATGCGTTCCGGACTGCAATCGGCCAGGGACTCGGCGAGGAAATCGGCCTGCTTCTGGTTGTTGCCTTCCAGACAGACACGGTCGCCCGGCTGAATGACGGCTTCGAGCAGGTCGATGATACGGTCGACCGGGATTTCCCGGCCAAAACCGAGGCTCGCCGCCCGCTCAAGGCGGCGGCCACGGCTCTGGCGCAAGCTATCCCACTGACGGGCGAGAGGTGCGTTCATGATCGACGCCCCCTCAACCCGCGACGCCCATGACCACATCCGGCAACCAGGTGGCAATGCCCGGGAAGATGCAGAGCAGGATCACCGCGAGGAACATCAGGCCAAGGAAGGGGAAGACGCCCCAGACGATATCCTTGAGCGGAATATCCGGTGCGACATTCTTGATGACGAAGATATTGAGGCCGACCGGCGGATGAATCAGGCCCATTTCCATGACCACGGTCATCACGATGCCGAACCAGATCAGGTCGAAGCCGGCATCCTTGAGCGGCGGTAGGATGATCGGCGCGGTCATCAGGATGATCGACACCGGCGGCAGGAAGAAGCCCAGAACGATGACGAAGACCAGGATGGCGGCGAGCAGCAGCCATTTCGACAGATGCATGGCGACGATCCATTCGGCTGCCCCCTGGCTGATGTGCAGATAGCTCATCACGTAGGAGTAGAGCAGCGACATGCCGATGATGAACATCAACATCGTCGATTCCTTGAGCGTGCTGTTGAGGATCGGCTTCAGTTGCGACGGCCGCCAGACGCCATAGATACCGGCGATCAAGGCGAGGGCCAGGATGCCGCCGAGACCGGCGGTTTCCGACGGTGTCGCGTAACCGCCATAGAGCGCCGCCATGACGCCGATCAGCAGCAGCACGAAGGGAATGACGCGGGGCAGCATGCGGGTCTTGTCGGCCCGGGTCATGCGCATTTCGTCGAGGTAGGCCGACTTGGCGCCACCGGAATGCCAGACGTCGAGTGCCGAGTTGTATTCGACCTTGAAACGGAACACGGCATAGCCGGCAAAGAGGCCAACCAGCAGCAGGCCGGGACCGATACCGGCGAGGAACAAACGTCCCAGCGACTGCTCGGCGGCGACCGCGAAAAGGATCATCGTGATCGACGGTGGCAACAGAATCCCGAGCGTCCCGCCAGCCGCGATGATGCCGGCGGCGAAGCCCGGCGAATAACCGCGCGAGCGCATTTCCGGGATCCCGGCGCCGCCGATGGCGGAGCAGGTTGCCGGGCTGGAGCCGGCCATCGCCGCGAACAACGCACAGGCGAAGACATTGGCGATGCCGAGGCCGCCGGGGATCTTGTGCATCCAGGCATGGATCGCCAGGTAGAGGTCAGCACCCGCCCGCGACCGGCCGATCGCGGCACCCTTCAGGATGAACAATGGAATCGACAGCAGGGTGATGTTGGCCATTTCCTCGAACACGTTCTGGGTGATCGTGTCGGTGGCCGCCGCCGGCATGAACATCAACATGAAGAGCACGGCAATGGTGCCGAGGGCGAAGGCAATCGGGATGCCGGAGAACATCACGATCAGGGTGCCCAGGCCGTAAAGAATGCCTATGGTGGATTCGGCCATGTTATTTCTCCTTGCGAACGAGGCCGGCGATGAGCTGGAGCAGGAGCTGCAGCGACAACAGGGTCATGCCGAGGGTCATGAAGCCGTAGGGAATCCACAGCGGTGGCGCCCATGAGGACGAGGTGGTCTGGCCATCAACCCAGGCTTCGTGCAGCAAGAGCATCGATTTCCAGGTGAAGAAGCTGCAGAACAGCAAGGAAACGAGATCGCAGAAAATCAGGCGCATCTTGTTGACCGTCGGCGACAACAGGCTGGCCACCGCCTCGATGCCGATATGCCCACGCTGCGACTGAACGTAGGCGGCACACATGAAGGTGGCCCCGACGAGCAGAAACACCGACATCTCGTCCTGCCAGTCGGTCGGGATTTTCAGGAAATAACGCAGGAAAACGCTGCTGCACAGGATCAACGAGGCGGCGAGCAGCGCAATGGACGACAGGAACATGATCGCCGTATTCAAACCCTGCATCAGGCGATTGATTCCCCCCAGAATCCCCTCCTTGGGGATTTCGGGCGCCTTGACGGCGCCCTCCAGTTCGAAGCCGTGGCTCACAGTGTGGCCTCGGCCAGTTTGAGGATGCGGGCGCAGCTCTCGTTCTTGCCGGCAAAATCCTTCCACGCCGTGTCACGGGCGATCGCCTGCCACTTCTTGACGCTCGCGTCGCTCATGTCGTAGGCCTTGCCGCCGGCCTTCTGATAAACCGCGGCCACCGCCTGGTCGTCGGCCTTGGCACCTTCCAGCGCGAACGCCTCCATCTCGGCGCCAACCGCCATGATGACGTCCTGCTGCGCCTTGGGCAGCTTCTCGAAAACGATCCGGGAAATCAGCAGCGGCTCGAACATGAACCAGTAGGTCTTGCCACGGCCGGTGGTCAGCGCCTTGCCGACTTCTTCCAGACGGAAGGAAATCAGGCTGGTCGACGAGGTCATCGCCGCATCGAGCGCCCCGGTCTGCATCGCCGCGTAGATTTCGTTCGAGGGCAGGGTCAGCACGGTAGCCCCGGCCTGCTTCAGGACCATGTCCATCTCGCGACTGCCGCCGCGGACCTTCAAACCCTTGGCATCTTCGGGGTTGATGATCGGTACTGACCGACTGGCAACTCCGCCGGCCTGCCAGATCCAGCTGACAATCAGCACTCCCTTGTCGGCCAGGATATTGGCCAGCGCCTTGCCGACCTCGGCCTTCTTCCAGCTCACCGCCTGATCGTAATTGGTGACGATGCCGGGCATCAGGCCGATGTTGGTTTCCGGCACTTCGCCGCCGGCATAGGACAGCGGCACCAGTGTCATGTCCAGCGCGCCCTTGCGCACCGAACTGAACTGGGCATTGGTCTTCATCAACGAAGAACCCGGATAGACCGTGCCTTTCATGGCGCCGTTGGTCCGCTTGGCAATCTCAGCGCTGAAGCGGCGGCAGAGACGGTCGCGGAAGTCACCCTCGGTCGCCGTGCCACCGGGAAACTGGTGGGATATTTTAAGTTCGCCTACGGTCTGCGCCCACAGCAGATTCGGGCTGAGCGCCAGGGCAGGGGTCGCGGCCAGGCCACGCAGGATGTTGCGGCGGATTTCGTTCATGGTGTCTCCTCCAGATGGATGAACAAATTGCAAAGTCGGCGAACCTCACTGGCCTGCTCATCCTGGGAAAGGAGTACAGTACTCATGTTATGTGTTCAATTTTCACCGCTGTGTATACAAGATAGACAGATATTGAATACTGGTCAACTAATTTCGTATAATTTAATCACCACCCGTGCAGGATCAATGACCATGAACAGCCCCGCCGAAATACCCGTCACCACCCGCCAGTCAGAACGCCTGGGCGAACTCATCGAAGAACGCATCGTCACCGGCGTCTATCCGCCGGGAACGCGGCTCGATGAGCAGGAGCTGGCCAGCACTTTCGGCGTCTCCCGCACCCCGGTGCGCGAAGCGCTGATCCAGCTCGCCTCGATCGGCCTGATCGAAATTCGCCCACGGCGCGGCGCGACGGTGCCGGAAATCGGTGCCGACCGGGTCTGCGAAATGTTTGGGGTGATGGCCGAACTGGAAGCCATGTGCGGCCGCCTGGCGGCGCGCCGGATCACGCCGGGCGAGCAAGCGGCCTTACAGGAGGCGCACCGGAGCTGCGAAGCGGCGCGCGATGCCAACACGCCGGACGTCTATTACCAGCTCAATGAAGTTTTCCACCAGCGCATCTACGAGGCCAGCCACAACGGTTTCCTGGCCGAACAGGCGACCGCCCTGCATCGCCGCCTGCGCCCCTACCGCCGCCTGCAACTGCGGGTGCGCAACCGCATGGCGACCTCCTTCAACGAACATCAGGCCATCATGGACGCCATCGCCAAGGGCGACAGCGACCTGGCGGCCAACCTGTTGCGCTCGCATGTGACCGTCCAGGGCGAACGCTTCGCCGATCTGGTGGCCACCCTGCGCGACTTCAACGCCGGGGCTTAAGGTGGCCGGCTAGCCAATCAGGCTGAACAGCATCTTGCTGGCGAGCAAAGCGAGAAAACCGCCGAAGGCCCGCTTCAGCTTCTTGACCGGCAATCTATGGGCGAGCCGGGCGCCGACCGGGGCCATCAGGATGCTCATCAGAACAACCCCGAAGAAAGCCGGCAGGTAAATGTAGCCGAAGGTGTAGGGCGGCAAGCCGGCATCGCCCCAGCCGGCCACGATATAGCCGATGGCGCCGGCGACGGCGATGGGAAAACCGAGCGCCGACGAAGTCCCCACCGCGACGTGGATGGCGACGTTGCAAAACAGCATGAAGGGAATCGACAGGAAGCCGCCGCCCGCCGCCACCAGGCTGGAAACGATGCCGATCACGCCGCCCGCCGAAAACAGCCCGAGCGGGCCGGGTAACTGGCGGTGCGCCTTGGGTTTGAAATCGAGCATCATCTGCAGCGCCGCGTAATAGACGATGACGACGAAAATCGCCGTCATCGGTCCGGTCGGCACCTGGCCGGCCAGCAAGGAGCCGCCGAAAGTCCCGGCGACCAGCCCCGGCGCCATGCTGCGCACGACATCCCAGCGCACCGCGCCATGGGCATGATGCGCCCGCATGCTGGAAATCGAAGTAAAGACGATGGTCGCCATCGAACTGCCGAGCGCCAGATGCATGACATGCTCGGGCGGAAAATGCTGCGCCGTGAACAGCATGAACATGAAGGGCACCAGGGTCAGGCCGCCGCCGACGCCGAACAGACCGGCGACAAAACCACCGAAAATCCCCAGCAGGGGGTACGCCAGCCACCAGACGGTCATTACTGCTCCAGCAATTTGCCAATGAATGCCCATTCGGCGGCCGTGACCGGAGTGATCGACAGCCGGTTGCCGCGGGCGAGGAGGCGCATGTTAGCAAGTTCCGGATAACGGCGCAGTTCGGCTAGCGACAAGGCCCGCGTCTTGTTCACGAAACGGACATCGCGCAACCACCAGCGCGGCTGATCGGGCGCCGATTTCGCATCGAAATAGGGGCTGCCCGGGTCGAACTGGGTGGCGTCCGGATAGGACTCCGAAGTCACTTCGCAAATGCCGACGATACCCGGCTCGGCACAACCGGAATGATAAAAGAAGGCAAGATCGCCGACCTGCATCGCGTCGCGCATGAAATTTCGCGCCTGGTAATTGCGCACCCCGAACCAGGGAAGGGTCTGCCCGGGGGCGGCCGCGAGATCGTCGATCGAGGCCTCAGCGGGCTCGGATTTCATCAGCCAATATTGCATAGCGCGATTTCAGCAATAAAAACGGGTGGCAGATTGCTCTGCCACCCGTTGGAGATAGGCCCCCGCAAGTGCCGTCAGGCCGGCATCCTGAACCTGAGTTCAGAGTGGTTGCATTCCTTCCGCATCAGGCCTCCTCGACGAAGAGCAGGCACAACAGCGGTTTGATGGACCGCAACCGATGCCAATTAGCATTGGTTCAAGGAATATATGGCCTTAACAAACACCGCAGGGGACGCTCGGCAGGCGGCGCCGGGGTCAGCAGGAAATGATCAGAGATCCAGTTGCTGCTGGGGCGCTAACACGGTGTCTATCCGTGCTCCCATGTCACCGATTCTACGCTTTGCGTCGGAAGTATCAACCGCTTCCGCAAAGCTTTTTTCGCCGCTGCGGGAATCCCCGGAAAGCAGCTCGTGAGCGATGTTCAGCGCGGCCATCACGGCGACACGCTCGGCAATGGTGCTCTTGGTGCGCTGGGCAATCTCGCGCATCTTGTTGTCGACCAGATCGACCGCCGACAACAGCGCCTCGCGCTCTTCGGCGGTACAGGCGACGCGGTATTCGCGCCCCATGATCTTGACATCAAGGAAATTCGACTCGGAACTCATCTCAGGCATCCTCGGGAAGCTTGTCGACCAGGCCTTCCAGGCGTTCCCGCGCGGCCGTCATGGTTTGCCGCAGATGCAGGCGTTCGATCTCGGCCGCCGCCATCTGGTTCTTGAGTACTTCGTTCTCGGCACGCAACTGTTGAACCAGGGCGACGACCTGTTCAACCTTGCCTTCGAGCGCTTCGAGTTCGCTATTCATGGCGCGGACTATAAATGTAAAAACGCCGCATGGTCAAGGAGTAAGCCTTTATTCTCAAAGTGCTTTGTATAAATCGGCGACCAGATTTCTGATGCACTGCACCACGCCGCAAGGTAGAATGCGCGCCGTAACAGGTGCTGCGCAAGGATTCTCCAAGCGCAGTTAAACGGGAAAGCGGTGCGTCTCCAAGAGACCATTCCGCTGCTGCCCCCGCAACGGTAAGCAAGTGCGGACGCCTCATCAGGCCACTGGGTGAAAACCTGGGAAGGCGATGCGTCAAGACTTGCGAGCCCGGATACCGGCCTGCGACACGCGGAAGTGCCACGGGGCTGTGGCGCCGGTTCCTGACCTGAATTCACTCCCCACACTTCCTTTTCTAAGCTATTCCGACGTGCGGGGACGCCTGTCGGGAAAGGGAAATAATGAATCCACGTTTGAAAACGCTGGCCGCCTTGCTGCCAATTGCACTCGCGCCATCGGCGTTCGCGGTCGACCAACTGACCTATCTCGATCAGGTCGTCGTTACTGCGACTCGCCAGACCCAACGAGCCAATGAAGCGATCGCCGACGTAACCATCATCGACAAGGAAGAGATTGAGCAGGCAGGAGCAACGACGACCCTGGCCGAATTGCTTGGCCGAAGCACCGGTATCGAATTCGGTCGCGCAGGCGGTCATGGTGCAGATGAAAGCATTTTTATTCGCGGCACCAATAGCGGTCATGCGCTGATTCTGCTTGACGGCATCCGCGTCAATTCGGCGACTACCGGCGCTACAGCGATCCAGATGATTCCGCTATCGCAGATAGAGCGTATCGAAGTGCTGCGTGGCCCAGCCTCGGCACTGTATGGTTCCGATGCCATCGGCGGTGTCATCCAGATTTTCACGCGGAGTGGGAGCGACGCTCCCCGCCTGGCCATGCAGGCGGGCGCCGGCAGTGCATCCACCTATGAAACCAGCCTCTCCCACGCTAACCGAATGGGCAATTTTTCCTACGGCATTAAGGCTGGTCTCAGTGGCACCCAGGGGATCAATGCGATCGAATCACCCAACTACCCCGGCTACAACGCCGACAAAGACGGCTATCGAAACTCCAACCTGAACCTGAACGCGAACTACCGGTTCAACGCCGGCGCCGAAGTTGGAGCAGGCTTTTTCAACTCGCAAACGGTCAGCCGCTATGATGGCTATCAATGGGATCCGAACATTCTCCCGTTTGGTGGCAGCGTCAATGCCAACCACAACTACGAAATGAAACATCGCACGGCCGGCACCTATGCCTTCGCCACGTTCACACCGACTTCGATCTGGAAATCCAATCTCCGCATCGCTCAGGGAATCGACTGGACGGAAAGTCCTGAATCGGTTATTGGCGATCCAATCAGCGTCTTCAAGACGACTCAAAATCAATACACTTGGCAGAACGATATTTCTCTCCCGCTTGGCACCTTGCTCGCCGGACTTGAGCGACTGGAACAGGAAGTGGATTCCTCCAAGGATTTTGCAGTCAAATCTCGCTCCATCAACTCCGCTGTGCTCGGCTGGAATGCCTCGCTGAATGCCCATTCCATTCAAGTTAATACGCGCCGCGACGACAACTCTCAATTCGGGCAACACCAAACCTGGCTAGCCGGCTATGGCTTCCACATCGCCCCAGCCTGGCGCATGGCAACGAGCGTCGGTACGGCCTTCAAGGCACCGACCATGAACGACCTGTATTTCCCAACCACACCCGGTGTCGGCGGAGGTAATGCCAATCTACGGCCAGAGGAATCGCGCAATGCTGAATTTTCCCTGCGCTACCAACAAGGGCGTGATCAGGCTCGAATTACCTATTTCCACAACAAGATCCGTAACCTGATCGAGTGGACCACCGACCCGAATACCTTTTTCTCGACGCCCTCCAATGTTGGGCAGGCCAGGATCAAGGGAATCGAGTTATCGGCCGGCACGGTAATCGGCAACTGGTTGTTGAACGCAAATGCCACCTTCCAGGACCCGAAGGACTTGGATACGGGAGAGCAGCTACGCCGCCGCGCCAGGGCATTCGGCAACGTCTCGGCAACCTATGTCTCAGGCCCGCTCAAAGCCGGTATTGAATGGAAAATGGTTGGTGCTCGCTATGATGATCCGCACTGGCAAACCCGGATGAATCAAGTCCGCATGGATAGTTACTCCCTGACTAATCTCTTTGGCGAATATACGGTTGCCAGGGACTGGAGCCTGTTCGCGCGCATAGACAACCTGTTCGACAAGAACTATGAGATCGCGCGTTCCCAGAGCGTAATCTACGGAACCCCCGGCATAACAGCCTTTGCAGGCATCCGCTACACACTTCAGTAACATGCCCTCCCGTCACCGCGCCTTCCTGATCCTCGCCAGCCTTGCCTTGTTGGCAGCGCTGAGTATTGGGCTGGCGTTGACGGTGGGGAGTTTGCATATTCCGCTGGTCGATGTCGCCGCCGCGCTCGCCGGGCGGGAAGTTCCCGACATCGACGTCGTGCTCGAATTGCGTCTGCCGCGGGCGCTCGCCGGTTTTGCCTGCGGCGGGCTGCTGGCTCTGGCCGGCGCGCTGATGCAGGTGCTGCTGCGCAATCCGCTGGCCGATCCCTATGTGCTGGGGATTTCCGGCGGCGCCGGGGTCGGCGCGCTGTTTGCCATCCTGCTCGGCCTGCCGGTGCTGGGCATCGACGGGCTGGCCTTCGTCGGGGCGCTCGGCGCGATGTTCCTGGTCTTCGGCCTGGCGCACGGCGATGGCAGCTGGACGCAGACCCGCCTCCTGCTCACCGGCGTCATCGTCGCGGCCGGCTGCGGTGCGCTGGTCGCGCTAATGCTCGCCATCGCCCCCGAAGATCGTCTGCGCGGCATGTTGTACTGGCTGATGGGCGATCTCGCCCAGGCTGCCGGCTGGCTGCCGGCCCTGCTCGCTCTGGTCGTCGCACTGGCGCTGGCCATGCCTTTCGCCCGCGAACTCAACCTGCTGGCGCGCGGCATGCTGCAGGCCCAGGCGCTCGGCGTCGCCGTGCACAAGCTGCGCTACGCGATCTTCCTGCTCGCCTCGCTGGCCACCGCCGCCTCGGTGACCACGGCCGGTTCCATCGGTTTCGTCGGACTGGTCGTGCCGCACCTGGTGCGCCTGGCCACCGGCAACGACCAGCGCCTGCTGCTGCCGGCCTCGGTACTGGCCGGCGGCGTGCTGCTGGTGCTGGCCGACACCCTGGCGCGCACGCTGATCGCGCCGCAGCAATTGCCGGTCGGCGTATTGACTGCGCTGATCGGCGTGCCGGTCTTTCTCGCCCTGCTCTCGAGGCAGCCGAAATGAGCGCGCCGCTGCTGGAAACCCGCCAGTTGGCCGTCGAGATCGGCGGTCGGCGCGTCGTCGAGCGGCTGGATTTCAGCCTGGACAGCGGCGAGCGCCTGGCCATCCTTGGCCGCAACGGCGCCGGCAAATCGACGCTGCTGTCGACGCTCGCCGGCCTGCGCCCGCCGGCCACCGGCGCCGTGCTGCTCGGCGGCGAGGATGCCGCCCTGCTGGCACCGCGCGAAGCCGCCTTGCGCCGCGCCTGGCTCGGCCAGTTCCACGCCGATCCTTTCGGCTCGACGGTGCTGGAAACGGCGCTGACCGGTCGTCACCCCCACCTCGGCCGCTGGGACTGGGAAACGCCGCGCGATGCCGACCTGGCGCGCAGCGCCTTGGCCGCCGTCGGCCTGCAGGGCATGGAACAACGCCAGATCCACACCCTGTCGGGCGGCGAACGCCAGCGCCTGTCGATCGCCACACTGCTCACCCAGGCGGCACCGCTCTACCTGCTCGACGAACCGCTGTCGCACCTCGACCTCAGCCACCAGATGGCGGCCCTCGAACTGTTTTCCGCCACGGCGCGCGACGGCGGTGCCGGTGTCGTCATGGTCCTGCACGATCCGGCCCTCGCCCATCGCTTCTGCGACCGGGCACTGCTCATCCACGGCGACGGTCGAACCGAACTCGGTGCGGTCGAAGCCATCCTGACCGCCGCCACCCTTTCTGAACTCTACGGCTACGCGCTGCGCCAGATCGAAGATGGCGGCCGCCGCTGTTTCATCCCGGAATAATCATGATTACCCACGAACAACGCATGCAGAAGAAGAAAGCCGTGATCGACCAGCATATCGCCGCCGCCCAGGAGGAACGCGGCGTGCTGGTGGTCAACACCGGCAACGGCAAGGGCAAGTCGAGCGCCGCTTTCGGCGTTGTCGCCCGGGCGCTCGGCCACGGGCTCAAGGTCGGCGTCGTGCAGTTCGTCAAGGGCCGCTCGGATACCGGCGAGGAGGCCTTCTTCCGCCAGCAGCCGAACGTCGCCTGGCATGTCGGCGGCGAAGGCTTCACCTGGGAAACCCAGGACCAGGAACGCGACGCCCGGGCGGCCCAGCACGCCTGGAGCGTTGCCAGCGAACATCTGAGCGACCCGGAAATCGGTCTGGTGGTGCTCGACGAAATGACCTATGCCTTCAAGTATGGCTGGCTCGACCTCGCCACGGTGATCGCCAAGCTGCTCTCCCGTCCGGCCATGCAGCACGTCATCGTCACCGGCCGCGGCGCCCCGGAAGCGCTGCGCACGGCAGCGGATACGGTGAGCGACATCGGCGATGAAAAACATGCCTTCCAGGCCGGCATCAAGGCCATGCCCGGGCTGGAGTGGTAATGCCTGCCTGCCCGGCCCTGCTGATTGCCGCCCCGGCTTCCGGCCAGGGCAAAACTACCGTCACCGCCGCGCTGGCCCGGCTGCATACCCGGCAGGGCCGGCGCGTCACGGTTTTCAAGTGTGGCCCGGACTTTCTCGATCCGCAGATTCATGCCGTAGCCAGCGGCCGGCCGTGCCAGAACCTCGATTTCGCCATGTGCGGTGAAGACGACGCGGGCTGGCGACTGGCCCGCGCCGCCTACGAATCCGACCTGATCCTGGTCGAGGGGGTCATGGGGCTGTTCGACGGCACACCGTCGGCCGCCGATATCGCCTGCCGTTTTGGCATTCCGGTGCTGGCGCTGATCGACGCCGGGGCCATGGCCCAGACTTTCGGCGCCGTCGCCCACGGCCTGGCCACCTATCGCCCCGGCCTGCCCTTTGCCGGGGTACTGGCCAACCGCGTCGGCAGCCCTCACCACGCCGAGTTGCTGGAAAAAAGCCTGCCGCCCGGCATGGGCTGGTTCGGCGCACTGACGCGCAACGCCGACGCCGCGCTGCCCGAACGCCACCTCGGCCTGCTGCAGGCGGCCGAGATTGATGATATCGAAACGCGTCTCGAGCAGATGGCCGACGCGCTGGCCGCCACGGCAACGGTCGACCTGCCGCCGGCGGTGGACTTCGCTGATATTCCCCCGCCAGATATCGCCCGGCGGCTAGCGGGCAAACGCCTGGCGATCGCCCGCGATGCTGCCTACGCTTTCATCTACCCGGCCAATCTGGAAACCCTGCAGGAACTGGGTGCCGAGCTGCGCTTTTTCTCACCGCTCGCCGGCGAGCCGCTCCCCGATTGCGATGCCGTCTGGCTGCCCGGCGGTTACCCGGAACTGCACGCTGCGGCGCTGGCCGCCAAGCAGGCGCTGTGGAGCGCGCTGCGCGCCCACGTCGCGGCCGGCAAGCCGCTGCTCGCCGAATGCGGCGGCATGATGAGCCTGTTCGAACAGCTCACCGACCAAGCCGGCGTCAGCCATGCCTTTGCCGGCTTGTTGCCCGGTATCGCGGTGATGCAAGCGCGCCTGGCCGCCCTTGGCCTGCAGGTCGCAGAACTGCCGGAAGGCCGGCTACACGGCCATACTTTCCACTATTCAAAAAGCGAAACGCCGCTCACACCGCTGACCCGCGCCTGCACACCGGAGGGTCGAAGCGGCGAAGCCATCTATCGCCAGGGACGGCTGACCGCCTCCTACGTGCATTTCTACTTCCCGTCCAACCCGCCAGCCGTGGCCCGCTTGTTCATATAAACCTAGAATACGCAATTGAACCGTAGAGACGCGGATACACAGAGGACAAACAAAGACTTGCCCGACATATTCAGTACACCTTGTGGGTGAGCTGCAAAAACGAGGCAAGCGGCTCTTTTCACGATCTTCTCCGCTTCTCTGCGACTCTGCCCTAAGGTTTCTAAGATAAAACTGAACACTTCGGTTTTTTCGGAACCTAAAGGCAGTTAATCCGAATTTTTCCGGAAACATATCCCGGTTACTATGCGCTTTGTAGTATTCACCTCGATGGAGACAAACATGAAATCTTTTGCTTTGATGGCCGCGGCTCTGGTCCTCGGCTTTACCCTCACCACCGGCGACGCGGAAGCCCGTCGCCTGGGCGGTGGCAGTTCGTCCGGCATGCAGCGCCAATCGGGGGCACCGAGCAAGTCGCCGAGCGCCGCCCCGGCGCCGGCATCGGCCCCGGCCGCCGCCCCGCAAGCGCAACCCAAACGTTCCTGGATGGGCCCTCTGGCCGGTCTGGCCGCCGGTCTCGGCCTGGCCGCCCTGGCTTCACATTTCGGCTTCGGCGAAGGCCTGGCCAACATCATGATGATCGGCCTGCTGGTCATGGCGGCCGTCATGCTCTTCGGCTTCCTGATGCGCAAGAAGGCGGCTGCGGCACAACCGGGCATGCAGTACGCCAATGCCGGTGCCGCTTATGGCAGCAACGCGCCGCGTGAGCCGGAATTCATTCCGGCCGGCGGTTCGCACCTCGCCCCGGCGGCGGCCGCCAGCACCGGCAACATCCCGGCCGACTTCGATGTCGACGGTTTCGTGCGTAACGCCAAGCTCAATTTCATCCGTTTGCAGGCCGCCAACGATGCCGGCAATCTCGACGACATCCGCGAATTCACCTCGCCCGAAATGTTTGCCGAGATCAAGCTGGAAATGGGCGAACGTGGTAGCGTCAAGCAGGAAACCGATGTCGTCCAACTCAACGCCGAAGTCCTCGACGTTGCCGAAGAGGCCAATCGCTACGTGGTCAGCGTCCGGTTCACCGGCCTGATCCGCGAAGAAAAGAATGCGCCGGCCGCGCCTTTCGATGAAATGTGGCACATGACCAAGCCGCGCAACGGCAGCACCGGCTGGGTCCTGGCCGGAATTCAACAGGTCCAGTAAGCAGCGGGGCGAGCAAGGCCGGCGGAGAAATCCGGCCGGCCTTTTTTTCGCCCGGATTTTCATCCGACCCGGAGTGTGGTCCCGGCCCCTGGAATAGCGGGCCTACCGCTTACCGGCCAGGCGCCGGAAAAAGCCGCGGCGTGAAATGGCGGTCGGCCCTGGCGGCTCGGCGGGGCGGTCCGGTTCGGGTTCCGGCTCGACCGGCTGATCGCCGAATCCCTGCATGACGCGCAGCGCCATCTGGCGGGCAGCGGCCATGTCGGCAATCAGGCTGGTCGGTTCGAGCAGCGTGGCGTACTGGAATGAACCGAATTGCGGCGCCGCATCGGCAATGAATTGCATGGTCTCGGCCGGCAGGCTGAGATAGCGGGTCTGGCCGACGGGAATTTCACCCCACAGGCTGCCACCGCCCGGCATCAGGAACAGCCGGAGAAACCAGGGCGTGACGACGACGCCCAGCCAGTCGCCTTGATAGCGGATAAAACCGACGGCTTCGATGGCCAGCGCCGGATTGATCTCCGCCATTTCCAGTTCGCCCTGCTCCCAGAGCTCCTGGTAGTGCGCGACGAGAAAGGCCGCGGGGTCGATGTCATGCACCATGACGGGCGGCGCGGCAAGGTCCGGATCGGGTTCAGTCATGGGGCGGCATCGCTTCCTGTCGAAATTCTTGCGGGGGGCAAAGGACGTATTCTCCCCTGCTCACCCCTGCCGCACCAAATCAGCTTGAACAGCTAACGGCCAGACCATTTGCCCAGTCCGGCGGCAGGGCGGCGTAGGCGGCGTATTCCGGCTGCTCGTCGTAAGGCCGGCGCAGGCAGGTCAGGAGGCGCTGCACTTCCGAGAAGTCATGCTCCTTGGCCTGGCGGATGGCGACTTCGGCCAGCCAATTGCGCAGGATGTAACGCGGATTGGCGGCAAGCATGGCGGCCTGGCGCTCGGCCTCCGGCCACGGCGTTTGCGCCAGACGGGCCCGCCAGTTGGCCAGCCAGGCGTCGCAGGCGCTGCGGTCGACAAACAGGTCGCGCAGCGGCGCATCGGCCAGGGCGGCATTGCCGGGATCGGGCTCGGCGGGTAAGGTCGACAGGGCACGGAAAAACTGGGTGAAATCGGGACGATGTTGTTGCAGGAGGCCGAAGGTTTCGCCGACAAAAGCCTCGTCGTCGGCCAGCCCGGCGCGCAGTCCCAGCTTGGCGCGCATCAATTGCTCGAACTTGCCCTCGAAGGCGGCCCCGTAATGCTCGTCGACCGCCGCCTGCGCCTCGCTCGGCCGACCGATCAGCGGCAGCAGGGCATCGGCCAGGCGATAGAGGTTCCACTGCGCGATATGTGGCTGGTTACGATAGGTATAACGGCCCTGGTCGTCGGAATGGTTGCAGATATGGCCGGCATCGAAGGCCTCCATGAAGCCGAAGGGCCCGTAATCGAGCGTCAGACCGAGAATCGACATATTGTCGGTGTTCATCACACCGTGCATGAAGCCGACCGCCATCCAGTGTGCCATCAGTTCGCCGGTGCGGCGGGCCACGTCGCTGAGTAGTTCGGCGTAGGGATTGGGCGCCTGCCGGCAGGCCGGACGGAAGGTGTCGATGACGTAGTCGGCCAGTAGTTTCAGTTCCGCCGGCCGGTTACGTGAGGCCCAATGCTCGAAGGAACCGAAACGGACGAAGCCCGGGGCGACACGGGTGACCACGGCCGCCGTCTCGATTTCCTCGCGGCGCACCGGCTGCTCGGCGCCGACAATGCAGAGCGCCCGCGTCGTCGGGATGCCCAGCCCGGCCATCGCTTCGGAACAGAGGAATTCGCGGATCGACGAGCGCAGCACGGCCCGCCCGTCGGCCCCACGCGAATATGGCGTGCGGCCCGCCCCCTTGAGCTGGATTTCCCAATGCCCCTGGGCATTGCGCAGACCGCCTAGCAAATGCGCCCGGCCATCGCCCAGTTGACCGGCCCAGACCCCGAACTGGTGACCGGAATAGACGGCGGCCAGCGGATCGCTGCCGGGCAGTAGCCGGTTGCCGGAAAAAATCTCGGGAAACTCCGGACTGCCCAGCAGGGCAGCCGGCAACTCGAGCACCCCGGCCACCTCGTCGCTGATCGCGACGACATAGGGAGCGCGCAGCGGATGCGGGGCGAGGCGGGTGTAGAAGGCGTCCGGCAGAGCGGCAAAGCTGTTGTCGAAAACGGGAGTATCAAGAAGGTGGGGCGGCGGAGCGTTCATGGCTAGCGAGGTCGGGTTTCTGACAAGAATTCGGGCTTTGCCGGCAAGCCGCAAGGAGCGTGCCGAAAGCTGCCTTCGTCAGAACGCGAAACCGCCGATTGGTTCGCCTCCGTCCGCCGCATCAAGGCATTGCGGCAGGAGGCCGGCCGTGACTACACTAGGCGCCCGCCGCCAAACTCTGACCCAACGACCACCATGCGCCGCTACCCGTATTCTTTCGTCGCCCTGACCAGCCTCGGCATCCTCTGCGCCATCCCCGGCCTGATCAGTCTGGCCGGTTTCGGCGCCAGCCTGCACCCGGTACTCGATGACCCGATGGCCGGCCTGGCCTTCCTCGTCTCGGCCGTCGCCCTGATCGGCTCCGGCGCTTTCCCGCTGGTTATCGAAAAACTCAAGGAAAACGAGGGCGGCTGAGCTACCCGGCCTCAGGCCAGATAGCTCGTCGGGTCGGCCACGCCGGCCGCGGCAAAGCCTTCGGCGCGCAGGCGGCAGGAATCGCATTGGCCGCAGGCCCGGCCCCGGGCATCGGCCTGGTAGCAGGAAACGGTCAGCCCGTAGTCGACGCCGAGCGCCACGCCGGTGCGGATGATCTCGGCCTTGGAGAGATTGATCAGCGGCGCGTGCACGCTCAGCTTGACGCCCTCGACCCCGGCCTTGGTGGCGAGATTGGCCATGGTTTCGAATGCCGCAATGTATTCCGGCCGGCAATCGGGATAACCCGAGTAATCGACGGCATTGACCCCGACAAAGATGTCGCGGCTGCCCAGCACTTCGGCCCAGGCCAAAGCCAGCGAGAGCATGATGGTATTGCGGGCCGGCACGTAGGTCACCGGAATGCCGGGCTGCACGCCGCCGATCGGCACGGCAATATTGGTATCGGTGAGGGCCGAACCGCCGAACTGGGCCAGACCGAAATTGATCACGCGATGCTCGGCGGCACCCAGGGCGGCGGCGACGCGGCGCGAAGCATCAAGCTCGGCACAATGGCGCTGCCCGTAGTCGAAAGACAGGCAATAGACGTCAAAACCCTGGCGGCGGGCGAGGGCGAGGCAGGTGGCGGAATCGAGTCCACCGGAGAGGAGAAGGACGGCTGGTTTCATGATGGGGCGGAAATATACCTGAACCGCCCAATTTTGCCGCGATTTGCGTTACGACGCACGCTCTTCCGGCAAAGGCCCGGCGCCATCCCTAGTTTTGCGGCGCCCCTGCCGGGCCGCCCGCCAGGTTTCTTTCGAAATCGGCGAAGGGAATCGGCCTGCCGAAAAGATAGCCCTGGAAACAGGTACACCCATGCTCGACCAGGTAGGCTTGCTGTTCTTCGGCTTCGACGCCTTCGGCAACAACGCTCAGGCGCAGGGTATTGCCCATGGCGATGATCGCCCGGACGATCGCGGCATCATCGGGATCGGTAGCGATATCGCGGATGAAAGAACGATCGACCTTGAGTTGCTCGAAGGGAAAACGCTTCAGATAGGACAGCGAGGCGTAACCGGTGCCGAAATCGTCGAGCGAAAAACAGACGCCCAGTTCACGCAAAGCCTGCATCTTGGCGACCACCCCATCGACGTTGTCGAGCAGCAGGCTTTCAGTCAGCTCCAGTTTGAGCCGTTTGGCATCGGCGCCGTGCCGTGCCAGAGCCGAACGCACCTGATCGACGAAATCCGGCTGGCGGAATTGCCGGGCACTGACATTGACCGACAAATAGAGCTGGGCGGTCAGCGGATGATCGGCCCACCGCCGCAAGTGGGCGCAGGCCGTATCGAGCACCCACAGACCGATGGGAACGATCAGCCCGCTTTCCTCGGCCAGCGGGATGAATTCATCCGGAGCGACCATCGCGGCGCCCGGCGGCTGCCAGCGCAGCAGGGTTTCGGCGCCGACCAGTTGGCGCGCCGTATTGACCTGGGCTTGCACGAACAGGCGGAACTCGTCGCGGGCCAGCGCCTGGTGCAGGCGGGACTCGAGACGGGCGCGGGCATCGAGCGCCGTCTGCATGGCACTATCGAAAAAACGGATGCTGTTGCGGCCAGCATCCTTGGCCTTGTAGAGCGCGATATCGGCCTGCTTGAGCAGCGAATCGGTGGTTTTGTCGTGGCCACAGAACAGGCTGATGCCGATACTGGCCGAGTGAAAATACGGGCTATCGCCATGCAACAGGTAAGGTTCGTTGAGGCTGAGCCGGATTTTCTCGGCCACCGCTTCCGCCTGGACAGCGGCGGCTTCCGCCCCGGCAGCGAGATTTTCCAGGAGCACGATGAATTCATCGCCGCCCTGGCGGGCCGCCGTATCGCCTGCCCGCATGCTGGCCCGCAGACGGCCGGCGACTTCGAGCAGGAGACGGTCGCCGATATCGTGGCCGAGCGTGTCGTTGAGATTCTTGAAATGGTCGAGATCGATAATCAGCAGAGCGCCGAATTGCCGGCTGCGCTTGCCGGCGGCCCGCGCCTGACCGAGCCGGTTGAGCAGCAGCCGGCGATTCGGCAAGGCGGTCAGCGGGTCGTAGAAGGCCAGATTGTGGATTTCCGATTCGGCCATCTTGAGATCGGAAATATCTGAAAAAGTGCTGACGTAATGAGTCAGCTTGCCCAATTCGTCGCGCACTTCACTGATCGTCAGCCATTCCGGGAAAATACTGCCCGACTTGCGGCGATTCCAGATTTCGCCCTGCCAATGGCCGTTGCTGGCCAGGCTCTCCGACATCTGCTGATAAAAAGCCGGATCGTGGCGCCCCGATTTGAGCAGCGAGGGGGTCTGGCCGATGGCCTCTTCGGCGCTGTAGCCGGTCAGCGTGGTAAATGCCTGATTGACCTGCAGGATGCGCCGGTCGACATCGGCCACCATGATCGCCGCCTGCGACTTGAAGGCCAGGGAAGCAATCTGCAGATCCCGCTCGCTGCGCCGCCGCCAGGAAATATCGCTGGCCATGCCCAGATAACCGATCAACTCGCCCCGCCCGTCGTGCAGCGCCGTCACCGACAAGGCCACGGGAAGGCGCGAGCCGTCCCGGCGGACATAGGTCCAGTCGTGCTCGTCAGCCTGCCGGCCAGCCAGTTTGGCGACGAAGACGGCAAAACCCGGCGCAATGTCACGCGCCATTTCCGCCGACAGGCGACGGGCCCGTTGTTCGATCTCTTCCGGCAGATGAAAACCGGCTACCGATTGACCGACCACCTCGTCCCAGGCGTAACCCAGCATGCGCTGCGCGGCCGGATTGAAATAAACCACCTGCCCGGCCAGATCGGTGGCGATGATGGCATGACCGGCATTCTCTAGAATGGCGTGGTGAATTTCACACAATTCCGGGATAGTCTTGCCGGGGGTCACCAGAAACTCGCCAAGGAGGCCAGAGGGAGCCCTGTCGCTATCGACCATCGCCCGAGATTTCCCCTTGAAGATCGCCCGCCGTCAGCCGGAGACGAGCAGTCCCAACTCGCGGTCGAGGAGATTTTCATCACCGAGATTGAGAGCGACCAGGCGGCGCAGGTGGGTGATGCTGTCGAGATCGATTTCGCGACAAATGAGCCCGTAATGCCCGGCCTGGTGATGAACGATGGTGCAATCCATGCGGATCGTCGTCCCCGACTCGTCGAGGCGCAATTTCAGCGTACAGGGGCTGCCGATCTCGGCAAAGGCGGCACCGAGCGGCTTGATCAGTGCCCCTTTCAGCGACAGATCAAGCACGTCGACGGCGAATTCGCCATTCGGCAGATAGAGTCGGGCTTCGCTCTGGAAGTGGACGCGGGAAAACTGGCGGCGGTTGGTGGTCATCGGGGGCTTCCTCCCTTATTTGCCGACCATGTTACCCCAAAGCAGCTTGTGCAGTTGTAGCTGAAAACGCACGTTGAGGCCATCTTCGAGAATCCAGCTCGCCAGGTCGACCGGCTCGATCTGTCCTTGGGCGGGTGAGAAAAGGACCGGACAACGGGTATCCAGTTGCCGCTCGCGGAGCGCCGCACGCGCCCACTCGTAATCTTCCCGCGCGGCGATGATGATCTTGATCTCGTCGTGCCCATTGAGCAGCTCGAGATTGGCCCACCGATTCTTGGCCGACTCGCCGGAAGCCGGAGCCTTGAGATCCATGATCCGCGCCACCCGCGAGTCGACGGCCGAAATATCGAGCGCCCCCGAGGTTTCCAGCGACACATCGTAGCCGGCGTCGCAGAGGGCAACGAGCAGGGGCAGGCATTCCTTCTGGGCCAGCGGCTCGCCGCCGGTAACGCAGACCTGGCGGGCCGGATATTTGGCGACTTCGGCCAGTACCGAGGCAATACTGGCCGCCTCGCCGCCGGTAAAACTGTAGGTCGTGTCACACCAGCGACAGCGCAGCGGACAGCCGGTCAGACGAACAAAGACGGTCGGCAGGCCGACGCGCGAAGCCTCGCCTTGCAGGGAGTAAAAAATTTCGGTGATTCTCAGGGCCACGGGGAAAAATCTCGGGTATGGCCGTCACGGCCGTCAACGGAAAGCCGGCAAAGCTCCCGCCAACGCGGGAGCCCTGCTAGTTACTTCTTTTTCAGCCGTTGCTGCGCCGACTCGGCGGCCGGCGTATTGGGATACTTGGCAAGCACCGTTTCCAGCGACCGCTTGACGCCGGTCGGGTTGCCCAGTTCCTGCTGACAGGTGGCAATCGCCAGCCAGGCATCCGCTGCCTTGGCACTGTCGGCATATTTTGTCGTCACGATACTTTGCGCCTCGATGGCGCGCCGACAATCACCCTGGGCACGCCAGGCATTGCCCAGCCAGTATTGGGCATTGGGGGCCAGGGAGCTCTCCGGGTATTTCTGGACAAAGGCCGCAAAGCCGGCCGCCGCTTCCTTGTATTTGGCGGCCTTGAAATGGTTCAGTGCCGCTTCGTACTCCTGACCTTCCTTGGCCGGATCACCTTTGACCGCGGCGCTCGGGCCGGCGCCGCCATCGGCCGGCGCAGTAGCGGCCGGGGCCGGCGTTTCCAGCTTGCGCAGACGGCTGTCGAGATCGAGATAGAAATCCTGGGTCCGCTTGTCGCCGACTTCCTGCTTGTAGGTAATGGTTTCGAGCAAACCGCGCAGGCGGGCGATGTCTTCCGCCTGCCGGGCGATCTGGTTGGCCAGCTCGAGTTGAGCCTTGGCCTGCTGGTCAAAACGCGCCTCCATCTTGATCTTTATATCGGCAATCTGGCGACGGGCTTCTTCGTCATCAAACACACCGGCCTGGACCTGTGCGGCACCCAGGGCGGACAACAAAAGGACAAGATGGAGGCGCCGCATGATCAGAACTCGCCGCGACCGTCAGCTGCCTTGTAGAGAATATCGGCCCGACGGTTTTCCGACCAGGCGGACTCGTCGTGACCGGCATTCTTCGGCTTTTCTTCGCCCAGGCTGACCGATTCGATCTGCTCTTCGCGAGCCCCGAGCAGGGTCAGCGAACGCTTGACCGCATCGGAACGCTTCTGGCCGAGCGACAGATTGTATTCACGGCTGCCACGTTCGTCGGTATTGCCTTGCAGCAGCACCTTGAAGTCGCGATGGGCGACCAGATACTTGGCATGGGCGGCGACCAGATCCTTGTACTCGTCCTTGACTTCGTACTTATCGAGATCGAAGTAGATGCTGCGCTTGGCCAGCGTGCTCTTCGGATCGGTCAGTTCGCGCGGCAGACCGTTGGCATCGACGCCACCCGCCACCACCGGGGCAACATTGGTGTTGGTGGTCGAACCGCTGCGCGACTCGACCGGGGCGCCGGAAGTTTCGTCGGGAAGCGGGGTGGAACTGCAGCCGACAATCAGGGCGGCAAGCAGGGCGGGAATTAACAACTTGTTCATGAAGTTCTCCGGAGGATTAATGATAGAAAGGGCCCCAGGCCGGTTCGCGCACGTCACCTGCGGCCACCGAGAGGCGTTGTTTGATCCTGCCATCGCTGGAGACAGCCGATAGTACGCCGCGCCCGCCAACTTCGGTGGCGATCAGGATCATGCGGCTATTGGGTGCGAAACTGGGCGATTCGTCTTTATGCGAATCTGTCAGCACTTGCACCTGACGGCTGGCCAAGTCCATCACGGCCAACTGGAAGCGACCTTCTCGACGCGCAATGAAGGCCAGGCTCTTGCCGTCCGGCGACGGACGCGGCGAGACGTTGTAGCTGCCTTCAAAAGTTACGCGCTGGGCATCGCCGCCATTGGCACCGATCCGATAAATCTGCGGGCTGCCGCCCCGATCCGAGGTGAAATAGATACTAGCGCCATCCGGCGCAAAGCGCGGCTCGGTATCGATGCCGCCCGATTGGGCCAGACGCTGCAGACCGCTGCCGTCGGCATTGACGGCATAGAGTTGGGAATTGCCGTCCTTGGAGAGCACCACCGCCAGGCGGCGACCATCCGGCGACCAGGCCGGCGCCGAGTTGGAACCCTTGAAATTGGCGACGATCCGGCGCTGCCCGGAAGCCAGCGAATGGACGTAGATGACCGGCTTTTTCTTTTCGAAGGAAACATAGGCCAGCTTGCTGCCATCCGGCGACCAGACCGGCGAGATGATCGGTTCGATCGAAGTCAGCGCGGTCGCCGCGCCCTGCCCGTCGGCATCGGCGATCTGCAGCAGGAACTGGCCGCGGGTCTTGACGACATAGGCAATGCGCGTCGAAAAGACGCCCTTTTCGCCGGTCAGTTTTTCATAGATGTAATCGGCAATGCGGTGGCCGGCAATGCGCAACTGCTCGTTGCTGGTGATGTAGGCGGCACCGCCCAGGGCCACCGCCTTTTGCGTATCGTAAAGACGGAAACGCGCTTCCATCCGGCCGTCCGGGCTGCGCCCCAGGCTCCCGCTGGCCAGGGCATCGGCCCCCTTGCTTTTCCAGTCGCCGTGGTTGATCGGTGAATTCTCGTCGAGCGCCGCCCCGCTCGTCTCGACCAGCTTGAACAGGCCGCTGCGCTCCAGATCGGAACGCACGGTCGCGGTAACGACGCGGGAAGCGGTCGGATCGCCGAGAAAATCGGCAATCGCCACCGGGATACGGTTGGCGCCGGCCCCGGTAATTTCGATCGAAAGCTGGGCCTGGGCCAAACCGGCGGCCAACAGGCCGAAAACCAGGAAACAACGACGGGTAATTCGATGCATAGTCTTCATTTTCAATAAGTTTCGCGCGATTTTACTCTTCAAACGGCTTGTATTTGATGACCAAGTTGCGTTCGAACAGCGCCGGATTATCTGGTTTGGGCAGCGGGGAGGATTTCAGGATGGCTCGCTCGATGGCCGTATCGAGCGCCGAATTGCCGCTCGAGTGCTTCAGTTTGACGGCCAGCACCTCGCCGGACGGTAGCTGGGTGACCTCGAACTGGGCTTCCGGATTGCCCTGAATGCTGGGCGGCAGAACAATATTGCCCTTCACCTTGCCGCGAATCTTGGCCGCGTAATCGGCCAGCCCGCGCTTGTTCGAAGAAGCCCGCTGCTCGGCCTCGGCCGCCGCCGCGTTGGCCATCTGCTGGGCGGAAGCGGCGGCCTTGGCGGAAGATTTCAACTGGCTGGTCTCCTTGGCCAGTTCCTTGTCGAAATCAAATTTCGGCGGCGGCTTGACCTCTGGCTTCTTCGGCTCGGGCTTTACTTCAGGCTTTTTCGGTTCCGGTTTGGGGGGCTCCGGTTTGGGTTCGGGCTTTTTCGGCTCGATTTTTTTCTTTTCTTCCTTGAGCGCGATATCCGGCTTTTTGGGCGGCAGCGGCTCGGGCTTCGGTTCGACCTTGAGCACCGGTTTCGGCTCGGGTTTCGCGGGCGGCCTGACCTCGGGTTCCGGCGGGGGCGGGGGCGGCACCACCTGGGTGGCCGACATCGGGGTCGGCGACCACAGTTCGACTTCCATGACCTCGGGCGTACTGCGTTTCCACTGCACGCCGAGAAAGAGCACGGCAATCAGCCCGACGTGCACCGCGATGGTGAACGCCAGAGCGTATTTCTTGCCGGGCTCCTCGCGGTTCTGGTCAATCATGGTGCCTATTTGCTGCCCGTTTCCAGGCCGACTTTGTGGAAACCCAGGCGTTTGACTTCATCGAGAACTTCGATGACGTTCTTGTATTGGGTTTCCTTGTCGCCAGCGATGAGTACCGCAATATTCTCTTCGTCATCCTTGAGGGCGCTCAACTGCGCCTTCATTTCCTTGATTCCCCTGACCTTTGTCGGCTTGCCGTTGGCATCGAAGACGGACAGCACGCCGTCACTCTGAACCTCGACCTTGATGTATTTCGGCGGTTTCTGCGGCGCCGTACCGGTGGTCGGCAGATCGACCGAACCGGTCGTCATCATCGGCGTCGCCACCATGAAGATGACGAGCAGCACCAGCATCACGTCAATATAGGGAACGACGTTGATTTCGCTTTTCAGTCGACGCTGGCGCATGCCTGCTACCTCATCTGCCGTTGCAGGATATTGGAGAACTCTTCCATGAACGACTCATAGCGGGTGGCCAGGCGGTCGATGTCATGCGAGAAGCGGTTGTAGGCAAGGACCGCCGGAATCGCCGCGAAAAGGCCGATGGCGGTGGCGACCAGGGCCTCGGCAATGCCCGGGGCGACCGAGGCGAGCGTCGCCTGGCCGACATTGGAGAGGCCGCGGAAGGCATGCATGATGCCCCAGACGGTACCGAACAGGCCGATGTAGGGCGACACCGAACCGACCGAGGCGAGAAAGGCAAGGTGCGCTTCCAGGGCATCCATTTCGCGCTGGAAGGTGGCCCGCATGGCGCGCCGCGAGCCGTCGACCACATCCTTGGGATCAAGGTTTTTCTGCCCCTTGAGCTTGGTGAATTCGCGGAAGCCGGCTTCAAAGACGCGCTCCATCGAGCCGGCATGGTGACGGTCATTGACCGCGCTGTTGAACAGATTGTTGAGATCGCCGCCGGACCAGAAGTCGCGCTCGAAGGTCTCGGTCTTGCTGCGCGCCTGGCGCACCGCGAACCACTTCATGAAAATGTAGTACCAGGACATGAAGGAAACGCCGATCAGCAGCGCCATGACAATCTGCACGACGGCGCTGGCGTGCAGGATGAGCTCGAGGATGGAAAGGTCCTGGGTGACGTTCATTTAAGCGCTTCCAGTTTACTGTGCAGGATTTCGGGAATGGCAGAAGGTGTCATGGTGGCCATATTGACGCAGGCGATCTCGACGGTACCGGTGACCAGTTCGTCGTCACCGCGGCGGACGTGCTGACGGAAGATGACGCGAACCCGGGTCAGTTTTTCGACTTCCAGACCGACGATCAATTGATCATCGAGACGGGCCGGCTTGAGGTATTCGCAACTGGCCTTGCGGGCGACGAAACCGATACCTGAGTCGGCCGCCAGTTGCGACTGGTCATGACCGGCGAAACGCATCCACTCGGTACGACAGCGCTCGAAAAACTTCAGGTAGTTGGCATAATAGACGACGCCGCCAGCATCTGTATCCTCGTAATAAACCCGCACCGGGATAGAGAAGGCGTTGGGCTTCGGCTCGTATTTCATCTTTTGATTTTACCTTGTGCTGCAACAATGATGTGTAACGGTATGTTTCCATGACATTTGTATCATTGTACAGGCCTTCACCAAAGAGCGCCGACGTAGTAGACGACCATTGAATCCTCCCTGCCCGATCATCAGCCGGGCTTGCCGCGACCGCCCCCGGCCCCGGTAACGACTTGAAACCAGGCGGTCACAGAGCGATACACCCGCTTACATTGGTCATGACATCGAAGAACTCGGGAGCCGCGTTATCCGGTACAAGGCGCTGCACTGTCGCAGCACCGGAAAACCTTACTCAATACCGCTCAAGGAGATTCAAAATGATCAAGACTGTTATCGCCCTCGCTGTTGCCGCTGGTTTCGCTTCCGCTTCCTTCGCCCAGGCACCGGCTGCTGCTCCGGCCGCTGCCGCACCGACCGCCAAAGTCGTCGCCCCGGCCGCCAGCGCCGAAAAGAAGGTCGAAGCCCCGAAGGCTGCCGAACCGGTCAAGGCTGAAGCCGCCAAGAGCGACGTCGTAGCGCAGGCCGACGCCAAACCAGTGAAGAAGAGCCACAAGGCGAAGAAGCCGGTCAAGGCGGAGAAGGCTGAAGCCGCTGCCGCCACCCCGGCCGCAGCGCCGACCACCAAGTAATTAAAAGACCCCAACCGAGCAAAAAGCCCCGGGCACCAGCCCGGGGCTTTTTTATTGCCGTCGGCGCGCCCTATGCGTCGGCCAGCAGGTCGCGGACGACGGCGCTGTTCGGTTCGGCCAGGCCAAGGTGGCGATAAATGGCCGGCGTCGCGATGCGCCCGCGCAGGGTGCGTTGCAGGTAGCCCTGCTGGATCAGGTAGGGTTCGAGCACGTCTTCGATGGTGTCGCGCGCTTCGCCGATGGCCGCGGCGAGGTTGTCCACGCCGACCGGGCCGCCGCCGAACTTGTCGATCACCGCTGAAAGAAGTTTCCGGTCCATGATGTCGAGTCCGGCCGGATCGACATCGAGCATGACCAGGGCGGCATCGGCGACTTGCCGCGTGATTTTGCCGTCCGCCTTGACCTCGGCGTAGTCACGCACCCGGCGCAGCAGGCGGTTGGCGATGCGCGGCGTGCCACGCGAGCGCTTGGCGATTTCCAGGGCGCCGGCCGGATCGATCGGCGCATTGAGCAGCGTCGCCGAGCGACTGACGATCTGTTGCAACTCCTCGGCGTTGTAGAACTCGAGGCGGGCGACGATGCCGAAACGGTCGCGCAGCGGGTTGGTCAGCATGCCGGCCCGGGTCGTCGCACCGATCAGCGTAAACGGCGGCAGATCGAGCTTGACCGAGCGGGCGGCCGGGCCTTCGCCGATCATGATGTCGATCTGGAAATCCTCGAGCGCCGGGTAGAGGATTTCCTCGACGACGGGCGAGAGACGATGGATTTCGTCGATGAACAGCACGTCGTGCGGTTCGAGATTGGTCAGGATGGCGGCCAGGTCGCCGGCCCGTTCAAGCACCGGGCCCGAGGTCTGGCGCATGTTGACGCCCATTTCGTGGGCGATGATGTGGGCCAGCGTCGTCTTGCCGAGGCCCGGCGGGCCGAAGAGCAGGACGTGGTCGAGCGAATCGCCGCGGTTCTTGGCGGCCTGGATGAAAATTTCCAGTTGTTCGCGGATTTTCACCTGGCCGGTGTAGTCGGCCAGACGCTTCGGGCGCAGGGCGCGTTCGAGCGCTTCTTCCTGCGCCGATTTGGCCTGTGGTGCGATGATGCGCTCGGCGCCCCGTAGGAAGTCCCCTTGGGGGACCAGTTTGTCGGTTTCGATCATGCGGGGTCTTCCTCTCGCGTCCAGCGCCCGAACAACATATGGCCGAGGGCGAGCAACACCGGCCCGAGAAATATCCCGATGAAGCCGAAAACCAGCACCCCGCCGAGCACGCCGAGACCGATCAGCAAAATGGAAATGCCGGCGCCCCGCGCCATCAGGACGGGTTTGACGAAGTTATCGATACTGCTGATCACGAAGATGCCGTAGAAGGCCATGAAAATCGCCCAGCCGACTTGCTCCTGACTGTACAACCAGGCGGCGGCGCCGCCCCAGATCAAGGGTGGACCGATCGGGATCATCGACAGGAAAAAGGTGGCAAAACCGAGCAACACCGCCGTCGGTACCCCGGCGATGAGAAAACCAAGCATCGCCACCGTGCCCTGAGCCGCCGCCGTGCCGACAATGCCGAGCATGACGCCGATCACCGTGTCGCGGGTTTTTTCCAGCATTTCCTCGCCCAGCTCGCCACCCAGCTTATGCGCCCCGACCAGCAGGGCATGACTGACCTTGACGCCGTCACGGTAGAGGAAAAAAGCGACGAACAGGACCAGCGCTAGTTGCAGCAGGCCATTCGCGGCAATACTGCCGAGCACCAGGGCAAACTGGCGGGCCGGGGCAATCAGTTGTTTGAGCAGGGCATTCAATTCCTCGCGGCTGCTGACGATCTGGTGCCAGAAAGTATCGATCTCGCCCCCGAAGAAAGGCAGGCCGCTCAACCAGGCCGGTGGCACCTGCGGCATACCTTGTTCGATATAGGGCTTGGCCAGCCCGATCAACTTGTCGGCACTATTCACCAGGCTACCGGCGAGAAAGCTCATGGGCAGCAACATGAGCAGGATCAGCAACAGGGTCATCAGCGACGCCCCCAGCGTATCGCGGCCGCCGAGCCGGGGCAGCAGCGTCTCCGAATAGAATCGCCAGGTACACAGCCAGACCACGAAGGCAAAGAGCACGGCACCGATCATCGGCCACAGAACGGCCAGACAACCGACGATGAGCAGCACGACCAGCGCGATCTGGGCCAGGCGGCGGGGATTGTTGTCGGTAAACATCAGACTTTCGAGAGCAGCTTGAGGGCCTGACGGATACCGTCCGAGGTACCGACATCGGCTGGCAGCAGCTTCATCGCCGAGGCCGCTTCCTTTTCGTTGTAACCGAGGGCCAGCAGCGCATTCGAAATATCCTGACGGGCCTCGTCGGCCGGCGCGCTCAGGGAAACGCCGGTGGTTTCGGCCAGCTTGCCCTTGAGTTCGAGCAACAGGCGTTCGGCGGTCTTCTTGCCAATGCCCGGAATCTTGATCAGCCGACCGAGTTCCTGTTGCGCCACGGCGGCCGCCAGATCGCCGACCGACAGGCCGGAGAGCACCGACAGCGCAGTGCGGGCACCGATGCCGGAAACCTTGAGCAACTGGCGGAAAGCAAAACGCTCGGCCTCGGTCAGGAAACCGTACAGGTAATGGCCGTCCTCCCGCACCGCGAAATGGGTGAGCAGGGTGGCTTTTTCGCCATTGGCCGGCAGGTTGTAGAAGGTGCTCATCGGCACGTCGAGTTCGTAGCCGACACCGCCGACGTCAATAACGATCTGCGGCGGGTTCTTTTCGAGCAATAAGCCGGTCAGGCGTCCGATCATGTAGGTATTCCCGGGGCAGCGGCGAGCAGGGCCGCCACCAGTAACAGGCCGTGCAGGTTGGCGGCCAGGATGGTTTGTTTGATGGCCGGCACCAAACGGGCCGGCCGGTTGGCGTCGCGTAGCAGACTGGTGCTGGCAAACAGAGAGAGCGCCAGGGTCAGCGTGGCGATGAGTGCGTAACCCGGCAAATGTCCGCCGATGACCAGCGCCAGCAGCCAGCCATGGGCGAGCAGGGCGATCAGCGGATAACCCCATTTGGCCGCTTCTGCCCCCAGGCGGACAACAACGGTGCGCTTGCCGGCACCGGCATCCGCCTTGCGGTCGGGAAACTGGTTGATGTAGAGGATATTGGCGACATGCAGGGCAAAGGGCAGACCGGCGAGCAGCGGCAAGGCGACAAAACCGCCACGCTGGACGAAATCGGTACCGACGCAGACCAGCAACCAGCCGGCGACGATGGCCAGTTCGCCGACGCCGCGACTCATCAGTTTCAGGGGCGGCGCCGAATAGGCCCAGCCGACCAGCAGCCCGGCCAGGCCGATGAGTAGCAAAGCCGGCGCCGAATGGGCGGCGAGCCAGAGTCCGGGCGGCACCACGGAAGCGAGCAGGGCATAACCGAAGAGGCCGGTTTGCCGCCGGGTCAACACCCCGTTCTGGATGAAGCGACTGCCGCCGGTAAAAGGAAATTGACGCTCGGTATTGAGGGCATCCGAACCATTCAGGGCATCGTAGTAGTCATTGACGACATTGACGCCGGCATGGGCGACCAGGGCAAAGAAAATGGTCAGTCCGGCTTTCAGCAGATCGATCGGATAGCCGCTGAAATGCGCCGTGGCCAGGCCGATCAGGCTGCCGATCAGGGTTACGCTGAGAAAGGCCGGGCGGGTCGCCGCGACGTATTTGCTCAGCGGATTGGAGAAGGCGGCAAGCTGCGGTTCGATGATCATCGCGTCATCCTATCAGGCGGCCGCCACGAACGCGATAACCGGCCGTTGCCAGCGCTCCCATCCCCTGCCCGCCGTGGGCATGGGCGATGGCGCAGGCCAGCGCATCGGCCGCATCGGCACTCGGTGAACCGGGCAGGGAAAGCAGGCGCACCACCATGTCCTGGACCTGCTCCTTGGCCGCCTTGCCATGCCCGACCACCGCCTGTTTGACCTGCAGCGCAGTATATTCCGCCACCACCAGATCGGCATGGACCAGCGCACTGAGCGCCGCGCCGCGCGCCTGGCCGAGCAGCAGCGTGGACTGCGGATTGACATTGACGAAGACCTTTTCCACCGCCGCCTGGTTCGGCGCATAGGTCGCGATGACCTCGCTGATCCCGGCAAACAGCGTCTTGATGCGCTCCGGCAAGGACGCCTTGTCGTTCGACTTGATGCAGCCGCTGGCCACGTAGATCAGTTGGTTGCCGTGCTTTTCTATGACCCCAAACCCCGTGATACGCAGGCCGGGATCAATGCCGAGAATGCGAGGAATATCGCTCATTTGGCCCGCGCCACGAGGTAGACACCGCTGACCGCCAGCAGCATGCCGACGGCGGCGAGCAGGCTCAGTTTCTCGCCGAATACCGCCCAGGCGATCAAGGCCGTGGTCGGCGGCGTCAGGTAAAACAGGCTGGCGACATTGACCGCGCTACCGCTACGGATCAACAGATTCAACAGGCTGATGGCGCCGATCGAGAGGACCAGCACCAGCCAACCGAGGGCGAAAGCGAACGGGCCATTCCATTCGATGTGGAACTCTCCGAATAAGGCAATGGCCAGCATCGTCACGATGGCGCTCGGCACGAACTGGATCAGCGCGCCGCTACGCAAGTCGAAGCTCGGACAAAACCTTTTCTGGTACAGGGTGCCGAGCGTAATGCCGAACAGGGCAAGCAGCGCCGGCAGCAGCATCGGCCCGAGGGCGAGCCCGTCGCCGAACTTGTCGGAAACAACCAGACCGACGCCGACCAGGCCCAGGGCCAGCCCGCCCCACTGCCGGCCGCTGACCTTCTCGCCGAGCAGCCGGCCGGCGCCGAAGGCCGTCAGCAGGGGCTGCATGCCGACGACCAGCGCCGTGATGCCAGCCGGCAAACCGTGCTTGATGGCAACGAAAACGCCGCCCAGGTAGATGGCATGGACGAGCACGCCGGAAACGCCGATATGCAGCCAGTACATCGGCTTTTCCGGCCACGGGGCGCGGCTCAGCCAGACGACGGCCGCCATCAGCAGGATGACCAGCGCGTAGCGGGCGAGCAGGAAGGAGAGAGGATCGGCAAAGGGCAGGCCGTACTTGGCGCCGATGAAACCGGTGCTCCACAGGAAAACGAAAAGAAAGGGGTAGAGACGGGGCACGGGACTTTTCTGGGCAACTCGGCAGGCCCGGCTGGCCGGACAGTTCGTTTAGGGAGGGGGTTCTGGCAAGCAAAAATAACGAAGCCCGTTTCAGGCACGGGCTTCATGGTGGCCGAGCAGCGGCGATAGATCAAGTCGTGGCGCCGGGGACGACTCCGCTGGCGTGCAATTGCCTGGCGAAAGGCTGGTCCTCCTCGCGGATATGGCGTTCGAACCAGATTTCCAGGTAACGCAAAAAGCTGAAAACGTCGCGCTGCCCGCTGATCACGACGCTGACCCAGCCGCTCAGCGTGATCAGGGTCTGGCTGTGCATTTCGGCATGCTCGGTGAAATCGAGCCCGGCCGCCAGGGCGATGACTTCCTCGGTATGGAAATGCTCGCCCAGGTAGGCCAGCAATTCGGCAAACGCCGCCCGGGGTGGCGCGGACGACTCCAGGCACAGGAACTTCAGGTTCTCGATACGATAGAAGATGCCCTCATGCTGGGCATCGACTTCGGGAATTCCCAGAACCAGCAATTCGGGCAACAGGCCGCGGGAGGTAATTTCCATCGTCTTTCCATCCTCTTCCGAGAGTGGCGCATGAACTACGCCTTCCCGCCAGTGTAGAGGAGCGACCCGGGTTTTCCAAGCCGCTCCGCCGACGCCGCCTGACCTTATTCGTCCATCACCGCCGTGGTGTAGATTTCCTGCACATCGTCGAGGTTTTCCAGCGCGTCGAGCAGTTTCTGCATCCTGACCGCGTCTTCGCCGACGAATTCGTTCTCGCCTTCCGGCTTCATCGTCACTTCGCCGAATTCCGGCTTGAAACCGGCGGCTTCCAGGGCATCCTTGACCGCCATGTAGTCGTTGGGCGCCGTAATGACTTCGATGGAGCCGTCGTCATTGCTCGACACATCCTCGGCCCCGGCTTCGATCGCCGCGTCCATCAATGCCGCTTCGTCGGTACCGGGGGCGAAGATCATCTGGCCGCAATGCTTGAACTGGAAGGCAACGCAACCGTCGGACCCCATGTTGCCGCCGAATTTCGCGAAAGCATGGCGAACTTCGGCCACCGTCCGGACCTTGTTGTCGGTCAGACAATCGACCATGATCGCCGCCCCGCCCAGCCCGTAGCCTTCGTAGCGAACCTCGACGTAATCGACCCCATCCAGTTCGCCGGTGCCCTTCTTGATCGCCGTATCGATCTTGTCCTTGGGCATATTGACACCCTTGGCCTTGTCCACCGCGACGCGCAGGCGGGGATTGAAGTTGAGGTCGCCGCCGCCCATCTTGGCGGCAACGGTGATTTCCTTGGCAATCTTGGAGAAGGCGGCGCCGCGCTTCTCATCCTGGCGACCTTTGCGGTGCTGGATATTGGCCCATTTGGAGTGTCCGGCCATGATTTTCTCACTGCAATAAACGAAGAAGGCGGCATTTTACCCGCAGCCGGGCACTCTCGTCAGGACGGCATGCATCCGCTCCGGCACAATCGCCGGGGCAAGCATTGCTAGAATGCCGCAACACCATCCACAGGAGTTCTCCGCCATGCCCGATCCGCTCTATCTCGCCAAGTCCGCCGACGGCTATCCGGCCCTGCTGCCGCAGATGGCCAACCGCCACGGCCTGATCACCGGCGCCACCGGCACCGGCAAGACGGTGACCCTGCAATCGATGGCCGAAAGGCTCTCCTACGCCGGCGTACCGGTCTTCATGGCGGACGTCAAGGGCGACCTGTCGGGGGTCGGCGCGGCCGGCGTGGTCACCCCGAAACTGGCGGAGCGCCTCAAGGAGCTCGGCCTCGAAGGCTTCCAGCCCTATGCCAATCCGACCGCTTTCTGGGACGTCTTCGGCAGCGGCGGGGTGCCGGTGCGGGCGACGATTTCCGACATGGGCCCGCTGCTCCTGGCCCGCCTGCTCAACTTGAACGACACGCAGACCGGCGTCCTGCAACTGGTCTTCAAGATCGCCGACGACAAAGGCCTGTTGCTCATCGATCTGAAGGACCTGCGCGCCTGCATCCAGTACGTCGGCGAAAACGCCAAGGAGTTCACCACCGAGTACGGCAATGTCTCGACCGCCTCGATCGGCGCCATCCAGCGCGGCCTGCTGACCCTGGACGAGCAGGGCGGCGACGTCTTCTTCGGCGAACCGATGCTCAACATCAACGACCTGATGCGGGTCGACGCCAATGGTCGTGGTGTCATCAACATCCTCGCCGCCGAAAAGCTGGTGCTGGCGCCGGCCCTCTACTCCACCTTCCTGCTCTGGCTGCTGGCCGAATTGTTCGAGCAATTGCCGGAAGCCGGCGATCTCGACAAACCCAAGCTGGTCTTCTTCTTCGACGAAGCCCACCTGCTATTCACCGATGCGCCGCAGGCGCTGACCGACAAGGTCGAACAGGTGGTGCGGCTGATCCGCTCGAAAGGCGTCGGCGTTTATTTCGTGACGCAGAACCCACTCGACGTCCCGGAAAAAATTCTCGGCCAGCTCGGCAATCGCGTCCAGCACGCCCTGCGCGCCTTCACACCGCGCGACCAGAAAGCCGTGCAGGCAGCGGCGCAGACCATGCGTGCCAACCCCAAGTTCGATGCCGCGACGGTGATTACCGAACTCGGCGTCGGCGAAGCGCTGGTTTCCTTCCTCGACGAAAAAGGCCGGCCCACCGTCGTCGAGCGCAGTGTCATCTTTCCGCCCGCCTCCCGCCTCGGCCCGCTGAGCGGCGAAGAACGCCAGGTCATCATCCAGGCCTCGCCGCTGCTCGCCGCCTACGGCCAAGCCGTGGACCGCGAGTCGGCCTACGAGATCCTGCGCGGCAAACCGGCGGCCAGCCCAGCCGCCCCCGGTGCCATTCCGGCGCCGCCGGCCAGCGGCGGCCATCTTGCCGGCCAGCCCGCCCCGGCCCCGGCGCCGCAACCCAGAGTCACCGCCGCGACGGCGCAGACCGGCTCCAGCGGTGGCATTTTCGGCAGCCTTGGCGATCTGCTCGGCGGGACTACCGGGCCGCGCGGCGGCCACCGCGAAGGTATCCTGGAAAGCGCCGCGAAAAGTGCGGCGCGCGGCATGGCGGGGACGGTCGGCCGGGAAATCGGCAAGCAGATTCTGCGCGGCGTGCTCGGTTCGATCCTCGGCGGCAGACGTTGAAATAACTTGGCCGGCGGCAATCGGCGTCGCCCGTCGCATGCGGAATCAGGCGTTCGGATCCGCTCGTTTAAGGCAAGAGAGCTGACCGCGGAGTCGCCGGGGGGCAGAGAAATTCGTGAAAACAGTCGCCAGCCCCAATTTGCCGGCTTACCCCGAGGGTATTCCGAACAAGCCGGGCAAGTCTTTGTTTTTCCTCGGCATCTCTGCGTCTGTGCGAAGCAATTGGATTTCCCGGTGTAAAATAAGCGTTTGCTAATTTACAAGCGGATCCGATCATGAAAACACTGCTCTCCATCACTCTCTTGCTGGCCGCCCTACCGGCCCTGGCCCAGGATGTCGGCGCTTTGACCAGCGAGACGAAAAAAGCCGTGCTGCCAGTTTTGCCCAAGGTGGTCAAAGCCATGCAGGAATCAGTCGCCAGCAAGGGGGCGGCGGGGGCGATTCCGGTTTGCAAGGGCCTGGCCCCGGCCCTGATCAAGGAAAAACGCCAGGAAACCGGCTGGGACATTCGGCGCGTCAGTCTGAAAGCGCGCAATGCCGAACGCGGCGCGCCGGATGACTGGGAAGTCCGCCAACTGGCCGATTTCAATATTCGCGCCGCCCAGGGCGAAACGCCGGAGACGCTGGAGAAGGGCGAGATCGTCAGTCTCGAGGGCAAGCCGGTCTTCCGTTACATCAAGGCCTTACCGGTGGTCGAGGTCTGCCTCAAGTGCCACGGCCCGCTCGCCACGCTGGATGCCGACCTGAAAGCCGAGTTGACGAAAAACTACCCGCAGGACCAGGCGACCGGCTATGCCCGGGGCCAGATCCGCGGCGGGCTGACCGTCAAGCGTCCGCTCTAGTTTCTGCCGGGTCGCGCCAGCGGCCCGGGTCGCCGCCTAGCGAACGCCGGCTTCCTTGAGGAAAGGCGCGTAAGCGCGGTCCACCTTGAGAATGTGGTGGAGCAGCCACTCCTTGAGGAAATCGAGAACCGGCGGGCCGACGCTTTCGCCGCTCTCGAACTGCATCAGCAGGTTCATGGCGGTGGCCGTGAAGGCGTCGTGCTCGGCTTTGTGGGCGACCGTTTCCGGATAGCCGAAGCGCTGGAAAAGCTCTTCCTCGAGCACGAAATGGTTCATCGTGTAATCGACCAGGCCTTCGAGGATTTCGCCGAGCACGGCGCGATCCGGCTCCGCTCTGGTTATTTCGAGGTACAGGCGATTGGTTGCATCGACCAGCCAGCGGTGCTGGTTGTCGATGGTTTCGATCCCCATTTCCAGGGCATCCGTCCACGGCATGAAAGACATTCAATTCCTCCCAGAATCATGTTGCCCGGCGCGATTTTTTTAGTGGCCGATAGCCTCCAATATGGCCCGCCAATGTTAAATGAATTTCAGCCGTCTGTAGGGTTCACGATAGCGATTGCTTATAGCCTCGCCTAGGCTTGCTCCGCCGCCGCCCCCTGGCCGGCCAGATGAGCGAAAAGCAGGGCGCCGGCCGGACTCAACGAAGTCCTTGCCCGAACGCATAATTGCAGATCGCGCGGCGCCCAGGAGTCGGTAATTTCCAGGATTTTCAGGCGCTCCCTGCCGTCCCGGGCTTCGCCCTGGTGTACCGCCAGGCGCGGCACCAGGCCGATGCCGACCCCGGCGGCAACCATCCGGCAGATGGCGTTGAAACTGCGCACCTGGATGCGCACATCGAGGCTGCTGCCGAGCTGGGCCGCAATGTTCATCATGAAGGTATGGATGGAGCTGCCGGCATGCAGGCAGACGAAGGGCTGCTCGAGAACTTCGGCGAAACCGAGGGTCCCCCTGGCGGCCAGCGGATGCCCGGCCGGCACGACGAGAACCAGGCGGTCACGACGATAAGGCTGAATTTCCAGCCCGACCAGGCTGCCGGCCGCGGCAATGACGCCGATTTCCACCTGCCCGGCGGCCACCGCCTGGATGATCGCCGGCGTCGGCTGCTCCTCCAGGCTGACCCGGACCTGCGGCTGCTCGCGCAGAAAATCGCCGAGGTCTTCCGGCAGGAAGCAGTTGATCGCATTGCTATTGGCAAAGACCGTGACCTGGCTGTACAGACCGCTGGCGTAGGGTGCCAGGTCGGCGTGCATCTGTTCGAGCTGGGCGAATACCTGGCGGGCGTGACGGAGCAGCGATTCGCCGGCCGCCGTCGGCCGCAAGCCGCGGGCATGACGGGCGAAAAGGGGCACGCCGAGAGCCGCTTCGAGCTGACTCAGGCGATGGCTGGCCGAGGATGGCGCCAGATGGACGCGCGCCGCGCCGGCGGTCAGGCTGCCGCTGTCGGCAATCGCGGCAACCAGCCGGAGGTCGGGAAGATCGTAATGCATGGTTTCGTCCACAACGAAGGCTGGCTTTGGATATTACCAATTGCCAAGACTGCCGGCGGCGTAATTCAATGGCCACCTGCCCGTAACCCGACGAGAATGGTTTTGGAAAAATCGAACGCTAGAATAAGCAGTGCGGCGACCGGCGCGGCACTGGCCCTGCTCGCCGCGCTCGGCTTTTCACTGAAGGCCATTTTCGTCAAGCTCGCTTACCCCTACGGCGTCGACGCCATTACCCTGCTCGCCCTGCGCATGGGGTTTGCGCTGCCCGTCTTCCTCTGGGTCGGACTGCGCGAACAGCGGGCCGGCACCAGCCTGACGCGGGGCGACTGGGGACGGCTCTTCCTGCTCGGCTGTTTTGGCTATTACGGCGCCAGCATTCTCGACTTCTGGGGCCTGCAATACATTTCGGCCGGCCTCGAACGCCTGATCCTGTTCACCTACCCGACGCTGACCATCCTGATCGGCGTCTTTTTCCAGGGCAAGGCCTTCAGCCGCCGCGAGGGCGTCGCGCTCACCCTGTGCTACAGCGGCATCGGCTTCGCCTTCGTGCACGACCTCGGCCTCGGCGCGCCCCGCGACGTGCTGATCGGCGGCGCCCTGGTCTTTGGCTCCAGCATTTCATACGCCATCTATCTGGCCGGTAGCGGCCCGATGATCACCCGTCTCGGCGCCATGCGTTTCGCGGCGCTCGCCACGCTGATGTCGGCGGCCGTCACCCTGTTGCATTTTGCCGCGTCGCATCCGCTCGCCGCCTTCATCCAGCCGCTGCCAGTCTATGGCTGGGGCCTGGCGATGGCGCTATTCGCCACGGTGATCCCGGTCTTCGCCCAGTCGGCCGCCATCCGCCGCCTCGGCGCCGGCCGCTCCTCGCTGTTTACGATGATCGGGCCGTTGCTCACCATCGGCTTCGGCTGGTGGCTGCTCGGCGAACACATTTCAGCGGCCCAGATGGCCGGCGCGGCGCTCGTCGTGATCGGTATCCTGATCGTCAGCCGACGCTGAAAGGGCGGTAGAATCCCGCGCATGATCGGAATTCTCCTCATTACCCACGGCAGCTATGGCGAAGCCCTCGTCCAGAACGCCTGCCACGTTCTCAACAAGCGCCCGGCGCAGTTGAACCAGTTCGGCGTCTCGGCCCAAGACGACCCGCTCGACCTGCTGCCGCTGGCCCGCCAGATGCTGCAACTGGTCGACACCGGCAAGGGGGCGCTGGTGCTGACCGATATTTTCGGTGCCAGCCCGGCCAATCTCGCCCTCAAACTCCTTGAACCGGGACGAGTCGAAGGAGTGACCGGGGTCAATCTGCCGATGCTGCTGCGCGCCCTGACCTACCGCGACAAGGGCATGGAAATCCTGCTGACGCGCGCCATCAGCGGCGGTCGCGACGGCGTCATCAACATGCTGGAACACTGAGATGCTGACCAGAGAAACCGAAATCATCAACAAGCTCGGCCTGCACGCCCGGGCTTCCGCCAAACTGACCCAACTCGCCGGCAAGTTCAAATGTGAGGTATGGATGGCCAAGGGCAGCCGGCGGATCAATGCCAAGAGCATCATGGGGGTGATGATGCTGGCCGCCGGCAAGGGGTCGCAGGTGACCATCGAAACCGAGGGCGCCGACGAGGCGGAAGCGATGGCGGCGCTGCTCGCCCTGATCGCCGATTATTTCGGCGAGGGAGAGTAAGCGATCATGAGCTTCACCTTGCACGGCCTCGGGGTTTCCGGCGGGATCGCCATCGGGCGGGCGATGCTGATGTCGCACGCGACGCTGGAAGTGTCGCACCTGACCATCGCGCCGCGCATGGTGGACAAGGAAATCGCCCGCTTCGACGCGGCCATCAAGGTGGTCAAGGGCGAACTGGAAACCATGAAGGAAACCACCGAGCACGCGCCGGCCGAGCTCGCCGCCTTCATCGACATCCACACCATGTTCCTCGAAGACCCGGAACTGGTCGACAAGCCGCGCGAGATCATCCGCGAACGGCGCTGCAATGCCGAATGGGCGCTGGTCCAGCAAATGGAACACCTGGTCGGACAGTTCGAGCAGTTCGACGACCCCTACCTGCGCGAGCGCAAGTTCGACGTCGTCCAGGTCGTCGAGCGCGTCATCAAGGAATTGCTCGGCCGCCCCGGTCGTGCCGTGCTCAAGGCGGCGAAGGGGGTCAAGGAAGAAAATCTGATCGTCGTCGCCCACGATCTCTCGCCGGCCGACGTCATCACCTTCAAGGATCACCGTTTCGCCTCCTTCATCACCGATGTCGGCGGCGCCACCTCGCACACCGCCATTCTCGCCCGCAGCCTGGCCATTCCCTCCATCGTCGGCATGGAGAACGCCCGTTCGCTGATCCGCGATGGCGAGCAGATCATCATCGATGGCACGCGCGGCGTCGCCATCGTCAATCCCGACCCGCGGGTGCTTGAAGAGTACCTGCTGCGCAAGGACCAGATCGAGCTCGAACGTTCCAAGCTGAAGCGCCTGAAGACCGCCAAGTCGCAGACCCTCGACGGCGTCGAGGTGCAATTGTTCGCCAATATCGAACTGCCGGGCGACGTACCGATCTCGCTCGAAGCCGGGGCCGAGGGCATCGGCCTGTTCCGCACCGAGTTCCTCTTCCTCGACCGCGGCGACATGCCCGACGAGCAGGAGCAGTTCGAGGCCTACAAGAAAGTGGTCAAGGGCATGGCCGGCCGCCCGGTCACCATCCGCACCTTCGACCTCGGCAACGACAAGGACCTGCGCCCCGACAACAATGCCAACGACCGCGTGCAGACCAACCCGGCCCTCGGCCGGCGCGCCATCCGCCTGTCGCTGGCCGAGCCGCGGATGTTCCAGACGCAGTTGCGGGCGATCTTGCGCGCCTCGAAATACGGCCCGATCAAGCTTTTGATTCCGATGCTCGCCCATGCCCACGAAATCGACCAGACGCTGGCTGCCCTGGAACAGGCGAAATCGAGCCTGCGCGGCGAAAAAGCAAGCTTCGACGAAAACATCGAGGTCGGCGGCATGATCGAGATTCCGGCCGCCGCGCTGGCCGTCGGCCTCTTCCTGCGCCGCCTCGACTTCCTCTCGATCGGCACCAACGACCTGATCCAGTACACGCTGGCCATCGACCGCTCCGACGAACAGGTGGCCAGCCTCTACGATCCGCTGCACCCGGCCGTGCTGATGCTGATCGCCCATACCCTGGCGAGCGCCGAAAAAGTCGGCGTGCCGGTTTCGGTCTGTGGCGAAATGGCCGGCGACCCGGCCCTGACCCGGCTGCTGCTCGGCATGGGCCTGCGCATTTTTTCGATGCATCCGTCGCAGATCCTGCAGGTCAAGAGTCACGTCCTCAAATCCGAAGTCAGCGAACTCGCCCCCGCCGTCCGTCGCATGCTGCGCCTCGATGAGCCGGGCAAACTGCGCGAGGCGCTGGAAAGACTGAACGCCTGAACGCCATGTCCGTGCGAAAAATTCTCAGCTTGCTGCTCCTCGCCGCCGGCCTGTGGCTCACCCCGGCGCAGGCGCAGGAGGGCAGTTTCAAACTGGGTATCGCCCCGCATACCAGTGCCCGCGTCATACTCGAAATGTACCAGCCCCTGCGCCAGCATCTCGAACGCAGCCTGGGCCTGCCGGTCGAAGTGCTGACCGCACCGGATTTCACCGAATTCGGCCGCCGCGCCCTCAATCAGGAATACGACCTGGCGGTCACCTCCGGCCATCAGGCCCGCCTCTACCAGACCGATGCCGGCTACCTGCCGCTATTGACCTACCAGGCCGATTTCAAGGCCGTCGCGCTGGTCGCCCGGGATAGCAAATACCGCAAGCCGGCCGATCTGCGGGGCAGCACCATCCTCGCGCTCTCCCCCGCCTCGCTCGTCTCGCTGTGGGGCGTCCATTGGCTGAAGAGCAACGGCGTCAGCGACATCACCACCCATTACGTGTCCGCCGCCGACAGCGTCAGCCGCCAGGTGCTGGCCGGCGATGCCGCCCTGGCCTTCACCTCGCTGGCCAATTTCCAAAAACTCCCGGCCGAGCAGCGCGATGCCCTGCGCATCATCGCCGAAAGCGAAGCGCTGGCCGGTCGCGTCTATATGCTCAACAAGCGCCAGGCCAGGGCGCAGGCAAAAATCGAAGCGGCCTTGTGGGCCTTTGCCGCTTCCGAAGAAGGCAACCGCTATTTCGAGCAAAACAAGCTGGAGGGCTATCGCCGACTGCGCCCGAAAGAGCTTGAAAGCATGGAACCCTACGCCGTAGAAACCCGGCAGTTGCTCAAAGGGAAATGAGGCGTTTCCTTCACCTGCGATCGGTGCGCGGCCGTCTCCTGCTCGTCGCCATCGCCGTCGAGGCCTTGATGCTGACCCTGCTGGTCGCCAACAGTCTGCGCCTGTTGACCGACAACATGGGCGCCCAGGCCCGACGCCATGCCGAGCAGATGGGCCCCGTCCTCATCGCGGCCATTGTCGCGCCGCTCGCCCAGCGCGATTACGCGACGATCCAGGCGGTGCTCGACGAAAGTTCGGCGGCCGACGGCATCGAATATCTGGCCATTTCCGATAGCAAGGGACGGCGCCTGGCCGCCAGCGGCTGGCCGGAAGACAAACCCCTGCCCTTGCCCGACCCGGGTTTCCGTCTGTTCGAAGACGACGACGAAGCGCCGCGTTACGACATGGCCATGCCAATCGCCATCTACGGCCAGAAACTGGGCATCCTGCATTTCGGCCTCAGCCTCAAACAGATCACGGCGGCCCACGGCCAGTTGTTCAAGCAGGGCATCGGCATCGCGCTGCTCGAAATCATCTTTTCGGCCGGCCTGATGGGCCTGCTCGGCTATTTTCTGACGCGCCACCTGGGCGACCTGACGCGGGCCAGCGAAGCGGTCGCCGCCGGCAACCTGACGCCGCCCCCGGTCGGTGAAGGGAGCGACGAAATCGGCCGCCTGGGCGCCGCCTTCAATGCCATGTCGCGAGCGGTCGCCGAACGGATCAGGGATCTGACGGCCGCGCGCGACGAAGAAAAACGCCTGGCCCGGGCCGCCGAAGCCGGGGCCCAGGCGAAGACGGCTTTTCTGGCAACGGTCAGCCACGAAATCCGGACGCCGATGAACGGCATTCTCGGGATGACCGATCTGGCGCTGGCCACCGAATTAACCGCCGAACAACGCGAATATCTGACCTGGGTCAAACAGTCCGGCGAAAGCCTGATGCGGGTCCTCAACGACATTCTCGATTTTTCCAAAATCGAGGCCGGTCAACTGAGCTTGGAAATGGTGCCGCTGGTGCTCTCCGAAATTCTCGACAGCATGGTCGGCATCTATTCGGCCCAAGCCCGCGACAAGGGACTGACGCTCGCCTGGCAGGCGATCGGCGATCTTCCCGCCAGCGTTGTCAGCGACCCGGTCCGTTTGCGCCAGATTCTCAGCAATCTGGTTTCCAACGCCCTCAAATTCACCGACCAGGGCACTGTCATGATCCGGGTCCAAGCCGCACCGAGCACGGTTTCCGGCCAACTGGAGCTGCATTTCTCGGTCAGCGATAGCGGCATCGGGATCGAGGCCGACAAACAGCAAATGATCTTTGCCCCCTTCTCCCAGGCCGAAAGCTCAACCACCCGCCAATATGGCGGAACCGGCCTGGGTCTGGCGATTGTCAGCCAACTGGTCGGCCTGCTCGGCGGCCGTATTGGCCTGGAAAGCCAACCCGGGCACGGCAGCACTTTCCATTTTACGATTGCCTGCCGGCCGGCCGAATCGCCGGCTGCCAGCCGCCCGGCCAGCCCCGGCGCGGCAGCGGCCGACTGCCTGGCGGGCAAACGGATACTGCTGGTGGAAGATACGCCGGTCAATCAATTGCTCGGCCAAAAACTGCTGAGCAAATTCGGCTGCACCGTGGTGCTCGCCGACGATGGCCTGAAAGCCCTGGCCATCCTGGAAAGCGAATCCTTCGACGCGATCCTGATGGACCTCCAGATGCCCAACATGGGCGGCCTGGAAGCCACCGTCCGGCAGCGGGCCCGGGAAAGCGAAGGGGACCGGCGGCCGGTGCCGATCATCGCCTTGACCGCCAATGCCCTGGCCGCCGACCGGGAACGCTGCCGGCTGGCCGGCATGGACGACTTCATCGCCAAGCCTTTCCACATCGACGAAATGCTCGAAGTTATCTGCCGCCACCTGTGATCCGGTGGCGCAAACTCAGTCGGCGGGCTGGGTCAGGAAAGCGATTTTGACGATATTGGCCCGTTGCGCCGCGGCCATCACGTCGGCGACCTTCTCATAGCGCACGGCGCGGTCGGCCCGCAAATGCAGCTCCGGTTGCCGGGCCGCGGCGGCGCCGAAGCGCGAATCCAGTTCCTGCCGAGCGATGGCCTGGCCGTTCCAGAAAATATTCCCATCGGCATCGATCGCCAGTTGGATTATTTCCGGCTTGTCCTCGAGTTTGCTGGCGCTGACCTGCGGCAGGTCGATCGGCACCGCCTGCTGGAAGAGCGGTGCGGTGATGATGAAAATGACCAGCAGCACCAGCATCACGTCCACCAGCGGCGTCGTGTTGATTTCGGCCATCGGCTGGCTGACCGCGTTGTCGTCGAAACTGCCGAACGCCATGTTCAGTTCTGCCGGTTGCCGCGGGCGGCATCGAGATCGACCAGATTGGCGTTGCCGCCGATGCGCACGCCGGTCGTCAGGTAGGCATGCAGGTCATGGGCAAAGCCGTCAAGTTGCACGGCAACCAGGCGATTGGCCCGGGTAAAGGCGTTGTAGGCCAGCACCGCCGGAATGGCGACGAAGAGACCGGCCGCCGTCATGATCAGGGCTTCGCCGACCGGGCCGGCAACCTTGTCGAGCACCACCTGGGTCGCCCCGGCCAGTCCGACCAGGGCGTGATAGATGCCCCACACCGTGCCGAACAGGCCGATGAATGGCGCCGTCGAGCCGACGGACGCGAGAAAGGTCAGGCCGTGTTCGATTTTCGCCTGGGTATTGACGATCTGCGAGCGCATCGCCCGCGTCACGAATTCGCTGGCATTGACGCCGGCGCCGATGCCGCGCGCCGCATTCTGCTGGTGCGCCTGGGCGGCGTGAGCACCGGTCAGGGCGAGGCCGGCGAAGATCCCGGAAGGATCCTCGCGGCGCAACGCGACGAGCGCCTCGGGCAGCGAATTGGCGTTCCAGAAATGGGCCAGGACGCGCTCCGGCAGGCGCGAGGCGCGCCAGGCCGACATCAGCTTGCTGACGATGACCGACCACGAGGCCAGCGAGAGCAGGGCGAGAATGATCGCTGTGGTATGCGTCACCAGGTCGCCCTGGCTCCAGAAGTGGGCGATGCCCATTTGCGCTTGCATGCTGTTCCTTTTCTACTCAAGAGCGAAGGTGACCGGCACGATGACCGCCGCTTCGACCGGCTCGTCGCCCCGCCGGGCCGGCACGAAGCGCCAGCGCGTCACCGCTTCACTGGCCGCCGCATCGAGGCGATCATGGCCGCTCGACTTGGCAATCGCCACACTGAGGGCCTCCCCCTGGGGGCTGACCCGCACTTTCAACAAAACCTTGCCCTCTTCGCCGTTGCGCCGCGAAATCGCCGGATAGAGCGGTTTCGGATTATGCAGGTAATCGGCATCGAAACGGGCCGCAACCATCGCCACCGGCGCCGGGGCCGGGGCCACGAGCACTGGCGCCGGCGGGACGGGCGGTTGTGGGGCAACGACGAAAGCCGGGCTCGGCGCCGGACTGTTCGCCGTCAGCACCGCTTCTGGCGGCGCCTGCGGCGGCCGCCGCAGCGGCGGCACCGGCTTGGCCGGCGGTAGCGGCTTGGCCGGCTCGACGGCCTTTTTCTCTTCCCGCAGGGGGAGCAGGCGAACACTGATGGCCGGCGGCAAATCGATCAGCTCATTTTTCACCGACAGGTAGAGCGCCGCATAAATCAACAGCAGATGCAGACCGAGCACGATCAGCCCACTGCCTAAACGGCGGGCCAGTGACGGCGGCACAGCGGAGCGATCGAGCGGCGGTAGAGCGGTGGAATTCACGGCATCATCGAGTCGGGACAAGGCTCCGGGAGCCGGGACAAAGCACGGCGAGGGCATTCTAAGGGATCGTCCAAAGCCGGCAATTGCGGCAAATTGTCGCACAACAAGCTATCCATCCAACGGAAATGACGACGGGGACCGAAGTCCCCGCCGGCTATCTTTGGTAACAAGGCTCTAGCAGCCCCGGCTAACCGTTTTTAGGCGGCAATAGCGAATTGCTCATCA
>JAGTRU010000019.1 GCA_018261905.1 Pseudomonadota bacterium | reverse complement strand
GCCGTCGATGATGGCGAGCGTCAGCGGCAGGCGGATGCGCATGGTGGTGCCGACGCCTTCGCTGCTGTCGATATCGACCGTGCCGCGCAGCGCCGTGATGTTGCGGCGCACGACATCCATGCCGACGCCGCGCCCGGACAGGTTGCTGACTTGCTCGACGGTCGAGAAGCCGGGCAGGAAGATCAGTTGATAGATTTCCTGGTCAGAGAGTTGCTGCTCGGGCTTGATCAGGCCGCGTTCGATGGCCTTGGCCAGGATGCGTTCGCGTTTGAGACCGCCGCCATCGTCGACCACTTCGATGACGATGCTGCCGGAGTCGTGGTAGGCGTTCAGGCGCAGCGTGCCGTGCGCCGGCTTGCCCTGCGCCAGGCGGACCTCGGCTGGTTCGATGCCGTGGTCCATGGAATTGCGCACGAGGTGGGTCAGCGGATCGCCGATTTTTTCGACGACGGTCTTGTCGAGATCGGTTTCGCCGCCGCTGATTTCGAGACGGATATCCTTGCCCAGCTCGGCGCTGACATCGCGCACGACGCGCTGGAAGCGCTTGAAGGTGGCGCCGATCTGCACCATGCGCAGTTTCAGCGCCGAGTCGCGCACTTCCTCAACAAGCCGGGAAAGGCGGGCCACCGCTTCGTGCAGGGCCGGATTCACCGTCTGCTGGGCGATCAGGTTGGCCCCGGCACTGGCGATGATTAACTCGCCGATGAGGTTGATGTGCTCGTCGAGATTGTCGGCGTTGACGCGGATCAGGCCGGATTCCGCCGTTTTTGCTTCCTTGACCTGCTTTTGTTTGTCGAGCGCTGCTTCGACGACGCGCGGCTGCACCACTTTCTCGTCGACCAGTACTTCGCCGAGTTGGCGGGCCGGGCCTTCCGGATGATCGGCCTGACGATTGAGGGCGGCATCGAGTTCGCCCGGGGTCAGCGTGCCACAACGCACCAGGATTTCACCCAGGCGCAGTTCTTCCTGTGGCAGTTCGCCGATCAGGCGCTGGTATTCGGAAATCAGGCTGTGCGGCGGCAGGATGTGGATGGTCGCGTCGTCGCGCACGAACTCGAAGGCGCCTTCGATGGTCGCCTTGTCGGCCGAGGTCTGGAAGGCAATTTCGAAGCCGAGATAATTCGTTTCCGGGTCCATTTCGCCGAGGGCCGGCAGCGCATCGGCAATGGTGACGATTTCGGCGATCTTGCCGAAGGTGCCGAGGTAACGGATGAAGGACAGCGGATCCATGCCGTTCCTCAGGATATCCGGACCAAAGCGCAGCGACAGGTGCCAGTTGTCGGAACCGACGCCGTCGCCACCTTCCTTGTCGAGGTGTACCTCTGGCTCGGCAGCCGGCGTCCGGCAACTGACTTGCGACGACGGACCGAGGTAGGTGCGCAGTTTGGCCACCAGTTCATCGCTGGCGCGCTGCGTGTCGGCATCGGGTTCGCTGCCGGCGGCAATGCCGGCGATCAGGCTGGCCAACTGGTCGCCGACGGCGAGGAAAATGGCCACCAGTTCGGAAGTCATCGGCAGTTCGCCGTTGCGTACCTTGTCGAGCACGCTTTCGGCGACATGGGTGAAGGCAACGACATGGTCGAAACCGAACAGCCCGGCCGAGCCCTTGATGGTGTGGGCGGCCCGAAAGATGGCATTGATCGTGTCGGCGTCGTCGGGCATCTGCTCGATGCGCAGCAGCGCCGACTCCATGTCTTCGAGCAATTCGCCGGCTTCGATGATGAAGGTTTGCAGGGCGTCATCGAGGTTCATGGCATTTTCCTGGTCATGACGGGGTGTGAATCAGCAAGGGGTCGCCGAGCAGGCTGGACAGCTTGCACAGTTCAAGGGCCTCGAAGACCGCCGGGCTGTGGCCGGTAAAGTGCAGCGTCAACTGGCGCGCCGCGGCTTCCCGTTTGGCCGCGACCATCAGCTGCAGGCCGGCGCTGTCGATCTCGCTGATCTGGGCCAGGTCGACTTCCAGCTCGGTACTGGTGGCGAGGGCTTCAAGCAGTTGCAGGCGCAGTTCGGCCGCCGTGAAGATGTTCAGTTCGCCCTTGATTTCGAGACGGCCGGGGGCCGTAGCTGTTGTCATGGCAGCACCAGCTTGGCCACGGCGCCCAGCATCTGGGCCGGCTGGAAGGGCTTGACCACCCAGGCCTTGGCACCGGCCGCCTGACCTTGCTGCTTCATGGCGTCACCGGCTTCGGTAGTAAGCATGATGACCGGCGTGAACTTGTAGGCCGGCAATTGCTTGGCCGCCTTGACGAAGGAGATGCCATCCATGTTCGGCATATTGACGTCGCTGATGATCAGATGCATTTTGCGGCCGTCCAGCTTGCTCAACGCGTCCTTGCCGTCGCAGGCTTCGACGACGTCGTAACCGGCGCCGCGGAGGGCGATGCCGACCACCTGGCGCAGCGAGGCCGAGTCGTCGACGATCATGATGTTTTTTGCCATGGTTATTCCCGCCAGACTAAATTTAGGAAATGCAATTGAACCGCTGAAAAGCAGAGAGACAGAGGAAAAACAAAAGACTTGCCCGGATCATTCGGTGCCCCTTGCGGGTCAGCCCCGGCCACGATGGAAGCGCCTGTTTTTACGATCTTCTCTGCCCCTCTGCGACTCTGCGGTATGGTTTCTCGGTTAAAAGAAGGTGATTTCAGAGGCCGCCACCGCCGTCGCGGCGCCCCCCCCGGTGTACGACATGCTGTTCGGGAACGGTGTAGGTGTGGGTCAGTTCTTCCAGCCACAGCGAAGCGTCGAGCGTCGCCGTTGACCGACCGGCGGCGCTTGCCTGCTGCTGCTCGGCGATCCGCTCGGCGAGCTTGGCCATGTCGAGGCCGACGTGGCTCAGGATCTGGCTGACCCGGTCCTGGAATTGCAGTGCGACCAGCACTTCGCCGATTTCGTCGCCTATGCCCCCGGTTTCCCGGCGCAGCACGTCGGCCGACTCGGCCAGCGCCGAGGCTGCCGTCTGGGCCCGCGCCACGACATGGCGGATCACCTGCTCCGAATTGACCACCATTTCCTCGTCCTGCAACGAGTATTGGCGCGAGATTTTCAGGGTACTGGCAATCGCCTGATTGACCGTCTCCACCGTTTCGCTGATCTTCCGGCCGGTCCCCCCGGAGAGATCGGAGAGTTTGCGCACTTCGTCGGCGACCACGGCGAAACCGCGCCCGACCTCGCCGGCCCGCGCCGCCTCGATGGCGGCATTGAGGGCCAGGAGGTTGGTCTGTTTGGCGATGTCGCCGACATCCCGCGCCATATGCTGCAACTGTTCGGTGAATTGCGACAGGGTGGCGACTTCGCTGAGCATCGACTCCTTGGTGCGCAGAGCGGCGCGCAGGGTACTGATGATCGAATTGAGCTCGTTCTCGTTTTCCTGCAGCAAGGCGATCAGCCCGCCCCCGGTTTCGTCCTGCGACGCCGCCAGGGTGCTGCCGATGCGCTGGTTGATGGCGGCAAAGCGCTGGGCCAGGGCGGCGACCGAATCCTCGGTATGACCGCGGGCCATGGCGACCTGGCCGCTCCAGATGGGCAGGACGCCGCCGCACAACGGTTCGAGACCGGCCAGATGAGCGGCCTGATGTTCGGCCCGCAGGCGCACCTCGGCGTGCTCGGCGAAGGCCTGCATCTGGCGCTGCACTTTTCGCCCATAGCCCAGGCCCGCCCAGCCCAGTCCGCCGCCCAGAGCGACGAGCAGGACGGCGCCGGCCCAGCCCGCCGGCGTCGCCCCGCCAGCAAGCAGGATGCCGGCGGCGCCAAGCAGGGCGACAATGATCGCCGGAGCGGCAAGCCAGCCCAGAGCTGATTTCTCATTCACGCAGTAGTTTCCCTATCCGGCCGCTGGCTGCCGAGGCAGCAGCGGCTTGTCCCGAGGTCGTCGAGCCGCATGCGAACACGCCGGCACGACGCGGCGCCCCCAACGCCTTGATGCGAAAGAATCAAAGGCTGATCGGCAGGAGAGAGACTATTACTTTTGTTATATATCGCACAATTGGCAAAACCTAAAGTGCGACTATATGAAAACAGTTAGTCAGTAGCGCCTCAGGGCGACAGCAAACCTTCGCGGATGGCGTAACGGGTCAGTTCGGCGATCGAACGCAGGCCGAGCTTGTTCTTGATATTGCTCCGATGGACATCCACCGTCGCCGGCTGGATGCCCAGCTCGGCACCGATGGCGGCCGAACGCAGGCCGCTGGCCAGCAATTTCAGCACATCCCGTTCGCGGCGGCCGAGGATGCTGAGCGGCGGCGTGGCCGGCGAAAATTCTCCGGTGCGCTGGCCGACCATCGTGCCGGTGATCTCCGGCGAGAGAAAAACATGTCCGGACAGCACGGCGCGAATAGCCGTGATCAGTTCCTGCGTGCCGGCCGATTTGACGACGTAGGCCCGTCCGCCGGCCTTCAGCATTTCATCGACGAAGACCTTGTCGGTATAGCCGGACAAGGCGACCACCAGGAGTTGGGGATATTGCGCCAGGGCGCGGCTGGCAACATCGATCCCGGTCATGTCGGGAAGGGCGATATCGAGCAACATCACATCCGGGCAAGCGCCGGCCAGTTGTTCGAGCGCTTCCCGCCCACTGCCCGCCTCGGCGACGACACACAGGTCGGGCTCGGCATTCAGCGCGGCGCGTAAGGCCTCGCGCAGCATTAAATGGTCGTCCACCATCAGGATGCGAATAGTCATCGGCTCACCGGGTGATTAAGGGAAGGGGCTGCCGTCAGCGGCATGCGCAAGGTGACGCGCAGGCCGGCGCCGGTGGCACTGGTAATTTCGCTCGCCCCACCCAGATAGGTGAGGCGTTCGCGAATGCTGGCCAGACCGAAGCCCTGGGTTTTAGTCAAGGCCTCGGCGACATTGTCGATGCCGCGGCCGGCGTCGTCGACGCTCAAGACCAATTGCTCGCCCAGCACGGTCAGGACCAGACGGGCCTGCTCGCTCCCCGAGTGCTTGGCGACATTGATCAACAGTTCGCGCGCCGAACGGAACAGGATGCTGGCCTGTTCCGGCGCCAGGGGCGGCAAGGAAGGCGGGCTGTCGATGTCCACCCGCAGGCCGTAATGGCGATCCATCTCCTCGCCCAGCCAATGCAGGGCATGGGTCAGGCCCAGCTTGCTGAGCACCGGCGGACTCAATTGCGTGGTCAGCGAACGCACCATCCGACTGGCGTCGGCGAGCAACGCATCGAGCTCCGTGCCGCTCGCGCTGTCGGCCGCCGGCAACTGCTGGAGCAGGAGATCAAACTTTATTTTGGCAACGTGCAGCAGTTGCCCCAGACCATCGTGCAAATCGCGGGCGATGGCCTGCCGTTCGCGCTCTTCGGCCAGCGTCGTCTGGATCGCCAGATGCCGCAGTTGCTCGGTCCGCTCGACGACGCGCTGCTCGAGCTGGGCGTGCGCTTGGCGCAAGGCGGCTTCGGCATTCTTGCGTTCGGTGATATCGCGACCGACGGCCTGAATCTCGATCAGCCGCCCGTCGGCGTCGAAAAAGCCGCGATTGATGAACTGCATCCAATGGATGTCGCCAGAACCGGAATACACGCGGTTTTCGACAATCACCGTGGCCTGTTCGGGGGACAAGGTACGCAATTGCGCTTCGACCCGGGGCCGGTCTGCCGGGTAGCAGGCCGGGGTCCACACCTGCCCGAGCAACTCCTCGGCGGTCTTGCCGAAGAATCGGCAGAAGGCGTTGTTGACGAAGGAGTAGGTGCCATCCTCGGCAAACCGCGCAATCATCTCGGTCTGGTCCTCGATCACCGCCCGGTAGCGCTCTTCGCTGACGCTCAGCGCCGCCTGTATCTCCTTGAGCGAGGTGGTTTCGGTGACCAGTACGTAAAATCCCTGGACCTCGCCCGCGACCCAATCGGGAACGTAGTGGGCCAACGAATGCCGTATCTTGCTGCCATCCGGCGTTGGAATCGCCCGCTCGAAGAGCTGTGCCTCGCCGCGCAACGCCCCCTCGATATAGGGTAGATTCAGCCGGTAGCGCTCCTCGCCGATCACCTCCCGGATGTGGCGTCCGGGGATATCCGCCGGATCCTTGCCGAACCATTCGAGGTAGGCATAGTTACTGAAACGGTTGCGCAGATTCTTATCCCAGTAACCGATCATGGCCGGCATATGGTCGAGGATCGAACGCAGGTCGCGCTCCCGCTCCTGCAGGTGGCTTTCCGCAACATGCAGGCGCTCCAGAGCATCCTGCTTTTCCGGCAGGGAAGCGGCCAGTTCCTGACGCAGGCGCTGGTTTTCCGCCTCCAGCCGGCGGAGACGTTCGGGCAGATCCGGCGCGGCCGGCCGGGAGGACGGGGAGGAAGGCATTCGGGGCGACAAATTGCAGCCGGTTGGCAACGGGGGCTCAGTATAGCCGACGGATTCGCCGCCCCCGCGAACCGGAAGGACGCATGTCCACAGCAGCCCTTTTGCAAAATGGGTACAATCCCGGCAAACAATGCGACGCCGACGAGGGAGCAACGGCTGCCATGGCCCCTGACAAGCAAACGGATGCGTTTCGTAGCTCATTGCAAAGAGCCATCCTGGATGAAACGCCGGACGGCATCCTGGTCGTCGATCGCGAAGACCGCATCGCCTCGGTCAACGAGCATTTTTTCTCGATCTGGAACATCCCGCGGCCGCTCGCCGCGCTGGATGATTTGCTGCACTCCCCCGACGCCCCGATCCTGGCCCAGGTCCTCGCCCAGGTCGCCGACCCGCAGCCCTTCCTGCAGCGCGTCCGCCAGTTGTATGCCGATCCCGAACAAGAGGATAGCTGCGACATCCGACTCAAGGACGGGCGCACCCTGCAACGCCACTCGGCGGCGCTGCGCGGCGAGGCCGGCCAGTATCTCGGACGGGTCTGGTATTTTCGCGACATCAGCGACCTCGTCAGCTCGCGGCTGGCCCTGGAACAGAGCGAACTGCGTTACCGCACGGCCTTCCAGACCACGCTCGACGCGATTGCCATCACCACGCAGCAGGACGGCATCTACCTCGACGTCAATCAGGCCTTTCTCGAGATGACCGGTTACGAACGGCATGAACTGATCGGCCACAGTTCGCTGGAGCTCAACATCTGGGCCGATCCGGCCGATCGTCGGCGGATCGCCGAGAGAATCCGGGCCGGCGAGGATAGGCTGAGCCTTGAGGTCCGTTTTCGCAACAAGAACGGCTGGAGCTTCTGGGGCGTCTTCTCGGTTTCCCGCATGGAGCTCAACGGCGTTGCCTGCCTGCTCTCGATCACCCGCGACATCACGGCCAGCAAACTGGCCCAGGATGAATTGGCCAGACACCGCCAACACCTCGAACAACTGGTCGCCGAACGCACCGCCGAGCTATCGCACGCCAAGGAAGCGGCCGAAGCGGCGAGCGTCGCGAAAAGCGCCTTTCTCGCCAACATGAGCCACGAGATACGGACCCCGCTCAATGCCATTACCGGCATGGCCTACCTGATCCGCCGGGGCGGCTTGACGCCGCGCCAGGACGAACAACTGGACAAGCTCGAAGGGGCCGGCGAGCACCTGCTGAAAATCATCAATGCCGTCCTCGAACTCTCCAAGATCGAAGCCGGCAAGGTGACGCTCGCCGAAACCCCGATCCGGGTCGAAAGCATCGTCGACAATGTCGCCTCCATGCTGCAAGGCCGCGCCCAGAGCAAGCATCTGCAACTGCTCACCGACACCGCCGGCATCCCGCCCAACCTGCAGGGCGATGCCACCGCCCTGCAACAGGCCCTGCTCAATTACGCGGCCAATGCCGTCAAATTCACCGAAAGCGGCAGCGTCACGCTGCGCGTCCAATTGCTCAGGGACGATGCGCAACGCGCCTTGCTGCGTTTTGCCGTCGAAGATACCGGCATCGGCATCGCCGAAGACGTTCTGCCCCGACTCTTTGCCGCGTTCGAGCAGGCCGACAACTCGACCACCCGCAAATACGGCGGCACCGGCCTCGGCCTGGCGATCACCAAGCGACTGGCCGAATTAATGGGCGGCAGCGCCGGTGCCGAGAGCGTCCCAGGCCAGGGCAGCACCTTCTGGTTTTCCGTCTGGCTGAACAAGTCGGCCGCCCCCGGGGCGGCGCTCCCGGCCCGGCACTCGACGGCCGATGCGTGGCGTGGCCTGGCCGACCACTACGCCGCCTGTCGCGTCCTGCTCGTCGAAGACGAGCCGGTCAATCGCGAAATCGCCCAGTCGTTGTTACAGGATGCCGGGTTACAGGTGGATAGTGCGGAAGACGGCGAGCAAGCCGTCCGCCTTGTTGACGAGAAGCGCTACGACCTGATCCTGATGGATATGCAGATGCCGAACATCGACGGCCTGCAGGCCACCGAGCAGATTCGCGCCCGCCCGGCCGGGCGGGGCATCCCGATCATCGCGATGACCGCCAATGCTTTTGCCGAGGACCGGGCCCGTTGCCTGGCGGCCGGCATGAACGACTTCATTCCCAAGCCGGTCGATCCGGACTTCCTGTTCGCCACCGTCCGCTACTGGCTGGAACAAAGCGCCGCCGCTCGGCAGCGCTCGGCGCTGCCGGCCGCTCCGGAGCGCGCGACTTAGGGAAACGCTGATTTATCCTAGAAAACACAATTGAACCGCGGAGACGCAGAGATGCAGAGGTAAAAAAAGGCTTGCCGGGATTATTCGGCACACCTTCTGGGTGAGTCGCAAAAACCTTGCAAGCCACTGTTTTTACGTTTTTCTCTGCTCCTTTGCGCCTCTGCGGTAAGGTTTTTATTCCTCACCAATCGGGCCGAGCCCGGCGAAGCTATGGTCAATGCTTCGAGAAGCACGCATAGGAGCGGCTTTAGCCGCAAATGGCGATCTGCTCAATGCGTTTTCGCGGCTAAAGCCGCTCCTCCGGGAGACAGGATTCATGATCCGGATTTATTCAGGGCATCCTTAGGCGGCGGCTTCGAGCAAGCGACGGGCGCGCACCGCGCTCGCCAGTTGTTCGAGGACGAGCCGGCTGTCATCCCAGTCAATACAGGCGTCGGTCACGCTCTGACCATAGGTCAAGGCTTTTTCCGGCACGATGTCCTGGCGCCCTTCGACCAGGTTGGACTCGACCATGACCCCGACAATGCGCTCCTCGCCGGCCGTCAGCTGGGCGGCAACGCTGGCGCTGACTTCCAGTTGCAACTTGAATTGCTTGCGGCTGTTGCCGTGCGAGAAATCGACCATCAACCGGGCCGCCAGACCGGCCTTGGCGATCTCGTTGGCCGCGGTATCGACGCTCGCCGCGTCGTAATTCGGTTCCTTGCCGCCGCGCAGGATGACGTGGCAATCCTCGTTGCCCATGGTGGACACGATGGCGGTGTGGCCGGACTTGGTGACCGACAGGAAATGGTGCGGCGAATTGGCCGAGCGAATGGCGTCGACGGCGATGCGCATATTGCCGTCGGTGCCGTTCTTGAAACCGACCGGACACGAGAGGCCGGAAGCCAGCTCGCGGTGCACCTGCGACTCGGTGGTACGGGCGCCGATGGCGCCCCAGGCGATCAGGTCGGCGGTGTATTGCGGCGTGATGGTGTCGAGAAACTCGGTGGCGCACGGCAAATCGAGTTCGTTGATTTCGAGCAGGATCTTGCGCGCCAGGCGGATGCCTTCATTGATGCGGAAAGTGTTGTCGAGGCGCGGATCGTTGATCAAGCCCTTCCAGCCGACCGTCGTGCGCGGCTTTTCGAAATAGACGCGCATCAGGACAACAAGGTCTTCCTGGTATTTTTCGGCTTCCTTGGCGAGTTTCCTGGCGTATTCCATCGCCCCGGCGTAATCGTGGATGGAACAGGGCCCGATCACCACCAGCAGGCGGTCGTCGGCGCCGTGCAGGATGCGGTGGATGGCCTGGCGGGCGGCGTAGGTGGTCTGCGCGGCGCGGTTGGAAACCGGATATTCGCGAAAGACATGGGCCGGCGGCACCAGTTCCTTGATTTCCTTGATCCGCAGATCGTCGGTATTCGGTTTGCTCGTTTGCGTCGTTTGCTGCGTCATGCCCGGCCCCATTGAAAATGCCTGAAAAGCGCCATTCTAACGGATGCCCGGGGGATTGCCGCGGTCCGCGACGAGGGCTGGGGTAGACGAAAAAAAGGGGGAGGAAAAATCCCTCCCCCCAACGTCGTCTGTCGGCGCCCGCTTACTTGCTGAAGAACCCGATGGCGACCAGCACCAGCAGGACCAGCCCGACGCTGATCAGCGCCAGGCCGAGAATCACCGAACCGATATGCATCTGGCGCGACGGGGCATCGACCAGATACTTCTCCAGCTCGCCGGTTTCCACCATGCGCCGGTAATGCGCCGGGTGATCGGAGCGGAACTCGGCGATCGACTGGGTGCCGGTAAACATCACGACATCAGGCGGCGGCAGCTTGTCCGGCCGGAAGTGGTTGTTGAAGAAATGCACCGTAAAGAGGAAGACGGCGGCCAGGAAGGCTTCTTCACCATGCACCAGGGTCGCCACGTTGAACACCCAGCCCGGCAGGTAGGTCGCCGTGACGTGCGGGAAGGCCAGCATCAGGCCGCTCCAGCCGATGATGTTCACCCCCCAGAAAACCGCCCAGTAGTCGAATTTCTCGAAATAGGCCCAGCGCTCGAATTGCGGCTTCGGACCCTGGCCGAAGAACCACTTGAACATCCCCCAGCAATCGGCGAAGTCCTTCCAGTTCGGGATCAGCGAATCCGGCCCGAACCAGCGGAAGGTCTTGTCGCGCAGCAGGCGTTGCATGACATAGACGAAGTGGATGAGGAAGATGCCGACGAACAGCCCCGCCGCCACCCGGTGGATGAGGCCGAGCATCTTCGGACCGCCGACTGCCGCCGCCACCACCGGCGCCCAGCTGCTGCCCGAGAACATCGCCGACGTGCCGGTCAGGACCAGGGTCATCGTCACCAGGGCAAAGACCAGGTGGGCCAGACGCCAGCCCCAGGAGAAGCGCTGGAAGTGCTTCTCCGGTTGCAGGCCAAGGGCAGCGGTATCGACATGCTTGACCAGATGACCGTCGCGTTCCTGCCATTCGCGGTAGTACCAGAGGCCACAATGCAACCAGAAGAAGGCGAAGACGCCGATCAGCAGCGCTACCATGAACTTGGTGGCGATCCACATCTGCGGGTATTTCTTGAAATCATGACTGTTGGCATGCGGCCCGAAGGTGACGAAACCTGCGGTGGCCAGCGTCATCCCCGGCTTCTTGTCGTTGTGGCACTGCTGGCAGGTCTTCAGACGATTGTTGACGTGCACTTTCGAGGCCGGATCATCCGCCCCCTTGATGCCATGACTGCCGTGGCAGTCGGAACACTTGGCGGTATAGGTAAAGCCCAGCTTATTGACCTGGCCGTGGTAGGTATCGCGGTAACTGAGCAGCTCTTCCTGGTGGCAACCGCCGCAGGCCTCGACATTCTTCAGCTTGAACGGATCGGACGAGGCGCCGCGGATTTCATGGGTGGTGTGGCAGTCGATACAGACCGCCCCCTTCGGATCGTCCTTGCCCATGACCAGGGCGCCGTGCACCGAACTCTCGAAATCTTCAAGCTGCTCGTCGTGACATTTTTCGCCGCAGGTTTTCGGCACCGTCAAGCGCCATTGTTCACGCTCCGGCGTCCCCTTTTTCGGCACGGCAAAGTCGTGCGTCGCGTGGCAATCGCCGCAGGTCGCCTTCGGACGGTCCGGATGGTCGGTATCCGGCCGGGCATGGAACGACGCCTTATAGGCCTCGATATTGTCGACGACGACGCCCAGGCGTTCCTTACCGGCCGGATTGCTCTTGGCCGCCGCCCACAATTTTTCATGGCAAGTGGCACAGTCCGGTTTCGCCACATTCGCCACCTTGGCGTGTTGTTCCTTGGCATCGACGATATCGCTATGGCAGGCGACGCATTCCATCCGGGCATGCACGCTCTTGCCCAGGCTGCCCTTATTGACCGGGGCCAGGGCCCGCTTCTCGTCGTCGGCCGTGGCGACTTCGATCTGGTGTTTGCCGCTTTCGTGACAGCTCAGGCAGGTGGCGTTGTCGAGCTTGGCCGGGGCCTCGACGGCAAGCAACGGGCGGCCGCCCAGCAACGCGCCGACGATCAGCAACAGCCCGAACAGCTTGCGACGATGGGGAGTGATGGCTGGCATTATTTTTCTCTTTCACAGTTGAGGCGGCGCGGTTCGCCCTGGCCAAATGGCAAACGGGACCCGATACACGCGGTCCCGTTGCTCTTATTTATCCAGTGATCTCCGTTGGGTACTGCTTACTGGAATTTATAAACGTAACGCAATCCGACAAAGGTGGCATTCTGCTTGGGGTTGGCGGTAACCGTCGTACCGTCGGTAGTGGTGCCGTAGGAAAAAGCCGTGCCGTTGGCAAACGACCACGACCAGTCATCGGTTTGCCAGCGCTCATGGATCAAGTCGACACGCAGGTCGGAACTCTTGTTGAGGGCGTAGGTCGAGAAGAAGCTCAGGCGCAGCAACTTGTTCTCGATATTCGGCAGATCGCTGGAAAAGCCCGCCGGCAGCAGTTGTGTTCCAGCGGCCAGGACCGTCAGACCCTGGTCATACTTGCTGACATTGCGCGACCATTGGAGATCCGCCCCCATTTTTACCCGTGGCGTAACCTCCCCGCGCACGCCAATTCCCAGCGAATTCCCGGTATCCTGAAGGTCGTAACGCTTGTCCAGCACATCCGCCACGACCAACCGATCGCCCCCATTGTTCGCCCGACTATTCCTCTGCTTGGCCCGACTGTGATCGTAGGCATACCAGGCATTGACTTGCCACTTCTCGCTCATGGTGTAGCTGGCATCAAAGCTGAAAAGCTGGGAGGTGCCATCGGTCAAGCCGTAAGGGCGGTCAGGGCCATGCTCGTAGTCGTCGATCGCTTGTTCGACATTGAGTTGGAAGGCAAGACTCTCGACCGGGGTCCAGTCGAGGGCGAAGCGAAGCTTGTTACGTTCGCGGTCGGCAATATTCAGCGGGTTGATCATGTTGCCGGGACCGGGGGCGCCGATGCCGTTGGTCGTGCTGTTGCCGGGGCCGGCGACCGTAAGATAGCTCGACCCGGTGCGCTGGCTGAACAAATAGGCCAGCGAACCATTGAGCGTCTCCGACATGGAACGCCGCAATTCCAGACGCCAGGTGGTTTCGTCCACCTTCGAGCGCATCGGCACGACCCGCTGGTTGTCTGCGCCTCCGGCCCCAAGGCTGTTGGATACTGGTACTGCCCGATCCTGCCGACGCTCCTCGACGCCAGCCGTCAATCGGTAAACATCAGTCAGCCGATAGGTGCCCTCGAGTTTTCCGGTCAGCGTCTTGTAGGAGAACGGGGTGTTATCGACACACTGGTTGCCATTCGGGGGCGTGACACAACTAAGCGGGTTGCCCTGTACAAAACGAGCAACCGGCGTTTCGTCTTGGACATCGAAATAGCGGAAGTTGGCCAGCAGCGACAGATCCTTGATCGGCCGCGAGGTCAAACCGAGTTGAACCAAAGTCGTGTTGACTTCGCCCTTCAGGCTTTGCGGCGAGCCAGCCAGGGACAAGCCGGCGACATCCTGGGTCGGCAGATGCTCATCCTGTGTGGCATGGGTATAGGCCAGCTTAACAGTCGCCCGCGTCGTCGGCGTGAAGGAATAGCCGCCATTCAGGAACAACTGATGGGCCTGATTGTCGAGCGGCAGCGAAAGATAGGTCGTGTTGGCATTGCTGACCGGAAGTCCGGCATTCGTCATCGCCACCAGCGTGTTCTTGGTGTCATACCAGCTACCGTAATAGCCGCCGGAAAGCTGCAGCTTTTTCGAGCTATAGCTCAATGTCCCCTCGACCTGCCGTATCGTACTGTTGATCGGCTCTACCGCAAATTCTGGCGCGCCGCCTCGTCCCCAATGCCGGGTCCCGGTCTTTTCTTCATTCTTGAACGACAGCGTAAAGTCGAGGCCGGGCAGCAGATTCTTGTAAATCCCCAGGCCGATGCCTTCACGCACAGTCCCGAGCGACACCGTCTGCAGCGGCCCCGGCAGGGCCGCCGTGCTCACCGTCTGAGTGGTGGTGCCGATGCCTTGCAGGCGTGTCGTGAAGGTATTCGGGTTGTCGCGGGAAATCCGGTTGTAATCCAGCGTGATCCCGAAATTGCCCTGCCGCAGGTATTCGCCTTTGATCTCCCGGTTGTCGAGACCGAGATTGCTCGCCTTCAGCTTCATCCAGGTACCGGTCGCATCGTCGCGTTTGACGATGTCGGCATCTAACAGTCCGTACGCATCCTTGTCGCGCATACCGTCGTAGATGCCCTGCTGGGGACGGTCGGCCGACCAGTTGCCGACACCGATGGAGACACTGCTTTCCGGCTTGATCAGTTCGTTGACCTCGGCATCGTCGGCCAGGGCCGGGCCGAAAATAGCCAGCAGCGCAGCGGCGGTGGTCGTCAGGCGAAATGTTTGTTGTATCGCGTTCATGATTTTCCCCTCTCGATCAGCGGCGGAAGCGCCCGGCCGTTGCGCTGTTTTGCGTACTGTTGCCACCATGGATATTGGTATGGCAGTTCAGACAACCGCGACCCACGGTACCGAGCGTCGATGAGCCGGTGGTGGCCGCCGTCGGCAGACCGGCAACCTGGCCAGGATGGCTGTCGTGGTTGTGGCATTCCTGGCAGAGGAAGGGCGGCCGGGACTTGAGGAGATTGGCAATGGTCGTGCCGTGCGGGTTGTGGCAGATGCCGCAGTCTTCGGTGACCGGCTGATGGTTATGCACGAAGGGACCGCGCTTTTCCATGTGGCAGGTGTAGCAGGTGTCGTTCAGACTGGCTTTGGTCAAGGACTTCGGATTGTCCCCATGCAGATCGTGGCAGGACGTACAGGTCATCTTGCCCTCGATGATCGGGTGGTGCGATGGCCGATTCACCTGGGCCCGCTGCTCCTTGTGGCAGGTGAAGCAAACCTCGGCCTGGGTGGCCTTTTCGCGGACCTTGTCGTGCGCTGCATGCACCTTGTGGCAGGCCGTACAGGTGACGTCGCGACTGGCGTGTACGCTCGACTGCCAGTTCATGTGCTTGCCCCCCTGGTGGCAACTCAGGCAGGCATCGTTACGGGCTTCCGGGGAAGTCTTGGTGTTCTTGCCGAAAGTGCGGTCGGCCTTGGGCGGTTTGTCGCTGCCTTTGTGTTTGACGTGCTTTTCGCTTTCGCCATGGCAATCGGTGCAGGTCGGCGTCCGGCTATCGGCGACCGTGCCGTGCTTGGTCTTGCCGATCGCCAGAACCGACGGTCGGAGGTCGAGCATGGTCGGCTTGCTGTCATCGGCTTCGTCGTGACAGCCGGTACATTTGGCATCGCCTTTCAGAATCAGGTCCTTGGGGGCTTCCTTGGTCGTCGCCGTGGGCGAGTCCGCCGCCACTACCGCCCCCGAAAAAAACATGCCGACGCATGCCGTCACCGCCAGAAATTGTCGTAGCGTTTTCATAAATCCCCCAGACTTGCCCTGTTGTCGAACCGGCCGGCGCCGCCGGCGTGCTTATTTCCGAGGCGCGAATTACTGCGCCAGAATCCACTGGATCAGGTTCTTGAGTTCCGCTGTATCCTTGGTATCGATGATCTTGTGATCTTCTTCCGTCCCGTCCTCGAGCTTGACCTTCGGGCCGGTGGTGATGTTTTTCATGATCTTCTGTTCGCCTTCGGCTTCCTTGCCCTTGTACTTGCTGGCGATCTTCTTGTAGGACGGGCCCTTCTTGGTCTTGTCGACGGCGTGGCACTTGAAGCAGTCGTTTTTCTTGGCCAGGGCCTTGGCGGCGCCTTCGTCGAAGCCGAAGGCCGAGGGGGAAAACAGCACGGCCACAGCGGAGGCGGCCATCAAGGCGTTACGAACGAACGGAAATTTCATTTTTTTACCCCTCCTAAACCCGGCACGGGACGGCGTCCCGGCGATTTATTGCCTATGCCTTTTGGCCTAAGCTTTGGTTAAGAAGTGTAAAGAAGCCGCCCACCCCTCCCTATCGGAAGGGGATTAATAGGGGCATAGGAAAAATCCTATTCGTTGCCCGCCAAGCGAGCGGCGAATTTTGCCGCGAGATGCCGCCGGGATAGCGCGGCTTTGCCGCCATTGCTTACGGCGGGGGCGTCCTAGAACTTGCTGGGTTCGGCCAGTTCGTGCGCGATGGCATAACGGATCAGTTCGGCCGTATTGGCCATGTTCATCTTTTGCAGGATGTGGGTCTTGTGGGTGCTGATGGTCTTGACGCTGAGCGACAGTTCGGCGGCGATTTCGGTCAGGCCGACCCCGGTGACCAGCATGTTGAAAATCTGGAATTCGCGGTCGGAGAGCAGCGTGTGCGGCAACGAATCGCCGCGCGGACGCATCCCCCGCACCATCAGTTCCGCCACCTTGTCGCTGATATGCACGCCACCGGAGGCGACGCGACGGATGGCGGCAATCAGCAGATCGCTGTCGCTTTCCTTGGTGATGTAACCGGACGCCCCGGCATGCAGGGCGCGGACGGCATACTGCTCTTCGTGGTGCATGCTGAAGATGAGGATGGGCAACTCGGGTTGCTCGTCCTTAACCAGGTGGATGAGGTCCAGGCCATTGCGACCGGGCATCGAGATATCGAGCACCAGCACATCCCATTTTTTCTGCCGCACCAGCTGCAGCACCTCGATACCGTTGGCCGCCTCGCCGGCCACCGCCAGATCGTCGGTGTCGGCCAGTATCTGTTTGAGGCCATCGCGAATAATGGCGTGATCGTCGGCCAGCAGAACTTTATATTTTTCCATGCTTACTCTCGCGCTTTGCTTCGGGGAATCACCACTTCGACCACGGTTCCCGCCCCCGGTGCCGAGACGACGTAAAAGTGTCCGGCCAGGATATTGGCCCGTTCGCGCATGCCGATCAAGCCAATTCCCCCATTGCGCGCCGCCCCCTGGTTAAACCCCTGACCGTCATCCTTGACCGACAGCGCCCATTCGTCGCCCCGCAACTCGAGGCGGACTTCGACCCGGCTGGCCTTGGCATGCCGGGCAACATTGGTCAGCGACTCCTGCAGGATGCGAAAGAGGGCCGTCGCCACCGCCTCGTCCTGGCGGGGATCGTCGGCCGGCAGTTCGAGTGTCACCGGCAGGCCGGTCCGACTGGAGAACTGATCGACATACCAGCCGGCCGCCGCCGCGAAGCCCAGATCGTCGAGCACCAGCGGTCGCAACTCGGCGGCGATGCGGCGCACGGAAACGATGGTCTGGTCGATCAAGCCCTTGATCGCGCTGATCTTGCCGGCGAGCATCGGCGGTTCGTCCGGCAGCCGCCCGCCCAGCCAGGAAACCTCCATCCGCATCCCGGTCAGCAACTGCCCCAGTTCATCGTGCAATTCGCGGGCGATCCGGGCCCGTTCTTCCTCGCGGACTTTTTGCAGCGAGGCCGAGAGTTCCTGCAATTGCCGATTGGTCGCCACCAACTCGCGCTCGGAGCGTCGCCGCTCGGCCAGGTCGCGGAAGACAGCGGTGGCCAGCAGCCGCCCCCGGACCAGGGTGGTGGACAGACTCAGTTCGACCGGAAATTCCTGATCCTCGCTGGCCAGCTCGACAATGCCGAGCAGCACCAGGCCGGGCGGGGAACTCAGCGCCGTCTGCAAATTGCGCTGCACCTCCGTGCCGAGCGGGCGGCGGCTACTGTCCCGCAACCATTCTTCGACCGTCGAGCCGATGGCGACGCTGGCCGGCATGCCGAACATCCGCTCGGCGGCGCGATTGAAGAGCACCAGGCGTTGATCGGCATCGATGGTGACGATGGCGTCCTGCACCGATTGCACCATGTGGCGCAATTGCTCGTCGCGTTCTTTCAGATCGGACTCCAGGGCCTCCCGGCGCAGCAGGTTGCGCAGCATGAAGAAGGCCGAGAGCAGGACCAGGAAGATGACCAAGGTCACTCCGCCGATAATCGGCCGGGCAACCCGCCGCCAGGGCAGCAGGGCTTCCGCCTCATCGACCGCGGCGCCGATCATCAGCGGGTACTTGGCGACCTGGCGATAGGCGATGAAACGCGTCCCGGCGGCATTCTCCTCGCGCCGCACCAGGACACCGTCGCTGCTGTTGCGCAAGGCGGCCAGGGCCGGGGCCGAAATGCCGGAGCGGCCCAGTTCGTCTTCGCCCTTGGGTTTGCCGGCGAGCAGCAGGCCCTCGTTATTGAGCAACAGGATACGATTGACGGCATCGAGGCTGATGCCCTCATAGAGCGACTCGAAATAGTCGATATTGATCGCCGCCACCACGACGCCGCGAAACTGGCCGGACGCGTCGTCCAGGCGGCTGCTGACATAGAAGGTCCACTGCTGGTCCACATGGGCTTGCTCGGGCCGGGAGATGAACAGTTCATCCCTGGCCCCCTCGGCGAAATGACGGAAGAACGGACGATTGCTCACGGCCAGGCGGCGAACGAAGTCCGGGCGTGAGGAATTGACGCCGAAGCCGGCGCGATCGACGACGAAAATGGATTTGACCTGCGGCAAGCCGCCCACCCGGGCGCGCAGCAACAATTGCACGGGGATGCTGTCGAGTTCCAGTTGGCGTCCCAGATCGTCCGACAGACGCTCCTGGATGCCCTTCAGGACCAGGGCGACCCCTTCAAAGGTGCGCGTCGTCTGTTCCGCCAGGACCCGGTTGAGACTGGCGATCTCGCCCTGGGCATGGGCCAGTTCGCGCTGGCGCAAATCGAGCAGCAGGACGCTGCTGGCCACCACCGTCGCCAGCACCATCAGCAGCGAGAGCAGGAGCAAGGCCTGGACGGTCGCGCTGGGCCGGCGAAGGCGGCGGGAATGCTCAGGCGCGGCGGAAAACAAGCCCCCTCCCCCACCCGCAGTAGACGCCCAGCCCCGCGTCGGGGAAGGACGGCCGATAGGTTCTCAGGCGACCGGCAATCAGGGGAGCTGGGTCAGATAATTGGCGAGGGCGACGATTTCCTCGTCCTTCAGATTGGACGTGGCAATCGCCATCAACTGACTATTGCGAATCCCCGTCTTGTCGCGATAACGGCTGATGGTCAGTTTCAGATAGGGCAACTTCTGCCCGGCCAGCCGGGGAATGACCTCGTTGCCGCGGGCCTGTTCGCCGTGACAACGAACGCAGAGCTTGCCGAACAGTTCCTTGCCGTGCCGGACTTGTGCGGCATCGGCTTTCGTCGGCGGCACCGGCATGCTGGAGTAGTAGGAAGCCGCCTGCAGCCGCTCGTCATCCTTGAGCACCTTGATCAGGCCCTGCATGAACGGATCCTTGCGCTCGCCGGCGCCGAACTTGCGAATCTGCTCGAGCAGATAGGCCGGGTTCTGGCCGGCCAGGTTGGGGACTTCCGGCGTTTTGCTGATACCGTCTTCGCCATGGCAATTGGCACAAAAGAAGGTCACTTTTTTACCGGCATCGACCGCTGCCCGCAAGGCTGGCGCATCGGCCTGGATGGCCTTCAATTTCTCCTGAACGGCCGGCTGCGCCAGCGCTCCGCTACCTGCCAACAACAAACCTGCTGCAAGAATCAACGCCCGCATTTCATTGCTCCCCCTGAGAAGCTTGTAATTATGCCGTTCCGCCTACCGTCAGTCCATCTATCCGTAAGGTCGGCTGACCGACGCCGACCGGGACGCTCTGCCCGTCCTTGCCGCAGGTGCCGACGCCGGGGTCGAGTTTGAGGTCGTTGCCGATCATCGAGACCCGCGTCATGGCGTCCGGACCATTGCCGATCAGCGTCGCCCCCTTGATCGGCCGGGTGATCTTGCCGTCCTCAATGAGGTAAGCCTCGCTCATCGAAAAGACGAACTTGCCGCTGGTGATATCGACCTGGCCACCACCGAAATTGGCGGCGTAGATGCCTTTTTTCACCGAGGCGATGATTTCCTGCGGATCGTGCTCGCCGGCCAGCATCATGGTATTGGTCATGCGCGGGATGGGCAGGTGGGCAAAGGATTCGCGCCGCCCGTTGCCGGTCGGGGCGACGCCCATGAGGCGGGCATTCAGGCTGTCCTGCAGATAGCCCTTGAGGATGCCGTCTTCGATCAGCACGGTGCGCTGGGTGGTATTGCCCTCGTCATCGATGTTCAGCGAACCGCGCCGGTCGGCGATGGTGCCGTCGTCGATCACGGTGACGCCCTTGGCGGCAACGCGCTGACCGACCCGACCGCTGAAGGTCGAACTGCCCTTGCGGTTGAAGTCACCCTCCAGGCCGTGGCCGACGGCTTCGTGCAAGAGGATGCCGGGCCAGCCGGCCCCGAGCACGACCGTCATCTGACCGGCCGGCGCGGCTTCGGCATGGAGGTTGATGACCGCCTGATGGACGGCTTCCTTGGCATAGCGCTGGAGGATTTCATCGTCGAAATAGCCGAAATCGAAACGCCCGCCGCCGCCTGAACTGCCCTGTTCGCGCTTGCCGTTTTCCTCGACGATGACCGAGATCGAGCAACGCACCAGCGGCCGGATATCGGCCGCCAGGCGACCGTCCGAACCGGCCACCAGGATCACTTCGTACTCGCCGGCCAGCGAAGCCATGACCTGCACGACGCGCGCATCGAGTGCCTTGGCAAAACCTTCCAGGCGCTCCAGCAACTTGACCTTGGCTTCGGCCGGCAGCGAGGCGATCGGATCCTGCGGCACGTACAGATTGCGCGCCGCCGCCCGATGCTTGAGGGCCGGCAGCGTGCCGTTCTGGCCAGCCGCGGCAATGGCGCGCACGGCGGTCGCCGCGTCGCTCAGGGCCTGCGAACTGATATCGTCGGAATAGGCGAAGGAGGTCTTTTCGCCGGACAGGGCACGCACACCAACCCCCTGGTCGATATTGAAGCTGCCCGACTTGACGATGCCCTCGTCGAGACTCCAGGCCTCGGAACGCGAATACTGGAAATAGAGGTCGGCGTAATCGACCTGGTGCGTCAGGATCTGGCCAAAGGTGCGCGACAGGTCGCCCTCGCTCAGCGAGAACGGGGCAAGGAGAAGCGATTCGGCCTGGGCCAGGGCGCTGTTCTGTTTCATTGAAACTCCGTCAGAGAATACGGTGAGCGAGGGCCGGCAGGCTCTCGCGGATTTCGGCGATACGGGCGTGATCGAGATCGGCGATGGCGATGCCCGGCCCTTTCATCTTGCGGTCGAGGATCTCGCCCCAGGGGTCGATGATCATGCTGTTGCCGTGCGTCAGGCGACCATTTTCATGGCGCCCGCCTTGTCCGACCGCGAGCAGGTAGCATTGGTTCTCGATGGCCCGCGCCCGCAGCAGGATTTCCCAGTGGGCGCGGCCGGTGGTGTCGGTAAAGGCGGCCGGCACCAGGATCAGGTCGACCGGACCGAGCGAGCGGTACAACTCGGGGAAACGCAGGTCGTAGCAGATCGACAGGGCGATGCGGCCAAAGGGCGTGTCGACGGCCACCGGCGTGTCGCCCGGCTCGATGAAGGCCGCCTCGTTGTAGGATTCCTCGCCTTTTTTGAAGCCGAACAGGTGGATCTTGTCGTAGCGCGCCACGCAGTCGCCGCCGTCGTTGAAGACCAGCGAGCTGTTGCGCATCAGGTGCGGCTGGGTGGTGGCCAGGGGAATGGAACCGGCGACGATCCACACCTCGTGGCGGGCCGCCGTGGCCGCCAGCCAATCCTGGACCGGGCCGTTGCCGAAGGTTTCGCGGGCGCGCACGCGGTCGGCGTCGGCGGCGCCGATGATCGGAAAATATTCCGGCAGGACAACCAGTTGCGCGCCCTGGTCGACGGCTTCGGCAACCAAGCGGCCGGCCGTTTCCAGGTTGTCGCCGACGCGCGGCCCGGAAACCATCTGCAGGGCGGCCATGCGGCAATTCAATTTATTCAAGGCTGACTTTCCTCTTCCGGCTTCGGCTTCACTACCGGCGGGGTTTCGCCGGCCTTGTCGACCTTCGGGTCGCTCCAACTGCCGGTCACATGATAACGGTAGCTGAACAGCCGGTTGAGCGGATTTGGCAAGACGCTGTTGGCCAACAAGGCCGCCGCCCCGGCCAGCGGGTTGACCAGCGCCACGCCGACCACTGCGACATTGCCGATTTCCGGCCGGACGACGACCTGCAGGTCCTGCGTTTCGTTCTTCAGATCGGTTTCGCCCTGCATTTCGATCTGCGCCGCCGGCCCCTTGATGCGCAAGGGCTCGGTCGTCCGCATGAGGCCTTTTTTGACGCTCAGATTGGCATTGATGCTGTCGAAAGCCAGACCGTCGCTGAAAATATCGCGGAAATCGAGGGTCAGCCGGCGCGGCAGGGATTGCAGCGAAATCAGGCCGAGCAATTTGCCGACCCCGGGTTCCAGCTTGTTGAACTGTCCCTTCTCGGCACTGACCGTCAACTGGCCGCTCAGCGAGGGGTAGTGAATGCCGGTCAACGGCCCGTTCCATTGCAGATCGCCGCTCAACTTGGCGCTGCCGCGGCGGACCGCATCGGCGTAACCGAGGCGGTCGAGCATTTTGCCGACATCCTTGGCCGTCAGTTCGAAATCCAGATGGGTCTGGTGGCGGCCGACATTCAGCCAGGTCGCCTTGCCCTTCAGGCCGCCATCCGGGTTTTGCAGGTTGAGCAGATCGAGCTGCCAGGCCCCTTTGTCGTTGCGCGCCTTCAGTTCCAGCTTGCCGAGCGCCTTGTCGCCGACACGGAAATCATCGACCGTCAGGCTCATGCCGGGCAGCGAATTGAGCAAACCGGTACTGCCCTCGTTGACCTCGGCCGCCGGCCGGACCACCAGGCGCTTGAAATTGCCCTCGACCCAGCCCTCGCCGGCGCTGCGCCAGAAGACGTCGCCGACCGCCTCGCGCATATTGAGGGCGATCTGCCAGCCCCCGTCACGCGGCCGCAAGACGGTTTCGAGCTGGCTGTAGTCGCGGCCGAGCAGGCGCAGCTTGGCGGTTTTCAGCGTGACCTGGCTGAGCGCCATGCCGCCGCCGTTGCCGGCATCCGTCGCAGCCCCGTCCGGCAGGTAGTTTTTCCAGGCATCGGCGTCGATCTGCGGCAAGGCGACACGCACCGCTAGGCCCTTCTCGGGGAGCCGCAACTCGCCGTCGCCGACCGCCATCACGCCGCGTTCCCAGGTGCCCTGGCGACGCACGAAAAGGCCCTGCGCCACCTTGCCCAGCGTCACCCGATACTGCTCGCGCGTCGCTTCCGGTGCCGTGCGTTCGACATGCAGCGCCAGCGGCGTCGTGGCGCTCTTGTTGAGCGGCTCGGGCAAGGGCGACGAAACGCCGAGCAGGTCGGAATCGACGACGAAATCGGCATTGCGCTTGCGAATGCTGATATCCGCTTTCCAGGCCGCCTTGCCGGTCAGGTGATTCATCAGCGGCAAGGCAAAGTGCTGACCGACGTCGACGACATTGGCCGTCCCCGTCGCCTGCACGCTGACCTTGTCGGCGATGCTTTTCACCTGCACCTTGAGCGGCCCACCGAACACCCGGCCGCTGATGTCGGGCGCCACGATGGTGTTTTCGGTCAACAACAGGCGGCCGTTGACCTGGGTCAGCGGCGGCAAATCGGGGATCGGCTGCAATTGATTGTTCTGGAAACGATAGTCGCCGCGCAGATGGGTATCGAGGGCATGGCGCAGGGGAATGTCGAGTTCGAGATCGAGACGGCCGTTGCCGCTCGCCTTCATGCCATCGGTGAAGTGGTCGATCTGCGCGGCCACCGGGCTCTGCTCGATGAAGCGCAGGAACTCGGCGGTCGGCCCCTGGGCCAGACCGCGGACCAGCAGCATTTCCTCGTGCGATTCGAAATCCGGGATATCCACCGTCACCCCCGACAACTGGGCGCCGAGGATGCTTCCCTGACTGGCGCGGATATTCATGCCGATGCCGAAACTCATCTCGGCGGCGATATTCTCGATGATCGGCCAGCCCGGCGCGTAGTCGACCTTGGCCCCGCTCGCCTTGGCGGTGACCAGGAAAGTGCCGCTCTTGCCATCGCGGAAGGGAAAGTCCTTGAGATCGCCCTTGAGCACCAGCTTGCCGTCGTAGCCGCGGCCGCCGACGATACCCCGGCGCAACCAGGCGCGGGCATCGGCATTCACCGCATGCGGCATGTAACGCCAGACGGCCCGGCCGTCGGCCCGCTCGACGCTGGCCTGCAAGTCGATCTCACCCGGCCCCTGGCCGCTGTAGCGATAGGTGCCGCGAGCCGAACCGGCGGCATCCGGACCGGCGAATTCGAGCTTGTCGAGCCGGATATCGATCGCCTGGTCGACCCGCCAACTGGCTTTTGCCTTCAACATATCGAGGGTGATATCCGGCTCGGGGAAGACCGCCGGCAGCGACACTCCGGAAGCCGCCGAGTCGAGGACCAGATCGCCGCCTTTTTCGTTCAGATCGACCCGCCCGCCGAGTCCGCTGGCCCCGGGGAAATACCCCCCGGCCAGCAGGCCGAGCTGGCTGAAGCCAGCTTTCAGCGAATAGCGCTGCAAGGCATCGCCGAGCAGCCCCCAGGTCGCCCGCAACTCGCTGATCCGCCCCTGGGGCCGGTGCTTCAGCAACAATTCCCGGGTATGGCTGTCGAGCGGCACGTAAGAGGCCAGGCGGCCGAGAACGTCCAGGTCGACCAGGTTGGCGCTGGCACTGCCGCTGATCTCGTCGGTTTCCGGATTCTGTCGCCAGTCGGCCCGGAAATCGGTCGGCGCCACCCGCAGCCCGTCCCGGGTCTGCAATTCGACCTTGTGCCCGAGCACCGACCAGCGATCGGTCTGATAGGTCCCTTCCATCCGCCCCCGCATGCTGGAAAGATCGAGTTCCGGCAAATTGCGGCCGAGGCGGATGCGCACCTCTTCCAAGGCGAAGTCGGTCACCAGCTTGCCCGCACCGTTGCGCCAGTCGCCCCACAGGCGCAGGGCGCCGCGTCCTTGCGGCAGGTGGATGGGGTAATCGACCCAGGTCCGCCAGCCGGCCAGGTCGGCGTAATCCAGCTCGACAAAGAACTTGCCGGCCAGATTTTCCAGCACCTCGCCGATCTCGCCCTTTACTTCGCCGCGCATCTCGATGCGCGACGCCAGTGCCGCCGGCGGGGCCGCCGAGAGGCCGAAGCGGTGGCGCCGGCCGCTGTTGTCGAGACCTAGCTGAAGGTCTTCGAGAATCAGCGGCGGCGCCTGACGCAACCGATCGTCCCAGACGATGGTCGCGTTGTGCACCCGGATATGTTTCTGTTCGAGCAGCCATTCGGCGAAAGCGGGATCGCTTTCGCTCTCGGTTTCCATGCCGGCGATGCTGATCTTGCCGTTCGTCTCGCGCCGGACTTGCAACACCGGCCGCTCGATAGCCAGCAAGGACAGTGTCGGCCGCAGGCGCCACAGCGTCTGCCAGGACAGCACGCACTCCACCCGATCAAGGGTAAAGGCCGGCAGCCCCTGACGATCGGCGACCTGCACGGCATCGAGCACGAGATCCGGATTCAGTCCCCGCCAGCGGGCCTCGATGCGGCCGATCCTGACCGGCTGACCAATGGCCCGCGCCGCCGCCTGCTCGATTTCGCCCTGATACTCGGCAACCCGCGGCAGGACCGAATAGCGTAGCGCCAGCAGCAGGGCGGCAAAAACCAGCCACAGCGCAAACACCGTCCAGCCGAGCAGACGCCAGGCGCGCCCGACGGCCGGCCGGGCCAGCACCGGCCACAGCCAACGCAAGCGATGATAGAGCGCGGCCCGGACCTCCTGTCGGGAATCCGGGCTAGTCACGCGGCAAACCGTTTTGCCAGAAAAGGGAATAGATCACTACAATCGAAGCCAGCAAAAAACGAGCATTCTAACCTTTTCGCCTTGCGCGCCTATTGAATCAATATGGAATACCCCATTCCCCACGCCTGGGCCGGCGCCCTCGCCCACAGCAGCTACCTGGCCAACCAGTTGCAGGCCCATCCGGAACTGATTCCGGAACTGCTGGCCAGTTGGCAGCAGCCGCTCAGCGAAGAGCTGCTGCGCGCCCCCCTGCAGCAGGTCTTTGCCGATGACGAGGCGGTCAAGGCGGTGCTCCGTCGCCTGCGCCACCGTGCCATGACGCACCTGGCGCTGCGCGACCTGGGCGGCCTGGCGCCGCTGGCCGAAATCGTCGAGAGCATGACCCTGCTGGCCGACGTGACGACCAATTTCACCCTCGACCACTATCACCGCCAGCTCGCCGCCACTTACGGCGAACCGCTCGACCGGGCCGGCCGGCCGCAACGTCTGCTGATCATCGGCATGGGCAAGCTGGGCGGGCGCGAGCTGAACGTCTCCTCCGATGTTGATTACATCTTCGTCTATCCCGAGGAAGGCGATACCGCCGGGCCGAAAAACATCGACAACTACGAGTTTTTCAATCGCCTCGGCAAGCGGGTGATTGCTGCGCTCGGCGAGCTGACCGCCGATGGCCAGGTCTTCCGCGTCGACATGCGCCTGCGCCCAAACGGCGATTCCGGGCCGCTGGTCTGCTCGCTCGACGCGCTGGAAAACTACTTCATCACCCAGGGCCGCGAATGGGAACGCTACGCCTGGATCAAGGGGCGGACCATGAACGCCGGCGCCAACCTGCAGCCGGAGTGGGTGACGGCGATGCAGAAAATCGCCCGCCCCTTCGTCTTCCGCAAGTATCTCGACTTTGGCGCGATCAACGCGATGCGCGACCTGCACGCCCAGATTCGCCGCGAGGTGGCGCGCAAGGACATGGTCGACCACGTCAAACTGGGACCCGGCGGCATCCGCGAAATCGAATTCATCGCCCAGGTTTTCCAACTGATCCGCGGTGGCCGCGATCCGGCCCTGCAAATCCGTCCGACCCTGTCCGTGCTCAAGCTGCTGGTCGAACGCCAGTTGCTGCCGGCCGAAAGCGAACTGGAATTGCGCGAAGCCTATGTCTTCCTGCGCCGCCTCGAACATCGCCTGCAATACGTGGACGACAAGCAGACCCACATGCTGCCGGAAAGCCCGGCCGCCCGGCTGAGTCTCGCCCGCAGCATGGACTTCCCTGACTGGAACACGCTGCTCGCCGTGCTCAACGCGCACCGCGACGATGTCAGCAAACATTTCGAAGCCGTCTTCTCCGACCCGGAAGCCGGCGAACATCCGCTGACCGGGCTGTGGATGGGGCAGACCGACGAGGAAAGCGCGATCGAGACCCTGGGCACCCTGGGCTTTCGCCAGCCCAAGGAGGCCATCGCCCGCCTCGCCGACCTGCGGGCCTCTGGGCGCTACCTGCAACTGCCGGCCACCAACCGGATCCGCCTCGACGCCGTCGGCCCGCGCCTGATCGAAGCCGCCGGCGCCACCTCGGCGCCCGACCGGACGCTCGCCCACGGCCTCTGTTTCCTTGAAGCGATCGCCCGCCGCGGCGCCTACCTCGCCCTGCTCCAGCAATTCCCCATGGCCCTGCGCCGGGTCGCCGACATGATCTGCGCCTCGACCTGGGCGGCCGAATATCTCAACCGCCACCCGCTGCTCCTCGACGAACTGCTCGACCCGCGCCTCTACGACATCGCCACCGACCTCGACACTTTCCGCGACCACCTGAAACGCAACCTGGAAGACAATGTCGGCGACACCGAGCGGGAAATGGACATCCTGCGCGAGATGCACCACGCCCAGATTTTTCGCCTGCTGGCCCAGGATCTGGCCGGCCTGCAGAGCATCGAGCGCCTTTCCGACCACCTCACCGCGCTGGCCGACACCATCGTCCAGGAAACCCTGCCCTTGTGCTGGAGCAAGGTCAAGAACCGGCATTGCCCGACGCCGAAATTTGCCGTCATCGGCTATGGCAAACTGGGCGGCAAGGAACTCGGCTACGTCTCCGACCTCGACCTCGTCTATCTCTTCGACGACAACGCGGCCGAGGCCGAGGAAAACTACGCCCGTCTCGGCCAGCGCCTGAACACCTGGCTGTCCAGCCAGACCCCGGCCGGCATTCTCTTCGAAACCGACCTCCGCCTGCGCCCGAACGGCGACTCCGGTCTGCTCGCCGTCTCCGTCGACGCCTTCCGCGACTACCAGCTCCACCACGCCTGGGTCTGGGAGCACCAGGCTCTGACCCGGGCCCGTTTCTGTGCCGGCGACCCGGCGGTCGGCGCCCGCTTCGAGGCGATCCGCAGCGAAATTCTCTGCCAGCCGCGCCAACTCGCCAAACTGCGCGAGGAAGTCGTCGCCATGCGCCAGAAGATGGTCGACGCCCACGCCTCGAAGAGCGACAGCGAGTTCGACCTGAAACACGACAAGGGCGGCATCATCGACGTCGAATTCATCGTCCAGTATCTGGTTCTCGGTTACGCCGGGCAGTACCGGCAACTGACCGGCAATCTCGGCAACATCGCGCTGCTCCGCATGGCCGCCGAGCTCGGCCTGATTCCGGCCGCCCAGGCCGAGGCCGTCGGCAATGCCTACCGCGAATACCGCCGCCTGCAACACGCCAAACGGCTCTCCGCCACGCCCCAGGCGCGGGTCGACCGGGACAGCGTCGGCCGCCACAGCGCCGCGGTGGATCGGCTGTGGCAGACGGTTTTCGCCGAATGAACGGGAGCCCGCCGATGAATTGTGAACATGGCATGGCGCAACCGAGGCTTCCGAAAATCGCGCCGCAGTCGGGCCGGGGAGCCGAGCAAGCCAGGCAAGCCTTGGTTTTTTCTCAGCAACGCTGCATCGCTGCGCTTCAAGTGCGTTTTCTAGGATGATCGAAGCCCTCCTGCTCACGGCGGCCCGGGTCTGCACCTACCAGGGGCAACGCCTGCTGACCAATGCCAGCGGCTTCTTTTTCGAGCGCGAGGAACGTTTGTTCCTGGTCACCAGCCGGCATGTCGTCAAGAACGACCCGAGCGGCCATTTCCCCGACCGCATCGAAATCGAACTGCACACCGACGCCCAGAACATGGCCCGCTCGACCGGCTTCTCGATTCCCCTCTACCGCGACCGGCAAAGCTTCTGGCGCCAGGGGATCGACCGGGCCGGGGCGATCGACGTCGCGGTCGTCGAACTCGACCGCGATGCCTTGCCGAAAACCGCGGTGTACCATGCCTTCACGCCCGAACACCTGCTCGGCAAACAGGACCAGGTCGAAGTCGGCAGCTCGCTGTTGGTCGTCGGCTTTCCGCTCGGCTTCCACGACACCCTGCATCACATGCCGGTCGTCCGCCAGGCCGCCGTCGCCTCGTCTTTCGGCCTGCGCTTCCAGGGCGAGGGCTACTTCCTGACCGACGCCCGCACCCACCGCGGGACCAGCGGCGCCCCGGTGGTGATGCGCGTCAACGACCGCGAACAAGTGCGCGGCGACCTGCCCTGGCTGCTGCTCGGCGTCCATTCGGCCCGCCTCGACGTCGGCACCCGCGACCTCAAAATCGACGAAGCCCTGGGCCTCAATTGCGCCTGGTACGCCGATATCCTGATGACCTTGACCGAGCGCTGAACTTCCGGCCGGGCGGGTGATCTTAGAAAACAGCATTGAACCGCAGAGGCGCAGAGATACTGAGGAAAAACGGCTTGTCCGGATTATTCGGCACACCTGCCGGGGGCGCCGCAAAAGCTATGCAAGCGACTGTATTCACCGTCTTCTCTGCGCCTCTGTGGCTCTCCGGTAAGGTTTCCAGGATCGTCGCCCGCCACCAAGGACCCGCCCCATGCCCGACCACCCCCGGTTGATTTACTCGCCGCTTCAGCAAACCTTCACGGCCGACGGCAAGACGGTCGCCATCCGGATCTACCGGGGGGCGGCCAGCGGCTGGACCCTTGAGGTGGTCGACCAGTACAACAATTCCATCATCTGGGATGACGAATTCGCCACCGACCAGGAGGCGCTAGCCCTCGCCCTGCTCGAACTCAGGGATGAGGGCATCGCCGCCTTCATCGGCGTCGATCCGGGCGCCGACCTCGCTTAGCCGGCTTCGGGCCAGCCGCCGACGAAGCTGCGCAAGGCCCGTTTGGCGTATTCGAGCCGCTGGCTGCGCTCGAACTTCCGGGCAAATTTTTCAAACTCCAGGCCGAGACTCCGGCTCAAGGCCGCGGCGCGACGATGCACCGCCGCCCAGTCCGGGACGAAAGCCGGATCGTTAAAGGCGAGGAGCACATGGTTGTCGTCATGGGCGACGGGAACGGCAAGGGTCCGTTGCTCGAAAACCTGGCTGAGCATTTTCAGGTGGGCCAGCTTTCCTGGCCGCGGCCCGGCCATGTTGACCACCAGGAGGCCATGGCCGGCCAACAAGCGCCGCAACGCCGGGTAGAACCCCGGTTGGCTCAGCGCCCCCGCAAAGCCGCTATGGTCGAAGGCATCGCAGATGATGACATCGTAGCGACTGCGGCAGGCGGCGACATATTCCGCTGCATCGGCCAGCACCACCGCGAAACGCTCACTGTCCAGGGGAATTTTGAACTCGTTCCGGAAAGCGACGACATGCGGATTGATTTCAACGACGGTGATTTTTGCCGCCGGCAGATGCTGGTGGCAGAACTTGGCCAGCGATCCACCACCGAGGCCGAGCATCAGGATCTTGGCGGGCGGCGGCTGGAACAGCAGAAAGCCCATCATCGTCCGCGAATAGGGGAGCTCGAGCGCATTGGGCTGACTGAGTCGCATGGCGCTCTGCACGAAATCGAAGGAAAAATAGAGGGCCCGCGCCGCTCCGTCATCGACCACATAGGGCTTGTCGTAGCGGCCGCCGAGCAGACGCTCGAGCACTGTCCGCTGATCGGTGCCGGGCGGCTCCAGCACCTTGATCACCCCGTTGACAAAGGGAAACGGGGCCGGAATCGACAGGATCATCGGCCGGGCTTCCCCGGCGCCGCGGCGGGTTGCCCGTAACGCTTGTTGACAGCGGTCAGGATGCCCTTCAGGACGTCATAGGGCGGCGGCGGACAGCCCGGGATGAAATGATCGACCGGCAGGATCTTGCCGACGCCGCCGCAGGTCGCGTAGTTCTCGCCAAAAATGCCGCCGTTGATCGCACAGTCGCCGACCGCCACGACGATTTTCGGCTCCGGCATCGCCTGATAAGTCCGCTCCAGCGCCAGCGCCATGTTTCTCGAAACCGGCCCGGTCACCAGCAGCATGTCGGCGTGGCGCGGGCTGGCGACAAACTTGATGCCCAGCCCTTCCAGGTTGTAGTAGACATTGTTGGTCGCCTGGATTTCCAGTTCGCAGGCATTGCAGGAGCCGGCATCGACTTCCCGGATGGTCAGGGCACGGCCGAGCACCTCGAGGATTGCATTCTGCAGGCGATGGGCCGGCAACAGGAAATCGGCCCCGAGGTCGGGCCGGGGTTCGCTGGCGATGCCCTGCCGGACGATTTTGAACAGGGTTTTCAACATCAGCGATCATGCCCCGCATAACTGAGATTGAAGGATTTGTTGATGAGCGGAAAGTCCGGAACGATATTGCCGATCACCGCATATTCGAGGACCGGCCAGTTCTGCCAGGAGGGGTCGTGGCAATGGCAGCGCCGGATTTTCTCGCCGTCGGCTTCCAGGGCGACCAGGACTTCCCCCCGCCAGCCCTCGACCCAGCCGGCGCCCAGCCGCGTTTCCGGAATAGGTTCGAGCCGGGTGACGATTTCTCCGGCCGGCAACTCGCTGGCGAACAGGCGAATCAGGCGCAGGGATTCGCCGACCTCGTCGAAACGCACCATCACCCGGGCCGCCACATCGCCGTTGCGGGAGAGGGCCTGGCGGGTCGCCTGGTCGCTGTACGGGGCCATCGTGAAATCGGCGCGCAGATCGCCGGCCAGGCCGCTGGCCCGGGCGGCGAAGCCGGTCAACCCGAGCTTGGCCGCCAGTTCCTGGCTAACCCGCCCGGTCCCGATGAAGCGGTCCTGCAGACCGGCATGGTTTTCATAAATGGCGCGCAGCTTTTTGACCTCGCTGGCGATTGCGTCGCACTGGGCGACCAGCTCCTTAGCGCCGGCCGGCGCCAGATCGACCGCCACGCCGCCGGGAATCACCGCGTCCATCAGCAAACGGTGGGCGAACAAGCGCTGGTTCAGGCGCAGCCAGTCTTCCCGGAGACGCATGAACTGGCTCAGCCCAAAAGCGAACGCGGCATCGTTGGCCAGCGCCCCGAGATCGCCGAGATGGTTGGCCACCCGCTCGCGCTCCAGGAACAGCGCCCGCAACCAGCGCGCTCGCAGCGGCGTCCGGCTGGCGCCGAGACTCTCCAGGGCCATGCAGTAGGCCCAGGCAAAAGCCACCGTCGAGTCGCCCGACAACCGGCCGGCCAGTCGATAGCCCTCGCTGGCCGGCATTTCCTGAAAGCGCTGGTCGATCCCCTTGTGCTTGTAGCCGAGGCGCTCTTCGAGGCGCAGCACCTTTTCGCCGACCACCGAGAAGCGGAAATGCCCCGGTTCGATAATGCCGGCGTGCACGGGACCGACGGCGATTTCGTGGACGCCGTCGCCCGCGACGCGCACGAAGGGATAATCCTCGAGCTGGCGGTCGGGGAAGCTATCCCGCCCACTCGCCGGCTGGCGGAGCGGAAAATAGTCGGCCGGCCAGGCGCCATGATTCAGCCAGGGGCGGCGATCGGCCATCGGTTCGGCGAAGATGCCGAGGAGCTCGGCCAGGCTACGCTGCAAGCGATTGGCGCAGGGAAAAATACCGGCCAGATCGGGATAACCGCCGCCCCCCGGGGCCAGCGTGAGATCCACCCAGAGCAGGCCTTCGGAGCTGGCGTAGGCGGCCGAAACGACATCGGCGCGCCCCGCTTCGGCTGGCCGCTCGCTGCCCCACAGGCTGATCAGGCGACCGCCCCCGGTCGCCACGGCCTGGGCGAGATCCAGCCATTCGTCGGCGCGGCAGGTCGCCCGCCAGATCGGCAACGGCGTCGCCAGTCGTTGGCGGCGCAAGGGGAAATCGGCGAACGGCATTACTGACCTCCGATCAGGCGGGCGGCTTGCTGGTACCAGCCATTGAGATAGGGCGGAATGTAAAAACCGAGCATCAGGCCCAACCCGAGGTGGACGAAGACCGGGACCAGGGCCGGCGGATGAGCCAGGGGCTTGACCGAGGTCTCACCAAAAACCATGGGCTGGACCCGGCTGAAAATGGCGCCGAAGGAAATCCCCAGGGCCAGCAGCAGCAGGGGCGTCGCCCACGGCAGGTCGCGCATGGCGGTGGTCAGAATCAGGAACTCGCTGGCGAAAACGCCGAACGGCGGCATGCCGAGAATGGCCAGCGAGCCCAGCATCAAGCCCCAGCCGACGGTCGGGCTGACCTTGAGCAGGCCGCGGATGTCTTCCATGAGTTGGGTCCCGGCCTTCTGGGTGGCGTGGCCGACCGAAAAGAAAATGGCCGATTTGATCAGCGAATGCAGGGTCATGTGCAGCAGGCCGGCAAAATTGGCAATCGGGCCGCCCAGACCGAAGGCGAAGGTCATCAGCCCCATGTGTTCGATTGACGAATAGGCGAACATCCGCTTGACGTCTTTTTGCCGGAACAGGAACAGCGAGGCGGCGCTGACCGAGAGCAGACCGAAGCCGATCATCAGATCGCCGGCAAAATGGCTGTGCAGCGCCCCGTCGGTCAGTATCTTGCAGCGCAGCACGGCGTACAGGGCGACATTGAGCAGCAGGCCGGAAAGCACCGCCGAGATCGGGGTCGGACCTTCGGCATGGGCATCGGGCAGCCAGTTATGGACGGGCACCAAGCCGACCTTGGTGCCATAGCCGAGGAGCAGGAAGACGAAGGCCAGGGAAATGATGGTCGGGTTGAGATGGGCCTTGACCGCATCCAGGTTGGTCCACAGCAGCGCGTCGACGCCGTCGGGAATCACCCGGTCGGCGGCCATGTACAGAAGGATGGTGCCGAACAGCGCCTGGGCGATGCCGACGCCACAGAGAATGAAATATTTCCAGGCGGCTTCCAGACTGGCCGGCGTGCGATAGACCGAAACCAGCAGCACCGTGGTCAGGGTGGCCGCCTCCATGGTCACCCACAGGGTACCCATGTTGTTGGTGGTGAGCGCCACCAGCATGGTGAAGGCGAAGAACTGGTACATGCTGTGATAGAGCCGCATGCGGCCCGGCGTCATCTTGCCGTGATCCTGTTCGACCCGCATGTAGGGCCGCGAGAAGATCGCCGTGGTCATGCCGACGAAGGCCGTCAGGGTGACCAGAAAGACATTCAGCGGATCGATGAAGAACTGTTTGCCGAGTGCGAACAGCGGGCCGTCGGCGATGACTTGCGCGGTCAGGACGCAGGCCGCCAGGAAGCTGGCGGCACTGAAGGCGACGTTGATGTCCCGGGCATAGTTACGATGGCCAACCAGGGCCAGGACGAGACCGCCGAGCAGAGGAATGCCGAAGACGAAATAAAGCGGGTTCATTCGGTTCAGTCTTCCTTGAGTTTTTCCAGGTGCCGGATGTCCAGACTGTCGAACTGCTCCCGGATCTGGAACATGAAAACGCCGGAAATCAGGATGCCGACCAGCACGTCGAGGGCGATGCCGAGTTCGACCACCATCGGCATGCCGTAGGTGGCCGAGGTCGCTGCCAGGAACAGGGCGTTTTCCATGGACAGGAAGCCGATGACCTGCGGCACCGCCTTGGCCCGGGTGATCATCATCAGGAAGGAAAGCAGGATGCAGGCTAGCGCGATGCCCAGGGTGCCGTGAGCGATGGTGTCGGAGAACCGCGAGATGGGCAGGGCGACGTTGAAGGCGAAGATGACCAGGATGATCCCGATGATCATCAGGGTCGGGATATTGAACAGCGTTTCGATGTCCCAGCGGACATTCAGCCGGTTGATCAGGCGATGCAGGAAATATGGGATGAGCAGCACCTTGAGCAGCAAGGTCAGCGCCGCCGAGTAATAGAGGTGGGGCTGGTGGGTAACGTAGGCGACGACGGTGGTCGAGCCGACCACGGCCAGACCTTGCCAGGTGTAGAGATGGATCAGGTTGATGATGCGCCGCTGGGAGAGCATGGCGAACGCCAGGAGCAGGATGACCGAGGCGAAGAGGTTGATCAGTTGGGAGATCAGTGCGCTCATTCAGGCCCCTAGCAGGAAGTGCACCAGCATGCCGATGACGGCGAGCAGGAAGGCGGTGGCGAGAAACTCCGGGACCCGGAAGATGCGCATCTTGGCCGACAGGGTCTCGATCAGGGCCAGCAGGAAACCGCCGATCGCCAGCTTGAAGACGAGCGCCGGGATGGCCAGGATCAAGGCCAGCGGCGCCTCGGCTTCGGCAATTCCCCAGGGGAAGAAGAGGGCCAGGCCGATACAGGAGTAGGCGAAAAGCTTGAGAGCGGCAGCCCATTCGATCAGCGCCAGATGCCGGCCGGAGTATTCGAGGATGAGGGCTTCGTGGATCATCGTCAGTTCGAGATGGGTGGCCGGGTTATCGACCGGAACGCGGGCGTTCTCGGCAAAGGAGACCATGGAGAAAGCAAGTCCGGCGAAGGCGAGACTGGGATAGATGGCGAATTCCTTGTGCGCCAGATATTCGACCATGCTGGTCAGGGCGGTCGAATGGCTGATCAGCGAGGTGGTAAAGAATACCGAGAGGAGCGCCGGCTCGGCCAGAAAGCCGATCAGCATTTCGCGCCGGGCGCCCATGCTGCCGAAGGCGGTACCGATATCCATGGCGGCCAGCGAAATGAACACCCGGGCCACGGCAAACAGACCGACCAGCGCAATCGCATCGGCCGCCGGCGACAGCGGCAGGTCGGTGGACAGCGTGGGAATAATGGCGCAGGCCAGGACCATGCAGCCGAAGACCATGTAGGGCGCCATCCGGAACAGCGACGAGGCGTCTTCGGCGAGCACCGATTCCTTGTGAAACAGCTTGTGCAGCATCCGATAGGGCTGCAGGACGCCGGGGCCGGACTTGTTCTGCAGCCAGGCGCGCCACTGATTGACCCAGCCCATCAGCAAGGGGGCCAGGACCAGGGCCATGACGATGGCCAGCAGTTGGGAGAAGAATCCTGAAATGCTCATCGTTGGACCAGGAAAAGCATGAACAGAAGGGTCAGGAAACTGTACAGCAAGTAGATGGAAATCCGACCTTGCTGCAGACGCCCGACCAGGGCGGCGAGAAACTCGATGCCGCGGGCCACCGGCAAATAGAGCCAGTGCCAGAAATGATCGCTGACCTCGACGTGGTAGCTGGGCGCGCTATCGGCAGGCGTCGGCAGATGTCGCTTGAGGCGGAAGAACGGCGAAAAAATCTGCCGGATCGGTTGCCCGAAACCTTCCGCGGTATCCTGCATCCGGGCATTCTGCCAGGGATGGCCGCAGTCCCACGGTGGCGAACGACGCAGGCGGCCATGGTAGAAGACGCGGACCAGGGCGAAGGCGATCAGGCAGCCGGCGGTAATGCCAAGCAAAAAGAGCAGCGGTGCAAAACTGGCCCGCTCGATCGAACTGGGGGCCAGGAACAGCCAGTTGGACTCGGTCGTCGAGCGGCCCAGGCCGGCCCCGACCAGCGAGACGGTGACCGGGTCGATGAGGCGGATCAGGAGATTCGGGAACAGCCCGAGGACAATGCACCAGCCGGCCAACCAGAGCATCCCGCCCTTTTCCCAGAAACCGGCATCACGGGCCTGCTTGAGTTTTTCCTCGCGCGGCTGACCGAGGAAGATCACCCCGAAAAATTTCACCATGGCATAACCGGCGAGCGCCGCGACGAGCGCGATGACGGCGGCGACGATAGGGATGAACATGTTGAGGAAGGAATCCGGCAGCCCCGGCGTAAACAGGAAGCTTTGCAGCAGCAGCCATTCCGCAACGAAACCGGAAAACGGCGGCAGGCCGGAACTGGCAAAGACGCCGACCAGGACCAGCCAGGCCGTCCACGGCATGTAGCGGATCAAGCCGCCCAGTCGGCCCAGATTGCGTTCCCCGGTGGCATGCAGGACTGAGCCGGTACCGAGGAACAGCACACTCTTGAAAAAGGCATGGCTGACCGCGTGATAAAGCACGGCGGTCAGGGCCAGGGCGGTCAGGGCCGACATCCGGTAGGCGTGGAAAATCAGCGCCAGACCGATGCCGGCCAGCAACAGGCCGATGTTCTCGATCGACGAATAGGCGAGCAGGCGCTTCATGTCGGTCTGCACCGTGGCAAACACCACGCCGAAGACGGCCGTCGCCAAGCCCAGGGCGAGAAGCAGGCCGCCCCACCACCAGACATGAACATCGAGCAGATCGAAAGAAATACGCAGCAATCCGTAGATCGCCGTTTTCAACATGACGCCGCTCATCAGTGCGGAAACCGGCGACGGGGCGGCTGGATGCGCCTCGGGCAACCAGACGTGGAGCGGCAACATGCCGGCCTTGGCGCCGAAACCGAGTACCGCCAGGATGAAGGCGATCGATGCCCAAGCCGGGGAAAGCGACTGGGCCCGCATGTTGGCGAAGGTGTAGTCGCCGGAATTGGCCTGCAAAACGCCGAAGCACAGCAAAATGGCAATGGCGCCGACGTGGGCGATCAGCAGGTAGAGGAACCCGGCCTGCCGCACTTCGGGCAGTTTATGGTTGGCGGTAACCAGGAAGAACGACGACAGGGCCATGGTTTCCCAGGCCACCATGAAAGCGTAGGCGTCGTCGGCCAGAACGACCAGCACCATGCTCGCCAGGAAGACGTGATACTCCAGGCACAGCAAGCCGGGCGGGGTACCGGCGCCGTTACGGAAATAACCGGCGGCAAACATCGAAATACCGGCCCCGACGGCGCCGATCAGCACCAGGAAAAACGCCGACAGGCCATCGAGGCGCAGATGGAAAGGCAGTTGCGGCAAGCCCAGGGGCAGGATCGCGATGTCCGGCGTGCTGCCGAACATCGGCAGGACCGCCCCGGCCAGGGCCAGGCAACCGACGCCGCCGAGCGGAAAGAGGACGCGCGCCACAAAGCGAAAGCGCCGCAAGGCAAAGACGCCGGCCACACCGATCCCCAGCCAGAGCGCGATGACCAGCAGGACATAGTCGATGGAAAGCCAGTTCAGCATCATGCTTGCGCCACCAGGAAAATTCGCTCAGGCCATGCCAGCGCCGGCCGGCCAAGGGAAAGTCGTTTGCCCCGGGAAGCCGGCGGGGATACCGGGCAAGGCGCCATGGTAACTCGCCGAACGCCAGGCATGCACGGATAAACCACGGGAGGGCGGGGACTTGACGTCTTGGACCGAGAAAGGCAGCGGTTGGGCCGGACGATCGGGCCATCCCCCCCGCTCCGCAAGGCGTCGCTCAATGGCCTACCCGGCACCGCCCGGTCAGAGCTCGGCGACTGGCCGGGGCTCTTGCTTCGCTCCACTGGAGGCACGGTCACTAATTCTTTCCCCGCAATAGGCGCCGCGCAAGGCAAAACGAATTGGGCGCATCAGGTTTGTATAGCGTTAGAATTATAGGCATACCGATTGATATAGCAATTATCATTTTATTAACATGCAAAGCAAACGACAGCCAATCGCAAGGGGTCAGCCGCCTGCTTTGCCGGCACTTGGTGCCCAACGTCGGCCGTCTCGTACGACCGGATTGCTCACCGCGCGGTGGTCGGCGGCCCGCCGACGCCGCCGAAGCGAGGCAAAGGAAGAGGCTTGGTCATGGAATTGATTTCTCGCATCAGGGTCCGCCGACACGAGATGGGCGAGAGTGGCGAGAATCCCGGCCGGCCGCCAGCGGCCAAGTGCCTGCATATTTTCCGGGTCCTCGGCAAATCGCCGGAGCGCGCCCGGCGCCTGTTGAGTGCGGCAATCGACAAGGAAGCGGAACATGTCATGGTGCTCGCCATTGCCGACCCGCAGTGGTCCGAGAATCAAAAGCGCATCTGCCAGGCGGCGCTGGAACAAGACCAGCGCCGCACCGCAAAAATTGTCTTTTGCGGTGGCGATCCGGGCAAGATTCTCGGCCGACTGGCGATCAACGGCGGGGCGACCAAATGGTTCCCGTCGATTCCCGCCTTCGTGGCCAGTCACGAAATCGATACCGACCGGCCCAACGGCTGCCCCGACACCACCGCCGGTTGAGCGGTTCCGGGGCGGCGGCGAGCGGTCGCCACCGGCTCGTCCTACTTGTTCAGCGCGTCGCGAATCTCACGCAAGAGCAGGACGTCTTCTGGCGTCACCGGGGCGCTCGGGGCCGGGGCCAGCACTTCCTTCGGGCGCAAGCGGTTCATCTGCTTGATCATGAGGAAGATGATGAAGGCCAGGATGATGAAATTGACCAGGATGGTCAGGAAGGAACCATAGGCGAAGACGGCGATGCCGGCCTTTTTCAGGTCGGCCAGGGTGGTCAGGTTGTTCGGATTGTCACCGAGCACGATCAGCAGGTTGGAAAAATCGAGCTTGCCGACGATGCGGCTGATCACCGGCATGATCAGATCACCGACGATGGAATCGACGATCTTGCCGAAGGCGCCGCCGATGATGACGCCGACCGCCAGATCCATCGCATTGCCCTTGACGGCGAATTCCTTGAATTCCTGGAGCATTCCCATGGCCATTCCCTTCTTGTTGATTATTGGGTGGGGGAATTATTTGCATCCAGCCGGGAAGGCGTCAAGCGGCAATGCACAAATTAAATATTCTTCACAAAAGCCTTACCCAGACGCTCCGCCGCAGCGCGTAGGGTTTCCTCCTTTTTCGCGAAGCAAAAGCGGACCACCCGGTCGTCGCGCCCGTCGGCATAGAACACCGACACCGGGATGACGGCGACGCCAACTTCTCGCGTCAGCCATTCGGCGAAGGCACGGTCCGGCAGGTCGGAGAGGCCAGCATAGCGGGCGAGCTGGAAATAGGTGCCGCGACAGGGCAGCAGTTCGAACGGCGTAGCCGCCAGCAGGTCACGGAAGAAATCGCGCTTTTCCTGGTAGAAAGCGGCCAGGCCGAGATGGCGCGAGGCATCCTGCATGTACTCGGCGAGCGCCAGTTGCGACGGGCCGTGCACGGTGAACACGTTGAACTGGTGCAGCTTGCGAAATTCGGCCATCAAGGCCGCCGGGCCGACGACGTAGCCGATTTTCCAGCCGGTGATGTGATAGGTCTTGCCGAAACTGGAGACGACGATGCTCCGCTCGGCCAGTTCCGGGTGGCCGCACAGGCTGGCATGCTGTTCGCCGTCGAACAGGATGTGCTCGTAGACTTCGTCGGAAAGTACCACGATGTCGCTGCCCCGGAGCAGCGCCGCCAACTGCTCAAGATCGGCGGCGGTGAGCAGGCTGCCAGTCGGATTGTGCGGCGAATTGACGATGATCATCCGCGTGCGCGGCGTGATCAGCCGGGCCACCTGCGCCCAGTCGGGGGCATAAGACGGGAATTGCAGTTGCGCGTAGACGGCCGTGCCGCCGACCGTCTCGATGGCCGGCACGTAGGAGTCGTAAACCGGCTCGAAGACGATGACTTCGTCGCCCGGCCGGACGAAGGCGGCAATCGCCGTGAAAATGGCCTGGGTAGCGCCGGCCGTAACGGTGACTTCCGACTCGCTATCGAAAGTCGTGCCGTACAGCGCCGCCACCTTGTCCACGATGGCCTGGCGCAGTTCCGGCATGCCGGCCATCGGCGCGTACTGGTTGCGCCCGGCCAGCATGTGGCGATGCATGGCATCGAACAGCGCCGGTTCGGCCTGGAAATCGGGAAAGCCCTGCGACAGGTTGACCGCCCCGCACTCGGCGGCGAGGCGGGACATCACGGTAAAGATGGTCGTCCCCAGCAACGGGAAGCGGGAGTCGATGCGGATTGGCGTGTGCATACGCGGCGGCGGAAAAAACTACAGTTTAGCCGCCATCGCCTGCAGGTGGTCGAGACGCTCGAGCAGTTCGCTGAGGGTGGCCATGCCGGCGGTCAGTTCATCGACATTGGACAGGCTCTTCGTCACCTGCGCCTGCTCGCGGGCGGCGTCGGTGGTCATCTGCTCGATCTGGGTCGACGCCTGCTCGCTCTTGGCGATCAGACCGTCGATCGAGCCCAGGGTGGCCTGGGCGATACGCCGGATGTCGGTGATCGTCTGCACCGCCTGCTGGATGCTTGAGGCCGTCGCTTCCGCCTGGTTCTTGGCCGACTGCGCCAGCTTGCGCACCTCGTCGGCCACCACCGCGAAACCGCGGCCCGCTTCGCCGGCCCGCGCCGCCTCGATCGCCGCGTTGAGGGCGAGGAGGTTGGTCTGGTCGGCAATCGCGCTGATGCCGCCGGTGATCGAACCGATGGCTTTCGAGAGGCGTTCCAGATCGTCCAGCCCGGCGCCGAGACTGGCCTGCGAACTCTGCGAGCTTTTCGCCGACTGCCCGACATCCGACATCAGCGCCATGGCCTGGGTCAGGGTCGCCGCCTGCTGGCGGAAACCGGCGGCCAGCGACGGCAGGGTATCGATCACCGGCTGCACCGTCCGTTCGTAACTGAGCACCCGCTCGACCATGCCGCGCTGGATGCCGTTCAGGGTGATCCAGCGTTGCAGCGCGCGCTGCGTGTAATGCGTGGCGAAAGCGGCATAACGCACCGGGAAGGCGCTCATGAAGGGGTCGGTGTAATAGTTCCCGTCCTTGAAAAAGACCAGCGCCGAGAGCGTCTGGTTGATCGGGATACCGAGGATTTCGCCGAAGGTCGAGAAACCGGCGGCTGGTGTCTCGGCGAAAAACGAGGCCCGCCCGAGGGCGCCCGCATTGCCGAGCCGGCGCAACACGCAGTCGTTGAGCAACATCGCCAGCGGCGCCCCCTTGCCGGACAGAAACTGCTGCCAGTCGCTCTGCGTCGTGCCGACGAAGTCGGTGACCTTCAACAGATGCAGGCAGTCGCCGAATTCGATATCGCAGAAAAAACTGGTCTTGTCCGCCCCGAGCGCCGCCACTGAGCGAATGAACATCTCACCGTCGACCGACACGGCAAAGGTATGACCGACCAGGTTTTTCTCGACCTCGTGTTCGGCACAGCGGAAATGGGCCGCCAAGGCGGCGAGGAAACCCTGCGTCTTGCCGTTCTCGGTAAATACGCTGGTCACGGTCCGGGCGATCGGGTCGGCCTCGGCGACCAGCCAGTTCCGACCGGTGGAAACGAAATTCTGCGACTTGAAGGGCGAGAAACGAATGCCCGGCCGCACCTTGCAGAATATCAGCAGGGCCTGCCCGGTCAGCACGCGCTGGCCGTTATGCATGTAAGTACCGGAGAAATCAAGCTTGCCGCCGGCCGAACCGCCGATCGCCAGACAGGGGAAACGCTGGCTTTCGTACCAGGCGCGCATCAGGAACCCTTCCGAGGCGGACAGCCCGTCGCAGAAGACGAGGGCAAAGGTATCCTGGGCGTTGATCGGGAAGGAGGGATTGACGCCTTTCAGTTCCTGGGCGATCTTGGCCACCCGCTCACCCACCGTCGCCCCCTGGCCAACGCGCAGATCAAGGGCAAAGACCTCGCTCTTTTCGATGATTTCGTCGGACAACCACAGGAAGCTGCCCTCGCGATCGCCGGCTTCGGCGCCGCAATAGGTCGAAGCGCCGCCACTGCACAGGGCGCCGGTCGATGACAGGGCGGCGAAGGTGGTCGGTTTGGCGGAGCCGGCAACGAGCCGGCTGAGACCGTCGGCGGCACTCTGGAAATTGGCATAGGGCGGCACAAAGCCGATGAACAGCCCGCCCGCTGCTTCGGGGAGTCCCAGTTCGGCACGCCCGGCCGGTAGCCGATCGGCGTTGAAACGGCCGCGCACGGCCGGCTGGGCGGTCGCCATCGCCGACCCGCCGGAGGCGGAAGGCGCACTGGATTTGAAAAATGAAAACATGGTTTGTCCCCTTTTATAGCTTGGCGGACTTGCTCGGAAGACGCATCAAGCGGCTCTCTCTGGCGCCGCGTTTCACGGCCAGAGTATGCGCACTCTAGCACCAAAAAACTCGGCATCTGAAGGCCGACCCAAGCAAATCAAAGGGAGTGTGTCAGAACGGAACGCAACGGCCGGATGCGAATTCTTTCCGGCACCTCCTGCCTATCCCCAAGTAAGCGCAGAAACGGGTTGCGGTAGTACCATGCAGGCGATCGGCCACAACGGAATCCCCCTAGAAAACGCAATTGAACCGCGAAGACGCAGAGATGCAGAGGTAAAGCAAAGGCTTGCCGGAATTATTCGGCACACCTTCTGGGTGAGCCGCAAAAACCTTGCAAACCACTGTTTTTACGTTTTTCTCTGCTCCTTTGCGCCTCTGCGGTAAGGTTTTCAGGATCACTAGCTGGCCGCCCTTTCCTTCCACCCACTCCGAACCATGAACATCGACGGCATCCCCACCCCCGCCCTGCGCGCCCATCCCGAGCAGCGCGTCATCAACATCATCGACCAGACCCGGCTGCCGCACGCGCTGCACTGGGTTCGCGTCAGCAATCTTGGCGAAGCGGCGCATGCCATTCGCGCCATGCAGGTGCGCGGCGCCCCCCTGATCGGGGCCACCGCCGCCTACGGCCTGGCCATTGCGCTGGGGGCCGGCGCCGACGACGCACAACTCACGCTCGCCATCCAGACCCTGTGGCAAACCCGGCCGACCGCCGTCAATCTGCACTGGGCGCTGCGCCGGATGGCAGGGCGGCTGCAGCCCCTGGCCCCGGCCGCCCGCGCCGACGCCGCCTGGCGCGAAGCCGCCGCCATCGCCGCCGAAGATATCGCCCAGAACCTGGCCATCGGCCAGCACGGCCTCGAGTTGCTGCGCCAGCTACGCCGCCGCCAGGACCCGACGCTGAACCTCATGACCCACTGCAATGCCGGCTGGCTGGCCACCGTCGACCGGGGCACCGCGCTGTCGCCGGTCTATGCCGCCTACGACGCCGGCCTGCCGGTGCAGGTCTGGGTTTCCGAAACCCGGCCGCGCAACCAGGGGCTGCTCACCGCCTGGGAACTGGCCCAGCACGGCGTGCCGCATACCCTGATCGCCGACAACGCGGCCGGCCTCCTGATGCGCCAGGGCAAGGTCGACGCGGTGATCGTCGGCGCCGACCGCATCGCCGCCAACGGCGACGTCGCCAACAAGGTCGGCACCTACCTGAAAGCCCTGGCCTGCGCCGACAACGACATCCCGTTCTACGTCGCGGCGCCGCGTTCGACCATCGACTTCGCGCTGGCGGAAGGCCGCCTGATCGAGATCGAGGAACGTGACGGCGACGAATTCCGCCTGCTGCACGGCCTCGATAGCCGCGGCGTGCCCTCGGCGCTGCGCCAGTTGGCCAGCCAGGAAGCCGTCGCCAATCCGGCTTTCGACGTCACGCCGGCCCGCCTGGTCACCGCCATCATCACCGAGCGCGGCGTCTGCCCGGCGACTCGGCAAGGCTTGCTGGCGCTCTACCCGGAGGAAAACCATGGCTGATTTGCGCACCCACCTGATCGCCACCGCCCGGGCCATGGAGCCGGCCGGCCTGAACCGCGGCACAGCGGGCAATGTCAGCGTGCGCAGCGGCAACGGTTTCCTGATCACGCCGACCGGCATGCCCTACGCGACGCTTATCGCCGACGACATCCCGCTAATCGCCCTCGACGGCAGCATCCAGGGCCAGCGCAAGCCGTCGTCGGAATGGCATTTTCACCGCGACCTCTACGCCAGCCGGCCGGCCGTCGGCGCCGTGCTGCACGCCCATGCCCCCTTCGCCGTCGCCCTGGCCTGCCTGCGCTACGACATTCCGGCCTTTCATTACATGATCGCCCGCTTCGGCGGCGACAGCGTCCGCTGCGCCGATTACGCCATTTTCGGTTCGCCCGAACTCTCCGCCGCGGCGCTAGCCGCGATGGCCGACCGCAAGGCCTGCCTGCTCGCCAACCACGGTCTGCTGGTGGCCGGCCGCGACCTCGACGAGGCGCTGGCCCTGGCCGTTGAGCTCGAAGAACTGTGCGAACAGTATTGGCGCTCCTGCCAGCTCGGCCAGCCGGTGCTCCTGTCGGCCGAAGAAATGGCCGCCGTCCTGGCCAAGTTCGCTACCTATGGACAACAATAGAACGATGCCAAAAACCGATCACGACCTCTCGCGCTGGGCCCAGCAGCACCGTTACACCACGGAAAACCCGGCCGCCGAGCGCGGCACGCGGGCGGTCATGTGGATCACCATCGCCACCATGCTGCTCGAAATCGTCGCCGGCTGGTGGTACAACTCGATGGCGGTCCTCGCCGACGGCTTCCACATGAGTTCGCATGCGCTGGCGATCGGCCTGGCGGCCTTCGCCTACGCCGCCGCCCGGCGCTACCGCAGCGACCCGAGCTTCGCCTTCGGCACCTGGAAAATCGAGGTCCTGGCCGGCTACACCAGCGCCATCTGCCTGCTCGGCGTGGCCGCCGCGATGATTTTCGGTTCGCTCGAACGCCTCTTCGTGCCGCAGGCCATTCATTATCCGGAAGCCATGGCCGTGGCGGCCTTCGGCCTGCTGGTCAACCTCGCCTGCGCGCTGATTCTCGGCCAGGCCGACAGCCATGGTCATGGCCATGATCACGACCATGGACACAACCACGGGCACCTGCAGCACGAGGACCTCAATCTCAAGGCCGCCTACGTCCACGTCATCACCGATGCCGCCACCTCGGTGCTTGCCATCGCGGCCCTGGCTGGCGGCTGGTTCTTCGGCTGGGCCTGGCTCGACCCGCTGACCGGGCTGCTCGGTGCCGGGCTGGTCGCCTTGTGGTCGAAGAAATTACTCGCCCAGACCGGGCGCGTCCTGCTCGACCGCGAAATGGATCATCCGGTCGTCGAGGAAATCCGCGCCGTCATCGACCAGTTGCCGGCCGCCGGCCAGACCACTCTGACCGACCTGCACGTCTGGCGGGTCGGTGGCGGCGCCTACGCCTGCGCGCTCAGCCTATTGACCCACGATACCGAGTTGACGCCGCTGGCCATCCGGACGCAGCTCGGCATCCACGAGGAAATCGTGCACGCCACCGTCGAGATCCATCTCTGCGATGAGTGCTGATATTGGCCGCGAACGGAGTTGAAGCCAGATTCCGTCCAGAAATAAGGCCAGCATGGTGCTGGCCTTCGGGTCTTCCGCGTCTTGCTTTGGGGGGCTAGGCGGGGCTAGCGGTCGGCGATAACTGCGCGGGGATCAGCGAGCGTTCGGAAACAATCAAGCGCTTTCGAATCCCGGCCCCGATCTTTCGTTCGACTTCCCACATGGCCAAACCCTTGACCACGGCCACCTGCTCAATGGCGGTTACGACATCGCCCAGTTTGGTGCAGAGATACTCCGCACCGCGTTCGATTGAAGACTTCACTTTCATTCGGCCAAATCTCCCGTGTGGTTTTGCGTAAACAATCTTACTGACCTTAGCCAAAGATTGAAACTGTGTATTTCGTATTTACTTTTCAAAAGACAGGGGAGCTATCTTCGCCGCAAACGGGCGACTGAACTTGAGCGAGATTGCAACGTTTTGTATCGGGACGTTGCGTTTGGCGGACAACGAATCGGAGGCCAAAAATATCTGCACAAGGCGCTGGACATTCCGGCCCAGAGGAGTAATCTGAAATCGAGTTCCGAGTCGTTGCAGGTTTCATCGGAACGGTGGTTTTTTAGGTATCAGGAGCGTCTATGGTTGATAGTCCGCCGCAGTTTCTAGAGAAGACTGAGTAACCCACCCACGGCTAAAAGCCGCACACCGGGACCGTGAATGTCCCGGTTCAGGATTTACGAAGCCCATGCAGCAAAATGCATGGGCTTCATGCTTTGGAGCCGATGCGATTTTCCGCACAAGCAGCCAGCACCATTGCGGATTTCCGCAACAAACGCCCGGCACGCCGCCCCAACAAACACCGTACAACCCATATAAAACAAGCATCTGGCAAAGAACGGCCGGCCTGGCACGGCTCCTGCAATCCATTTTTCACTTCCGCCTGGCGGAGCTCATGAAAATACCCTCAAGGAGATACCCATGATCCAGTCCCTTCACAAGGCCATTCCTTTTGCGCTGGCCCTCGCCGCCGCCGCTCCGCTCGCCGTCCAGGCCCAGACGCCGGACGTCGTCCGCCTCGGCAACCTGAAGTTCGCCCATTACGGCGCTGTCTCTTACATGAAGGAAGCCTGCGGCAAGTACAACCTGAAGGTCGAGGAACGGATGTTCCCGAAGGGACCGGACATCATGCCGGCCATTGTCGCCGGTGAAATCGACATCGCGGCCCTGGCCTCCGACGGCGCCATTTCCGGGCGCGCCAACGGCGTGCCGATTTACACCGTGGCCGGCTTTGCCAAGGGTGGGGCGCGCATCGTCGCCAGCGTCGACAGTGGCATCAAGTCGCTGGCCGACATGAAAGGCAAGAAGGTCGGCGTCACCCGTGGCGGCGCTCACGAACTGCTGCTCTACGCCGAGCTGGAAAAGGCCGGCCTGACCTGGTCCGACAAGCCGGGCAAGGACGTGCATATCGTTTTCCTGGCCTTCGCCGATTTGAACCAGGCGCTGGCCGCCAAGCAGATCGACGCCATGTGCCAGTCCGAACCGCAATCGTCGCAGGCCATCAACAAGAAATTCGGCGTCGAGATCATGAAGCCCTACACCACCAAAATGGGCGAACCGGTGCGCCTGCTGGTGATGACCGAGAAGATGTACAACGAGAAGAAGGACGTCGCCCAGCGCCTGTTGAAATGCTTCGTCGAAACCACCGCGCTGTTCAACAAGGACAGCGCGCTGGCTGACAAGTACGTGCGCGAGACGATGTTCAAGGGCCAGATTTCCTCGCAGGACTTCAAGGATGCGATGGATAACGCCGACTACACCTACGATGTGACCCTGGAGCATATCGACACCACCACCGACTTCATGCAGAAGTACGGCGTCGGGCGCATGAGCAAAGCGCCGAAAGCCACCGAGTGGGTGAAACTCGACCTGCTGCAGAAGGCCAAGGCCGATCTGAAGGTGAAGTGAGGGCGCGATGCAGAAATTGAAAGACTTCGCCCACGGCGCGTTGGTGCCGGTGCTGCTGCTCCTGCTGTGGGAGGCCGGCTCCCGGCTTGGCCTGTTCTCGGAAGTGCTGCTCCCCTCGCCAACCGCCGTCGCCATCAAGTGGTGGGCCTACCTGCTGCCGGGCCAGCCGCAGGAGGCCGGCCAGAGCTACCTGGCCTGGCTGTTCTCCGGCGAACTGCCGCACGACGCTTATTCCAGTCTTTTCCGCGTCATCACCGGCTTCCTGATCGGGGCCGGCCTGGCCCTGCCCTTCGGCCTGCTGATGGGCGCCAGTCCCCGCATCTACGACCTGTTCAATCCGCTGATGCAGATCCTCCGGCCGATTCCGCCGATCGCCTACATTCCGCTGGCGATCCTCTGGTTCGGGCTGGGCAACCCGCCGTCCTTCTTCCTGATCGCCATCGGCGCCTTTTTCCCGGTGCTCATGAACACCATCGCCGGCGTCCGCCAGGTGGACGGCATTTTCCTGCGCGCCGCCCGCAATCTCGGAGCCAGCCAATGGACGATGTTCACCCGCGTCATCCTGCCCGCCGCCACTCCCTACATCCTGGCCGGCGTGCGCATCGGCATCGGCACCGCCTTCATCGTGGTGATCGTTTCCGAGATGATCGCGGTCAATGACGGACTCGGCTTCCGCATCCTTGAAGCGCGCGAATTCATGTGGTCGGACAAGATCATCGCCGGCATGATCACCATCGGCCTGCTCGGGCTGGCCATCGATACCGGCGTCAGCCGCCTGAACAACCATCTGCTGCGTTGGCACCGCGGCCTGGAGCACTGACATGGCGCAAATCCTCATCAACAACGTGCACAAGGTGTTCAAGACGCCGGGCAAGGATGTCGTCGCGCTGCAGGACATCAATCTCGAAATCAAGGCCGGCCAATTCGTCTGCCTGCTCGGCCCCTCGGGCTGCGGCAAATCGACCCTGCTCAACGCCGTGGCCGGCTTCGCGCTGCCCTCGAGCGGCGTCATCACCGTCGATGGCAAGCCGATCACCGCTCCCGGCCCGGAGCGCGGCATGGTCTTCCAGGAATACGCACTGTTCCCGTGGATGACGGTGGCCCAGAACATCGCCTTCGGTCTGGAAATCCAGAAAAAGGACCCGGCGGAAATCGACCTGACGGTCAATCAATTGCTTGAGCTCCTGCACCTCACCGACTTCCGCGACCGTTTCCCGAAGGACCTGTCCGGCGGCATGCGGCAGCGGGTGGCGATTGCCCGCGTGCTGGCGCTCGATTCGCCGATCATGCTGATGGACGAGCCGTTCGGTGCCCTCGACGCGCTGACCCGGCGCAACCTGCAGGACGAGTTGCTGCGGATCTGGAACAAGCTGGGCAAGACCATCATCTTCGTCACCCACTCGATCGAGGAATCGATCTACCTGGCCGACCGTATCGTCGTCATGACTTACCGGCCGGGCACCGTCAAGCGCGACCAGCCCGTCACCATGCCGCGACCGCGCGATCCGTCGTCGGCCGAGTTCAACGAGCTGAAGCGCGAACTCGGTCGGCTGGTCATGGAAGAGCAGCAACGCCATGCCAACGACGAGATGAAGCTGGCGGCGGTCGACTGAGCCGCGCCGCCAAAATCGGTAGGATATCGGGGTGAGCCGCAATTTCATTCCCCGCGCCGTGGTCAGCGCATCCGAACGCCGGCGCCGCGGCCTGCTCCTCCTCGGGGCGGCGACGGCGTGCTGCCTGCTGCTCGGCTGGCAGGCCTACCGCGCCTTCTACGCCGGCTACCTGGCCAACGAACGACAACTCTCGGCCCAGCGCCTCGACGCCTTCGCGCTGTCGCTCGAAGCCACCTTCTCCCGGCACGAGTCGCTCCCCGGCCTGCTCGCCCTCGACCCGACGCTGGCCGCCCTGTTGCGCCAGCCAGCCGATGCGCAACGGGTGGCGGCCGCCAATACCTATCTCGAAGCCGCCCAGCAGGGCGCCGCGGTCGCCGCCGCCTTCCTCATCGATCCCGACGGGCGGACGCTGGCGGCCAGCAACTGGCGCCTGCCGTACAGTTTCGTCGGCCACAACTACGCTTTCCGGCCCTATTTCCGCGATGCGCTGCAGCACGGTCTCGGTCGCTTCTACGGTGTCGGCGTGACCACCGGCGAGCCCGGCTATTTTCTCGCCGCACCGGTCCGCGAGGCCGACCAGGTGCTCGGCGTCATCGTCCTCAAGGTCGGCCTGGAAGCCATGGAACAGGCCCTGGCCGGGGCCGGCGAGACGCTGCTGCTGACCGATGCCGACGGCGTCGTCTTTCTCTCGTCGGAGCGCCGGCTGCGCTACCGGGCGCTGGCCCCGCTGCCCGCCGCGGTCACCGCCCGCCTGGCCGAAACCCGCCAGTACGGTAGCCAACCGATCACGCCGCTGGCCGGCAAAGCCATCCCGACAACGGGCAACGAACCGCTGGCCATCGCGCTACCCGGCGAAATTTCCCGCGACCGCCTGATCCACACCCGCCCGGTCGGCAATCACGGCTGGCAACTGGTCCAACTCGGCGACCCCAGCGAAGCCCGTGCCGCGGCTCTCGGCGCCGCCAGCGCCGTCGCCTTCGCGGCCGCCTTCATCCTCGGCCTGGCCGCCCACTTCCGACACCGCGCCCGGCGCCGGGAAGAGCTACGCCACGTCTATGGCGAACTGGAAAAACGCATCGCCGAACGGACCGCCGATCTCACCGAACAGATCGCCGCGCTCGAAAGCACCAAGGCCATCCTGCGCGAAACCCGCGACGCCGCCGTCCAGGCCGGCAAGCTCGCCGTCCTCGGCCAGATGTCGGCCGGCATCAGCCACGAACTGAACCAGCCGCTGGCCGCCTTGCAGACCTTCGCCGACAACGCCGTCGCCCTGCTCGAGCGCGGCCGCCACGACGAGGTCGCCGAGAATCTGCAAATGATCAGCAGCCTGGTCGAACGCACCGGGCGCATCGTCCGCCAACTGAAGAGCTTCGCCCGCAAGGAGGCGCCGACGCCGCACCCGGTCAGCGTCGCCAGCGCCATCGAACATGCGCTGATCCTGGTCGAACCGCGCCGCCGGGAAATCGCCGCCCGTATCGAGGTCGCCCCGCTGCCCCCCGGCCTGCAGGTGATTGCCGAAGCCGGGCGGGTCGAACAGGTGCTGGTCAACCTGCTGCGCAACGGCCTCGATGCGATGACCGGCCAGTCCCAGCCGATCCTCGAAATCAGCATCCACCGGGAGCCGCGCCGACTGGCCATCAAAATCCGCGACCATGGTCCCGGTCTGCCGGAAGAAGCACGGCATCACCTGTTCGAACCGTTTTTCACGACCAAGCCGGCCGGCGAAGGCCTCGGCCTCGGCCTGGCCATTTCGCTAACCATCGTCGAAAGTTACGGCGGCACGCTGAGCGCCCGCAATGCGCCGGATGGCGGCGCCGTATTCGTCCTCACCCTGCCCGCCGCCGGAGAAACCGATGCCCCACCTGACGCTTGAATACACCCGCAACCTGGTCAATTTCGACGCGCCCGGCACCCTTGCCGCACTCAACACCGCGATGTTCGACTCCGGCCTGTTCTGCGAACCGGACATCAAGAGCCGGGCGATCGCCGTGGACGACTTTGTCGTCGGCATCCGCCCCGCCGCGCGCGCCTTCGCCCATGTCCGCATCGCCCTGCTCAGCGGACGCAGCAGCGTCGAGCGCGAGGAACTGGCGGCAGCCGTCCTCGGCGCCCTGCAGGCCGCCATCGCGGCGCCGCCGGCAACCGAAACCCAGCTCACCGTCGAAACCTTCGAGATCGACCGCCCGGGTTACGCCAAGGCGGTGCTCCATGCCGGCTGACGACATCGTTTTCCTGGTCGAAGACGACCCTGCCGTGCGCAAGGGGTGCGAGCAGGCCCTGTCGTTGGCCGACATCGCGGTCTGCGGTTTTAGCGACGCCGAAACGATGTTCGCCGCCCTGGGCAGCACAAAGCCGGCGCTGGTCGTCAGCGACGTGCGCCTGCCCGGCCAGGACGGTCTTTCCCTGCTCCGCCAGTTGCGGCTCCACGACCGTGAATTGCCGGTGCTGCTGATAACCGGACACGGCGACGTCGCCATGGCGGTCGAAGCGATGCGCGAAGGAGCCCACGACTTCATCGAGAAGCCCTTTCCCTCGGAACGCCTGATCGCCGCGGTGCGCAGCGCCCTGGAAAAAGGCGCCTTGATCCGGGAAAACCGCCAGCTCAAGGAACGCCTGGGCGACGGCATCAGCAATATCGTCGGCCAATCGGCCGCCATGCAGAACGTGCGCCGCCTGGTCGCGACACTGGCGGCGACCGGCGTCGATATCCTGATCAATGGCGAAACCGGCAGCGGCAAGGAAGTCGTCGCACGCGCCATCCACGAGGCCAGCGGCCGGCGCGGCCCCTTTGTGGCGATCAATTGCGGCGCCTTGCCGGAGACGGTCTTCGAAAGCGAACTCTTCGGCCACGAAGCCGGTGCCTTCACCGGCGCCGGCAAACGGCGCATCGGCCGCCTCGAACACGCCAACGGCGGCACCCTGTTTCTCGACGAAATCGAATCGATGCCGCTCAACCTGCAGGTCAAACTGTTGCGCGTCCTGCAGGAAAGAAGCATCGAACGTTTGGGCAGCAACACGGCCATCGCCATCGATTGCCGCCTGCTCGCCGCCAGCAAGGCCGACCTCAAGACCGCCGCCGAGACCGGCCAGTTCCGCGCCGATCTCTACTACCGCCTGAACGTGGTCAGTCTCGAATTGCCGCCCTTGCGCCAGCGGCGCGACGACATTCCCCTGCTCATGGCCAATTTCCTCGGCGCCGCCGCCAGCCGCTATCAACGTCCGCTGGCCGGGTGGACGGCGGCCGACCTGGCCCGCTGGTCGGCCTACGATTGGCCGGGCAATGTCCGGGAATTGAAAAACGTCGCCGAACGCTGGAGTCTCGGATTGCCCGATGGCCTGGCGGCGCCCCCGGCGGAGACGGCGGGCGGCGGTTCGCTGGCCGAACAGGTCGACGCGGCGGAGCAACGGGCCATCGAACAGGCGCTCAGGAACTGCGACGGCAATGTGGCGCGCGCTGCGGAAGTCTTGCACTTACCGAAAAAGACCCTGTACGACAAACTGACCCGCCACGCCATCGTCGCCGAGAAATTCCGCCGCAACGCTCAGTAGCACTGCTCGATCATCTGCAGCGAGATCGAGTAACTGTGCCGCATCTGCTCCTCGCTATAACGATGCTGGCTGGCCACCGGACAAGCGCAACGGGCCAGACAGGTGTGGCGACAAGAGGAGTCGGGCCGCTGGCGCCAGGCGACGCACCGCGTCAGCGAAAAGGCGGCGCCGTCGAGCGCCCCCGCCGGACAGCCGGCGACGCACGCCCGGTGAGGGCAATCGAGGCAGGGCGAAACGCCCGGCGCTATCCCCGTCGGGGTGAAATCGGTGTCGGCCAGGACGACGGCCCGGTAGGCATACCAACTCCCCCAGGTGGCGTTGATGCCCACCATGAAGGGCGAGGCATGGTGCCAGCCGGCCAGTTGGCCAAGGGCTTGCAGACCGATGGTCGACGAGCCGGGATAGACGATGGCATGGCGCCGGGCCGGCAGACAGGTGGCAAACCATTGTTCGACGAGGGCGCGGCTGAAATCGTCGATCGGGTTTTCCGACACCACGCTGGCGGCCTGCACCGCCTCCCACATGGCGCGCCCGCCATGGCCGAGCAGAATCAGCTGACCGAATGCGGGCGCCGGATCAAGCTGCCCGACAAGCGTCGACGGCAGGTCGGCAAGATCGAAAACCGCCTGCAAGTTGAGGCCGCCGGCATTGAGCAGCGCATTATCAAAGGGTTGGCGTGGCGTCATCTCTTGCTTTTCCTTGGAACAGCCCGGAGGCGATGTTGATGGGCAAGGCCACCGAGTGCCGCCCTGAGAAACCTTAACGCAGGGGAACAGAGACGATGTAGCAAAGTCTTGGTATTTCCTCTGCCTCCCTGCGCTCCAATCACCTTATCCGGGCACCTTGGCCGATGCGACCGCAAGCCGTTGCCCGCCACCGCTTGGAAAAGCTCAGCTCAGTTCGCGCCGCTCGTGTTCGACGCGGGCAATGTAACGCTGAATCCGGTTCGCATCGGTGGCCGGCAAGTTGCTGAACTGCAAACCGAGACGCCACTGGCGGCAACCGTTGCGTGCCTCGCGCTCGGTACAGTGGCGCAGCGTGGCGGCAAAGAACAGGGCGCGCCCCTCTTCCGGCAGGGCAAAACGGCAACCCTCCAGGCTCAGGCCGGGCCCCGCCCCGTCGGGCAAGGCAGCGGCGGCGAGACCGATTCCGGATACGGAAATATCATGCACCGGCAGATTGAGGGAGGCGCCCCCCGGCAAGCCGGCAAGAAACTCCAACGGCCGCACCTGTGGCGTCTCGATCCGGAAATATTCGCGGCGCTGCAATCTGAGCAGGACTTGCGGCAGGGGCACGGCGAAAGCCTTCGCCCCCTGGAAATTCACTTCGCGGGCGCGCCCGGTCGAAAATTGGACGCGCATCCCCCCCGGCTGACCGAGAAAGGCATTGCGCTCGCTATCGAGAAAGCGGCGATTATTTTCCGGACTGCCGCTGCAATCGAAAACCAGCCGCCCGCTATCCGGCTGCACGGCCAGCAAAATAGAGTAGAAATATTCCTGCCCGCCGCGAAATTGCACCGCAAACGGCGTTCCCTGGCGGGCGAAATTTGCCAGCAGAAACTGAATGGCCGTGCGGCTGCGGATATGAAAGCGGTCTTCGATTTCCGCTTCGGAAAGTTGGGCGAGCTGACTCATGGGCTCAGGACTTTAGTTGCAGTACGCGCCGCAGAGAAGCCGTATCGTCGCGCCCCCAGCCCTGCGCCATCAGGCTATTGAGCTGCTGCCCGACAACTGCCGTGAGCGGCACGGGCACGCCGCTCTGCCGCGCCGCTTCAAGCACCAGGCCGAAATCCTTGTGATGCAGGCGGGCCTCGATACCGGCTGCATAATCGCCGCTGACCATGCGCTCGCCCATCACTTCGAGCACGCGCGAGGCGGCCGAGCCGCCGGCCAACGCTGCCTTGACCTTGCCGGCCTCGACGCCGGCCGCGGCGGCCAGGTGCATGGCCTCGGCCACCGCCTGGATCGCCGCCACCATGATCATCTGGTTGCAGGCCTTGGCGACCTGGCCGGCGCCGTTCGGGCCGATATGGACAATGCGTTTGCCCAGGCATTCGAGCAGTGGCCGGACGCGTTCGAGCACCGCCGCCTCGCCACCGGCCATGATCGCCAGCGTCGCATCGATGGCGCCCTGGGCACCGCCGGAAACCGGGGCATCGAGCATATGGATCCCTTTTTCGCGCAGCCGCCCCGCAATCCGCCGGGCGGCATCGGGCGCGATGGTCGAACAATCAACCAGCACCGAACCCGGGGCCAGGCCGTCAATCAGTCCGTCCGCGCCGAGCGCGACGCCTTCGACATCGGCACTCGAGGTGATCACTGTGAACACCACTGCGCAGCAGCGCCCGAGTTCGGCCGGCGTGGCACAGACCGTGGCCGGCAAACCGGCGACACTCACCGGCCGACGCGCCCAAACGAACAGTTCGTGTCCAGCTTTTTGCAGATGCAGGGCCATCGGCCGTCCCATGACGCCGAGGCCGATGAAACCGACCCTCATGCCTGACCGGACAGCGATTCGAGCAGTTTGAGCACGGCGATCGAATCCTCCTCGCCCAGCCCGGAACCGACCATGGCGTTGAACATCTGCGCCGTGGCTGCCGAACCGGGCAGGCAAAGGCCGAGTTCGTGCGCCGTCTGCATGACGATATTCAGATCCTTTTCGTGCATCCAGCTCTTGAAGCCCGGCTTGAAATTGCGGTCCAACATGCGCTGGCCGTGGTTTTCGAGGATTTTCGAGTAGGCGAAACCGCCGAGCAGCGCTTCGCGCACCTTGCCGACTTCGACGCCATTCTTGCTGGCGAAGGCAAACGCCTCGGCGACGGCGAGCACGCCCATGCCGGTAACGATCTGATTGGCCGCCTTGGTCACCTGCCCGGCACCGCTGGCACCGACATGCACGACGTTCTTGCCCAGGCATTCGAAAGCCGGTTTGGCCCGCGCGAAAGCCGCCTCTGAACCGCCGGCCATGATAGCCAGCATGCCGGCAATGGCGCCGACCTCGCCGCCCGAGACCGGCGCATCGACGAAATCGACACCGGCCGCCGCCAGTTCCTCGCCGATCTTGCGCGCCGCGGCCGGCGCGATGGTGCTCATGTCCACGGCGACTAGACCGGGTTGCGCCCCTTGGGCGACGGCGCGCATGACTTCGGCGACGTCTGGCGCATCGGCGACCATCGAAATCACCAGATCCTGGCCGCGCGCCGCTTCGACCTGGCTGGCGGCAGCGACGGCACCGGCGGCAAGCAGCGGCGCCATGGATTCGGCGCGACGCGCCCAGACGGTGACGGCATGGCCGCCCTTGATCAGGTTGAGGGCCATCGGGCGCCCCATGATGCCGAGGCCGAGAAAAGCGATTTTCATGTGTGACTCCGAAGCGGGAATGTCCCGATTTTAGAGGCCGGGCGACAGGACAGGCAATCAGGGTAAACCGATGACCGAGCGCTCCTTGGGCCAGGTGATGCGGTAATCGACGCTGAATTTCTGGCTGGCACCGGCGGCCAGCGACTGTTCCCAGGCGACAACGCCCTGCCGGTCGTCCCAATCCGTCTGACTGATGGGCGGATTGTAGGTGGCGACGACCTCGATTTTCTCGTCGCGGCTGACCGGGCTGGCTTCGAGCACGAGCAGCTCGACCGGCCGCTTGTGCAGGTTACTGACCGTGTAGACATCGCCGACATGGCGCTCGGCGCGCTGGCCGACGAAGCCGCTGCTGGCATTTTTGGCCACCACCGAACTGCTCGCCACCTTGACCAGTTCGTCGCGCCCGAAGGGCAATTCGAGTCCCTTGCGCTGGCTGGCATCCCACGGTTTTGTCCCGACATAGGCGCCGTTGCGGTAGAGCTGCATCTCGCCGGCCGGCCAGACACCTTCCGGCAGGTCGCCGCGCGCCATGAGGTAGGCGGCCTTTTCCTGGCGCGGCGAAACCTGGACCTGCAGCTTGACCGGCAGTTGCGTCTTGCTCAACGTCACATTGATCTTGCGGCCATCGGACGGCACCGACAAGGGCGCTGAAATGGCGTATTCCGTGGCGTATTCGCTCTGGATCTCGGCCGCCTGGAACAGCGGCTCGGCTTGCGGCTCAGGTTTGGCAGCCGCCGATTTGGCCATGCGCATCGGGGCCGGTGCGGCAGCCATGGCCGGCATTGCCGCGTAGGGTTCTGCCCGGTATTCGGGGCGCAGCGAAACGCCCCAGGTCTGCGGTTCCGGTCCACTGACCTGCTGCCGGGGCTGGCCGGTGGACAGGCGCAGGCTGACCCGGCTCCAGTCCTCACCGCTACGCTGGGCAATCTGCGCTGTGCGCTCCATTTCGACCTGGGCCGTCTCGGCATTGAGCGCGGCGCGATAGGCCGGCCGCCAGCCGGCTTCGGCCAGCTGGTAATAGATGTGCAGCTTGCCGTCCCGTCTGGCATTCACATGCACCTGCAGGTTGCGCACCTCGCTGACCGCCGGGCGAACCCGCTCGAGGTCGCTCTGCCGGGCCTGCAGATCGCGCTCCAGTTGCACCTTCTGCCCGTCGGCGGCAAGGATGCGCAACTGGGCCTGGCTGCTACCCTGGCGCAGCGAGGCGAGAACCGGCGACAGGTTGGCCGGATGCGAGGTCTCGCCCGCCGAAGGCAGGCTGTCGAGATATTTGAGTTCGAGTTCGGCCGCCTTGCGATCGACATCGAGTGCGGCGATGCGATCGCTGAGGCGACGCACCTCGTTTTCCAGGCGCTCTTCCTCGGCATTCAGCGGCCCGCTGCGGGCGCTTTCGCGCAGCGTGATTTCGCCGACATCGATGCCGCTCTCGGCTTCGACACGCAGGGTCTGCACGTCGAAATTGGCCGGAATACCGAGAATTTCAAGCTTGCTGTCGCCAGCCCGCAGGCTGGCAACACGTTCGATCAGCGCACTGCCGGGATAGAGCACGACGCCGACGATGGGCGCCACGGCACCGGCTTTCGGACTGGAAGCGGCAGGAACAGCCGCCGTGGCCGCCATCTGCGCCAAGGCGAGCGGCGAAGCGCTGCTCAGCAGGGCTGCCAGCAAGCAGGCGGCAGGAGCGGTGGAACGCAGGCGAAAACTGGCGGGAGGACGCATGAAACAACTCCACAAGGCGTTGGGAAGCGACCGATTATAGCCGCTTGTCCTAGACCTGCCGGATCAATCCGGCATCAGCAAACGCCCCTTAATTCGCCGAACAGGAACCGCCCTTTACGCCCAACTTCCTCAACAGCTTTTCCGGCGGGCAGAAGCCGGTAAAGCCGCTTTGCAGCAGGTTGAGGCCGACAAAGGCGGTAAATACCAGGAACCACTCCGAAACGAAAACAGGACTGCCGTGATAGCCGAGAGCCAGGGAAAGCAGGACGAAAAAGCCCGCCATGATGCGGATGACGCGTTCGATGGTCATGATTGATGTTCCTTGCGGAAAGCCGAGAAATAGAGGACGGGGATGACGACCAGGGTAAGCAGCGTCGATACCAGGATGCCGAAGATCAGACTTAGGGCCAGGCCGTTGAAAATCGGATCGTCGAGAATGAACAGGGCGCCGAGCATGGCGGCCAGTGCCGTCAGCGCGATCGGCTTGGCGCGCACGGCCGCCGACTGGATCACCGCATCGTGGAAAGGCATGCCGGCGGCGACCTGCAACTTGATGAAATCGACCAGCAATATCGAGTTGCGGACGATGATGCCGGCCAGCGCGATCATGCCGATCATCGAGGTCGCCGTGAATTGCGAGCCGAACAGCGCATGGCCGGGCATGACGCCGATGATGGTCAGCGGAATCGGCGCCATGATGATGAGCGGCACGAGATACGAACCGAAATGGGCGACGACCAGCAGATAGATGAGGATCAGGCCGACAGCATAGGCCAGGCCCATGTCGCGGAAGGTTTCGTAGGTCACCTTCCATTCGCCGTCCCACTTGACGCTGTAGCCGGCGTAGGGATCGTTCGGCTGGCGGATGAACCATTCGCCCAGCGTGCCGCCTTCCTTGAGTTCCATACCGTTGATCTGCGAGCGGATGTCGAACATGCCGTAAAGCGGCGAATCGAGCTTGCCGCCCATATCGCCGACGACGTACACCACGGGCAGCAGGTCCTTGTGGTAAATGGCCTTCTCGCGCCCCGCATCGCGCACTTCGACGACTTCCGAGATTGGCACCAGCTGGCCGCTGCGGGAGCGGACACGCAGCTTGAGCAAGGCATCGAGATTCGACTGTTTCTCGGCCGGCAGGGTCACCCGCACCGGGATTTCGAACTTGCTGTCGGCGTTGTGGGCCGGCGTCACGTCGAGCCCGGCCAGGCCGGTGCTGACCACCTCGATGATGTCGCTCTGCGCCACGCCGAGCAGCGCCGCCTTGCTTTGCAGCACGTGCAGCACGGCCTTGCGCGCATCAGCCTCGATGTAGTCGTCGACGGCGACGATGTCCGGCGTCTTCTCGAACACGGCGCGCACCTGCTTGCCGACGCTCATCTGGCCCTTGTAGTCCGGACCGTAAATTTCGGCCAGGATCGGCGACATGACGGGTGGCCCGGGCGGCACTTCGACGACCTTGGCGACGCCGCCGTTCTTCTTGCCGATGGCCTCGATGCGCTCGCGCACCGAAACGGCGATCTCGTGGCTCTGCCGCGAACGATGATGCTTGTCGGCCAGATTGACCTGGATATCGCCCTTTTCCGGCACGGCGCGCAGGTAGTACTGACGCACCAGACCGTTGAAATTGATCGGGCTGGCCGTACCGGCATAGGCCTGGTAATTGGTGACGTCGTCTTCCTTGGCCAGCTCGCTGCCGATTTCATGCAGCACGCGCGCCGTCTCCTCGAGCGGCGTACCGACGGGCATGTCGAGGATCACCTGGAATTCGCTCTTGTTGTCGAAGGGCAGCATTTTCAAGACGACGAGCTGGAAATAGGCCAGCGATACCGAGCCAAGAATGAGCAATACGATGGCGATGGCCAGCTTGACGCGCATCGCACCGCCCCTGACCGGATCGAGGAAAGGCGTCAGCAGCTTGCGGAAAGTCGAATCCAGTTTGCTATCGAGTTTCGAGGCGGCCGGCACATGGCCACCGGCGTGCGACTTCATGAGCCTGGCGGCCAGCCAGGGCGTGACGACAAAAGCCACGGCCAGCGAAATAGCCATGCCCATCGACGAGTTGATCGGGATCGGGCTCATGTACGGCCCCATCAGGCCGGTCACGAAGGCCATCGGCAACAGCGCGGCAATGACCGTCAACGTCGCCAGGATGGTCGGCCCGCCGACTTCGTCCACGGCCGGCGGAATGATCTCGAGCAGCGGCTTTTCGGGATACAGCCCCTGCCAGCGGTGGATGTTCTCGACGACAACAATCGCGTCATCAACCAGGATGCCGATCGAGAAAATCAGCGCGAACAGCGAAACGCGATTCAGGGTAAAACCCCAGGCCCAGGAAGCGAACAGCGTGGCGGCGAGGGTTAATGTCACGGCAACGCCGACAATCACCGCCTCGCGCCGGCCGAGGGCGAAGAAGACCAGCAACACGACGAAGGCGGTGGCGAAGATCAGCTTGCCAATGAGTTTCTGCGCCTTCTCGGTCGCCGTCTCGCCATAATTGCGCGTCACAGTGACTTCGACGCCATCCGGAATGACCGTGTTTTTCAGATCCTTGATGCGCTTGATCGCCCCCGTCGCGACATCCGCGGCATTAACGCCGGGCTGCTTGGAAATCTGCATCGTCACCGCCGGGAATTCGCCCTCCTTGCTGCCAAACCAGGCGTAGGCCGTGGGCTGATCCGGGCCGTCCTCGACCTTGGCAACATCGCTCATGAATACCGGTTTGCCGTCGCGCACGGCGATAACCAGTTGCTTCACGTCGGCGGCGGATTCGAGGTAGGTGCCGGTCTGCACCAGCACCTCGCGGTTGCCGGCGGTCAGACTGCCCGAGGATTGCAGGGCATTCGAGGCCTTCAGCGCACCGGCGATATCCTGCGGCGTGACGCCGTAGGCCGTCATGCGGTCGGCGTCCATGAGCACGCGAATCGCGTGATCGGGACCGCCAATGGTCGATACGTCGCGCGTCCCCTTGATGCGCTTCAGTTCGATTTCAACGGCGCGCGCCACCTGCTGCAGGTCGAAGGCCGAATGCGCCGGGTCCTTGCTCCAGAAGGTCAGGCCGACGATGGGTACGTCGTCGATGCCGCGCGGCTTGATCACCGGCTCCATGACCCCGAGATTGGGCGGCAGCCAGTCGCGGTGCGAATGCACGGTGTCGTACAGGCGGACGACGGCGTCGTTGTATTTGACGCCGACATCGAACTGCACGGTGATCACCGCCATGCCGGGCTTGGCCATGGAATAGACATGCTCGACGCCATGCATGCGCGACAGCACCTGCTCGGCCGGCCGGGCGACGAGGTTTTCGACATCCTTGGCCGAGGCGCCCGGGAAGACGACCATGACATCGGCCATCGTCACGTCGATCTGCGGCTCCTCCTCGCGCGGCGTGACCAGCGTGGCAAACAGGCCGAGCAGGAAGGCGACCAACGCCAACAGCGGCGTCATTCGCGAATCCTGGAAGGCAGCGGCAATTCGGCCTGAGAGTCCCATCAAAAGCTACTTTCCTTTCAATTTCAGGATACCCATGGCATCGAGAATGAATTTTTCGTAGAAGGTTTCACTATTACCCTTCTTGATCTTGTGCATGAAATATTTCTCGAAGCCGATCTTGGCCACATGCACCCACTTGCCCTCGCCGAACCAATTGACGTTGCGCGGCGGAATCTGCGGCAGAGCGACGAAGGCGGCACCGCCGTCGCCGAAGTCGGCGAGGCAGATGGCGTTCCAGGTCGCCTTTTCGGTCGGCTGCCGGCCGTCGAGCGCCGCCCGGACATTCTTCGAGGTGGCAGTAACCATCGACTCGATCATGTAGCCGGTCTTCGGCGTGCCGGTCGGCACGGGCGTCACTTCAACCGGCGGAATGGCGACGCAGACGCCGATGGCGTAAACATTCGGATATTTCGGATTGCGCTGGAACTGGTCGATGAGCACGAAACCGCGCGGATTGGTCAGGCCCTCGATGCCGAACAGCGCGTCGATGCCCTTGAAGGCCGGCAGCATCATCGAATACTTGAAGGGCAGCACATGCTCCTTCTTCGGCTTGCCTTCCTCGTCATGCTCGGTGACGAACATCTGGCCGGCTTCGACCTTGGTCACCTTGGCATTGCAGATGGCCTTGATGTGCTTGCTGCGGAACATCGACTCCATCAGTCCCTTGGAATCGCCGACGCCGCCCAGGCCGAGGTGGCCAATATAGGGTTCGGAGGTGACGAAGGTCATCGGCACCTGATCGCGGATCTTGCGCCGGCGCAGGTCGGTTTCCATGATCATGGTGAATTCGTAGGCCGGCCCGAAGCAGGACGCGCCCTGCACGGCCCCGGCGACGATCGGCCCGGGATTGGCAACAAAATCCTTCCAGCTCTGCTCCGCCGTCACCGCGTGGTCGACATGGCAGATCGATTGCGTATGGCCGTTCGGCCCGAGGCCCTCGATCTCGTCGAAAGCCAGCTTCGGCCCGGTGGACAGGATCACGAAATCGTAATCGAGCACCCGGCCATCATCGAGTTCGAGCTGGTTACGCTCGGGATGCAGGCGCTTGGCGCCGACCGGGATGAAGTCGATATTGCGCTTTTCCAGTACCGGCCCGGCCTCCACCTCGATTTCCTCGCGCTTGCGCCAATCGACCGCCACCCAGGGGTTGGACGGTACAAAATGGAATTTCGGATTATTCGATACGACGGTGATGCGGTCGCCCGGACGGGCATCGGCGCGCATTTCGAACGCCATGGTCATGCCGCCCAGACCACTCCCTACGATGATGATATGTGCCATGGATGTCTCGCTCCTGACGGTGGTGAAAGGCAATGCGGCTTTTTGAACGGCTACCGCTTATTTGCCCGAATTCTGTTTGAGGGCGATGCCGGCCTTCACCGGGTCGGTCACCACCTTGTCGCCGGCCACCAGGCCGGCCAATACTTCGATCTCGCCCTGTCCGACCAGGTCGCCGAGGCGCAACTGGCGCAGACTCAGACGGCCATCGGGTAGCTGCACATAGACAGCGGCCACCTCGCCACGGCGCAGGACGGCAGCAGCCGGCACGGTGAGCTTGGCAGCCTGGCCGACGACGAAATGGACGCGGGCAAACATGCCCGGTGTGGCTTCCGGCAGCGCCGGCAAGCTGACGCGGACCTGCGAAACGTGGGTGCTGGCATCGGCCGTCGGCAACAGCGTCACCGCCGTCGCCTCGACCCATTTGCCCAACTCGGGGAATTCGACGCGCGCCGTCTTGACGCCGCGCATCTCGGCCAGCCGGTATTGCGGCACGCTGGCCGTAACGCGCAGGCTGCCCGGTTCGTAGATCAGGAACAGCGGCTTGCCGGGCGTCGCCATGTCGCCGAGTTCAGTCAGGCGCCGGGCGACGACGCCGTTCATCGGCGAAACGATGGCGGCGTGACTCTGGCTGGCGCCGGCGGCTGAACGGTTGGCGGCGGCAGAATCGAGATCAGCCTTCGCCTTGTCGAGCGCGGCCGAACTCATGAATTTTTGCGCGACGAGGCTCTTCGTCCGCTCGTAGGTCACTTTGGCATTGGCGTACTGCGCCTCGGCGGCACGCGCCGCCTCTTCCGCCTCGCGGCCATCGATGCGCATCAGCAACTGGCCTTTCTTGACCGTCTGCCCGGCATCCGCCTTGACCTCAAGTACCCGTCCGGCAATCTGGGCGCCGACCGTCGTCTGCTGCACCGCCTCGACCAGCGATTCGGCCGGGAAGCCGAGATCGACCGCGTGCGGCTGTACGGTGATAGTAGACAAGGTCTGCGCCTGGAGCGCGAAAGCCAACGCCGACAAGAGGCCGAAAAGTAGTTTTTCTTTCATGTATATAAGAATACGCTAATTTACATGGCCAACACAAGGGGATGTGCGATCAAGAAAAAGATGGCAACCGGCCGGCCGGACCCGACCGCTAAGCCGTCGTCTCCGCCGACGGGAAAAACCGACTCAAGCGGCCTGCGGCGGCCCGGGCTGAGTGCTGACAGCGCGCAAGGCCCGCTTGCTGCGCGGGCGCCCCTCGGCATCGAGCAAGAGGGCAATACGGGCAAAAACTTCGTGTCGCGAAAAGGGCTTTTTCATGAAATCATCGGCCCCGATACGTTCGGCGTAGAACTGCTCGGTGGCCTGCTCGTTGCCGCTGATCATGATGATCGGAATGTTCGCGGTCTGCGGATCCTTGCGCATGGTACGCAGCGCGGCAAAACCATTCATCCCCGGCAAGACGATATCGAGAAAGATCAGCTCGGGGCGTTCCCGGCGGGCAATCTCAATACCTTGTTCGGCGCTCAAGGCTTCGAGAATTTCATAGCCGGAAGAGCGCAGAATCTTGCGAAAGACGGCGATCACCGTCGGCGAGTCGTCAATGATCAGCGCCCGCGTCCCCGGTCGGGCATCGGTACGCTGCCCCTGGCGACGATCTTCCTGGCGCAGAAACTCGGGATCGACCGGCGGCACCAGTTTGGCTGCCGGCAGCGGCTCCTTCTCCGGCGGCGCCTCCCGTTTTGCAAAAACATTCCGAATCCAACCGAAGAATCCCATCGCCCACTCCCCCCGAAAATGCGCCCGTCAGATACCACGAATTTCACGCCAACATTGTAATGTCATTACCAAGGAGCCCCCGGAGCGCGCGGCGAAATATTTCCGCCCCGCGTCGTCTTCCGGCGCCCCAGACAAGGCTTCCGGAAGCGGCTCAGCAACTCACTTGTGGGCAAGAATCCACTTGGCCAGCGCAGTCGCTTCGGCATCGCTCACGACATTCGGCGGCATTGGCACATTGCCCCATTCACCGCTGCTGCCCCCCTTGATCTTGGCGGCCATGGCAGCCTCGGCACCCTTGGCGCCGGCCCGTTTGGCAATGACATCCTTGTAAGCCGGACCAACAATTTTCTTGTCAAAGGCATGGCAGGTCATGCAATTTTTTGCCTTGGCGAGATCCTCCGAAGCCTGAGCATCGACGGCCAGCAAGCAGGCAAACCCCAAAAGCACAGCGATTTTTTTCATTTCATTCCCCCCGAGAATTGAGCAACCGATCAAAATGCCGGTTTACCACCGCAGTCTAACCCGAGCCGCGGGTGCTCGCCTATCCCGGAAGACCAGCGCCACGGCGGCGAGGCCTCAGGAGATGCGAAACAGGCGGGCGAACTGGACAGTATTTAGAATTTCCCGGACCCCGGGAGTGCAGTCGACCAGCGCAACCGTACACCCCTGGTTACGGAGACGATCCCGCAGGACCAGTAGCAAACCTAGTCCGGAACTGTCGAGATAGCTCAGTTGGGCGCAATTAACCTGCACTTCGGCCAGCGCCGAAACCTCACCGAGAAAACGATCGAGCACAGCGAGAAATTCCTCCCGCCCGGAAAAATCGAGACGACCGGAAAGGTAGATAACCCCAACCCCATCGGTGGCTTTGCGCCAATCAATCTGCATTGCAGTTCTCCCGACTGGCCTGCTTCTTCACCATTCGACGCGGCAACGCCAGCTAATTGAAATACTACCCCTTGCGCCTGGAGAAACAAGCCCGGCCGATCGACAAAGCCCCGTTCAGCCGGCGACTTCGATCAATAGTGTCTCAATTTCCAGACGGCCGATCGGACTGGCCATGGCGATCAGCATGAATCCCGGCTTGATCAGAAAATCCTTGTCCGGGTTGAACTGCCATTCGCCATTGCGTTCGCGCACGGCAAGCAACACGTAATTGGCACTGCGCAACTTGAGCGAGGCAATCGGCTTGGGAATGAAACCCGCCGGCACCGGCACTTCCTCGACACGCAGATTCTTTTCCGACTTGAGCATTTCGTCGAGAAAGGAAACGACGTGCGGCCGGATCATTGCCGACGCAATGCGCATGCCGCCGGTGAAGTCGGGGGAGACGATGGCATCGGCCCCGGCCTTGCGCATTTTTTCCATGTTGCGCGTTTCCATGCAGCGGGCGACAACCCGCACGTTCGGCTTCAACTGTTTGGCGGTGATGACAATCATCAGGTTGCGTGAGTCATCGCCGGTTACCGCGAACACCCCTTTGGCATCCTCCAGATCGGCGGCAATCAACACATCATCATCACTGGCATCGCCATGCAAGTAGAGCAGGCCGGGATTTTTTTCCTTGTACTCCTGCAGGCGCAGGTTGTCTTCGTCGATGGCCACGTAATGGCGATTGGTCGCTTCCAGTTCGTGGGCGATGTTGCGCCCGACCCGGCCAAAACCGCAGAGGATGTAATGGCCCTTGAGCTTCCTGATTGTTTTTTCCATACGTTTTCTCTGAAGAGTTCCGTTAAGGTCGGTTTCGAGCAGCGCCACGGTAACCACCGAAAACAGCATCGACAGGTTACCGGCCCCGAGTATGCCGAGAATCACGGTAAGCACACGCGCCGGCTGATTGCTCGACATGTCGATAATTTCGCCGAAACCGATGGTAGCGACGGTAATGAAGGTCATGTAGAAACAGTCGAACCAGGAATACTGCCCATCGGTGAGAAACATGTAGCCCGCCATACCGAAGATATGCACGGCAAACAAGGCGCTCAGCGCGAAATACAGCAAACGAAAAATATAGCTGATCTGCGCAGCTTTGACGGCAGATGTCACGAGCGCCCCGCTTATTCTGCGACTGGCACGGATTGGGTCATGAAAATGACGGCCTTGCCGCCATCCATGTTGGCATGCAGCGCTTCGAGCAACGGCGGATTGATCGGCGTATCCGCTTCCCATCTGACAATGAAATTCGCCCCGGAACCACCGGAGACATCATTGAGTTCGACAAACAGTTCGAGCGTCCCCAAGGGCGGCAGAATCACCGGCACCGGCACCCGTTCGCCGAGCAATTTGCCGTGGGTGTCGAAATAGCGGGCCGAGAGAACACGCAAGGGACGTTTGCCGTCACTGTTGCGAATACTGACCAGGGCCGAAAGCAGCACCGAGGAAACCTTGCCGCTCTTGCCCAAATTTCCGTAAAGCATGTGCGAATAGATCGGCAGGTAGAGCGTCTGCCCCTTGCTCAACGGGCGAAGCTCCTGCGCCCTGACGGCCAGCGCAGCGGTCATGACCATCAACGCCAGAAACAGCAGCCGACCGGCTTTTAACATTTCACCCCCCTTTTTTATTCTCTGCAGATTTCTGTCTGCCCCCAGTTGACCGATGATACCTGCTGCGCCAGCCTGACGCATTGGCGGCGACGCTTTTAGCGCCGGAATCCGTCGTTCGGTAAATCAAAGGGGGCGATTTGGCGTCCGGCAGTGCAGCAACTCCCGCAACTGCGTAGCCAACCTTGACCAGTCGACCGGCTTGGCGATGTAAGCGGCACCCAATGCCACCACTCGCTCGAAAAAAAGCGGATCGCTCCGGCCGGTTACCAGCACGATCAGAACCTCTGCCGCGGGCGAGCAACGAAGCGCCGCCGCCACCTCGAATCCATTCATCAGCGGCATTTCAACGTCGAGCAGAACGATGTCGAAAGCAGTCCGTTTGAACTCTGCCACGGCCGCCGCCCCACTATCGACCACCGTTACCGAAAAATCAGGCGCCGCCAGGGCCACCGGCATCAGCAAGGCGACCGTCGGATCATCATCCGCCACCAGCACACGGCAGGGCTGACTCACGCCATAGCTCCGGCGAGCAGTTCACCCAGCGCCTGCTTTACCCGCCCCCACTCGGCGTACAACGCATCGATACGCCCCCGGATCGCCGCCAGATCGCCGGCACGTCCGCCCTCCTCGATTTCGCGCAATAGCTCGCCAAAGCGGTTGGCGCCGACATTGAACGAACTCGACTTGAGCCCGTGGGCAGCGCTCGCCACCTGTCCGAGATCCTCCACCGACAAAGCCTGTTCAAGCCGCGCCATATCCTGGCTGGCCGCTTTCTGATAGGCCCGCACCAACTGGCCAACCAGCATCTCCGCTTTCTCCGGGGAAAGCGCGCGTATTTTGTCGAGTGCCGCCGGATCGAGCGGAGTGGAGGTCGAGTCCGGAGCCACCTCGGTTCTTGACGCCGGGATAATTAGTTGCCGGCGCTCGGCTGGCAACCAGCGCTGGAGAATAGCCATCATCTCCTCTCCGCTATAGGGCTTGGGCAAATAGTCGTCCATCCCGGCCGCCATGCAACGCTCGCGATCGCCCGGCATGGCATTCGCCGTCAGGGCGACAACGGGGAGATGCAAACCACTAACGGCCTCCCGCTGCCGCAAGGCAAGCGTCGCCTCGAAGCCATCGACGACCGGCATCTGGCAATCCATCAGCACCAGATCGAAGGTCTCGCTGGCCAAGATGTTCAGAACCTGCCGCCCATCGCTAACGGTCGATACCTGCAAACCGGCTCGTTCGAGGTGGGCTCGGGCAACAATCAGATTGCTTTCATTATCTTCGGCCAGCAGCACGTGACCGCGCAGGCGCGGCCGGGCGGCTATGACGGGCGGCCCGCGGTGCCCATCGCGTCGGCCGAGTGCCGCCGCGATGCTGGCGAAAAGCTCGGACTGGCGAACCGGCTTGACCAGGCCAGCCGCAATATCCAGTCGTGCCCGATCCTCCGTGCTCACCGGATCGAGGGCCGAGGAAAGAACGATGATGCGTGTTGCCCGCAGGCGATCGTCGCCACGCATGACACTGGCTACCTGCAGGCCGGGCAGGCCTGGCATATGCATATCCAGCACGACCAGGGCAAAAGGAACGCCGGCCGCAGCAGCCGAGCGCAGACAAATCAAGGCCGCATCCCCCGATGCCGCGACCTCGACATCGAACCCTCGGCTTCTGATCTGGGCCTGCATGATATCCCGGTTGGTCTGATTGTCATCGACCAGCAACAGACGCGCGCCGGTCGGCACGGTCGGCAGCGCAGCAGCCGGCGGCGCCGCCAAGTGGCCGAGCGGCAGGCAGAGATCGATATAAAACACCGAGCCCTGCCCTGGGCAACTTTCCAAATACAGACGCCCCCCCATCATCTCGACCAGACTACGACAAATCGCCAAACCCAGTCCGGTGCCCCCGTATTTTCGCGTTGTCGAACCATCGGCCTGAAGAAAATGTTCAAAAACCCGGCCCTGGGCCTCCGGCGGAATTCCGATTCCGGAATCCCTCACCGCCAAAGTAAACTTGAGTCCGCTTTCGACATTCTCCACGACACTGAGGGCCAGAACGATTTCCCCTTGCTCGGTAAACTTGACGGCATTGCTCAGCAAGTTGGTGATGGCTTGGCGCAAACGCAGGGAATCGCCACGCACCACCAAAGGTCCGGCCAGCGGCAGATCGGCTACCAATTCCAGGTTTTTTTTCTGGGCCGGCTGCGAAAATAGCTCTAACGACTCTTCGAGCAGCAAGCGCAGATCGAAATCCACGGCTTCCAGCTCAAGCTTGCCGGATTCGATTCGGGAAAAATCGAGAATATCGTTAATGATGCCCAGCAAATGACGCCCCGAACGCTCAACCGCCTGGACAAACTGGCGCTGCCTGGCCTCCAGCCGGGTATTGAGCAGCAATTCGGTCATCCCCAGAACACCATTCATCGGCGTGCGAATTTCATGACTCATCGTCGCCAGGAACTCACTCTTTGCCCGGCTGCCAGCCTCGGCCGCCTCCTTGGCATGGCGCAATTCGCGGGTACGCTGCTCGACCATCTGCTCCAGGCTGCCAAGGTGCGAGGCCAACCAGCGATCTCTTTCGCGAATCTGCTGCACCATGTCATTGAAGCCCTCGCCAAGCAGATCGAGTTCGGCAATCCCGGTTGCCGTCGCCCGGATATCCAACTGGCCAATCGAAACTCTGGCCATGTGCTGGGTAAACTCCTGCAGGGGGGTCATTAGCTGGCCGATCTGTCGGGCCTGCAAGCGCAGGGCCAAGCTCAGGGTGAAAGCTATCTCGAGCAGCACGAGGCCAAGATACCAGGCCATTTGGCTGAATACGCCGCCGAGATCACGATCTAACAGAATCCACCCGATATGCCGACCATCGCGCTGGAGCGGGGCAAGAAATTCGATGTGCGACCAAGACAGTGCATACCCGACTTGCGCCGACTCCGGCAGCGACTCGGCAACTTGCTGGGCAGCAGAGCTGGCAAATAATGAACGGTCGTTGCGGTACAGGCTCAGCGGACCACTGCCGGGCTGAGCATGCAGGAAAGACAGCATCTGGCGTGCCGCGCCAGGATCGTCACTCGCGATCGCCGGCGAAAGTAGCTGGCTGGCCATGCTCAGGCTCGCCTGGCCCGCCTCGATTTGCTGACGCACGACCATCCAGATGGCGGTAAGAAGAATGAGCAGCGACAGCAAGACTATCGCCGCAGCCAGTACGCGAAAATTAAAATTCGCCAGGCGCAAGCGTAACGAAAGCGGCGCAGACGCCTTCGTCATGCCACTTTTCCAAGGGCCAGGGAGTCGCGCAATCTGGCATCGGAAGCGGCCCGCCAGGCGACGCGAAAACAATCCTGGACATACCAGCGCACACTGGGCGGAATCTCCACGGGCTTGCCGGCCAGCCGCAGCGCAATCAACTCTTCGAGTACGGCCGCCGCACAGGCCACATTGCTGGCACCAACATTGGCCGCCGCACTGCGCAACGCATGCACTTCCTTGCGCTCAGCCTCGTCATCGCCGCGCGCGGCCAACCAACGGCTCTCCCAACCGGAAAAATGCTGAACGAAAAGTCCGACCGCCTGCCACCACAATTCGGATTGGCCGAGCATGCGTTCGACCGCAGGCCCGGCATCGAATCCGTTCAGAGATAAAGGCGCAGGCATCAGTATCGGCTAGAAAAATGAGGAGGGCTAACGCTTTGCAACAGAAGAATATTCATACCTATAATTGTCACCGTGAAAATGGTTGCAAAAACATGTAAATGGTAAAACAATTCAATCGTTTTACATTAGATTACAATCTTTCTTTTCAGCCCGTCAGCATTGAGCCCATGCGCCAAACCGCGCTTATAGTCGAAGACGATCCGGGAACCAGACACGTTCTCAGCGCGACCTTATCCAACGCCGGAATCGATAGCATTTTTGCCGAAAATGGCGCCGCCATGTGGCGACAATTGTCTGAAAACCCGGATGTAATCATTCTCGACCTCAGTCTGCCGGATTCCGATGGCCTCGAACTCCTGCGCCAATTGCGCCAGCAATCGGAAATCCCGGTCCTCATTCACTCCACCCGCTCCAATGAAATTGAACGCATTATCGGCATAGAGATTGGGGCCGATGACTTTCTGCCCAAGCCCTGCAACCTGCGCGAACTTGTCGCGCGCACCCGAAGTCTGCTCAGACGCGCCCAGGGACGCCAGATTGCATCGCGCGTCGAGGCACGGCGTATTCATTTTGGGCACTGGACGCTCGATACGGCTTCGCGCGAACTCAGCGACAACACCGGCAAACCCGCTCCGCTTGGCGTCTCCGCCTTTGCCCTGCTTTCCGCTTTCCTTGAGCACCCTTTTGAACCGCTATCCCGCGAGCTGTTGTCGCGGGTTTTGAAGCGCGAATACATCCCTTACGACCGGATTATTGACGTTCATGTCAGCCAGATCCGCCGCACGCTTGGCAAACAGGCCGACGGCAGCAGTTTTATCAAGACGTTGCGCTCACAGGGCTACGTTTTCATTGCTGCGGTAGAAACCACCCAATAGCGAGACAAGCCTCCTGCACAAGCGCGGTCCAGCCCGCCCTGGGAACGCACTTCTTGTCGCAAGCGCAGCCAACAACACAATGCCCGATATCTCACGATATCGGGCATTGTTTCAGCTAGGTTTGGCCAGACCAATTTTCACCGGACCAGCGGTAGCTGGTCTTCCCTTTAACGGGACTTATTACAACCGCCCACCGTACTCCCGGCGCAGGGCACCGAGCCTTCGCGGTTAATCAGCCACTTGCCGCCGACCAGGATCATCTCCAGCGTTTTCTGCGTCGTGTCACGGTACTGGTTCGACTGATAGATCTGACGGAAATCGACAAATGCCCGATCCTTCCCGTCCATCCGGACTTTCAGATCCTGCACCTCAACCCGAATGTTGTCGCGCGACGAAATCCGGCTGCGCCGC
>JAGTRU010000018.1 GCA_018261905.1 Pseudomonadota bacterium | reverse complement strand
ACTTCCTTGACCATCTGGGCGCCCATGTTGGCGAACTTGTCTTTCAGTTCGATTTCCTTGGCGACGGAAACGCCGTCCTTGGTGACGGTCGGGCCGCCGAAGGAACGCTCGAGCACAACGTTACGGCCTTTGGGACCGAGGGTGACCTTGACTGCATCAGCCAGGACATTGATACCTTCGACCATGCGGGCACGGGCGGAATCACCGAATTTGACTTCTTTAGCTGCCATTTAATTCTCCTGAATTTCTAAGTTGATGGGGATGGCGCTTAAGCGACCAGGACGCCCATGATGTCTTCTTCACGCATGACCAGGACTTCCTGACCTTCGACCTTGACCGCCTGGCCGGCATACTTGCCGAACAGGACGCGGTCGCCGACTTTGACATCCGGTGCGTTCAGCTTGCCGCTGTCGTCACGCTTGCCCGGACCGACGGCCAGGACTTCGCCCTGATCCGGCTTTTCACCAGCGGAATCGGGAATGACAATACCGGAAGCGGTGGTGCGTTCGGCTTCAACGCGCTTGACGATCACACGGTCGTGCAAAGGACGGATATTCATAGAAAAGCTCCTCGTAGTTCACAGAGATAAAAACGGCCGGCACACCTGAAGGCGCCCGGGAACGGAGCGGGCTTTGTTAGCACTCGTCTCCGGTGAGTGCTAAATAATAAGGTCGCCCCCCCCATATTTCAAGGGCCACCGTTAAAATTCATGGGCCGCTCGCCGCGCCTACCGGAACCGACGGTTCCAACAACAGCCCAACAACCGGCACCGGGCGCCATTGCCAGCCCTATTCCTTGACCAATCAAGCCAGCGGGACCCCATGACATCAGATACCAAGCAAGCGACGCCAGTCGGCCCTCCGCCCCCCGTCACCTTCCGGGAGGCCTTCGGATTCTGGCTGAAACTCGGTTTCATCAGCTTCGGTGGCCCGGCCGGTCAGATTTCGTTGATGCACCAGGAATTGGTGGAAAAGCGGCGCTGGATTTCCGAACGGCGTTTTCTGCACGCGCTGAATTACTGCATGCTGCTGCCCGGCCCCGAGGCGCAGCAACTGGCTACCTATATCGGCTGGCTGATGCACCGGACCTGGGGCGGCATTGTCGCCGGTACGCTGTTCGTACTGCCCTCGCTCTTTCTCCTCATCTTCCTTTCCTGGCTGTATATCGCATTTGGTGAATCGACGGCGATTGCCGGGCTGTTTTACGGCATCAAGCCGGCGGTCACCGCGATCGTCGTCCAGGCGGCCCACCGCATCGGCAGCCGCACCCTGAAGAACAATTTTCTGTGGGCCATTGCCGGCGCCGCCTTCGTCGCCATTTTTGCGCTCAACCTGCCCTTCCCGCTGATCATTGCCGCTGCCGCGCTGCTCGGTTATCTTGGCGGCCGCTTCAAACCAGCCTACTTCAGCCTCGGCAACAGCCACGGCCAGGCCAACAAATCCTTCGGCCCGGCCCTCGTCGACGATACGACGCCGCCCCCGGCCCATGCCGTGTTTACCTGGCCGCATCTGCTCAAACTGGCGATCGCCGGCAGTCTTCTCTGGCTGATTCCGATGGCGCTGCTAACCGGCATCTGGGGCTGGGCGCATCCGCTGACGCAAATGGGCTGGTTTTTCACCAAGGCCGCGCTGCTGACCTTCGGTGGCGCCTACGCCGTGTTGCCCTATGTTTACCAGGGGGCGGTCGGTCAATACGGCTGGCTGACGCCGACCCAGATGATCGACGGTCTGGCGCTCGGCGAAACAACGCCCGGCCCGTTGATCATGGTGGTCGCCTTCGTCGCTTTCGTCGGCGCCTACGTCAAGGCCCTGTTCGGCCCGGACAGCCTGTTTCTGGCCGGGGCGACGGCAGCGACGCTGGTAACCTGGTTTACCTTCCTGCCGTCTTTCATTTTCATTCTAGCCGGCGGGCCACTGGTCGAAAGCACCCACAACGATCTCAAATTCACCGCTCCGCTGACCGCCATCACGGCAGCCGTGGTCGGCGTCGTCCTCAACCTGGCCCTGTTTTTCGCCTATCACGTCCTCTGGCCGAAGGGCTTCGCCGGCCATTTCGACTGGATCTCGGCCCTCCTCGCCGGCGCCGCCGGCCTTGCCCTGTTCCGCTTCAAAAGCCAGGTCATCCATGTCATTATCGCATCCGCCCTGAGCGGGCTGGCAATCAAGACATGGCTTCCTTAATCGAGGGCTTCTAAGCATAATCAGAAAATGGACGAAAAAAATACCCCCCTACTGCTTATCGTCGATGACAGTCGCATGTCGCGCATGCTGCTCCGCGCCATGGTCGCCGACAATCGCCCCGCCTGGCGCATCATCGAAGCCGTGAGCGGCGACGAGGCCCTGAAAATGGTCAGCGAAGCGCGCCCGGACTTCGTCAGCATGGATGTCAACATGCCGGGCATCAGCGGCCTGGAAGCCGCCGGTCGCATCCGCATCCGCCACCCGGACGCCCGCATCGTGCTGTGTACCGCCAATATCCAGGAAAGCACCCGCGAAGCCGCCAGCCGGGCCGGCGTGCACTTCGTGGCAAAGCCGATCACAGTTCAGTCGGTGACCGACGCCATCGCTTTTTTCGAGGCCTGAGCATGTTTACTCTCGGGGAAATGCAACTCGATGCACTGGCAGAAATTTTCAATATCGGCGTCGGCCGGGCCGCATCCAGCCTCAGCCTGATCGTCAATGACGAAGTCCTGCTGACCGCCCCCGAAGTCATCCTGGTGCGTCGCGAGCAAGCCATCAAGCTGTTGCTCAGCGCCGAACTGCAGCAATTCAGCACGGTCAGCCAGACCTTCTCCGGCCCTTTCGAAGCCCAGGCGCTGCTCGTATTCCCCGAGTCGAATGCGCTGGAAATCGTCCGCCTGATGGTCGGACCGCACATGAGTATCGAAGAACTCTCGGAGTTCGAGCAGGAAGCGATGTGCGAGATCGGCAACATCATCCTCAATGCCTGCATGAGTTCGCTGGCCGACATCTTCCATATCAGTTTCGACAGCACGCTGCCGCTGCATCGCTTCGGCAATACCGAGAGCCTTTCCGTCTTCGAGGGCAATGAAGAACAAATGGTTCTGCTGCTGCAGGTCGACATGGTGATCAGCCAGCAATGCATCCAGGGACACATCCTGTTCCTCCTCAGCGTCGCCTCGATGAGCAGCCTGCTCGCCTGCCTCGACCAATATCTCGCGGCGCAGGGGTTGAGTTGATGGCGGGCGATCTCGGCAATGCCAACCTGTGCACGGTGATCGACCGTCTGGAAGCCGGCGTCGTCATTCTCGACGAAGCGCGCCGGATATTGCATTGCAACCGCTGGTTCAACCTGCGGAGCGGCCAGACGGCCGACAGCCTGGGCCAGCGGCCATTTGCCGAGATGTTCCCGGAGGCAGCCGGCAGCCGTCTTGAACAGGCCATCGAGCACGCCATCCACGATCACCTGCCCTCCCTCCTCTCGCCCGCCCTGCACGGTACCCTACTGCCCCTCTATCAGACGCCGGACGACCGGCGACGCGAAAAGCGCATGCAGCAGTTGATTCATGTCCTGCCGCTGGGCGACGATTCGGCGGCCCGCTGCCTGATCCAGATCACCGACATGACGGCCAACATTTCGCGCGAGCGCCTGCTCCGCCAGCAAACCGAAATCCTCCGCCGGACCACGACCCAGGACCAACTGACCGGGGTGGCCAATCGGCGGCAGTTCGACGAAAGACTGGCCACGGAATTCCACAAGGCGCAGCGCAACCATCATCCGCTCGGCCTGATGATCGTCGACCTTGATCTTTTCAACGCCTACAACACCCATTACGGTCGCGACCAGGGCGACAACTGCCTGATTGAAATCGCCGCCATCCTGAAAAACGCCGTTCGCCCGCCCTTCGACTTCGTGGCCCGCTACGGCGGCGACGAATTTGCGCTGATCCTGCCCGGCAGTAGCGAAAAAGACATCTGCCGGCAGGCCGAGAACCTGCGTCTGCAGATTGCCACCCTGGCCATGGCCAACGCCGCCTCGAGTCTGGCCAAGCACCTGACCGTCAGCATCGGCACCACCGTCATGCGGCCGGAAGGCGAAGCCAACACCCACACCCTGCTCTCCTCGGCCGATGTCGCGCTTTACCAGGCCAAACGTGACGGGCGCAACCGCGCTATCTATTTCTCGCTCGAGGATGGCAGCTTCAAACTCTGCAGCTAGGGCTGGGCGTCACCGACACGCCCAGCCCGTCGATTGATCGGCCCGATGCCGAACCGCGCAGAGGAACGACGTGACGCTTAGAATGAGAGGGAGGCTGCGGCCTCCTTTTTTCGTCTCCCGAACGGTTCCGATGCTTACCAAATTCCTTGCCGCCCTCGCCCTCGGCGCCTACAGCCTGACCGGCCTGGCCGACGGCCTGCCGCCCACCGTCCTCAAGGCGCTCAAGGCGGCGCAAATCCCGGCGGCCAATGTCGCCATCGTCGTCCAGCCCGTCGACGCCAGCCTGCCGCTGGTCGCCCACCATGCGACGCTGGCGATGAATCCCGCCTCGACCATGAAACTGCTCACGACCTATGCCGCCCTCGACCTGCTCGGCCCGGCCTGGACCTGGAAGACCACGGCCTGGATCGATGGCGCACCGAGCGACGGCCGGCTGGCCGGCAATCTCTACCTCAAGGGCAGCGGCGATCCGCATTTCGCCATCGAGCACCTGTCGGCCCTGCTGCGTCAGTTGCGCGTGCGCGGCATCAACCACATTGCCGGCGACGTCGTGCTCGACCGTACGGTGTTCAGCGTTCCGGCCAGCGCCCCCGGCGCCTTCGACGACAAGCCGATGCGTCCCTACAACGTCGGGCCGGACGGCCTGCTGGTCAACTTCCGGGCGCTCAGCTTCACGCTCCAGCCGGACAACGGCAAGCCCCGTCTGCTCATGGAAACGCCGAGCGACGGGCTGACGATCGACAACCGCCTGCGGGCCGGCGACGGCGCCTGCAGCAGCGACTGGAAAGACCTGATCGCGGTGCGCCTGCTCCCCGAAAACAACGGCAACCGCCTGGAATTCACCGGCAGCTACAGTGCCCTGTGCGGCGAAAAGACACTTAATCTCGCCCCCCTGCCGGCCGACGCCCAGGCCAGCGGCCTGATCCGCAGCCTGTGGCGCGAACTGGGCGGCACGCTGGGCGGCCAGGTACGTGACGGCATCGTCCCGCTCGGCAGCAAGCTGATCGCCCGCCACGAATCGGCCCCACTCGCCGATGCCGTGCGCGAGATCAACAAGTTCAGCAACAACGTCATGGCCCGCCAGGTTTTCCTGACGCTGGGCAACGAATCTGCGCCAGCCACCGCCGAGCGCTCGCAGCAGCGCATCACCGGCTGGCTGAGCAGCCGCGGCCTGCGTTTTGCCGAACTACAACTGGAAAACGGCTCCGGCCTGTCGCGCAACGAACGGATCAGTGCCGGCAACCTCAACCGACTGCTGCTCGACGCCTGGAACAATCCCCTGATGCCGGAATTCGTCTCCAGCCTGCCCATCGTCGGCCTCGACGGGACGATGAAGAAACGCCTGACCGCATCCGAAGCCAGTGGCCGCGCCCACATCAAGACCGGCACGCTGGATGGCGTCAAGGCGGCGGCCGGCTACGCGCTCGATGCGCAGGGCCGGCATTATGTCGTGACTTTCCTGATCAATCACCCACGGGCCCAGGCCGGCAGCGCGGCGATCGATGCACTGCTGCTCTGGGTGGCGCAGCGGCGGGTCGGCGAAAAACCGCCGGAACTGCTCAACGAATAAGCGCCAGTCTTTGCCGCCCGGAGGCCTCAATCGCCGACCGGTCGGACGCCGGAAAGCGCCAGCCAGCCGCGTACAACGCGGTAGCCGACCCACAGGCCGAGGAGCGGGATCATCACCCAAGCGGCCAGCGGGATACCGATGATGGTCAGCATGACCAGCCCGGAGATCACCAGCCCGAGCAGGGTGAACCAGAAGGTGCGGATCTGCCAGCGGAAGTGGCTTTCCAGCCAGGTGCCGGCGACATCGCTGCGCTTCAGGTAGTTGAGGAAGACGGCGATCAGCGACGGCAGGCCAAAGACGAAACCGCCGGCCACCGTCGCCACCGACGAAGTCACGCCGACGAAGACGGCCACTGCGTGCAGGCCGTAAATGACGTGGGTGAGCTGCACCAGCGACGGGCGCACGCCCTGCAGATCAACGACGGGAACGGGTTCCGGCATGTCTCACTCCTGCTTCAGGTATTTCTGCAAAAACAGCGCCTGCCCGGCCGCCGGATCGAGCACGTAAGGGGCGAAGCCGGCGCGTTCGTAGGAGGCCATGGCCCGCGCGTTGTTCGACAACACTTCCAGGGTCAGCTTGCAGCAGCCGAGTTCGCCGGCCCTTTGCTCGGCCCAGGCAAGCAGGGCCTGGCCGATGCCCTGGGCGCGGCATTCACGGCGCACGACGATGTCGTGGATATTAAGCAAGGGCTTGGCAACGAAGGTCGAGAAGCCGGCGAAGCAGTTGATCAGGCCGACCGCTTGGCCGTCGAGCAGGGCCAGCCCGCCATGGAAATGCGCCACGCCCTTGAGCCCGTCGACCAGCGCTGCCTTGACCTCGGGCTTAAGGCCCTGGCCGCCGCCCATCGGGTCCTGCGCGTAATGTTCGAGCAGCTCGAGCAGGGCCGCGGCATGCGCGGCATCCTCGAGATTCAGTGCAACGACTTGCAGACTCATAAACCCAGACTTCCCCACATTTCATCAATCCGTTGTTTGATTTCGGGCGCCATGACAATCGGCCGCCCCCATTCACGGGCCGTTTCGCCCGGCCATTTATTGGTCGCATCCAGGCCCATCTTGGAACCCAGGCCAGCTACTGGAGAGGCGAAATCGAGATAGTCGATCGGCGTGTTGTCGACCAGCGTCGTATCACGGATCGCATCCATGCGCGTCGTCATCGCCCAGACCACTTCCTTCCAGTCGCGGATATCGATGTCGTCATCGACGACGATGATCGTCTTGGTGTACATGAACTGGCGCAGAAAGCTCCAGATGCCGAACATGATGCGCTTGGCGTGGCCGGGATACTGTTTCTTGATGCTGACGATGGCCATGCGGTAGGAGCAGCCTTCGGGCGGCAGGTAGAAATCGACGATTTCCGGATACTGCTTCTGGAGCAGCGGCACGAACACCTCGTTGAGCGCGACGCCGAGCACGGCCGGCTCGTCGGGCGGTTTGCCGGTGTAGGTGCTGTGGTAGATCGGATTCTTGCGCATGGTCATGCGCTCGATGGTGAATACCGGAAAATTGGCTTGCTCGTTGTAGTAGCCGGTGTGATCGCCGTACGGCCCTTCGAGCGCCATTTCATCGGGGTGAATGACGCCTTCCAGCACAATCTCGGCCGAAGCCGGCACCTGCAGAGAAGACCCCAGGCATTTGACCAGCTCGGTCTTGCCGCCGCGCAACAGGCCGGCGAACTGGTATTCCGACAGCGAATCCGGCACCGGCGTCACCGCCCCCAAAATGGTCGCCGGATCGCAGCCGAGCACGACGGCGACCGGGAAAGGCTGACCGGGATTAGCCAGTTGATGCTCGCGAAAATCCAGCGCCCCGCCGCGATGCGCCAGCCAGCGCATGATCACCTTGTTCGGTCCAAGTACCTGCTGGCGGTAGATGCCGAGATTCTGCCGGTTCTTGTGCGGCCCCTTGGTCACCACCAGGCCCCAGGTGATCAGCGGCGCCACATCGCCCGGCCAGCAATGCTGAATCGGCAATTTGCCGAGATCGACATCCTGGCCCTCCCAGACGATTTCCTGGCAGGGGGCGCTCGACACCGTCTTCGGCGCCATGTTGAGTACCTGTTTCAGAATCGGCAGCTTGTCCCAGGCATCCTTCAAGCCTTTCGGCGGCTCCGGTTCCTTCAAGTAGGCGAGTAGCTTGCCGACCTCGCGCAGCGCCTGTACCGATTCCTCGCCCATGCCCAGCGCCACGCGCTTGGGCGTGCCGAACAGGTTGGCGAGCACCGGGATGGTGTGCCCCTTGGGTTTTTCGAAAAGAATAGCCGGACCTTCGGCACGCAGCACGCGGTCGCAGATTTCAGTCATTTCGAGATGGGTATCGACTTCGACGGCGACGCGTTTCAGTTCGCCGGTCTTTTCCAGTTGCGACATGAAATCGCGCAGATCATGGTATTTCATCAATTCAACCCGCCATAACAGTAGCCACTATTGCCGGACATCAGGTTTCGTCGACAATTTTTTGATAGACGAAGGCGGCCAGCGCCAGGGACATGGCCTGGTCCGGACTGGCGAACTCGATTCCGTAAAGATAGGGCATGCTGGGGTCGGCCTGATCCTGCGTCACCATGCGAATGGTGCTGTCGAAGACCAGATAGGACTGGATGTCATGGGTCAAAATCTTGAATTTGACCCCGATGACATCGCCCTTTTTGCCGAGCGACACCTTGGAGCGCAAGGCGGCACCGCCCATGCTGAGATTGACGATCTTGCCCGAACGGGCCAGGGCTTCGCCTTCACCTTCGCCGGCCAGGGTAATGGCGGCGATCAAGTCGACATCGATGCGCGACCCCTTGCGAATCCCCAAGCCGCGCACCTCCCGCGGGTAGGACAGGTGCAGGTGCGGAAAGGGCACGCTGGTCTGGCGAGCAACCGTAGTCGTAAACGCGTAGGCATTCTGCCCGGAGAAGAAACGGACGATGAAGGATTGCCCATCCTTGAGCATGACGAACTCACCGTCGCTTCCCGGCACGGTAACGATCACCCCGGCATTCTTCAGATAACCGATCAGCTTCACCGCCAACCGGGGCGCCTCGGCCGAACTCTGCATGAGCAGCGTGTCGCCGACGCGAATCTTGGTCGCCTCCAGGGTGGTGAAGGTTTCGCGCGATTGCGTCCCGCTCTCGCTGACACGCGGCTCGGCAATGACCGGACGCTCGCGCAGATTGCGATACAGCCCCCGCTCGACCAGCATCTCGCATTGCCGCATGGTTTCAATGACATAACCGCGTTTCAACAGCAATTTTCGATTGCCGTCATAAAACGGGTAGAGCAAGGGCGTCCCGACCTCTACGTCGCCCGGTCCCACCTTGACATAAGTATCCTGCTCGCCAATCGCCACAATTACTCTCGCAATATCCTGGATAATCTATTTACTTTACCGGAATCCCGACGCAACGCCCGTTTCATCCGAGCCCCCTGCCCAAAACCAGGAAATCGCCAGCGATACCGACAAAAATCGCCAGCCCGGCATAGTTGTTATGGAGAAAGGCCTTGAAGCACGGCATCCGTTGGCGACCGCGAATCCAGGTGTAGTGCACGGTGAAGATGCCGGCCGCGGTAGCCAGGCCGGCAAAGAACAGCCAGCCGAGATGCAGACGGTAACCGACGCCGCCGATAATGACCAGGGTTGCGGCATAGCACAGCATGACCGCCGCCACGTCGAACCGGCCAAAAGTAATGGCCGAAGTCTTGATGCCGATCTTCAGGTCGTCCTCGCGGTCGACCATGGCGTATTCGGTATCGTAGGCGACCGCCCAGAAAATATTGCCCAGGAGCAACCACCAGGCCTCGGCGGGAACGCTGTCGAGGTGCGCGGCATAGGCCATCGGAATGCCGAAACCGAAAGCGATGCCGAGATAGGCCTGGGGAATGGCGAAAAAGCGCTTGGTATACGGATAGCTCGCCGCCAGGAACAGCGCCGGCACGGACAGCCAGATAACCAGCCGATTGCCGAGCAGGAGGACCAAAATGAAGGAGAGCAGGCAAAGCACCGCGAAAAGCAGCAGCGCTTCCCGGCCCGTCACCCGGCCGGCGGTCAGCGGCCGCTCTTTGGTCCGTTCGACATGGCAATCAAAATCGCGATCGGCATAGTCGTTGATGACACAACCGGCCGAGCGCATGAGCACGGTGCCGAGCATGAAAACCCAGACAACGATCCAGTCAGGCCGGCCCAGCGACGACAGCCAGAGCGCCCACAGCGTCGGCCAGAGCAGCAGCAGGATGCCGATCGGCTTATCGAGCCGCATCAGCTTTTCGTAGAGGTCGAGTTTCTCTTTAATGGCAGGCCAGTTCATCGCGCCATTTTACCGGCCGCCGCAGTGATTTCGAACTGGATTCCACCACTGCGGCAAAACTTGGACATACCTTAACGAAGCTCCCCGCGCAGCCCGGCCACCTGCTGCTGCAACATCTCCGCTGTCGCCTCGGCACCCGGCACGGCGGCCCCGACGCGCAAGGCGATGCTGGAGAACACCCCGCGCCGGAAGGGCTTTTTCATCGCCGCGCCGTCGATGCGCGAGAAGAAGCTGCCCCACAGGCCGGACAGCGCCATGGGCACGACCGGCACCGGGTTGTCCTTGAGGATACGGGCGATACCGGAACGGAAGGTCTGCAGCTCGCCGTCCGGCGTCAGCCCGCCTTCCGGGAAGATGGCGACCAGTTCGCCGTTCTGAAGCGCCGCCGCCACTTCGGCGAAGGCCTTTTCCATGAGGACCGGGTCTTCCTTGGCCGAAGCGATGGCAATCGCGCCACTGTGCCGGAAAATGTAGTTGAGCAGCGGGATGCGGAAAATCCGGTGATCCATGACGAAGCGCACCGGGCGCGGCGAACAGCCCATGATGACCAGCGAATCGACAAAACTCACATGGTTGCAGGCGAGCACGGCGGCGCCCTCCTCCGGAATGTGCTCGAGGCCTTCGCTGCGCAGGCGGTAGGCCGCCTTGATGAGCAGCCAGGCCATGAAGCGGATGAGGAATTCCGGCACCAGGCGGTAGATGTAGATCGCCACCAGGCCATTGAGCACGGCCGCGAGGCCGAACAGTTCCGGGATGTTCAGGTGACCGTCGAGCAGGGCACCGGCGGCCAGTGCGCCGCCGACCATGAACAACGCATTGACGATGTTGTTGGCGGCGATGATGCGGGCCCGTTGTTCCGGCGCGCTGCGCACCTGGATCAGGGCGTAGAGCGGCACGATGAAGAAACCGCCGAAGGCGCCGAGCATCACGAGGTCGAAGAGCACACGCCAGACAGCCGGCACGCTGAGGATGCCGAGCAGGCTGTGCGCCGTGACGCCGACCATGCCGACCGGCGAGGCGAAATAGAGGTCAATGCCGAACAGCGTCAAACCGATCGAGCCGAAGGGGACCAGACCGATTTCGACATGCTTGCCGGACATCCGCTCGCAGAGCAGCGAACCGAGGCCGATGCCGACCGTGAAGGTGGCGAGCAGCAGGGTCACCGTCGATTCGTCGCCGCCCAGCACGTTCTTGGCGTAGGCCGGGAACTGCGCGAGGAACAGCGCGCCGTACAGCCAGAACCAGGAAATGCCGAGGATGGACAGGAACACTGAGCGGTTCTGGCTGGCGAAACGGATATTGCGCCAGGTTTCGCTGATCGGGTTGAGGTTGATCTTCAGTTCCGGCACCGGCGCCGGCGCCGTGGGAATGCCACGACTCGCGACATAACCCGCGAAGGCGACGACCAGGCCGCCGAAGGCGATCCAGGCCGGGTGCTCGACCGAGCCGGCGAGCAGGCCGCCGGCCAGCGTGCCGATCAGGATGGAGACAAAGGTACCGGCCTCGATCAGCGCGTTGCCGCCGATCAGCTCATCGGCATGCAGGTGCTGCGGCATGATCGCGTACTTGATCGGCCCGAACAGTGTCGAATGCAGGCCGAGCAGGAACAGCGCCCCCATCAGCACGCGCAGGTCATGCATCGCGAAGCCGACGGCGGCGACGCCCATGATCAGCATTTCCAGCACCTTGACCAGGCGCGCCAGTGTCGCCTTGTCGTACTTGTCGGCCAGTTGCCCGGCGGTCGCCGAAAAGAGGAAGAAAGGCAGCATGAAGATGCCGGCCGCCATGTTGGCCAGCAATTCGGCCTTCATCGTCGTCCATTGTGCCGTCTGGAAAGTCAGCAGGACGACCAGGGCGTTCTTGAACAGGTTGTCGTTGAAGGCCCCGAGAAACTGGGTGACGAAAAAGGGGCCAAAGCGCTTGGTTTTCAGCAGGTGAAACTGGCCGCTCATGATTTTTCTCCATTTTTGGCCTGCGCCCGACGCTGGCGCTTGATGTGCAGACCGCCGAGGCCGAGGAAGGCAAAGAAGCCGCCGAAACCGGCCAGGGCATATTGCGAGGGCAGCGCTTCTTCGGCCGGCGCGGCCGGGTCCTTCATTTCAGCCGGGAAGGGGCGCTCGTCATTGGGGACGATTTTCCAGTCCGCCTTGTCGGCCGGCGTGCGCGCCATGAACTCGTCGAGGGAAGCGACCGGCGCCTGGCCCATGGCCCGCGACGACGGAAATTGCGGAATGCGTACGTAGAGCAGGGCCTCGATATCCTCGGCGAGCATTTTCTCGTAGGGCGTGGCATTGGCCGGATTGGCGACCAGACGCTGCAGGATGTCCTCGCCGGCCGCCGTGAAGGCGATGAAGGGATAGAGATTGGTCTTCTCGGCCGACAGGTAGTCGTAAGCCTTGCGCCCGTGATCCAGGCTACGCTCCTTGACGGCCATGTAGGGCAGCGCCGCGACGGCCTTCAGACGCCCGCCAGGGCCTTGCTCGGGAATGTTCCAGCCGAGCGAGCGCAGGGTTTCGAGATTGATCCCGGCGCAATTCGCCGTCGCGTGGTTGTAGCGGAAATCATGGCGGTAGAAATGGTTGAAGACCCGGCTGATGGCTTCCTGATAGAGCGCCGGGGCGCGGCCATCTTTCAATACGGCGACCAGCATGTAGCTCGGCCGGTACCAGGACTGGCCGCTGTTCAGATCAGTCTGGTAGGCATCCATCGGCAGCGTCGAGGCGATGATGCCCTTCTCGCTGACCGAATCGAGGTTGTAGAAATTATTGACCAGCCAGTCGTCCCATTCGCCATGCGGGCCGAAACGGCCGGTGGCGACGGCGAAATGGCCGCCGTGCGCCTCGTCGTCATCGCCCTGGGCGCCATTGAGGACGAAGGCCATGACCGGCTTGCCGGCCAGCTCCGGCGCTGCCCCGCCCTTGCTCCACAGCAGGCGACTGGCCAGGGGCTGCGCGGCACCGCCGCTCTCGGCGCGGATCAACTGGCTCAGTGACTCATCGGCAGCCAGCGGCTTGGCCGGCACGGCGGCGTTCAGCGCAAAATCCTCGGGCCACAGGGTGCGGGCGACGAAGCGCTCACCCTCTTGGTAGCCGCGCGCCTTGATGCTGCGCCCGGCGAAATACTTGAGGCTGGCGTCGTTGTAATACGAGAGATTGCTGGCGATTTTCGGCACCACGGCAAACGGCAGCTGCTCGCCGGCCACGCCCTGCAGCGCGTCGCCGCCGGCCTTCAGCGCACCGCGCGCCACCTGCGGCGAACCGATCCACACCAGGCTCGGCCGGCTGCCTTCCGGCTTGCCCTGGCGCACCGCATTCCACTGGCGGATATCGTCCTGGGCCCGCAGCTTTGCCTCGAAACCGGCGGCCTGCGCCGTCGGCACGGCAAGCTGATCACCACGGAAATACCACAGGGCCTGCGGCGGCGTCGGGCAGTCGCGGCAATCGCCATTGCTCAGACGAAAATCGGCGGCGCCGTACAGGCCGAGATTTCCGCTCGTCAGCGCGTCGCTGACCGGATTTGCGGCAAAACCCGGGGCGGCCAGCAGGGACAACATCCCGGCCGATAACAGGCGGGAGGCCAGGGGAAGGACAGCTCGCTTCATTGCAGATTTCTCCTTGAACATTTCAATTTTTGTTGTGCGGATACAAAGCCGGCATCAGGCGCGGCGGGCGGCGAAAACGCGCCGGGTCTGGAACACGGTCGGCGCGAAAGCCTGGCCTTGCCAGGCCAGCAGGCGCTTCAGGCTGAAGTCGAAAAGCAGCGGATTGTGCTGGCGCAGGACTTCGAGGTCATTGACCGCGCCGGCCGGCAGCAGCCCGGCCTTGGCCAGACTGGCGGGCGAGGTCAGCGGCACGATGCCGGGCAGCGGATAGTCCGAGCCATGCAGCAGACGGTCGTGCAGATCGCCGCGTTCGAGCAGCGTGCGGATGATCGCCGGCTGGCGGTTGCGCTGGGTAATGGCCGAGATGTCGCCATACAGCAGCCCCTTGGCACACGGCTCGGCCATCAGTTTGAGGAACAGTTCGAAACTGCTGCGCACCTTGCCGTCATCGTCCACATCGCCGCCCAGCGAAGCGCAGTGGGCGACCACCACCTTGACCCCGGCATCGAGTGCCCGGCGCAGGCGCAGCGGGTTGCCGTAAGCCTGGCTGTTGCTGCCCTCGACGGCCTTTTCCTCGCCGCAATGGACGATCAGCGGGGTGCCGCTGGCGGCCAGCGTGCGGTAGAACGCATCGCAACGGGCATCAGCCGGGTCCATGCCCATGGCGGCCGGCAGCCATTTGACGGCGCGCGCGCCGTCGGCGACGGCCTGTTGCAGGTTCTGGACGGCATCGGCCCGATAGGGATGCAACGACGCCACCCATTCGAAACGCGCCGGAAAGTCGCGGGCCAGCTTGGCGGCCCAGGCATTCGGCACGAAAAAGGCGGAATGTTCGGGATGCGCATCGCCCTTGCCGTCGTGAAAGCGCTCGAAGGCGAAGAGCAAGACCTTGAAGCCGGCCGGCATCGCATCGCACAGGTTGAGCAGGCGGGCGACATAGGCCTGATCGACCTTGCCCGGCGCATTGTGGGCGCAACCGGCATTCATGTAGAACAGGCGCTGGGCGTAATTGAGCGGATGCAGCAGCGAGGACAGTTGCGGCCCGACCTCGATGCCGCTGCCGCCGTCCCCCAGACCGGCGAGGTGCACATGGCAATCCCAGACTTCGGCCGGATCGAGCCCGGCCCACGCCTGCTTGAGCCACGGACTGTCGAGCAGCGGGCCGGGAATGGCCGCCCGGCAGCTATTCACCACGACCGGCCGGGCCATGCTCCAGCCGGCCGCCGACAGCGCCGCACCGCCGCCGAGCAGGGCGAGGAAGCGACGACGGTTCATCGACAGGGCCATCAGACAGTCTCCGCCATGCGCTTCAGGGTCACGTAATCGGTCTTGCCCGTGCCGAGCAACGGCAGCGCCTCGACCAGCTGGATCTTGCGCGGCACGGCCAGTTCCGGCATGCCCAGTTCGCGCGCCTTGGCCGACAGTTGTTCGCGGCCGAGCGCCGGGTCGGTGGTGAACAACACCAGGGCTTCGCCCTTGCTCGCATCGGGCTGGCTGGAGGCGGCATGCAGCAGGCTGGGCGAGGCAGCGATGGCAAGCTTTTCGACCACTTCCAGGCTGACCATCTCGCCGGCAATCTTGGCGAAACGCTTGACTCGGCCGACGATCCTGACAAAGCCGTCTTCGTCGATATCGACGACGTCGCCCGTTTCGTACCAGCCTTCGCCGAGATCGGAGACCGGCGGTTGCAGCACGCCCGGCTGGTCGCCCTTGAGATAGCCGGCCATGACGTTGGGACCGCGCACATGCAGGATGCCACCCTTCTCAATGCCCGGCACCGGCACCAGGCGCGATTCGATGCCGGGCAGCAGGTTGCCGACCGTGCCGCTGCGGTAGGCCATCGGCGTATTGACGGCGAGCACCGGCGCCGTTTCGGTCGCCCCGTAGCCTTCAAAAATGCGCAGGCCGAATTTCTCGAACCACAGGTTGCGCACGCCATCCGACAGTTTTTCGGCGCCAGCCACGACGTAGCGCAGGCGGTAGAAATCGTAGGGATGGGCGAACTTGGCGTAATTGCCGAGGAAGGTTGAGGTCCCGAAAAGCACCGTGCAGCCCCGGTCGTAGGCCAGTTCCGGAATCACCCGGTAATGCAGCGGCGAGGGGTAGAGGAAGAGGCTGGCACCATTGAGCACGGGCAGCAGCGCGCCGGCCGTCAGGCCGAAGGAGTGGAAAATCGGCAGCGCGTTGAGCACCTTGTCGTACACCGAGAAATCGATAACCGAACGGATCTGCGCGATATTGGCAAGGATCGCCCGGTGCGACAGGACGACGCCCTTCGGCTTGCCTTCCGAACCCGAGGTAAAGAGCACGACCGCCGCTTCTTCCGGCTCGGTTGGCAGGGCATAGGCGCGCGGGAAGTGGATGGCCCAGAGCATCAGCCAGAGCTTGTCGCCGAGGCCGATGCGTTCGCGGACATCTTCCAGATAGACCAGTTGCACACCCGTCAGCCCGGCCAGCTTGTTGGCCAGCTTGGCCTGTTCGACAAAGGCGCGCGAGGTGATGATGGTCCTGATTTGTGCGGCATCGCAGGCCGTCTGCATGGCATCGACCCCGGCCGTGTAATTGAGCATGGCCGGGATGCGGCGGCGGGCACTCAGGCCGAAGATCAGGCCGAGGGTCGGCACGACATTGGGCAGCAGCAGGCCGAGCTTTTCGCCGGGCGCCGAGAGACGTTCGATCTGGCGGCTCAGGATCAGCGCCATCTTGAGCAGATCGTTGTAGGAGTATTCGACCTGCTTCATGTCCTCGAGCAGGCGGCGCCCCCGGCCGAAAATGCTCATCGCGTCACACAGGGCCGAGTACAGCGTCTGGCTCGGCCGCGAGACAAAGACCATCTCCTGCATCAGCCGGCGCATCGCCTCGCCCGCCTTGTGACGGCGCAGCTTGGCGGAAGCCGCCACGGGCATCGGGAAGCTGCGCTCAGGCAGCACGGTCAGGCGGATTTTCGGGAACAGCACGCGCGGATGCTTGCCGGACAGGCGCGAGAAATAGCTGCGCGAGGCGCCGTCCATGCGCACCGGCACCACCGTCGCGCCAGTCTTGGCGGCAACAAAGGCCGGACCGTCGTACACCTTCATCAGACTGCCGGTCAGCGTGATCCGCCCTTCCGGGAAAATGACCACCGGCCGGCCGGATTCGATCAGGCGAATGACCTTTTTCATGGCCATCGGGCTGGCCGGATCGACCGTCAGGTAATCAACCTGCGAGAGCAGCAGGCGGAAATACCAGCGCTGAGCAATCGCCGTATTGATCACGAAGACCGGATCGATCGGCAGGAACAGACCGATCAGCAAGCCATCAAGAAAGGACTCGTGGTTGGCGACGACGAGCAGCCGCTCATGTTTGAAATCGGCCTCGCGAACATCCAGCTCGAGACGGAACAGCAGGCGGGCCAGGCCGCGCAACAGCGGCCGCAACAGCTTGCGCATCAGGAATTTTCCTTCAGGTAATCGAGAACATTGGTAAAGGTCGCCTCAAGCGACTCACGATTGATCCAGAACCAGACTTCCTTGCCGACCTTCTCGGAAGCCAGCACGCCGGACTCATGGAGTATTTTCAGATGATGCGACACGGTCGACCGGGCGAGCGTCGACACTTCGGCAATCTGCCCGACATTGAGCCGCTCGCCCGGCTCGAACAAGAGCAGCATGCGCTGTCGATGTTCATCGCCGAGGGCGAGGAAAATTCGGGACATTTCCTTCCACTGGGGAGGGATGGCACGGGAATAGTCATTTCTCATGTCGATGATGTTAGTTACATCGATATGTCTTTGTCAAACAATTATTTTTGACAGCGCTTCTTTGCTGAAGGTTGAGGCAGAAAGTGAAAAATCTGCACCTGCGCGGCAGTCACCTTGTCGGCCTTTGCCGCCGTTGGACATGTGCCGCGTGTCGGACAGCGGTCCGCCAGTTACCTGCCGCTCACTGACATTCGCTGTCGAATGGCTGCTTCCTTATCCGACGAACACATGCTTACGACCCAAATGAGAAATTCATTATCTCGGCGATCCAGCGGCAGGTTTCTGATGGAGCAGTCGCTCAGAGAGTGGATTGTCTAAGAGCTTGTCGGTCAAAGCGGCCGATCATGCCTCTGTGATAGCATGGCTGATATCGGCCAAGAGCGGTAATTTATTGCAAAAGATGCTTTCACGGCCCTGACCGTTGCCGGGAAGCGCAAGGATTGACTAGGAGAATTCGTGCCAATATCGCATGCAAGTGAGGAGCTGCAGAGCCTTAGTGCTGGAAAGGAATTGCTATGGCGGCGCTGGGTTGAGGGCGCACCCTTGGTGGCGATATGGGGGCAACAAACCGGCTGGTCGCAGTCTTCTCTCGATCCGGTACTCACACGTGCGCTCGAACATGCCGGTCGTGCCCAAGGGACATCATGGAAGCCACTTCTGACCAACGAGCCTCTGGCCCCGGAGTTTTACAGTTGGCTGGCAGAACGCTTTCGCAATCGGCCAGCATCGCAAGTTGTAGTCGAGGCCACCCGCGCACCGTGGTGTGCGGTGTTTACTTCGTCCATCGATAATGGACTGGCTAACTGCTTGGCTGGGGATGGACGTGAGCCTGATGTTATTCTGCAGGCTGAGCCGCCACCCCGAGTATTGCGCAATACTCGGCGCCCTCTGTTTTATTACCTTTACGGACAGGCGGGCCAGTACGTTGACGAATTGAAGCCACCGGTAAACCGCCAATCATTAGCGCATCGTCGTATGACGCAGGCTTCCGCAATGCTTCGACGCCTCGCAGAGACAGCAACACCCCTAGGCTTAGTCGTTATTGACGGCTACGACGCCGCTACTGATTGGCTACGGGCGGAAGATCTTCTAGCCGCAATTTCGAGCTCGCCTGTCGACGGTGTACTTTGGTGCGGCGCTGAGCCAGCTCTGTCAGACGATGATCAATTCACCTACAACGAACTGGTGCAGAAGGGGGTCATCGTCCGGGAACTCCGCCCTTTGGGCATACTCATTAACGAACTCGTCGCGACCATCAGTGTTCCCGAAATGTCGCACTGGGACGATCCGGAGGTGGTAACGCTAAAAGATGGGCAGAGCGTCAAGACGACACCTAACTTACGCTTAGTGACGCAAGCCTCGACGGTGCTACTCGACGACTCATGGACAGGCATGCTGGACGACTTGTCCCCCACTGAGACTACCTCAGCCTTTGAGGTCTTCCATGCTACACAGGGCAGCTTTCGATCGATAGTTGAGGGCGTGCGTCGCAATTTCGCGTTTGAGCGTTCCTTCGAGACCTTACTCCATAAACGCGTGGATCAAGCTCTCCAGCATCACCATGTCGCATCCGCGATCATCCTTCATGGCCAATCGGGGGTTGGCAAGACTATTGCGTTTGCACGACTTGCCATTCACGCCAGAAAGCAGGGAATCGCCGTTCTCTTTGCCAACCGCCGCGTCCCACAGGCAGTGGATTTGAGCGACTTCCTCACTGCCGTAGATCAAGTTCAGGGAGTTACCCTCCTATTGGTCGACACCATGTCGCCGGTTTCACGCTATGACGATCTACTGCGTGCATTGCGTAGCGTGGGGCATCGCGTCGTAGTGGTGGGCTCGTCTTATCGCTTAGGTTACGAAGGAAAGGCAACTATCCGCTTTGTCGAAGCCAGTGCCCAACTGGAGCCCAACGAACAGACCAAGCTTTTGCAGCTCGCCCAAGATTTTGTCCCGTCCGTGGTGCAAGCAGTAAAGAATGAACAGCACAATGAATACGTGCTGGCAGGCTTCTATCGCCTCTTGCCACATAGCCGTGGTCGCCTATCCGAAGGCCTTGGTAGTGAGGTCGATAGCACGCGTCATGCGCTGCAAAAAAAATCTAGGACGATCCCCCCCCCAATGCTGGGCAGCATCTCGCAGGCCCTCATCAAAGCAGGATATCCAGTCACCAATACGAAGCTTCTACCGGATTCAGCAAAGGGCGATTACGACGAATCACCAGAGGCCCGGATCATTGACCTAGTCATGGTGAGTAGCCGTCTATTTAAGGCGGTACCACTTAGCATTGTGCTACGCGCCGTTGGCTCCGGCCTGTACGCCCAAGGCTCTTACAGCATTGATTCGCTTCTGACGCTAATCCGCGACCAAGACATCTTCCGATGGAGCTATACCGACGAGGAACATAGCGACCTCTTGGTGGAGGCCCGCCTACAGATCGAAGGATATCTTATCTGCAACGCCCGCTTCGGAAGCGCCATTCGGGAAGCTGACGCTATTCGGGTACTAATCGAGGCAGCAACCCGCGCAGGTCCCGAGTCCAGCAGCGAAACATCCTACGTCGCTGAGCTGGTTCACGCCGCTGGTCCCGACGGTCCAGAGGGCGATCGTTATAAAGAAAGCTACGATGTCATTGCTCGCGCACTAACCACTCTGCGCTCCAAGACCGTGCCTAACGCCCGCCTAATGCTTCAAGAGTCCGTGCTTCGTCGGCACTACCTGCGTACCCACAAAAACATAGAACAGTCGTTGAAGGAAGAACTATTGAACGAAGCCGTCAGCGTGGTGGATATGGCGCTGGAAGGCATTTCGAAAAAAGGGGCTCAAGGTATCTTTGCATCGCGCCAAACGATCGACAATCTCTGGAACGAGCGGGCAGCAAGTTACGGCTTTTTTGCCACAGATGAAGCTCAACGTGGCATTGGCGGCAAGGTATGGTCCGCCTACAAAGCGGCGCATGAGGCAGCCACCCTTGCGAAAGCACGACGCGACTCCTCGTTCTCCGTAGACGTCTCCCTCTGGATGCCGATCGGCATCCTCAATGTAGGGAAGACCTTGACTGATGCTCAGCGGCTTGAGATCGCTGCGGATCTGCATTCCTCCCTAGACGGAGTCGATGAAAGCACGCTGGACGACGCGCAAAGGGAGAAGTTCCAAAGCCGGCGGATGGATGCTGGCGAGGCTATTGGCGACACAGTACTGTCCGACGATGCTTTTTCTCAGCTCGACGCGTCGGGTTCGACGGTTGGCTACTTTTTTCGGGCACGCCGCCTTGCACCCGAAATGAAGCTCGACACTGAGCCGACAGCCGAGGATATTGCTAAAGCAAAGGCTTGTATTTCTTACCTACGCTGCCACTACGACAAGATCGCGCAAGATGAACGGTGCTTGCGGTTGCTCTTGGACATGGAGTGGCTAGTCAGGGCCCATCATCGCTTTATGCGCGGCCTACGTCAGCCCTTTCCATGCTCGCCGGAGTTCTGTGCCATGGCCCGTGCGATTGTGGATGATATGGTTGCCCTGGGAGAAGAGAAGTTAGCTACGAAGTACCGTTACCTTCGTGCGGTCACGACTTGGCTGGGCGGTAACGAGAAAGCCAGCAGGGATCAGTGGAACGAACTGGCCTTAGACACGCAGTTCGCAGATTCTCAGCGTGTATCTGCTCGTCATCTGCTCGCCGACAATGTGGGCAATCCCATAAGGTATCGAGGTGTCGTTGAGAAATTGCTTGGCCCAGGACGCTTTCAAGTGCGCGTGGATGGCATTGGGGTTATCGATTTGATAGCTGATTACTTTCCCAACGCCGACTTGGCCGTCGGACGCACGGTCTCCAATTTCTTGATTGCATTCAACTACCGCGGCCCCATCGCCGATCCGGCGGATAGTCCGCGGAGGCTCGGTCGATGAAATTCGAGCTGCTACAGGCTGCAACCAGTCAATTTTCAAGCACGGTTAACGAGGCCCTCGGGCGACCGGTAATCAAGCCGATGACTCTTGAGATCCCAGTCCTGCCGCCGGATGAGCTACATTTTTACCAACTCGTCGTATGGTGCTATGGCTTTTTCTACGAGGCCGCCATAGACGTCCTGAAAGAGTTCAAGGCCCTCATGAGACAAGGATCTCCTGAGCGAACAAATCGGTTTGACCGTGCGTTAAAGATTGTCAATAACCTTCGCACATACAAGGTTCATAATCTTCCAGGTAAGGAAAACGATAACAAGCGGAAGTTGGCAGAGCAATGGATTAGGGACGCTTCCTCTAATGGTCGGGGGATCGCCGGTGCTGTTGAGGAACTTTGCAGGATTACCCTAGAAATGGCTGGTGACCTCAACGACGTTTGGAAGAGCGCAACACAAGACATGGAGGATTTGAAACAGCTTGTCGAGCGCATGGTGATGGTGATTGAAAAAACTTGGCAACCACACGAGCTCGATGCAATTGTCACGGATGTCGCTATCGAGATCGACCTACCAGGCTTCGATGCAAAAGCGTTCCGAGACCTGCATCTTGAAGAATGGCGCAAAACAGCCAACTGCTTCATAGATAGAGAAACAGCGAAAACCGGGCTTCGTCGCCACATCCGCAGCCTGATGCAGAGCAAGTTTGGTAGCAGCTAATCATGAAAGTAACTGATTAGAGAAAGAGACAAATCGCGCAGATTCCCCTGACGACGTGCGACTTTTCTTAGGAGCAGCCCTCTCTGGCTGAGCTGTGCGCTCTCCGAAGCCCGCTTTGGTCCGTGAGGGTGAGGTCACCGATGCGGGAGGCTGCCGTTCAGCAGCTTAAGAATACCTCTGGCAGCAACCGGCCTGATTGCTGACATAGCTTGCCGGCATCCCAACGTCGGCTAAGGCCGACTTGTGTGAATTGGAATTCCGGCTAGCTCTGAGTTCCGAAGTACAGAAACCGTTCAGGTGGTTGCTAGCTGGTCGGTGGCAACCACCGCTGGCGCTATGTCGCGTTCGACCAGCCACGTGGATTTGGACGGATTGGTGCCAAGGTTGCCGCGTGCCGCGCAGTGATTTGGGGCCATCAAGAGGAAACAATAGCCGCTGATCCCGCTGCCCGATTGAATATCCCCATTACCCCCGCCGCACCAGAATCGTTTCCGTCAGTTTCGACAGCGCAACCCGTTGCCGGCCTTGCGCATCGAAGTTTGCCGGGGCAAGCCACTTCCTGAATGCTTCGTCGAGGGCCGGCCATTCCTGGTCGATGGTGGCGTACCAGGCGGTGTCGCGGTTGTGGCCTTTGACCACCGTGGCTTGGCGAAAGATGCCTTCAAACGACAGCCCGAAGCGCTGCGCGGCGGAACGCGAAGGCAGGTTCAGGGCGTTGCATTTCCATTCGTAGCGGCGAAATCCCAGGGCGAAGGCGTTCTTCATCATCAGCCACATGGCTTCGGTGGCGATCGGGGTTTGCTGCATCAGCGGCGAAAAATTGAGATGCCCGACTTCGATCGTGCCGCTCGCCGGGTCGATCCGCAGATAGCTTGCGACGCCGACGGCCTGCTCCGTCGTCGTGTCGACGATGGCGAACAGCAGCGGGTCGGCATGGGCGCTGAAGTGGTCGATCCACTGGCGATAGGCGGCGAGCGAGTCGAAGGGGCCGTAGGGCAGATAGGTCCAGCTTCTGCCCGCGCTATCGAGGGCGTTGGCCGAATATAACGCGGCGGCGTGGCGCGCCGAGTCGAGCGGCTCCAGGCGGCAAAAGCGGCCAGTCATGACTTCGCGGCTGGGGGGCGTAGCCGGTTTCCAGTCCGGTACGGCGAAACCGATGGCTTGTTCGGGTAAGTCGGTGTTGCGCTGCATGTTCAGGCCTGATGGCGTTGCTGGAGGATGCTTCTCAGGCCCGCATCGTGCCGTGAATCATCTGGAATATCAACCGCTCAGTTTTCCCGCATCTGCGCATTGACCGCCAGCAGCCAGTGGTGCAGCGGGTCGTGCAGGTCGCGCTGATGCCAGATGGCGTACATCGGCATGGTCGGGCAGGCGAAGGGCATCGCGGAAACGCAGGTCGGGTTTGTCGGGCGAGGCGAAGATGAGATTTCTCGGCTGGCCTTTGGTCGCCACGTGCAACGAGATCGTTGAGAAGCCCCGGTAGCCGCCCTCTGAACCAGCCTCGCACAGCTCGACGCCGCAACTGCGCAACGACTCGTTGACGCAAGCGACGAAGTGGCGTTGCGCAGCCTCGCCGGGGCGCACGTCGGCCGAAGCCAATCCCTCCAGAAACAGCGCAAAGCGCCGGTCGGAAGCATCATAAGCGCCCAACTGTTCAAACAGCGTTTCGGCTGGGCAGTCCTCCGGATGGCAGTGGACGCGCTGCTGAATTTCCGCGCGCAATCCCGTCGGCTTACCGCCCCTGCTGGTACATCCAGTCATCGGCATCCAAGATCCACGACCGCGCCAGCAGGTCGTCGAGCTTGCGAGCATCCTTTCGGGGTAAAGCTTCCTTAGGAATGAGTACCATGAGCCGGATTTTTCACTTTCTCCGCCATGGCCACAATATTTTGTCGGTTTCGGTGGCTCAGGGTAGGCACAGCGATGACGCGGAAAATGAAAAACAGCTTTTGAACCAATCGCCGTGTTTTCACTAACCGAGTCAAGCTTCTTTGCCGCTTAACTCGCGGACCGCCGTGTTTTTCGGCAGGCCGTTTGGGAACAGGCGAGGCGGGCCAATGGCATTTATTATTTGGCCGCTTCTGGAATAGCCGGCCGCCCCCATTCGTTTACTGCAAGGTCAGCTCCGGCTATTCCAACAAAGAGGTTTCACCATGAAAAATCTGTCTTTTCCCCTCGCCGCATTGCTTTCTTTTGCCACCGTACCGGCTGTCGCAGCCGACCCGACACCGACCGCGCCGCAGGTTGTCGAGGCCATTGAGAGGGTCTTCGGCGCCAGCCCGGGCGAACGTCGCAACCATACCAAGGGCACCTGTGCGGTCGGGGAATTCGTCGGCCGGCAAGAGGCCTCGCGCTACTCGCGCTCGGCGTTGTTCTCCGGTAAGCCAATCGCGGTCATCGCCCGCTTCTCGCTATCCGGCGGCAACCCGCAGGCGTCCGATGGCGCCAAGAGCGCGCGCGGCATGGCACTTGAATTCAAGCTGCCGGCCGGCCAAGTGCAGCATTTCACCATGCTCAACACCCCGGTATTCGGTGCCGCCCACCCCCAGACCTTCTTCGACCTGATGCTGGCAATGCGTCCGGACCCGGCGACCGGCAAGCCCGATCCGGAAAAGCTGCAGGCTTTCAAAGCCAGTCATCCCGACAACCTGGCCCAGGCCGAATACCTGGCCCATAACAACCCGCCGGCCAGTTACGCCAATAGTACGTACTGGGGAATCCACACCTTCAAGTTCGTTGGCAAGAAGAACAAGGTGACCCTGGTCCGTTGGCGCTTCGTGCCACGCGATGGCGAAAAGCGGTTGAGCGACGAGGAACTGCAGAGGGCCGGCCCCTCCTTCTTGGAACAAACGCTGATTCGCCGCACGCAGCAAGGCCCGGCCCGTTGGGACATGCTGCTGAGCCTGGGAAAAGCGGGCGATCCCGAAGACAACCCGACCCTGCTCTGGCCGGCCGAGCGCCAGGAAATCAACGCCGGGACGCTGAGCATTACTGCCGCGACGCCGCAGAAAGGCGCGGCCTGCGAAGCGATCAACTTCGACCCGCTGGTGATGGGCGACGGCATCGCCCCGACCAACGACCCCGTGCTCCAGTTCAGATCGCCGGCCTACGCGGTCTCCTTCGCCAAGCGGCGCAGCGGGCAGTGACTTCGCCCGTCGGGTGACGGGCGGTGTAGAAGCCGCCCGCCAATTTCTTGTTGCGGCGCCGACGCCGCCTGGTCAGACGGCTACAATCGGCAACCATGAGGCGCGCCTTTTTCCCCTTGTCTTCCCCCGCCGGCCACTGGCTCGTCGGCCTGCTGCTCGGTCTGTGGCTGGGCGTGGCCTGGGCCGGCGCCGATATCCGGCTCGGGGTTTTGGCCTGGCTCGGTTCGGAAGAGGCCGAAGTGCAATGGAAACCCCTGGTCCAGGAGTTGGCGCGGCGGCTCCCCGGCCATCGCATCCTGCTTCGCCATTACGACCTGGACGAACTGGCCGGGGCCCTGCAGGCGGGGGAGGTCGAGTTCGTCGTCACCAACCCGGGCCACTACGTGACGCTCGAAGCCGAGCGCGGCATCAGCCGCATCGCCACCCAGGTTTCCGCCGCCTCACAGGACCCGGCCCACGTGGTGGGGTCCGCAGTGGTGGTACGGGCGCAGCGGGACGACCTGCGCCGCCTGGAAGACCTGCGGGGCGGCAGTCTGGCGGCGGTCGCGGCGGATGCCTTCGGCGGCTACCAGTTGATCTGGGCCGAATTGCGACGCCACGGCCTGGATCCGGAGCAGGGACAGCCGAAGCCAGTGTTTACCGGCTTCCCCATGCCGCGGGTGGTAGAAGCCGTACTGCGCGGCGAGACCGACGCCGGCGTATTGCGGGCCTGCCTGTTGGAGCGCCTGGAACGGAACGGCGTGGTGCCGCCGGGCCAGCTACGGGTGCTTTCGCCGCGACCCGAGGTTGGTCACTGTGGCGTCACGTCGGCGCTCTATCCGGGCTGGGCCTTCGCTGCCGCCCGCGGGACCGACCCGGCCCTCGCCCGGGCGGTGTTGCTCGTTCTCCTCTCCCTGCCCCCGGACGAGGCAGGGCAGGCCTGGAGCGTACCGGCCGACTACCATCCGGTGCACGAGCTGTTCCGCGAACTGCAGATCGGTCCCTACGCCTTCCTGCGGCAGACCGGCTGGGATTCCCTCTGGCGCCGCTACTGGCCCTGGGGCGCCGGGCTGCTGCTGATCCTGCTGGTCTGGGGCATGTATACCCTGCGCGTCGAGCATCTGGTGCAGCGCCGGACCCGGGAACTGAGTTCGGCCCTGGCCGAGAGCCAGCGGCTGGAAGCGCGGATCGTGGCCGGCCAGGAACAGATGGATCACCTCTCCCGCCTCTCCATTCTCGGCGAACTGGCCGGCACCCTGGCCCACGAACTGAACCAGCCCCTGGCGGCGATCAGCAATTACGCCCGCAGCCTGCTGCGCCGGCAACAGGGCGGCATTCTCTCGGAGCAGGCCCTGCACCAGGCCGCAGAAGAAATCGCCAGCGAATCGGAACGGGCGGCCGGCATCCTCGGCGGCATCCGGGCCTTCGCCCGCAAGCGCAACCGGGTCCGCGAGCGTTGCGACCTGGCCGAGCTGGTCCGGGAAACCGGCGCCCTGCTCCGTGGCATGCAGGCCCGGGCCCCGGCCATCGCCCTGGAAGACGAGCGGCCAGCGAGCGGGCGGTGGGTGCTGGCCGACCCCTTGCAACTGCAGCAGGTGCTCCTCAATCTTTTCAAGAACGCCTGGGATGCCCAGCAGGCCGTCGCCAGCGAGGCGCCCATCGGCGTGCACCTGACGGCCGGGGCGGGGCGTTGCGTGGTCGCCGTGCGCGACCACGGCGGCGGCCTCAGCGGCGAACTCCGGCAGCACCTCTGCGAACCTTTTTTCACCACCAAGCCCGACGGCCTGGGTCTTGGGCTGTCCATCTGCAAGACCATTATCGAAGCCCACGGCGGCGAACTGGAGGCCACCGAGCCCGCCGCAGGGCCGGGCCTGGTCATGCGCTTTTCGCTGCCCTTGGCCGGGGCGGACGAGACGGATCCACCATGAAACAAGAAAACGCACGTGAACCGCAGAGACGCAGAGATGCGAAGAAAACAAAGGCTGGCCCGGATTCTTCGGCACACCTTCTGGGGGCGATGAAAAAACGCCGCACGCCCCTGTTTTCACGTTCTTCTCTGCGCCTTTGCCCCTCTCCGGTGAGGTTTTCAGGATGAATACGACGGTCCTGACTCCGGTCATCCACGTGGTGGACGACGAAGCCCCGTTTCGCCGCTCCCTGCTTTTCCTGCTCGAATCGGTCGGCTGGCAGGCGGTCGGGCACGAATCGGGCGAAGCCTTCCTGGCCGCGGCGCCGGTCTTTCCGCCGGGTGGCGGCTGTCTGGTGCTGGACATCCGCATGCCCCGCCTCAGCGGCCCGCAACTGCAACGCCGCCTGCAGGCCGCCGCTTCGCCGTTTCCCATCATTTTCATGACCGGCCACGGCGATGTCGAACTGGCGGTACAGGCCATGAAAGACGGGGCCGTCGATTTCCTGCCCAAACCGTTCAAGGACCAGTTGTTCCTCGACACCGTGGAGCGCGCCGTACAGCTAAGTCTGGAGCGTTACGCCGCCAGCCGCCGCCACCAGGAAGCGGCGCAATGCCTGGCCCGCCTTTCGGCCCGGGAGCGGGAAGTGGCGCGGCTCCTGGCCCTCGGCCAGGCCAACAAGGAAGTGGCGCGGCAGCTCGGCATCAGCGAAAACACGGTGCATGTGCATCGCCAGCATGTCATGGAAAAAACCGGCACCGGTAGCGCCGCCGAACTGGCCCGCCTGATCCTGCGCGCCGACCCGGCCGGGCTGGATTGAGGCGGGGCGATCAACAAACCCAGAAAACGCAATTGAACCGCCGAGACGCGGAGATGCAGAGGAAAAACCGAAGGCTTGCCGGGATGATTCGGCGCGCCTTTTGGGTGAGTTGCAAAAGCGATGCAACCCACTGTTTTCACGTTTTTCGCAGCTTCCTTGCGACTCTGCGGTAAGGTTTTTGGATAAAAATCGCCACCGCCGGGATGGCGAGCGCCGGCAATAGTCACTTTCGATTACCTCCCTAGCCGGATGTCCGAATGGTCGCCTCCAACGCAACTCCCTAGACTGGCTCCCAAACAGATCAAAATCAGGGAGTCGCCTCATGAAAGCAATCATATCCCCGCCCGCCGGGGCTTTCTGTCGGTCAGCAAGCACCGCCCTCGGGCCCCTGCTGCGCGCGGCCGCCACCATCCTTTGCGGCCTCCTGATCGCGGCCGGACCGGCGCGGGCCGCGCCGGCAGCGGCGGCCGAGGCGCAAATGGTCCGGGGCGAATACCTGGCCCGAGTGGGTGACTGCATCGCCTGCCACTCGGCGGAGAACGGCAAGCCGATGGCTGGCGGCCGCCAACTGGCCACCCCCTTCGGCGTTCTTTACTCGACCAATATCACGCCGGACCGGGAAACCGGCATCGGCGGCTACCGTTTCGAGCAGTTCGAACGGGCCATGCGCCAGGGCGTTGCCGCCGACGGCCACAACCTCTACCCGGCCATGCCCTATCCCTCCTACGCCAAGATGACGGGGGAGGACATGCAGGCCCTTTACGCTTACCTGATGCAGGGCCTGGCCCCGGTGCAGCAGGCCAACCGACCGCCCGCCATGCGCTGGCCGTTCAACCAGCGCTGGGGCCTGGCCCTGTGGAACTGGGCCTTCCTCGACGCCACGCCCTTCCAGCCCAATGCCGAGAAGGACGCCACCTGGAACCGGGGCGCCTACCTGGTCCAGGGCCTGGGCCACTGCGGCGCCTGCCATACCCCGCGCGGCATGGCCTTCCAGGAAAAGGCCATGAGTGAGGCCGGCAACGCGGGCCAGCACTTTCTGGCCGGGGAGACCGTCGAATCCTGGCGCGCCCTGAGCCTGCGCGGTCTATGGACGGTGGAGGACACCGCCCTCTTCCTGAAAAGCGGGCAGAACCGCTTTGCCACCGCCGCCGGCAACATGGCCGAGGTCATCCATCACAGCACCCAGCACGTCAAGGATGACGACCTGCGGGCCATCGCCACCTACCTCAAATCCCTGCCCCCGGGCCGGCACGAGTTGCCGGCGCCGGCCTTGCCCCGCGCCCAAGCCGGCCAGGTGCCGGACAATCTCTTCAGCAGCCGCGGTGGCCTCGCCTATGTGCAGTTCTGCGCTGACTGCCACCGCCAGGACGGCAGTGGCGTGAACAAGATCTTCCCGCCCCTGGCCCACAACCCGGCGGTGACGGCAAATGACCCGGCAACCCTCGTGCACATCACCCTGACCGGCTGGCAGACCGCCGCCACGGCGGCCCATCCCCGGGTGTTCACCATGCCCGGCTTCGCCCGCCTGAAGGACCAGGAACTGGCCGAGATCATTACCTTCGTGCGAGCCAGTTGGGGCAACGGCGGCCAGCCGGTGAGCGCTTCCCAGGTGAAAAGGATGCGGGCCGAACTGGCCCCCAAGAGCCCGGACTCCGCCAGCTTTGAAACGCCACGTCTGGCCGACATGCTGGCTCGGCCCAATGCCGGGCAACTGGTGCGCGGCATGCGCCTGCACCTGGAGACCAAGGAGCTGTTGCCCGACCACGTTGGCGACCAACTCAACTGCACCAGTTGTCACCTCAATGCCGGCACCGTTGCCGACGGCTCGCCCTTCGTCGGCGTCTCCGCCTTCTTCCCCGCCTACGCCCCGCGGGCCGGCCGCATCATCAACCTGGAGGACCGCATCAACGGCTGCTTCAAGCGCTCGATGAACGGCAAGCCCCTGGCCGTCGAATCGCCTGACATGAAGGCCATGGTCGCCTACTTCGACTGGATGAAGCGCGCCACCAAGCCCGAGGACAAGGTGCCCGGTCGCGGCATCGGCAAGATCGACCGCGCCATCGTCCCCGACCCGGCGAGCGGCAAAAAAATCTACGCCGAGCAGTGCGCCGTCTGTCACGGCGAAAACGGCGCGGGCCTGAAGAGCGCCGACGGCCGCCTGCTCTACCCGCCGCTGTGGGGCGATCAGTCCTTCAACATCGGCGCCGGCATGGCCCGCACCTACACCGCCGCCGCCTTCGTCAAACGCAACATGCCGATCGCTTTCCACGGCACCTTCCCGCTCGGCCAGGGCGGCCTCTCCGACCAGCAGGCGGTCGATGTGGCCGAGTACTTCAGTCACCAGCCCCGCCCGGACTTCCCGGAAAAAGTGAAGGACTGGCCGAAAGACAAGAAGCCGGCGGATGCCCGCTATTGAGTTCAATCGACCGGTCGCCTACGGCCACCGCCCCTTTCTCCCGGGGCGGTTTTTTCCTTGCATCGTTCCCGGGAGGATCGCCGAACCCGCCTGAATAGAAGAGGGCGCCCAAACCGCCCCTGTTTGACCCGGTCCCAACCTAAAGAGAGGAGTCTTTCGTGCACTACATACCCGTCATCGCCTTACTGTTACCGCTCCTGGCCCACGCCGCCGACGGCCAAAGCATCATGCAAAAGGGCGGCGCCAATCCCGCCGCGCTCCCCTGCATCTCCTGCCACGGCACCGACGGCAAGGGCCTGGCCGCTGCCGGCTTTCCCCGTCTGGCCGGCCTGCCCGAGGCCTACATCGGCAAGCAGTTGGCCGACCTCAAGGCCGGTCGCCGGGAAAACCCGGTGATGCAGCCCATCGCCCAGTCCCTCAGCGACGAAGAAATGGCGGCCGTGGCCAAGGCCTATGCCGAGTTGCCCAAGGTCAACGTCAAGGCCGGACCGCTCGAGCGGCCGCAGCCCGGCAGCGGCGCCTGGCTCGCCCTGCGCGGGGCCTGGGAGCGCAACATCCCGGAATGCACCCTGTGCCACGGCCCGGCAGGCGTCGGCGTCGGCACGGCCTTCCCGCCCCTGGCCGGCCAATCGGCGCTCTATATCGAAAACCAGTTGCTGGCCTGGCGCGGCAGCACGGCCCGGCCGGCGACCCGCCACAGCAAGGCGGTGGCTGCTGTACCGCCCTCCCGCCGCAACGACCCGAACGGCCTGATGCAGCACATCGCCGCCGACCTCAGCGCTGCCGAAATCAAGCGGGTAGCCGAGTATTTCGCCGGCCTCGGAGAATCCCAGGAAGCCTTCGACGAAAGCCAGCACCGTCTGCGCTAAGCCCAACTTCCGCCATCGACTTAAAGGATTCCAGCCATGCAAACGACCATTTTCCGACTGCTGCCCCTCCTCCTCGCCCTCGGCCTGGGCCCGACCCTGGCCGCCGACGCCCCCTCCAACCCGCGCCTCGACGACCAGAGCCAACTGACCAAGGCCCCGAGCAAAGCGGCCGGCCAGACGTACTTCCAGCCCCCGTCCGACAGCGAAATCCCGAACAACGCGTTCGGCGAGCAGGTACGCCGCGGCCAGGACATCTTCATGAACACCAAGGCCCTGGCCCCCGACTACGTGGGCAACGAAATGAACTGCGGGAACTGCCACATCGACCGGGGTCGCAAAGCCAACTCCGCCCCCCTGTGGGCGGCCTATCCGATGTATCCGGCCTACCGCAAGAAAAACAACAAGGTGAATACCTTTGCCGAGCGCATGCAGGGCTGCTTCCAGTTCAGCATGAACGGCAAGGCGCCGACTGCGGACAGCGAAATCCTCAGTGCCCTGACCACCTATGCCTACTGGCTGTCTACCGGCGCCCCCACCGGCAAGGCCCTGCCCGGCCGCGGTTTCGACGAGCCGCTGCCGCCCAAGGGCGGCTACGACATTGCCCGCGGCCAGGCGGTCTATGAAAAGCAGTGCGTCATCTGCCACGGCGACGACGGGGCGGGCAAGAAAGTGGGCGTCACCGCCGTCTTTCCCGCCCTCTGGGGCAAAGATTCCTACAACTGGGGGGCCGGCATGCATCGCATCAACACCGCCGCCGGTTTCATCCAGCACAACATGCCGCTGGGCCGCGGCGAAACCCTCTCCGATCGCGAAGCCTGGGACGTCGCCGCCTACATCAACTCGCACGAACGGCCGCAGGACCCGCGCCTGGTAAACGGCAGCATCGACGAGACCCGCAAACGCTACCACGCCGACGACGGCGTCAATCTCTACGGCCTGGAGGTCAATGGCCGGAAGCTTGGACAGGGCACGCCGTAGGCGGCGCCACCAGGTCTCCGGAGGGTACTAACCCGGAGGCCTGGTCTGGCGGTTGGTTTTTTCTTGACGCAGTCGGCCAAACTTTCCGGAATGGCATCGGCCTATCGGTTGTCCAAGCCTTGGGCAGTGCGCTCTGCCCGGCGGCGGTTCGGCGCCCATGACCAGGGGAGGAAACGATGCGGGAAGATCTGCGCCAGTCCTGTCGCTGCGACGAAGCCGCCAGTGTGGCCAGGCTGGCGGCCGAATTGGCCGGCCTGGCGTATGACCGCGCGGCGGTCGATCGCCAGGCCCGCGAACTGGTCGCCGCGGTGCGCCGACAACGGCGCGGGGCGAGCGGCGTCGATCACCTGATGCACGAGTTTTCCCTCTCCAGCCAGGAGGGCGTCGCCTTGATGTGCCTCGCCGAAGCGCTGCTGCGCATTCCCGACCAGGCCACGGCCGACCGCCTGATTCGCGACAAGATCAGCCGCGGCGACTGGAAGTCGCATCTCGGCAGCAGTTCCTCGCTCTTCGTCAATGCCGCCGCCTGGGGCTTGCTGCTGACCGGTAAGCTGGTCGCCATGCATAACCATGCGGCCCTCAGCGGCGCCTTGAGCCAGTTGATCGCCAAGGGCGGCGAACCGCTGATTCGCCAGGGCGTCGATTTTGCGATGCGCCTGCTCGGCCAGCAATTCGTCATCGGCGAGACCATTGAGGCGGCGTTGCAGCGCTCGCGCGCCAACGAACGGCGCGGCTATCGCCACTCCTTCGACATGCTCGGCGAAGCGGCGCTCACCGCGAGCGATGCCGAGCGTTACTGCGCGGCTTACGCCCGGGCCATTGACGCCGTCGGCCGGGCCAATGCCGGGCGCGGCGTCCTGGCCGGGCCCGGCATTTCGCTGAAGCTTTCCGCCCTCCACCCGCGTTACTCGCGCGGCCAACGCCAGCGTGTCATGGCGGAACTGTTGCCCCGCCTCAAGGGCTTGCTCTGGCTGGCCAAAGGCTACGCCATCGGGATCAACATCGACGCCGAAGAAGCCGACCGCCTGGAACTTTCGCTCGACCTATTCGAAACGCTGGCGGCCGACCCCGAACTGGCCGCCTGGCCGGGCCTCGGCTTCGTCGTCCAGGCCTACCAGAAGCGCGCCCCCGCGGTGATCGACCGGCTGGTCGATCTGGCCCGTGGCAGCGGCCGTCGCCTGCTCCTCCGCCTGGTCAAGGGGGCCTACTGGGACAGTGAAATCAAGCGGGCCCAGGTCGATGGTCTGAGCGACTATCCCGTCTATACGCGCAAGGCCCACACCGACCTCTCCTACCTGGTCTGCGCCAGCCGCATGCTGGCGGCACCGGATGCGCTCTACGGGCAATTTGCCACCCACAACGCCCATACCCTGGCCAGCGTCTGCCAGATGGCCCGCGCCGCCGGCGTCGAGGACTACGAATTCCAGTGTCTGCACGGCATGGGCGAGGGGCTTTACGACAACGTCGTCGGCCCCGGCCAGTTCGACCGCCACTGCCGGATCTACGCCCCGGTCGGCAGCCACCGGACGCTGCTCCCCTACCTGGTCCGCCGCTTGCTGGAAAACGGCGCCAACAGCTCCTTTGTGAACCGGCTGGTCGATTCCGCCGTGGCCATCGACGAACTGGTCGAAGATCCGCTGACCACCGTGCGCCGCACCGGCGGCCGGCGCCACCCGGCAATTCCGCTGCCCGCCGAGTTGTACGGCAACGCGCGGCGCAACTCGGCCGGCCTCGATCTGGCCGACGAAGGCACCATCGCCGAACTGGAAGACGCCCTCGCGCCACTGGCGGCGCGCCAGTGGTCGGCGGCGCCGCTGGTGCCGGGCAGCGCTGCGGCACACGGCGCGGCGAGCCCCATAGTCAACCCGGCGCAGCCCGGGGAAAGGGTCGGCACGGTGTACGAAGCCTCGCCGGCGGTGATCGAGCTGGCCCTGAAAAATGCCGCCGCGGTCGCCCAGGAGTGGCATCAAACCGCGCCGGTGGAACGGGCTGCCGCCCTGTTGCGGGCCGCCGACCTGCTGCAGGAAGAGCGCTGGCAAATCATCAGCCTCTGCCTGCGCGAAGCCGGCAAGACCTGGCCCAACGCCGTGGCCGAAGTGCGCGAAGCGGTCGATTTCTGTCGCTACTACGCCCAACAGTTGGCGAGCGCCGCTTTCCGCCGCCCGGAGCAAGCGCCCGGGCCGGTGCTTTGCATCAGTCCGTGGAATTTCCCGCTGGCCATCTTCATCGGCCAGGTCAGCGCCGCGCTGGCCGCCGGCAGCCCGGTGCTCGCCAAGCCGGCCGAACAGACGCCGCTCGTCGCCCATCTGGCGGTGAGTCTGCTGCACCGGGCGGGCATTCCGCCCCGGGTTCTGCAATTCCTCCCCGGCCGCGGCGAGACGGTGGGCGCCCAGTTGACCGCCGACCCGCGCGTGCGCGGTGTCGTGTTCACCGGCTCGGCTGACGTCGCCCACTTGATCAACCGCAGCATCGCCCGCCGCGACGGCGTCCGCCTGATCGCCGAAACCGGCGGCCAGAACGCCATGCTCGTCGACTCCTCGGCGCTCCCCGAGCAGGTGGTGCAGGACGTCCTGCTCTCCGCCTTCGACAGCGCCGGCCAGCGCTGCTCGGCCCTGCGCGTGCTCTGCCTGCAGGAAGAAATCGCCGGACCGTTGATCGCCATGCTCAAAGAAGCCATGGCCGAACTGGCCGTCGGCATGCCGAACCACCTGGCCACCGACATCGGGCCGCTGATCGACGAGGCGGCGCGGGCCAAACTGGTCGCCCACCTCGCCCGCCTGAAAAAACTGGGCCGCCCGATCGTTCAATTGCCCTTGCCGGAGAGCTGCGCCGACGGCTATTTTTTCCCGCCCACCCTGGTCGAAATCGCCGCCCTCGACGACTTGCATGGCGAAGTTTTCGGCCCGGTCCTCCATATTCTGCGCTTTGCCGCCGACCAATTGCCGGCCCTGCTCGAGGCCATCAACGCCACCGGCTATGGCCTGACCCTCGGCCTGCACAGCCGGATCGACGAAACCCTTGGCCTGGTCAGCGAACGGGCCCGGGTCGGCAACCTCTACGTCAATCGCAACATGATCGGCGCCGTCGTCGGCGTCCAGCCGTTTGGCGGCGAAGGCTTGTCGGGCACCGGCCCGAAAGCCGGCGGAGCGCTCTACCTGCCGCGCCTGACCGGCGCCCGGCAAGTCACGCCGGCCATGCTCGGGGCGCCGTGCCGCCAGCCCTTGCCGAGCGCCCTGAGCGCCCTGCTCGCTTGGGCCACGGCGCAGCATAACCAGGCGCTGGCCGAGTTGTGCTCGAACTGTGCCGAGCATAGCCTGCTTGCCGTCTGCCTCGAGCTGCCCGGCCCGACCGGCGAACGCAATACCCTGAGCTTCGCGCCGCGCGGCCGTCTACTTTGTCTTGGGGGCGACGGCCCCGCCTTGTTCCGCCAGTTGGCGGCCGTTTTCGCTACCGGCAACCAGGCCGTCGCAGCGGATGGCCCGGGCCTGCGCCAGGCGCTGGCCAGCCTGCCGCCGAACCTGGCCGCCCAGATCGAACTGCGGCAACCCGGCGACTACGCGGGACTGGCCGGCGTTTTGTCGGCGGCCACCGATAATATGGCGCTCGGCCAACAACTGGCGGCGCAAAGGGGGGCGTTGATCCCCCTTTTCGTGGCGGACGAAACGCCCCCGCATTACCCGCTCTACCGAATGCTGGCCGAGCGCGTGTGCAGCGTAAACAGCGCTGCCGCCGGCGGCAACCCCGGCTTGATGACGCTGGCCGGCTGAATTGGCCGCGACGCCGCGCGGCGCGATCAGACGAGCGACCGTCGTTACAAACCGACACTATCAAAGCGGCGGGCCGGGACCTATGATGATCTTTCAGTCCCCCCGGGCGTCGGCAATATTTTGGGGGCGGCAACAGACCACAAATGACTGGAGACAAAGATGCAAACCCCAACCATCGACCGGCGGCAGCAGCAGCGCCACCAGACCCAGCAGCAACCCCAGCAGACAGCCAGCCTCCTGACCCGGACGCGCCCCTCGAATACCGCCGGAGAAGCCTGGCAAACCTTGGCCCAGGCCCAGGCCAAAGTTCAATCCGGCGGCCTTTGATCGCCGGCCGGCGGCCCGACCTTGGCTAGCGCTTCAGAGGCAGGCGCAAGTACGCGGCGCGCCGACTCCTTCGTCCAGCTTGCGGTTTGCATAGCGCATGGCACGCGCCATGGTCAGCGTGTCCTGCATGGCGATGAAGCGGTCGGCAAGGTTGAAAATTTCGCGCAACACAACGCCTTCGCTCGCCAGCGGCGGCCGCTCCTGGGCAATCAGTTGCAGGACGATCTCCTGCGCCGCCGCGAAATGGGGCTGTAAATCAGGACGCCGGAGCAGTAAGGCCAAGACCTCCGAAAAATCAAAAAAACCGGCCACTGAGCAGGTGTAATGCAGGGCGTACTGCTGGCCGAGCAGCATCTGCAAATGCAGGCGCGGCCCGATCAGAAAATCGACCTTTTCTTTAGGCGTCAGCGGCCGGGCAATGGGCCGGATGACTCTCTTGCATTTCTTTCGCATGGTTGGTGGTGTCCGCGGCTACCCGCTATCACCAAAGCATCGAATGTGCCCGGACCGCACTATGCTGACCGGGCATTCGCCACCCCTTCGACAGCCAACACCTGCCATTAATATTCAATGCCTTAGGTCGCGCCCACGACCACAGCCCGGCTTCTCGGCCAAGATGGTTTGGCAAAAAATCCCGGTCCCCCCCTTTCCCGGGGGGAGAAATGCCCCACTCGTCAGGCCCCCTTTAATCGCCGCCGCAATTCGCGGCCGGGGCCATGCGGTACTGCGCGCCCGAGCCGGCTACCACTTGCCTTCAAGGGCCAGCATCACCGTCCGCACGCCGAGACCGGTGCTGTTCAGCGCCCAGTTGGAGCCGGCGAAAGAGGCCTCCTGCTGCTGGCGGGTCCGAGTTTGCAGCAGGTTCTGCAGCGACAGGCGCAGGTTGAATTTCGGGCTCAGGCGCTGCACCACATAGGCGTCGAGCATGGTCCGGTCGCGCGTCACCGAGCGCTGCTCGCTGGCGATTTCGGTGACGACGCGGCTGAAGTACTGCACCGAGGTGCCGAAACTCAGTTCGCCCAGGGTCTGGTCGTAGCCGGCGCTGAGCTGGTAGCGCGGCGTTTCGCGGGCTGAGCGGGTGATGCCCAGGCGTTGATCGTCAACCTCGCTGCGCGGCACCGTCAGATGCGCCCGGAAGGTGGCACCACGCCAGCCCAGGCTGTCGGCGCGCAATTTGCCGTCGAGTTCGACGCCCCAGTGGCGCGCCGTGCCTTCGTTCCACGGGCGCTCGACCCAGCGGGCACCTTCCTGCTGCGTACGCCGCTCAATGAAATCCTCGGTTTGTCGGGCATAGACATTGAGTCCGATGACGCCAGCCTCGCCGGGCAGATAGTGCTCCAGCACCGCCTCGAAATTGACGCTGCGCTCGGCCTTGAGATTCGGGTTGCCGCGCCGGTCGGGTTCCAGCGGCGTATTGCTGCTGACGCTGAAGACCGGCTGATTGAGCAGCTCTTCCAGCTTCGGGGCCTTGATGCCGGCCCCCAGCGAAGTGCGGAAAACCCAGCGCTGGACCGGTTCCCAGCGCAGTGCCAGGGAGGGCAGCAGTTCGTTGTATTGCCGGCCCTGGCCGTCGGCTGAGTAGCGGATGGATTCGCCGCGCAGGCCACCGGTCACGGTGGTTGCTGTATTCGGGCTCCATTCGTCCTGCACCCAGGCCGTCCATTGGCGGTCCCAGCCGCTGTGCGATTCGTTGCCAGTCGTGCCGTGCAGGCTGTCGTCGCGCTGATGCTCGGCTTCCTCGACCGCCATCGCCAGCAGATGCTGGCCGAAGGGCCGGTCGGCGCGCAGGCTGGCGTTGAGGTCGGATTCGGTACGCTTGCGTTCTTCGACACTGCGCGTCGGCAGACCACCGAAACCCTGAAAATCGCGCTTCATGTCAGCCTTGCGCTCGCCATCGGACCAGGCCAGGCGGCCGGAATACTTGGTGCCGTCGCGCAGGATCTCGCCATCGACGCGCAAGCGATTGAAGGCCGTGCGGTTCGTTTCGTCGTCGTGGCGCGCCCCGCCATTGGCCGGCGCGGCCAGGTCGCGGCGCGTCATGTCATTGATCAGATGGCCGTAGGCGCGGAACAGGCTGGGCGCCACGGTCAGGCTGTCGCTACCCGACTTCCAGGAGAGGCGCGGCGAGAAGACGAATTCGTTGATCCTGGTCCGGCCACTTTCCTTGTCAACCTGATTGGTGCCGGTGCCGTCGCGGCGTTCCACTTCCCGCCCGGACGGCATGTCGTGATGATTGATAGTGAGCGGCAGCATCCAGGAAAAGCCGTTGTCGCCGCCCCCTTTCGTGAAGCTGAACTGGGTGTTGGGTTCGTCGTTGCGCAGGCCGATGGCCGCCTTGAGCGCCGTCGATTCCTTCGAGCGCGCCTTCTTGAAGACCAGATTCACGGTGAGCGGCGCACTGCCGCCGAATTCGGCCGAGGCACCGCGGATGATCTCGACCCGTTCCAGTTCGGTAGACGGCAGGCGGCCGACCATGGCCTGCGCCATGCGCGCATTGCCGGCCACGCGCTCGCCGTCGATGTACATCTGCACCGAATCGCGCGTCATGCCGCGCGCCTTCATCGCCATCGAGCCATCGGCGCCCGGTGCGCCGGCATCGACGCCGGGCAGTTTGCTCATCACGTCGCTGACCGTCAGCGCCCCCATGTTCTCGATGTCCTTGCTGCCGATGATGACTTTTTGCGTCGCTGCTTCACGGCGCTCGGTGACCTCGCCACCGCTCGCCGTGACCTGCACTTCGGCGAGGACTTTTTCTTCGGCATGCGCACCCCAGGCGGCGCTCAGGGAAAGGATCAGGGGAAGGTAATGCTGTCGTTTCATGGCGTTCGCCGTCAGAAGAGGAAAGTTAGTTGGCGCAGGCCAACCAGGATTAGCAGGCCGGCGCTCAACCACTCGATGCGCGGCAACCAGGGGCCGAGCTGCTCGCGCAGGCGCCGACCGAAATAGGCAACGCCCAGGCCATAGACCAGCGAGGGCACAACAATCGCACCGAGGCCGAAAGCGCCGGCCAGCAACAAGCCACTGGCCGCGCCGCCGGAAGCGGCGGCGGAAAAGAGGACGACCCCGAGAGGCCCGCAAGGCGTCAGCGCCATGCCGACGCCCATCAGGAACAGCCCGCCCGGCAGCAAGGTCCGCGCTTGCTGGCCGACGTCGAAACGGCGCAGCGGCACCGCCTCGCCCGCCGGCCCGGCGGCTACCATGGCGCAGGCCGGGCGGCCCCGACGCAGCAGTGAAACGCCCACCATCAGCGCCGCCGCGCCGATCAGCAAATGTAGCGAGGACGAGACAGCCATGCCCTCCTTGGCGTAATGCCCGACCCAGCCGGCCAGCCCGCCGAACGCGGCATAGCCGGCGAGGCGCCCGAGCGACAGCGGCAACACCACGCGCCACGAGCGCCGCCAACTGAAATCGCGGGCCAGGAAGACCGGCCCGAGGTAAGGCAGGCAGCTGACCAGACACGGCCCCAAGCCGTAGACCAGCCCGAGCGCGAAAGCCATGGGCAGGCCGACGATGGTTTCCGCATCCATCATCCGGCGTTCTCTTCCAGCCAGTCGTTACGCGCCAGGATGGCGGCACCGAAGGCCGTCGTCGTCTGCGGGTATTCCGGGACCAGCAGTTCGCGCCCCAGTTCGTCCTGGATGGCGGCGACCAGGCCCTTGTTGAGGGCCGGGCCACCGTCGAAATAGACGCGATCCTCGACGCCGACGCGCTTGGCCAGACGCACCGTGCGCGAGGCAATCGAGTAGTGAATGCCGGCGATGATTTCCGACTTGCCGTGACCGTTGGCCAGCAGGCCGATGATTTCCGATTCGGCAAAGACCGTGCAGGTGCTGTTGATGTTGAGCGGCGCCTTGTCACCCCGGAAGTGGTAGTCGCCCAGCTCTTCCAGGTCGAGTTCGAGGTTGCGCGCCGCGACATCGAGGAACCGGCCGGTACCGGCGGCGCACTTGTCGTTCATGGCAAAGTTTTCGACATTGCCGGTCGGGTCGATGCGGATGGCCTTCGAATCCTGGCCGCCGATGTTGATGATGGTCCGCACGCCACCATAAGCCTTGCCGGTTTCGAAGGCGCCGGCCGCATTGGCGGTGATTTCGCTGATCGAGTCGTCGGCCTCCTTGAACAGCTTGCGGCCGTAGCCCGTGGCGATCAGGTAACGGACCTCGGCGCGTTGCAGGCCGAGCTTGGCGAGCAGCGTATTGAGCGCCTCCGTCGAGTTCTTGTGAAACAGGCTGCCCGAGGCCGTGACATGGACCCCGGCCAGCGTGCCCTGTTCGTCGACCAGGGCAACCTTGATGGCGGTGGAGCCGACATCGATTCCAGCAAAATAATTCATGCGTGACGCTTCTTCCGGTTTTTCAGTGATTCGAGAAAGGCTTCGATACGGGTCGACAGCTGCCCCTGGTCGTCCGGGCTGTAGTCGGTTTCGATGTAGAGCAGAGGAATGCCGGCCTTGTTGAATTCCTCGGCAACGCTGCGGTATTCCATTTCGTACACCTGGCAGCCCGAAAACGCCTGGTAGATCACGCCGTCGGCCTGGAACTGGTCGACCAGGTCGAGCAGGCGGCGCTTGCGGTCGTCGTTGCGCGTGAAAATCGGGCAGGTGCAGGGCTTCAGGTATTTGTCGGCGAGGCTGTCCACCATGTCGCCGACCAGCCATTCGTCCACCGCCGTCATGTCGTAGAGCATGCGGTTGGCCGAACAGGTTTCGTCGGCCACCACCACCCCACCGGCCTCCTCAATGAGCAGCGGCAGCTTGAGATTGGGGAAGATCGGCGGCGACCCCGTGAACACGACACGCGGCGCCTTGCTCTGCACGGCCCGGAAGCCGGCCGCCTGGCGCTCGGCCAGCTCGGCATTGAGCTTTTCGACGGCCGCCGTCCAGCGTTCGATGTCATCGAAGAAATAGGCATTGGTGACCAGGAAGGCGTCCTTGCCGAGGATCAGCGACGGCGTCTGGCGGCGGAAATTGTGCAAGGTGCGGAAGGCCGCCTGGGCGCGTCCGGTCATCGCCATCGCCGCCTTCAGCTTGGCGCGCGTCAGGCGCTGGCCGGTCAGCTTGCGCAACTGCTCGGCGAATTCGCGCACCGACCGCCGCCAATACACGCGCGAGGCTTCGCTTTCCTTGACGTTGGGGAATTCCAGGTCATAGACCGAATAGCCCATGCCCTCAATCATCGCGCTCGATTTCTTCTTCTGGTCGCAGGTGCTCGGATTGACCACGAGGTCGGGCTTGCCGATCTTGGGAATGACGTTTTCCGAACTCAACATGCCGAGCGTCGCCTTGACCAGCGAGCAGGACTTGGCCGGCATGAAGTCGGCACCGCGCTGGTCGTAGTGGTAGGAGCCGTTGCACAGGCGTACCGGCGTCGCGCCGAAAGCGTAAATCAGCTCTTCCGGCGCCTGGATACAGGTGGTGCCGACCAGTTTGCCGCTGTGCGGAATCTCGTCGCCATGGCAGTAAACGCCACGGAACAGGTCGTAGAAATACTGCATCGCCGCCGGATTTTCCTGGAAGTCGTCGACGATGTGGTCGAGCACCGTCTGCGCCTCGCCGGCCTGGCGGGAGCGGCTGTACGGCGCCGGCTGAATCGGAATGACCTGGTGAATTTCATTTTCCATGCTGGCAACCCTTGTTCATGCGCTTGATGAAACCGGCTTCGGTGGAGACAAAAATCGGGATGCCGGCGAAAGTCGCCTTGAGCGCCCCGGTTTCCGGGCAACTGGCGACGCACTTGAGGCACAGCGTGCAGTCGTCGGTCATGATGTTGGTGGTCGTCACGTCGTCGGCGATTTCCTTGATTTCCATGTCGCAGACGGCGTAGCAGTCGCCGCAGCGGGTGCATTTGCTGCCGTCCTTCTTGAGCTTGAGCAGGGCCGGCTTGGAAATCAGGTAATGCAGAGCGCTCATCGGGCAGAAGAAGCAGAAGAAGCGTTTCTTGACGAAACTGCCGACCAGGAACAGCGCCGTCACCGAAATGCCCAGCGCGGTCATGACGACGGCCGTCTTGCTGGAGAAGTCGATGGTGAATTGCGACAGGTCGCCCGTGAAGATCGGCAGGATCATGCGCGCCGGGCAGATCAGGCAGAACGGCGGGCTCATGTCGTGCGAGAAGAAACCGCCGCCGACACCCAGCGGAATCAGGATGAGCAAGGCCAGCAGGACGAACTTGATCTTGGTGAGCTGGGCGAACTGGCCGTGCGTGTAGTTCGAGAAACGAATCCCCAGCCGGCGGCGCAAGGCGCTGATCCAGTCCTGCAAGGTGCCGAGCGGGCAGACGAAGCCGCACCAGCCCTTGTTGAGGACGATGAACCACAGGGCGAAACCGAGAAAGCCGGTCAGGATGGACAGGCTGGCGATGCTGAACAGCACCGCCCAGTTGCGCCCCAACTGGTGCTGCAAGGGCAGCAGATAACAGACCCCGGCCCGCCCTTCCTGGTTGTAGCCGCAGGAAAAGAAGGGCAACTTGCTGCCGAGATCAATCGCCAGATAACCGCCATAGACGAAGAGCACGAAGGCGACCAGCTGGAACCAGAAACGGAAGCGGTTGAAATCGACCTCGTTGGCCGCGTCGCGCAGGCGCTGCAGCATGGGCTTAGCGCTCATCGAAACGCACCTCCTGGAAGGGCTTGAGCCGGCGCCGACGATAAAGATAGACGGCGGTGCCGCAGAACAGCACGATCAGCAGACCTATACCCAGGCCCCAGGCGTAGGAGCGGTAATCGTCGGGCGACGGATAGTAATTGCCGGCCAGCGTCGCCTGATAGCGCACAGTGCTGTAGGGCTGGTCCTTGAAGACGCCCTTCTCGGCTGCATTGGCCTCGGCGATGATCAGGTAGCTGGCCTTGAAACGTTTCTTGAAATCGTCCCAGGCCGGGAAATAGTCGCGAATAATCTGGAAACTGACACGCCCCTGCTCGTCGCTGACTGCTTCCTTGCTCCAGCCTTCGTGACTGACAAACCGCACGCGCGCCCCCTGCACGGGCAAGCCCTTTTGCAGCACGACAAAGGCCTGCTCGTCGCCAGACTTGAGCTGGAAGAAGGTTTTCTCGTCGGCCGCCTTTTCGCGGACGATCTCGATCGGCGCCGATTCGAGGATACGCGGCGCGACCAATGCCTTGGCGCGTTCCTCCTCGTCACCGCCGTGGCTGAAATTGGCGATCTCGGCCTTGGCGACACTGACGTTGAGCGTTTCACCCTGCAGCTTGCGGCTGCTCGCATAGACGCGGTAATAGCCCTGCACCGGCATTTCGAAGGCCAGATTCTTCTTGCCGTCGGCCGGCGGCGGCAGCACTTCGCCCTCCAGCACCCCCTGCGGCCGGACGAGCAGGGTTTGGCTTTCGGCCTCGGCATCCTCGCGGGCAAAACCGGATTTCTGCGGATCGTTGCCGGCCCGCAACCACAGGCGCTTGCTCGGCGGCCCGCTGCGCTCGCCGCCCATGGCCATGCCGCCCATGCCCCCCATACCACCGCGCGCCGCGCCATCGCCGCGCGCAGGCGGCGAATCGGACAACCAGACCGCCCCGCCACCACCGCGCATGGCCATACCGCCCATACCGGCTGGCCGGCCGCTGGCGCGGGCGGCATCTTCGGGTTTGCCGGGTGCTTTATCGACAGCCACACCGGTAGCAGGCCGGTTGGCCGCCCCGGCATGGTCATGCGCCATGCCGGATGCGGCGCTCGCTGGCGCCTTCTTGCTCTTTGCTGCCGCCGGCGCCGCCTGACCATGTCCCTCATGGGCCGAGGCAGCCGGCTTCGCCCCTTCGGCATTTGCCGAGGCTTCCCTGGCTTCGCGCCGGGCCCGCCACTCGGCCCGTTGCGCCTCGCTCGGTGCTTCGCCACCGGCCGCTTCACGGCGAGCCCGCCACTCGGCTTTCTGGGCCTCGGTCGGCTCCGCGCCCAACGGGCCGCACAGCATGAGCAGGAGTAGCAGCGCAGCAGGCCTGTTCGGAATTTTCACAATCGATCCTTGAAAAATACGGCCCGCCAAATGGCGGCGGGCCTGGAAATGGCTAGAAGTTGTAGGACAGGCCAACGCGCAGTGACAGCGGCGTGTAGGAACCGGCATTGCCCTGGCCGGCCGAGGCAGCCAGCACGTTGGACTGACCGGCAATCGTGGACATGCCGACCCGGGTCGCGTACTTCTCGTCAGTCAGATTGAGGACATGCATCCAGAACGACCAGTCCTTCGCGCGATAGCTGGCTCGCAGGTTGAAGAGGTCCGGCCGGCTGTAACTGCCCTCGTTGGCGTCGTTATAGAAATACGACGACAGGTGGTCGCCTTCGAGCTCGATTTTCCAGCCGGCCGCAGGCTTGACGGCGATGCGCAGGTTCAGGCGATGGCGCGGCATGGCCTGATAGGAGTTGCCGGTGTAATCGACCGTCTTGGTCTTGTAACTGTTGTAGTAAGCCTGCGAAAAGGTGTAGGTCGCCCCGATATCCAGCCAGGGCAGGGCCGCCCATGAATACACTGACTCCAGGCCCCTGGCCGTCAGTTCGCCAACGTTCTCGTTGATATTGCAGGCAGCCCCCAGGTTCAGGGCCGTTTGCTCAGCCGCCGTACAGCTCCGGCTGACGACAAACCCCTTGTTGGAACTGTGGTAAAGCGCCACGTCGTAGTGCAGTCGCAGGTCAGGGAAGGTGCCGCGCAAGCCGAGTTCGTGCGTTACCCCCTCTTCCGGCTTGAGATCGGAACCGATGGTATTGCCGGCCGTCCCTTTCGCCGAGGTATCGAGCAGGGTGCTGCTGGCCGGCGCATTGAAAGTTTCCGACCAGTTGCCCCAGAGCAGGTGATTCCGGCCCAGGTCATAGGTCACACCGGTTTTGAGAACCTGGCCATTGTAGGTTTTCTCGACATCCTTGTTGGCCAGCGTCCGGTCATCCGTGGCGTAGGTAATCCGGTCAAACCGCTGGCCCAGGTGGAAACGCAGCTTGTCGATTGGCGAAAACTCGAAGTGGACCAGCGGCGTTTCGTGTTTTTCCCGCACCACCGAGCCCTGCCCGGTGCTGGTCATGGCGCCTTGTGCCCATAGCCCGGACTGGCCCTGGAGCGCGTTGAAGGCATTCCGGTAAGTCGCAGATTTACTGTTGATGTCGACCATTTCCATACCCACATAGAGCGTGGACTTGGCGAGATCGAATTCGTGACGGAACAGGGCGGTGTTTGACTCGAGAACCGCGTTCGATGCCTTGAGGGTGTTGGTATAAGCCGCACTGTTGTTATTGACCGCCCGGCATTTCACCGTGGTGCCCGCCGCCAGCGGGGCGGCCAGGGCACTGGTATCGTCACAGATCACATTGTTGGCGCCGCCCGAACCGCCGCCGCCATAGCCCACGCCGTCGTTGGTGCGCCGAGCGTAGCCGAAGCTGAACTCGCTACGCTCGCCGAGCATCTGCTGCAGGCGGAAAGTCTGCGTCTGGTAGTCATCGATCGACTGACCATAGGTGCCCGCCTCGACCTGACGCCAGTCACGCGCCCACTTGCTCATTGCCAGACTGCCGGCCCAGCGGTAGTCATAGTGCAACTCGTCATAGCCCATCGTGATCCTGGTCGAATCGGTCGGACGGAACATCGTTTTGAAAGCCAGTCCATTCTTGTGTTCAGCCGCCCCATTCTGGTTGGCTGCCGCCGTATTCCGCCGCCAGCCATCGTTATCCATCGTACTGCCCGTAACAATGAAGCCCAGTCGCCCGTCCAGGGCGGAAAAGCCTGCATTGCCCTGAGTCCGCTTGAAACCCCAACTGCCGGCCTCCTGGGAAACTCTTGCCTGGAAATCGCGCGGCGGCTGGCGGGTGAACACGCTGATCGTGCCGCCCAGCGCACCACTGCCATAGAGCGCCGAACCCGGCCCGGTAATCACCTCGATGCGCTCGATATTGGCCACGTCCAGTTCGTCGAGCACGGAAGTGTTGACCTGCACGGCGGCGCGCATGCCATCCACCCGGTTTTCGGTGTATTGCTTGCCGCCCGCCGGAATGCGCATGTTGCGCACCATGCTGATGCCGGGAACGCGCTTGCCGAGTTCAAGCAGATTGTTGACCAGTTGCAGATGTTCAAGCTCTTCCTTGACCACCACAGTACCCGAGATCGGCGTGGCTTCAGTCAGCGTACCGAGTTCGGTTCTGGCCTGAATGTCGACTTCCTTGTCCGGCGTGGTCTTCACCGGTGCCAGCATCCGCTCCGCCTCTTCGGCCAGAGCCAGCGAATTGGCAAAAAGGGTCGCAACAGCGAGCGCGATCAAGCGGCGCTTGTAATTCATGACTGACTCCCTACTAACTATCTGAGTTTGAATACGGTGGATTACCTGGCATCTTGCGGCTGCGTCACAAACGCAATCTTCACCAGCCCATTGCGCTGCGCCGCGGCCATCACGTCGGCGACGCTTTCGTAGCGCACCTCGCGGTCGGCGCGCAGGTGGAGTTCGGGCTGGCGGGCGCTGGCTTCGGCAAAGCGGGTGTCGAGCATGTCGCGGTGCATGAGTTCGCCGTTCCAGAAGACCAGCCCTTTGGCGTCGATGGCCAGTTGGATGACCTCGGGCTTGTCGTCGAGCTTACTCGAGCTGACTTTCGGCAGGTCAATCGGAATCGCCTGGTGGAAGAGCGGTGCGGTGATGATGAAGATGACCAGCAGGACAAGCATCACATCGACCAACGGGGTCGTGTTGATGTCGGCCATCGGGGCGTTGTGACCTTCATTGAAGGAGCCGAAAGACATTGCCGCTCCCTACGCCGCTTTGGCCAGCGCATAGCGCGAGCCGGTGGTCAGGAAGGTGTGCAGGTCGTGGGCGAAGCCGTCGAGATAGGTATTGACCAGACGGTTGGCCCGGCTCAGCGCGTTGTAGGCGAGCACGGCGGGAATGGCGACGAACAGGCCGGCGGCGGTCATGATCAGCGCTTCGCCGACCGGCCCGGCGACCTTGTCGAGCACCACCTGGGTGGCGCCGGAAAGGCTGACCAGGGCGTGGTAGATGCCCCACACCGTGCCGAACAGGCCGATGAAAGGCGCCGTCGAGCCGACCGAGGCGAGCAGCGTCAGGCCCGATTCGAAGCGCGCCTGGGCGTGGATCATGTAATTGCGCAGGGCGCGGGTCAGCACTTCGCTGGAGGAAATCTCCCCGCCGATGCTCGTTTCCTTTTGCTGCTCATGCATTTTCACGACATGAGCGGCGGTTTCCGCCATGCCGGCGAAAACGCCGGTACTGTCCTTGTCCTTGATCACGGCCAGGCCCTTTTCCAGGCTGGGCGCCGCCCAGAAGGCTTCGAAAGCCTGCTCGATACAGCGATTGAGCTTGAGCTGGGCAACGAAACGATTGCCGATGATGGCCCAGCTCAACAGCGAGAGCATGGCCAGAACGACAGCCGTCGAATGCGTGACCCAGTCGCCCTGGCTCCAGAAATGCGTGATGCCCATGGAAATGAACTCCGGTAAATTAAGTAAGGGAAAAAACGACGGGTACGACGACCCAGGAAGTCACGGCGGTACTGCCCCGCTTGGCCGGCACGAAGCGCCACTGGGCGACGGTATCGAGCGCCGACTGGTCAAGGCGGGGGAAGCCGCTGCTGGTTTTCAGTTCAACCTTGTGGGCCTGCCCCTCGGCGCTGACATGCACCCGCAGATAAACGGTGCCGGCTTCACCCAGGCGGCGCGAAGCCGATGGATAGGGCGGCTTGGGATTCGAGAGATAGTTGGCGTCGAAACGCGCTTCAACCAGCGGCTCGACCGCGGGCGCGGGGTTCGGATTCGCCACCACGACGGGTGCCACGGGCACCGGCGGCTGCTCCGGCACGACAAAGCTGCTCGGCGCACTCGGCGCGGCAGTCGCCAGCACCGGGGCCTTGAGCATTTTCGGCTGGGCTTTGGGCGGCATTTTCGGCGGCGGGGCCGGCGGTTTTTCTGCCGGGCGAACCGCCTCGACCAGACGCACGGCCAGCGGTCTCGCCATTTCCCTCAAGACCTCGGATTGGCCGATGCCCAGGGCAACGACGGCGAGCAGCGCGGCGTGCACAATAATTGCCCAGGCGATGCCCAGGGCATTACCCTGGCGACCCAGCGGACTGGCATAAGGCCCCGGAAAAAACAAAGACACGCTATCTCCCCCATTCCCTGGAAAGGCAAAATCGTCTGGCCATGGGCGGGCGTATTCTTGTCATTCGAAGCGCCGGCCAGATCGGGCGACAAGTTGTCGCGGCGCGCATTGTTACAATTAGTCACATAGGCTGAAAGTGGCAAATTGTCGCACCCCACCCTGCGACAATTTGCCACTTTCAGCTTGTTTTTCAGAATGTTATCGTTGGCGACATTTTGTCCGCAGCCAACCGAGCGGCGCGCCATCTCGCGCCGGGGAAAAGTGCTGACGCGCGGCGGGCGGCGGCAGACCACTGCCTGCCGTCGCCCCGCCAAGCTACAATTGACGGCCTACCGACCCTTGGTCCGCATAGCGGAAGCCATCCGATGCGCCTCTCCCGTTCCGAATATCTCGACCTCCCCGGCCTTCGCCTGCACATCCGCCGCTGGGGGCAGGCGCAAGCCCCGACACTGTTCCTGCTGCACGGCTGGATGGACGTTTCCGCCTCTTTCCAGTTCGTCGTCGATGAACTGGCCGAGGACTGGAACATCATCGCCCCCGACTGGCGCGGTTTCGGCCCCTCGGACTGGCTGGGCCGACCGTATTTCTTCGCCGAACATCTCGGCGACCTGGAAGCCATCGTCGACCATTACGCCCCCGCCGGCCAGGTCCGGCTGGCCGGCCACAGCATGGGCGGCATCCTGGCCTGCCTGTATGCCGGCATCCGGCCGCAACGGGTGGCAAAAGTCATCTCGCTGGAAGGCTTCGGCATCGCCCCGACCCAGCCGGAAATGGCGCCGGAACGCTACCAGCAATGGCTGGAGGCGCTGCAAAGCCCGCCGCGCATGCACGCCTACGCCGACCGTGGCGCCTTCACCCGCCGCCTGCTGCATGGCGACCGCTTCCTGACGCCGGCCCGTGCCGAGTTTCTCGCCAACCACCTGGCCCGCGTCGGCGAAGGTGAAACCAAGGGCGGCAAACGCCAGCAGGGCATCATCTGGAATGGCGATCCCTGGCACAAGGCGCCCGCCCCCTACCTGTTCCGCCTGGAAGAATCGATGGCGGTCTGGAAACAGATCACCTGCCCGGTGCTCTGGGTGGCCGGCCGGCAGTCCTGGGTGGTGCGCGAATTCGCCGCCCGGCCGGGCGACTGGGAGGCACGCCGAGCCTGCTTTGCGAAGGTCGAGGAAGCCTGGATCGAGGATGCCGACCACATGCTGCACCACGATCAGCCGGCCGCCGTGGCCCGCCTGATCGAGGATTACTTCACGACTTGAGCAGTTCCTCGCGCGTCCCCAGCCAGCGCTTGAGATGGCGTTCGGCCTGGGCGGGCGCCTGGCGCAGCATGTCTTCCGCCACTTCCCGCGCCATCTCGACCAAGTCAGCATCCATTTCCAGGTCGGCGTAGCGCAGTAGCGGCACGCCGCTTTGCCGACTGCCGACGAATTCGCCGGGACCGCGAATCTGCAGGTCCTGGCGGGCAATTTCGAAGCCGTCGGTATTTTCGAAAATGATTTTCAGGCGCTGGCGGGCGATTTCGCCGAGTGGCCCGGCATAGATCAGCACGCAACTCGACTCGTACTGGCCGCGCCCGACCCGGCCGCGCAACTGGTGCAGTTGCGAGAGGCCGAAACGCTCGGCGTGTTCGATGACCATCAGGCTGGCGTTCGGCACATCGACGCCGACTTCGATCACCGTCGTTGCCACCAGCACGTCGATCTCGCCCGCCGCGAAGGCGGCCATCACCGCCTGTTTCTCGTCGCCCTTCAAGCGGCCGTGCACCAGGCCGATGCGCAGTTTCGGCAGATCGGCCGTGAGTTGGGCAAAGGTTTCTTCCGCCGTCTGCAACTGCAGCGCCTCAGATTCCTCGATCAGCGGGCAGACCCAGTAGGCCTGGCGGCCTTCCTCGACCAGTTTGCTGACGAAACCGACCACGTCGGCGCGCCGGCTGTCGGCGACCAGCCGGGTCTTGATCGGCGTCCGGCCGGGCGGCAATTCGTCGAGCACGGTGACGTCGAGATCGGCGTAATAGCTCATCGCCAGGGTGCGTGGGATGGGCGTCGCCGACATCATCAACTGGTGCGGATTGGCGCCCTTCTTGCGCAGGGCCAGGCGCTGGGCGACGCCGAAGCGGTGCTGCTCGTCGACGATGGCCAGGCCCAGCCGGGCAAAATCGACACCGTCCTGGATCAGCGCGTGCGTGCCGACCACCAGTTGCGCGTCGGCCGCCGTTGCCGCCAGTTGTGCGCGCCTGGCCTTGCTCTTCAGGCTGCCGGACAGCCAGGCCACCTTGACACCGAGCGGCTCCAGCCAGCTCTTGAGTTTCAGGTAATGCTGTTCGGCGAGAATTTCGGTCGGCGCCATGAAAGCCGCCTGCCAGCCGGCGGAAATGGCCTGGCAGGCGGCGAGCGCGGCGACGATGGTCTTGCCGGCGCCGACGTCGCCCTGCAACAGGCGCTGCATCGGGTAGGGCTGCGCCAGATCGCCGGCGATTTCTGCCATCGCCCGCAACTGGGCACCGGTCAGGGCGAAGGGCAGGCCGTCGAGCAGCCGGGCGCCGAGATCGTCACGCGCCACCAGCACCGGCGCCCCCTGCTCGCGACGGGCGAGATAGGCGCGGCGCAGGCACAACTGCTGGGCCAGCACCTCGTCGAACTTGACCCGCCGCCAGGCCGGGTGATTGCGTGCGTGCAGGGTATCGAGATCGGTACCGGGCGGCGGCCGGTGCAGGAAACGCAGACTGCGCGCCAGGGCCGGCAGTTTCAGGCGTTTGCGCAGTTCCTCGGGCAGGGTGTCGGAAAGATCGCCGGCTTCCAGCGCCCGGCCGATCAGCTTCTGCAGCGCCGAATTGGCAACGCCAGCCGTCGTCGGGTAAACCGGGGTCATTTCATCGGGCAGCGGCTCGTCGTCACGTACCTTGTGAAAGCGCGGGTGCACCATCTCGGCGCCGAAGAAACCGCCGCGCACTTCGCCGAAAGCCCGCACTCTGGCGCCGACGGCAAGGGCCGCCTGCTGGCTCGGGTAGAAGCTGAAGAAACGCATGGTCAGTTCGCCGCTCTCGTCGAGCGCCCGCACCACCATCTGCCGCCGTGGCCGGAACTGGACTTCGCTGGCGCTGACCACCACCTCGACCAGTACCGGCTCGCCCCACGGCGCATGAGCCACCGGCGTGATCCGCGTTTCGTCCTCGTAGCGCAGCGGCAGATGCACCAGCAAATCGGCCTCGCTATGGAGGCCGATCTTGGCGAGTTTCTTGCGCAGCGCCTCGGGCGCGCGGATCGGGACCGCCGCCCCGCTTTCCGGCATCAGCCGATGACCATCACCGCATCGGCCTCGACCAGCGCACCGCGCGGCAATTCCTTGACACCGACGGCAGCGCGGGCCGGAAACGGTTCCTTGAAATACTTGGTCATGGTTTCATTGACCTTGGCGAAATTGACCAGATCGGTCAGGAAGACATTGAGCTTGACGACGTCGCCCAGCGAACCGCCGGCAGCTTCGGCGACCGCCTTGAGATTTTCAAAAACGCGAACGATTTGCGCGTCGATACCGTCTACCATCTGCATTGAGGCCGGATCGAGCCCGATCTGCCCGGACATGTATACGGTATCGCCGACGCGCACGGCCTGCGAATAGGTGCCGATGGCGGCCGGAGCGTTCGGGGTGGCGATGATGGTCTTGGCCATGGTTTTTCCTGTCCTGATTTGCAAAAGCCCTATTTTAGACCCGAGCACCCATGAACCCACGTATCGCCTCCCTGGAAAAATTGCTCAATGGCCCACGCGACGGCGCCCTGCTCCGTTTCTCGCTGGGCAACGAATACCTGAAAGCCGGCGCGCCAGCCAAGGCTGCGGAGAGTTTTCAGGCGGCAGTGGAGCGCGACCCGCAATACTCCGCCGCCTGGAAAGCCCTCGCCAAGGCGCTGAGCGAAAGCGGCGACCAGACTGGCGCGCTGGCCGCCTACGAACAGGGCATCAAGGTCGCCGAAGGCCGGGGTGACATCCAGGCGGCCAAGGAAATGAAGGTGTTCGCCAAACGACTTCTCCGGCTGCCGGTGACGTAAATGCTTGACCGACTCCCGTCCCCCTGCCGGCGACACAATATTTGCTTACAAAATAGACGAAGAGCGTGGTCGGCCGGCGAGAGAACTGGCGCGTTGATTACTTATCTCAACATTCAAAAGCTGGCCCGTCATGACCCTCCGCCAAACCATCCTCCGGCTATCCCTGGCGAGCGCCCTGCTCGGCAGCCTGGGCGCCTGCGCCGTGGTCCCGGCCTATCCGGCGGGTTACCGGGCCGCACCGGCCTATGTCGAAAGCTATCCGGTCTACCGCCCGGGTTATTACGGCGGCTACTACCAATACGATCAACGCCGCTACGATGACCGCGGCGGCAGGTATTACCGCAATGAGCAGCGTTACCAGGAACCGCGGCGCATTGAATCACCGCTGCCGAATCCGCTGCAGGTCCATCGGGAAATTCGGCGCAGTCTCGGACTGCCCCGCCTGCCCGGCATGCCCTGAGTTAGCGACGCCCCTCTTTGGGCGGCAGGAGCACGGTTTCAATCCCCAGTTCCCGCAACTTGAGCTGCGCCGCCTCGGCTTCCTGGCGGGTGCGGAAGGGGCCGACCTGGACCCGGGTTTCCAGCGTTGAAGGAACCCCGCTCAAGGTTAGTTTGGCATGCAGTTCCTCGGCCCGCTGCGGGCTGGTAAAGACCCCCGCCTGCAACAGAAAGCCGGAAAACAACCGGGCCATCCCACTGGGCGGGACGACCGGGGCCGGACGCGCTTCGACAACCCGCGCCGAAGGCTTGGCGGCAGGCGGCGTCGGGCGCCCTTCGCCGGCTAATTCGCTGGGCGCGACGCTGGATTCGGGCACCGCCCGTGGGGTGCGGCCAACGCTCGAGGGCTGGGCGGGCAAGGCCGGAACGATGGTCGGCGCGGCGGGAAGTGCCGGAGCGGCGACCGTCGGGGCTTTGCCGGACACCGGGGGGGGCGCCACGGAACGGCTATCCTGGCGCGCCGCCTGGGGTTTGGCCTCGCCCTTCTCGCTCTTCTTGTCGACTTTTTCCTCGCTCGCCGGCGCCGGCTGCGGCGGTGCCGGCGCTTCCTCGGCAACCACCGGTGCGGTGCTCGGCGGTTCGGGCAATTCGCTGGTCGGCGTGACCGGCTGCGACAGCGGCTTTTTCGGCCCGACCGGAACCGGCTTGGAATAAACCTCTTCTTCCGGCTCCTCGGGCGGTGTCGCCAGATAATCGAAGAAGGCCAGGACGCCGAGCAGGACGGCCACCAGCACGCCGGCCACGGCCAGTCGCTTGATCAGCTTGTTGCGCAAATCAGCCGCGCTGTCCTCGTTTTCTGCAACTTCAGGTTTATCGACCATGGTTTACCGTTCCTGACTTTTGGCCAAGGCCACGACCAATTCGGCTTCGGCGCGGGCGATCCCGCAACGCTCGGCGATCATGGCCGGATCGTAACCGGCGGCCGCCATCTGCATGGCATCGCCGTAGATGGGGGAAACCGATTGTGTGGCCCGGACGTGGGCCATCTCCTGCAACATGTCTTGGCGCAGGGCAGCCAGTTCGCCACGCACGGCGTCGAGTTCCTCGCGCAATTGGGCGACCTCCTGCTCCAGTCCCTGGCGCAAAACTTCCTCACCCAGACCGGCCGGCACGGTCTCCCAGGATTCCGAATCGGCCGGGGAAATTTCGGGGACTCGCCGCGGTTCATCGCCGGTGGTTTTGGCTAGGCGAACATCCTCGGCCTCCAGCCGGCGATGGCGCAGGCGACGCATGCGCAGCAAGACCACCGCCATGTAGATCGCGACCAGCGAAATCAGGGCAATGACGCCTTCGCGGATGCCCAGCACGACGCCGCCCAACTCAAGTGACAAGAGCTTAGAACCCCGTCGAGTACTGCACGCCGACAATGTGGGCACTGGCGTCGTAATGGCCGCTCAGGGTCGTCCCCAACTTGCTCTGATTGATACTCGGATCCCTGACATAGAGGTAGGAATACCCCAGGTCGACCTTGCTCGCCTTGCCAATTTTCCATTGCCCGCCCAGCGACAACCACAGGCGATTGTTATCGGGTACCCGGGCTGAACGATCGGCATTGGTGGTCGGCGTGCGGTCGAAGGCGATACCGAATTTGACCTTCAGCGCATCGTTGGCCAGATAGGCGGCGCCCCAGGCCAGGCGCCAGGCATTGCGGTAATTGAAGGTTTCGCTGCCGGACAGCAGGGCTCCCGTATCCTGCCGGTACACATCGAGCGTTTTCAGAGTATTCCAGCGCGTGTAGGACAAATCGCCCATCGCCTCCCAACGGTCGGAAACCTGTTGCCAGACCGACAGGATGAAAGTATCCGGAAGCTTGACGTCAGCTTTGACGGACAGGCCATTCGCCGTACCGGTCAAGGTGTACTTGATCGGGGAGCGATAGGAAACCCCAACCCGCATGGCCGGCGACAAGGTAAATAAGGCCCCGGCATTCCACCCCCAGGCCGCATCGTCACCGTTGAGGCTGGACACGGCCGTGGTCAGTTCGGCATCGATGGTTTGGTAATTGACCCCGAAACCCAGCGACACCTTGTCGTTCACCCGATAACCGAGCGAGGGATTGTAGTTGATCGTTTTGACTTCCGACTTCAGCGACTGGCGGCGCCCGATCCAGGAGCTATCCTCGTACTCGGTAGCCAGCCCGAAGGGCGACGAAATGCCGAAACCGACGAACCAGTCGGGTGAGAGTTGCCAGGAGAAATGCGCATTCGGTACCGCCGCCCAACTCCCGGCATTTCCGCCATTGCCGCCAGAACCGCCGCTGCCAACCGAGTTGCCATCGTCGCGGAACTTGTAACTCGGCCCGACGCCGGCCACCCCGGCGGAAAGCTGGAACCCCGTCAACTGGGTCAGCCCGGCCGGGTTGTAGAAGGCCATGCTGGCGTTGTCGGCAATCGCGGCCGAGCCGGCGTAGGCGTTACCGACACCGCTGGCACTCTGCTCCCAGAGCTGAAAGGCACTGGCTGAGGCGGCGCTGGAAAAGGCCATCAGCAGCAGGGCTGGCAGGGTACGCAGCGTCATTTTCTTCATTGCTTCACTCCATCGCGGGCGGCATATTTGGTAACTACCCGATTTTATTCCATTTCGGGCAAATTATCGGACGGAACCTCGCGCTTGTTGCCGGCGCTATCGATCGCCACGTAAGTCAATTCGGCCTCGGTGACCTTGACGACGACCGGATTGCTGTAATTGCGCTCGGCATAGACTTCGACCTTGACGGTGATGGACGTTCGGCCGACCCGTTCGATTTCGGCATAGAGACTGACGATGTCGCCGACCGAGACCGGTTGCTTGAACAAAAAGGAATTGACCGAGACCGTCGCCACCCGGCCGCGCGCCCGACGCATGGCGGGAATGGCGCCGGCCACGTCGACCTGGGCCATGACCCAGCCGCCGAAGACGTCGCCGTGTTGGTTGAGATCGGCCGGCATCGGGACGACCCGCAGCGTCGAATGTTTATGGGGGAGTTGTAGGCGATCAGTGGTCATGATGAGTCCAAATAGACGGTAAGCTTTGATTTTCGCGGAAAGCGGCCAGTTTTCATATACTGGCGCCACACCCCATCGAGCCCCCACCATGCGTCACGCCACCGCCCTCCCCAAACCCCCCGCCGGCCAGCCTTTGCCGGAACGCCATGTGTGGCTGACCTTGCGCACCCTGTTCCCCTACCTTTGGCGCTATCGACTGCGCGTCGTCGCGGCGCTCACCTGCCTGGTTGGCGCCAAAGTTGCCAATGTCGCGGTGCCGCTGGTTTTCAAGGAAATGATCGACGACCTGAGCGCTACCCAGCAGGTGCTCGCTTTGCCGATCCTGCTTCTGGCCCTCTATGGCGCCCTGCGCTTTTCCACGTCGCTGTTTACCGAACTACGTGAAATTCTTTTTGCCCGCGTCACCCAGCGCGCCGTGCGGCAAGTCTCGCTGGAAGTCTTCCGCCACCTCCATTCGCTGAGCCTGCGCTTTCACCTGGAACGGCAGACCGGTGGCGTTTCGCGCGATATCGAACGGGGCTCGCGCTCGATTTCCAGCCTGATTTCCTACACGCTGTATTCGATCCTGCCGACCCTGGTCGAAATCGGCCTCGTGCTCGGCATCCTGTTTGTCAAGTACGACAGCGGTTTCGTCCTGATCACCGCCATTTCGCTGGTCGCCTACATCATCTTCACGGTCAAGGTCAGCAATTGGCGCATCGATATCCGCCGCGCCGTCAACGAGAACGACTCGGCCGCCAACAGCCGCGCCGTCGATAGCCTGCTCAATTACGAAACCGTCAAATACTTCAACAACGAAGGCTGGGAAGCCCACCGCTACGACGAGCAATTGACCAAGTGGGAAGAAGCCGCCACCCGCAGCCAGACCACGCTGGCCTTTCTCAACCTCGGTCAGCAGGCGATCATCGCCCTCGGCGTCACGGCCATGATGTGGCGCGCCGCACAAGGGGTCGTGGACGGTCGGATGACCATCGGCGACCTGGTGCTGGTGAATGCTTTCCTGATGCAGTTGTACATGCCACTCAATTTTCTAGGCATTGTCTATCGCGAAATTCGCCAGGCGCTGACCGATATCGAGCGCATGTTCAACCTGCTCAAGACCAATCGGGAAATTGCCGATGCCCCGGATGCCCGCGATTTACCGGCGGGACCGCTGCAGATCAATTTCGATGCCGTCGAGTTTGCCTACGATCCCGACCGCGCCATTCTGAAGAACCTCAGTTTCGCCGTGGCGCCCGGCAAGACGGTGGCGGTAGTTGGTCACTCGGGGGCCGGCAAATCGACCCTCTCCCGGCTGCTCTACCGCTTCTACGATGTAACCGGCGGCGCCATCCGCATCAACGGCCAGGATCTGCGCCACTTGAAACAAACCAGCCTGCGTGCCGCTATTGGCATCGTGCCCCAGGATACGGTGCTCTTCAACGACAGTATTTTCTACAACATCAATTACGGCCGGCCCAGCGCCAGCCGGGAAGAAGTCTATGGGGCGGCGCGCGCCGCCCAGTTGCATGAATTCATCGAGTCGTTGCCGCAAAAATACGAAACCCGGGTCGGCGAACGCGGCCTCAAGCTTTCCGGTGGCGAAAAGCAACGGGTCGCCATCGCCCGCGCCCTGCTCAAAAATCCCCCCATCCTGATCTTCGACGAAGCCACCTCGGCCCTCGACTCGGCGACCGAACGAGCGATCCAGAGCCAACTGGAACTAGCCGCCATCGGCCGCACCACGCTGACCATCGCCCACCGCCTGTCCACCGTCATGAATGCCCACGAAATCCTGGTCATGAGCGATGGCCACATCATCGAACGCGGCACCCATGGCGCGCTGCTCGAAGCCAACGGCGCCTACGCCCGGATGTGGACCTTGCAGCAACAGGAAGACAGCACCGGCAACCGTCCCCCATCATCCCCGACAGCAACGCCGGGGACGGCAATCTGAGCGGGAATACCGGGACGCCCCCGTGGTACGATTGCTGCCGAAAATATTGCCGACGGCAACGTCCACGGCCACTTGACGACGCGACAGGATAGCCCGCTCAACATGAACGAAGTACGAGTACTGGTGGTAGACGACGAGGCATTGAATCTGGAGATTCTTGCCGGGTACTTCGAGTGCATCGACGAACCCGCTTTCTCGGTGCTCAGCAGCGACGGCGGAGAAGCCGCCTGGCAGATTCTGCGCGACCCGGCGCAACACTTCGACGTCATCCTGCTCGACCGCATGATGCCCGAGCTCGATGGCATCGGCCTGCTCAAACGGATCAAGAGCGAACCGCGTCTGGTCGATATTCCGGTCATTCTGCAGACCGCCGCCGATTCCGCCGAGGAAATCCGCGAAGGTCTGGAAGCCGGCGCCTACTACTACCTGACCAAGCCTTACCGGCGCGATGCCCTGCTCGCTATCGTCCAGGCCGCAATCACCGATGCCAAGGCGCACGACTCCCTGCGCCGACGCTTGCACGAGCACGTCAGTTCGCTGCAATTCATGACGCGCGGCGACTTTCATATCAAGACCATCGAGGAAGCCGGGCAACTCGCTGCCTTCCTCGCCCTCGCCTGTCCGGATGCGGACCGAGCCGTGCTCGGCATCTCGGAATTGCTGATCAATGCCGTCGAACACGGCAATCTCGGGCTCAGTTATGCCGACAAAGCCCGCCTCAAACGCGAGGATAGCTGGCAGCAGGAGATTTCCCGCCTGCTGGCACTCGCCGAGCACCGCGAAAAGAAGGTGCGCGTCGGCTTCGAACGGCGGGCCGAAGGGATCGCGCTGCACATCGAAGACGAGGGGCAGGGTTTTGCCTGGCAGGACTTCCTGGAACTTTGTCCGGAACGGGCCTGCGATCCGAACGGTCGCGGTATCGCGCTGGCCCGACTGATGAGTTTCTCGAGTATCACTTACGAGGGTTGTGGCAACATCGCCATCGCCACCATTTCATCCGAGACGAACACCCCCTAGGGCAAGTCGCCAGACATGAGTCAGGTTATGAACAAAATGAAGGTGTTGGCGGTCGACGACAACCGCACCAACCTGCACATTCTCCAGGTCTTTCTCAAGAAGCTGGGGCATGAGGTCATCCTCGCCGAAAACGGCCAGGAAGCGGTACGTCGCTTCGAAACGGATGCCCCCGACCTGGTCCTGCTCGACATCATGATGCCGGTCATGGACGGTTTCGAAGCCGCCCGCCGGATCAAGGGAGCACCGAAAGAGAAATGGACGCCAATCATCTTTCTTTCCGCCCTGAATCGCGATGAAAACCTGGTCGAAGGCCTGGATGCCGGGGCTGACGACTATCTGACCAAACCCATCAATTTCGTCGTTCTCGAGGCAAAGTTGCGCTCCGTCCAACGCTCGCTCGGCATGCAGCAGGAGTCGATTGATTCCTTGCGCCGCGTCCAGGCCATCTCCGACAATGTCCTCGATGCCATACTTTCGATCGACGAGAACTGCCAGATCACTTCAGTCAACCGCTCGACCGAACGCATGTTCGGTTACGTGGCCGGCGACATGCTCGGCCAGCACGTCAACATGCTGGTACCCGGACTGACCGGCAGCAAGAGTAACAAGGCCGACGGGCTGAGCGCCTTCCTCGGGCAGGAGCAGGAAGATGAAGCGCTGCGCAAAAACGGCCAGCGTTTTCCGGTGACGCTCGGCATCACGGAAGTAGCACTCGATAACAAGCGGATGTTCATCGGCGTCATCCGCGACACCTCGGCGCAAAAGCAGGCCGAGCAGAAATTGCGGGAAAATGCCCGCCAGCTTCAGGCCTATTTCGACCAGACGCAAAACGAACAGCAACTCGCCATGCGCCTGATGGAAAAGCAATTGCACCGGCGCGGCCTGACCGATCGCGGTCTTCATTACAAGGTAATCCCGGCCGAGAGCTTCAGCGGCGATATCGTCGCCGCCAGTCGCTCGCCGGAAGGCCGCTTTTACGCCCTACTGGCCGATGCCACCGGCCATGGCCTGACCGCGGCGATCAGCGTGCTGCCGGTACTGGCCATCTTTTACCGGCTGGCGCGTCACAACCATACGGTGCGCGAGATCATTCTTGAACTGAATGAACAGCTCAAAGAATCGATGCCGATCGGACGCTTCGTCGCGGCCACCCTGGTTTGCCTCGACGAGCCGACGCATAGCGGCGAAATCTGGGTCGGGGGCACACCCGAAGCCATCGTCTTCGACCGCTGGGGACGTTCCGAACAGGTATTTTCGCCGGCCAACCTGCCGCTCGGTATCGTCGACAACGGGGAAATGGAATGCCAGCCGGTGACGTTCACCTGGACTCCAGAGAGCCAGATCGTCCTCTGCTCGGATGGCCTTATCGAAGCGAATGACGCCCATGGCAAGCAGTTTGGCATTTCCGGATTGCTCGCGGCGGCCGCCAACACCTCCCCGACCATCCGCTTTCAGCAGATCGAGCAGGCCCTGGCCAAACATCTGGATGGCACCATCGCCGCCGACGACATTTCACTAATGCTTATCGATTGCCCGTAATACGAAATTTACGGACGAAAAAAAGGCCGGAATTTCCGGCCTTTTTAATTTCCACCTAAAGCGCTTGCTTAAGCCGCTTCGTCGATTTCCACAGCCTCGGTCGGCTCCGGACGATCCAGCAATTCGACGAAAGCCATCGGTGCATTGTCGCCAACGCGGAAGCCACACTTCAGGATGCGAAGGTAGCCACCCGGACGGGTTGCATAACGCGGGCCGATTTCGGCGAACAGCTTGACCACGATGTCGCGGTCGCGCAGACGGTCAAAAGCCAGACGCTTGTTGGCCAAGGTCGGGTTCTTGCCGAGGGTGATCATCGGTTCAACAACACGACGGAGTTCCTTGGCCTTCGGCAACGTGGTCTTGATGGCCTCGTGCTTGAGCAGGGAAACAGTCATGTTGCGCAGCATCGCCAGGCGATGGCTGCTGGTGCGGTTCAGTTTGCGAAGTCCCAAACGGTGACGCATGGTTAATCCTTTCTATGTTCTACAGGCGTCCCTTGACTGCCCGGGTCGAAAAAAAATCCTTAGATTTTTTCCAGACCGGCCGGCGGCCAATTTTCCAATTTCATGCCCAGGGTCAAGCCGCGTGCGGCCAACACTTCCTTGATCTCGTTCAACGACTTGCGACCCAGATTCGGAGTCTTGAGAAGTTCATTCTCGGTACGCTGAATCAGATCGCCGATGTAGTAAATGTTCTCGGCCTTGAGGCAATTCGCAGAGCGAACCGTCAGTTCGAGATCATCAACCGGCCGGAGCAGAACCGGATCAACCTGGGCCGGCTTGGAAGCCTCGGCGACAGGCGCGGTACCTTCCAGATCGGCAAAAACGGAGAGTTGTTCCATCAGCACGCGTGCGGCGTAACGAATGGCTTCTTCCGGCTCGACAACACCATTGGTTTCGATGTCGACGATCAGCTTGTCGAGGTCGGTACGCTGCTCAACACGAGCGCTTTCAACAGCGTAGGCGACACGACGGATCGGGCTGAACGAGGCGTCCAGCACGAGCTTGCCGATGGTCTTGGCATCGCCCAGATTGCGGACGTTACCCGGCACATAACCACGGCCTTTTTCGACCTTGATCTCCATCGCCAGCCTGCCGCCGGGAGACAGATGCGCGACAACGTGCTCCGGGTTGATGATTTCGACGTCATGCGGCAAATCGATATCGCCGGCACGAACCACGCCTTCACCTTCCTTGGCCAGATTGAGTGTTACCACATCGCGGTTGTGCAGCTTGAAGACAATACCTTTCAGGTTGAGCAGGATGTCGACGACATCTTCCTGCACACCATCAACGGTCGAGTACTCATGGAGCACACCATCGATTCCGACTTCAGTCGGCGCGTAACCCGGCATCGACGACAACAGGATGCGGCGCAGTGCATTGCCCAGGGTATGTCCGTAGCCGCGTTCGAACGGCTCCATGATGACCTTGGCTTGCACGGGCGAAACACTCTGCACATCGATGATGCGGGGTTTCAGAAGTCCACTGTTTTGCATGGGTTAAATTCCTCAGCTCAGTGATTACTTCGAGTAAAGTTCGATGACAAGACCTTCGTTCAGGGTCGACGGCAGCTCGGAGCGCTGCGGCATGGCCTTGAACGTTCCCTTGCCTTCCTTGATGTCAACCGCAACCCACTCGGGGAAGCCGCGGGATTCGGCAGCCTCGAGGGCAGCCTTGCAACGCAGGGAAGCACGAGCGCGATCGGTCAGTTGCACCACGTCACCCGGCTTGACGATGTAAGACGGGATGTTGACCCGCTTGCCATTGACCAGGACGCCGTTGTGACGCACGACCTGACGGGATTCGGTACGCGAAGCGCCAAAGCCCATGCGGTAGGCGACGGAATCCAGACGGGATTCCAGCAGTTGCAGCAGGTTTTCACCGGTCTGCCCCTTGCGGCGGTCAGCTTCGAAGAAAGTCTTGCGGAACTGGCCTTCGAGGACGCCGTAGACGCGGCGGATCTTCTGCTTGGCACGCAGGTGGACGCCGTAGTCGGACAGACGGGCGCCGGATTTTTGGCCATGCTGGCCAGGTGCGTAAGAACGACGCTCAATGGCGCACTTGTCGGTAAAGCACTTTTCACCCTTGAGGAAAAGCTTCTCACCTTCGCGGCGGCACTGACGGCATTTCGGATCGAGATTACGAGCCACTGGTCTTTCTCCTTAAATGCGGCGCTTTTTGGGCGGACGGCAACCGTTGTGCGGTACCGGCGTCACGTCGGAAATGGAGGTGATCTTCATGCCCAGTGCGTTGAGCGCACGGACGGAAGATTCACGACCAGGACCGGGTCCCTTGATGCGGACTTCAATATTCTTGACGCCACATTCCTGAGCTGCCTTGCCAGCGGCTTCAGCGGCCACCTGAGCAGCAAACGGGGTGGACTTGCGCGAACCGCGGAAGCCGGCACCACCGGACGTTGCCCAGGACAGCGCGTTGCCCTGACGGTCGGTAATGGTAATGATGGTGTTATTGAAGGAAGCGTGGATGTGGGCAATGCCCTCGGCCACATTCTTCTTAACTTTTTTGCGAACTTTGGTAGCAGTCTTTGCCATGTTCTGTCCCTATTACTTCTTGCCAGCGATGGCTTTGCGCGGGCCCTTGCGGGTACGCGCATTGGTGCGGGTGCGCTGACCACGGCAGGGCAAGCCCTTGCGATGGCGCAGACCACGGTAGCAACCGAGGTCCATCAGACGCTTGATGTTCATGGTGACTTCGCGGCGCAGATCACCTTCAACGGTGAACTTGCCGACTTCGTCACGCAGACGATCCATGTCCGCATCGGACAGGTCTTTCATTTTTGTAGAACGAACGATGCCAGCCGCATCACAGATTTTCTGTGCGCGGGTACGGCCGATGCCGAAGATCGCCGTCAAGGCGATTTCTGCATGCTGATGGTTCGGAATGTTTACCCCTGCAATACGGGCCATTGAATCACTCCAATATTTCGAAAATTAGCGAATGCCGGACTAGTCAAGAAATTAACCTTGACGCTGCTTATGACGCGGGTCCTTGCAAATGACACGTACGACACCCTTGCGCCGGATGACTTTGCAATTGCGGCATACGCGCTTCACTGAAGGTTGCACTTTCATGTTTACTCCTCGTCTGCGGGGCTCGGAAGCAGCCGTGTTTCCTCGCCCTGCGGTTTATTGCGTAGAGAATCTTTACTTGACGCGGAAAACGATCCGCGCCTTGGTTAAGTCGTATGGCGTCAATTGCACGGTAACCTTGTCGCCGGGGAGGATGCGGATGTAGTGCATACGCATCTTGCCGGAGATAAAGCCATGCACGATATGGCCATTTTCCAGTTTGACCTTGAAGGTCGCATTAGGGAGGTTTTCAACAACCTCGCCCTGCATTTCAATGTAATCTTCTTTGGCCATAACTGGTTACTTGATCATGGGCGACCCCTTGAAGTTTGCTTTCTTCAAGAGACTTTCATATTGATGCGACATCACATACGCCTGGACCTGGGACATAAAGTCCATGGTCACGACGACAATAATCAACAGTGACGTGCCACCGAAATAGAAAGGCACGTTCCACTTCAAAATCAGGAATTCCGGCAGCAAACAAACCACCGTGATATAGGCCGCGCCAATCAGGGTCAGGCGCATCAAAATCTTGTCGATGTAGCGTGCCGTCTGTTCGCCCGGACGGATACCTGGAACAAAGGCGCCGCTCTTCTTCAGGTTGTCGGCGGTTTCCTTCGAATTGAAGACCAGCGCGGTGTAGAAGAAACAGAAGAAGATGATCGCTGCGGCATAAAGCATGACGTAGATTGGCTGGCCGGGCGACAGGGCGCCGGCGATATCCTTCAGCCAGTGCATCGAATCGCCGGAACCGAACCAACCGGCTACCGTCGCCGGAAAGAGAATGATCGACGAGGCGAAAATCGGCGGGATAACGCCCGACATGTTAAGCTTAAGCGGCAGGTGTGAGCTCTGGCCGCCGTAAATCTTGTTACCGACCTGGCGCTTGGCGTAATTGACCAGAATCTTGCGCTGGCCGCGTTCGACAAAGACCACGAAGGCGGTAACGACAACCACCAGGAAGCAGATAATCAGCGCCGTCAGCGGATGCATGGCACCGGTACGCACTAATTCGAGCAGGCCACCGATCGCATTCGGCAAACCAGCGGCGATACCGCCAAAAATAATGATCGAAATACCATTGCCCAGGCCGCGCTCGGTAATCTGCTCACCCAACCACATCAGGAACATTGTCCCGGTCACCAGGGTGGTGACCGTGGTCAGGCGGAACAGGAAGCCGGGGTCGGAAACCAGACCGGGCTGCGCTTCGAGCGCCACGGCAATCCCCAGGCCCTGAAAGAGAGCCAGGCCGAGTGTGCCGTAACGGGTGTATTGCGTAATCTTGCGGCGGCCAGCTTCGCCTTCCTTCTTGAGAGCCTCAAGTTGGGGGCTGGCGACGCTCATCAGTTGCATGATGATCGATGCCGAAATATACGGCATGATGCCCAGTGCAAACAGGGTAAAACGCGACAGGGCACCACCCGAGAACATGTTGAACATGCCTAGGATGCCGCCCTTCTGCGAATTGAAGAGATCGGACAGAACGTTGGGGTCGATCCCGGGTACCGGAATGTGTGCGCCAATGCGATACACAACCAGAGCGCCGAGCAGGAACCACAGACGGCGCTTCAGATCGCCGAATTTGCCGCCCTTGCCAACAGTATTGGGATTTGCTGCCAACGTTCTACCTTTCAGACTTACTCAGCGACCGAGCCGCCGGCTGCTTCAATAGCGGCCTTGGCACCTTTAGTGGCACCAACACCCTTGAGCGTCACCTTGCGGGTGATCGCACCGGCCAGGATAACCTTAGCAGCCAGGGCATCGCCCGGAACCACGCCAGCAGCCTGCAGGGCCAACAGATCGATTTCGTCGACCGGCAAACGATCCAGATCGGTCAGACGAATTTCGTAATGACGGGCACGGGTCAGTGACTTAAAACCGCGCTTCGGCAAACGACGTTGCAAAGGCATTTGACCGCCCTCGAAACCGACCTTGTGGAAACCGCCGGAACGGGACTTCTGACCCTTGTGGCCGCGACCGCAAGTCTTGCCGAGGCCGGAACCGATGCCACGACCGACGCGCTTGGCGGCTTTCTTGGAGCCTTCAGCCGGCTTGATGGTATTCAGACGCATGGCTTAACCCTCAACCTTGACGAGATACTGAACCTTCTGGATCATGCCGCGGACAGCCGGCGTATCCTCCAGTTCAGAGGAACTGTTCAGCTTACGCAGACCCAGGCCGCGCACGGTGGCGCGGTGGTCCTGCTTGGTGCCGATGATGCTCTTGACGAGCGTCACTTTGATTTTCTTGTCAGCCATGATTAGCCCTGGATCTGTTCGACCGAGAGGCCGCGCTTGGCGGCGATTTCGGCCGGCGTGTTAACCTTCGACAGACCGTCGATGGTAGCGCGCACGATGTTGTAGGGATTGGTCGAGCCGTGAGCCTTGGCCACCACGTTGGTGACACCGACAACTTCGAAGACAGCGCGCATGGCGCCGCCGGCGATGATGCCCGTACCATCCGGAGCCGGCTGGATCATCACGGTGGTCGCGCCATGACGGCCGAACACGGTGTGATGCACGGTACCGCTCTTCAGGCTGACCTTGGCCATCTTGCGACGCGCCTCTTCCATTGCCTTCTGAACAGCGACCGGCACTTCGCGGGACTTGCCCTTGCCCATGCCGATACCGCCATCGCCATCACCAACGACGGTCAGGGCTGCAAAACCGAGAATACGGCCGCCCTTAACGACTTTGGTGACGCGATTAACCGCAACCATCTTTTCGCGCATGCCATCATCGCGCTCTTCAGCCTGTTGCGGCTTCTTGTTTCTTTCAGGTTTAGCCATTTTCTAACCTTATCCTTTCGCGGCGATCAGAACTTCAGACCGGCTTCACGCGCGGCTTCCGCCAGCGCCTGAACACGACCATGGTACTGAAGACCGGAGCGATCAAAAGCCACCTGCTCGATACCGGCGGCCTTGGCCCGCTCGGCAATCAGCGTGCCAATTTTGGTGGCAGCAGCCTTGTTACCGCCGTTCGGAAGATCCTTGCGGACCTCCTTGTCCAGCGAGGAAGCCGAGGCCAGAACTTCACCACCAGTGGCGGAAATGATCTGGGCGTAGATGTGCAGGTTCGTGCGATTGACGCACAGCCGCACAGCCTTGAGCTCGGCGATTTTGGCCCGGGTTTGGCGGGAACGGCGCAAACGCGCTTGTTTCTTGTTAAACATATGCCACCCTTACTTCTTCTTGGTTTCCTTGATGACCACCACTTCGTCCGAGTAGCGCACGCCCTTGCCCTTGTAGGGCTCCGGCTTGCGATACGCACGAACTTCGGCGGCAACCTGGCCGACCTGCTGCTTGTCCGAACCCTTGATCAGGATTTCGGTCTGGGTCGGGCACTCGACTTTCACACCAGCGGGCATCTTGTGCGCCACGGGATGCGAGAAGCCCAGCGACAGATTCAGGACATCGCCCTGAGCCTGGGCGCGGTAACCCACGCCAACCAGTTGCAGCTTTCTCTCAAAACCCTTGGAAACACCGGTCACCATGTTGTTGAGGTTGGCACGCATGGTGCCCCACATGGCGCCGCCATTGACCGCACCTTCAACCTTGGAAACCTGGACGCTTTGCCCGTCGACCACCACCTTGACGGAGGGGTGAGCAGCAGCCTTGAGGACACCCAGGGGGCCCTTGACCGTAATCTGCTCGCCAACCGTCACTTCAACGCCGGCCGGGACAATAATGGGATTCTTACCAACTCGAGACATGTTCGCTCCCTTAGGCCACGATGCACAGGACTTCGCCGCCAACCTTGCTGGCGCGGGCCTTGCGATCAGTCATGACGCCCTTGGGGGTGGAAACAATCGCCACACCCAGACCATTCATGACACGGGGAATATCGTCACAGCCCTTGTAAATGCGCAGACCGGGCTTCGAAACGCGTTCAATGCGTTCGATAACCGGGCGGCCGGCATAATACTTCAGACCGATTTCGAGAGTTGCCTTGCCGTCAGCTTGACGGACAGCGAAGTCATCAACGTAACCTTCGTCTTTCAGCACAGCGGCAATTGCCACCTTGAGCTTGGAAGACGGCATGGAGACAGACGCCTTCTCGGCGAGCTGGGCGTTGCGGATGCGGGTCAGCATGTCCGCGATCGGATCGCTCATAGCCATTTCTGAATCTCCTTCTTACCAGCTGGCTTTAACAACACCCGGGATTTCGCCATTGAAGGCGAGTTCGCGGATCTTGTTACGGCACAGACCGAATTTACGGAAAACACCACGCGGACGACCGGTCAGCTGGCAACGATTGCGTAGACGGGACGGGCTGGAGTTGCGCGGCAGGGCCTGCAACTTCAGACGGGCGTCATAACGCTCCTGGTCGGAGAGGCTAACATCATTGAAGATTGCCTCCAGAGCAGCACGCTTTTTGGCGTACTGCGCGACCATTTTGCGGCGCTTTTCTTCACGATTGATCAGAGCAAGTTTTGCCATGATTGCCTCAATTCTTGAACGGGAACTTGAACGCGGCGAGCAGAGCTTTCGCTTCTGCATCGGTCTTCGCGGTCGTGGTGATACTGATGTTCATACCCCGCAGAGCATCGATCTTGTCGTACTCAATTTCCGGGAAAATGATCTGTTCTTTGACGCCCATGTTGTAGTTGCCCTGGCCGTCAAAACCCTTGCCGGAAACCCCACGAAAGTCGCGAACACGCGGCAGGGCGATAGTCACCAGACGATCGAGAAACTCGAACATGCGCGGACCGCGCAGGGTGACCATACAACCGATCGGGTAACCGTCACGAATCTTGAAGCCAGCGATGGACTTGCGAGCCTTCGTCGTCACCGGCTTCTGACCTGCAACCTTCTGCATGTCGCCAACGGCGTTTTCGAGGACCTTCTTGTCAGCCACAGCTTCACCAACACCCATGTTCAGGGTGATCTTGGTGATACGCGGGACTTCCATCACCGACTTGTAGCCGAATTGCTTCGACAGGTCGCCGACGACGGTTTCTTTGTAAAATTGTTGCAAACGCGCCATGAGTGCTCCTTATGCGTTTACCAGTTCGCCGTTCGACTTGAACACGCGAACCTTGCGGCCATCTTCGAGCGCCTTGAAGCCGACACGGTCAGCCTTCTTGGTCGCCGGATTGAAGAGCGCAACATTGGAGAGATGAATCGGCATGTCTTTATCAACGATGCCACCAGCCACGCCCTTGACGGGGTTCGGCTTGACGTGCTTTTTGGCACGATTGACACCTTCGACCAGCACATGCTCTTCACCGACACGAACCAGCACGGTACCGCGCTTGCCTTTGTCTTTACCGGTGATAACGACGATTTCGTCGCCTTTACGAATCTTTTCCATGTATTTCTCCTTACAGCACTTCAGGAGCCAGGGACACGATCTTCATGAAGCGCTCGGTACGCAGTTCGCGGGTCACCGGGCCAAAGATGCGCGTGCCGATCGGCTCGAGCTTGTTGTTGAGAAGAACGGCGGCATTGCCGTCAAAGCGCACCAGCGAGCCATCCGGACGACGCACGCCCTTGGCGGTACGAACCACCACGGCATTGTAGACATCACCCTTCTTGACGCGACCGCGCGGCGCAGCATCCTTGATGCTGACCTTGATGATGTCACCAATACCGGCATAGCGGCGCTTGGATCCACCCAGCACTTTGATACACATTACTGAACGTGCGCCGGTGTTATCGGCGACATCCAGAGTTGTCTGCATCTGAATCATTTAAATTAACTCCAACTTAATCCGCTTGCGCGGTCAGTCTTGGAACCCGTACGGGTCGAACACCTTTGCCGTGTCCAGAACTGGCCATCAGCAAAAAAGAAGCCGGATTATACCGGCCTCTTTTTTACTACGCAAGCGTTTAGGGAAACTTTCGTTAGATAACGATCGCTTTTTCCAGAACGCTGGTCACTGCCCAGGTCTTGGTACGGGACACCGGACGGGTTTCAACGATCTCGACGAGATCGCCGGCACGCGCCGTATTGCCTTCATTATGGGCATGGTACTTCTTGGAGCGGACCATGATCTTGCCGTACATCGGGTGCTTGACCTTACGTTCGACGAGAACAGTGACCGTCTTCTCCATCTTGTCGCTGACAACGCGACCGACCAAAGTACGGGTGTTGCTGGTGGTTTCGCTCATTGCTGCACCGCCTTTTCACGGATAAGCGTGCGGACGCGAGCGATGTCGCGGCGCACCTTGGACATTTGGCTGGTATTGGAGAGCTGCTGGGTAGCGAGCTGCATACGCAGACCGAACTGGGCCTTCAGAAGATCCAGCAATTCCTTGTTGAGCTCGTCCACGCTCTTGGTTCTCAGTTCACTTGCTTTCATGATTACCCCAGATGACGAGTCACGAAGGTGGTGGCAATCGGCAGCTTGGCAGCAGCAAGGGCAAAAGCCTCGCGAGCCAGCGCTTCATTCACACCATCCATCTCATAGAGCACCTTGCCCGGCTGGATTTCGGCGACCCAATATTCCGGGTTACCCTTACCGTTACCCATACGAACTTCGGCCGGCTTCTTAGAAATCGGCTTGTCCGGGAAGATACGGATCCAGATACGGCCGCCACGCTTGATGTGACGGGTCATGGCACGACGGGCTGCTTCAATCTGGCGGGCAGTCAGGCGACCACGGCCGGTGGCCTTGAGGCCCCATTCGCCGAAGGAAACCTTCGTACCACGGGTCGCCAGACCTTCATTACGGCCCTTGTGTTCCTTGCGGAACTTGCGACGATTAGGTTGCAGCATTTAGGCACCTGCCTTTCTTACTCGCTTGGCCGGATCGCCAGCACCTTCGGGCTTCTTCACCGTGCGCGTGCGCGGCTTGTCACCTTCCGGACGACCCGGGGTGCGACGGGGCTTGCGATCGTCGGCAACCGGCTCGACAACTTCCGGCTGTTCGTTGCGATCGAGCATGTCGCCCTTGTAAACCCAGACCTTGATCCCGATGATGCCGTAGGTAGTCAGAGCTTCGGAAGTTGCGTAATCGATGTTGGCACGCAACGTATGAAGCGGCACGCGACCTTCGCGATACCATTCGCTACGGGCAATTTCGGCGCCGTTCAGACGACCGGCACTCATCACCTTGATACCCTGGGCACCGAGGCGCATGGCGTTCTGCATCGCACGCTTCATGGCGCGACGGAACATGATGCGCTTCTCGAGCTGCTGAGCGATCGAATCGGCAATCAGTTGAGCATCGATTTCCGGCTTGCGGATTTCTTCGATCGACACATGGACGGGAACGCCCATGATGCGCTGAAGATCCGTACGCAGTTGTTCGATGTCCTCACCCTTCTTGCCGATGACCACACCCGGACGAGCGGAGAAAACGGTGACACGGGCGTTCTTGGCCGGACGTTCGATCAGGACGCGACCCACGGAAGCGTGAGCCAGCTTACGCTTGAGGTATTCGCGAACCTTGATGTCTTCGTTCAGCATGCCCGGGAAGTCCTTGCTGGCAGCATACCAGCGCGAACTCCAGTTCTTGGTGACGGCCAGACGGAAGCCAGTCGGATGTATTTTCTGTCCCATGGCTATTCCTTAGTTACCAACGGTCAGATAGATATGGCAGGTCGGCTTTACGATCCGATTGCCACGACCTTTGGCGCGCGCGGTAAAGCGCTTGAGCACCATGCCTTTTTCGACGTAGATGATTTTCACCTTCAGTTCGTCGATATCAGCGCCGTCATTGTGTTCAGCGTTGGCAATTGCCGACTCCAGAACCTTCTTGACGATACCGGCTCCCTTTTTCGGGGAGAACGCCAGGATGTTGAGAGCCTGACCAACCGGCTTGCCACGCACCAGATCAGCCACCAGGCGACCTTTTTGCGCAGAGAGGCGTACGCCTCGCAGACTTGCACGAGTTTCCATGTCAGCTCCTTACTTCTTGGCCTTCTTGCCGGCGGTGTGACCCTTGAACGTCCGGGTCAGCGAAAATTCGCCAAGCTTGTGACCGACCATATTTTCGGTGACAAACACCGGAATATGCTGTTTACCGTTATGAACGGCGATCGTCAGACCGATAAACTCGGGGAGGATCGTCGAACGACGCGACCAGGTCTTGATCGGGCGCTTATCGCCAGTGGCGCGAACCGCTTCGACCTTGTCGATCAGGTACGCATCAACAAACGGGCCTTTTTTGAGAGAACGTCCCATTTCCTACCCCTTAACGCTTATGACGGCGCTGAACGATCATGCCGTCCGTGCGCTTGTTGCTGCGAGTGCGGTAGCCCTTGGTGGGCTGACCCCACGGGTTAACCGGCACACGACCTTCGCCGGTACGGCCTTCACCACCACCGTGCGGGTGATCAACCGGGTTCATGGCAGTACCACGAACGGTCGGACGAACACCACGCCAGCGCATGGCACCAGCTTTACCGTATTTGCGCAGGTTGTGCTCTTCGTTACCGACTTCACCAATGGTGGCGCGGCACTCGACGTGAACACGGCGAACTTCACCGGAACGCAGACGGATCTGAGCATAGATGCCTTCACGCGCCAGCAACTGGGCCGAAGTGCCGGCCGACCGGGCTAGCTGAGCACCCTTGCCGGGCAGCATTTCGATACAGCAAATCGTCGTACCGACCGGAATATTACGGATCGGCAAGGCATTACCCGACTTGATCGGCGCTTCGGAACCGCTCATCACGGCTTGGCCAACGACCATGCCCTTGTTGGCCACGATGTAGCGACGCTCGCCATCGGCGTAGCAGAGCAACGCGATATTGGCAGTACGGTTCGGATCGTATTCCAGACGCTCGACCTTGGCCGGAATACCGTCCTTGGTGCGCTTGAAATCGATGACGCGATAAGATTGCTTGTGACCGCCACCTTGGTGACGAACCGTGATGCGACCGTTGTTGTTGCGACCGGCATTGCCGGACTTGGCTTCAACCAGGGCAGCGAACGGCTTGCCCTTGTGCAGATTCGGATTGACGACCTGCACCACGGCACGACGGCCGGGGGAAGTCGGCTTGACTTTAACGAGTGCCATTAGGCATTCCCCCCTTCAACAAAATTGATTTCCTGGCCCGGCTTGAGGCTCACGTAGGCTTTTTTCCAGCCCTTGCGGCGACCCGTCGCGCCCTTGAAACGTTTGACCTTGCCCTTGACGTTGGCAACTTGCACGCCTTCGACTTCGACCTTGAACAGCAATTCGACCGCAGCCTTGATTTCCGGCTTGGTAGCATCGGAAGCAACGCGGAAGATGATCTGCTCATGCTTTTCAGCAATGTAGGTCGCCTTCTCGGAGATTTGCGGTGCGAGCAGCACCTGCATCAGACGTTGTTGGTTCATCCCCACATCTCCTCGAACTTGGCCACGGCGTTCTTGGTAACGAGAACCTTCTGGAAGCGAACCAGGGAGACCGGATCAGCTTCCTGGGCTTCGAGCACCAGAACGTTCGGCAGATTGCGCGACGAGAGATACAGATTCTCGCTGAGCACATCCGTGATAACCAGAAGATTGCCTTCCAGACCCAGGGTCTTCAGCTTTTGCGAGAAGAGCTTGGTCTTGGGTGCATCAATGGTCAGATCGTCGATGACGACCAGACGACCTTGACGGGCCAACTCGGAGAGAATCGCAGCCATACCGGCGCGGAACATCTTCTTGTTAACCTTCTGGCTGAAATTTTCTTCGGGCGAATTCGGGAAAATCCGACCGCCCCCACGCCACAGCGGGCTGCCATTGCTACCGGCACGGGCACGGCCCGTACCTTTTTGGCGCCACGGCTTGGTGGTGGTGTGACGAACTTCCGAGCGATCCTTCTGCTGACGATCACCAGAACGTGCATTGGCCTGATAAGCCACGACGATCTGGTGCACCAGCGCTTCATTGAAGTCGCGACCGAAAAGCACGTCGGAAGCCTGCAACTTTGCGGCCTCTTGTCCCTGCTCGTTAATTACATTGAGTTCCATGTCGCCCCCTTAAGCCTTGACTGCCGGACGCACGACGATGTCGGCACCCTTGGCGCCAGGAACGGCGCCGCGAACCAGCAGAAGCTGACGCTCGACATCGACGCGAACCACCGTCAAGCCTTGCATCGTGGACTGCACATCACCCATATGACCGGCCATGCGCTTACCCGGGAAAACACGACCCGGATCCTGCGCCATACCGATGGAACCCGGCGCATTATGCGACAGCGAGTTACCGTGGGTAGCACGGTTGGAACTAAAGTTGTGACGCTTGATGCCGCCCTGGAAACCCTTACCGATGGAAGTGCCGGTCACATCCACTTTTTGCCCTTCGGCGAAAATGGTGACAGCAATCTGATCGCCAGCCTTGAAAGTGGCCAGTTGCTCAGCATCAATACGGAATTCCTTGAGGACATGCCCGGCTTCCACACCCGCCTTGGCCAGATGGCCAGCAATGGTCATGCCAACCTTGCGACCAACAAGGCCTAGACTCATGGTTATTCTCCTCATCGCCGGCTGCGATTGGCCGGTCGATGTAAAACAACAAATGGGCAGCCAGTGATGGCTACCCCCGAAAGGCGCGGATTATATCCGCAACCCCTGTTTACTGCAACTTGATTTCGACGTCGACACCAGCCGGCAGATCCAGCTTCATCAGCGCATCAACCGTTTTGTCGGTCGGATCAACGATATCCATCAAACGCAGATGGGTACGAATCTCCAACTGATCACGGGATGCCTTGTTGACGTGCGGCGAACGCAGGATGTCAAAACGCTGCTTGCGGGTCGGCAACGGCACCGGACCACGAACAACGGCGCCAGTGCGCTTGGCCGTCTCAACGATTTCCTGGGCGGACTGATCAATCAGACGATAGTCGAAGGCTTTGAGACGGATACGGATTTTCTGGTTTGCCATTTTGTTTTTCCAAAGAGCGATGGGGTGAAGTCTTCTTCACCCCGGATTTTTAAAAAGAGCGAATTACTCGATGATCTTGGCAACGACGCCGGCGCCGACGGTACGACCGCCTTCACGGATGGCGAAGCGCAGACCTTCTTCCATGGCGATCGGAGCGATCAGCTTGACGGTCATCTGGATGTTGTCACCCGGCATGACCATTTCCGTGCCTTCCGGCAGGGTGATCGCGCCCGTCACGTCGGTCGTGCGGAAGTAGAACTGCGGACGGTAGTTGTTGAAGAACGGGGTATGACGA
>JAGTRU010000052.1 GCA_018261905.1 Pseudomonadota bacterium | reverse complement strand
GTGCTGCAGGCCGGGCAAAGTTCGGTGACGCTGGAAGGGGCGAACATCACCTTTGCCTGCCCAGGGACGTTCTCGGTGAAGGGGAGCGGGAATGCGTTTACGGGGCCGGGGAATGGGGCGGCTAATCTGGAAAGTTTGCCGGAGGGGAAGAGCGACAAGGCGCCTAACTTCATTGAATTGAACTATCACGATCAAGCTTTGCAACCGCAGGCAAACCACCCTTACAAGGTCGTCTTCGAAGACGGCACCGTCAAGGAGGGGTATCTCGATGGCGCTGGCCATGCGCGGATTGAAGCAATTCCCAATCAGGCGGCAAAAGTCTATTTCGGAGAAAGCCCTGACCCGTTTCAGGCGCAAGCCATATCGCTACTCAGTGTAGACGACGATGCACTTCACGAAGATCTTCGCAAGCTGGGACTGAATCCCGACACCGCGGATTTGCAAGCCTTGATCGATAAAGAAAGCGGGAGAGGCGCATGAGCGAGGTAGACCAAAGCGCCGATCGACAAGCCGCCTACCAGGAGGCCGCCGTCGAGCTTGGCAAAGGGATTGCGCTGGGACTTGTGCCATTTCTGGGGCAAGCCATCGACGCCTACGACACCGTTGAGTCATCGATTACGCTCTATCAGGCAAAAGCGGCCGAAGACAAGGAGAACGCCCAATTCGACTTTCTGCTTGCCTTAGTCGGATGGATTCCTGGCCCCGGCGATGGTGTCAAGAAATCATTGCGCATCGTCAATCGCGATCCGGATCGCTTTGCCCCGGTCCTCTATGATCTCCTGCGCTTCGTATTGCAAGAATGCGGCATCAAAACCAGTCCGGAAGCACTTCTGGAAGAAATCTTCAACGCCAGCAAGCTAAAGACGCAAATCGACACCATTCGCCAAGGTATCGAAGACTCCAGCGCCTATCAATCGCTGCCGGAATCGATGCGTACGGTGGTCGGCAACAGCATGATCATGGCCTCGACCCAGATGCCGGTCCTGGTCGGGGTGGTCGAAAAGCGACTGAAGAAATGGCGCGGAAAACAACGTAACAGCAGTGCCAATGAACAGCCCGTTGGTCCTGCTAAAAAGCAACCTCCTGAAGCAAAAAATTCCGATACCGCAAAAAGCGGCAAGGACGCGCCGGCTCCCGGGCATGCCAATGCATCGGTCAACGCTGAACTAGGCGCCCAATCCCTCGCCGGGCTGACCAACGAGATGGTCGGGATCAGTGGCGAGCATATCGCTGACTACATCTGCGCCTACGACTTTGGATGGGGCAAGAACTGGAGCACTCATGACAAGGGTGCCGAAGGAAGCTGGAAGGGGGGAAAACCGAACAAGAGCCGCCAGGGCAAACTGAGCCAGGGGGGCAATCCCAAGGCCAAGCATGTGCTCTACAAACTCAGTGATGGCGCCAACGGCACCGGCATTGATGCAGTCTGGCGGGCTGAAGGTAACAACAAGGGGAAACCTTACGCCATCGTCGAGGCCAAGGCGACGGTAGACGAAGATGCTCCCAAGTTTTGCCGCAAGCTGGGCAATACCCGTAAGCCGGCAATCACCAGCAAGTTTGGGGTCAATGTTATCGGGGATGCCAGCGAGCTGCTTGAACCATTGGAAGAAGAAGCGACAGAAGAGAGTGCCGAGAAAGGGAAAAAAGGCGGCGGAAAAACCGGTGGCAAGGCCGGTGGAAAAGCGGGAAAGGCTGGAAAGCAGCCCACAGGAACGACACTGCGAGGAACCCAGAAAGAGAAAACAGGTGACGCCAAATCCAGCAAGGACAAGAAATCTACCAAGGATGTGGTTGTGCAGATGAGCCCTGAGTGGATTGAGTTGAACTTAGACAAAGCAGTTGAGCGACTGGCAGGAGACATTCGGAGGCGAGGGTATTCCCGCCATCTCTTTTTCGCCCCCGCGTACCATTCCGATGCGACGATGTCCCACTTGATAGCGAAACGCGATAGCCTCCCCGATGACAAACACGCTGAGCACAAAGCCTTCCACTACGATGATGACGAGGTAAAAATGGCTGTGAATAAACGCAAAGCCAGCCTACAAAAAAAATACGGTGAATTACCGAGTTTGAAGGCGGAAAAATGAACAAGCCATTCCATGAACGGCGTAGGCAAGTTTTTGTCACCGAGGAGTATTTTCGTGACTATTCGAAGTATCTAGAGGAAGAGCGTGATTATTGGAAGGATGGGCTTCAAGCGATAGGTGATTCGGAGAGTGAGCGCCGAATGCTGGCGCGTATGACCTACTCGAATTTTTCATACTCATTATTCTCTCTCCGCTACACCGCCGGCATCCCCATAGAAGAACTGCGCTCCGAACTAACCGGCGTCATCGAAGCCTATGAGCATTACCAGAAGGCATTGGCTGCCTATGAAGGCCGCCCGAGCATCTCGCCCCTGGGTCTTGATCAGTTGGGGGACTATGAGCGGGCAATGCAGTTGATAGGACTCTGCTATCTGCTGCATCGCCGTGACCTGTTACCACGCATCGCCCTAATGATTGATCCAGGATACGTTGGCGAAGACACTCTCTATGAAGACCTGTTGGCCTACGCACTACCGGGCAGGGTCGATCTGGACGAGTGGTATCACGAAAAGCCCTACACACCTTTGGTGCACGCCCTGTACGAGGCAGAGAACGAAGAGGCGGCGAACAAACTCGACGAATACCTCAAGCAGTGGTACCCCGCATTCAAGTACGTCCCCTGGCACGATGGCCATTTACGCATCGACGGAACCGATGGCGACTATTTCGGCTACTGGGCATTCGAAGCCGGTGCGGTTGCGCTGCTTTGCAATATCGACGACAGCCAAATCTCGCACCTGGTCTATCCCAAGGATCTGGTTGCCTGGGCCAGAGAGAATGCGGACCGCTTTCCGGATGGCGGCAAGGGCGATATCCCAAAATCCCGCTACAACGTCCCCGCCAACCATCCTTGTCCCGAAACCGGCTGGTGGTTTACCCCGGCCAAGACCGGCTCGCGCCGTTACTTCAAACAAGGCGAAACCATGCCGTCAGTCGGTGGCGACTACGGTGATACTTTCTGGCAATGGTCACCGGATCAGAAGGTGCCGAAGCTCTAATTGTCGGGCAGACAACGTGTGATCGAACCTGACAAAATCATCGCCCCTGGACACGTGATGTACGGTATTCGCCTGATTGATGACCTTGAAAGGCCGTCATCCCGGTTATTTCGTAAAAATCGAGCGGCGTCATGTCGGCTAAACCCCATGGTTCAATTTCACCCAATGCGGTGGTCAGCCGGAGACTCTGATTGCAGCTCAGACATGGCGCGATGAACAAACTTGCCGGCTGAAATCGTTGACCAAGCAGGAGTTTGTCTCGCAGATTCGGACCAACAATACCTCGGGTGCTGCCGGTGTCGTACGAGCTACCAAACGCAGCAAATAGCTTTCGGGGCAGGTCCGCTCGGCCGAATACTGGATTACCCGACCTCCCCGCGGGATCAAGGTCAGTGCTCGCTATTTCTCGATTTCCAGGCATGGCGAGGAGGGGGCAAGAAGGCTGGCCTTTGCCGCGCGGCAGGAGATGGAGGCGTTATGTAGCGGTTATCATGCGCCCCATGTGCCGGAAGAGTTTCAGATGGGTGCGAGCCAAAGGAGACCGGGAATTGAAAAGCCCCGAAAATTGGAGAAAGACCACTTACGCGTGGAGAGCTGTCCTTGGAAATCCATGGGAGTGAATGACGGCAACGAAGGGACTGTCCTCTCTTCGGATTCATCGCCTGAAAGCAGCTATTGAGGTTTCGATTCCCGAAAGCGGCCTGTCGTCAGTGAGTGCAGCGAGCCCCAAGCGAGCATCCTAGGCTCCATGACCTCAGCGACAGGTTTTTGGTGCGGCCATTTGTAGCCGTCAGGCCACGGGCAAGTGATCGGCCAATCCGTACGTTGGGCAATTTCATGTAATAAGTCAGCACTATCGCTTATTGCCGCCAGTGGTGACATGTGATGCTCGAATGGTCGTCGGGACCTTGCTCGCGCTCTCCAAGGCAACGGCAACCGGCACTCTGGGCCATCGTCGAGGTTGAAATCGGCAAAAGGTCGAATCCGGGCTAATTCACCCGGAATCGACCTGAAGCACTCACCGATTCAGGAAAGCGACGAGCGCGGAAATGGTCTGCTGGGGGGCTTCGTCCATCAGCCAATGCCCCGAACCCGGGACGATGATGCCCTCGACCTTGGAATCCACCAGCCTTCCCTGGTCGATGAGAAACTGTCCCGAAGCCCTTTCCCCTGCAAGAACCAGCATCGGCATCGTCAGTTTGGTCTGGGCGAAGCCCGCGAAATCCTTCGCATCCTGCTCGAAATTCCGGAAGTACTCGAAGCCGGCACGCATGCCACCAGGCTTGGCGTACTTGGCTGCATAAAACTGACGGTCCGCCTCGGGAATGGAGCGGGTACGATCGGCGGCGAAGTCGTTCCAGAAATGCTCGAAGTAGATGCGCTCGCGGCCTTCGACCAACTTGAGCGGCACCTCGCCGTAGAAATGGAAGTGCCACAGGTCGCGTAGCAGCCAGACCTTGGTCCAGTCGCCGACGCCGGGCAGAAAGGCATCCATCAGCACGATGCTTTCCACTTCCTGGGGGTATTGCGCCGCGTAGGCGTAGGCGACCATCAGGCCAATGTCATGACCGACGATTTTGACCTTGTTGTAGCCGAGCGACTTCACCAGCGCATGGATATCCTGGGCGAGGGTCTTCTTGTCGTAGCCGCCGTCCGGCCTGGACGACGAGCCCGCGCCCCGCAGGTCGGGCGCGATGACCGTTTGCCGGTCGCTCAGGTGGGGCATCAGAGGTCGCCACATATGGCTGGTTTGTGCATAGCCGTGTAGCAGCACGACCGGCGTTTCGTTGCCCTTGCCGGTCTTCAGGTAGTGCAGTGTGAGGCCGTTGACCTCTGCGGTATGGCTTTGGATGGCATCGCCGTCCGCCGCGTGGGCGGTCGGCTGTACCACCATGAACATGGCCGCACTCACAATTTGGAGGAAGCGCAGCAAAGCATTCATGACGTTCTCCTTGGGGTTTGGGTCAGAGTTGGCTCATGCCACCGTCGGCAATGATCTCGGTGCCCACGATGTAGGCGGACTCGGGAGCGGAAAGGTGCAGCACTGTGGCGGCAATCTCCTCCGCCGTGCCGAAGCGCCCCAGCGGGATCTGGCTCTGGATATGCGCCGCCGTGGCCTGCAGTGCAGTCGCATCCAGCCCGAGCTTGCCATAGATTGGGGTCGTAACCGGCCCGGGGCTCACCACGTTGACCCGCACACCGCGCGGCAGCAGCTCGGCCGACAACGTCTTGGCCAGCGAGATCACCGCTGCCTTGCTGGCTGCGTAGACCGAGGTGTTCGGCATGCCGATACGGGCATTGATGGAACCGTTGATCACGATGGCAGCGCCCGAATTGAGCAGTGGCAGTAGCGCCTGGAGCTGGAAGTACGGGCCCTTGACGTTGGTATCGAAAATCTGATCCCAGAGGGTCTCGTCCACGTCCGGGAAGGCGGCGAACTTGGCCGCGCCGGCGTTCAGGAAGATTGCATCCAATAGCAGATTGCGTTCGGCCAAGCTAGCAGCCAGCGCCTTGGCATCGGCCAGACTGCCCGCATCGCTACGCAGTGTGATGGCGTTCGCCCCCAATTCGCTCCGCGCCTGCTCCAGTGCGGCGGCATCACGGCCAGTAATGACCACGCGGGCACCTTCGGCTGCGAAAGCCCTGGCGGCGGCCAGACCAATGCCACTGCTGCCGCCGGTGACGAGTACGGTTTTTTGATTAAAGCGGTTCATGATGATCTCCAGATGTACCAGCGAATTGCTGTGATTCAAATGTAGCAATGCACCAAAGTATTTCCGTACCATGTTCGCGATGAACTCGTGCGAAGGAGTCGAACATGTTGTCTGTCGATGAACTGGCCCTGTTGGAAGCCATCCGGGATACCGGCAGTCTGTCGCGGGCAGCAGCCCGATTGGGCAAGGCGCCATCCACGGTATCGCACGCGGCGAGACAGTTGGAAGAGCGATTCGACGCCTTGCTGTTCGACCGCCGCCGCTACCGGCTGCAACTCACGCCGGCCGGCCAACTATTGGCTCACGAGGCCGCGCGGCTCATGCTCGACGTTTCGCGGCTGACACAGCGCGTCAAGCAGGTCGCCGGCGGCTGGGAAGACCGTTTGTGGATCGTGACCGACGAGGTGCTCGAGTTCGAGACTCTGGTACCGGTCATCCAGGCCTTCGACATGCTGGAGTCCGGTGTCACCCTGCGGGTCACCCACGAAGTGCTGACCGGAACCTGGGATGCGCTGCGCGAAGGCCGCGCGGATCTGGTAGTAGGCGCCACCAACGAGCCTCCGGAGATTCCCGGGTTGCACTGGTTCGAACTGGGCGTGATGGACTGGGTCTTCGCGGTGGCGTCGCGCCATCCGTTGGCCAAGGCGAAGGTCCCCCTGGACAGGATTACGGTCAGCCAGTACCGCTCGGTCGTCGTCGCCGACACCTCGCGCCGGCTGGATGTGCGCGGCTACGGCGTACAGGGCGGCCAGGCCACGCTTGCCGTGCCCAGCATGCGCGCCAAGATCGAAGCCCAGCGTCAGGGACTGGGTGTGGGCTGGCTACCACGTGACCGGGTGGCAGGATTACTGCAGCGGGGCGATTTGGTCGAGAAAGAGATGGCAGACCCGCGCGAACCCAATCAGCTCTTCGTTGCCTGGCGCGGCGACTACCACGGGCGAGCACTAGACTGGTGGCTGAATCAGCTGAAGAACAAGCGGCTGGCGACACGGCTGGTCCGGGGGATCGACGTCGCGCCTGTGACGAGATGAGCGCAAAGATCCGTTATCCGACATATTGCGGATCGAAGCGGCTTGAAACTCGAACAGCCCGCGTGGCCGGGTCGAGGTAGTGACGGCGTCAATTTGCTCGCTGAATACCGGACGCTCGACAGGCTCAGAGGATGCCGTGCCAATTCAAATTGGATAGCTACCTCGACCGGCAGCCATTGGCCGAAAGCCGATGCATTGATCAGCCCCACTCCAGCAAGAGTGAGGGCCGTAGCGCAAGGGTGAACCTCGGTAAGGCACCGATCCTCAGTCCATGCCGGTTTGCTTGACTTTGGGGTTGGGCACCGGTATCTCGCTTTCTTTGAGCCGGGTCTCGATCTTGTTGATCGCCGCTTGCAGTTCGGGCTGATAGCGTTCGGCGGCTTCGGCGATGCTCATCGCCTTGCGCAGGAAGACGACGTTGATGCAGGCCAGGACGCTGTCCTGGTGGCGGATCGGCATGGCGATGGCGGAAATTTTCAACTGCTCGTTCCATTCGCCGTCGTTGGTCGCATAGCCCTGGCGCCGTACCTTTTCCAGCATTTGCTCGACGAGCACACGGTTGCGGGCGAAGTTGGCCTGCGCGTCGTCGCCGGCGATCAGCAGGCGGAGGATCTGCTGGCGCTCTTCATCGCCGCAGAAAGCCAGGTAGGCGCGGCCGGCCGAGGTCATCAGCACGGGCAGGCGCTGGCGGATCATGGCGCGATGGAAGGAGAGCGGGCTGAAACGATGAGTTGTTTCGCGCACCAGCATGCAATCGCCGTCGATGGTGCACAGGTCGGAGGGCCAGACGAGCTTTTGCAGTAGTTCGCCGAGCACCGGGTTGGCGATTTCGGAAATCCATTCGTCGTCGGTGAAGCCGTCGCTCAACTGGCGGATTTTCTGGTTCAGGCGATAGCTGTCGTCGGAGGCGCTACGCCGGACATAGCCCTCGGCTTGCAGGGTTTCCAGCATGCGGCGGACGGTGGTCCGGTGCAGCCCGGTTCTTTCGCTCAACTCGGCGATGTTGGCCCAGCCGTTGGGCGAACGATTGATCGCATGCAGGATGGCCAGGCCGCGGCTCAAACCCTGGACATGGCGGTAGGTGGCGCTGCTGCTGGGACGCATGTTTTCCCCAATAATTGGTAAAAACTCATTGTAAAAACAATGCTGTGCATATTGTGCACATCCGGGAGATAAATTTTCTCCGGCTCTTGCCGCTGCCTAGAATGGCGACACCAAATAAAACAAAGAGGCGTGGAGATGAAATCGACTGACGGCGCAAGCGAATCCGGCTAAGTCCCGGCATTACGCAGTATTTCGCAACTCACCCAAACACTTCGGCCCTTGCACTCGGGAACCTGTTCCCGTCGGGAGCGGCTTGCCTGAATTCAACGCTCTAGGAGCCTGCATGAGCATCAAACTGAAATGCCTGTCGCACACCCCGTTGCGGGGCTTGAACGATCCCGGTGCCGACGTCGTCGCCGAAGTCGATGCCATTCTCGCCAAGTCGCGGGCCGACGTCGAAGCCTTCGACCCCGAGTTGATCGTCGTCTTCGCGCCGGATCATTACAACGGCCTGTTCTACGACCTGATGCCGCAATTCGTCATCGCTACCGCCGCCGAGTCGGTCGCCGATTACCAGACGCTGCCCGGTCCGCTTTCGGTGGATCAGGATCTGGCCCTCGAGATGGCGCGCTTCATTCTCGACAGCGACGTCGATATCGCCATCTCGCACCGTCTGCAAGTTGACCATGGCTGCACCCAGACGCTGGAAGAACTGACCGGCAGCCTGAGCCGCTACCCGGTGATCCCCATCATCATCAATTCGGTGGCGCCGCCGTTCGGCCCCTATCGCCGTATCCGCAAGCTCGGCGAAGCGGTCGGCAGGTTCCTCGCCAAGCTCGACAAGCGCGTGCTGATCCTCGGTACCGGTGGTCTTTCGCACGAGCCGCCGGTCCCGCTGCTGGCCGGCGCGCCGGACGATATCGCGGATTTTCTGATCGCCGGTCGCAACCCGACGCCCGAATTCCGCGCCGCTCGCCAGGCCCGGACGATCGCCACCGGCCAGATTTTCGGCACCGCCGAATGCCCGCTGACGCCGCTCAATACCGAATGGGACCTGGCTTTCATGGACCTGCTGGTCGACGGCCGCTTGGCCGAAATCGACGATTTCAAAATCGAGGAGATTTCCCGGGCGGCGGGGCGCTCGACGCATGAAATCCGCACCTGGGTTGCCGCCTTCTCGGCGCTCGCTGCGGCCGGTGCGTACGCGGCCCGCCAGGAATATTACCGGCCGATCAACGAATGGATCGCCGGCTATGGCGTGGTCAGCGCCGAATTGCGCTGATTTTCGCGAGAGCCCCGGCGGCCTTACTTAACGCAACAAATTTCAATATTCAGGAGACCCAACATGAGCAAACTCGAAAAGTTCGACATCGAAATCCCGAGCGCAGCCGAGATCGTCCAGCGCGCCCACGACATGATTCCCATGCTGCGCGCCCAGGCGGCCGACTGCGAAAAGAACCGCATGGTTTCCCCGGTCATCATCCAGGCCTTCAAGGATGCCGGCTTCTTCCGGATCCTTCAGCCGAAGCGCTGGGGCGGCTACGAAATGAACCCGAATGTCCTCAACAAGGTACTCATGGAACTGGCCCGCGGCTGCCCGTCCAGCGCCTGGAACGTCATGGTGCTCGGCGTCCATCCCTTCGAAGTCGGCCTGCTGCCGGCCACCGTCGGTGACGAACTGTGGGGCGAGGACAACAGCAAACTGGTTTCCTCTTCCTATGCGCCGTTCGGTACGGTGGCCAAGGTCGAAGGCGGCTACAAGCTGAATGGCGAATGGCTGACCTCCAGCGGCTGCGACCATGCTGCCGGCGGCGCCTTCGTCGGCGGCCGGGTCGAGGAAAACGGCGAGCTGGTCTTCCGCTCCTTCTGGATCCAGCGCAGCGACTTCGAAATCGTCGATGACTGGTTCGTCGTCGGCCTCGGCGGTACCGGCTCGAAGAAGCTGATCATCAAGGATGTTTTCGTGCCCGACTACCGCAGCCACGCCATCGGCGCCTACGACGAGCATTCGCATGGCGGCGTCGAGAATCTCTACAAGATGCCTTTCTTCTATGTCTTCTACGCTGCCGTGTCCTCGGTCATCGTCGGCATGGCCCGCGGCATGGTCGATCTTTACATCGAACACATGGTGCCGCGCCAGAATCTCAACCAGGCGGTTGGTGCGGCGGTGAACGACCCGTTCATCAAGGGCAAGCTGGGCGAAGCCTACGCCAAGATCGTCGGCGCCGCCGCGCGCGTCATCCAGAACACCGAGGAAGCCTGGGGTTTTGCGTCGCAGGGCCAGATGGTGCCGCTCGATATCCGCATCCGCCATTTCGCCACCAACCAGTTCACCGGCGGCGAGTGCTTCGAGGCGGCGCACATGATTTTCAAGAAGACCTCGACCCGCGGCGTCTGGCTGAATTGCCCGATGCAGCGCCAGATGCGCGACATCCTGGTCGGCGCCAACCACATTACGCAGAACCAGGACAACATCGGCGATCTGCTCGGCGGCCACCTGCTCGGCAACCCGCTGCCGCAACCCAATCCGTTCGGCGCCAAGCCGGCCGCGACCGCCCAGTATCAGTGAGGCGCCGGCCATGAACTCGCACATCAACCAGTTGCTCGACTGGCTGCCGAACGCCCGGCTGGCCGCCATGCCGACCGTCACCTCCGACGACCACCGCTACGGCATGCGCCACTTCGCCGTCGGCGTCACCATCATCACCGCCCGTGACGGCGAGACGCGCGCCGGCCTGACCGCCACCGCCGTCTGCTCGGTGACCGCCGATCCGCCCCGGCTGGTCGTTTTCGTGAACAAGAACGTCGCGGCCAGCGAAGTCATCCTGAACAGCGGCGCCCTCTGCGTCAATGTCCTGGCTGGCGAACAGGAAGAAGTGGCCAAGGTGTTCGCCGGGATGCACAAGGAAGTTCATGGCGAGGCCCGTTTCGAGCACGGTAGCTGGCGTGAGCTGGCTACCGGCGCGCCGACGCTGGATGGCAGCCTGGCCAATTTCGACTGTCGGGTGATCAAGGTCTTCGATGAGAGCACCCATCACGCCTTCCTCTGCGAAGTGCTTTCGACCTGCGAGCGCAACGACGGCGAAGCGTTGATTTACCTGAACGGCGGCTTCCGCCGCATTCCGCAATAACGAATCTGCTACCCCTTCGAGGAGACATAACAATGAAACCGAACAAAATTCTGAGCCTGTGTATTGCCGCCCTAGCCGCTGCGCCGGCCTTTGCCGAGATCAACATCGGCGTCATCGCCTCGCTGACCGGTCCGGCCGCCGCCCTCGGCGCCGAGACCCGCAAGGCCGTGGCGCTCTTTCCGGCGACGGTCGGCGGCGAGAAGATCAACTACATCCTGCTCGACGACGGCACCGATCCGACCAATGCCGTCAAGAATGCGCGCAAGCTGATTTCCGAAGACAAGGTCGATGCCATCCTTGGCCCCAACCTGATCAGCACCGCCGTCGCCATCGCCGATGTCGCCAACAGCGAAAAGACGCCGATGGTTTCCGTCGCGCCACTCGATGTCTCCGGCGACAAGCGCGGTTACATCTTCCGTAGCGAGCCGTCGGCCGAGCTGATGGTCAATCGCGTCGTTGCCGACATGCTTGAACATGGTGCCAAGACGGTCGGTTTCATCGGTTTCTCCGATTCCTGGGGCGAACTGCTCCTGAAGGCGCTGAGCAAGGCCACAGAAGGCAGGATGCAGATCGTCGCCAGCGAGCGCTACGGTCGCGCCGATCCGAGCGTCCAGGCGCAGGTGCTGAAAGTGCTGGCGGCCAAGCCCGATGTCGTCTTCGTCGGTGCTTCCGGCACGCCGGCCGCCATGCCGCAGATCACGCTGCGCGAGCGCGGCTTCAAGGGCAGCATCTATCAATCGCATGGCGTGACGAGCAAGGAATTCCTGCGCGTCGGCGGCAAGAATGTCGAAGGGGCGCTGATCCCGGTCGGCCCGGTGCTGGTCGCCGAACAACTGCCGGACAGCCACCCGGCGAAGAAAAACGCCGTCGCCTTCGTCAAGGAACTGGAAACCAAGAACGGTCCCGATTCGCGTTCGACCTTCGCCGGCGCTTCCTGGGATGCCTGGCTGCTCGCCCAGAACGGCATCAATGCCGCGCTCAAGGCGAAGACCAAGCCGGGCACGCCGGAATTCCGCGCCGCGCTGCGCGACGGCATCGAGAAGAGCAGCAAGCTGGTCGGTACCAACGGCGTCTACACCATGGCCGCCGCCGACCACGCCGGTTACGACGCCAGCGCCATCGTCCTGATCAAGGTCGAAAACAACCACTGGAAGTTGGTCAAGTGAGCGGGCCGCTGACCACCGAAGCCGCGGCGGCGCTGCTCAAGGCGGCCGCCGCCGGCGGCCGGGCCATCGCCCCGCTGCGCGAACGCCTGGCGCAGGCCGACCCGGCTGGCGCCTATGCCGTCCAGGAAGCCAATACCCGCGCCTGGCTGGGCGAGGGGCGCCGGCTGGTCGGCCGCAAGATCGGCCTGACCTCGCTCGCCGTGCAGACCCAGCTCGGCGTCGATCAGCCCGATTTCGGCATGCTCTTCGCCGACATGGCGGTCGGCGACGGCGAGCCGGTCGCTCTCGGCCGGCTGATCCAGCCCAAGGTCGAAGCCGAAGTGGCGCTGGTCATCGGCCGCGACCTGACGCACGAACGCCACACCTATGCCGACCTGATCCGCGCCACCGAGTATGCGTTGCCGGCCATCGAGATCGTCGACAGCCGGATCGAGGCGTGGAATATCCGCTTCCTCGATACCGTCGCCGACAACGCCTCCAGCGGCCTCTTCGTGCTCGGCGGCCGGCCGCGCCGCCTGGGCGAATTCGACATCACCGCCTGTGCCATGGAAATGCGGCGCGGCGACGAGATCGTCTCGCGCGGTAACGGTCGGGCCTGCCTGGGCAGCCCCTTGAACGCCGCCGTCTGGCTGGCCGACGTCATGGTGCGCTGCGGCCGCCCCTTGCTGGCCGGCGACATCGTGCTCACCGGCGCCCTCGGGCCGATGGTCGCCGTCAAGTCCGGCGACCGGTTCGAGGTCGGCATCGAAGGCCTGGGCACGGTGAGCAGCCTGTTCGACTGAATCATTCCTTTTCCCCAAAAGAGATCATCGTCATGACCAAGAAAATCAAATGTGCGCTGATCGGGCCGGGCAATATCGGCACCGATCTGCTCTATAAACTCAAGCGCAGCCCGGTCCTCGAACCGGCCTGGATGATCGGCATCGATCCCGAATCGGAAGGCCTGGCGCGCGCTCGCGACATGGGCCTGAAGGTGACGGCGGCCGGCGTTGACGGTTTCCTGCCGCAGGTCCTCGAAGACGGCGTGCAGATCGCTTTCGATGCGACTTCGGCCTACGTCCATGCCGAGAATTCCCGCAAACTCAACGCCCTCGGCGTCATGATGATCGACCTGACGCCGGCCGCCATCGGCCCCTTCTGCGTGCCGCCGGTCAATCTCAAGACTCTGGTCGGGCAGGGCGCGATGAACGTCAATATGGTGACATGCGGTGGTCAGGCAACGATCCCCATGGTCGCGGCGATCTCCCGCGTGCAGAAGGTGGCCTACGGCGAAATCGTCGCGACGATCAGTTCGAAGAGCGCCGGCCCGGGTACCCGCAAGAACATCGACGAATTCACCCGCACCACGTCCGGCGCCATCAAGCAGGTCGGCGGGGCCGCCAAGGGCAAGGCGATCATCATCATCAATCCGGCCGAGCCGCCGCTGATCATGCGCGATACCGTGCATTGCCTGACCGAAAGCGAGCCGCAGCGCGATGCCATCAGCGAATCCATCCACGCCATGATCAAGGAAGTCCAGAAATACGTGCCCGGCTATCGCCTGGTCAACGGCCCGGTGTTCGACGGCAACCGCGTTTCCGTCTTCCTCGAAGTGCAGGGCCTCGGCGACTTCCTGCCGACCTACGCCGGCAATCTCGACATCATGACCGCCGCCGCTGCGCGCACGGCCGAGATGTTTGCCGAAGAAATCATCAAGGGCGCGCTCAAGCTTGAGCCGGTCGCCGCTTAAGGAGAAGAACATGAGTTTGCGCGGCAAGAGCATTACCGTCCACGACATGACCCTGCGGGATGGCATGCATCCCAAGCGTCACCTGATGACCCTGGAACAGATGGTCAGCATCGCCTGCGGTCTCGACGCGGCGGGCATTCCCCTGATCGAAGTCACGCACGGCGATGGCCTCGGCGGTTCCTCGGTCAATTACGGCTTCCCGGCGCACACCGACGAGGAATACCTCGGCGCCGTCATTCCACGGATGCAGAACGCCAAGGTTTCGGCCCTGCTGCTGCCCGGCATCGGCACCGTCGATCACCTGAAGATGGCGCGCGACCTCGGCGTCCACACCATCCGCGTCGCCACCCACTGCACCGAGGCCGACGTCTCCGAACAGCACATCACCATGGCCAGGAAGCTCGACATGGATACCGTCGGCTTCCTGATGATGGCCCACATGAACAGTCCGCAAGGCCTGGTCAAGCAGGCCAGGCTGATGGAAAGCTACGGCGCCAACTGCATCTACGTCACCGATTCGGCCGGCCACCTGCTGCCGGACACCGTCAAGGCCCGGCTCGGCGCCGTGCGCGACGCCCTGAAGCCGGAAACCGAACTCGGTTTTCACGGCCACCATAATTTGGCGATGGGCGTCGCCAACTCGATCGCCGCCATCGAAGTCGGTGCCAACCGCATCGACGCGGCCGCCGCCGGCCTCGGCGCCGGTGCCGGCAACACGCCGATGGAAGTGCTGATCGCCGTGTGCAGCCTGATGGGCATCGCAACCGGTGTCGATGTCGCCAGGATCACCGACGTCGCCGAAGACCTGGTCGTGCCGATCATGGATTTCCCGATCCGCATCGACCGCGATGCGCTGACCCTCGGCTATGCCGGCGTCTATGGCTCTTTCCTGCTCTTTGCCAAGCGCGCCTCGGTCAAGTACGGCGTGCCGGCCCGTGAAATCCTGGTCGAGCTGGGCCGGCGCGGCATGGTCGGCGGTCAGGAGGACATGATCGAAGACACCGCCATGACCCTGGCCCGCGAGCGCGGCATCACCGTCTGACGAATCGGGCCGGGCGCCGCGGCGCCCGCCTGTTGCCGAGTACTGATCGTCGACCGCAGTGGTCGCACTGGAGTCCTTTATGGATGCTGAAATTTTCGCGCTGCTGGCCCAGGATGGCATCACCAACGGTGCCATCTACGCCTTGCTGGCCTTGGCGCTGGTCCTGGTCTTTGCCGTCACCCGGATCATCTTCATCCCGCAAGGCGAGTTCCTCGCCTGGGGGGCGCTGACCATGGCGGCACTGGAAGCCGGTCAATATCCCGGCACCGTCTGGCTGCTGCTCGGGGCCGGTGTGCTGACGCTGGCTGCCGACATCATCGACAGCCAGCCGGGTCGGCGCCGTCTGGGCCGCTCGCTGCTCTGGAATCTCGCCTATCCGCTGGCCGTCGCCGGCCTGCTCTGGCTGCTGCCGCTGGCCGCCCTGCCACAGCTGGCGAAAGCCGGCCTGGCGCTGGCCATCGTCGTGCCGCTCGGACCGATGATCTATCGCGTCGCCTTCCAGCCGGTGGCGGAAGCGCCAGTGCTGGTCCTGCTCATCGTTGCCGTCGCCTTGCACCTGCTGATGGTCGGCCTCGGCCTGCTGATCTTCGGCCCGGAAGGTTCGCGCACCGCGCCGTTCAGCGAAGCGCAGATCGAAGTCGGTTCGCTGCTCGTCGGCGGCCACACCATCGTCGTCCTGTTCGCTTCGCTGGCGCTGATCGTCGGCCTCTACCTGTATTTCGACCGGACGCTGGCCGGCAAAGCCCTGCGGGCGACCGCGATCAATCGCAACGGCGCGCGCCTGATGGGCATCTCGCCGGCGCTGGCCGGGCGCCAGACCTTTTTCTTCGCCGCCCTGATCGGCACGCTGTCCGGCCTGCTCGTCGCGCCGCTGACCACCATTTACTACGACAGCGGCTTCCTGATCGGCCTCAAGGGCTTCGTCGCGGCGATCATCGGCGGCCTCGCCAGTTATCCGCTGGCTGCCGCCGGGGCGATCATCGTCGGCCTGCTCGAATCCTTCTCCTCCTTCTGGGCCAGCGCCTACAAGGATGTCCTGGTGTTCACCCTGATCATTCCGGTATTGATCTGGCTGTCGTGGTCCACCCGCCATGTCGAGGAAGAGGAAACGGCGCACGTCGTGACGACCGCTCGCCGCGACGGCTGGATCAGTCCGCGCCTGGTACTCGCCGTTTTTCTCGGCGCGCTGCTGCTGGCGCCGCTGCTCCTCCCCGAGTTCTACGTGACGCTGCTCAACTACGTCGGCCTCTCTGCCCTGGTCGCCCTCGGCCTGGTGCTGCTGACCGGGGTCGGCGGCCTGACCTCCTTCGGCCAGGCGGCCTTCGTCGGGCTCGGCGCCTACACCACCGCCTGGCTCAGCACGGCAGCCGAGCTGCCGTCCTGGCTGGCTTTTCTCGGCGGTTCGCCGTGGGCGGCGCTGGTGATCGGTTTGCTGCTGACGGCGACGGTGGCCGTCGTGCTCGGTTCGGTGACGTTGAAGCTGTCCGGGCATTACCTGCCCCTGGGCACCATGGCCTGGGGGATCAGCCTGTTCTTCCTGTTTGGCAACATGGAATTCCTCGGCGGTCATGCCGGCCTCTCCAACCTGCCGGCGATCAATATCTTTGGCTTCGAACTGACGGACAACCGTTATTACTACTACCTGGTCTGGGCTTTCGTGCTGGCCGCCCTGTTCACCACCAAGAACCTTCTCGACTCGCGCGAAGGCCGGGCTATTCGCGCCCTCAAAGGCGGCATGGTGATGGCCGAGGCGATGGGCGTCGATACCTCGCGGGCGCGCATGGTGATTTTCGTCATCGCCGCCCTGCACGCCTGTGCCGCCGGCTGGCTGTATGCCCACCTGCAGCGTTTTGTGAACCCGACGCCGTTCGGCCTGCACATCGGCATCGAATACCTGTTCATGGCCGTCGTCGGCGGGGCGGGGCAGGTCTGGGGCGCCCTGGTCGGGGCCGGGGTGATCACCGTGCTCAAACAGTGGCTGCAGGAAATCCTGCCACATCTGTTCGGTTCGGCCGGCAATTACGAAGTCATCGTTTTCGGCCTGTTGATGATCGTCCTCCTGCACCGCGCCCGCGCCGGTCTGTGGCCGCTGCTCGCCCGGCTGGTGCCGGTGCGCGTCGACACCAAGCAGATCGACGCTGCGGCGGAAGCCTTGCCGAAAAAGGCGCAACCGCCGCACGGCGAAGTGATCCTGGAAGCGCGGGCGGTGACGCGCAAGTTCGGCGGCCTGGTCGCCAACAACAACATGAACCTGCATGTCAAAGCCGGCGAAATCCTGGCGCTGATCGGTCCCAACGGCGCCGGCAAGAGCACCATGTTCAACCAGTTGTCGGGCGTCGATACGCCGACTTCCGGCGAAATCCTCTTTCGCGGCCAAGCGGTGGCCGGCCACAATTCGCGGCAAATCGCCGCCCTCGGCATGAGCCGGACTTTCCAGCACGTGCGCCTGCTGCCCGAGATGAGCGTGCTGGAAAATGTCGCCATCGGCGCCCACCGGCGCGGCAGCCAGGGTGTCCTGGCCGCTGCCTGGCGTCTGGACCGCGTTGAAGAAGCCCGCCTGCTGCGCGAAGCGGCGATCCAGGTCGAACGGGTCGGGCTCGGCGGTTTCATGCATCTCGAAGCGGGCAGCCTGGCGCTCGGCCAGCAGCGCATTCTCGAAATCGCCCGCGCCCTGTGTTCCGACCCCTGCCTGCTGCTCCTCGACGAGCCGGCGGCCGGCCTGCGCCTGAAGGAAAAAGAGGCCCTGGCAGAACTACTGAAGCGCCTGCGCTCGGAAGGCATGGCGGTGCTCATCGTCGAACACGACATGGATTTCGTGATGAGCCTGGTCGACCGCGTCGTGGTCATGGAATTCGGCGAAGAGATCGCCACCGGGCTGCCGGAGGAAGTGCAGAACGATCCGGCGGTGCTTGAGGCCTACCTTGGAGGTGTAGCGGCATGAGCAGGAACGTACTTGAAGTCAAAGACCTGTCTGTTGCTTACGGCAAAGTCGAGGCGGTCAGCAAGCTCAGCCTGACGGTGGGCGCGGGCAAGATCGTCACCGTCATCGGCCCGAACGGCGCCGGCAAGACGACGACGTTGTCGGCGATCATGGGGCTGCTGCCGTCTTCCGGCCAGGTTGCCTTCGACGGCAGCATCGAGCAGGTGCCGGAAGTCGAGCGCATGGTCGTGCGCGGCATGAACCTGGTGCCGGAAAAGCGTGAACTGTTCGGCAGCATGAGCATCGAGGACAACCTGCTGCTCGGCGCTTTTCAGCGCAACCGGCACGGTCATCGCGACCATCTGGAAACGATGGCAGACGTTTTCGCGCTCTTTCCCCGGCTCAAGGAGCGCCGCCATCAGGCGGCCGGCACGATGTCCGGCGGCGAGCGCCAGATGCTGGCGGTCGGCCGGGCGTTGATGGCCAAGCCCAAGCTGCTGATGCTCGACGAACCCAGCCTCGGCCTGGCACCGCTGATCGTCCGCGAGATCTTCCGCATCATCGGCCAACTGCGGCAGCGCGGGGTTTCCATCCTGCTGGTCGAGCAGAATGCCCGGGCGGCGCTGCAAGTGGCCGACTACGCCTACGTGCTGGAAAACGGCGGGGTGAAGATGGAAGGCGAGGCCGAACTCTTGCGCAACGACCCGCGCGTCATCGAAAGCTATCTCGGCCTGGCCAGCAAGCACCAGGCAATGCTTTCCACTTAAAAAGATCACCGGAGTTTCCCCATGCAAGCATTGCGCATCATTTCCGACGAGCACCAATCGCTGGCTGCGATTCTGCACGCCATCCGTTTCATGCTCAGGGAAGTCGCCGCCGGCCGGTTGGCGCCGGACATCAAGCTCTTCCAGGCGATGGTCCATTACCTCGATGCCTATGCCGAGCAGCGCCATCACCCGAAGGAGGATCTGCTTTTCAAATACCTGGCGCAACGCACCGCCGAGGGCGCCGCGGCGCTGGCGACCCTGGGCGTCCAGCACGCCGCGGCGCCGCAACGGATTGCCGCATTGCACGGTGCACTCGCCGACTACCTGGCCGATGAGCGGCGTTTCGCAGCTTTCGTCACAGCCTTCGACACCTACGCCGAGTTCTATCGCGAGCACATGCTGCTTGAGGAAGATGTCGTGCTGCCGCTGGTCCGCCAGCGTCTGACGGCGGCCGACTGGGCGGCGGTCGATGCCGAGTTCGTCGCCGAGATGGCGGAAAAATCCGGGCGCGACGGCTTGAACGAGGATTTTTCGGCGCTCTTTTCCCGCCTGGTCGATTGTGCCCCGGCGCCGATCGGCCTCGGGCCGCGCCCTTTCGCTCAATAGCCGCCGCCTCCCAGCAGAGAATTCAACACCGAATAAAGGAAAGCTCACCATGAACACCCCTACCGTAGTCCTCAGCGAAACCGCCAGCAGCCGTTTTGTCCGCATCCAGGAAGGCGACCTCGATCTGCAACTGCATTACAACGACTGTGGCAGTGGTGCCGAGACGGTCGTCATGCTGCACGGCTCGGGGCCGGGCGCCAGCGGCTGGGCCAATTTCAACCGCAATGTCGAGCCGCTGGTCGCCGCTGGCTATCGGGTGATCCTGATGGACTGCCCGGGCTGGAGCAAGAGCGATCCGATCGTCTGCCGCGCTTCGCGTTCCGACCTCAATGCCCGTGCCCTGAAAGGCTTGCTCGATGCGCTCGATCTGGAACGCGTGCATCTCATCGGCAATTCGATGGGGGCGCACAGTGCCGTCGCCTTCGCCCTGGCCAATCCGGCCCGCGTCGGCAAGCTGGTGCTGATGGGCGGCGGCACCGGCGGCCCCAGCCAGTTCGTGCCGATGCCGACGGAGGGCATCAAGCTGATCCAGGCTCTGTACCGTGAGCCGACCATCGACAACCTGAAGAGGATGATGGCGGTCTTCGTTTTCGACAGCAGCAGCCTGACCGAGGAGCTCTATCAGGCTCGCCTCGACAATATGCTGGCGCGCCGCGAGCACCTGGAAAACTTCGTCAAGAGCTTTGCCGCCAATCCCAAGCAATTCCCCGACTACGGTCCCCGCCTTGGCGAAATCAGTGCGCCGGCCCTGATTATCTGGGGCCGGGACGACCGCTTCGTGCCCATGGATATCGGTCTGCGCCTGGTCTGGGGCTTGCAGAATGCCGAAATGCACATTTTCAACCGCTGCGGCCACTGGGCGCAGTGGGAGCACGCCGACAAGTTCAACCGCATGGTGCTCGATTTTCTGACCCACTGAGCGAACGCCGGTGCGCGGCGGGTCCAAACAAGTCGTCGGGCAATAAAAAACCGCAGGCCCGGCTGCGGTTTCTCGTGGCGTCCGGTGCCGAGCTTCAGTCGCCGCCCGGTTCCTTGTGGGCCTGCAGGTAGTTCGGCAGGGTGACGTCGCTGATCAGGCTGTGCTGGGTTTCCAGCCAGTCGATGGCGGCCTCGCAGTGTTCGAGCAAGTCCTCAAGCAGGTCGCGGCTGACGTAGTCCTGCAGTTCCTCGCACAGGGCGATGCTTTCGATCAGTAGCGGGCGCTGGATTTCGTGTTCGTACTTGAGATCGCCCTGCAGGCATTCGACGACGTTTTCGCCGATCAGCAATTTGCCGAGATTCTGCAGGTTGGGCAGGCCTTCGAGGAAGAGGACGCGCTCGATGATTTCGTCGGCTTCCTTCATCACCCGGATCGACTGCCTGTACTGGTAGTCGTTGAGTTTTTCCAGGCCCCAGTTGCGGAACATGCGGGCATGCAGGAAATACTGGTTGATCGAGGTCAGCTCGTTTTTCAGCACCTTGTTCAGGGCTTCGATGACTTTCTTGTCGCCTTTCATGTTCGCTCCTTAAGCCGGGGAGCCGGAGGACATCTGGCTCTGCTGGTAATTGGCCAGGCCGACCAGATCGATCAGGCCGATCTGCTTTTCCAGGTAGTAAGCGTGGTCCATCTCGGTATCTTCGAGCTGGACGACCAGCATGTCGCGGCTGACGTAATCCTGGGCCTTTTCGCAGGCGGCGATGGCTTTCTTCAGTTCGCCGACGACCTTGTATTCGACGTCGAGATCGGCCTTCAGCATGTCCGGCACGTTCTTGCCGATTTTCAGGGCGTCGCGCTTGGCCAGGTTGGGTGTGCCGTCGAGGAAGAGGATGCGCTGGATCAGGGCGCGGGCGTGCTGACGCTCGTGCTCGGATTCGTGCAGGGCCTTCTCGGCGAGATGACCAAAGCCCAGGTCGTTATACATTTCGCCGTGGATCAGGTATTGGTCGATGGCGGTCAGTTCGCCGGCCAGCAAGCCATTGAGGATGTCGATGATTTTCTTGTCGCCCTTCATTTTATTCTCCGGAGTTCGTTGAAAAAATTGGCGGCTGGCTGGCGGACTCGGCTGGCTTGCCTGAATGCAGAGCTTAGCCCGGCGGCGTTTCTATTTCCACCCAGATATGGCGTGCGACCGCGTGTTCGAGGGCAAGTTCAACCTCGTCGGCGAGAATCACCGTCATCGGTTTTTGCTGCAACACGCGTAGCGGCCGATTTTCGGCCAGGCCGTAGGCCGTCAGCTGTTCGCGCTGCAGCGGGTCGATCTCGTCACCGAGCGCGGCCAGGCGGACTTCTGTGCCGGGGGTGATGAAGGCGAGGGGCAGGCGGGCTTCGTGTTTCGGACTCATGGGCTTACCAGACGGCGTGCAGCAGGAGGTTGAACAGGCCGCCAACGAAAAAGGCGAAGGGGACGATGACGGCAACCATGCCGAGAGCGACCTTGGCACCTTGTTCCTTGATCATCATCATCAGGCTGGCGAAGCAGGGGATGAACAGGGTGAGGGTGATCATGCCGACCACGGCCTGGATCGGCGACAGGCTGTGCGCCATGGCAAAGAGGCCGGTGGCGCCGAAGTCGCGGCGCAGGAAGCCCATCACGAAGGCGGCCGAAGCTTCCTTGGGCAGGCCGAGCCAGCCGGAAACCAACGGTTCGCCGGCTTCGATGATGGCCGGCAGGGCACCGCTCTTGTCGAGCGAATACATGATGAAGGTGCCGAGCAGAAAGAGCGGAATGACTTCGAGCAGGTACCACTTCAGCCGGCCGCCGGTCTTTTTCAGCACATTGCCGAGGATCGGCAGGCGCATCGGCGGCAGTTCGGTGACCAGCGGGATGCGTCGGCCGGGGAGCAGCTTCGAGGCGAGAAAGCCGGAGAGCAGCAGGATGGCGAGCATGGCCAGGGCCCAGACGAGCACGGCGGTGAAGGAAACGCCGCCGAGCATGCCGAGGACGACGCCCAACTGGGCCGAACAGGGAATGGCCAGGGCGAGCAGGAAAATGGTGATCATGCGTTCGCGTGGGCTGTGCAGGATGCGCGTCGTCAGCGTCGCCATGGTGACGCAGCCGAGGCCGAGCACCATCGGCAGCACGGCCCGGCCGTTGAGGCCGATCAGCGAGAACAGCCGGTTGGCGATCACCGTCAGGCGCGGCAGATAGCCGGAATCTTCGAGCACGCCGAAGGCGAAGAAGAAAGTGGTGACGATGGGCAGGATCAACGCCAGCGCGTAGGTCATGCCCATGGTCCACAAGCCGTACTGGCCGACCAGCAGTTCCGACAGCCAGGGCAGGCTGATCACGGCGTTAACCAGGTTGGTAAAGGCTGGGTTGAGGATGTCCTGGAACAGGTCTTTTTCCAGCAGGCCAACCAGTACTGTGGCGCCGAAAACGCCGACGAACTGATAAACGACGTAGAGCACGGCGAGCAGGATGGGCACGCCCCAGACCGGATGTACGACATACTGACCCAGGCGCTGCGAGAGCAGCGGGCTGCTCCGGACGGCACGCTGGATGACGCTGGCGGCCAGCGCGTCGGCGGCCTCGGTGCGCTCGCGGGCGAGCAGGGTCGGCAGGTCGCCGTCGGTGCGTTGGCCGGCGGCTTGGCAGAGCGTTTCGAGTTCCGGGTAATTCTCGACGGCCATTTCTTTCAGCCAGTCGGCAACGGCGGAGTCGCCGCCGAGGAAGAGAATGGCCAGGCCGCGCGCGGCGAGTTTGGGATGCGGCGCCAGGCGGTTGATGGCGGCGGCCATGGCGGCGATCTCTTTTTCAAAATCGGCGTCGTAGCGGAGCAGGGCCTGTGGCTTGCGGGCATTGACCAGGCTGCCGGTCAGTTCGCCGATGCCTTCGCCGCCGGTCGCCACGGTGGCCAGCACCGGGATGCCGAGTTCTTCGGAGAGCGCCGCGACATCGACGGTGACGCCGCGCGCCGCCGCTTCGTCGTGCATGTTCAGCGCCAGCACCATCGGGACGCCGAGTTCGGCGAGCAGGGCGGTCAGGGTTAGCGTGCGGCGCAGGTTCTTGGCGTCGCCGACCTGCACCAGACAGCGCGAATTTTCGTGCAGTAGGGCCGTCATCGTCGCCCGCTCGTCGTCGCTGCGCGAGGGCAGGGCAAGGACGCCCGGGGTGTCGAGCAGCACTGCGGCGTGGTCGAAGCGGGTGTTGGCGCGGGTGACTTCGACCGTCGTGCCGGGATAATTGGAAACGTTGACGTAGGCGCCGGTCAGACGGTGGAAAAGAACCGATTTCCCGACATTCGGGTGGCCGACGAGGAGGATGGCGTTGGCTGGCGAAAGAGAAGTATTCACGTTTGCTGGTGCATTCAGGTTGGGGCGGTCGGCCGGGTATTTTCCCGGCTGACCGCCACTTTACGCCGGATTGCTCAGCAGATGAAGAAAAGCAGCGTTTTCCGGCCAGCCGCTAAGGTGCGCCGGTATCCGGCGCCAGCTTGCCGCCCGAAGCCATCACCCGGTCCGTGAGTTTCTGGAGCGTGGCCTGCGCTTCGTCGGCGGCTTCCTGCATTTCATCCTGGGTCAAGGGGCGAGACAGCGCCTCCAGCTCGATGCGCTGAATGTTCGGGCATTTGCCGACAAGACCTTGCAGAATGCTGTCCACCTTTTTGGCCCCGAGCGCGAACAACACTTTTTCCAGCACGAACAGGCGGACGACGATAATGTCCTCGGCGTTCTGCGCCGTTGCCTGCACCGCCGCAATCTCCTGACGCAGATAGCCGCGCAGCTTGAGCGGCGTCACCTCGCCCGGCACTTGCAGGATGGAAGAACGGAACTGGCCTTGGATCATGATTGGGCTGAAGATGGGAAAGCGGCGATTTTCGCAGAAGGGGCTGTGTTGAGAAAGCGCGAATTCCGGTCAAATTGCCAATCAGCCTGGCCTGGAATATGATCGATTCGTTTATCTATTCACTTATCAATTCAAAATGCCGGTAGATCACGCGCTGAATATCCGCACATTGCTCGCCAGCGGCCCGCTGACAGCAGGACAGTTGGCTGAAAAAATGCGAGTCAGCCAAGCTACGCTATCCCGCGCCATGCAGTCGCTGGGTAATCAGATCATCCGCTTTGGCCCGTATCGATCTATTCACTACGCGCTGCGCCGGCCCCTGCTGGCCATGCCGGATGTGCCCATCTATCGCGTTACGCCGGAAGGACAGGTCGAGGCGCTCGGGCAACTCAGCCCGGTGCAGCCCACGGGGTATGTGATGACCAACGCCGACAGCAGCACCAGCCACAGCGAAGGCTTCCCCTGGTGGCTGGACGACATGCGGCCGCAGGGCTTTCTCGGGCGTGCCTTTGTCGCCGCCCAGGCCGAAACGCTCGGCCTGCCGCCCCGACTCGGCGACTGGCAGGAAGAACACATTCTGCGCGCCCTGCTCAGCCAGCCGGGCAGCGACGCCATCGGCAACTTGATCGTCGGTGACGCCGGGCGCCAGCACTTCATCCTGCGCCCCGATCCGGTGGCGCTGCCGGCTGCCGGGCTTGCCGCCGCCTACGCCGAACGCGCCCGGCAAGCACTCGGCGGCGAAACCCCGGCCTCGTCGGCCGGCGGCGAGCAACCCAAGTTCGGCGCCTATGCCGAAACCGCCAACGGCCCGCGCCATGTGCTCGTTAAGTTTTCGCTCGATGTCGGGGCGGGCGCCGACAACCCCATTGCCCAACGCTGGCGCGATCTGTTGCTGGCCGAACACCACGCCCTCACGCTGCTGCGCGAAAACGCCATCGCGGCCGTCGCCACGCGCATCATCGACCACGGCCGGCAACGCTTTCTCGAAGTCGAACGCTTCGACCGCAGCGGCCCGCACGGCCGGCGCGGCCTCATCTCGCTAAGTGCCATGGACGCCGAATTCATCGGCCTCGGCCGCGGCGGCTGGCCGGCCATGACCGCCCGCCTGCTCGCCGAGCGCCAGATCACCGGCCAGGCGCACGAAACCACCTGCTTGCTGCACGCCTTCGGCACACTGATCGGCAACACCGACATGCACCCCGGCAACCTTTCCTTCGTCACCGACAGCGGCCGCCCCTACCAACTGGCTCCCGCGTACGACATGCTCCCCATGGCCTTCGCCCCGCGCAGCAGCGGCGAACTCCCCGCCACGCTGCCGGCCGCCGGTTTCGACAGCCAGATCCGCACGGCCCAGTGGCGCCAGGCACTGGCGCTGGCACAGACTTATCTGGAGCGTTTGAACAAGGAAGCGGGATTCAATGCCGGATTTGACGAATGCCTCGCTGCGCTGGAGAGACATTTGCAGACGGCGGCGGAGCGGATTGGGCGGCTGGGGTAGGGTTGGGTTCAATCCTCGCAACTTAGCATTTTGTCATGGTGCTGTTTTATAGGCGTGCGACTTGTGCGGTTTTGGGCGTTTTGGTCGAGGTCGGCTTCGCCCTGGGAT
>JAGTRU010000017.1 GCA_018261905.1 Pseudomonadota bacterium | reverse complement strand
CCAATGCGGCTGCGCGGGAATGGCCTCGTCGACCAGGCGGAGCAATTCGGCATTGAGCGGCTCGAAGACATTGGCAAACAGGTGACTGCGCGCCTTCGAGAAAGCGCTGGCGGTCACCACGCGACACAAGCGGGTTCGCCGTTCCAGCAAAGCAAAGAAAGTATCAAGTTCAACCTGTACTGCACCACGTACGCAGGAAAGCAGGAAGGCGATCAGGTGGGAGAAGGTCAGATCGCGCTGGCGAGTGAAATACTGAGGTTTACGCCGAGCAGCTTCGAGGAAAGCTGCGCTTTGAATAAAGGAAGCAAGTTGAGATAGTATGTTGACATATTTAGGCCGTCATATTTAGCCTATAGATATCAATTGGTTACGGATCAAATTATAGCGTAACGTGACCAGCTTACTGCGCTGACGATGAAATATGCAAAAGCGCTAAGTCACGAGGATTGTCCTGATAGGTGACCGGGATGCCGGCTTTTCTTGGCGTCGCCAGCACTGGTTTCCCGATGCCGTAGTCTCGGTAGATCACTGCCATGTCGCTCCACGGCGTGCCGGTTTTGTGGGCTTCCTTGAGGTGTTTGGCGATGTAGCCGGCTTCTTCCTGAATGCTCGGCAGTTTGATGAGCAGCGGCTTCGGGCCGTGGCGGCCGGCACTGATCGGGGCGACGAGCGGGATGCCGTCTTCGTCCGAGGCCGTTGGTTTGAGCGGTTCGCTGGCGATGCCGCTGGCTAGCTCAAGCACTTCTTGCGTGTTGCGGTAGTTGATCTTGAGGATGGTGGTGCGGCCCTGGGCCTGGATGCCGAGGCTCTTGAAACTGGCTTTGCTGTGCCGCCCCTTGCCGTTTTCCGGCTGGTCAGCGTTGTCGGCGACGAATCGAGCGCGGCACCATTGGTGGACGGTGTAGACGTGCCCCCTGTGGGCTAGTCCTATGGTGCCGATTGCCGGTATCAGCGCAGCCACGGTCGCCCCCTATGCTTTTGTGTTCGCTCGATTATGCCATCCAAAAGCGCTAGGGAGTTTTGCTATTTCGTCTTGAACGCCCTACCAGACAAAGAAAACCAGCGTCCAGACGCTTGCCATCAAGCCGGCCGGCAGCAGCATGGCGATCAAGGCAAGCGCGCTTTTCAGGAAGCCGGCTGTCGCTTTGCGGACCAGGCTCAGGGCCAGCCACAGGCTGCCCAGGCAACCGGCGCTGAGCAGGGTGATGCGGAAATACGGCAGCCAGCCGAGCCAGAAATGCTCGGCCTTGAGGTGGGTCACGGTAAGCATCGACAGGCCGAGGATGACGCTGGCCGCAGCGAGCGGGGTTAAAGCCAGGGTGAAGCGTTGCCAGCTCAGTTGTTCGGTTTTCAGCAGTCGGGCGGCCAGGGCCGGGCCGATGAGGAGCAGGCTGCCGAGCAGGAAACCGCCGCCGAGCAGGTAGCCGAGCACCAGCGCGCCGTCGAGCCAGGTAAACAGGTCGCTGGCTTCGGGGTAATGGGTCAGCAGCCACCACGGTACGTCATTGTCGAGCAGCGCGAAATGATTGTGCTCGACCAGCCAGTCGGCGGCGGCCAGCTTGATGGCGAGCAGCCAGGGGCTGAGCGTCCATTGGAAGGCGGCGGTGGCGACGCCGAGGACGCCGTAGACGAGGGTCAGGGCATCCGGCGTTTTGGCCGGGTTGGTGAAATCGAGGATTTCGCTGAATGGCGAGCGGGCGGCGTAGGTGACGGCGTCGCGTTGGCCGGCGCAGCGCCCGCAGCTATGGCATTCGGAAGCGCTGCTCATGCGTCGGACGTCGAGCAGCGGGGCGCAATTGACCGGTGCGAAGTCGCCTTCATGGCGATCCCAGGCAGCGCGGTCGACTTTGTAATGGAGCGGCGCGATCTTGGCCAGGACGGCGAAGACGCCCGAGGCCGGGCACAAGTAGCGGCACCAGATGCGCTTTTCGCGGCCGTAGAGGAGGCCGATGCTCAGGGCGGCGAGGGTCGAGCCGCCGAGGACCAGCAGGGCGGCCTGCGGATATTCATAGACGCTGACCAGTTGGCCGTACACCGTTGTGCAGACGAAGGCGACGAAGGGCCAGCCGCTCCATTTCAGCCAGCGCGGCAGGGCCTTTCCCCGGCCGTACTGGCTGACCCATTCGGACAGCGAACCTTCCGGACAGAACAGGCCGCACCAGACGCGGCCCATGGTCACCGTGGCGATCATGACGCCCGGCCACCACAGGCCCCAGAAACAGAATTGGGCGAATAGCCGGAGATTGTCCCAGATGTGCGCGTCGTCCGCCGGCAGCGGCAAAAAGGCCGGGATGATGACCATTGCCGCGTAGAGCACGACGACGAGCCACTGCACGCTGATGATCAGTTTGCGGTGCTGGCGCAGGAAAAGGCCGATGCTGGCCAGCCGGCCCGGGGGCCGGCCGTGGTCGATATGGTCGGCGCTTTGAGTGTGGTCGGAGGTCGGCCGGCTGGCGTGAAAGCGCAGGATGTGTTCAGCCATGATGGCTTCTCCGCCAGGCGAAAATGACGACGCCCCAATAGGCTGCCCAGGCCAGCAGCGAAGTCAGCGCCGGGCGGGCGCGGTAGCCGGAGAAATCGGCGAGCAGTTTGCCGAGCTTGGTGCCGTCGTCGAGCAGGGCAGAGCTGTCCCAGACCGGGTCGAGCAGCGGCGGCAGCCAGCCGGCGCCGAGCAGGCGGTCGATGGCGGCGACCAGCAGGGCCGAGGCGAGAACCAGCAAGAGGATGGAGGAGAGGCGCAGCAGCAGGCCGATGTTGAGGCGGGCCAGGCTCTTGGCGGCCAGCCAGGCGGTGGCGCCGGCCCCGGCAAACCCGGCCAGGGCGCCGAGCAGCAGGGCGCTCAGGTCGCCTTCCTGGGCCATGCCGTAGAGGAAGATCACCGTTTCGGCACCTTCGCGGGCGACCGCCAGGGCGGCGACGACGGCCACCCCGAAATAGCCGGAGCGTTCGCTCGCGGCCGCCAGATCGGCATGCAGTCGGGCCTTCATCTGCCGGCCGTGTCGGCGCATCCACAGCACCATCTGGGTGATCAGCCCGGCGGCGATGAAAAGGGTCGCCGTCTGGAAGATTTCCAGCGCGCTGCCGCTCAGTTCGTCCTGCACCGTCAACAATGCCCAGCCGAGCAGCAGGGCGAGGCCGGCGCCGGCCGCCAGGCCGAGAAAGAGCGCCCGCCGGCCACGACCGCTGTCGTCGTTGGCCTGCAGCCAGGCGTAGAGAATGCCGGCGATCAGGAAAGCTTCCAGGCTTTCCCGCCAGACTACGAAAAAGGCGTTTCCCATTTTAGTTGTTAGCCATTCGATGTTAGTTGTTAGGGGGTATTAGTTGCTAGTAACTAACGACTAGCGACTAGCAGCTAATACCTACTTGGCGACGATCCGGCCCTGGCCGGTGCTCGGGTGGAAGTCGTCGAAGAACTTGTAGCTGCCCGGTTTCATCGGATAAAAAACCAGGCTGCGGGTGACGCCGGGGGCGAGCACCAGTTCCTTTTTCAACTCCAGGCTCTCGAATTCCGTGGCGCCCGGTCCTTCGTTCTTTACTTCCAGGCGGAAACGCGTGTTGGCCGGAACCTCCAGCGTTTCCGGGATGAAATGGCCGTCCTTCATCAACAGCTTGAAGGTCGGCAGGTCATCGGCCAGGGCTGCGCCGGAGGCCAGGAGAAGGCTGAAAGCCACGGAATGGAGAGTGTGTTTCATGAAAAAACCTCAGTAGGCAATGTTGGCGCGCAGCGCAAAGACCTTGACCGATTTGGCATCGGCATTGCCGCCGCCGTTGGTGACGTACTGGAAGTCGGGCGATAGTTCGAACTGCGGCGACAGGCGGTAGCGGTAGTAGATTTCCGCGACCTTTTCGGCGCCCTGCGGCGTGAAGGTGTAGGCCGCCTGGGTCTGGTCGTTGTCGTAATAGGCCGTTGCCGTGCTGTTGCGATAGCCCTTGCCCGATTGCAGCCAGGCGCCGGCGATGCCGATGGCGTCGGCACCGCGGCCCCAGTAGCTGCCGGAAAACTCGGCCCCGGCGGTGGCCGCCTGGTTGAACGGCAATTCGCCCTTGACCAGCTTGCCGTAACGGGCAAAAACCCGGACGCCGTCGCCCAGGCGCTGGTCGACCGAGGCGCCGAGGCCGGTGTGTTTGCTCGTGGTGACGCCGTCGAAATCGACGCCTTCGTTGCGGTTCCAGGCATAGAGGCGGTAATGGCCGCTCAGGCCGCCGAACAGCTTGAGTTCCTTCTCGGCCTGCACCATGACCAGCGGCGAGGTCAGGCTGCGCTGGTAGTTGGCGCCCTTGTCGCCGGCGCCGAACAGGCCGAGCGACAAGCGCCAGGGCTGGGTCTTGTCGACGTAGTTGAGGTAGGAGGCGACGAAGCCGGGCTGGAAGCCGTTGGCATCGACGCCGACTTCGCCGGCCGCATCGAGCAGCGGGTTATGGACGAAGACGGAATTGAGGAACTGCTTCGTTTCGTCGCCGGCCGCGGCGTTCTGGTCGAAGAAGCCGAAGATGTCCATCTTGCCGAAGGTCAGCTCCAGGGTTTCCCGCGAGTAGGGCTTGAAGCCGAGGAAAGGCAGCGGGATTGCCGCCTGGTACCAGGCCTGGCCGAGGATGGTCACCGAGTCGTCCGGACTGGCGCCGGAGGCGCGGAAGGCGAGCGCATTCGGGGCGCTCGAGAAGAAGCTGAGATTGGAGAAGGCGGCGTTGAGGCCGAGACCCTGGCCCATGCGCAGATGGGCGAACAGCTTGTGCTCGATGTCACCGACCGGGGCGAGCGGCAACTCGACCGAGACGTCGGCCCGGTAATTGAGCTGGCTGCTGCCATTCTCGATGCCTTGCGGCAGGCCGCTGGCGTGCTGGCCGACGGTGGCCAGCGCGGCGCTGACCTTGATGCCGTCGAGGCCTTCGGCGATCCTGGCGGCCTTTTTCATTTCCAGCGCGTCTTTCTCGACGGCCTTCAGGCGTACCGTCAGTTCCGGCTCGTTCTCGGAAAGGCGCGGGCTGTCGAGACCCTTGGCGATTTCCTCGCTTTCGCCTTGCAGCGATTTGAGCTTCTTTTCCAGTTCGTTGTTGTGCGCTTCCAGTTTTTCCATGCGCTCAAGCAGCTTTTGCAGCGTCGCGCTATCGGGTGCGGCGAGGGCGGGCAGGGCCAGCCCTGCCGCGACCAGCGCGGCAGTCAGTTGGGAGAGCTTCATGATCAGTAACCGCCTTTTTTGCCGATGCCGACGTAGGTGAATTCGTACTCGACTTCAAACGCCTTGAACCACGGACGGACGCCGGTGGCGCGGTCGGTATGGCGCCCGAAATGGGCATGCGGGTTGGCCGAAGGCGGCTGGATGGTGTATTTCACCTTGTACTTGCCGGGACCGGCCAGCTTGACGTTGTCGCCGTAATGCGGGCCGTCGTTGGCGACCATCGGCATGAAATCGCCGCTCACCTTGTAGTCGGCGCCGATCTTGGCAACCTCGAACTTGATCGCCAGGTAGGGCAGCCACGCCCCTTCCTCGAAACCGTTCGGATTGTTGGCCAGGGCGTGGATGTCGGCTTCGAGGTGGATGTCGGAGTCGGTGGCCTTCTTCATCATGCCCTCCGGTTCCATTTCGACCGGTTGCAGATAGACGGCAGCGATCTCCATGCCGGCGCGCTGTTGCGGCACGCCGATCGGGTATTCGAGGGCGAGGGCCGGGGCGGCCAGGGTCGCGGACAGCAGCAAGGCAGAGAGGACGTGTTTCGGGAACAACATGGCAGGACTCCTGAAAAGTCTCTGGCTGGCTGACCTTGAAGCTGGCTTCCCGGAAGGGCTGGCTGGCGTTCTGGCTGGCTGGCTTGAGCGGTGGGTGTGAAATCGAAAGGAAGTAAAGCGGGTTTCTGGTGCTATTCGTTGGCGGGCTGGGTGACGAAACCGATTTTGCTCAGACCGGCGCGGCGGGCAGCGCTCATGGTTTCGGCGACCGACTCGTAGCGGGTGGCCTTGTCGGCCTTGAGGTGCATCTCGACATTGGCGTCCCGGGCGACGGCGTCGCGGAACTTTTGTTCGAGCCGGGTACGATCCACCGCCTCTGAACCAACGAAAACTTTGTTGTCGGCATTGATCGCCACCTGCAGGGTGGCCGGCTTTTCCGGCGTCGGTGTGCTCGAAGCGCGCGGCAACTCAACCTTGACCGAATGGGTCATCAGCGGCGCAGTGATGATGAAGATGATGAGCAGGACCAGCATGACGTCGACCAGCGGCGTCATGTTGATTTCCGCCGTCGGCATCTGGTGGTTCGGCGCGTTGAAGTTGCCCATCGCCATGATTACGCGACCTCGGCGGCAGCGCGGGCGCGCATCGGGTGGATCTGGGCGCTGTTGGCGGCGAAGGGTTTGCCGACCGTGAAGAAGGCATGCAGGTCGTGGGCGAAGGCGTCAAGATCGGCCAGGATGACGCGGTTGGCGCGGCTTGAGGCGTTGTAGGCGAAGACGGCGGGCAGCGCGACGGCGAGGCCGGCGGCGGTCATGATCAGCGCCTCGCCGACCGGGCCGGCGACCTTTTCGAGGGCCGCCTGGCCGGACAGGCCGATCGCGACCAAGGCATGGTAAATGCCCCAGACGGTACCGAACAGGCCGACGAAGGGGGCTGTGGCGCCGGTCGTGGCAAGCAGCGTCAGGCCGTTTTCCATGCTCGCCTGGGTGCTCGATAGTTGCTGGCGCAGGGCGCGTTCCATCTGTTCGGCCGGGTCGAAGCGCGAGGCGAGGCGGCCGGTGACGGCTTCGCATTCATGGTTGCAGCAATTGGCTTGTTCGGCGAGCTGGGCGTAGGGGCTTTCGGTGCCGGCTTCGCGTAGGCGCTCGATGCCCTCGGCAAAGCTGGTTGCTGTCCAGAACTTGCCGACGGCCTGGGCGGCGCGGCGCACCGTCCACCAGTCCCCGGCCTTGGCCAGGATCAGATACCAGCTAGCCATCGACATCAGGGCAAGGATAACGGCGACAGTGTGGGAAATGACGTCGCCGCTGGCCCACAGGTGGGCGAAGCCGAATGCGTTCGACGCGGTTTCCTGAATGTTTTCCTGCATGTTATTGCTCCAATTTGAAAATGATGGGGACCAGGACCCAGCTTTGAACCGCGACATCGCCGCGTTTGGCCGGGATGAATTTCCAGTTGCGCACGGTTTTCTGGGCGGCTTCGTCGAGGCGCGGGCTGCCCGACGACGTCCGGATCTCGACGCTGTCGGCGGTGCCCTGTGGCTGCACCGAGACGCGCAGAATGACCTTGCCTTCCTCGCCCATGCGGCGGGCCAGCGGCGGGTAGGCGGGGGCCGGGTTCTTCAGGTAGTCGGCATCGAAGCGGGCCGAACTGACCGGCTCGGCGGCCGGTGCGTTAGTGCTGGCGGTCGGCTGGGATTCGGGGGGGGCGGCCGGCGGAGCGCTGACCACGGCCTGCTTGCTGCTGCTGGTGTCGATGCTCGGGGCGGCAGATTTCGGGGCGGGCGCCAGTGCTGCGTGCTGTTTCACCGACTGCGGTCTGGCCATTGGCAGGGGGTTGGCCAACGGCAGCTTTTCGGCTTCCGGAGCCGGCAGCAGGTCGACCATCATTGGCATCTCGATGACCTGCGGCGCAATTGTCCGGGCCGCCAGAATCAGCAGGAAAACTCCGGCATGCAGGCCGATGACGACGCCGAACAGGCCGCTGCGTTGCAAGGGTGACGGGCGGGAAAGGGCGAAATTCATGTTTTCGGGTTGGCGGAACGGGAGATGGGCTACGAAGAAACGCTATTTGGTCAGGATCAGCTTGTTTTCCCGGGTTACGCGCAATAGGTAGAGCTGGCCGGCATGTTCGATTTCGACGGCGCTGTTGCCGCAGAGAATCTGTGCGCTGGGGAGGCGAGCCCGGTCATTGGTCTTTCCGGTGCTTTGGCTGGCGGATGGTGATTTGGGCAAGGTGTCCATGGCGTATTTCACTGGTAATGAGAATTGATCGCATTGTTAGGTAAACGAGAATCAATGTCAATAACTTAATGGCAATTCGTCGTTATGCCATTCGTCAGGATTCGGATAGGCCATGGAAACGGCTAGAAAGACACCGCTCCCGGGCTCTTTCGCGGCCGGCGACTGGCCTGACGGACGGGGCTGGCTTTAGTCATGAACTTTTCACGCGGGCGGCGCGGTTTGCTTTTCCAGCGCATGGAAATGTTCGCCGCCCTGGGGCGGGGGCGTATCGTTCCGCTCAATCGTCATGCCCGGACGGATTCGCGTGTCCTGCGGCTTAACGCTGCTGAGATTGGCCCCGGGGCATAGACCCTGGTCCTTGCGGTGGGCGGGGCAGACCAACTGGTGTGGGCAGCCAGCGGGAGTAAGCGCTGGTCAGCCTGGCGTTTCTATTCCTTACCACCTGCCTTCCAGGGTTACGAAATAGCTGGCCAGGCCTAGTGTGCTGGCGGTTTCCTGGCGGCTGAGCAGACCGTTGGTATCGCTCTCGCTTAGCGTATCGGTCCGCGTCTGGCGGGTCACGTTCTGGGCCGAGAAGCGGATCGCCAATTGGCGATCGAGTTTGTACAGCGCGTAGAGATCGAGTTGCCGGCGTTCGCCCTGCTGCTGGCGGACGGTGGCGCTGCTTTCGCGGTCGAGCGCCGACGAATAGCTGTAATTGCCGCCCATCGTCAGGCGCCAGGATGGGACCTCGTAATCGATGCCGAGGTTGGCACTCTTGCGCGGCCCTTCGCCGGCGCCCAGGCCCGCCACCTGCTCGAGCATTTTGGTATCGGTGTAGGCGAGATTGCCGCGCAGGGTCAGATTCGGCAGGCCGATGGCGGCCATCTTTGCCTTGAAATCGACCAGGCCGCCACGCAGTTGCGCCTTGCCGACATTGCGCGGCCGCTCGACCCAACGCCCGGCTTCGTTTTCGATCAGGCGCTGGACGTAGTTGTCGATGGTCCGGTCGAAGACCGAGAAGCCGATGGTGCCGCCCCGCCCTTCGAGATAATGCTCGATGCCCAGTTCGATGCTGCGCAGGCGTTCCGGCGCCAGTTGGCTGTTGCCGCCGCGATCCGGATTCGCGGACGAATTGACGCCGCTTGCCTCGCGCACGATCGGGCTCAAGTCGCGCGTCTGCGGCTGGCGGGTATTACCGGCAATGCTGGCGCGGAAATTCCATGCATCGGTGACCTGCCACAGGTAATGCAGCGACGGATCGACCGAGTTGTAATTGCGCTCGATGCGGCCGTTGCTGCTGTCGTCGATCTTCGTCTGCAACACCTGCAGACGCAGGCCCGGCGTCAGCACATGCTGCTCGGCGACCTGCCATTCGTCCTGCAGCCAGCCGACGACGCGGGTTTCGGTCAGCTGCGCCGAACTGCTGGCGCCACCGCCGGTGCGCTGCTGATCGTCGTCGGTCGATTTGTCGCGCCATTCGAGCGCACCGGTCAACAGGTGATTTTCGAAGAAAAGCTGCTTGCGGCGCAGTTCGAGCATGATTTCGCTCTCCTCGCGCAAGGTCTTGTCACGCTGGTTGGCGGTCAGGCTGCCGACGGCATCGTACATGCGCGTCGTCCGTTCGCTGTCGTCACGCTCGCCCTGCAGCATCAGGCGCGCCGTGGTTTCGCTGCCGCCGGCGCCCTGGTTTCGCCACTCGGCGGCGAGTCGACCGGTAGCGCGCGTCGTTTCCTGGCGCAGGCGATCGGTCGAGGCGACGCCGGAGGTATCGCGCTCGATAGTCGAGTCGCGCAGGCTGTCGGTATAGGTCAGGAAAGGGGTCAGGGTCAGGCGGTTGCCGCTGCCGAGATTCCAGGAGACGCGCGGACTCAGCGTCAGGTTGTTGTCGTGCCCGGTCTGCGTTGCCTTCTCGCGGATGGTGTCGGTCAACACGCCGCCAGTGTAGGTTTTCGCCTGCATCTCCTGCGTCCCGACCACCGGCCGGGCGTTGAAGGCGCCGGACAGCAGGTAGCCGAAATCGCCGGCATCCGGCTCGCCGTACTGGCCTTCCAGGCGATACGACGGCTCGCCGTCGGTCAAGCCGATGCCGACCTTGGCGCTGCGCGTCAGCTGGCTGGGCACGTCGCGCAGGATCAGGTTGATTACGCCACCCGGACTGAGCACCGGGAACTCGGCGGTGCTGTTGCGGATGATCTCGACGCGCTCGATCAGCTCGACCGGCAGGCGCAAGGCGGCCATCGGGTTGCGCCCGCCGCCCGGCAGCGGCTGGCCGTCGACCAGGACCTGCGGCATGTTGCGGTCGGGGCCGCGCTGCTTGCCGCGCGGTCCACCGTCCATATCGGTGAAATTGCCGCCGCCAGGCAGCTTGGAGAGCAGTTCGGCCATCGACGAGGCGTCGATCGTATCGAGTTCCTCGCGGTCGATAACGATCTTGCCGGCGGTCGCATTGCGGCGCAGTTCCTGGCTTTGCGTCTTTTTGGCGCTGACGCTGACTTCGGAGAGCACGCGCTCTTCGACCGGCGCCGTCTGGGCGAGGGCGGCGGCGATGGGCGTGAGCAGCAGTCCGAGCGAGAGCAGGCAGCGGGTATGGGCAAGCGGGTACGGGGACATAGTGTTTCTCATCGCGCGGGCGTGGCGCTCGGTTGCCCAAGTGCCGGGGCTTTCCAGGTTGTTGTTGGTTTGTCGTTCAGTGCGGCAGGTACAGACGATCGGGGGTGATTTCACTCAGGGAGGCACAGCCGCTGAGTGCCATGCAGACTTCCAGTTCTTCGCGCAGCAGCTTGATCAGATGGGCGACGCCGAGCGCCCCGGCAACGGCCAGGGCGTGGATATAGGGGCGGCCGAGCAGCACGGCGTCGGCCCCCAGCGCCAGCGCCTTGAAGACGTCAGTGCCGCGCCGGATGCCACCGTCGAGCAGCAGCGTGACATCAGCCCCAACCCGGGCGCGAATCTCCGGCAACACGTCGAGCGGCGCCGGTGTGGTGTCGAGGACGCGGCCGCCGTGGTTCGAGATGATCAGGCCGTGGACGCCACAATTCGCCGCCTGCGCTGCATCTTCGGGGTGCAGCACGCCCTTGAGCAAAATCGGCCGGTTGGTCTGAGCGCGTAGCCACTCGACATCGGCCCAGGTCGGCGCCAGGGCCATCATGCCGCCGAACACGGCGCTGTCGCCGGGCGCCAGCGGCGGCATTGTCGGGCTTGCGGCGAGGTTGACGGCGGCCACTCCGCTGGGCAACGCGAAGGCGGCGCGCTGCTCGCGGTTGCGGATACCACTGAGCGGCGCATCGACGGTCAGCACCAATACCCCGTAGCCGGCCGCCTCGGCGCGGCGGAGCAGCGCCAGCGAGGCGGCCCGCCCACCTTGCCAATAAAGTTGGAACCACAATGGCGCACTGGCCTTGGCCGCCACTTCTTCGAAACGACTCGAAGCCAGGGTGCTGACCACCATGCCGGCGCCCATGACGCCGGCTCCGCGTACCGTGGCCAGCTCGCCGTCCGGATGAAAGAGCCGCTGGTAGGCGATCGGTGCCAGCAGCAAGGGATGTTCAAAAACGTCGCCGAGCAGGCGGCAGCGCGTGTGGCCGCGGCGCATGTCGCGCAGGACGCGCGGCCGCAAGGCAATGGACTGGAATGCCGCAAGGTTGTTACGCAGGCTCAGCTCATCGGCCGCTGCGCCCTGCAGGTAGGCCCAGGCATTGTCGTCGAGATGGCGGCGGGCGCGCGTTTCGTAGTCGCAGGCGGCCACCAGGTCGTGGGGAATGCCCGTCAGCGGTGGCAGCGCCATGTTCACTCCGCCCATTGCTGCAGCAGCTTGTGATAATGCCCGGTCAGGGCGACGACTTCGGGCGTGTCGCCGATCTGGCCGCGCAGCTTGAGAATGTTCATGTCGAGTTCGAAGAGCATGGCGCGGCGCCAGGCGTCGCGGACCAGGCTCTGCGTCCACAGGAAGGAGGCGATGCGCACGCCGCTCGTCACCGGTTCAACGCGGTGCAGGCTGGTCGACGGATAGACGATGGCATCGCCGGCCGCCAGCTTGACCTCGTGGCAGCCGTAGCTGTCCTCGGCAATCAGCTCGCCGCCTTCGTATTCGTCGGGTTCGCTGAGAAAGACGGTGGTCGACACGTCGGTGCGGATTTTCTGGCCGGTGAAGCGGTCGGTCTGGATCGCGTTGTCGATATGGTTGCCGTAGTGGCCACCGTTCAAGTAGCGGTTGAACATCGGCGGCAAGACATGCTTGGGCAGGGCGGCCGCGACGAACAGGGGATGCCGCTGCAGGGCCTCGGCCACCCGTTGCGAGAGATCGGCAAAGAGCGGCGAGTCGACTGCCAACTGTTCGTTGTGTTTGATTCCCGAAGCCTGGGGGCCGGCCGTCTGCAGGCCGTCGACCCAGCCCTCGGCATCGAGTATCTGGCGGATAGTGGCGACTTCCTGCTTGTTCAGGACTTCGGGAATATGCAACAACATGCGGGACTCCTTGAGCAACGGGCCGTCTGGCGAACGGGTTCGGAATGGCCGGCGAACCGGTCAGAAAGTGAAGTTGGCGCTTAGCATGGCCGACCGTGGGGTACCTAGCGTCATCCGTGCCCCGCTGTTGTTGAGGGTGCTGATGTATTCCTCGTCGAACAGGTTGTAGACGTTGAGGCGCAGATTGACCTTCTTGCTCAGCTTGTAGGCCGCCATCGCGTCGGTCACCCAGGACGACGGGATGTTCGGCATATTGGTCGTTGCCGCGTTGTCGCCCGTGATCAGGCGCTTCTGTTCGGAAACGTAGCGGACGCCGCCGCCCAGGGTGAAATCGCCGAGCGAATAGGAGGTCCATAAGGTCGCCGTCAGATCCGGCGCCCAACGCACGCCGGATGAGGATGAGACGCCGCTGGTCGTGCTGAAGCTGTAGTTGTCGAGCGCCGTGGTCCGCATCTGGGCGATGCCGGCCGAGACTTGCCAGAAGTTGGTCAATTGACCGACGGCAGCCAGTTCGATGCCTTCGACCCGGGTTTTGCCGAATTGCGAGTAGGTCCCGTCAATGGCGTTATAGGAAACCTGCTTGTCGTTCTCGGTGCGATAGAGGGCGGCCGTCAGGTTGAGGCGTTTGTCGAGCAGATCCCACTTGCTGCCGAGTTCGATATTGGTCGTTTCCTGCGGCTCGAAAGTCGCGTTGCTGGAACTCGAAGTCGAGGCGGAGAGCGCGAAGTTGGCGGCGCCCGGCGGGGTCAGCGAATTGGCGTAGGCAATGTAGATGCTGCCGTTGGCGGCCGGCTTGTAGAGCGCGCCGACCTTCCAGCTCAGCAGATTGTCGGAGACTTCCAGGCTGTCCGGTGCCAGTTGATTGACGGCATATCCCGGATAGAGGGCCTGATTGTTGGTCGTGACCTGGGTACGGCCGTCGGTCGTCGTCTTGTAATGTTCGGCACGGAAGCCAGCGTTGAGCATCCAGCGCTCGGTCAGCTTGAGGTTGTCGAAGAGGTAGAGGGCGGCGGTGGTCGTCTTGCCGTCGATATAGGCGCCAGTGGCGTAAGGTGTGCCGAGATCGAGCGAGGAATCCGGGTCGTAGAGGTTGGCATTCGGATTGAGGATGGCCGAATAGGCAACGCCGTTGATGGTCTGCGCCGCGCTGGCGAATGTCAGCGTCTTCTGGCGTTCGTACATCAGCTCAAGGCCGGCGATCAGCGAATGCTTGACCAAACCGGTGGAAAATTCAGCGCTCAGGCTGGTCTGGTTGGCCAAAATCTCGTTTTCCTGATCAGTGCGTTGACGCAGGCGGGCGACCGTCCAGCTCGAAGGATCGGCCGAGGCGGCGCTCAGCGTGTTGATGCCGGTCATCACTCGATCCATCGAAGTCTTGCCATAGCGGCTGATATTGCGGATGGTCGTACCGTCGCCCAGGTCATGTTCGAACTTGGCGGTGAGCATGTCGGCATCGACCTTTTCGTAATCGTTCTTGCCGCCGTAGAAATTTTTGCTATCGACCCGAGCGCCGGCCTTCAAGTTGGCGTTGCTGTTATAGAAGCCCTCCATGCCGATGGTCGGGATGCCGCCATCCGGCACGTTGTTCTGGCGTATATGCTGCGAGTAGAAATAGAAGCGGGTCGGCGTGCCGAGACCGAGCGCGAAGGCCGGCGCAATGGCGAGGCCGCTGTTTTTGACCTGGTCGCGACCGTCGACGCCGCCATCCTGGGCCATGACATTGAGGCGCACGGCGGCGGTTTCACCGACCTTCTGGTTGAAATCGGCGCTCAGGCGCGTCTTGTTGGCCGTACCGACGGCGACCGAAGCGGTATTGATACTGTCCAGCCCGGGCCGCTTGGAAATCAGGTTGATGTAACCGGACGAGGCGCCGCGGCCGATATCGGAGCCGGCCGGGCCTTTGACGACCTCGATCTGCTCGATGTTGAAGACGTCGCGCGACACGGCGCCAAGATCGCGAATGCCGTCGACGAAGGTTGCCGTCTGCGTCGAGAAACCGCGCATCTGGAAAGTATCGCCGGCCGAGGTATTGCCGTTCTCGCCCAGTTGCATGGTGATGCCCGGCGTGTTGCGCAGCGCTTCCATCAGCGAGGCGGCGCCCTGTTCCTGGATGATTTCCTTCTTGATCACCTGCACGGTTTGCGGGGTGTCGAGCAGCGGTTGAGTGAGCTTGGAATTGGCCGCCCGCTCAGCCTTGAACGGTACGTCGGCAACGGCCTTGACGGTCATCGGCGGCAGCGAGGTTTCGGATTCCTGGGCCAGTGCGGCGACCGGCAGAGTGGCGGCGACCAGCGCCAGGAGGTGAGAAGAGTGGGTATGCTTGCGACTGCGGATATGCGCCATGAGCCTGTTCCTGTGAAGATTTAGCGGATTTGGCTGGCGTTCCAGCGAAACCGTGGGGAACGGTTTTCGCAGATGGCTGGCTGGATGAATATACGGTTCAGATGATAATAATTCTCAACAACAAACGCAACTCTTTGTAAAAAAGTATTGCGCTCCGCCATCCTGCTCAGAACACGTCGCGGCAATAACGCCCCTCCCGCTGCAAGCGGTCGACGCCTTCGTCACCGACTATCTCGCGCAGCCCCCGATCGATACCCGCCGCCATTCCCTGGCGACTACCGCAGACATATACAGCCCCACCGCGCGCCACCCACTGCCGCAACAGTTCACCCTGGGCGGCCAGGCAATCCTGAACGTAGTGCCCGTCGTCGGCATCGCGCGAAAACGCCGTATCGAGCCGGGCCAGGAAGCCGGCCGCCTGCCAGGCGGTCAACTCGTCCTGCCAGTGAAAATCCTGCCTTTTGTTGCGTTCGCCGAACAGCAGCCAGTTGTCGTCGCAGCCGGTGGCAATCCGGCTGGCCAGCAGGGCGCGCAAACCGGCCAGACCGACGCCGTTGCCGATGCAGATCAGCGGCCGGAAACGGTTGTTGTTGAGATGGAATGCCGGATGCCGGTGCAGGCGCAAGGCGATCTCGCCGCCGAGCGGCAGATCCCGGGTCAGCCAGCCCGACATCATGCCGCTCGAACCGTCGGCCCGACTATGGCGGCGGACGAGCAGGCGCACTTGGCCGCCTTCTTCGGGCAGCGAGGCAATCGAGTAGTCACGCTGGCAACTGGCGTCAGCCGCGTGCCGGATCTGCGCCAGATCGCCGGCCGCCCAGAGCGGTGTTTCGCCGCTTGCGGCGAAGCTTAGCTGATAGACCTCGCCGCCGGCACTGCCCGGATTGAGATGCTGACGGTCGATCAGGCGCCAGGGGCGGAAATCATCGGCGCTTTCAATAAATTCTTCGGCCGCCCCGAGTTCGGCCAGGCGCTGTCGCCAGGCCGCAAGCGCCACGCTATCGCCGCGATCAACCGCGATCCGGGCAAAGCGCTGGCGGGCGCCCTGCGCCAACAGCCATTGCGCCAGGCGTTCAGCGAAGCCGCAGAAATGCCGGTAGCTGCGGTCGCCGAGGGCGAGCAGCGCGAACTCGACAGCGGCCAGATCGAGTGTCTCGCCCAACAATTGGCGGGCAAAACGTGCCGCGTTGTCCGGCGCATCGCCCTCACCGGCCGTACTGACGACAAACAGGAAACGGCCGCCGGCCTGCAGACTGGCCGCATCGAGTTGGTTGAGCGGCAGGCAGCACACCGTCGCGCCGCTGCGCTCAAGCGCAATAGCAGAGCGTTGGGCCAGGGCCTGCGCCGTGCCGGTCTGGCTGGCGTAGGCCACCGTCCAGTCGGCATTTGTCGCGGGGGAAGGAGAAAATGTCCGGCGCTGCCAGGCCCACCAGCACAAGCCAAGATAGGCCAGGGTCAGCGCGATGGCAGCGATACCGCGCGCCGGTTCAAGCATCCAGAGCATCGAAAATCCGAAAAATGGGCGCCGTGGGATCATCCGGCCACGCTCTAAGCACCAGGCCTTATTGCGGCAGGACCTCGAAAGTGCCGCTGTAGTTGTAGCGCTTGGCCGGCATCGGCGGACGCGGCTGGCCTTCCGGCACATTGACGCGCGCCGGGTAGCCGGCGTTGATCCAGTACATCTGCGGCGTAGGCCAATTGACGGTGAATTCACCCTTGGCATCGGTAGTCAGCGCTGTTTCCTTGAGTACGCCGCGATATTTGACGCCGCCGGGCACCACGGCGACGGTCAGGCCGGGCAGTGGCTTGCCGTCGAGCAGCAGGCGGAAGCGGGCCGGCTGGCCGGCCAGGAACTCGCTCGGGTGATCAAGCGGAATCAGCTCCAGGCCGCTACCGACCGGCTTGAGTGCCGTGCCGTTCGGCTTGCCGGCGGTGACGAAGGTTTCCAGGCGGCCAAGCGTCGTGCTCACCGACAGTTCTTCTGCCTCGGCCGGCACTTCCTTTTTCAGGTCGGCAACATTGCCGCGCCAGCGTTTCATCTCGCCATTCAATTTGTAGCTGGCCATGGCCGTCTCGCTGACCAGGGAAATCCGGTAGGTGCCGCTTTTCGCCAGTTTGAGATCGAGGCTGCTGCGATATTTGCCGGTGGACGTCTGGTTCGGCTGCACGCTGCCGCCATCCGGGTCGGTGATGCTCAGGCCGTCGAGCTTGAGGGCATTGGCGCCCAGTTCGAACAAATCCTCGGAAACGGCGGCGTCGACCGTTACCCAGGGATCCTTGCCATCCACCTGGGCAGCCGAGGGCAGCAGCCAGGTGCGATGCGCGTGTGCCGCCGAAACCGAGGCCAGCAGGGCGACGGCGAGAAAGGAGCGAGTCAGGGAATGCATGGTGTTTCCTCCGAAGAAATCAGGGTTTCAGTTGCACGGTGACATTGCCCAGCTCTTCCTGGCCCTTGCTGCCGGTCGAGCGAGCTTCCTTGGGCGGCCAGCTGAGCGGCACGCGGACGACTTCGCGGCCGCCCGCTTCGCGCGAGGCTTCAACAAACAGCGTGTATTCGCCGGCCGCCAACTGACCGAGCGGCGCCTTGCCGGCAGCGAAATTCAGAGCATGCAGGCCGGGCGCGCGTGTCGCGCTGGTCACCGCATCAAGCGGCACTTCGAGGTCGCGACCGCCCTTGCGCCACCACTGGCGCATGTCCTTGAGCCACTTGGTGCCGCCGTTGTCCTTCTTTTTCTGGTCGTACCACACGGCCAGTTGCGTGACCTGACCGCCGTCGGCCTTTTCCAGCCACATGGCGATGTAGGGCCGGTGGTATTCGGCAACCGCCAGTTGCGGAATGTCGATCTTGACCGACAACTCCGCCGCCAGCGCCGGCAGCGCGCTGGCCAGCACGGCCGTGAGCAGGAGTTTGCGTTTTTGCATGAAATTCTCCGTGGGGATCAATGAATGAAAAGCAGGGCAATGAGGACCGGCAGCAGGCAACCGAAAGCGACCAGCGGCCAGGTCGAGGGCCGTTGTCCGGCCTGCATCTGGAGCAGCAGCAAGCCGGTGACCGAGAAGAACAGGCAGGCCAGCGCAAAGAGATCGATGAACAGACTCCACACGCCGCCGGTATGGCGCCCCTTGTGCAGGTCGTTGAGCCAGGAAATCCAGCCGCGCTCGGTCACTTCGTATTCGACCTCGCCGTCTTCGAGTCCGATGCGCAGCCAGGCGTCGCCGCCCGGTCGCGGCAGCGGCAGGTAGATTTCCTCGGCCGACCATTCCGGACTGGCTGCGCTCAGGTCAACGTGGAAATTGGCTCCCAACCAGGCGTCGACCGCTGGCGGCAAACGCGCCGGCGCTGCTTCCGCCAGGCCTTGCAAACCGGGCAGCAAATCGGCCGGCAAGGGCAGCATACTGCGCGTGATCTGCGGCTTGGCCTCGATCTGCGCCGCGTGATTGAGCGTGATGCCGGTGATGCTGAACAGGCTCATGCCGAGCAGGCACAGCGCCGAGCTGATCCAGTGCAGCTTGAGCAGGAGTTTGCGCCAGGCACTGCGCCGCTGCGCAGCAGCCAGTTCCGGATCGGACGGCTGTGAGCCCGCAACCGCGGTAAAGGCGCGCGACGGACAAAGGAAACGCAGGGAAAATTTGGCAGCCATGGCAACTCGTCAAAGGGATGTCTGGCTGGCATCCCGAAACGGCATGGCGGAGCGGAAAACAGGCTCCTGGGGCAGTTGGAATCTTGCTGGCTGCCCTTAGTTTAAATGAGATATATTCCTATTTGCAAGCCTTCTCTCTCTAGGCCGCTCGCGAGATGAGCGCTTTCTTGCTGCATTCGCCCACTGCGAACGGTGGGGAATAAATCAGTGCATTTCTGATTTTGCCGAGGCGAGGTAAGGATTTATCGTACCACGATCGGGATGTGCGGCGCTTGGCGCCCGCCGGCGTGATTTCTCGGAGAGTCGGGATGTCTGCCGGTGGCGGGGATTCCGAGGGGCCAATGAACAAAAAAAACGCCCCTCGATAAATAGGGGCGTTTTCCGGTTGTTACTTAGCGGTCGCCGAATTTTCTTTTCTTGAAGTTGCCCCGATCGTCGCCATCCGGGCGACCTTCGTCGGGCCGCAGGTTGATCGGCACGCCGCGGACGCGGGTGCGTTTCAGGGCGTTGTCGGCTTCCTTGGGCATGCCGGCCGGCAGTTCGACGGTGCTCGATTCGTCGTACAGCGCGATGCGGCCGATGAAGCGGCTTTCGATGCCGGCTTCGTTGGCGATGGCGCCGACGATGTCCTTGACCTGGACGCCGTGATCCCGGCCGACATCGATGCGGTAGCGTACCATGTCGCCGGTCGGCGCCGAACGCGTCGGGCGTTCTTCACGGCGCGGGCGCTCGCCGCGGTCTTCGAAGCGGGGCTTGTCGCTACGCTCTTCAAAACGGGGCTTGTCGCCGCGATCTTCAAAACGCGGACGTTCGCTGCGTTCTTCGCGCGGCTTGCGGTCGCGTTCGCCGAAGGCGGCCGGGCGACGGCTGTCGCTGGCGGCCGGATAGGCGCGGGCCGGGGCCGGATCTTCGCCGGCGATCTGCAGCGGCTTGCTTTCCTGGGCCAGCATGCACAGGGCGGCGGCGACTTCTTCGACGCCGACATCGTGTTCTTCGGAAATCTGCGAAACGATGTTCGAGAAGAAATCGAGGCCTTCGGCATTGAGCACCTCGGCAACCTTTTCCTTGAAATCGGCAACCCGCTTGTTGGTGACGTCGGCGCGGCTGGGCAGGGTGAGCGGTGCGATCGGCGAGCGGGTGGCGCGCTCGATGGTACGCAGCATGCGGATTTCGCGCGGGGCAACGAAGAGGATGGCGTTGCCGGTGCGGCCGGCACGGCCGGTGCGGCCGATGCGGTGCACGTAGGCTTCGGTATCGTAAGGGATGTCGTAATTGACGACGTGGCTGACGCGCGGCACGTCGATGCCGCGGGCGGCAACGTCGGTGGCGATGACGATGTCGAGGGCGCCGGACTTCAACTGGTCGATGACGCGTTCGCGCATCTGCTGGTTGAGGTCGCCGTTCAGGGCGGCGGCGGCATAGCCGCGGGCGGCCAGCTTGTCGGCCAGTTCGACGGTGGCGTTCTTGGTGCGCACGAAGATGATGGCGGCGTCGAAGTCCTTTTCGACTTCGAGGATGCGGGTCAGGGCGTCGAGTTTGTGCATGCCGCTGACCTGCCAGTAAACCTGGCGAATCGCCTCAACCGTGCTGGTCGCCGATTTGATCTTGATTTCGCGCGGTTCGACCAGGTATTTTTGCGCGACGCGCCGAATCTGTTCCGGCATGGTGGCCGAGAACAGTGCCGTCTGGTGGGTGGCCGGGGTGCGTTCGAGTATCCATTCGACGTCGTCGATGAAGCCCATGCGCAGCATTTCGTCGGCTTCGTCGAGGACCAGGGTCTTCAGGTTGTCGAGATTGAGGGTCTTGCGTTCCAGGTGGTCCATGACGCGACCCGGGGTGCCGACGATGATGTGGGCGCCGCGCGACAACTGCTTCAACTGGATGGTGTAGCTCTGGCCGCCATAGATCGGCAGGACATGGAAGCCGGGCAGGTTCTTGGCGTAGCTTTGCAGCGCCTCGGCGACCTGGATGGCCAGTTCGCGGGTCGGCGTCAGGACCAGGGCTTGCGGCTTGGTCAGCTTGACGTCGATCTGTTCCATGAGCGGCAGCGCGAAGGCGGCGGTCTTGCCGGTGCCGGTCTGGGCCTGACCGATCAGGTCGCGGCCTTGCAACAGGATGGGGATGCACTCGGCCTGGATGGGCGACGGGGATTCGTAGCCGATATCAGACAGGGTTTTGAGAAGTGATGCGCTTAAGCCGAGATCGGCGAAGCTCTGAGCAGTTGTAGACTCAGTTGTTGTCATGCTGTTTCCTTTCGACGTCGCGGCTTGCTTTTCTTGGCTTGCGACGTGTTGGCCCGATGGTCGGGCGGCCTGAGTTCCCCTGACGCAGCTATGCCTAGGGGGCGATTCAATGGTGCGACCTGTAAGTGAACTGCAAACGAGGGATGAAGCGGTAGCTGCTCGGGGGCCCTGCGGGCAATGGATCAACGCATTGATATCAATAGTTTACCCTATTTTGCCCGGCTCGGAAACGAGAAGTTCCGGGCAAGGCCCGGATTTGCCTAAATACCGCCATCGGCGCATCATCCCGCCCCACATGACAAAAGCTTCCCTGGCGTTTTTGGCTTGTCGCACGGGAAGGTGCAGGAGTAAGCATTATTCGGGAAATGATCAACCAGCTGACCCGCGCTTTGCGTTTTGGCCACGGGTCGCTGAAACGCCGCCTGTGGATTCTGGCGCTGCTGCCAATGCTGGCGGTGCCGGTGCTGGGCGGCATCCTGTTCGTGGTCGGCAATTTGTATTTTGATCGTTTGGTCCAGATCAAGGTGGTTGGCGATCTGGCGATGGCCCGCAGCCATCTGCAACGCATCGCCAACGAAACGTTGCTTACGGCCCGTCGCCTGGCCGACTCGCAGCGTCTGCACGGCCTGGTCCGGCGTGACGACAAGGAGGTGCCCCTGGCCGAAGTGTTGGCCTCCCGGCAGGAAACCGTCGGTTTGGATTTTCTCGCCATTGTCGATGCCGAAAGACAGGTGCTGGCGGACAGCAGCGGGGCGGCTGCCGGCTCGACCTATGTCGATCTGCAGGTTCTTGCCGAGGCCTTGAAAAAGGGGGAGGGGGCGGTCGGCCTCGAGGTGCTGCCGCCGGAAAAACTGCGTTTGCTGGCCGCCGATCTGGCGCAGCGGGCCCGTCTCGATCTGCTGGCGACGCCGCAGGCCGAGCCGAGCGAGCGCCAGGAGGAAAGGCGCGGTCTGCTGGTGGTGGCGGCGGCGCCCATGCGCGATGCGGCGGGGAAGGTGGTGGCGACCGTGGTCGGCGGAATCCTGCTCAACCGGAATGCCGAATTCGTGGACGAAGTGTCGAAAATCATCACCGCCAGCGGGCTCCGGCAATTCGAGGCGAGCGGGATGGTGACGCTGTTTCTCGGCGATGTGCGGATTGCCACCAGCGTGCGGCGCGCCGATGGCGAACGGGCGATCGGCACCCGCGTCTCGCAAAGCGTCAAGGAGGCCGTCTTTGATCGGGGCGAAAGCTGGGTGCGGCGCGCTTTTGTCGTCAATCAATGGGCGCTGACGGCCTACGAGCCCTTGCTCGATTTTGCCGGGCAGCGGGTTGGCATGCTCTACGTCGGAATTCCGGAAGCGCCATTCCTGGCTTTCCGCTGGCGGGCCTTTGCCCTGCTGGTGACCTGTCTGCTCATCGCCTCGGCCTTTGCCACCTGGGTTTCCTGGCGCCTGGCGCACAGTTTCCTGGCCCCGCTCGGGCGCCTGGAAACGGTCATGCGGGCGTATACCAGGGGCGATGCCGAAGCGCGGGTCGGGGCCGCGCCCGGCGATGATGAGCTGGTTCGTCTGGGACGCCTTTTCGATCAGTTGCTCGATACCATCGGCCAACAGACGGCAGACTTGCGCCGGTGGACGGCCGAGCTCGACGCGAAAGTGGACCAGCGTACCCGCGCTCTGGCAGCGGCCAACGAGGAGTTGGCGATGGCCAGGGATGACGCCGAGCGGGCGAGCCAGTCGAAGAGTTCGTTTCTGGCCAATATGAGCCACGAGATCCGGACTCCGATGAATGCCATCGTCGGCCTGACCCATCTGCTCCAGCGGGAGTTGCGCGATCCCGGGCAGATCGAGCGCCTGCGGAAAATCAGCGATGCGGCGCAGCATCTGTTGTCGATCATCAACGATATCCTGGATATTTCCAAAATCGAGGCCGGGCGGCTGCATCTTGAATTCGCCAGTTTTGATCTGGAGGCCGTCATTGACCACGTCTGCAGCATGACCGCCGAGCGGGTCAGTGCCAAGGGTATCGAACTGGTGCGCGACGTGGCGCCGGAACTGGGCGGCAGTTTTCAGGGCGATCAGTTGCGGCTCGGGCAGATTCTGCTCAACTTTGCCGGCAATGCCGTCAAGTTTACCGAGCGGGGTTCCATCATCATTCGTGCCAAAGCGGTGGCGGATGCCGGCGATCAGCTCGTGGTCCGTTTCGAAGTCGAGGACAGCGGTGTCGGGATCGCGCCGGAGGCGATGCCGCGCCTGTTCACGGCTTTTGAGCAGGCGGATAGTTCGACGACGCGCAAATACGGCGGTACCGGTCTCGGCCTGACCATCTGCCAGCGGCTGGTGGCCATGATGGGCGGAGAAATCGGCGTCGATAGCGAGCCGGGCCAAGGCAGTCTGTTCTGGTTTACCGCCCGTCTCGGCAAGACCGGCGGTCAGTTGCCGATGCGGCCGCCGCTGCCCCAGCTTGCCGGCGAGCGCGTGCTGGTGGTGGACGATCATGCCGAAGCCCGCCAAGTGCTGGTCGAGATGCTGCAACGCCTGGGCCTGCGGGTCGAGTCGGTGGCCAGCGGCGAGTTGGCGCTGGCGGCGATCAAGTTGGCGGATGCCAGGGCTGATCCGTTCCGGATCGTTATTTTCGACTGGCGGATGCCTGGTCTCGACGGCCGGCAAGCGGCGCTCGAGTTGGCGAATATGGCATTGCGCCAGCCGCCGCAGTACCTGCTGGCGACCGCCTACGATCTCGAGTTGGAGCCGGGTTCGTGGCAGCGGGCGGGTTTCCGGGCGATGTTGAGCAAGCCGGTTTCGCCCTCCGGGGTGCACGATACCTTGCTCAATCTGCTTAGTTCCCCGGCGACGGCGGCCGTTCTCGATGGCCAGGCGATCGAGCGCCAGTTGCGGCAAGGGCATGCCGGGCAGGCCGTGCTCCTGGTTGAAGATAACGAGATCAACCGTGAAGTCGCCATAGAATTGCTGGCCAGTGTCGAGCTCGATTTCGCCGTGGCGGAGGATGGTGCGGAAGCCCTGGCCAAGGCGGCCGCCCGTCATTTCGCCCTGATTCTGATGGATGTCCAGATGCCGGTCATGGACGGTCTGGAGGCGACCCGGCGCATCCGCCAACTGGCGGGGTACGAAGCCGTGCCGATTCTTGCCCTGACCGCCAATGTCTTTGCCGAAGATATCGAGGTTTGCCGGGCGGCGGGCATGAGTGCCCATGTCGCCAAACCGGTCAATCCGGATCAACTGTTCGCCGCTTTGCTGCGTTGGTTGCCGACGCGCTAGCTGCGGCCGGCCTGCAGGGCGCTCAGTTCGCCGGGCGAAAAACCGGCGGCCAGGCGTGCCGTCTCGTTGAGCGGGGCCGGCGGCCAGGGGGCCTCGAATTCGAGCAATAGTCGCCGATAGGTGCTTTCCGGTTCCAGGCGGCGTTCGCTGCATAGTTGGCGGAACCAGCGATCGCCCAGTCCGACATGGCCGATCTCGTCCCGCAGGATGATGTCGAGCCGGCGGGCGGATTCCTCGTCGCCGGCGGCGGCCAGCTTGCGCTGGATGGGCGGCGTCGCGTCCAGACCGCGCGCTTCGAGCAGGCGGGGGACCAGAGCCATGCGTGCCAGGAGGTCAACGCTGGTTCTTTCCGCCATCTTCCACAGTCCGGCATGGGCCGGGAAGTCGCCGTATTCATGGCCCAACTGGCGCAGGCGCTGGCGCAGCAGGTCGAAGTGATCGGCCTCCTCGGCGGCGACGCCGATCCAGTCGGCGTAATACTGTTGCGGCAGGCCGCGAAAACGGGCGGCATGGTCGAGGGCCAGGTTGATCGCGGTGAATTCGATATGCACGATGGCGTGCAGCAGGCGGGCCCGGCCTTCCGGGCTTTTCGGGTTGCGCTGCGGGACGCGCAGCGGCGGCACCAGCTCCGGCCGGGGCGGGCGACCGCAAACCAGTTCCAGGGGCGTTGTGTCGCGCCAGTCGAGTTGGCCGCTTTGCCAGTCGGCGGCAAGGCGCCGGGTCAGGCTCAGCTTGTGCTCGACATCGGTGGCGGCCAGTGCCGCCGCCAGGGCAGGAAACAGCGATTCACTCATGGGGCCGGATTGGTGTAACGCAGATGGATGGCGTCGATTTCGCTGAGCAGTTCGGCGGAAATCGGCGTTTGCGTCGCCGGCAGGGTTTCCTTGAGCTGCGCCAGTGACGAGGCGCCGATGATGGTGCTGGCAACGAACCAGCGTGAACGCACGAAGCCGAGCGCCAGCTGGGTCGGTGTCAGGTCGTGGCGGCGGGCCAGTTCGACATAGGCGGCGACCGCCGGAGCGACGTTCGGCTTGCTGTAGCGCTGGCCGAAAGCCGGCCACTGGCTGAGCCGCCCGGCGGCCTGCGGATTGTCGAAGTATTTGCCGCTGAGGTGGCCGAAAGCCAGTGGCGAGTAGGCGAGCAGGCCGACCTGTTCGCGCAGGCAGACTTCGGCCAGGCCGGTTTCGAAGCTGCGGTTGAGCAGGCTGTAGGCGTTTTGCGTGGACACGACGTAAGGCAACTGCAGTTCGTCGGCCAGCCGGATAAATTGCATGATGCCCCACGGATGTTCGTTGGACAGGCCGATCTGGCGAATCTTGCCCTCGCGCACCAGTTCGCCGAGCGCTTCGAGTTGGGCGCGGATCGGCGTGCATTCCCGCTCATTGGCCGGGTCGAACTGCCACTGGCCGAACATTGGCTGGTTGCGTTCCGGCCAGTGCAATTGATAAAGATCGAGGTAATCCGTCTGCAGGCGCTGCAGCGAGCCTTCGATGGCGGCCCGGATATTGGTCCGGTCGAGGGCCGGCGGGCCGTTGCGGATCCAGTGCAGGTTGCGGCTCGGGCCGGCGACCTTGGTGGCGACGATGATTTTGTCGCGCGGCTGGCGGGCCAGCCAGCGGCCGACGATGCTTTCCGAGGCGCCGCAGGTTTCCGGGCGGGGCGGCACGGCGTACATCTCGGCGGTATCGATGAAATTGATGCCGGCGGCCAGCGCGTAGTCGAGCTGGGCGTGGGCGTCGGTCTCGTCGGTCTGTTCGCCGAAGGTCATGGTGCCGAGACAGACCTCGGGCACGTTCAGGTCGCTGCGCCCGAGGCGGCGGGTCGGGAATGGGGTCATTTTTTCTCCGTGATTAGGGTTGGCCGCAGAGCACGCCGTAGATCAGGATGTGGCGTTTCATGAGGCCGTCGAAGGTGGCCGGAACGATGGCCAGGCGGTGATCCTGTGGCGGAGGGCAGTTTTTCATTACCCAGGCGCCAGCCGCCGTCCTGGCTTCGTCGAAACTGTCGAACAGTCCCTGCAGGTCGGGCGAGCGGACGGGCAGGAAACAACCCGTGGCGCGATCAAGCAGGGTGTCGGTATCCAGGCGCTGGACGGCGTAACCGGCGGCGGCGCGGGCCAGGGGCAAGCGATCGAGGTCGAAGGGGTCGCCAAAAGTGTCGGCGGCAAGGGGCGGGCGGGGCATGCCATATTTTAACGGCAAGCCTTTCGACAATGTGGAGTAGCCAGTGGCCGGCTAATACCGCGTGATAGAATAGCGGACTGTAATAATTTCATAACAGGACGGTCATGTTCGGACGGCTGATGCCCAGGGAGGGCAAGTATTTCGATCTTTTCAACGCCCATGCGGAGCTTATCGTGCAGGGCGGCAAAGCACTTTCAGGACTGATTGGGGCGCTGGTAGAAGAGCCTGAACAGGCGCAAATGCATGCGGAAAGAATTGACGAGCTGGAACGTCTGGCGGACGAAATCACGCACAGCACACTGGCTCAGTTGCATACCTCGTTCATCACCCCTTTTGATCGCGACGAGATCCACCAGTTGATCAACAGCATGGACGACATTCTCGACAACATCCAGGATGTGGCCGAGTCGATGTCGCTCTATGACATCCAGCGGGTGCCGCCGGAAGCCAAGGCGCTGGCCGAGGTTACCGAACAGTGCTGCAGCAGCGTCCAGTCGCTGGTCAAGCTGTTGCACAGCATGGACAACGCGCCCGAAATCCTGCGCCATTGCCACGAAATCAACAATCTTGAGTCGGATGCCGACCGCATGCTGCGCGAAGCCATGTCCAAGCTCTTTCGCGAGGAACCGGATGTCCGGCAGGTCGTCAAGCTCAAGGAAATTTACGAAATCCTCGAGTCGGTCAGCGATCGCTGCAAGGACGTCGCCGGCACGGTTGAAGCCATCGTTCTCGAAAACTCCTGAGCGGATCGCTCGGTATGGATACCGTACACATCAGTTTCGGGGTCGTCGTCACCCTGGTCGTCGTTGCCTTGCTGTTCGATTTTATGAACGGCTTCCACGATGCGGCAAATTCGATCGCCACCATTGTCTCGACCCGCGTCCTCAAGCCGCATCAGGCCGTGATTTGGGCCTCAGCCTTCAATTTTCTCGCCTATTTCCTGTTTGAACTGAAAGTTGCCGGGACCATCGGCAAAGGCACCATCGACCCGAGCATCGTCGATCATTACGTGATTTTCGGGGCGCTGGTCGGGGCCATCATCTGGAACATCATCACCTGGTATTACGGCATTCCCTCGTCGTCCTCGCACGCCCTGGTCGGCGGCCTGGTCGGTGCGGCCATCGCCAAGGCCGGGATCGGCGGCCTGATTCAGGCCGGCGTGCTGAAGATCATTGCCTTCATCTTCATTGCGCCTTTCCTCGGTTTTGTCATCGGTGGCGCTTTGATGGTGGCGGTCTCGTGGATTTGCCGCAATATGGCGCCGCGCAAGGTGGACAAGCATTTCAGGCGTTTTCAGCTACTTTCGGCAGCGGCTTACAGCCTCGGTCATGGCGGCAACGATGCCCAGAAAACCATCGGTATCATCTGGATGCTGCTGATCGCCGCCGGCATGTCGACTTCCAGCGCGCCGATTCCGAGTTGGGTCGTTTTCTCCTGCTACACGGCGATGGGCTTGGGGACCATGTTCGGCGGCTGGCGTATCGTCAAGACCATGGGTAATCGCATCACCAAGCTCAATCAGCCGCGAGGCTTCTGTGCCAATACCGGCGGGGCGATCACCCTGTTCATGGCGACGGCGCTCGGTGTGCCGGTGTCCACCACGCACACCATTACCGGCGCCATTGCCGGGGTCGGTTCGACGCGCGGCGCCCGGCGCGTGCGCTGGGGGGTTGCCGGCGGCATTGTCTGGGCATGGATACTGACCATTCCGTGCAGCGCCGTGATGGCTGCCCTGGCCTGGTATGTCGGCCGGATGATCCTCTGATTTGAAAGTCCTCAGCTACCTGGCCTGGCTGGCGCTTCTGGCGGCCCTCGTCTGGCAACTGCCGATGTTGTGGGAATTGGCCGTGGCCGGGGCGATCGGCGGGGTTTACTGGATATTTTTCCGGATCCCGCCGGAAAGGAACTAGTCGTTAGTCGGTAGTCGTTAGTACTTAGCAATATTTGAGGGCGCTGTGGCGCCCTGCTTTTGCTAAAAACTAGCGAGTAATAACTCGTAACTAAGCGGGAATATCCGGCACCAGTTGTTCCTCAAGCAACAAAATCCGGTCCTTGAGCGCCAGTTTGCGTTTTTTCAAGCGGCGGATCAACAGGTCATCCGGCGGTGGGTTCTCGATCAGGTGTACGATGACCAGATCGAGGTCGCGATGTTCCACCAGCAATTCTTGTAGCTGCGTGCGGATATCGCTGATTTCCTGCTCGTTCAGCGGTTGGGTGGCCATGCGGGGACTCCTGACAGCGTGCGTGTTTTGCTAGAATAACCCGAAGAGTCAACGAGAGGAGAGACGAATGCAACATCTGGTGATCGTGTCGTTCGGCAAAGACAAGCAATATGACTTCAAGCCCAGCGGTGGAGCGGCGAGCGACGATGCCCGCCAGTGGTTCGACCACGAGTTTAGGGTTCTCGAATGCGACGTGGCGACGCCGACCGGCAAGATACTCGCCGTTGACCGTATTCTCAGCGTCGCCCGCTATGCCGGCGAAGAGCGTTTCCGCGAGCGGACGACCTGGGCCGAGCAATTTGCCCGCTATACGGCGGCCATCCTTGGGCGTGAACTGATTCGTGTCGATGTCGAGCACTACAGCATCGGTTATTGATGAACAAGGCGTTTGTCCGGGAGAGCGATAGCGAGGACGAGGAGGAGGGGCTTTCTCCCTCGCTGAAATTGCCGGCCGGAACGCGTAATTACATTTCCCCGGCCGGGCATCAACGCTTGAAGGATGAGCTCGAACACCTGGTCAAGCGCGAGCGGCCCCATGTCGTCGAGATTGTCGCCTGGGCCGCCTCGAATGGCGACCGTTCGGAAAATGGCGACTACATCTACGGCAAGCGCCGCCTGCGCGAGATCGATCGGCGCATCCGTTTCCTGAGCAAGCGCCTGGATAACGCCGAAATCGTCGATCCGTTGCGCCAGGGCGACAACGACCAGATATTTTTTGGCGCCCGGGTGACCGTCGCTGATGGCGATGGCCTGGAGAACACCTATACCATCGTCGGTGTCGATGAGACCGATGTGGCGAGCGGCCGCATCAGTTGGATTTCGCCACTGGCGCGCGCCCTGATCAAGGCGCGCCTGGGCGATAGCGTGCGCTTCCAGAGCCCGCTCGGAATTCGGGAGCTGGATATCGTCGCCGTGGTTTACGAAACTATCGAATGAGCCGACGGTCGTAAAATTAACCTTCCTTCACCTGGCTTTACATCGGCCTTTGCCAGACCGGGGAGAAGGGAAATTTATAATAGCCATCGGTTTTTGCGACAAGGTTTTCGATGACGGTTCAACTTACACTGATTGTGGCAATTCGTAGCGGCCGGCTGAGCAAGGTGCGGGCCGCGCTGGATGCCGGCGCCACGGTCGAGTTCAACGACGGGCAGGGCGACCCCGGTTTGCCAATGGGTATCGCCTGCTTCATGGGTTTTGTCGACATCGTTCGGGAACTGGCTGGGCGCGGGGCAAAAGTTAATCTCGACGACAATAGTCTGCCCACCTCGCCGCTCAGTATGGCGATTCGCGGCGGCCGCAAGGAAGTTGTTCGCACCCTGATCGAGTTGGGGGCCGAGGTGCCACCCGGCATGTCGACCGGACTCTCCGAGCACGAAATCATTCTTGCCGAATGGGTAGCTCAGCGCAGCGGTCTGCGGGCGCCGCCAAGCAATCCGGCGGCCGACCACCCGGTGGTCGAGGAAATCGATATGCTGAGTTGTGTCGGCACCGATACCATGGTTCTCGAGGCCGATGCCTTGCGCGCGGCGAAGGACATGCGCTGAGCGTTTTCAGCCTTTTACCGGTGCCCTCTTGAATTCCGTCAGGCAGCCCCCATCTCCCGCTCACCTTATTGGTTTGATTGGGAGTTCAAAGCATGTCCGAGTCCGCTACCGCTAATCGCGAAACCCTGGGTTTCCAGGCCGAAGTCAAGCAACTGCTGCAACTGATGATCCACTCCTTGTACAGCAACAAGGAGATTTTCCTGCGCGAGCTGGTATCCAACGCTTCCGACGCCTGCGACAAGCTGCGTTTCGAAGCCCTGAACAACAGCGCGCTGTACGGCGACGATGCCGATCTGAAAATCCGCATCTCGTTCAACAAAGACGCCCGCACCATCACCATTTCCGACAACGGCATCGGTCTCTCCCGCGACGAAGCGGTCGAGCACCTGGGGACCATCGCCAAGTCCGGCACCAAGGAATTCTTCTCGGCGTTGACCGGCGACCAGGCCAAGGATGCGCATTTGATCGGCCAGTTCGGTGTTGGTTTTTATTCCTCCTTCATCATCGCCGACAAGGTCACCGTGGTTTCCCGGCGCGCCGGTGTCGAAGCCAATCAGGCGGTGTGCTGGGAATCGGCCGGCGAGGGTGACTACACCGTCGAGATGGTTGAGAAGGCGACGCGCGGTACCGACGTCACGCTGCACCTGCGCGAAGGCGAGGATGAATTCCTCGGCGGCTGGAAGCTCAAGTCGATCATTCGCAAGTACTCCGACCACATCACCCTGCCCATCGTCATGGAAAAGGAAGAGTGGAATCAGGAGAAGGGCGAGCAGGTCGCGACCGGCGAAGACGAAACGGTCAATCAGGCCAATGCGCTGTGGGTGCGCAGCAAGTCGGATATCACCGACGAGCAGTACAAGGAATTCTACAAGCACGTCGCGCATGATTTCGACGAGCCGCTGGCGTGGACTCATGCCCGCGTCGAAGGCAAGCAGGAATACACGCAACTGCTCTACATTCCGGCCCGCGCCCCGTTCGACCTGTGGGACCGCAATGCCCGCCACGGCATCAAGCTCTACGTGCGCCGCGTCTTCATCATGGACGATGCCGAACAACTGATGCCGCTGTACATGCGCTTCGTGCGCGGGGTGGTCGATTCGTCCGACCTGCCGCTCAATGTCTCGCGCGAAATCCTGCAACAGAGCAAGGATATCGACGGCATCCGCAGCGGCTGCACGCGCAAGGTGCTGGGCATGCTCGAAGATCTGGCCGAGAACGACAAGGAAAAATACGCCAAGTTCTGGGAAGCCTTCGGCTCGGTGCTCAAGGAAGGCGTCGGTGAAGACTTTGCCAACAAGGAAAAGATCGCCGGCCTGATCCGCTTTGCCTCGACGCACAACGACACGCCCGAGCAGACCGTCTCGCTGGCCGACTATATCGGCCGGATGAAGGATGGCCAGGAGAAGATCTACTTCGTCACCGCCGATACCTTCAACGCCGCCAAGAACAGTCCGCACCTGGAAATTTTCCGCAAGAAGGGCATCGAAGTGCTGCTGCTCTCCGACCGCGTTGATGAGTGGGTGGTCGGTCACCTTACCGAATTCGACGGCAAGCACCTGCAATCGGTAGCCAAGGGCGGCCTTGATCTCGGCAAGCTGGAAGACGAAGCCGAAAAGCAGGAAGCCGAAAAGGCGGCCGACGAATACAAGGAACTGATCGACAAGGTCAAGGCCTCGCTCGGCGACAAGGTCAAGGACGTGCGCGTCACCTACCGTCTGACCGATTCTCCGGCCTGCCTGGTTTCCGACGAGCACGACCCGTCCGGCAACCTGGCCCGCCTGATGAAGGCGGCCGGCCAGGCCATGCCGAATTCCAAGCCGATCCTCGAAATCAACCCGCATCATCTGGTGGTGCAGCGCCTGAAGTACGAGGAAAGCCGTTTCGACGACTGGGCGGCCCTGCTCTTCGAACAGGCAACCCTAGCCGAAGGTGGTCAGCTCGATGATCCTGCCGGTTTTGTGAAGCGTATCAACGACCTGATGCTGGCGCTGTCCGGTAAATAAATCAGTCAGTTCCCTGCCGAGGGTGGGGACAAGAAAAAGCCGCCTGGTGATTCAGGCGGCTTTTTTCTGTGCGGGTGTTTTACTTAGAGGATTGCTGCCGGCAGTTCGGCCGTGCTTTCCGAGGGGGCCGGATCAACGTGCGTCATCAGGTAAAGCACCGGATGGCGGGCCATGACGTTGATTCTGGCCCGGTGGGCGATATCGTGACCTTCCCTGACCGTCAGGTCGCCGTCGATTTCGAGATGGACATCGGCCAGGATCATGTCGCCGGTCTTGCGGGTCTTCAGTTCATGCAGGCCGAGGACGCCGGGCGTCGCCAGGATTTCGGCGGCAATGGCGCTGACCTGCTCTTCGGTGGCGGCGCGGTCGGTCAGGTCGTGTAGGGCGTCCCAGGTGAAACTCCAGCCCATGCGGGCAACCATGAAGCCGACGATCAGGGCGGCGATCGGGTCGAGCAGCGGAAAACCAAGCAGATTGCCGCCGATGCCGATCGACACCACCAGCGACGAGGCGGCGTCGGAGCGGGCGTGCCAGGCATTGGCCACCAGCATGCTGGAGCGCACCCGCTCGGCGACCGCCAGCATATAGCGGAACAGGCCTTCCTTGACCAGTAGCGCGCCGAGCGCCACCCACAGGGCCAGCAGATGCACGGTGGGGATGCTTTCCGGCGCCTGCAGCTTGTGCGCCGCCGACCAGATCATGCCGCCGCCGACCACCAGCAACAGGCTGCCGAGGACTAGCGAGGCGGCATTTTCGTAGCGCTGGTGACCGTAGTGATGATCGTCATCCGGCGCTTTCTTGCTGTGATGAATGGCGAGCAGCACGACGAAATCGGCGACCAGGTCGGAGAGAGAATGAATGCCGTCGGCGATCAGGCCCTGCGAGCCGGAAACCAGGCCGGCGACGACCTGGGCGATGGTCAGGCCGACATTGACGGCGACGCTGATCCAGGTGCTGCGCTTGGTTGCCGCCTCGCGTTCCGGCGTTTCTTCTTCGCCGTCGAGGTCGGCCATGTTCTGAAAGTCGGTCATTTCGCTTTTCGTATCCATTGCTCGGTCATGCCGGCGGGGAAAGGTCTGACCACCCCGCGACCGGGCGCATTCTAAGCGGCCGGGGTGGTACTGTCTATGCGCTCAGGCGACCATCCTTGACGGCCTCGACAAAGCTTTTCCATTGCTGTTTGGTCAGGCTGTTCATGGCGCTGGCCGCGGCCAGCATTTCCTTGCCCCAGTCGTCGTCCGCGGCAAAGGCGATCAACTCGTCGGGGCTGGCCGAACCGCTGCGCCCGGCGGCCCGCAACTGGTCCCAGGCGAGGATGCGGCCAAGGGTGGCGACCACCTCTTTCAGGCGATCCAGTTTCTTGCCCCACTCGCCGATGGCGACGCGATCTTCCGTTGGTTGCAGACCGCGCAGGATGGCCGGCTGCCCGGCCAGGTGGACCGGGTGCAGGAAGGCGTGATCAATGGCTTGCATGCGTTGCTGGATGGCCACCACCCGACTGGCTTTGTCGGCCCAAGCCGGTTGCTTGATGCCGAGTTCGGCGAGGCTGGGCGCCATGGCCGAGGGCCGTGCCTCCTTGAGGTCGAGCAGGTAATTGCTGTCCGGCGAGCCTTTGCCTTCGACCAGCACGACGAAGCGTTCGACACCCAGGCTGCCGGTGCCGGCGATGCGGCGAGCAACATCAAGCACGGCGAAAAATTTCGGCTCGGACTGGGTGGCGGCGAAGTGCTGCATAAAATCGGTGACGCTGGATTTTTGCTGGTCAGTGGCCGCTAGTGCCTTGATGCCATCGAGTTTGAGCTGGCGCCGGCCGTTTTTGAGTGTGGTTCGCTTGTTGAGGAAGTCGCCCCGCTTGCTGTTCTGCAGGTTTTCCAGCAAATCCTTGATCAGTCCTCCGGCGGTATCGCGCTCGACCCAGAGCGCTTTGCCGCGGCCCAGCGCCTGGCGGTAGGCGTCGAGACAACAGTGACTGACGGCGTGCGCTTCCTCGGCGGTTACCCGCAGTTCGTCGGCGCCGCAGCGGATGCTGGTCAGCAGGCGCAGCAGATCCCAGCTCGCCGGGGCGAGGGCGGCTTCGTCGTAGTCGTTGATGTCGAAATAGACCTGACGGTTGTCGCCCTTGTAGCTGCCGAAATTTTCGAAATGCAGGTCGCCGCAGGCCCAGGTCAGCGGCGCCCGGTGGAACAGCGGGCTGGCCGGCAGGGCGGGGTAGAACAGATGGCAGGCGCCGCGCAGGAAGATGAACGGGCTGTGCGCCATCTTGGCGTATTTCATGGCCAGGCGTTCCGGATCGCGACCGGCGTTGCTGGCGCGGATGGCGGCGATGAGGGTGGTGGCCGGCAGGGTGGGTATGGGGCTCATGGCGTATGACCGTTGCTTGTAAGAGGCGAACAATACGCCGAACGGGGATTGCCCGGCAGTTTTTGGCACAATGTCGTTTTGCCCCCGAGTGAGCCGATTCGCCGATGCAGCCCGAAGACCTTTTGTTACTGGTGACCCGCACCATGCCCTTCGGCAAACACCAGGGAAAACTGCTTGCCGACTTGCCGGGTAATTACCTCAACTGGTTTGCCCGGGAGGGTTTTCCGCCCGGGGAGATCGGCCGCCTGCTGGCTTTGATGCAGGAAATCGATCACAACGGTCTGGCGTCGCTGCTGACCCCCTTGCGTCGGGGCTAGGGATGAAAAAGCCGGTGGCATCGGCCGAGCGCGGCGGGCGGGTATTTCCCCCGGAGGTGTAAATGACTGCAAACCGAACGCAGCTTGCTTACAAAGCATTACGAGTCGCGCTATATTGCCGCGCATGAATGACAAATATGCACATGAGCATCGGCTGGCGCTTTCCGAAGTGCTGGAGATGATGGTGGCCGATGGGCTGGTCGATGCGCCCGCCGCCGAGGCGTTGAAGACCGAGCGCCGCCTGCATGGCGGACGCATTCATCCCTTGATCGTGATCGCCGACCAGAAATGGCGCTCCCAGAAGGCGCCGGGCCGCTTGTTGAGTATCGAGATGCTGACCGAATGGCTGGCCGAGCATTGCGGTCTGGACTACCTCCATATCGACCCGCTGAAGATCGATTTCACCGGGGTGGCCGAGATCATGTCGAGCGCCTACGCGGCCCGTTTCGGTATTCTGCCGGTGCTGGTGACGACGCGGGAAGTCGTTATCGCCACCGCCGAGCCGTTTGTCCGGGAATGGGTGGAAGAGCTGAAGCCCATCCTGCGCAAGGAAATCCGCCGGGTGATGGCCAATCCGGAAGATATTTCGCGCTATCTGGTCGAATTCTTCAGTCTCGCCAAATCGGTCAAGAAAGCCGCCGCCAAAGGGGAGGTGACGTCCGGCCTGTCGAGCTTCGAGCAACTGGTCGAACTGGGCAAGGGCAACCGCCAGTTCGATGCCAACGACCAGCACATCGTGCACATCGTGGACTGGTTGTGGCAATACGCCTTCGACCAGCGGGCTTCCGACATCCACATCGAGCCACGGCGCGATATCGGCATTGTCCGCTTCCGCATCGACGGCGTGCTGCAGCAGGTCTATCAGATCCCGATGACGGTGATGAATGCGATGACCAGCCGCATCAAGCTGCTCGGCCGGATGGACGTGATCGAAAAGCGGCGGCCGCAGGACGGTCGGGTCAAGACCCGGACGCCGGCCGGGCAGGAAGTCGAATTGCGCCTGTCGACGCTGCCCACTGCCTTCGGCGAAAAGCTGGTCATGCGCATTTTCGATCCCGAAGTGCTGGTCCGCGATCTGCGCTCGCTGGGTTTTTCCGAAGAGGACAAGACGCGCTGGCAACAGATGACGCGCTCGCCGAACGGCATCATTCTGGTTACCGGGCCGACCGGTTCGGGCAAGACGACGACGCTCTATACGACCCTGAAACAGTTGGCGACCTCGGAAGTCAATGTATGCACCATCGAAGACCCGATCGAGATGGTCGAGTCCTCGTTCAACCAGATGCAGGTCCAGCACAACATCGACCTTGGTTTTGCCGACGGCGTCCGGGCCCTGATGCGGCAGGATCCGGATATCGTGATGATCGGCGAAATCCGCGATCTGGAAACCGCCGAAATGGCTATCCAGGCCGCCCTGACCGGGCATCTCGTGCTGTCCACGCTGCACACCAACGATGCGCCATCGGCCATCACCCGGCTGCTCGATCTCGGCGTGCCGCCCTATTTGATCAACTCGACCCTGCTCGGCGTCATGGCCCAGCGTCTGGTGCGGACCCTCTGTCCGCACTGCAAGAAGGCGCAGCCGACCAGCGACGAGCAACGGGCGGCCTGGCGTTCGCTGGTCGCGCCGTGGAAGTCCGGTGAGCCGGCGCAGATCTATCACCCGGTCGGCTGCCTGGAGTGCCGGATGACCGGTTATAGCGGGCGGGTCGGTCTCTATGAAATCCTGATCAATTCGGTGGAGGTGCGCAAACTGATCAAACCCGGCCTGGAGCAGGCCAAGGTGCGCGAGCAGGCCTTCCGCGAGGGGATGCGGCCGCTGCGCATTTCGGGGGCGCTGAAGGTGGCGCAAGGGGTGACTTCGCTGGAGGAAATCATCAAGGTGGCACCGCCGGCCGACGAGACTTAGTTACGAAATTGCTGCCATTCCGGGTAGTAAAAGACTGACACTATGGCGATAATGTCAGCTTGTTGAAAGGGGACATTATGGCGGTTGAGTTGTTCAACGATGGCAAGCACATCGTTCACGCATTTTATGATCTGGTCGATGATTCGGCGAGCGGCGCGGTCCAGTGCAATCAGTTCCTGATCGCCGACCACGGCCATGGCGCCTTGGTCGATCCCGGTGGCAACATGACCTACACCGGCCTCCTGATGGATATGCAGAAATACTTTTCGTCCAAGGATCTCGATTACATCCTCGCCTCGCATCCCGATCCGGACATCATCGCGTCGGTCAATAAATGGTTTGTCGCGTCGCAGTGCAAAGTGATGATTTCCAGTTTGTGGACGCGTTTCGTGCCGCATTTCACGACCGGCAAGGACGTTTCTCACCGCATTATCGGCATCCCCGATCAGGGAACGCAAATTCGCCTGGGCGAATGCCGGATCATCGCCTTGCCCGCCCATTTCCTGCATTCCGAAGGCAATTTCCAGTTTTACGATCCGGTGGCCAAGATTCTGTTTTCTGGCGACCTCGGCGCTTCGCTGGTGCCGCACGAAAAGGCGGCTGAAGCGGTCACCGATTTTGCCGGCCACGTGCAATACATGGAAGGTTTTCACCGGCGTTATATCGTATCGCGCAAGGTGGCACGTTTCTGGGTCAATATGGTGCGCCAACTCGACATCGAGCAGATCGTGCCGCAACACGGCAGTCGCTTTGTCGGCGCGGCAGCGATCAGGGATTTCCTGGCCTGGGTCGAAAACCTGGAGTGCGGGGTCGACCTGATGAGCCAGGCGAATTACAGCATTCCGCGCTGAGCTTGGGGGGCGCCAGGCCCCCAAGCGGCCGGCCTAGAGCAGGCTGGCCTTGCGGCGCACGGCGTCGACATAGGCCGGCGCATCCATCCCGCCGCCTTCGCGCTGGGCGCGCCAGATGGTTTCCCCCAGGCATTCAAGCAGGATATGTTCGGCGGCGTGCGCTTCGAGCCGGGTACAGAGGCTGGAAAAGGCGGCCCTGATGCCGGGCGGCTGATCGATGCTGACCTGTTCATGGATGGCCAGATGCAGCGAAAGATGCAGGAAGGGATTCATCTGGCCGTCTTCCGGTGGCCATTCCTTGTTTAGTGCAGCCTCGCCGTCGTCCAGCCAGACGTGATATTCCGGGTGGCGGGCGGCGATGTCGGCGGCCGCGACTTCGGCCCCGACCAGCGGGAGCCGCTCCCGATATTTTTTCCAGGAATCGCAAAAAAAGCGGCGGACTTGCTCGCGGGAAGGATTAAACATGAGCACCTGCAAAAAGTAGGGTGATGACGGAATTGTGAAACAGGCGGTTGCTCCCGCCGACCGGCGCAATTTGTCCCTGCCCGTAAGTGCCGAGCATGGGCAGACCGGGGAACTGTTCGCGGAAGGCGGCACGGTCGCGGTCCTCGTCGCCGTAGAAAAGCGGACCGCGACCGATGCAGGAGAACATCAGGGCGAAATCCGGCGGACTGAGAGCGGCTTTTGCCGTCAGCAGGGATTGTCGCATGTCCTGTTCGGCGGCCAGCGGCTGCCGTATCGCCCAGCATATTCGCTCGCCGGCGAGCAAGGGCTCGGCCAAGGTCAGCGAGCCATCGGCATTGGCCGAGAGAATGGCGATCCCGGGTTCGTTCGGCTGGCGGACGATGGCGACCTGATGCAGCGGCGGCGCCTCGCGCCAGGCGGCCGGCAGGCTGCGCCGGAGGCTGGCGGCGGCGGATTGACCAGCGACCTGGCGCAGTTCGTAGGCCTCGCTGAGATCGACTGGCAGGGGGGCGCTCAACAGCCGTAAGCCAGTCGACAGGGCAAGGCCGACCTGGTGGCCGCGAATGCCGATTTCGCAGCAGGCCTCGTCGTGCAGTCGGCCATGGGCCCAGGCCTGGGCGTCGCTATCCAGCAGGCCAACCCGGGGGATGCCGTCGAGCCATTCGCAGGGCAGGGCGCCGTGACCGCAAAAGGAAAGCTTGGGTGCCCCGGCGGCCGGATTGTCGCCGTCGCCGTCGGCGATGACCAATGCGGCGGCGCCGGGTTGGTCGAGCAATTCGGCGCGCTCGGTGAACAAGCCGCTGACCGTGCTGCCGAAAATCTGCAGCGAGTTGGCGGTCCGGGCCGCGGCGAGTACCGCGGCCTGAGCGTGGCGCTGAAAATCGCGGCTGAGGAAGAGCAGGACGCTGTCGGCCCGTTCCAGCCCCGCCGCATCGAGGGCGCCGCGGACCGCTTGCGCGGCCAGTTCGGCACTGGCTTGCCGGCCGCTGGCCAGGCCGCTGGCGACCTTCATAGGGTTTTGCCCGCGAAGCAGCAGAGTTCGGCGACGACGCAGCGCCCGCATTCCGGCTGGCGGGCCTTGCAGATGTATCGCCCATGCAGGATCAGCCAGTGATGGGCGTCCTTTTTGTATTTTTCCGGAGTGACACGCAGCAATTTCTGCTCGACCTCGAGCACGGTTTTACCGGGCGCCAGGCCGGTGCGGTTGCCGAGCCGGAAAATGTGCGTGTCGACGGCAATGGTCGGGTGACCAAAAGCCGTGTTGAGGACCACATTGGCCGTCTTGCGACCGACGCCGGGCAATGCTTCGAGGGCGGTCCGGTCGTCGGGAACCTGGCCGGCGTGCTGTTCGAGGAGGATGCGGCAGGTGGCGATGACATTCTTCGCCTTGGTCCGGTAGAGGCCGATGGTCCTGATGTAGTCGGCCAGCCCCTCGGTGCCGAGGGCGGCCATCAATTCCGGGGTGGGGGCGATGGGGAAAAGTCGGGCGGTCGCCTTGTTGACGCCGACATCGGTCGCCTGGGCGGAGAGGATGACGGCAATCAGCAACTGGAACGGGCTGGCGTAATGCAGTTCGGTGGTCGGCGCCGGATTGCTGGCGGCCAGACGGGCGTAGAACTTTTCGATCTGGGTTTTGTTCACAGAGGTGTTGTGCTGCGGCCTGGAGGTGGAGTGAAAACCGATTCTAACCGAGCGGCCGGTGCCGTGTTGGCGTGGATCTGACGATTTCGGCTGGCGGGCCGTTCATTTTTTTCGCCATTTTCGGGCGAGCTGAAGAGAATTCTGGCAAAAACGAAGATTCCTTTGCGCGGCTGGCGGATGCAGCGGGGTATGATGCCCAATGGTGGGGTCAAAAAGGTGTGGGGCGGGCGGCATGACGTCGGCACGCACTTGCTCATCGCGGGAACAGCTCAATAAACGATAAAAAATGAACTCCTCTGTCAGGCGAATTTTTCTTTTTGCCATTCTTGTCCTGCCGCTGCTGGGCGGGCTGGTCTGGCTGCTCTTGGCATATGACAAGGCCGCGCCGCAAGTCGTTCAGCCCGCCGAAAACACGTCCGCGAAGCATCTGGATTCCGTGCACTCGATCCAGCCCTTGCCGCCCTTGCCGGTTCTGCCCCCCGAGCGGGTGGCCCTCGGCGAGCGCCTATTCCGTGACCAGCGCTTCTCTGCCGACCAGACCTTGGCCTGCGTTTCCTGCCATGATCTGGGGCATGGCGGGGCCGACGGTCGTCGGGTTTCGCGCGGCATTGGCGGGGCGCTCGGCAGCATCAACGCGCCGACGGTATTCAACAGCAGTCTGAATTTCGTCCAGTTCTGGGATGGTCGTGCCGCCAGCCTGGAGGAACAGGCGGCCGGGCCGATTCATAATCCGCTGGAACTGGGCAGCAACTGGGAACAGGTGCTTTCCCGTCTGCGCCAGGATACGCCGCTCGTCGCCGAGTTCCGCCGCGCCTACGGGGCTGGCCCGACGGCGGGAAATGTCGCGGATGCCATCGCCACTTTCGAACGTACCTTGCTGACGCGCAACTCTGCCTTTGACCGCTATCTGCAGGGCGATAAGGCGGCGCTCAGCGCTCAGGCCGTGGAAGGGTATCGCCGCTTCAGCGAACTGGGTTGCACCAGTTGCCACCAGGGCGCCCTGCTCGGCGGCAACATGTATCAGAAGTTCGGTGTGCTCGGCGACTATTTTTCCGGGCAACCGCAAACCAAGGCTGACCTTGGGCGCTACAACGTGAGCGGGCGGGAAGAAGATAAATATGTCTTCAAAGTCCCGACGCTGCGCAACATTGCGCTGACTGCCCCGTATTTTCATAACGGGTCGGTCGAGACGCTGGCGCAGGCGGTGGTCATCATGGGCCGCTACCAGCTCGGGCGGGAATTGCCGGACGAGGATGTCGCGGCCATTGTCGCTTTCCTCAATAGCCTGACCGGCGAGTGGCAGGGAGTGCTCCTCAAATGAGTAAGCAGGAACGGGCCGGTCGCTGGGCGGTTCTCGGTTTTGGGGTGCTCCTCCTGATCGGTTTTCTGACCTGGCTTTCGATGCGGGCCGGCGAGGTCTCGCCGGAGGGGCATTACGCCTACATGCAGTCCTTGCGGCGCGTCCAGCAGGCCGATGTCGAGCTTGATCTGGCGGTCCTTGGCAGCTATGCCGATCTGCTCCATAACTATGATCCGGTGGTCCGGCGGCTGGCGGAAATCCGCGACGAGCGGGCCAATATCCGCAATTTTCCGAGCTGGGTGAGCCATGATCGTTTGTCGCGGCTGACGGTCAAACTGGCCGAATTGTTGGCGGCGCAAACGGCCAAGGAACAGGAAGTCGATCTCTTCCAGCGCAACAATGCGGTGTTGCGCAATTCGCTGCGCTATTTCCCGCTGGCCGCCGAAAACTATCTCGATCAGGCGGGACGGCAAGCGCCGCCCGAGCTCGAACATTTCGTCCGGGCGATCCTCAGTTTTGGCCAGGGGCTGGAGCGCGAGCAGGGAGCCCGCCTGAAAGCCGAACTGGAACGTTTGCAGGGACGCTCGGCGCCGGCCTTCGGGCAACTGTCGCTGGCCCATCTGCTGGTCCATGCCCGGGTGATTATCGAAAAACGTCCGGAAGTCGATCAACTGGTGTTCGATATCAGCCATGCGCCGACCGCCAAACTGCGGGAAGAGCTGACCCGCCTCTATACCGAGGCGCATGAGGAGTCGCAACAGGTTTCCGGGTATTTCCGCCAGGTGCTTTACCTCTTGTCGCTCCTCCTGGTGATCTACGTGGTCTACGCCATTGTCCGCATTGACCGCGACCGGCGCGATCTGCAACAGCGCTACGAAGCCCAGCGTCGGGCCGAGGAGCAGTTACGCCTGTACGCCCAGGTGTTTACCTGCGCCGCCGAAGGCATGACGATTACCGACGCCGAATCGCGGATAGTCGCGGTCAATCCGGCGTTCTGCGAGATTACCGGCTACAGCAGCGAGGAAGTGGTCGGGTTGACGCCGGCCATCCTCAATTCGGGGCGTCAGGGGCCGGAATATTATCGCCAGATGTGGTCGGAGCTTCTCAAGCGCGGCCAGTGGCACGGCGAAATCTGGAATCGGCGCAAGGATGGCGGCGTCTATCCGGAATGGCTGTCAGTCTCGGCAGTGCGCGATGCGGCCGGAATGACGCGCAATTACATCGGGATTTTTACCGATATTTCCGAGCGCCTGGAAAGCGAGGCGCAGATCCAGCACCTGGCCCATCACGACGCCCTGACCGGGCTGGCCAATCGCGTTCTGCTCGACGACCGGATTTCCCAGGCGATTGCCAAATCGCGGCGTAGCGAACAGCAGGCGGCGGTGATCTTTATCGACCTCGACCGCTTCAAGAATATCAACGATACCCTGGGCCACGAGGTCGGCGACCATCTACTGGTCCAGGCGGCGGAGCGCTGTCTCTCCGTGTTGCGCGAAACGGATACCCTGTGTCGCCAGGGTGGCGACGAGTTCGTCGTCGTCCTGCCGGAAATCGAGCATCTGCAATATGCCATGCATGTGACGCGCAAATTGCTCGCCGTCCTCGCCCGGCCCTATGTGCTGGCCGGGCACACCCTGACCGTCACCGGCAGCGCCGGGATCGCGCTCTGGCCGGATGACGGGCAGACGGTCTCGGAATTGCTGCGCAAAGCCGATGCGGCGATGTATTGGGCGAAGGAGGAAGGGCGCAATACGGCGCGTTTCTATTCGGCCGGCATCAACAATACCTCGCTCGGTGAACTGCTCCTGGAAAATGATTTGCGGGGCGCCCTGGAGCGTCACGAAATCATGATGTACTACCAGCCCAAGGTCGATGCCAAGAGTACTCGACTGATCGGCGCCGAGGCGTTGATGCGCTGGCTGAGCCGCGAACATGGGATGGTTACGCCGAGTCGCTTCATTCCGCTGGCCGAAGAAAGCGGCCTGATCGGTGCGCTCGGGGCCTGGGCTCTCGATGAAGTCTGCCGCCAGCAGCGGGCCTGGCTGGATGCCGGGCTGGCCGTCGTGCCGGTGGCGGTGAATCTTTCCGCTCACCAGTTCGCCCAGCAGGATGTGCCGCAACTGATCGCCGATCTGCTGGCGCGTTATCAATTGCCGCCCGAACTGTTGGCCCTCGAGCTGACCGAGTCGCTGCTCATGCGCAATGCCGGCAGTGCCGCCAAGGTCCTGCATGCCCTGCGCGGCATGCGCATCGATGTGGCGATCGACGATTTCGGGACCGGTTATTCTTCCCTCAGTTATCTCAACCAGTTTCCGGTCCAGTCATTGAAAATCGACCGTTCCTTCGTCTGCGAGATCAGCGAGCAGGGGACCACCGTCAAGCTGGTCCCGGCGATGATCGCCATGGCTCACGAACTCGACCTCTCGGTCATTGCCGAGGGCGTCGAAACCGAGGCGCAGCGGGTCTACCTGCTAAAGCATGGTTGCGACCAGTTTCAGGGCTACCTGTTTGGTCGGCCGGAACCAGCCGAAAAGATGCAGGAGCTGCTAGTTGCTAGTCATTAGTCGTTAGCTAATAACTAGCGACTAATCAGTGGCAGCCGGCCGCAGAAATCGGTGCCGGCGGTTGGCGTTTGGCGCGTTCGGCGGCTTTAACTTCATACCAGTTCTTGGCCGCAACCATGCAGGCGAGAACGATGAAGGCGCCGGGCGGCAGGATGGAAACCAGGAAGCCCGGATAGTCGGCGGGCAGCACTTCGATCTGGTGCAAGCCGGGAATGACGGCTTCAATGCCGGACAGTACGGTGCCGGTGCCGATGAATTCGCGGATGGCGCCGAGCAGGGATAGCGTCCACAGCATGCCGAGGCCCATGAAGGCGCCGTCGAACATGGCTTGCAGCGGGCCGTTCTTGACGGCGAAGGTTTCGATGCGGGCGAGCACCAGGCAGTTGGTGATGATCAGCGGGATGAAGATGCCGAGAATGTTGTACATGTCGTGCATGTAGGCATTCATGCCAAGGTCGACGACGGTGACCATGACGGCGGCGATCAGGATGAAGACCGGGATGCGGATTTCGTAGGGGATGAAGTTGCGCAGCAGGGCAACCACGAAACCGGACGAGCCCATGACGATGATGGTCGCCAGCGACAGCATGGCGCCATTGACCAGGCTGGTGGTCATGGCCAACAGCGGGCACATGCCGAGCATCTGGACCAGGCTGGAGTTCTGCCGCCAGGTGCCGTTGACGAATATTTCCTTGAATTCTGCCCAGGTAATCATTGCGGGTTCCGTTCTACTTTGCTGCGGTGGACACGAACAGCCGGTCGCGGTTCTCGTTGGCGAATTTCAGCGCCTTGCGCACGGCCTTGACGACGGCGCGCGGGGTGACGGTGGCGCCGGCATTGGCGTCGAAATGACCGCCGTCCTTCTTGACCTTCCAGTCCTTCTCGCCCAGTGTGTCGAAGGACAGGCCGTCGAATTGGGTGATCCACGGGCGGCTCTTGTTCTTGTCCTTCTTCGGGTCGATGTAGTCACCGAGGCCCGGGGTTTCCTTGTGCTGGGTGATGCGCACGCCGGCTAGCCGGCCGTCGTTGCGGACGGCCAACAGCAGGCGGATCTTGCCGGCGTAGCCGTCAGGGGCGACGGCTTGGAGCACCAGGGCCGAGGGCTGGCCGGCGAGGCGGGCGCGGTAGACCTTGGAGTTGTCGTCCTGACCGAGCTCGGCAGTGGCCGGCAGATCCACGGTGTCGTGCAGTAGATCGTTGTCGTAGAGCGCGGCGGGCAGGACTTCCTTGATCGTGCGCATTTCTTCTTCGGCGGCCGAGGCCTTGATGGTCGGTTCGGTCATCGAGAAGACGGTTGCCAGGACAGCGGTAAAGCCGATGACGAAGAGGAAAAGGATGACCGCCGAGCGGGCGGCCATGCCGGGGGCGGTGAGTTCCTTGGCGGTAGACATCTTATTTTCCGTTTTTCATGCCAAAGATCGGCGGCTGGGTGTACAGATCGATCAGCGGAGTGCAGATGTTCATCAGCAATATGGCAAAGGCGACGCCGTCCGGGTAGCCGCCGAAGACGCGGATCAGGTAGGTGAGCAGGCCGGCGCCGGCCCCGAAGATCAGCTTGCCGCGCGGCGTCGTCGAGCCGCTCACCGGGTCGGTGGCGATGAAGAAGGCGCCGAGCATGGCGCCGCCCGAGAACAGATGGAACAGCGGGCTGGCAAACTGCGCCGGGTCGTACAGCCAGAGCGCGCCGGAGATGGCTGCCAGCGCGCCGATGTAGGCGGTCGGTACCTGCCAGGTGATGATCTTGCGCTGCCACAGCCACAGGCCGCCGAGCAGGTAGCACAGGGTGATCCATTCCCAGCCGCGGCCGGCGAACTGGCCATAGACGTCCTGATTGGCCAGCAGGGCGGCAACGCCGACCTGGCCTTCGCCGAGCTTGAGGCCGGTCTTCAGGGCGTCGAGCGGGGTGGCAGCGGTCAGCGCATCGAGGCGCGGCGTGAGGCCGAAAATGATCTGGAACTGGTCGGCAAAACCGAGATGCAGCGCCTGGTTCGGCCATTGCGACATGAGTGCCGGAAAGGAGACGATGCACACGGCAAAGGCGACCATTGCCGGGTTGAACGGGTTCTGGCCGAGGCCGCCATAGAGTTGCTTGGCGACGACGATGGCGAACAGCGTGCCGACGACGACCATCCACCAAGGCGCGAGCGGCGGGAAGACGAGAGCGATCAGCCAGGCGGTGACGATGGCCGAGCCGTCGCCGAGGAAGGGAGCGAGCGGCTGGCGGCGAACCTTGAGCATCAGCGCTTCGCCAAGCAGTGCAGCGAGGCTGGCGATGGCGATCTGGATCAGGATGGCCGGGCCGATCAGCCAGGTGTAGACGGCAATGGCCGGCACCAGGGCGAGCAGCACCTGGGTCATGACCCGGGTGACGCTGGCGTTTTTCAGAAGGTAGGGCGGTGTCGAAAAGTCCATGCTCATTCTGCTTTTGGTTCGGCCGGCACTGCAAGGCCGGACGCCATGCGCCGGGCTTCGATGGCCTGGATGTCCTGCTGCTGTTCGGCAGTCAGACTCTCGGTATTGCGGCTGGCGGCGGCTTCGCGCTGGGCCTTGGCGCGCGCCATGGCAGCCTGGATGGCGGCTTTCTTGACGGCATCGGCCGGGCTGGTTTCCGCTGCGGCGGGGGGCGGAACAGCCTCGGCGGCTTCGCCGGTCGCTTGGGCGGCTGCGGCTTCCGCGGCCTTCTTGGCGGCCTGGGCGGCTGCGGCCTTGGCCAGTTTTTCGGCCTTTTCCTGCTTTTCGCGCTCGTCGCGGAATTGCTTGAACTCGAAACGGGTCTTGGCGATTTCGGAAGCCTTCTTTTCCTTTTCGCGCGCCCAGATTTCGCTCTTCGCGAAACGGAAATACTGAACCAGCGGAATCCGGCTCGGGCAGACGAAGGAGCAGCAGCCGCACTCGATGCAGTCGAAGATGTTGTATTCCTGCGTCTTGCCGAAATTCTTGGCGCGCGAGAACCAGTACATCTCGAAAGGCTGCAGTTCGTGCGGGCAGGCGCGGGCGCATTCGCCGCAGCGGATGCACGGCATTTCCGGCGCCTTCGGCGGGAACAGGGCATCCGAATGGGCGATCAGGCAGTTGGTGGCCTTGACCACCGGTACTTTGACGTCCGGCACCAGGAAACCCATCATCGGGCCGCCCATGATGATGCCGTTGGTGTCGGCCTTCGGTTCGCCGAGGGCCAGCAGCTCGTCCATCGGCGTGCCGATCAGGGCCTCGTAGTTGCGCGGCTTGGCGACATTGCCGGTCACCGTGACCAGCCGGGAAATCACCGGCTCGCCGTGGGCCAGGGCGCGCCAGGCGGTATAGGCGGTGGCGACGTTGAAACATTGCACGCCGAGATCGGTCGAGCGCTTGCCGTTCGGGACTTCCTTGCCGGTCAGGACGCGGATCAGTTGCTTGGCGCCGCCGGCCGGGTAACGGGTCGGCACGGCGATGACTTCGAAATCCTCGCCGACCGCCTTGACCGCAGCCTGCATCGCGGCGACGGCTTCCGGTTTGTTGTCCTCGATGCCGATCAGCACCTTCTGCGGTTGCAGCAGGTCGCGGAAAATGGCCGCGCCGCGTACCACTTCCTCGCCGCGCTCGCGCATCAGCAGGTCGTCGCAGGTGATGAAGGGTTCGCACTCGGCACCGTTGATGACCAGTTGCTCCATCGGCACCGATTTGGCCGGGGTGAGCTTGCCATGGGTCGGGAAAACGGCGCCGCCGAGGCCGACGACACCGGCTTCACGCAGCAATTCGCGGACGGTTTCCGGTGCCAGCGACCGGTAGTCGACCGCTTTGCGTTCAATCCACTCGTCCTTGCCGTCCGGTTCGATGACGACGCAGTCGGCGGCCAGGCCGGAGGGATGGGGGACTGTTTGCTGGCCGACATGGATGACGGTGCCGGAAGTCGGGGCATGCACGGCGGCGGAAATCCAGCCGTCGGCCTCGCCGATTTTTTGCCCCTTCAAAACCTTGTCGCCGACCGCGACGATCGGCCGCGGCGTGCCGCCGATGCTTTGGTGCAGCGGCACGGCAACGTGGCTCGGTAGCGGTGCGATGGCGATCGGCTGGCTGACCGATTGCGTCTTGTTGGTGGCCGGCTTGACGCCACCCTTGAATTTGAACAGTTGCAGCATCAGGCGGCCTTTATGCCACCGGCACCGCCGGTGGGGGTATTCCTGGTGGAAGTCATGCCGGTGGTCTTGATGTCGACCACGGGGTATTTCCATTTCCAGCTATCGACGGTTTCCGTGATCACCTGCATGCTGATGCACTCGACCGGGCAGGGCGGCAGGCACAGTTCGCAACCGGTGCACAGCGGCGCAATGATGGTGTGCATCTGCTTGGCGGCGCCGACGATGGCATCGACCGGGCAGGCCTGGATGCACAGCGTGCAGCCGATACAGGTGTTTTCGTCGATGATCGCCACGGCCTTGGGCTTTTCCTCGGCATCGAGCGCCTTGACTTCGCGGCCGAGCAGGTCGGCCAGGCGTTGCACGCCTTCGGCGCCGCCCGGCGGGCAGAGATTGATTTCGGCGCCCTTGGCGATCGCCTCGGCATAGGGCCGGCAGCCGGGAAAGCCGCACTGGCCGCACTGCGTCTGCGGCAGGATGCCGTCGATCTTGTCGACCAGCGGGTCGCCCTCAACCTTGAACTTGACCGAGGCGTAACCGAGCAGGGCGCCCAGGATGACGGCGCCGAGCGCCATGACTGCGATAGCGGAGATCATTGATACTTGTCGAGGCCGGCGAAGCCCATGAAGGCGAGACTCATCAGACCGCCGGTGACCAGGGCAATGGCGGTTCCCTTGAAATAATGCGGCACATCGGCTCCTTCGACGCGTTCGCGGATGCCGGCAAAGAGCACCAGCGCCAGCGAAAAGCCGAGCGAGCTGCCGGCGCCGAAGAGCAGCGATTCGACGAAGTTGTACTTGGCGCCGAGCGCCAGCAGCGGCACGCCGAGCACGGCGCAGTTGGTGGTGATGAGCGGCAGGTAGATGCCCAGCGTCTGGTGCAGCGAGGGGCTGGTCTTCTGGACCACCGTCTCGGTCAATTGCACGAAGGCGGCAATGGTGACGATGAAGGCGATGGTGCGCAGGTAGGTCAGGCCGTAGGGAATCAGCAGGTAGGTGTCGATGATCCAGCTCGCCCCGGTGCCGACGGTGAGCACGAAGGTGGTGGCAGCGCCCATGCCGTAGGCGGTTTCCAGCTTCTTGGAGACGCCCATGAAGGGGCAGAGGCCGAGAATCCTGACGAGAACGACGTTGTTGACGAGGACCGCGCCGACGAGGATGAAAATATAGTGGGCCATGGGCTGGAAATTCAAGTTAGCTATGCATTATCGCGTTTTGCGACGGGGCAAACAACCGCAAGCGGAGGATGGTCTTAGACATTTTTCTGCATTCGTGCGGCCAACGTTGCCGCCACTTCGCTGACCAGTTCCGGGCCGCGGTAGATAAAGCCACTGTAGATCTGCACCAGACTCGCGCCAGCGTCAATTTTGGCGGCCGCGTCCGAAGCCTGCAAAATGCCACCGACACCGATGATCGGTAATTCGCCGGCCAGGGCCGTGGCCAGGCTTTTGAGCACGGCGGTCGATTTCTGGAAGAGCGGAGCGCCCGACAGGCCGCCGGTTTCCTGGCCGTTCGGCAGATTTTCGACGCCGTCGCGGGCGAGCGTGGTGTTGGTCACAATGACTCCGTCGATACGGTGACGGCGCAGGGCGTCAGCGATTGCGGTGATTTGCGTGGCGTCGAGATCGGGGGCGATTTTCAGGGCCATCGGCACGTACTTGCCGTAGTGATCGGCCAGTTGCGCCTGTTTGGCCTTCAGTTGCGCCAGCAGGTCGTCGAGCGCTTCGTCCTTCTGCAACTCGCGCAGGTTCTTGGTATTCGGCGAGGAAATATTGACGGCGACGTAGCTGGCATCGTTGTACACCTTTTCCAGGCAGATCAGGTAATCCTCGGCCGCCTGGTCGATCGGCGTCGTCGCATTCTTGCCGATATTGATGCCGAGGATGCCGCCCCTTTTCGGGAATTCGGCGGCCCGCACGTTCTGCAGCAGGCGGTCCACGCCGGCGTTGTTGAAACCCATGCGGTTGATGATGCCCTGGGCTTGCGGGATGCGGAACAGTCGCGGTTTCGGATTGCCGTCCTGGGGGCGCGGCGTGACGGTGCCGATTTCGATCGAGCCGAAACCGAGGCGGGCCAGACCGTCGATGTAATCGCCGTTTTTGTCCAGACCGGCAGCCAGCCCGACCGGGTTGGGAAATTTGAGTCCCATCACCTCGAGCGGACAAGGCGCCACCGGCTTGGCCAGCAGACCGGCCAAGCCGGCGGCATTGAGGAGGGACAGGCCGTGCATGCCGAGACCGTGCGCCGTCTCGGCATCCAGGGTGAAAAGGAATTTGCGGAAGAGGGAATAGAGCATAGCCGGCTATTTTACCGTAACGCTGGCGGACTCCGGCAGTCCTTGCTGCAATTGCCGGGATGATCGGCCAGCGCCTGGGCGGTCCTGGTCAAATAATCAATTGGGTACCCAGCTCAACCACGCGGTTGGTCGGGATCTGGAAAAAGTCGCTGGCGCTGGTCGCGTTTTTCGACATCACGGCGAAGAGTCGGGCGCGGAGCAGGGTGAATTTGCGGGCCATCGAGGGGACGATGGTTTCGCGCGACAGGTAGAAGGTGGTCTCCATCATGTCGAAGCGCTCGCCGAAACGTTTGCACTGTTCCAGGACACCGGGGACGTCGGGGCTTTCCATAAAGCCGTAGCGGACGATCAGGCGCTTGAAGCCCTTGTTCAGGTTGTGCAGGTAAATGCGGTCGAAATCATTGACGTGCGGCGTGTCGGTGGTCTGGATGGTGAGCAGCACGACCCGTTCATGCAATATCTGATTGTGCTTGAGATTGTGCAGCAGGGCGGCCGGCACGCCTTCCTTGGAACTGGTCATGAAGACGGCGGTGCCCTGGATGCGGTGTACGCCGTCGATGGCCAGCAGGAAGGCATCCATCGGAATGCCCTGCTTGGCCATTTCCTCGGAAACCAGCCGTCGGCCGCGGCGCCAGGTGGTCAGTACGGTAAAGGAAATGATCCCCATGGCGATCGGGAACCAGCCGCCTTCCGGGATCTTGATTGCATTGGCGGCGAAGAAGGCGAGGTCGACCAGCAGCATCAGGCCGGCGACGACGGCCACGGCGATGGCATTCCAGCGCCACATGAGGACCATCACGAAGGCAATCAGGATGGTGTCGATGAGCATCGTGCCGGTCACCGCGATGCCGTAGGCGGCGGCCAGATTGGAGGAATTCTTGAAGCCGATGACGAGAGCGACGACGGCCAGATAAAGCGTCCAGTTGGTGAATGGGACATAGATTTGTCCTTGTTCGTGACCGGAGGTGTGAATGATCTGCATGCGGGGCAGCAGCCCCATCTGGATCGACTGGCGGGCCACCGAAAAGGCGCCGGAAATCACCGCCTGCGAGGCGATCACCGTGGCGATGGTGGCCAGGCCGACCATCGGCACCAGCGCCCAGTCCGGCGCCAGGTGGAAAAAGGGGCTGGCAATCGCGGCCGGGTCGGTGAGCAACAAGGCGCCCTGGCCGAAATAATTGAGAACCAGGGCCGGCATGACGAATGCAAACCAGGCCAGCCGGATCGGGAACGGTCCGAAGTGCCCCATGTCGGTATACAGCGCTTCGCCGCCGGTTACGGCGAGGACGACAGAACCGAGGGCGAGGAAGGCGAGGCCGGGGTGGGCAAGAATGAAATTGCCGGCGTAAGCGGGGTTGAGTGCGAACAGCACCGACGGCGTGTGGGCGATTTGGAGTATGCCGAGGAGGCCGAGAATGGCGAACCAGACGACCATGACCGGGCCGAAAAACAGGCCGACGGTGCCGGTGCCGCGTTTCTGGATGAAGAACAGGCCGGTGATGATCGTCAAGGTGATCGGTATCACGTAGGGCTTCAGCGTCGGGGTGATGATTTCCATGCCTTCGACGGCGGAAAGTACCGAAATCGCTGGCGTGATCATGCTGTCACCGTAGAACAGGGCGGCGGCAAAAATACCGAGCAGGGTGATGGCCCAGGACAGTTTCGGGTTTTTGGCGCGTTCCGTGACCAGGGCCAGCAGGGCCAGCGAGCCGCCTTCGCCGCGATTGTCGGCGCGCATGATGAGGGCGACATACTTGATGGAAACCAGGGCCATGATCGACCAGAAGATCATGGAAAGAATGCCGAGGATGTTTTCAGGGGTGACCGGGATGGGGTGATGGCCGTTGAAAATTTCTTTCAAGGCATAGAGCGGACTGGTCCCGATGTCGCCGAAAACCACCCCGATGGCGGCTACCGTCAGTGCCGGTAACGCTTGGCGTGCGTGCATGCATTCCCCTGTTGCGCCGAGGGCGCAAATAATGTTTTATTTCAACGGCATGGCGCCCGCTTTGGGTCCGCTCGGGGGGGGGCGCCGCGGAGCCGGCAATCTAGCACTTCGGCTGGGCGAATGGAACGCAATAAAGTGGTTTTTGGCCGTCTCTCAGGGCGCGTTGTTGCGGCGCAACAGTTGAACTCGGCAGCGCTCAGTGCCAGGCCGGGCGGACCCGTCGTCGGGATGGCCCGGGGTCACGACTGCCGGCTCAGGGATTCAGGCATTCCGAAAGGGCGCTCTCGCCGCCGCGGCCGCAGGGAGTGAAGGCCCCGGCCACCGGGTAGGGCGTCCCGGCATCGTCCATCTGCGCCGCCAGGGTGTCCCAGAAAAGCACCCCGGATTTGTCGAGTCTGAGACGCAGCAGCCAGCCGCGGCGGGCGGCGGGATCGTCGAACCCGTCGAAGACGAAATTGCCGAGACTGTAGATGATCGGCTTGCCCTGATAGGTTTCGGCCCCCTGGGTGACGTGCGGGTGGCCGCCGACGACCAGCGCGGCGCCGGCGTCGATCATCTTCCGGGCGAGCTTCTTTTGGCGTTCGCCGGGCAGGCTTTCCTTTTCCCAGCCCCAGTGCATGAAGGGAATGATCAGGTCGGCGCCGGCCGCCTGGGCGGCGCGAATGTCGGCGATTACCTGGTCGTCCTCGCTCCAGGCGATGCCGGGCCAGTCGGCACCGGCTTCGAAAGCGCGCGGCTTGAACTCGTTGTAACCGAGCACGGCGATCTTCAGTCCGTTTTTTGCTATCCAGAGCGGCTGGTGGGCTTCGGCCAGATTGCGCCCGCCGCCGAAATGGGCGATGCCGGCGCGGTCCAGGTGGGCAATGGTCTCAGTGAAGGCCTGCTGGCCGTAGTCGCCGGAGTGGTTGTTGGCCAGGGCCATGGCATCGAAACGACCGGTTAGTACGGCGACCGATTCGGGGCGGGCCCGGAAGCTGAAAATCTTGTTGTCGAGGGGCTGACCGCTTTCGGCGATCGGGCATTCGAGATTGCCGATCCGGTAATCGGCCGCCTTGAGGATGGCGGCAAAGGGTTCGAGTGGGTCGCCGCCGCTCGCGATGAGGCGGCCGGGGCCGTCGTCGAGCATGATGTCGCCGGCGAACACCAGGGTCAGCGGTTCTGCCTGAACATTCAGGCCAAGGAGCAGGGCGCCGAGCGCCCATAAAACGGATTTCCGGCTCTGCCTCATTGTCCTGCACCATTCTTGAGTTCGCACCAGTAGTGCAGTTCGCCATCGCGTACCGGTTCATATACCGTTTGCTGCCCGGTGAAGCCGTCGGGGCCCGCATTGTTCGCCGGGTAGGCATAACTCGCCTGGTGGATGAGGGGGCGGCCACTGTCGCGATCGGCATAGGTGTAGAGCTTGATACCGGCCAAGTCAGCCGGTTCGCGCCGGAAGACGATGCGGAACAGGAAATAGGAGCCGACGGCGACCGGTGCCACGGTGTAGGGCGAGGCGACGGCCGGACTCTCGATGAGCCGGGTTTCGCCGCCGTAAGTGACGTGACAGGCGACCGTTTCGGCCGCGGCCGGCAGCGCCCCGGCGAGCAGCGCGGCGAGCAGCGGCAGGCTATTTCGCACGGGCGACTCGTTGCAATTCGATGGTGTGATACTTGGCTTGCTGGTCGCTGAAGGCGGGGTAAGTTTTGCGGTTGGCGAAAAGCAACTGGCCGGCGCTTTCGATTCCGGCCGAAATGGTAACGCGTGATTTCTTGCCGAGCAGATCACGGTCGATATTGGTTGCGAAGGGGACGGTCAGCGGTTGGCCGGCGACGGCGATACGTTGTTCGGCCAGGGTGCGGGGCCGGGTCCCGGCACGGGAGACGTCCTGCACGCGAATGATCAGTTCGGCATCCGCCGGCAGGGGGCGGCGGCTGTGGTAGGTAATCTGGCCGCTGATCTCGACCAGGCTGCTCGGGGTGGCGGCCGGCGGGCTTGCCGCCAGCGGCCCGTTGGCGCCGAGGAGGCAATGCCGGGTGGTGCCATGTGCATCGTCGAAAACCGCCTGCTCGTCCTGGATGTGCAGGCGAATCGTCTCGTTGCGGTAGAAGGCGCCGACCGCGGCCGGAACCCGCGGCAGGGTGAGGGTGGTGTCGGCGAGGTGCAGTTGTGCCTGCGGACGACCATCGGCCGCCGGCGAAAAGGAGAGTTTGATCCGGCTGCCGTCATCGCAGGTATAGGTGCTGTGGGGGACGGGGTTTTCGGCGAGGGCGGCAAATGGCAGGCAGAGCAGGGGCAGCAGGCGGAGATTCATGGGGTGGGTTTGATGTCGAGTAGTTGCCATTGGCCGTTAACGAGACCTTCGATGGGCGAAAAGGTGGACTTGTAGGCCATTTTTCGGCTTTCGGCAATCCAGTAACCGAGATAGAGATAGGGTAGGCCGAGTTCAACGCATTGCGCGGCTTGCCAGAGGATGTTGTAGGTGCCGAAACTGGCGTTCGCAATGTCCGGGTCGTAGAAGGTGTAGACCGAGGACAGGCCGTCGTCGAGGATATCGATCAGGCTGACCATGCGGACCTTGTCGTCGTCGAGGAACTCGATCAGCCGGGTATTGACGCGGCTCTGCAGCAGGAACTGGGCATATTGTTCGTGATTGTCCTCATCCATGCCGCCACCCGGGTGGCGCGTCTGCTGGTAGTGGTTGTAGAGGGCGTAGTGATCGTCGAACAGGGCCAGCGGCATTTGCCGGGCCTGCAGTTCGGCGTGTTTCTTCAGCGCCCGGCGCTGGCTGCGGTTCGGTTGCAGGTCGGCCACCGGCAGACGGACCGGAATGCAGGCCTGGCAACGGTCGCAGTGCGGCCGGTAGGTAAAGATGCCGCTCCGGCGAAAGCCGGCGCGAACCAGCGAACTGTAGATGTGGGCGTCGATCAGGTGGGCCGGGGTGGCGACTTGCGAGCGCGCCTGACGCTCCGGCAGGTAACTGCACGGATAGGGCGATGTCGCATAGAACTGGAGCAGCGAGAAGGGCAGCGCGGCGTCGTTGGGTTGCGACATGGTTTACCAGTCGGCGGGCAAGGTGATGGTCGCCCACGGCGCGCCCGGGCCGGGCTCCGCCGTCAGCGCCTGCAGGCGATCGAGGAAGGTGCGGCGGGGGATTTCCCGGCCGCCCAGCGAGGCAAGATGTTGCGTGTACATCTGACAGTCGATCATGCCGCAGTGCTGACTCTTGAGAAGGCTGATGAGGTGAGCGAAGGCGATTTTCGAGGCGTTGCTGCGCAGTGAGAACATCGATTCCCCATAGAACATGCTGCCGATAGCCAAGCCGTACAAGCCGCCTACCAGATCGCCTTCGACATAGGTTTCGACCGAGTGCGCCCAGCCGAGTTCATGCAGGCGGCGATAGGCTTCGATCATCTCGGGGGTGATCCAGGTGCCGTCCTGATCGGGGCGTCGGGTGGCGGCGCAGTGGGCGATAACCCCGGCGAAATTGCTGTCGAAACGGACTTCGAAATTTCCAGCGCGCAGGGTTTTCTTCAGCGAACGACTTAGCCGGAATTCTTCGGGGAAAAGCACCATGCGCGGATCCGGGCTGTACCACAGGGGTTGCCCCTCGACCGTGCCCCACGGGAAAATGCCGCGCCGGTAAGCATCGAGCAGGCGGGCCGGATCAAGATCGGCGCCGACGGCCAGCAGCCCGCCCATGTCCTCCCGACATGCTTCGAGCGGCGGAAAGTTATCCTGCGGGCCGAGAAAGGGAATCATCGGCGGCGTTACCGGGTCAGCCGGCACTCCGGCTGCCGGCGTCCTGCCAGGCGACCGGGTGGGACTGTTGTTCAAGTCTGATCTCGCAGGCCGGATCGTCGCACTCCTCGTGTTTCTTGAAGGCGATGACGTGATCGGCGTCGAGGCGGATGCCGATCCTTTCGCCGAGGGCGTGGTTGTGATGCGAGGGGACCAGTGACAGGACTTCGGTGCCGCTGGCCAGGCGCAGGGTGTAGAGAATATCGGCGCCGCGGAAGGCCTTGTGCACCACTTCGGCCTGTACCGTGCTGTGGTCGTCGTGCACGATGTCGTCCGGGCGGAGCAGGATGTCGACCCGGCACCCGTTGTCGCAATGGGCGCAGGTTTCGTTGCATTCGACCGGGGTGTCGGAGGTCAGGGTGCCGAGTTCCATGCGTACGCTGTTGAGCGTCCCGACGACGCCGGGAACGAGCACGCCCTGCCCGATGAAATCGGCAACAAAGCGGTTGGCCGGGCGGTGATAGAGGTTGTAGGGGGTATCCCACTGCTGGATGCGACCGTCGAACATGATGCCGATTTCGTCGGCCATGGCGAAGGCTTCATGCTGGTCGTGGGTGACCATGACGGCCGTCGAGCCCTCGCGCTTGAGGATTTCCCGAACCTCGACCGAGAGCCGTTCGCGCAGGCCGACGTCGAGGTTGGAGAAGGGCTCATCGAGCAGGATCAGCTCTGGTCGCGGGGCCAGGGCGCGGGCCAGGGCCACCCGCTGTTGCTGGCCGCCGGAGAGTTCGTGCGGGTATTTGCTTCCCTGCCCGGAGAGGCCGACCGTGGCGAGCAATTGACTAACCCGCTGATGGACCTCTGCGGCCGGGTTGCGACCCAGCCCGAAGGCGACGTTCTGCTCGATGCTGAGGTGGGGAAAAAGGGCGTAGTCCTGGAAGACCATGCCGATCCGCCGTTTTTCCGGGGCGATGTGCTGACCGATGCGGCTGACCATTTCGCCGCGCAGGCGGATTTCCCCCCCGGCAATTTCCTCGAAACCGGCGATGCAGCGCAGCAACGTTGTCTTGCCACAGCCGGAGGGACCGAGCAGGCAAGCAATCTGGCCGGCCGCCAGGGAAAAATTGACGCCGTCTACGACCGTGTGATTGCCGTAGCGCTGGATAACGCCTTTTAGTTGAAGTTGAGCCATAACGGTCGATTATAATTCGCATTCAGAAACATGCGTGCACCCCATTCTTCCCCCCTGTTGATGGTCGGCTTGGTCGTCGCCCTGCTCGCCGGCTTGCCGGTGGCCAGCGTCGGGCTGAACCTGTTCGTCGGTGGTACGACGGGTACCTGGTCGCATCTGGTGCAGACGGTGTTGCCGGATTACATCCTCAACTCACTGTGGCTTTGTCTGGGGGTTGGTTGCGGGGTGGCGCTGCTCGGCGTCGCCACGGCCTGGCTGACGGCGATGCATGAATTCCCCGGTCGGCGCATTTTTGAATGGGCAATGGTCTTGCCCCTGGCCATGCCGGCCTATGTCATGGCCTACGTCTATACCGATTTCCTGCAGTTTGTCGGGCCGCTGCAAACCGCCTTGCGTCATGCCTTCGGCTGGGAGCATGGCGACTACTGGTTTCCGGATATCCGCACTTTGCCCGGCGCGATCCTGATGTTCGTCTGCGTCCTTTACCCCTATGTTTATCTGCTCGCCCGTGCGGCTTTCATCGAACGGGCCAGTGGCATGCTGGAAGCAGCCCGGACGCTGGGCATGGGGCCGTGGCGGGCGTTTTTTTCGGTGTCCCTGCCGCTTGCCCGTCCGGCCATCGTCGCCGGCATCGCCCTGGCCCTGATGGAAACCCTGGCCGACTACGGTACGGTTGCCTATTTTGCCGTCGATACCTTCACGACCGGCATCTACCGCGCCTGGTTCTCGCTTGGCGACCGTGTCGCTGCGGCTCAACTGGCCGCCATCCTGCTCGGTTTCGTGCTGTTTTTGCTGATGGCGGAACGGATTTCGCGTGGTCGGGCGCGTTATCACAACACGACCGGGCGCAACCGCCCGATGGCTGGCGTTCATCTGTTCGGTCTCAAGGCCTGGCTGGCTTTCCTGGCCTGTAGCCTGCCCTTGTTGCTTGGCTTTATCCTGCCCGCCGTCTTGCTGCTCAAAATGGCCCTGACCGAAGGTGATGCCCAGTTTGGTGAGCGCTTCGTCGGGCTCGCCCGCAACAGTTTTGTGCTGGCCGGTTGCACGGCGACGATCGGCGTCTTGATCGCCTTGCTGATGGCGTATGGGGCTCGCCTGGCGAAATCGCCCCTGAGCAGCGCCCTTAACCGCCTGGTCGGCCTGGGGTACGCCGTACCGGGGGCGGTCATTGCCGTTGGCGTGCTGATTCCGGTGACGCGCCTGGATAACTGGTTGGCCGGGCAGTGGCTGCTGTGGTTCGGCTACAACCCCGGCCTGCTGCTGACCGGCGGGATTGCCGCTGTGATCTATGCTTACCTGGTACGTTTTCTGGCAGTGGCGCTACATACGGTCGAATCCAGCTTGGCCAAGATCACGCCGAACATGGATGACGCGGCGCGCAGCCTAGGTCTGGGGCAGGGTGAAACGCTGCGTCGGGTGCATGCGCCTATTCTCAGTGGCAGCCTGTTTACGGCCGGTTTGCTGGTGTTTGTCGATGTCATGAAGGAATTGCCGGCGACGCTGGTCATGCGCCCCTTCAACTTCGATACCCTGGCCACCCAGGCCTATACGCTGGCTTCCGACGAGCGTCTGGCAGAAGCATCAACCGCCGCCCTGGCCATTGTTGCTGTCGGCCTGTTGCCACTGATTGCCCTGTCGCGGCAGATTTCCGCCTCGCGTCGCGTTGGCTCGGGATCTGCCGCTACTTGATCAAGCGGCCGGTTTTCCAGAAGCTGCTTTTCGTCTCTTTGGGCGTTTCGGCCTCGGCGGCTGCTTTGGCCGCATCTTCCTTGGCCTCGTTGTGGCGCAGGAGGTCCATGGTCAGCATGTTGGTATCGGTCCCGTAGTGGCCGGGAATGTCGATGTTCTCGATAATGTCGAAGACAGTTGGCACGCTGCTGGCGGCCTCACGGGGAAGCAGCGGAATATCCAGTCGGGGTGCCTCGAGCATGCCCGGTTCCCCTCTTTCCTCCCGCGAAACCAGGGCTTCCGGTGGGATCTCGAGGCCGGGCGGTATTTCGGCGCCATGTCTTAGAAGCAGGGCGATTACCTCGTACTGCTTGCCCCGTACGGCAAGCTGCAGAGGCATCCCGGGGCCGTTGCTGCCGGCGGCGTTGATGTCGGCGCCACGGCCAATCAGTTCGTCGACGATCGCCAGATTGCCGCTGAAACAGGCGGTGCGCAAGGGGAGCCCGGAGTGGCCGTGGATGTCGGCTTCTTCGATATCGGCGCCAGCCTCGAGCGCGCCGATCATTGCATTGAGATTGCCGCCACGGATAGCGGCAATCAGTTCGCTCGTTACCAATCGATGGCCCGACATGTCCCGTTTCCGTTATTGTCCATTCCGGAAAGTCTATGCGATTGCCCGGCTGATTGCGAGAGAGGCGGCGATTTACTTGTAGCCGGCTCGGTCGTAAATGATTTGCGCCTTGGCTTGATACATCGCGAGATTCTTCACCGGCAACGGATCGGCTTTGAATTTGCCCAGCGCGTCGAGGGCCGGATTGGCGACCCGGGCGCTGCTGACGACCGGCCATTCGTTGTTGCCGTCGGCAAAGTAAGCCTGGGCTTCGTCGGAAGCCAGATATTCGAGAAACTGGATAGCGGCCGCCTTGTTTGGTGCCGTTTTCAGCATGCCGCCACCGGAAACGTTAATATGGGTGCCGCTCGTCTTCTGATTGGGCCAGGCGATGCCAACCTTTTCCATGGCCTTGAGTTCTTCCGGCTTGGTTGATCGCAGTAAACGGGCGACGTAATAGGTGTTGGAAACGGCGACGCCACATTCTCCGGCGGCGACCGCCTTGATTTGGTCAGTGTCGCCACCTTTCGGGGCGCGGGTAAAATTGGCCACCATGCCTCTGGCCCATTCTTCCGCCTTGGCTTCGCCGAGGTGGGCGATGACCGACGACATCAACGACAGGTTGTAGGGGTGCGAACCGGAGCGCGAGCAAAGCTTGCCCTTGAGCTTGGGGTTGGCGAGGTCGGCATAATTCTGCACGTCCTCGGCCTTGATGGTCGCCTTGTTATAGACGATGACGCGGGCCCGGGTCGAGAACGAAAACCAGTCTTCCGTGCGCAGGTGGGATGGTATCCGCGATTCCAGCTTCGGCGAGGCGACCGGTGCGAAGAGACCGAGTTCGTGTGCCTTGGCCAGACGGGCCGCATCGACGGTGATGAAAATATCGGCCGGGCTATTGGCGCCTTCGTTGCGGATGCGTTCGAGTAGTTCGTCTTCCTTGCCCTCGATGCGATTGATCTTGATCCCGGTCTGCTTGGTGAAATTGCTGTAGAGCGCCTCGTCGGTCTGATAGTGGCGGGCCGAATAGAGATTCAGTTCGGCCGCCTGGGCGGTGCAGGCAAACAGGGTCAGGGTGGCGACGGCAAGCGGCAGTTTCATGGAGCAACCTCAATTGAGCGGTGGGTGGGCTGGTGAGGTTTTAGTTTATGCGAATGAGAAACATTCTTGCAAGTGGGGCGAAAAAAAAACGGCCGCGCCGTTTTTGTTTCTTGTTTTTTTAGTTGCCGTCGATGATGCGTCGGGCGCCGTTGTAGCGCTGCATCCAGTAGCTGTTTTCCATGTTTTCGACGCGCACTTCGGCGCCGGTGCGCGGGGCATGCAGGAAATGGTTGTCGCCGAGATAGATCCCGACGTGCGAAAAGGTACGGCGCATGGTGTTGAAGAAAACCAGGTCGCCCGGCTTGAGCTGGCTGGAATCGATCTGTTGCCCGACTTCGCTCATCTCTTTGGCGGTGCGCGGCAGGGAGGCGCCGATGCTGTCTTTGAAGACCAGGCGGACAAAGCCGCTGCAATCGAGGCCGCTGTCTTCGTTGTTGCCGCCCCAGCGATAGCGCACGCCAACCAGTTTCAGGCCTTGCAGGATGACATCCTGGGCAACGTTGGTGTAACGTTCAAAGAAGGACTGCTGCTCTTCCTTGCGAAATTGTTCGGCGGCGAGCGACGAAGCGGTTCCGCTGAGCGACAGGGCGGAAGCAAGAAAAAGGGTGGCTAGAGCTTTGTGCATAGCGCCGCAATGTATTGCAAAATCTTTCTGCTGTAAAGACACGGTAAGAAACGCTAACTGCAACTATGTTCATAATTCGTAATTATGAATACAATTTATTTCCCGATGATCAAGGAGCATCATGATTTCCTTCAAGGCACTGCTGATTGAAGAACACGACGGCAAGGTAAACAGCGGTTTCGTTGAACTCGACGAAAGCCGTCTGGACGCCGGCGAGGTGAGCATTCGGGTGGCTTATTCCAGTGTCAATTACAAGGATGCGCTGGCGGCGACCGGGGCCGGGAAAATTATCCGGCGTTTTCCCTGTGTCGGCGGGATCGATCTTTCGGGAACGGTGATTGCCAGCGCCGATCCGCGTTTCCAGGTGGGGGATGCGGTCATCGCCACCAGTTTCGATATTGGCGTTGCTCATCACGGCGGTTATGCCGAAATTGCCAGGGTGCCGGCCGATTGGGTGGTGCCGTTGCCGGCCGGTTTGAGCTTGTGCGATGCAATGGCCCTGGGTACCGCCGGTTTCACGGCGGCGCTGGGGATTGTGCGCATGGAAGAAAACGGGCTGCGTCCGGAGAAGGGGCCGGTGATCGTCAGCGGGGCGACCGGGGGGGTCGGCAGCTTGGCCGTCGATATGCTGGCCAGCCGCGGTTACCACGTCGTGGCGCTGACCGGCAAGGCCAGCGAAGCCGATTATTTGCGCCGTCTGGGGGCGGCCGAGGTCATGTTGCGCCAGCCTCTTGACCTGACCAAAATTCGCCCGCTCGACCGGGCCCGTTGGGCCGGGGCGGTCGATAATCTGGGCGGCGATGTGCTGGCCTGGATCGCCAGTACCATGCAGCAGGGCGGGACGATCGCCAGTATCGGCCTGGCCGCCAGCATGTCCTTGAACACCACGGTGGCGCCCTTTATCCTGCGCGGGGTTTCCCTGCTCGGCATCGATTCCGGTTACATCCGTGAGCCTTATCGGAGCGGCGTCTGGCAACGGCTGGCGACCGATCTGCGACCGCCGCATCTGGCCGCGATGACGCAACGGGTCGCGTTTGACCAACTGCCGGCGATCTTCGCCGAATTCATCGCCGGTCGGGCTAAGGGTCGGGTTGTCGTCGACATCGGGGGCAACTGAGATGGCTGATCTGCCGCACATTCTCATTGTCGATGATTCCCGCGTCGTGCGGACGACGCTCATCCAGCATCTGAAAGGTTCCTACCAGATACGCGAGGAGGCCGATGGCGATGCTGCCTGGCAGACCCTGATCCTCGATCATTCCATTCAGGCGGTGATCTCCGACCTGAATATGCCGAAAGTCAATGGGTTTGAATTGCTGGAGCGCCTGCGCTCTTCGAAACTGCGCCGGCTGCAGGAGTTGCCGTTCATTCTGGTTTCCGGTGAAGAAACCGAAGAAGATCGGGCGCGGGCCAGAGAGATCGGCGTTTCGGATTTCATTACCAAAGGCGTCGGCAGTTCGGAGATTCTGCTCCGCCTGAATCATCTGCTGGCCCTGGCCAACGCCCGGGAAGACCTGGATGCCGGGCGTGAGCGCATGGTGCAGGATCCGAAGAGCGGTCTCTATACCAAGAAATTTGTCGAACTGCAGACCGCCCAGGCGATTGCCCATACCACCCGGCATGGTGGCGAGAGCAGCCTGATGGTGCTGGGTTTCGATGGTTTTACGGCACTTGGCGAGCGACTGGGCAGCGAAGTCGCTGCAGAAATCGGCAATCGCTTTGCCCGCATGCTGGCTGGCAAAATACGCCAGGAAGACAGTCTCGGGCACTTCGGCGCCGGGCAGTATGCGATCATCTCGCCGGGGACTGCGCCGGCCTATTGCGCGACCTTCGCCGAGCGGGTGCGCCAGGCGGTCGAGGTGGCACGGCTCAGCGTCCAGGGGCAGACTGTCGCCGTCACGGTCAGCATCGGTTTGGCCGGCGTGCCGAACGATCAGGCGACGTCGGCCGCTGCCTTACTCGAGCTGGCCGGGGCGCGCATGCGCCAGGCCATGCAGCAGGGCGGCAACCGGATTGTCGCGGGCGGTGTCGTCGCGGCAACGCGGACGATTTCGCTGCAGCACGCGCTGGAATTGCTGGCTTCCAACCGCCCCGAGGCGGTCAAGCCGCATCTTGGCGTTCTGGGCAAGCAACTGCTGCCCTTGCTGCAGTTGATGTATCAGGAATTGGGTTTGGCTCTGCCCTTGGCAGAGATCGAACGCCGTTTAGCCGAGCGGGAAATGCAAAAATAAATACCCGCCCGTTTGTTGATGTAGTGCAGGAAAATCTAGCTAGAGGGAGTTTTATGGCGACGTACAAGGAGTTTCACCAGTATTCCATCGAAAAACCAGACGAGTTCTGGACCGAGCAAGCGCAGCTCGTCGATTGGAAAGAACCGTTCACCCAGGTCTGCGATTATTCGCGCCCGCCATTTGCCAAATGGTTCGTGAATGGCAAGACCAATCTCTGTTACAACGCCGTCGACCGTCACGCAGCCAAGCGTCCGGACGCTGCCGCGTTGATCTTCGTGTCGACCGAAACCAACGAAGAGAAGACCTATTCCTTCGCCGAACTGCAGCGCGAAGTCGAGCGCATGGCGGCGATCTACCAGAGTCTTGGCGTCAAGAAGGGCGATCGCGTCCTGATCTACATGCCGATGATTGCCCAGGCAACCTTCGCCATCCTCGCCGCGACCCGTATCGGCGCCATCCACTCGGTGGTCTTCGGCGGTTTCGCTTCAGGTTCGCTGGCCACCCGCATCGACGATGCCAAGCCGGTGCTGATCGTCTCTTCCGACGCCGGCATGCGCGGCGGCAAGGCCGTGCCCTACAAGCATCTGCTCGACGAAGCCATCGAACTGGCCGAACACAAGCCGGCCAAGGTGTTGATGATCGACCGTGGCCTGGACAAGGAATTCAACAAGGTCGCCGGGCGCGATGTCGACTACGCCACCCTGCGCGAACAGTTCCTGGACGCCCAGGTGCCGGTCGAGTGGCTGGAATCCTCCGAGCCGTCCTACATCCTCTATACCTCCGGCACGACCGGCAAGCCGAAGGGCGTGCAGCGCGACACCGGCGGTTACGCCGTGGCGCTGGCTTCGTCGATGAAGCACATCTACTGCGGTGGCGAGGGCGAAACCTTCTTCTCGACCTCCGATATCGGCTGGGTGGTCGGCCACTCCTACATCATCTACGGCCCGCTGATTGCCGGCATGGCTACCGTGATGTACGAAGGCACGCCGCTGCGTCCCGATCCGGGCATCTGGTGGCAGATCGTCGAAAAGTACAAGGTCACGGTGATGTTCTCGGCGCCGACCGCCGCCCGCGTCCTGAAGAAGCAGGACCCGGCCTACATGCACAAGTACGACCTGTCGTCCCTGAAGCACGTCTTCATGGCCGGCGAGCCGCTTGATCAGCCGACCCACGAATGGTTCATGAACGAACTGCAGAAGCCGGTCATCGACAACTACTGGCAGACCGAAACCGGCTGGCCGATGCTGGCTGCCTTGCCGGGCGTTGAAAACACGCCGATCAAGTACGGTTCGCCGTCCTTCCCGGTCTATGGCTACAACCTGCAGATCTTCCGCGAAGACGGTTCGGTCTGCGGCGCCAACGAAAAGGGTATCGCCGCGGTCATTCCGCCGCTGCCGCCCGGCTGCCTGACCACCGTCTGGGGTCAGGACGACCGTTTCGTCAGCACCTACTTCACGCTGTTCAAGGAGCCGCTGGTTTATTCCTCCTACGACTGGGCGATCAAGGATGACGACGGTTACTTCACCATTCTCGGCCGCACCGACGACGTCATCAACGTTGCCGGTCACCGTCTGGGCACCCGTGAAATCGAGGAAGCCATCCAGAACCACCCGGCGATTGCCGAAGTGGCCGTGGTCGGTGTCGAGGACAAGCTCAAAGGCCAGGTACCGATGGCCTTTGCCGTGGTCAAGGATGCCTCCAAAGTTGCTACGCCGGAACTGGTCAAGGCCTTGGAGAAGGAAGTGTTCGGCACGGTTGACAGCATTCTTGGCGCGATTGGCCGTCCGGCCCGCGTCCATTTCGTCACCGGCCTGCCGAAGACCCGCTCCGGCAAGATGCTGCGCCGTTCGCTGCAGGCCCTGGCGGAAGGCCGCGATCCGGGCGATCTGACGACCATTGACGATCCGTCGACGCTGGAGCAGATCAAGAAGGCGCTGGCCAGCTAAGCGTCGTCTGGCATCCAACAAAAACCCGCCGTCGCGAGCCGGCGGGTTTTTTTGTCCGAATCGGGGGCGGGGTGGGGTGGTAGAATCGCGCTCTGTCCCACCCTTTCGGTTGTTTCTCGCTGATGATTTACGAAACCGTTGCTGCTGTTGATCTGGGGTCGAACAGCTTCCGCCTGCAAGTCGGGCGCGTCGTCGATAATCAGATTTACACGCTCGATTCCATGAAGGAGCCGGTGCGTCTGGCTTCCGGTCTGAATGCCGAGAAATATCTCGATCTGGCCTCGCAGGCGCGGGCGCTCGACGGCTTGCGGCGTTTCGGCGAGCGTCTGCGCGGCCTCGATAGCGGGGCGGTGCGGGCGGTGGCGACCAATACACTGCGCGTCGCCAAGAATGCCATGGACTTTCTGCCGTTGGCCGAGGAGGCGCTCGGTTTTCCCATCGAAATCATTGCCGGCCGGGAAGAGGCTCGCCTGATCTACATCGGCGCTTCGCATTCATTGCCCTCGGTGGCCCATAAACGCCTGGTTGTCGATATCGGTGGCGGGTCCACCGAATTCATCATCGGCAAGCGCCATGACCCGCAATTGATGGAATCGCTGTACATGGGTTGCGTCAGCTACACGCTGCGCTTTTTCCCGGATCGCCGGATCGACCGCAAGCGCCTGCGTGAGGCGCAGATCGCGGCGGCCAAGGAAATCGAACTGATTTCCACCGACTATCAGCGCCTGGGCTGGAAGGAAGCGGTCGGCTCGTCCGGTTCGGCGCGGGCCATTGCCGATGTGCTGGAACTGAACGGGCTCAACCCGAATGGCGAGAGCGGCATTACCCGCGAAGGTCTCGACCGGCTGTGCGCCTTGCTGATCAAGGCCGGTTCGGCCGAAGCCCTCGATCTGCCGGGGGTCAAGAATGATCGTTTGCCGGTTCTGCCGGGCGGCATCGCCATCATGTCGGCGATTTTCGAAGAACTGGGCATCGAGCGCATGACCTATGCCGACGGCGCCTTGCGCCTGGGCGTGCTCTACGACCTACTCGGTCGTTTCCATCATCACGACATGCGCGACTCGACGGTGGCGCAGTTCCGGCGGCGCTACCAGGTCGAGGCCGATCAGGCCGAGCGCGTCGAAATGACCGCCTTGTCGGCGCTGACGCAGTTGAGCGAAGGTGCGCCGAGCGAGATCGACATGCAGTTCCTGTCGTGGGCGACGCGCCTGCACGAAATCGGCATTTCGGTCGCTCACAACGCCTATCACAAACACGGCGCCTATATCCTGACCTATGCCGATATGCCGGGATTCTCGAAAAAGGATCAGGCCCGACTGGCCATGCTGGTGCTTGGTCACCGCGGCAAGCTGGAAAAATTGGGGGCCATTCCGGCCACCGATAGTGCCTGGAATCTGGTGTTTTGCCTGCGCCTGGCCGTGCTCCTGCATCGCACGCGCGATGATCGGGCCTTGCCGGCTTGGCAGGTGAGGCCAAACGGCCCGGGCTTCCTGCTTGAATTGCCGGCCGACTGGCTGGCCGAAAATCCCTGGACCGCTGCCGCCCTGGGTGAAGAAGTGGCGGTCTGGAAACAGCTCGGGCGCGAGTATCTGGTCAAATCCAGAGCGGCGCGGAAGATCGCGTGAACGCTATCCCCTGCTTGCGGGTCGAGCCGGGGAGAGTAGTCCTGACCGGGTCGTGGACGTTGGCCACCATGCTGCCGCATCTGGCCGATCTGCAAAATCGTCTCGCGGTGCCGCTGCCGGCGGGCGAACACTGGGATCTTTCCGGTCTGACCCGGCTCGATAGTGCGGCCGCCGTGCTGCTCTGGCGAACCTGGGGCAATGCCTGGCCGGAAGCTCTGGAAATCGGCGAGTTGCATCGCCAGGTCCTGGGCCGGGCGGCCGATCTGCCGCGGGAGATGCCGGCGGCGGTGAAGCATGCTTTTCATCCCCTGGAGAGTGTCGGCCGGCTGTTGCTCAAGGCAGCCCACAATCTGCGGGGCGTGATTGCGCTGTTCGGGCAGGTGCTGCTCGATCTGGCCTATCTCTTTCGCCATCCGGCCGATTTTCCGCGCAAGGAATTCGCCGCCAATGTCTATAAGGCGGGAGCCCAGGCTTTGCCCGTCTCCGCCCTGGTCGGTTTCCTGATCGGCGTCACCATCAGTTACCTCTCGGCCTTGCAGTTGAAAAGTTTTGGCGCCGATCTGTTCATCGTCAATATTCTCGGCATTGCCATCATTCGCGAGCTCGGTCCGGTGCTGGTCGCCGTCCTCGTCGCCGGGCGTTCCGGCTCGGCCATGACGGCGCAGATCGGGGTGATGCGGGTCACCGAGGAGATCGACGCGCTATCGACGATGGGAATTTCGCGCAGCATCCGCGTCGTCTTGCCGAAAATTCTCGGCCTGACCGCGGCCATGCCCTTGCTGGTCTTGTGGATATCGGCGGTGGCCCTGCTCGGGGGGATGTTGGCGGCGATGCTGCAACTCGACCTGTCGCTCAATTACTTCATCGAGAACTTGCCGCGCGCGGTTCCCGTGGCCAATCTCTTTATCGGGCTCGGCAAGGGGCTTTGCTTCGGTCTGGTCATCGCCGTTGTCGCCTGCCATTTCGGTTTGCGCGTCAAACCCAATACCGAAAGCCTGTCGGCCAACACCACCAGTGCGGTTGTCACGGCAATCACCATGGTCATTCTGGTGGATGCGGTCTTCGCCATATTCACCCGCCAGATCGGCGTGCCGCAGTTATGAACGAGTCGCCGGTCATCGAGTTGTCCGGGGTGTGCACGCGCTTTGGGAGCCAGACCATCCATTGCGATCTCGATTTGCAGGTTGCGGCCGGTCAGATCGTCGGCCTGCTCGGTGGATCGGGCAGCGGCAAAACAACGCTGTTGCGCGAAATGCTCGGCCTGCTGCGGCCGAGTGCCGGGCGGGTACGGTTATTCGGGGTCGATCTCGATGATCCCGACCTGTTGATCCAGCGTACCGTGCGCCGTCGGCTCGGCATGCTGTTCCAGCATGGGGCGCTGTTTTCGGCACTTTCCGTTTTCGACAACATCGCTTTCCCCTTGCGCGAACTGCGCTGCCTGGACGAAGACTGGATCCGTCGTCTGGTCCATCTCAAGCTGGCCATGGTGGAGTTGGAGACGGCGCACGGCAAACTGATGCCGGCCGAGTTGTCGGGGGGGATGGTCAAGCGGGTCGCCTTGGCCCGGGCCCTGGCGTTGGAGCCGGAGCTGCTGCTGCTCGACGAGCCGACGGCGGGTCTCGATCCCGATCGCAGCCAGAATTTCGTCGAACTGGTTGGTTCGCTGCAACAGGCGCTCGGCCTGACGGTGCTGATGGTGACGCACGATCTCAATACGCTGGCCGGCCTGGCCACGCATGTCGCGGTATTGGCCGAGCAGCGCATCATTGCCTTTGGCCCGAAAGATCAAGTGATGACGGTCGATCATCCCTTCGTTACCGGCTTCTTTGGCGCTGACCGCCGGAAACTGCTCTAATTGCTCCCTATGGAAAACAAGTCGCATGCCTTCGCTGCCGGACTCTTTGCCCTCTTGCTCGGGCTGGCTAGCTTGCTCGCCGTTTACTGGCTGGGCGGAACCAGCGAGGCAACGCACGATTACGTTGTCGTCACCAAGCAGAATATCGGCGGCCTCAATCCGCAGGCGCAGGTACGCTATCGGGGAATTCGGGTCGGCAAGGTCAGCGATATCCGGCTCGATCCCGATGATTACACCAATATTCTGGTCACCATTTCGGTCAATGACGATGTGCCGCTGACCCATGGCACCGTGGCCAAACTGAATTATCAGGGGGTCACCGGGCTGGCCCATATCCTGTTGCTGGAAACCGGCAAGAGCCTCGAGCCGCTGCTGCCGGACGACGAGAAGCCGCCGCGTATCACGATGATTCCTTCCTTGCTCGACGAATTGGGCGAAACCGGTACGGCCACCCTGCGCCAGGCCAAACAGTTGATGGTCAGCGCCAATGCCATGCTGAGCGAGGAAAATCGCCGGCATCTGACGGTGACCCTGGCCAACCTGGAGGCGGCGTCGGCCAATCTGCAGCCGACCCTGAAAAACCTCAATGGGACGCTGGTGCAGGTCAATAAACTGCTCGACGACCGGAATGTCAAAAGCCTGGCCCAGGCGGCTAGTGAAATTGGCCCCCTGCTCAGCGATACGCGTCAGTTGGTCGGCAAGATGCAGACGGCGACCGACAAGCTCGATGTCGCCATCGGCGATGCCTCGGCAGGCGGGACGTCGGCCTTGATGCCCCGCCTGAACGAGTTGGCGACCGATTTTTCCCTGACTTCGCGGCAGTTGAGCCGGGTCCTGCGCGTTCTCGAGGATTCGCCGCAGGGTCTGGTCTTCGGCGCCCCGGCGCCGCCGCCGGGGCCGGGGGAGGCCGGGTTTTCAGCGGCGGGGGGCAAATGATGCGACGTTGGCTCGTGGTTCTGGCCAGTCTTCTGCTGGCCGCCTGCTTTACCTCCGGTCGGCGGGGGGCTGACGGCGCCATGGCCGTCTATGATCTCGGTCCGCTCGCCAGCCGCCCAGTGACGGAGCGCCGTTCGTTGGGGCTGGCCCTCGACGTGCGGGCGCCGCTGTGGTTCGATGCGCAGGGCATCAACTACCGACTGGCCTATGCCGAACCGGCGCGCTTGCGGGAATATGCCCGGGCCCGCTGGGCCGGGCCGCCGGCCCAGTTGATCCAGCAGCGCCTGATTCAGGATTTGGCCTTGGTGCCGGCCGGGCAGAGTCGGACGCTCTGTTTGCTGCGCCTGGATATCGACGAGTTCAGCCAGGTTTTTGCAACGCCGACCGCCAGTCGCGGTGTTCTGCAGGGGCGGGTGCAATGGCTGGATCGCAGCCGGACAAGTTTGGCCGAACGTCAGGTCAAGATCGATCAACTCGCCGCCAGCAACGATTCGCCGGGCGGTGTGGCGGCGCTGGCGATGGCGGTGGGAGAGTTGGCCCGGCAGATCGAGGCCTGGCAAAACGAACTGATTGCCGCCGGTCGGCTCAGGTCGTGCCGCCCTTAGGCGGCGACGATGCGTTCGGCGATGCGTTGTTTGAGATCGCCCGGATTATCGTCAAATTGATCGTAGTGCATCAGCGATAGGCCAAACACGCAGGCATAGAGCAGCAGGCTGCGACTCTTGGCCTCGGCGTCCGTCATGCCGGATGCGACAAACAGCTTGCGTGTGCATTCCAGACGATACAGATCGACCGACTCGACCACGGCGGCCGCCCGGACGTCGTGCCTGGCCCAGTCGCGTACCGCTAGTTCGATCGCCATGCCCTTGCGGTTGCGGCTGGCGCCATAGACTTCGATGGCGTAATGCAGTTGCGCCAACTCCTGGCCGGGAGCGACCGCCGTGCTTTTTTCGATGTCGCGGATGCGACCCACCTTCCAGCGTTCGAGGACGGCGTCGAAGAGTGCCTGACGGTCCTTGAAGTGCCAGTAGAAACTGCCCTTGGTGACGCCGCAGGCCTTGGCCAGGACTTCGACGCGCAGGCCGGCGACGCCCTCGCGGGCGAGTACGTCGATGGCCGACTCGATCCAGTGATCGGGGGCGAGTTGGGTGCGCGGCACCGGCGACTTCGGACGAGTCGATTTTTGGGGGGAGGGCTTGACAGCTTTGTTTTCCATACGCTACCGTACGTCTTCCATACGACACAGTATGGTCATTGTGCGTAATGACCCGGGCTCTGTCAAACAGGCGTCAAGATGTAGTACAAAGGCGCAGCAGCAATTAACGACCGAAAAGGAGAGGCTATGAAAATTCTCGTCCCCGTGAAGCGGGTGGTTGATTACAACGTGAAAGTCCGCGTCAAGGCGGATGGTTCGGGTGTGGACCTGGCCAACGTCAAGATGAGCATGAACCCGTTTGACGAAATTGCCATCGAAGAAGCCGTGCGTTTCAAGGAAGCCGGCATCGCGACGGAAGTCATCGCCGTCTCCTGTGGTGTCGCCGCCTGCCAGGAAACCCTGCGCACCGCCATGGCCATCGGCGCCGATCGCGGCATCCTGGTCGATTGCGGCGATACCGACCTGCAGCCGCTGGCCGTCGCCAAGCTGCTCAAGGCGCTGTGCGACAAGGAAGCGCCGGGCCTCGTCATCTGCGGCAAACAGGCCATCGACGACGATGCCAACCAGACCGGTCAGATGCTCGCCGCGCTGGCCGGCTGGCCGCAAGCCACCTTCGCCTCCAAGGTCGTGATTGCCGACGGCAAGGCCACGGTCACCCGCGAAATCGACGGCGGCCTGGAAACCCTGGAAATCTCCCTGCCGGCCGTGGTCACCACCGACCTGCGCCTCAACGAGCCGCGCTACGCGACCCTGCCCAATATCATGAAGGCCAAGAAGAAGCCGCTCGATACTCTGAAGCCCGCCGATCTCGGCGTCGACGTGACGCCGCGCCTGGCCACCCTGAAAGTCGCCGAACCGGCCAAGCGCAGCGCCGGCATCAAGGTTGCGGACGTTGCCGAACTGGTTAACAAACTGAAAAATGAAGCGAAGGTGATCTGACCATGACTATCCTCGTTATCGCCGAACACGATCACGCCAGCCTCAAGGCGGCCACCCTCAACACCGTCACTGCCGCCGCCAAAATCGGTGGCGACATCCACGTCCTGGTCGCCGGCAGCAATTGCGCCGCCGCTGCCCAGCAAGCCGCCAGCCTGCAAGGCGTGACCAGCGTCAAAGTGGCTGATGCCGCCCATTACGCCAGCCAGACCGCCGAGAACCTGACCGCCCTGATCCTTGCCAATGCTGCGGCTTACAGCCACCTCCTGGCGCCGGCCACGACCTTCGGCAAAAACCTGCTGCCGCGCGTCGCTGCCTTGCTTGACGTCGCCCAGATTTCCGAAATCACCGCCGTCGAAGCGGCCGACACCTTCGTCCGCCCGATCTACGCCGGCAATGCGCTGGCCACGGTCAAGAGCGCCGATCCAGTGAAAGTAATCACCGTGCGCACCACCGCCTTCGATGCCGCCGCCAGTGGCAACGCAGCACCGGTCGAAGCCATCGCGGCGGCGGCCGACACGGCGCAAAGCACGCTGACCCATCGCGAACTGACCAAGTCGGCACGCCCCGAACTCGGCGCCGCCAAGATCATCGTTTCCGGCGGGCGTGGCCTGGGTAGCGGCGAGAATTACCACCAGCTGCTCGAGCCGCTGGCCGACAAGCTCAATGCCGCGCTCGGTGCCAGCCGGGCCGCCGTTGATGCCGGCTTCGTGCCCAACGACTACCAGGTCGGCCAGACCGGCAAGATCGTCGCGCCGCAGTTGTACATCGCCATCGGTATTTCCGGGGCGATCCAGCATCTGGCCGGGATGAAGGAATCGAAAGTCATCGTCGCCATCAACAAGGATCCGGACGCGCCGATCTTCCAGGTCGCCGATTACGGCCTGGTCGGCGACTTGTTTGAACTGGTGCCGCAACTGGGGGCGTCACTCGGCTAAAATAGTCATGTGAATCTACCGGATAACCTGTTGGGCGAAACGTGGTCCTGGATGGCTTGGCTCATCTGGCTACCATTTTTCGCCCACTGTGTTTTTAAAGCCCCCTGGCATCGGCTAAAAGATTCCGAGCAGATGAATGTCTGGCTCGGCATGGTTGTCCTGCTGACGCTGGTCTGGAGCTTGAAAGCCGGTGTCAAGCCGGGCTTGAATTTCCACCTCCTGGGCGCCACCGTTTTTACCTTGTGTTTTGGGCCGCGCCTGGCTTTTGTCGGGCTTTGTCTGGTGCTGGCCGGGGTGACGCTGAATGGCGGGGCCGGAATCCTGGCTTATGCCATCAACGCCTTGTTGCTGGCCGGGCTTGGCGTACTGATTGCCCAGGCTGTGCACCTGGTGGTTTCCCGCCTGCTGCCGGCCAATTTTTTTGTCTTCATCTTCGTTAATTCGTTTTTCGGTGCCGCCCTGACCATCCTTGGCATCGGCTTCGCAATCTCGGTGCTGATGTTTCTTTCCGGGGTCTATCCCTGGGATTATCTGTTTAACGAATATTTCCCCTATTTTATGCTTTTAGGTTTTTCCGAGGCGTGGCTCTCGGGTATGCTGGCAACGCTGTTTGTCATTTACCGCCCGAATTGGATCGCCTCTTTTGATGATTCGCGTTATCTTGCTAATAAATAACGATTACAATTCGGGTGAATTCTTGTTTTCAAGGAGTCCCTCGTTGAATCGTTTGGCTTTTCGGTACTCGTTGCCGGTTTTGCTACTGGCTATGTCAGGTGCTGCTTATGCGCTTGGTTTGGGCGAGTTGCGGGGGCAACCCAACCTTGGCGAACGCTTGCGGCTGGAGGTCGATATTCTTGGTGAAAGCAAGGCAAGTCTCGATCCTGCCTGTTTTCGATTGACCCAGCCGCCTGGTGGAGGCGAGCTTCCCTGGTTGAAAAAAGCCCAATTCACGATTCGCAAGGGCACTCCTTCCGTTCTTGAGATTCGTTCCGAGGCGCCAGTACGCGAGCCGGTTATGCAGCTTGCCATCGCGTTGGGCTGTGGACATGAGATCAGCCGCGAGTATCTGCTGCTCGCTTCGCCTCTCGCCGAGACGGCAGCCGCACCTTCGGCCGGGCCGTCGGCGGAACGTTCCGTTGTGCCACCATCGCTTCCGGCGCGCTCCTTGCGGCCGAGAGCGCAGACGTCCAGTGCTCCTGAGGTAGCGCAGCGTCTGCCGCCGCGTCCAGTCTCCAAACGTTCGCCGAGTGGCGGTCTGTCGGACCGCCTCCTGCTCTCGAATGGCGCTGACGTTGGCGAACCTTCCTTGCGTCTGGCAACCGAACTGATGTTGTCGGCCAGGGACGCCACGACCGATGCCCAGCGCGATATCCTGCGCCTGGAATTTCGCATGCTGTCGGCCTTGAACGCGCAGGCGACGACCCAGCTAGCGGCGGCCGAGAAGTTGCGGAATATGGAGGGAACGCTCGAGGAGTTGCAGCAACGCGCCGCGGATTTTTCGCAACGTGTTGAAAAAACCGCCGACGCTTCCGGTTCGCCCGAGCTAAAGTCGAGCGAGGTCGTGCCGTCAGGGGGAGCGGTGGTCGGTACGCCGCCGGCTGGGCGAGCGGTCGTGCCGCCTGCCTCGTCGCCCGAAACGGCATCCGCTATTTCGGAGTGGAGTTTTTACGGCCTCGTTCTGGGGGCGCTACTTGGCTTGCTGGCCTGGTTCGGTTGGCGCAAGTATCAGGAACGGCCACTCGACTTGCCGGAGCATGAGGGAGATAGAGAAGCCACGCCGGCGCTGGTGGTTGATCCCCGGCGCGACGGTGAGCGCGAGGAACCGGGCACCGTCGATCTAGCTGTCGAACCGGTACCCCTGGGGCTACCGATGGCGGTCGATCTTGAACTGGATGGCGGGGTCGTCGCGCCAAGCAAGAAATCCGGGCCAAAGATCTCCTCTGACTCCATCGATTCGGTCCTCTCGGTTTCGGCGACGACGCTGGATGAGCACTTCGAAGCTAATCCGGTAATGGAGCTGGCCGATATCATGTTGTCGTTCGGCCGGGTCAAGGGCGCGGCCCAGGCCTTGCAGGAGTATATCGACCATAACCCGCAGGAAGCTTTGCAGCCATGGATTCGTCTGATGGATGTTTATCGGATGGCGGGTATGCGAAATGAGTTTGAGGCGGTCTCCCGCAATCTGAATCAAAATTTCAATGTTGAAGTCCAGCAGTGGAGTGCCACGGCCGGCACGGCGAGTTCTCTCGATCTGGTGCTCGATGAGGATGCGGCGCAAGTCGTGCCGCCGATTCCCGTGGCTGCCAAGGCCGAGTGTCTGGAAGATATGCCGCGTTTGATGAGTACCATCGTCGAGTTGTGGGGAGGTGGCGATGTCGTCGGCTATCTCTATCAGTTGCTGCGTGACAATCGCGGCGGTCAGCGCGTTGGTTTTGCCCTGCCGGTGGTTGAGGAAATCCTCTTCCTCATCGAGTTGAAGGAAACCTCCCATCGCATGGAAAAAGAGCCGGTAACTTCCTGAGCGGATACCTCTTTCGGTTCAAGGGCATGCGTTTTGCAATGCCGGAACTGGCTGATCTGGCCGAGTTCGTGATTTTTGGTGTCGCTTGCGTCCTGTCGATGGTCGGTGGCAGCTTCTGAAAAATCTGCTTCGGCCTATCTGTAAGCCCGCGATTCTGTTATGCATGCGCCATTACGAAATCTGCTTTATCGTCCATCCGGACCAAAGCGAACAAGTGCCCGGCATGGTCGAGCGCTATCGCGCCATCGTTACTGCCAAGGGCGGTACGATTCACCGTCTGGAAGACTGGGGCCGCCGTCAACTGGCTTACCCGATCCAGAAGATCCACAAGGCCCATTATGTTCTGATGAACATCGAGATCGACGGCGAAACGCTGAACGAACTCGAGCATTCATTCAAGTTCAACGATGCCGTGCTGCGCCACCTGACCGTCAAGATGAAGGCCGCTGTGACGACGCCTTCGCCGATGATGAAGGACGAGAAGTCGAAGTCCCTGCTCGGCGGCGAAGCTGCTGCGCCGGCACCGGCTCCGGTTGAAGCGCCGGCTGCTGCCTAAGGATATTGGTACGGGAGTACGACTGAACTGTATCGAACTCTCCGGCAACCTGGTCGAGCGCAAAGCAATGCGCTATACGCCAGGCGGAGTTCCGGTAAGCGAGGGGTGGCTGCAACACAGCTCGGCGCAAATCGAAAACGGTACGGAGCGACAGGTGGAAGTGGAAATTGCTGTTCTCGCCCTGGGTGAATCTGCCCGCTGGCTACAGGCAGCACCCCTCGGCGGGGCGGTCAAAATAACCGGATTTCTCGCAGCCAAAAGTCGCACCAGCAAGATGCCCGTGCTGCATGTGAATTCAATAGAATTTTTGGAAGGAAACGAAAATGGCTCGATTCTTCAAGAAGAAGGATGACGACAAGAAAAAGAAACGCGGCGGTGGTTTGTTCAAGCGTCGTAAATTCTGCCGCTTCACGGCAGAAAAGGTCGAACAGATCGACTACAAGGATGTGGATGTCCTGAAGGAATTCATCCAGGAAAACGCCAAGATCATGCCGGCTCGTCTGACCGGCACCAAG
>JAGTRU010000016.1 GCA_018261905.1 Pseudomonadota bacterium | reverse complement strand
GCGGCGCAGCCGGATTTCGTCGCGCGACAACATTCGGGTTGAGGTGCAGGATCTGAAAGTCCGGATGGACGGGAAGGATCGGGCATTTGTCGATTTCCGCCAGATCTATCAGTCGAACCAGTACCGTGACACAACCCAGAAGACACTGGAGATGATCCTGGTCGGCGGCAAGTGGCTGATCAACCGCGAAGGCTCGGTGCCCTGCGCCGGGAGTACGGTGGGCTCCTGCAAAGCCGGCAAATGATGCGTTTCCGGTGGCGCCCCCGGTTCATTTTAATCCTGGGTCTTCTGACTGCCGGGGCGGCTGCGGCTGAGCCGTCGGCTGTTGCCACCGGCCCGACGCTGAGCCGAATACTTGCCCGTCAGGTGCTGTATGTCGGGTATCGCGAGGCGGCCTTGCCCTTTTCCTATCTGCTGCCGGGGCAGGCGCTTCCCACCGGTTACCTGTGGGAAGTCTGCAGCCATGTCTTCAAAGCGGTGGACGAACGATTGGGCCGGTCGGTGCCGGTCGTTCCTGTGGCGGTGACCGATAACGCGCGCACCATGATGCTGAAAACCGGAATTACCGATCTCGACTGTGGGGCGGCGGGGAATACGGTGGGGCGCCAGAAACAGGTCAATTTTTCGACTAATGTTTATGTCAGTGAAATCAAGGTGATGGTAAAGCAGGGCGCCGGCTTCACCAGTTTTGGTCAATTTGCCGACAAGCGGGTGGTTACCGTCGTCGGCAGTACCGGCGAGCGACACGTCAAGTTGGCGGCGCTGGGGAATAATCTGGTCCTGCAGCATTTGTTGGCCAATACGCCGGCTGAGGCGATGGCCATGCTGGCCAAGGGCGAGGTTGAGGCCTATGTCGCGGAAGATGCCATACTGGTCGCCCAGCGCGCCGCCACCGCAGGCGACTATGTGCTGCTCGATAGCGCTTTGGCCACTGAACCTTTCGGCATCATGTTGCCGCTGGGTGATCCGCTCTGGAAAAAGCTGGTCGATGATGTGCTACTTGACTTGATGCGCCGCGGAGAACTGGCGCAAATTTACGACAAGTGGTTCATGGGGCCGATTCCGCCGGCTGGCGTCAACCTGAATTTACCGATGTCGGATTTGCTCAAGGCGGCGATCAGGGAGCCGGGCGATACGCCGGTAAACTGAGTGGCGGCACCGAGCGAAAGCAAGGCCAGGCCGTTCGGCGCAGCCTTTTTCGGTTCACGGCAGAAGGGCGGGATTCAATGTATAGGTGCCAGTCAGGCTGGCCTGGGCAAGGATGTGCCCTTGCATGGCACGGCGTACTTCCGGGCCGCCGAATTTGCCTTCTACGGGCAGGGTTTCGATATCCAGGGCGTAGACCGTGAAAATATAACGATGCACGATTTCATCATTCCACGGCGGGCAGGGGCCGTCGTAGCCGTAGTAATCGCCTTGCATGTCGTGGTCGTCGGCAAACCAGTCCGTGTAGTTGTTGATCCCGTGGCGCCCGCCATGCGGGGCCGCCGGGCCTGATTTTCCGCGTGGGGTGACGGTGTCGCTGAACTCGCCGGCATCAATCCGGTTCACTGTGGCGGGCAGGTCAATCAGTACCCAATGGAAAAAATCCACGCGCGGCAAGCTGGCGGGGACGCTACGTCCCTCCTGGTTGACATCATCCCCCTGGCTCGGTACGTCGGGGTCGTGGCAAAGCACGACAAAAGACTTAGTGGCCGTCGGGCTGTCACGCCAGCTCAGTTGCGGATTGAGGTTCTTACCCAGACAGACGTGATGGGCCGGGTCGGGGGTGCAGAAAGAATAATCGCCGGGAATGGCTTGCCCGTCAGTCAGGCTGGAACTGGTCAAAATCATGATGGCGCCTCCTTTATTCAGCGGCCCGGCGCTTGAAGTCGCGCAGGCGAAAGCCGAGTAGCCACAGTGTAGCGAAATAGATGATGGCGCCAAGAGGGACCAGCCAGGAGAGATGAATTATTCGCGCCATGGTGCCGCCGTGCAGCCAGTCAGCTTCCTCGCCCATGCCGAAATAAAGTGCGCCACCCATGGTGGCCATGGCCATGCCAAGTTTCAATGTGAAAGCCAGCCAGCCCGCTTGGGGAATAAAAATTCCTTGCCGGCGCAAGCCGCGGTAGAGCAGGGTGGCATTCAGGCAGGCGGCGAGGCCGATTGAAAGGGCTAGTCCGGCATGGTGAAGCCAACCGATGAAAGCAAGGTTCATGAACTGGGTGGCAAGCAAGGAAATCAGCGCGATGCGGACCGGTGTACGGACATTCTGTCGAGCATAAAAACCGGGGGCTAGCACCTTGACCAAGATCAAGCCGGTTAGCCCGACGGTGTAGGCCACCAGCGCCTGACGGGTCATGAATACGTCGTTGACCGCAAAGGCGCCGTGAAAGAACAGGGTCGCAATCAGCGGGACGCCGAGAATGGCCAGGCCGAGTGCCGCAGGCGCGGCCAGCAGCAGGGTCAGGCGCAGTCCCCAGTCGAGCAGTTTGGAATACTCGAGATGGTTTTCGCTGGCGTGATAGCGCGACAGCGAAGGCAGCAGAATCGTCCCCAGCGTGGCGCCGAGCATGCCGGAAGGAAATTCCATCAGGCGGTCGGCGTAATAAAGCCAGGAAACGCTACCGGTTTCCAGGAAGGAGGCAAAGATGGTGTTGATGATCAGGCTGATCTGGGACACCGAGACGCCAATCAGCGCCGGCCCCATCAGCCTGGTGATGCGTCGTACTCCGGGGTCACCCCAGGCGGCGCGCCAGTCGATTGACGGGCGGGGTAGCATGGCAATTTGTTTGAGGGCGGGAATCTGGATCGCCAGCTGCAGCAGGCCGCCGATGAAGACCGCCCAGGCCAGGGCCAGAACCGGTGGGTGGAAATAGGGCGCGGCCAGCAGCGCCATGGCGATGAATGTCAGATTCAACAAGACCGGCGTGAAAGCCGGAACGGCAAAGCGGCTCCAGCTATTCAAAATGCCGCCGGAGAGGGCGACCAACGACATGAATATGATGTAGGGGAACGTAATCCGGGTCAGCGTCACCGTCAGTTCGAATTTGCCCGGTTCGGCCGTGAAGCCGGGGGCGGAAACCCAAACCAGCAGTGGCGCGATGGCAATTCCGAGGGCGGTCACGGCAAACAGTGCCATGGATAGTATGCTGGTTACATGGTCCACCAGCGTGCGGGTATCGGCTTCGCCGCGTTGATTTTTGTATTCGCCCAGGATGGGGACAAATGCTTGCGAGAAGGCACCTTCGGCAAACATTCGGCGTAACAGGTTGGGTAGTTTGAAGGCGACAAAAAAGGCGTCGGTGGCCAGGCCGGCACCAAAGGCGCGGGCAATGACGAAATCCCGGACAAAACCGAGAATGCGGGAGAGCAGGGTCATGCCGCTGACCGTGGCCAGGGCGCGTAACAGGTTCATGGAGTTTGGCGTAGCCCGGACAGGGGCGAAAAAGCGCTAATTGTACGCTGAGCCGGCGGCGGGGCCTGAATCATCAAGGGAGTCCCGGGAGTCCCACCTCCTGCGTCCGGCCTAATCCTCTGCGGGGTGGCGAAGTGTTGTGGCTTCTCGAAGGGGGCACCAGAAAAGCAAAAAGCCGCTGATGGGCGGCTTTGGAATTTGCTTTTCTGAAACATTTGGTGCCGCTGGCCGGAATCGAACTGGCGACCTTCGCATTACGAATGCGCTGCTCTACCAACTGAGCTACAGCGGCACACAAGGTCGAAGATGATACAGGAGGGCGGGCCTTTCGACAACAGGAAAGGGCTAAATGAGCGAAATGCCCCGTCTGGATAAGGGAAATCTGAAGTGCTGGGATTCGTGCGGGTAGCGGCTTGCCCTGGGGAGCTCGCTTTTCTACTGATGAGCGCTTTCTGGTTGTACGGCAGTGAAATGATAGCTGTCTGGCGAACGTTTTTGGAAATTTCAAGAGCACTATGAAAAAGCTGCATAGAAAAGGCGAAAGCCCCGCACCAGGGGAAGTGCGAGGCTTTCGAGACGGCCAGTTCAGGGGGAGAGGTGGGCCGTCTAGGCTGATGTCTGGTCAGCGCATGGACTCAAGATACGGGGCGGCTTCGGCTAACTCAAGTAACGGATTGCAACAGTTTGTGCCGTTGCGTGTATTCCTCCCGTTCTGCCGCTGCTTTCCTGCTGCGGCCTCTCTTGGGCGGGGTGTTAGTGGGCTCGCGCCGGCTTGGTGAGCCGGGCGGCGATGTTGTCTTCCGGGGTGACAAAGTAGCCGCACAGCGGGCAAACGCGATCACTGGGGCATTCATGCTCGCGGGCACACTCGGCTTGGGTCTCGTCGGTCAGAACCATTTCGCGAGCAGCTTCGCAGCGGGCGATGGGGGAGTCGAAGATCGACATGATGGCCTCCTCTGGGGGAAAGATTATTTAGTCATGAATTCCAGTCTAGTTCCCTGGTGGGGTAAAAGCCAAAGGCATTTGCTTTTTGTCTGTCATCACCCGGGCGTTGTAAGATGGTGCTCATTCCATACGCTACCGTCTGGAAGTCGGGATTTTTTCGGTTTTTTTAGAGGAGCTTGCGACAATGCAAATCGAGGGCAGGGTATTTCTGGTGACCGGGGCGGGCTCCGGGCTTGGTGCGGCAACGGCGCGGGCTTTGATCGAAAGTGGGGGGAAGGTGCTCTTGGCCGACTTAAATTGTGAGGCCGGCGAAAAAATGGCGGCTGAACTTGGTGCGGGTGCGCTCTTTGTGGAAACCGATGTGGCAAATGAGGCTTCCGCGATCAATGCGGTGCAGATGGCTGTTTCCACCTTTGGCGGGCTGCATGGTTTGGTTAATTGCGCCGGCGTGGCGCCGGCCGAGAAAGTGGTTGGCAAGGACGGGCCGCACCGCTTGGAGAGTTTTGCCAAGGTTATTAATATCAATCTGGTCGGCACCTTCAACATGATCCGGCTGGCGGCGGTGGCGATGCTCAAGGGCGAGCCGGATGCTGGCGGCGAGCGTGGTGTCATCGTCAATACCGCGTCGGTGGCTGCCTTTGAAGGGCAGCTCGGCCAGGCGGCCTATGCGGCTTCAAAGGGGGGCATTGTCGCGCTGACTTTGCCAGTGGCCCGTGAGCTGGCGCGTAGCGGCATTCGCGTGCTGACCATTGCGCCGGGGATCATGGAAACCCCGATGTTGCTCGGCATGCCGCCGGAAGTTCAGGAGTCGCTCGGCAAGATGGTGCCCTTCCCCTCGCGGATGGGCAAGCCGGCTGAGTACGCAAGTTTGGTCAAACATATCGTCGAAAATGCCTATCTCAATGGCGAAGTCATTCGTTTGGATGGCGCGATCCGGATGGGGGTCAAATAAACTATACTTTCGCTCCGCCATCGACCCCAAAGGCACTTCGGTGCCTTTTTATTTGCATGCCCGAAGCTTCCTGCTACCACTGCGGTCTCCCCGTTCCCGAAGATGTCGAGTTGTCCGTCACGGTGGCCGGGCAGCCTCGGGAGATGTGTTGTTATGGCTGTCAGGCGGTGGCGCAGTCGATTGTCGATAACGGACTCGGCGATTATTACCGTAGCCGCGATGCGCTGCCCGAGTCGCAGCGTGAGGCTGTGCCGCAGATACTTGATCAGCTAGCTTTGTTTGATCATGCCGACTTTCAGAAGAGTTTCGTTAAAGAGCTGGGGGCCAATGAGCGCGAAGCTTCCCTGTTGCTTGAAGGGATTACTTGTGCGGCCTGTATTTGGCTGAACGAACAGCATGTCGGCAAGCTTTCCGGTGTAACCGCTGTTGACATCAACTATACGACCCGGCGGGCACGCGTGCGCTGGGACGAGTCGCGGATCAAACTCTCCGATATTCTCGGGGCCATTGCGGCGATCGGTTATCGGGCCTATCCCTACGATGCGGCCAAGAACGAAGAAATCTCCCGCAAGGAACGGCGTGAAGCGCTGTGGCGGGTGTGGGTGGCCGGTTTCGGCATGATGCAGGTGATGATGTATGCCTTCCCGGTATACATTGCCAATGGCGAAATGACGGCTGATATCGAAAATATGATGCGCCTGGCCAGCCTATTGCTGACTTTGCCGGTGGTGTTTTATTCGTCGGCGCTCTTTTTTCGTAACGCTTGGCGTGATCTCAAATTGCGTCGGGTCGGGATGGATGTGCCGGTGGCGCTCGGGGTTGGGGCGGCCTTTGCCGCCAGTTGCTGGGCTACTGCTTTGGGGCAGGGTGAAGTCTATTTCGACTCGGTGACCATGTTTGTCTTCTTTTTGCTGGGCGGACGTTATCTTGAAATGACAGCCCGCCAGAAAGCGCTCAGCGTGACCGAGGCGCTGGCCAAGCTGTTGCCCGCCTTTGCTCAAAAGCTGCCGAATTTCCCGACCGATCGTACGGCTGAGCAGTGCGTGGTGGCGGATTTGCGGTTGGGTGACCATGTTCTGGTGCGGGCTGGCGATATCGTTCCGGCTGACGGTCGAGTAATCGAGGGGGTGAGTTACGCCAATGAAGCCCTGCTCACCGGAGAAAGCCGTCCGGTCGCCAAAATGCCCGGCGATCCGGTAACGGGGGGATCGATCAATGCGGAGAGTCCCTTGATCGTTCGGGTCGATCAGGTGGGAGAGGGGACACGCCTGTCGGCGATTGTCCATTTGATGGAGCGGGCGGCGGCGGAAAAACCGGGGATTGTCGTGCTGGCTGACCGCATCGCCAGCTATTTTGTCGCGGTTCTTTTGCTGGTGGCCATTCTTGTTGCGGTTGGCTGGTGCATTGTTGATCCTTCGCGGGCGCTGTGGATCACCGTTTCGGTGTTGGTGGTGACCTGTCCGTGTGCGCTTTCTTTGGCGACGCCGATTGCCTTGACCGTTTCGGCCGGGGCGCTGGCCAAGGACGGTTTGCTGGTAACGCGCGGTCATGCCATTGAAACCTTGGCCAGGGCGACCCATTTTGTTTTCGACAAGACGGGTACCTTGACGACCGGTCGCATGCGCCTGCAGGGGGTCAGGGCGATGGCCGGCTTGTCCGAGGCAGAATGTCTGGCGACCGTCGCGGCGCTGGAGCAATCCTCTGAGCATCCCTTGGCGGCGGCGCTGCGGCAGGCGGCAAGCGGTGTGCTGCCAGCGGCGGTGAATGTGGCGAGCGAGCCGGGGCAGGGGATCGAGGCACTGGTCAATGGCCGTCTTTGTCGTGTTGGTCGTCCGGCTTACGCCCTGGCCTTGGCCAATGCTCCATTGCCGGAGGCTGCCCGCGATTGGCTGGAAAGCGGCGAGACCGTTGTCGTGCTCGCCGACGCCTGTGGTTGCCTGGCTTTGTTCCGTATCGGCGACGAATTGCGTCCCGAATCGAAGAACTTGATCGGTGAGCTTCGGGCAGCGGGAAAAAAAGTATTGCTGTTGACCGGGGATGCGCCTTCCGTGGCCCGGTGTGTCGCGGATCAATTGGGCATTGATGATGTTCGGGCCGGTGTTACGCCACAAGGCAAACACGCTTGCGTCAAGGAGTTGCAGGCGGGGGGCGCCGTAGTTGCGATGATCGGCGATGGTGTCAATGACGCACCCGTATTGGCGCAGGCGCAGGTTTCGATTGCCATGGGCGGCGGCGCGCAGTTGGCGCGAACGCAGTCCGATTTCGTGCTGCTTTCGGAAAATCTCGATCATCTGCGCTACGGTTTGCGTCGAGCTAGGCAAACCCTGGTCATTATTCGTCAGAACCTGTGGTGGGCTTTCGCGTACAATTTTGTCGCGCTGCCGCTGGCGATTTCGGGATATATAACTCCCTGGTTGGCCGGTATAGGTATGTCAGCCAGTTCCCTGCTGGTTGTTCTTAATTCTTTGCGCATCCAGCGCATGAAGGCTGACTGATGGAAAGCATCTATCTCCTGATTCCCATCTCCATTCTTCTCGTTATTTTTATCGCGGCTATCTTTTGGTGGTCGGTACGCAGTGGTCAGTTCGATGATCTGGAGGGGCCAGGCTTTCGGATCTTGATGGATGATGATGAGCGCCCGCCTCCGCCGGTTGATTCTGCTCCGAAAAACAATTCGGAGAACATTTGACTTGGGTCAACCTAATCCGACCGTTAGGTAGGCATTATTCGGGGGTGGTGAGGTGAAAGCTTCGCGAAAGTTCTCTGTTGGGGTTGGGGTGCGTTACGACGCACCCTTTTTTTGTCCACGCGCCCGAAGCCTCAGGCTGGGCCTGCATCTCTAGGCTTAATTGCGGCCAGATAATCGGTAGATTGATCTAGGTCAAAACACCACGGCTAATCTAGAATAACATCCGCTGTCATGCGCCACCCTGGGTTCAGGGGGGTGGACATTCTGATTTTCATTAACGAGAGGTGGGTTCATGTCTGGAACGCAAACCACATATAACGACAAGGTCGTACGGCAGTTCGCCGTCATGACCGTCATTTGGGGCATCGTCGGCATGCTTGTCGGTGTCATCATTGCGGCTCAACTTGTCTGGCCGGAATTGAATATCGGCTGGCTGCACTTCGGGCGTCTGCGTCCGTTGCACACCAATGCGGTTATCTTCGCATTTGGTGGCTGTGCTCTGTTCGCAACATCCTACTGGTGTGTTCAGCGCACCGGTCACACCCGCCTCTGGGGCGGCCCGCTGATTCCCTTTACTTTCTGGGGTTGGCAGATCGTCATCCTTCTGGCTGCGGTTTCCCTGCCGCTGGGGATTACGACCGGTAAAGAGTATGCCGAACTGGAATGGCCGATCGATATCCTGATCACGCTGGTCTGGGTTTCTTATGGTTTAGTCTTCTTCGGTACCATCGCCAAGCGCACCGTTTCCCACATCTATGTGGCGAACTGGTTCTTTGGCGCCATGATTGTTGCAGTTGCTCTGCTCCATCTGGTCAATAGTTGTGAAGTGCCGGTTGGTTTCCTGCGCTCCTACTCCTGTTATGCCGGTGTTCAGGATGCGATGATTCAGTGGTGGTATGGCCACAACGCTGTGGGCTTCTTCCTGACCGCGGGCTTTCTTGGCATGATGTACTACTTCGTGCCGAAGCAGGCAGGCCGTCCGGTTTATTCCTATCGTCTGTCCGTGGTGCACTTCTGGGCGCTGATCTTTACCTACATGTGGGCGGGGCCGCACCATCTGCATTACACGGCTCTGCCTGATTGGACGCAGTCGGTCGGCATGATCTTTTCGCTGATTCTGCTGGCTCCGTCGTGGGGTGGCATGATCAACGGCATCATGACCCTGTCTGGCGCCTGGCATAAGCTGCGCGATGATCCCATCCTGAAGTTCCTGATCACCTCCTTGTCCTTCTACGGTATGTCTACCTTCGAAGGTCCGATGATGTCCATCAAGACCGTCAATGCCCTGTCGCACTACACGGACTGGACGGTTGGTCACGTGCACTCCGGTGCTCTCGGCTGGGTGGCTATGGTTTCCATTGGTTCCATGTATTACCTGCTGCCGAGACTCTTCGGTAAAGCTGAAATGTTCAGCACCAAGCTGATTACGGTTCACTTCTGGATCGCTACCATCGGTACCGTGCTTTATATTGCTGCCACCTGGATTTCTGGTGTGATGCAGGGGCTGATGTGGCGTGCTGTGAATACGGATGGTACGTTGGCCTACAGTTTTGTTGAGTCGGTCAAGGGTTCCTACCCGTTCTGGGCGATCCGTTGGCTGGGTGGCGTCCTGTTCCTGACCGGTATGCTGATCATGGCTTACAACATGTTCAAGACCATGGCGGGTGGTAATACCAAGGACGTGCCGGTTGTTGCTGCCGTCGCTCACCACGCCTGATTAGGGGGAATAATAATGATCAAGCACGATCAAGTTGAAAAGAACGTAGGCCTGCTCTTCGTTCTCACTCTGTTTGTGGTTTTGTGGGGTGGTTTGCTGGAAATCGTTCCGCTCTTTTTCCAGAAATCCACCACGACGCCGGTCGATGGGCTGAAGCCCTATGACGCGGTTCGTCTGGCCGGTCGCGAAGTTTATCTGCGAGAAGGTTGCTACAACTGCCATTCGCAGATGATCCGTCCGTTCCGCGCCGAAACCGAGCGTTACGGTCACTACTCCGTTGCTGGTGAGTTTGTTTATGACCACCCGTTCCAATGGGGCTCCAAGCGTACAGGTCCCGATCTGCAGCGCGTTGGCGGTCGCTATTCCGACGAATGGCAGCGTGCTCACCTGATCAATCCGCGTGACGTGGTTCCCGAATCCAACATGCCGGCATTTGCCTTCCTGGCGAATACCAAGGCCAAGAATTCGGTGGGCGCTGATATCGAGGCCAAGATGCAGGTCATGCGTACCTACGCGAATTTGCGTGGGATCCCGACCTACTCTGATCAAGAGATCAAGGCCGCCAAGGCAGCTATCGGTGACAAGACCGAAATGGACGTTCTGATCGCCTACCTGCAGGAAATGGGTACGGCATTGAAGAACACCAAGTAATAGCCATGGACATCAACGATCTGCGTTCCATTGTTACCGTTGGCGGGTTGCTCTGCTTCCTGGCAATAGTGGGGTGGGCATACGGCAAGGGTAGCAAAAAGGGGTTTGAGGAAGCTGCCAACTTGCCGTTCGCGGAACATGATGACGAGGATGTGGTGCCCAGTGCATCACATCCGCGCTGAAAAAAGGAAAGCAAATGAGCGATTTCGTTAGCGATTTTTGGAACCTGTACGTTGTGGTAATCGTGTTGGCAAGTATTCTTGCTTGTGCGGTTCTGCTGATCGTCCAGGGCAAAGCGACTTTCACCCCCGGCAAGACCATGGGTCACGTTTGGGATGAAACTCTTGAGGAGTACAACAACCCGATGCCCAAGTGGTGGAGTTGGCTGTTTGTCATCACCATCGTGTTTGCCTTGGTGTATTTGGCACTCTATCCTGGGCTTGGTAATTTCAAGGGGCTGCTGGGTTGGACTTCCGGTGGTCAGCACAAGACTGAAGTTGCCAAGATGGATGCTACTGTCAAACCGTTGTTCGACAAGTATCTGGCAATGGACCTGAAGGCTGTGGCGGCTGACAAGCAAGCCAATGAAATGGGCAAGCGCCTGTTCCTGACCTACTGTATCCAGTGTCACGGTGCGGATGCTCGTGGTGCCAAGGGCTTCCCGAATCTGACCGATAATGACTGGTTGTATGGTGGCGAGCCGGAGCAGATCAAGGAAACCATTTCTAATGGCCGTCAAGGCATGATGCCGTCGCACGCCCAGTTGGGTGCTGATACCATCAAAGATCTGGCCAACTTCGTCCGCTCGCTGTCGGGTCTGCCTAATGACTCGGTGCGCGCCGCTAAGGGCAAGGAAGCCTTCAATAGCGTCGGTTGTATCGGCTGCCACGGTCCGGAAGCCAAGGGTACGCAAGCGCTGGGTGCTCCTAACCTGACCGACAAGACCTGGTTGTACGGTTCGTCCGAAGCCACAGTGACCGAAACCGTTACCAACGGTCGTCAGAACAAGATGCCCGCCTGGAAGGATTTCCTCGGTGAAGCAAAGGTTCATCTGCTGTCCGCCTATGTGCTCAGTCTGAGCCAAGGCGCCAAGTAATTGGCAGAAGCGGGGCGGTTCGCCGCCCCGCTTTTCTTTTTTAGACGCACCGGAAACACCCCGATCCGTATCAAAAATGCGTTACCCCTCTTCCCGATGGGGGGCCGGTTAGCGCCGTTTTGACACCGATATGCCCTCTATGGAACCGATAGAACGCCCCCTCCAAGTCGCCGATTCAGTTGCTGCTGTTTCTTTCTATGAGAAGCACAAGAAGATTTACGTTCGTGAGGTCAAGGGGTGGTGGAATACATGGCGTTGGGTACTGGTGTTTTTTACGCAAATTCTCTTCTTCTGTACCCCTTGGCTGCAGTGGAATGGGCGGCAGGCGGTGCTGTTACACCTGGTTGAGCGTAAGTTTTATCTGTTTGGCCTGGTGCTTTGGCCGCAGGATGTTTTTTATCTCGCGTTGTTGCTGATTGTTTCGGCCTATGCTCTTTTTCTGTTTACGGCCATTGCCGGCCGATTGTTTTGCGGATATGCCTGCCCGCAGACGGTCTACACAGAAATATTCATGTGGTTTGAAAGCCGGATTGAAGGTGATCGCTCGGCCCGGATGAAGCTTGATCAGGGGCCGATGACCGCTCGCAAGCTCCGCTTGAAGGTGGTCAAGCACGGGGTTTGGTTGGCGATTTCGTTGTGGACAGGGTTCACTCTGGTTGCCTACTTCACGCCGGTCAGTGAACTGCTATCGTCGCTGCCCTTCGATTTGTCGGCATGGGAACTGTTCTGGATTTTCTTTTATGCCGGATTTTGCTACATGCAGGCGGGTTTCTTGCGCGAGCAGGTATGCAAGTACATGTGTCCCTATGCCCGTTTTCAGGGGGTGATGTTCGATCCGGATACCTTGATCATTACCTATGATCCAGAGCGGGGAGAGCCACGAGGTGCCCGCAAAAAGAATATTGAGGCCAAGGCTTCGACCTTGGGGGATTGTGTGGACTGCGGCCTGTGCGTTCTTGTTTGTCCGACTGGAATCGATATCCGTAAGGGGCAGCAGTATGAGTGCATCGGTTGTGGGGCATGTATTGATGCCTGCGATGTGGTCATGGATAAGCTTGCTCTGCCGCGCGGCTTGATCCGTTATACAACCGAAAATGCGATGGCAAAACATTTGGCCCCGCAGGAGATGCTGGCGCATATCGCCCGTCCGCGGGTTCTGCTCTATAGTGTGATTTTGGGGGCGATAACGCTTGCCGCGGCGTGGTCGTTGGCGACACGAGTGCCCCTGAAGGTCGATGTCATTCGGGATCGCTCGGTGTTGGCTCGTGAAGCCGATGATGGAAGAATCGAGAATGTCTTCAATCTGAAAATCATGAACACTACCGAAGAAGCAAAGCGCTATTCGGTTAAGGTGGAGGGGATGGAAGGCATCGAGTTGGTCGATCAATCCCTTGTTAATGTGGCGAGTTCCGAAAACCACGAAATTACCGTGGTCGTACGCGTCCCCCCGGAGTCCGGGAAGAAGGGCGCGAATGCGATCTATTTTGATGTCCAGGCCGAGAACCACGAGAAGATTGCGGTTCATGAAAAAGCCTCTTTTTTGATGCCTTGATATGAGTTCAACAATGACGTTGCGCAATGATAATCGCCCCTGGTACAAGGAGCGCTGGCCTTGGTTGTTGATGGCGGGGCCGGCCACCGTGGTGATCGCTGGCCTAGTTACTCTTGGCTTGGCGATAAGTAGTGATGATGGTCTCGTTGCTGACGATTATTACAAACAAGGCTTGGCTGTAAATCAGAGTCTGCAGCGCGATTATCAAGCCAGCCAGTTCGGCTTGTCGGCCGATGTGATGCGGGCGGATATGAATATCCGCTTATTGCTGCTTGCCGATGGCGGCATTAGTTTGCCTTCGGTTATCACGCTCAAGCTGGCGCACCCAACGCGCGCCGGACACGATCAATTGCTGGAAATGGCGGCAGATGGTCCAGGGCTGTACACGGGGAAACTGGAGGCGGATATTGCTGGCCGCTGGCTGGTTTCACTCGAGGATCCCGCCGGGAAGTGGCGCTTGCAAGGGGAGTGGAAGGCTGATTCAGGGGAACCGCTGCGGCTTACGGCCAAGGCGGACAAGTAGTATTTTTTTCTTACCGGGAGGTGACTTATGGCTTGGGAACTGTTGTTTAGCAGCGATATCGGTTTGATGAGTCTGGCTGTTATTGTCGGGGTGCTGGTTATCGGTGCCTATATGGGCAAGTTGTACGCCAGCAAGGCCAACGAAGAGCGGCAAAATCTCGGCAAGTAATCCCTGCTGAAATTTCTGCCCGTCAGGGCGACACACTCCCCCGTTTGGGTAGCCAAGCGGGGGATTTTTTTGTGGTGGAAGGCCAAACAGCGGCGTTAGGCTTCGCGAATGACCCTGAAGTTAATTTGAAAGGAGCGGCAATGGCGGGAGGGCTGTTTCGTGAAAGGCATAGGTGCCTTTTTTGCGGTCATCAAGAAAGCGTTGCAGGCAGAAGCTGACGCTACGAAAGGCGATCTCCGGCCAGGGGATTTCGCTGTCGCAGAGCAAGGCGACGTCCAGGCTTTCTTCGCCGGCCTGATACTCCGGGGTGGCAAGTCGACCGCGATAGAAAAGGTGGACCTGGTTGATGTGGGCGATGCTGACCATGGCAAAAGGCGCTTCGATAATGATCTGGGCGCCGGCTTCCTCTAATGTTTCCCGGGTCGCCGCCTGTGGCGTGGTCTCGCCGTTTTCCATAAAGCCCGCCGGTAAAGTCCAGTAGCCGAGGCGCGGCTCTATCGCCCGCCGACAAAGCAGGATGCGTTCTTCCCAGGTGGCCACGCAGCCAACGACCAGGCGGGGGTTTTCATAATGGATATGGCCGCAGTTTCCACATACATGTCGGGGAAGTGAATCACCGGCCGGTATGATGAAGGCGACTTCGGAGCCGCAACGGTTACAGTATCGAATCACAATGGTTCCATTGGGTCAGGAATGGTGTCAGTGTAGCACTGGGATGTTGGTCGAAAGGCGCGCCAAAAGGGCTAGTCTTGCCGTTTCTTCTTTTGCACTCACGTTGTGCCTGTGGCTACAATAGAGGATACCAATAAGTAAGTGCATCTGCGCTACAGGTGGTTGGGCGCATTCGGGGGCTTTGCATGTTTTTAATCATCGGTTATGTCGTTATTCTGGCAGCATCGCTGGGTACGTACGCGATCCATGGAAGCCTCCTTGCTCTCTGGGTGCCGGCCGAATATGCGGCAATCGTTGGTTTGACAATTGGCGGGTTTTTGGCCGCCAACGATATCCGGGTAATCAAGGCGACCGTTGCCGCAGTGCCCGGTGTGCTGAAGAGTTCGAAATATACCAAGGCCTTTTATATTGACGCGCTGGCCATGCTTTTTGAGATTCTCGGCAAGGTGCGCAAAGAGGGCTTGATGTCGATCGAGAATGATGTCGAGAACCCCGATTCCAGTCCGATTTTCAGCAAGTATCCGAATCTGGTTCATGATCATCACATCATGGAATTTGCTACGGATTACCTGCGCATGATGGTCGGCGGCAACCTAAATACCGTGGAAATCGAAAGTTTGATGGATGTCGAACTGGAAACCCATCACCATGAAACCATGGAGCCTTCGCACGTCGTTGCCAAACTGGGCGATGCGACGCCGGCTTTCGGTATCGTGGTGGCCGTGATGGGGGTGGTCAACGTGATGGGATCGGTTGGCGCGCCACCGGCGGTATTGGGCAAAATGATCGGTGGGGCGTTGGTCGGTACATTCCTCGGTATTCTGATTTCTTACGGTTTCGTTTCTCCGGTGGCTACCTTGCTGGAACAAAAAGCGCACGAAGGATCGAAAATTTTCCAGATGATCAAGATGGTGTTGCTGGCTTCGATGTCGGGATATGCCCCGCAGGTTGCTATCGAGTTCGGGCGTAAAACCCTTGATTCTGCCGTCCGTCCAACTTTCCGTGAGTTGGAGGATGAGCTCAAGGCGCGTAAAGGCAAGTGATACCGCCGCTAACCGCTAGGTCGATACGATGAGCGACGATTCGACGCGCCCCATAGTCATCAAACGCAAGAAGGTGGTGGCGGGCGGCGCCCATGGTGGCGCCTGGAAAATTGCCTACGCCGACTTCGTTACCGCCATGATGGCGTTTTTTCTCCTGATGTGGCTGCTCGGCTCCACGGCCAAGGGCGATTTGCAGGGAATTGCCGAGTTTTTCCAGAATCCGCTCAAGGTTGCCCAGCAAGGGGGCGCCGGTTCGGGCGATGCGACCAGCGTCCTGCAAGGTGGAGGCAAGGATCTGACCAGACAGTCGGGGCAGGTCAAGCGGGGCGACGTGCAAGCCAAGCGCGAGACTTCCTTTTCCAAGGAGGCTCAGGCCGAGTTTCGGCGCAAGGAGCAGGAGCGCCTGGAAACCCTGAAAGCCGATATCGAAAAAATGATCGAACAGAGTCCGCAGTTGGCCCAGTTCAAGAAACAGATGTTGCTTGATATCACGTCCGAAGGGCTGCGCATCCAAATTGTCGACGAGCAGAACCGCCCGATGTTCGATTCCAGTAGCGCCGACCTCAAACCTTATACGAGAGATATCCTCCGCCAGATAGGCAAAGCGCTGAATGGCGTCAGCAACCGGATCAGTCTGGCCGGGCACACCGATGCCGCCCAGTTTGCCGGCGGCGAGCATGGTTTCTCGAATTGGGAGTTGTCGGCCAATCGGGCAAATGCCTCGCGCCGAGAACTGGTGGTCGGGGGAATGGATGATAGCAAGGTGTTGCGTGTGGTCGGCCTGGCCTCGACCGTATTGTTCGATAAGAATGATCCGCTGAACTCGGTCAATCGTCGGATCAGCATCGTTGTCCTGAATCAGAAAACCGAAATGGCCATTCTTCAGGAAGAGGGGCCGGAATCGGAAGCGACCAATGAAGAGGCAGTGCCACCGGGATTGAAGTTGCCCAATTCGGGCAAGGGTACGGCCGGTTAGTCGGCATGCCCAGGAGCAGAGAGATCGCGTGAGCACACACAACAAAATATTTCTGGCTGGTTTGCCATGGTCCGTACTAGTCGTGGCCGTTCTTTGGGCCGCCGATCCGGCGGCCCGTTCGTGGGCTGTTGTCCTGGCCGTGGTGGTCATCCTGATCGGCTGGATGGCGCTGACCGTGTTGTTCGGAACTTCGGTATCGGTGCTTGGCGAGCCGGCGTCCGGTCGTGCGCACGATCGAGAGATCATTGAACATAGCAGCCTGGCCATTGATCGCGTTTCGGCCGAATTTGCCGGACAAATTGGCGAAATTCGGAATGAAGTGTCGCGAGCCCAGGGAATATTTGCCGATGCTGTCGCCACCCTGATTGGTAGCTTTCACGAAATCAATGTTTACGCCCAGCGCCAACGCCACCTCGGCATGGCAGTGGTCGGCGGGGGCGGCGATGCGGATTCGGTCAGCGAGTTCGAGAGTTTCGCCACGAAGACCTCGGAAACCTTGCGCCAGTTCGTCGAGAGCGTCGTAGAAAACTCCCGTCTGGCGATGAGTCTGGTCGAAATGACGGACCGGATTTCCAGTCAAATGCGGGAAGTTCGCGGTCGCCTGGGGGACATCGAAGGGATCGCCAAGCAGACCAATCTGCTGGCCCTCAATGCCGCCATTGAAGCCGCCCGGGCCGGCGAGGCCGGGCGCGGCTTCGCCGTGGTTGCCGATGAGGTGCGCGATCTGTCGGGGCGGACCAATCATTTCAGTCAGCAGATTCGCCAGTCCCTGGACAGCATGCAGGTCACCATCGTAGCCACCGAGCAGGCCATCAATCAGATGGCAGCGCAGGACATGACTTTCGCGCTGACGTCGAAGGGGGATGTCGAGCAGGCGATGCTCGGCATCGAGACGCTCAATCAGCGGACCGGCGAAACGGTGGGCGAATTGAACGAGATTGCCGCGCAGGTCGAGTCGTCGGTGAATAAGGCTGTGCTTTCCCTGCAATTTCAGGATGTCGTCACCCAATTGTTGAACCATGTCGGTCGCCGGCTCGATGTACTGGATGAAGTAGTGGGCGATGAACGGCATTTGGTGAGCGTCTTGCGCGATACTGGCGACCCGTTGACGACCATGCGGGCGCTTGATGCGCTGCGCGAGCATGTCGATCAACTGGCGCAAAAGCTATTGGTCCTGAAAAAAGGTGTGGGTAATAATCCAGTGAGTCAAACCGGCTATGCCAGCGGTGATGTCGAATTGTTCTGATGTATACAAGAGGAAAATATGGCCAAGACCATTCTTGCAGTTGATGATTCTGCATCGATCCGGCAAATGGTGTCGTTTACCCTGAAAAGCGCCGGATACGAGGTGATTGAGGCAGTGGATGGGATGGACGGTCTGGAGAAGGCAAAAGCCGGTAATGTCAATCTGATATTGACTGACCAGAACATGCCGCGCATGGACGGCCTGACCCTGATCAAAAGTCTGCGTGGCTTGCGGCAGTACGCTTCGACGCCGATTCTGATGTTGACCACCGAATCCTCCGATACCATGAAGTCGCAGGGGCGGGCCGCCGGCGCGACCGGCTGGCTGGTCAAACCCTTCGACCCGCAAAAACTTATCGAAGTCGTGCGCAAGGTTATCGGCTAGGGCCGACGCCGTACCGGGCACGGCCGGTGCCCGGTGCATTCGATTTCTGGCTGCCGGCTAATGGCAGCAGCGGTAAGGGGGAGGCATGGCGATTGACCTAAGTCAGTTCTATCAGGTGTTCTTCGATGAGTCGGCCGAGCATCTCGCCGCCATGGAAGCGCTGTTGCTCGACCTGGATGTGGAAAATCCGGACCCCGAGCAACTCAACGCCATTTTCCGGGCGGCGCATTCAATCAAGGGAAGTGCCGGGACGTTCGGTTTTACCGATCTGGCCGAGACCACCCATATCCTGGAGAACCTGCTCGACCGGATCCGCAAACAAGAACTTGGCCTGCGGGCCGATATGGTCGATGCCTTTCTCGAAACCGGTGACTTGCTGCGCGAAATGCTGGAAGCCCACCAGGGGCGCGGCGTTGTCGCCCCGTCCACGGTCGAGGCGGTCTGTGCGCGCCTGCGTCAGTTGTCGGCAGATGCGCCGGTCGCGGCTGCGGCGCCGGTCGCCCCGGTAAATGTCGTCACAGAAGTCGCCGTTGATGGCGACAAAATTCGTCATCTCTTCGATATCGAGTTCGTACCCACCGCGGCTTCGGCCAATGGCGGTGGCGTCGCCAATTTGTTGGACGAACTGGGTCTGCTCGGCGAGTTGGAAATTATCAGTCAGCCCGAAGCCGGGGCGGGGGATGTCGGCTTTTGGCAGCTCCGTCTGAGTACTCCGGCGGCACAGGATGCCTTCGCGGAACAGATCGATTTCGTCGCCGACAATGGCGCCTGGCGGGTGTTTGAACATCTTGCCAGTTCACCGGAGGTGGCGCAGGCTTTCGGCCTTTTTGACGATGCGCCGGGAGGGCCAGCACCCGATGAGGGGTACGGGTTTTTCGCGCCGCTCGACGAGCCATCGGTACGGCAAGAGCCGCTGGCCGACGGGGAGGGTTATGGCTTCTTTGAGCCCCTGCCGGCTGTTCAGCCCACCGAGGAGGCACCGATCGGGACGCCCGACGACGGCGAAGGGTATGGTTTCTTTGCCCCCCTGCCTGTCCCGGTGCCAGCTACCGCATGCGTTGAGGAGGGCGACGGTTTTGGCTTCTTCGAGCCCGTTCTGCTGCCCCCTGCCCCAGTGGTGCCCGTCGCTGTCCCGGATGTGCCGCAAGAGGCGCCATCCCTGGCCGTTGCCGAGCCGCTCGTTCCGCATCGTGCCGCCAAGGCGAACAGCGCAACCGCCGGTGCAGCCGACTCCTCGATCCGGGTCAGCATCGAGAAAGTCGATCAGTTGATCAACCTGGTCGGCGAGTTGGTCATTACGCAAGCCATGCTGCAGCAGACGGTGGAACAGATGCAGGCGAGCGCGCCGGAACGACTGGTCAGCGGTTTGACGCAACTGGAGCGAAATACCCGGGATTTGCAGGAATCGGTAATGTCCATCCGGATGTTGCCGATTTCCTTCGTTTTTTCCCGTTTCCCCCGGGTGGTGCGCGATCTGTCCGGCAAGTTGGGCAAGCAGGTCGAATTGAAAACCTCCGGTGAGACAACGGAGCTGGACAAGGGGCTGATCGAACGCATCGCTGACCCGCTGACCCATCTCATCCGCAACAGCCTCGATCATGGTATCGAGTTGCCGGAAGCGCGCCTCGCGGCCGGTAAAAGTCCGTTTGGAACGATTACCCTGAAGGCCTATCATCAGGGCGGCAATATCGTCATCGAAGTTGGCGACGACGGGGCCGGCCTGCCGCGCCAGAAAATATTGGCCAAAGCCCGGGAGCGGGGCCTGCCGGTTTCCGAGCAGATGACCGATCAGGAGGTCTTCAGCCTGATTTTCGAAGCGGGCTTCTCGACGGCCGAGCAGGTGACCGATGTTTCCGGGCGTGGCGTCGGCATGGATGTCGTCCGCCGTAATATCCAGGCAATGGGGGGGCGGGTCGAAATCGAATCGATGCTTGGGGTCGGGACCCGGATGACGGTGCGCCTGCCGCTGACCCTTGCCATTCTCGACGGCATGTCGGTGGCGGTGGGAAATCAGACCTATATTTTGCCGCTCTCCTACGTCATTGAGTCCCTGCAGCCGCTACCCGGCGAGATTAAGACCCTGTCGAACCAGGCCCGTGTCGTCCAGGTGCGCGGCGAGTACTTGCCGGTGGTCGTTTTGCATGAGGTTTTCAATCTCAAATCGGCGTGGACCGACTTGACCCAGGGCATCATGGTGGTGATCGATGCCGATGGTGCCAAGGCGGCGCTTTTCGTCGATGCGCTGGTTGGTCAGCACCAGGTGGTGATCAAGAGCCTGGAGGCCAATTATCGGCGGGTGCTTGGCATTTCCGGCGCCACCATCATGGGCGATGGTCACGTCGCCCTGATCCTGGATGTTTCGGCCATTGCCGGGATGGCCAAATCGAATATGCAGAGAGCCGGCTGACGGCTGTATCAAGGAGCAAGATATGGAAACGATGACGCATGGCAGCGTGGCAAAGGGCGAAGAAGAACTGGTCGCCAGCGAATACCTGACATTCACTTTGGGGAGCGAGGAGTACGCGATCGACATCCTGAAGGTCCAGGAAATCCGCGGCTACGAACAGCCGACCCTGATCGCCAACGCGCCGGCTTTTATCAAAGGGGTTATCAACCTGCGCGGCATCATTGTTCCGGTGGTCGATCTGCGCATCAAATTTAATCTCGGCAAGATCGACTACACGCCGTTTACCGTAGTCGTCATTCTCAATATCGCCGGACGGGTGATCGGTGCCGTGGTCGATAGCGTCTCCGACGTCATTTCGCTGACGCCGGCCCAGATCCGGCCGGCTCCCGACTTTTCCGGGAGCTTCGATACCAAATACATCCTCGGCCTGGCGGCGCAGGACTCGCGCATGATGATCGTGACCGACATCGAGCGCCTGATGACCAGCGCCGATATGGAACTGATTGATTCAGCGACCGAGTAATCCACGGAATGTTTGCGGGGAAGTGAAAATGTTTAATTTGCGGAATTACTCGATAGGTACCCGCCTGATATTGAGCACCTTTGGCGCTCTTTTCCTGATGGTGGTTTTTGTCGGTATTGACCTGTTCAGCTTGAATGAAATGAGCGACAAGGTTGACCACATCGTCAATAACAATATCAAGAAGGCCGAATTGGCCGTCGGAATGCGGGAGCGGAACCTGCTCATCGCGCGACATGTGCGGACCGCCTTGATTTACCAGGACGTCGACAAACAACTGGGTGAAAAGCCCAAGGTCGATGCCGACATGGCCAAGTATCTGGCGGCGGAAGGGCAAATTGTCGAAACGACGCTGACGGCGTCGGGCAAGGACATCATCGGGCGCATCTTGCCAGCGCGCCAGGCGGCGGATGTCTCGATTGGCCAATTGTTCGCGTTGATCAAGGAAGGCAATCGCGCCGCGGCGGAGGCGCACTTTTTCAACGATCTGCGCCCCAAGCTGCAGACCTGGTTTGATGTCGTCGGCGACTACGTTCAATTGCAGCAGGCGAACAATGTCCGCGATGTCGATGAGGTCAATGAACTGAAATCCAAAGTGCGGAGCACGATGTTGCTGCTCGTCCTGATTGCTTTTGCGGTGATGATTCCGACGGGGATCTGGCTGACCCGCCAGATTACCCGGCCGCTACGCCAGGCACTGGCGGTGGCTGATGCGGTGGCGGCCGGGAATATGGAGAATGAGATTGATCTTGCCGGACGCGACGAACCGGCACAATTGATGTCGGCCCTCGACAAGATGCAGTCTGACCTCAAACAACGGGCCCGGGCCGAGCGTCAGGTGGCCGATGAGACCTTGCGCCTCAAGGTTGCCCTTGATGTCGCCTCGAACAATGTGATGGTGGCCGACCCGGATGGCCGGATCATCTATTGCAACGCCTCTCTCCTCGACATGATGCAGCAGGCCGAAGGCGACTTGCGCCGGGAATTGCCCAATTTCAGGGCGGATGCCATTCTCGGTTCGAGCTTCGATATTTATTCTCGGCAACCGGGGCGGCAGCGCAATTTGCTGACGGAACTGCAGGCGAGTTGCCGAAGCGAAATGACGATCGCCAATCGGCACTTCAGCCTGGTCGTCAATCCCATCATCAACGAGCGCGGCGAACATCTGGGAACCGTGGTCGAATGGCACGACCGGACCAGCGAAGTGGCCATTGAGGGCGAGGTTGCCGGCATTATCGATGCTGCTGTCGCCGGCGATTTCGGCCGGCGTCTCGATAGCGCAAAAATGAACGGCTTCTTCAAGAAGATTTCGCAGGGCATCAATGATTTGCTTGAGGCGAATACCCGGGCGCTGGGCGATCTCGGCGCCATGCTGGGACGGATGTCGGAAGGTAACCTGACGCAAAAAATCGACAGCAATTACCAGGGCTTACTGGGCAAGCTGAAGGATGACGCCAATGCCACCGTCGACAACCTGCAGCAGATTGTTTTCGCCATCAAGGATGCAACGCTGGCGATCAATACCGCCGCCCAGGAAATTGCCTCCGGCAACCAGGATCTTTCCAGCCGCACTGAGGAGCAGGCCAGCAGCCTGGAAGAAACCGCCTCCAGCATGGAACAGATCACCAGCACGGTGAAACAGAGTGCCGATAACTCGCGACAAGCCAATGAACTGGCGCTGAGGGCTCAGCAAGTCGCGATCAAGGGGGGGGAGGCGGTCGGTCAAGTGGTGCAGACGATGAATGCCATTCACCAATCGAGCACGCGAATCGCCGACATTATCGGGGTGATCGACGGGATTGCCTTCCAGACCAATATCCTGGCCCTCAATGCCGCGGTCGAAGCGGCGCGCGCCGGCGAGCAAGGCCGGGGGTTTGCCGTGGTGGCGACGGAGGTCCGTAATCTGGCGCAGCGTAGTGCGGCGGCGGCCAAGGAAATCAAGGGTTTGATCTCGGATTCCGTCGAGAAGGTCGCTGTCGGCAACCGGCAGGTCGACCAGGCCGGACGGACCATGGAAGAGGTCGTCGCCAGTATCAAACGGCTGGCGAAGATCATGGCTGACATATCGGAAGCCGGTCGCGAGCAGAGCGTCGGTATCGAACAGGTTTGTCTGGCCGTCAGCCAGATGGACGAGGTCACCCAGCAAAATGCGGCATTGGTCGAAGAGGCTGCGGCGGCGGCCGAAAGTCTGGAGGAGCAGGCCCGGAGTCTGGCCCAGTCGGTCGCGGTGTTTCGTCTGCCGGGCGGTGTCGTGGTCGACAATCAGTCGGGGTTGGCCGGGCTGGATTTCGATGGGGCCATCTCGGCGCACAGCAAGTGGCGGCAGCGTCTGCTCGATTACCTGGCCGGCAGTGGCGAACAACTTGACCCGGCGGTGGTCGGTCGTGACGACCAGTGCGCCCTGGGCTGCTGGATTCATGGCGATGGCAGTGTCTTGCGCGGCGATGCCAAGTACGCCGAGCTCAAGGTCGAGCATGCCGGCTTCCATCAATGTGCGGCGAGCATTATTCGGGCTCAGATCGCCGGGGATGGCGAGGCGGCGCATGAGCGGATCGAAGGGGAATTTTCGAGCCGTTCCCGGCGCGTCATCGGCTTGCTCGAGAGCATGCGTCGGGGGGGGAAAGCGGAGCCGCCGAAAAGCTTGGCGGCCACTCCTCCCGCGCGCGTCTCGATGAGTCGAACAGCTGCGCTGGTGGGGCCGGATGAAGATGAGTGGACCGAATTCTAATAACCGAGATATAGCGACGGATTAGCCAATAATGCGCAACAACCAGCCGGTCACGAATGTGGAAACGCTGCTCGATGAACAGACCCTGATCGTCTCAAAAACCGACCTCAAAGGGCTGATCACCTATATCAACAAGGATTTCGTCGAAGTCAGCGGTTTCTCGGAGGCCGAGTTGATCGGTCAGCCGCACAACGTCGTTCGTCACCCGGATATGCCGCTTGAGGCGTTTGCCGATCTATGGCGCGATCTGCAGGCGGGGCGGCCGTGGACGGGCCTGGTCAAGAATCGCTGCAAAAATGGCAATTTTTACTGGGTGTTGGCCAATGCCACACCGGTTCGCGAAAACGGCCAGGTCGTCGGCTACATGTCGGTACGGCGCCAGGCGACGCGACAGCAAATCGAGGCGGCCGAGGTAGCGTATGCGGCCTTTCGCGAAAAGCGGGCCGCTGGCCAAAGCATTTGGCACGGTCGTGTCGTGGCGAACGGTGTGCTCGGTGGAATGCGGCGCTGGCTGGCCAGGGCTTCGGCCTCGAAAAAAATCGTTCTCGGCCTGCTGGCCGGTTTGTTGCTAATTTTCGGAGCTGCCGCCCAGTTGTTGAGCGGTCAGGTGGCATCGATCCTCGATGCGCGGGGGCGAGCTACCTTGCGTCACGATGTCGAGTTGATCAAGGCGATGGTGCAGACCAATCTGCAGGCCATGAGTCGGGAGGCAGTGCAGATCAATCGGGGCTTCGACATGAATTTCCCGGCCGGGATAACGCTGGAGAGTTCTCCCAATGGTCCCATTCTGCGCCACGGCAAGGCGGATATCCTGAACGGACATTTCGAGATCGTGGACCGGTTTACCGCCAAGACGGGGGCGGTCGCCACCATCTTCGCGCGCCAGGCCGAGGACTTGCTCCGGATCAGCACTTCGCTCAAGAAGGAGGGGGGCGAGCGGGCGGTCGGCACAACGCTCAGTCATGAGCATCCGGCCTATGCGTCGTTGCTGGCCGGTAAGCCCTACGTCGGCAGGGCAACACTCTTCGGTCGCGCCTTTTACACCAGCTATACGCCGATCCTCGGCCCGGATGGGCAAGTCATCGGCGCCACCTTCATCGGGCTGGATATTTCGGCCGAGTTGGAAGCGCTGAAGAAGGAAATTCGTTCCCTGAAGGTCGGCGATACCGGCTATTACTTCATCCTCGACGCGATGCCCGGCAAGACTTATGGAAATCTGGTGGCCCACCCGGTCAAGGAAGGGAGCAATGTGCTCGACGCCAAGGATGCCGGCGGCCGCCAGTTCATCCGCGAGATGCTTGAGCGACAGTCCGGGGAAATGGTCTATCCCTGGATGAATGCCGAACTGGGCGATATCGTGGCGCGCGACAAGATTGCCATGTTCGATACGTTGTCCGACGCGCAGTGGCTGATTGCCGGGGGGACCTATCTCGACGAATTCCGTGAGCTGTCGGCGCAGATATCGCGTTACGTGATGTTGGGTGGCCTGGGGTTATCGATTGTGTTGGTGGCGTTTCTCTACGGCTTGATTCGCAAACTGATCGTCGTTCCCCTGCAACAGAAAGTGATCCCGCTATTCGACAGTCTTTCCGAAGGCCGCTACGACAACGCCATCGATCTGGCGGCTGATGACGAGGTCGGCAAGGTCTTGCAGGGGCTGCAGTCGATGCAGATCCGACAGGGTTTCAATGCCGCGGAGAGCCAGCGCATTGCCAACGACAATCTGCGCATCCAGATCGCCCTCGATTGCGTCGCCGCCAACTTGCGGATCGCCGAAGATGACGGGACGGTGATTTATGCCAATAAAGGTCTGCTGACCACGTTGCAGCAGATCGAACCACGCTTGCGCGAGCAGCAGCCCGCTTTCTCGGCAGAAAAATTCGTCGGTAGCAATATCGCTTCCTTCTACCCGAATCCGGCCCTTGCTTTACAGACGCTACGCCAGTTGCAGGCGACCCGGCAGTCCGAGCTGGAGATCGGTGGGCGGATTTATACGATCATCACCAACCCGATTGTCAACAACCGGGGCCAGCGTCTGGGTACCGTCGGTGAATGGGTGGACCGTACGGCCGAGCTCAATGCCCAGCGCCTGGTAGCCAATCTGATCAGTCGAGCCTCCGCCGGTGATCTCGAGGCGCGGCTCGATATCGATGCGCTAGAGGGCTTCTATCGTGAGCTGGGCTTGGGCATCAACAGTCTGCTCGAAACCAGCGCCTCGGCCATCGGCGAGATTGCCGCTCTGCTTGAGCGGATGGCGGCAGGGGACCTGACGCAGACGATCGAGGCCGATTATCGGGGGTCTTTTGCCAAGTTGCGGGACGATGCCAATAGCACGGTCGGCAAGTTGCGCGAAGTGGTCGGCGAGATACAGCTCTCGGCCGATACGATCAATACCGCGGCCCAGGAAATCGCCTCGGGCAATCAGGATCTTTCCAGTCGGACCGAGGAACAGGCCAGCAGTCTCGAAGAAACCGCCTCCAGCATGGAACAACTGACCGCCACGGTCCGCCATAATGCCGACAACTCACGGCAGGCCGAGGAACTGGCGGGGGAGGCTCAGCGAATTGCTGAGCAAGGAGGCGAAGTGGTCGGCCAGGTGGTGCAAACCATGGGTTCGATTCATCAGGCCAGCCGGAAAATTGCCGAGATTATCGGTGTCATCGACAGCATTGCGTTTCAGACCAATATTCTCGCCCTCAATGCGGCGGTTGAAGCCGCTCGCGCTGGCGAACAGGGGCGGGGCTTTGCCGTGGTCGCCAGCGAGGTGCGTAATCTCGCCCAGCGCAGCGCGGCGGCGGCCAAGGAAATCAAGGGACTGATTTCCGCTTCCGTCGACCGGGTCGAATCGGGCAATCGCTTGGTCGATCAGGCCGGACAGACGATGGAAAACGTCGTCGCCAGCATCAAGCGGGTGGCGCGTATCGTCACCGATATTTCCGAAGCCAGTCGTGAACAGAGCTCCGGTATTGAGCAGATCAGTCTGGCCGTCAGCCAGATGGATGAGGTGACCCAGCAAAATGCCGCCCTCGTTGAGGAAGCCGCTGCCGCCGCCGAGAGCCTGGAGGAACAGGCCCATCATCTGCAACGCGCGGTTTCGGTGTTCAAGCTCGACGCCGTAGCGCGCCGCTTGCCGCGCCCGGCGGCGGCCAAGCCGCCGGCGGCGCCGTCCAGACCACTGCGCAGCGCCGGCCGCAAGCCCCTGGCCTTGCCCACTTCGCTGGATGACGAGTGGGAAGAGTTCTGAAGATGGCCGACTTGAGAAAACCACTTTTCCCTGCCGGGCTACCGGGCTCATTGACCGGCAGCTTGCCGGTGCGCGAACCGGCGGCCCGCGAGTTCAGTTTTTCGTCGGCGGATTTCGAACGCGTCCGCAAGCTGATCTATCAGCATGCCGGAATCTCCTTGTCGCCGGTCAAGCAGGACATGGTCTATTCCCGTCTGGCGCGTCGTCTGCGGGCTACCGGCAAGCAGACCTTCAGCGCCTATCTCGACGCGCTGGAAGGCAATGGGGGCAGCGAATGGGAGCTTTTTGTCAATTCCCTGACCACCAATCTGACGTCGTTTTTCCGTGAGCCGCATCATTTTCCGATCTTTGCCGAGCATCTTAAAAAAATCGGCAGCGGGCGCCCGATCCGTATCTGGTGCTCGGCGGCCTCAACCGGCGAGGAGCCGTACTCCATCGCGATGACCGTGGCCGAAACCTTTGGCGCTTGTCCGTCGCACGTTTCGATCGTCGCTTCGGACCTTGATACCAACGTTCTGGCCACCGCGCAGAAAGGGGTCTATCCCCTGGAACGGGTGGAAAAAGTTGCGCCCGAACGCCTGCGCAAGTTTTTCTTGCGCGGCTCCGGCAGCCAGGAAGGCTATGTTGCCGTGCGTCCGGAATTGAAACAGATGATCGAGTTTCGGCGGATCAATCTGCTCGAACAGAACTATCCGGTCAAAGCGCCTCTCGACATCATCTTCTGTCGCAATGTGATGATTTATTTCGACAAGGCGACGCAGTACAAGATTCTGGCCCGCTTTGCTCCACTCTTGCAGCCCGACGGCTTGATGTTCGCCGGTCACTCGGAGAGCTTCCTGCATGCGGCCGATCTCTTCCGCTCCTTGGGTAAGACCGTGTATGTGCTGGCCAAGGCTCGCTAGAGAGGAATATCGTGCAGCACGCCTACGACGAGCATCTGGCCAGCAACCGCTACTACGACCGCAGTTTCCAGGTTGACGCGGCAAAAATATTGCCCGGGGAATACTTCGTGTCCGATCAGGGGATGTTGCTCGTCACCGTGCTTGGCTCATGTGTCGCGGCGTGTATCCGGGACTGTGAAACAGGTATCGGCGGCATGAATCATTTCATGTTGCCGGACGACGGTGGGCGGGACAAGGTCAGCTCGTCAGCCCGCTATGGGACCTATGCGATGGAAGTCCTGATCAATCACCTGTTCAAGATGGGGGCACGGCGAAATCGGCTGGAAGCCAAGGTTTTCGGTGGGGGGGCCGTGTTGTCCAGTCTATCGAGCAGCAATGTCGGAGCGCGAAACGCCGAATTCGTCCTGGATTACCTGAAGACCGAGAAAATACCCGTGGTCGCCAAGGACTTGCTGGATTCGTATCCGCGGAAAGTCTACTATTTTTCGCAAACGGGACGTGTTCTGGTCAAAAAGCTGCACCGTGTTCATAACGAAACCTTGTTCAGTCGCGAGCGCGATTACAAGGATCGACTGTCCGGGGCCAAGGTGGAAGGTGATGTCGAGCTGTTTATTTGATGTGCCCAGCGGCCCGAAATCGCTGTTTTTATAATTTAATGTTGGATTGATGTTGATGAAAATTCGTGTGGTGGTCGTTGATGACTCGGCGTTGATGCGCGGCTTGCTGACCGAAATGATCAATGCGGCGCCGGATATGGAAGTGGTCGGTGCTGCCGCCGATGCCGTTAGCGCGCGCGAGCTGATCAAGGCGCTCAACCCGGACGTGCTGACGCTGGATTTCCACATGCCGAAAATGGACGGTCTGGAATTCCTGGATCGTTTGATGCGCTTGCGGCCGATGCCGGTGGTGATGGTTTCGGCCTTCACCGAGGCCGGCTCGGAAACGACACTGCGGGCGCTTGAACTGGGGGCGGTCGATTTTATCGGCAAGCCGCGGGCGGATGGCGCAAAACGTATGGAAGAGTATGCCGAAGAACTGGTTGATAAAATTCGTGCCGCCAAGGGCGCCCGTTTGCGTCGCCCGACGATGAGCCGGGCAATTCCTGTGCCGGCGCCCACGCCGGCTACCTCGACGGCTACGGGGGGCGCGCTTTTCGCGCGCGCCGCCGGCAACGGCAAGATGATTTTCGTCGGTGCGTCGACTGGTGGTACCGAGGCGATCAAGGAGTTTCTGCAAGGCATTCCGGCCGATGCGCCGCCGATATTGATCGTTCAGCACATGCCGGAAAGCTTTACCGGTTCATTTGCGCGCCGCCTTGACAGCTTGTGCGCGCCGCGCGTCTTGGAAGCGCAAGGTAACGAGAAAATTGAGCCGGGCCACGTCTATATTGCGCCGGGACATTCGCATTTGCAGGTCCGCCGGGTCGCCGCCGGTTACCTTACCGAGTTGCTGGCAACGCCGCCGGTAAATCGGCACCGTCCCTCGGTTGATGTCCTGTTTGACTCGGCAGCCACGCTGGTCGGGCGTCAGGCGGTTGGGGTGATCCTGACCGGGATGGGCAAGGATGGCGCCCAGGGCTTGTTGCGCATGCGCCAGGCCGGAGCTCGCACCTTGGGGCAGGATGAGGCGAGCTGTGTGGTTTACGGTATGCCGCGCGAAGCGTTTTTGATTGGAGCGGTTGAAGAGCAGTCGCCGCTCGACGAAATGGCGCGCCGCACTTTGTTGGCGGTGACTCGATAAATCCCTCGTCCGAGGCTTGCCGCGTAGGGCTAACGTATTACACTAGGCGTTGATTCCCGGAGATCAGGACAGAAAAATGCAAGCAAATGTGATTAAAGAAGGTTCGCAGGCGGTCATCAGGCTGAATGGCCGTTTCGATTTCAATACCCACCGCGATTTTCGTGCCTCCTACGAACCCTTGTTGGCCGATGCGGCAGTGAAGGCCGTGACCGTGGACTTTTCCGGCGTCGACTACCTGGATAGCTCGGCCCTCGGTATGTTGTTGATGTTGCGCGACAAGATGGGCGGGGCTGGTAAGGAAATCGGCCTCAGTGGCGTGCGTGGCAATGTCAAACAGGTTCTCGATATTGCCAATTTTGCCAAGTTGTTCCAGATTTCCTAAAGTTGATTGTTCGCCGGTCGTTATTCAGACTGCGATGATGGCGAATAAATAAGCCCGGAGTGGCGCACGGGAGCGCGGTTTGAAGCCCGTTGGAAAACGTGTATCCTAAGGTCGCTTCGGCGCCATAGCCATTAAACAAGCCGATTGCACGAAGTGCGAGGGGATAACGATGTCAGAGTTGTTGAAGAGTATTGATGCGCGTACCAAGCTGGCGGGAACCAATAAGCTTGAAATCCTGCTCTTTTTTCTTGGCGTAGATCAGCGCACCGGTCGCCGGGAGACCTACGGGATCAATGTCTTCAAGGTTCGCGAAGTGATGCGGACGCCGCTGATTACAGCGGCGCCGGAAATGCCGCCATCGGTCGAGGGCATGGTCAGCTTGCGGGGGGCCCTGGTGCCGGTGATCGACTTGGCTAAGTATTCCGGCATCAGCGCCGGGACGAACCGTGAAATCATGATCGTCACCGAGTACAACGGCCATACCCAGGGCTTCCTGGTCGAAGGTGTGGACACCATTCTGCGCCTGGACTGGAGCAAGATGCGGGTGCCTCCGGAAATGCTGACGGCGCAGACCGGCGGTCTGGTCACCGCGGTTACCGAGCTCGACGACGGCCGTCTGGTCATGATGATGGATGTCGAAAAGGTGCTTTCGGAAACCACCAGTATCGATAACGAGATCATGTTCCGCGGTGTCGTGCCGCTCGATCGTCCCGATTGCACGGTGTTTTATTGCGACGACTCCAGTGTCGCCCGCAAACAGATCGAGCGTACGCTGAGCGTCATGGGCGTCAAGGGCTTGAGCGCCGTCAATGGCCGCCAGATGTGGGAAGAGATGGAAAAGGTGGCGACCTATGCCCAAACCGTGGGCAAGCCGGTTTCCGAGTTGATCAGTCTGGTACTGACTGACATTGAAATGCCGGAAATGGACGGCTACATCCTGACCAAGAAGATCAAGTCCGACCCGCGCTTCAATGGGGTGCCGGTGATCATGCATTCCTCCCTTTCTGGGATGTCCAACCAGAAGTTGGGGCAGTCGGTCGGGGTCGATGAATATGTTCCAAAATTCGAGCCGCAGCGGCTTTCCGAAACGCTGGCCCGTCGACTCGGTGTCGACGGTTCGGCCAATGTGCCGGTTACGGCAGCCTGAGCTCTAGCGGGAGAGGATGATGAATCTCGTTGAAAACAAGAATTTATTAGACAGCGTTGATGCCCGTACCCGTCTCGCAGGCTCCAATAAAATGGAGATTTTGTTATTTTCCCTGGGGACTCGTGAAATATTCGGCATCAACGTCTTCAAGGTGCGAGAAGTGGGGCGCACCCCGCGCATCACCAAGACGCCCAACATGCCGCGCGGCGTCGAGGGCTTGATCTCGCTACGCGGCAATGTCATTCCGGTTCTCTCGCTGGCCCCCTTCATGCATCTTGACGGTGCGGTGCCCGGGTTGGGCAAGACGATGATGGTCGCCGAGTATTCGAAACGCACGCTCGGCTTTCTCGTGCACGAAGTCGACCGCATCATTCGCGTCGATTGGGAGCGCGTCAAGGCGCCGGAAAGCGTCCTCTCGGCCAATCAGGGCCTGATTACCGCCGTTATCGAACTCGATGGCAGCCATCTGGTGTCGATACTCGATGTCGAACAAATTCTCGCCAACGCTTTCGGGGAGGCGATGATTGTCGATATTGCGCCGGCCCAGGTCGATCCCGATACCAGCGTCTTTTTCGTCGATGACTCGGTTGTCGCACGCCGCAAAATCGCCGAGGTGCTCGACAAATTGGGCGTGCGCCACAAGCACGCGACCAACGGCATGGAAGCATGGACGCGCTTGCAAGGGATTGCCGCGCATGCCGTGCAAAGCGGCGAGAACATCCGCGACGAAATCCGCCTGATCCTGGTCGATGCCGAGATGCCGGAAATGGACGGCTATGTTTTGACCAAAAATATCAAATCCGATCCTCGTTTCGAGGGGGTGCCGGTGGTCATGCACTCCTCGCTATCGTCCGAGGCCAACCGCGCGATGGGTAAATCGGTGGGCGTTGACGCCTATGTCGCAAAATTCGATGCGGAGGCGCTGGCGGACACCCTGCGCCCGCTGATTGAACGATAACAAGCTAGTTGGAGTTACTGCATGGCAGCTGATCCGAAGATGAAATTCCTGGTGGTGGATGATTTTTCCACCATGCGTCGTATTGTCCGCAACCTTCTGAAAGAGTTGGGCTTTACCAATGTCGACGAGGCGGAGGACGGGGCGATCGCACTGCAAAAGTTGCAGGGAGGGGGTTTCGAGTTTGTGGTGACCGACTGGAATATGCCCAATATGGATGGGCTGACCCTGTTGCAGACCATTCGTGCGACGCCGAGTCTGAAGCATCTTCCAGTGTTGATGATCACCGCCGAAGCCAAGAAGGAAAACATTATCGCCGCCGCCCAAGCGGGCGCCAGTGGCTATATCGTCAAGCCATTTACTGCAGGAACCTTGTCGGAAAAGCTCAATAAGATTTTCGAGAAAATGGGTTTGGCCTAAGGGGATAGCATGACTGCGAACAACGATTCGAACGATCTGGAAGCCCTTTTTGACTCGATTGCCGCCGATTTTGCGCCGGTGAAGCCGGCAGCGGCACCGGCGGCGGCCGTGAAGGCGGGGCCGGCGACCGATGACAGTGATGATTTGCAAGCCTTGTTCGATAGCGTTGCCGCAGAAACGGCGGCAGCTGCGGTCGGGGAGCCGTCGGCCGAGGGGTGGTCGAATCAGGAGGCCGTATTCAACCGCATCGGGCATATGGCGCGTGCCTTGCACGATACGCTGGGGCAGTTGGGTTACGACAAGTTACTGGAAAAAACGGTGTCGGCGCTGCCGGATGCCAAGGATCGCCTGGCCTATGTCGCCAACTTGACCGAGCAGGCGGCTTGCCGGGTGCTGAATGCGACCGATATCGCCAGTCCGCTGGTTGATGAAATGGAAAACGGCGCCCGCGTTCTCGGCGAGCGCTGGGAGAAGGTGTACGCCAACCAGCTAACGACCGCCGATTTCAAGGCCTTGGCCAGCGATACGCGGATCTTCCTGACTCAGCAGTTGCCGCAGAAAACCAAAGCGACCCATGCCCAGCTAACTGAGATCATGATGGCGCAGGACTTTCAGGATTTGACCGGCCAGGTGATCAAGAAAATTGTCGGTCTGGCCCAGGAACTGGAGTCAGGTTTGATGAGCGTGCTGCTCGAAATCGTGCCGGATGCCAAGCGGACCGTTGAGGTGACTAGTTTGATGAACGGCCCGGTGGTCAATGCCGAAGGCCGTACCGACGTGGTCGTCAACCAGGGACAGGTTGATGATCTACTTGATAGCCTCGGTTTCTGATAGGGGTCGAAAATGAGCGACTTTGCCGGAATGGAAGACCTGCTGCAAGATTTCTTGCAGGAGGCCCACGATCTGCTGTCGGATGTGGATAACAAGCTGGTTGATCTGGAGAAGCGGCCCGACGACCGCAATCTGCTGAATGATATTTTTCGCGGCTTTCACACCGTTAAAGGGGGCGCTGGCTTCCTGAATGCCGCTGAACTGGTGACGCTATGTCACCTGACGGAAAACCTGTTTGATCGTCTGCGCAATGGCGAACTGGAACTCACTCCCGAACTGATGGATACCATCATGGCGGCGACCAAGGGGGTGCGTGAAATGTTCGGTGAGTTGGGGCAGATGGTTTTGCCGCAGCCGGCCGATCCGGAAGTGATTGCCGCGCTGAAAGGCGTGCTGAGCGGCGAGGCCCCGGCCGCCCCGGTGGCCCCGGTCGAGGCCCCGAAGGTGTCGGCCGAAAGCGTTGCCGCGGTGGCCGGAGAGCCGGACTGGGCGGTCTTGCATGCGGCCGTTACCGGCCAGCCGCCGGCCGCGCATGGTGAATTGATTACCAAGGAAGAAAGCGCTGCCGTGCACGCTGCGGCAGCGCCGGTGGTGGCCGGGGCTGCGGCAGCGCCGTCGGCTTTTGGCCGGCGGGCAACGGACCGTCCGGGGGGGCAGCCGTCCGCGGCGCGGCGGGTCGAAGAACGTGGTCGGGAAAATACGATCCGGGTCGATACTTCGCGGCTCGATCAGGTGCTCAATCTGTCGGGTGAAATCGGCTTGACCAAGAACCGTCTGACCAGCTTGCGGGCCGATATCCTGGCTGGCAAAAATGATTCGGAAACCTTGCACGCCCTTGATCAGGCGGTGAGTCAGCTCGATTTGCTGGTTTCCGATCTGCAGAATTCGGTGATGAAGACCCGGATGCAGCCGATCGGCCGCTTGTTCCAGAAATATCCGCGGATTGCCCGCGATCTGGCGCGTCAGTTGGGCAAGGATGTCGAGCTGGTGCTGGCCGGCGAAGAGACGGAGGTGGACAAGACCATGATCGAGGATCTGGCCGATCCGCTGATCCACTTGATTCGCAACGCGGTCGATCACGGCGTCGAGATGCCGCTCGAGCGGCAGGCCGCCGGCAAGACGCCGAAGAGTCTGGTCCGCCTGGAGGCGCGTCAGGAAGGTGATCACATCGTGCTGATCATCGCCGATGACGGCAAGGGGATGAGCGCCGAGCGGATCCGGGCGAAAGCGGTGGAAAAGGGGCTGATCTCGGAGGAGGAGGCCAACACCCTCGACGAGCGGCAGAGCCTGAACCTGATTTTCCTGCCGGGCTTTTCGACCAAGTCGCAGATTTCCGATGTTTCCGGTCGTGGTGTCGGCATGGATGTGGTCAAGACCAATATCCAGAAACTCAACGGCGCCATCGAGATTCGTTCGGAGCCGGGCAAGGGATCGGTCTTCATCATCTCGCTGCCCCTGACCCTGGCCATTCTGCCGGTCCTGTTGGTGCTTTTGGGCGATCAACCCTTCGCCTTGCCGCTGTCGCTGGTCCGGGAAATTCTGCCGATTGAGCAGAGTCGTATCCAGGAAGTGGGGGGCAAGGAAACGCTGGTCGTGCGTGGCGAAGTCTTGCCCTTGATCTCGCTGGCCCGCTTGCTCGGCTGGCCGCTTGAGCGTTATCCGGAATACGGCGTCTTCATGCAGACGGCGGAGCGCAGTTTTATTCTCGCCGTCGATAGCTTTGCCGGTCGAGACGATGCCGTGATCAAGTCGCTCGAGGATTTCCGGCCGCGCGGAGTGGCTGGTGTGACAACGCTTTCCAATGGTCAGATCGTGCTGATCCTGGATATGAAAGAGTTGTTGGCTGATCTCGGACAGCATGCCGATATGGGGGCCGCCATGCGGGCGCTGGATTTCGCCTGATTTCCCTTTGCTGTCAACGAGTTGAGAGGAGGCTTTGGCCTCCTCTTTTCTTTTGTGAAGTTCGTTCTGTTGTCATGTGCTTGCGGCTGTCACCTGAGAAACCAGCTAAATAAACACTCGTACCTCTTTATTTTTTCAGGTTTTTTCCTATAATAGCCACAACGACACCCTAAGACGGTTATGGCAGAAGAGAGCGACCTCGAAAAAACCGAAGAGCCTAGCGGTAGGCGAATCGAGCAGGCCCGCGAGCAGGGTCAGGTCCCCCATTCCCGTGAACTTGGTACTTTTCTGGTTTTGATCGTTGCCGGCTCGGCATTCTGGATGATGGGAAGCTGGTTCACGCAACGCTCGATGGCAATCTTTCGCAAGGGCTTTGCCATCGATTCGAAATTCATGCACGAACCGGCGCAAATGCTGCCGCGCCTGACAGATATTTCGGTCGATGCACTATTCGCCTTCTCGCCACTGTTGGCGCTCTTGTTGGTGGCGGCGTTATTGCCGCCATTCGTTCTCAATGCCTGGGTGTTTGCCCCGAAAGCGTTGGTTCCCGATTTGAATCGAATGAACCCATTGACCGGTTTTGGCCGGATGTTCTCCTGGAACAGCTTGATGGAGCTGGGTAAGGCCGTTCTCAAGGCGGCTTTGGTCGGCGGTGTTGCCGTGCTGCTGATCTGGAAAGAGCGCGACGAGATTTTCGGGCTCTTGGCGCAACCGCTGGAAGCCGGGTTGGCCCATGCTGGGAATCTGGTCAGTTTTTCGTTTCTGATTCTGGTTTCGGCTCTCGTCCTGGTGGTCGCGGCCGATGTTCCCTTCCAGCTCTGGCAGCACTTCGACAAGCTGAAGATGAGCAAGGACGAGGTCAAGCAGGAAATGAAGGAAATGATGGGCGACCCGCAGGTCAAGGGGCGTATTCGCAGCCTCCAGATGCAGGCCGCCCGTAAGCGGATGATGTCGGCCGTGCCGCAGGCGAATGTGATCGTTACCAATCCGACCCATTACGCCGTGGCGCTTTCCTATCAGGCCGGGATGAGCGCCCCGAAAGTAGTGGCCAAGGGGATGGGGGCTATCGCCTTGCGGATACGTGAGCTGGCGGCCGAGCACGCGGTACCCGTGTTGGAAGCGCCGCCCCTGGCGCGGGCTCTTTACAAGCATGCCGCCCTCGACTCGGAAATCCCCGCCGCCCTCTATAACGCGGTGGCGGAAGTTCTCGCCTATATTTTCCAGCTTGCCAATTGGCGTCAGGTTGGCGGGGTGTATCCCATGCCGCCGCAGGATTTGCCGGTGCCCGCCGAACTCGTGCCGGAGGCCGCGTAAATGGCCACCTCTTCGCTCGGGATGCAGGGTTTTATCGCTCGTCTGAATATGACACAGCTCGCGGCGCCCGTCTTGATCCTGATGATCCTGGCGATGATGGTGCTGCCCTTGCCGGCTTTCGTGCTGGATGTGCTGTTTACCTTCAATATCGCCATTTCGGTGCTCGTCCTGCTGGTCGCCGTCAATACCCGCAAGACCCTGGATTTCTCGGTCTTCCCGACCGTTCTGCTGGTCACTACGCTGCTCCGCCTGTCGCTGAACGTGGCGTCTACCCGGATCGTCATGCTCCAGGGACATACCGGGCCGGACGCGGCGGGCAAGGTGATCGAGGCCTTTGGTCATTTCCTGGTCGGTGGCAATTTCGCGGTCGGTATTGTCGTTTTCATGATCCTGGTGGTGATCAATTTTGTCGTGATCACCAAGGGCGCCGGCCGGGTGGCCGAAGTTTCCGCGCGCTTTACGCTCGATGCGATGCCCGGCAAGCAGATGGCCATCGACGCCGATCTCAATGCCGGGTTGATCGGCGAAGAGGACGCTCGCAAGCGGCGCACCGACATTTCTCGTGAAGCCGAGTTTTTCGGGTCGATGGACGGTGCCTCGAAATTCGTGCGCGGCGATGCGGTGGCCGGCATCGTCATCATGCTTCTCAATGTGGTTGGTGGCCTGGTGGTCGGCGTCGTTCAGCACGACATGGAGTTGGCCGTGGCGGCCAAAAACTACACCCTGCTGACCATTGGTGACGGTCTGGTGGCGCAGATTCCCGGCCTGATCATTTCGATCGCCGCCGGTATGGTCGTAACCCGGGTTTCCGATGACCGCGATATCGGTCAGCAGGTGATGGGGCAGATGTTCAAAAACGGCAAAGCCATCGCCGTCACCGCGGCGATTGTCGGATTTCTTGGCCTGATCCCGGGGATGCCGAATCTGGTTTTCCTGATGCTGGCTTCGTTGCTCGGCTGGTTTGCCTGGAACCTCATCGAGAAAGAAAAGAAGATCGTTGAAACGCCGGTCCAGGTTGCCGCGGCGCCGGTCCAGGAGAGCATGGAAGCGACCTGGAGCGATGTCGCGCCGCTTGATGTGCTGGGCCTGGAAGTCGGCTATCGCCTGATTCCGTTGGTCGATAAGTCACAGGATGGTGAGTTGTTGCGGCGGATTCGCGGTATCCGCAAGAAATTCGCCCAGGAAGTCGGCTTCCTGGTGTCGCCGGTCCATATTCGCGACAATCTGGAACTTAAACCCAATGCCTATCGGATCCTCCTCAAGGGGGTCGAAGTCGGCGTCGGCGAAGCGTACGCCGGACAATACCTGGCGATCAATCCGGGGCGGGTGGCCGGTACCCTGAGCGGTACGGCAACCAAGGATCCGGCTTTCGGCTTGCCGGCGATCTGGATTGATGCCAGTCAACGCGATCAGGCGCAGGCCTATGGCTATACCGTGGTCGATGCTTCCACCGTGGTCGCCACCCACCTCAATCACCTGATCCTGACCCATGCTTCCGAATTGCTCGGGCGCCAGGAGGTGCAGCAATTGCTCGAGCATCTTGGCAAGGAAATTCCCAAGCTGGTCGAAGACTTGGTGCCCAAGATTTTGCCGCTCGGCACCCTGCAAAAAGTGCTCCAGGGCCTGCTCGACGAAGGCGTCCATATCCGCGATATGCGGACCATTATCGAAACGGTCGCCGACCATGCGACACGGACCCAGAATGCCGACGACCTCACGACCCAGGTCCGCAACGCGCTGGGACGGGCGATCGTTCAGCAAATTTTCCCGGGGAGCGGCGAAATGCAGGTCATGTCGCTCGATCCCACCCTGGAACGCTTGTTGGCCCAGGCCGTGGCGGGCGGCTCGGAAAATACCAGTTTCGAGCCCGGGTTGGCCGATACGCTGGTACGCGAAACCGTATTGGCCGCCCAACGCCAGGAAGCCCTCGGCTTGCCCGCCGTCCTCCTGGTGCCGGCCAGCCTGCGCCTGCTGCTCTCCCGCTTCCTGCGGCGTACGGTGCCCCTGTTGAAGGTGCTGGCCCATAACGAAGTTCCGGAAACAAGAATTATCAAGGTGACCTCGATCATCGGAGGTAAGACATGAACGTCAGAAAATTCATCGCCGCCAACGCCAGGGATGCCTTGCGCAAGGTGAAGGAAACTCTGGGTAACGACGCGATCATTCTGTCCAATCGCGGGATCCCGGGCGGTGTTGAAATCATGGCGGTGGCGGCGCGTGACATGGCGATGATCGTGCCGACCCAGGTCGCCGACAGCACGCCGATTGAACGCCGCCCTGCGCCTGCCGACCTCGATGACGATTACCGTGTTTCCCTGAGTTCGGCGCGCGCTCAGGTTGCCCAAAACAACGCCCAGCGCCTGGCCCCTAAGCCTGCCCCGCAGGCGGCCCGGGCCGCTGCGCCGCTGCCGCCCTCTCGGTCGACCGGTTCGGTGAATGCGGGTATCCCCCGCACCGGTTCGTTGCGCAATCTTGAGGTCAGCCGTCCACAGCAGCCGGCGGCGCCGGCCCCGGCGCCAGCCATGACGCGCCCGCCGGAGGCGCCGCGGATGGCGATGCCGCCGCCCAGTCCGCCGCAGCGCCCGGCGGCCGAAGTTGTGCCGATGGAAGTGATGGATGAAATCCGTTCGCTGCGTAAAATCGTCGAACAACACCTGGCGGGCTTCGCCTGGGGCGAAGCGGCACGCTCGGAACCGGTGAAAACGGATGTTTTGCGCCAGATGCTCGATACCGGCTTTTCCCCCCAGTTCGCTCGCGATCTGTTGACCGACTTGCCGCACGACATGGATGGGGTACAGGCCATGGCCTGGGTCAAGGGAGCGGCCGATCGTTCCCTCTACACCATCGGTAGCGACGGCGATATCGTCGACCGTGGCGGGGTCTATGCTCTGGTGGGACCGACGGGGGTCGGCAAAACGACGACGACGGCCAAGCTGGCGGCCCGTTGCGTGCTCCGTCATGGCCCGAGCAAGGTGGCATTGGTGACCACTGACGGCTACCGGATCGGCGCCCATGAACAGTTACGTATTTACGGGCGCATTCTTGGCGTCTCCGTCTATCTGGTCAAGGATGCGGTCGAACTGCGCCAGACCCTGAAGGAGCTCCAGCACAAGCATATGGTGCTGGTCGACACCATGGGAATGAGCCAAAAAGACAAGCTGGTCCCGGAACTTACCGACATGCTCGCTGGTTGCGATGTGCAGCGCTTGTTGTTGCTTTCTTCCACCTCGCGCGGCGATACGCTGGATGACGTAGTGCGCGCCTATGAGGGCGAACAACTGGCCGGCTGCATCCTAACCAAGATTGACGAGGCGGCCAGCCTGGCGACGCCGCTCGACGTCATCATGCGGCATGGTCTGAAATTGCATTACGTTTCGAATGGCCAACGGGTGCCGGAGGATTTGCACCTGCCTAATCGGAGCTATTTGTTGCACCGGGCCTTCAAGGATGTGCCGGAAAGTTCGCCGCATAAATACGATGGTGTCGAGCCCGGGCTGTTGATGGCGAATGCCGGCATGGTTGCCGCCGGAGGACGTCGTGGCTGATTTCAGGGTGGATCAGGCGGCTGGTCTGCGCCGCCTGCTCGGTGGAGCGCAATTGCAGGTGGTGACGTTCGTTGCCGGCTGCGAGGGAGTGGGTCGCAGCATTGCGGTGGCCAATATCGGGGCGGCCCTGGCGCGTTTGGGTAAAGAAGTGCTGATCATCGACGAGCATGCCTCGCGGGACGATATCGCTTCCTATTTTGGCCTGGCGGCCCGTTACGATCTGCTTAATGTGGTCGAGCGCGAGCTGCTGCTCTCCCAGGTCGTGCTGCAACCGATGACGGGTTTGCGCGTGCTGCCGGCAGCAAAGGCGGTCAAGAAACTGGGGCGCCTGTCGCTGCCGCAGCAGCAGACCTTGCTCGATGCGATGTCCGGCTTGGAGAGGCCGGTCGATGTCATCCTGGTCGATGCCTGCATGTCCCATCCGCACGGTTTTTCTCCCTTTGGTTTGGCCTCGCAGGAGGCCGTGGTCGTGCTTTCGGGAAATAGTGCTTCGATCACCGAGGCCTATTCATTGATCAAAAAAGTCAGCCAGGCATTTTCCCGCCGTCACTTCCGGATTCTGGTGAATAAAGTGCGCAGCCAGCCGGATGCCCGTTCGATTTATGAAAATATCGCCCAGGTTGCAGCCCAGCGCGGCGTCGCGCAACTGGACTACGCCGGCGCCGTGCCGCTGGATGAATCCCTGCGCCAGGCGGCCCAATTGTGTCGCCCGGTTTTGCTGCAGGCCCCGGATTCCGCTTCGGCCCAAGCCTTTCGCGAGATTGCCTCGGATCTGCTCTACTGGCAACGGGGCGAGAGCGAGGCTGGCGGGGTCGAACATTTCATGCAGCAACTGCTACACTTGAGCCAACGTATAACCCCAAATATATTGCGAGCTTGATGTATACCGCTGCAGGGCAGCCCGATAGGGAACAGTTGGTTCAGCGCTTCGTGCCGCTGGTGAAACGTATCGCCTATCATTTGATGGCCCGTCTGCCCGCTAGTGTGCAATTCGATGATCTCGTGCAGAACGGCATGCTTGGCCTGCTCGATGCGATGGATCGTTATGAGGACGGTTTCGGTGCCCAATTCGAAACCTATGCCACCCAGCGCGTGCGCGGCGCCATGCTCGATGGTCTGCGCGAAAATGACTGGTTGCCGCGGCATCTGCGCCGCGAGTTGCGGCGTATTGAAGGAGCTGTCAATCAACTCGAGCACGCCCATGGCCGCGTCCCGTCCGAAGGGGAACTGGCCGAGGCGCTGGGTATGTCGTTGGCCGAGTATCAAAAGACGCTCAGCGAAGCGCGCGGACATCAACTCCTTTATTTCGAGGACTTTGCCAGCGATGGCGAAGAGGGCTTCCTCGATCGTCATTTAACGGATAACGAAGCCGATCCGTTACGCCTGCTGGAAGATAAGAAGCTCAAGGAAATGCTGGTGGCGGCCGTTGATCATCTGCCCGAACGGGAAAAGCTGATGATGGCGCTCTACTACGAACAGGAGCTGAATCTTCGGGAAATCGGCGAGGTGATGGGGGTGACGGAATCCCGCGTTTGCCAGTTGCACAGTCAGGCGATCATCCGTCTGCGCAGCCATGTGCTCGGCGAGTTGCCGGCGGCCAAGAAACGACGCCGGGAGAAGCCGAGTGGATAAGATCAGCTTGGCCGGTTTGGCTATTGGGCTGATCGCCATTATCGGGGGGCAGATTCTCGAGGGGGGGCATATCGGTTCGCTGGTGCAGCCGACAGCCTTGCTCATCGTTTGCGGCGGGACGCTGGGCGCGGTCTTGCTGCAAAGCCCGTTCCATATCTTCAAGCGTGGCGTGCAGATGGCCAAATGGGTTTGGGTGCCACCCGTCGTCGAGCAAAAACGGCAGATTGACCAGATCCTGATCTGGAGCCAGTTGTCGCGGCGCGAAGGCTTGCTGGCCCTGGAAAACTACATCCCGCAGATCAAGGATGCGTTTACCCGGAAGGGTCTGCAGTTGCTGGTCGATGGTGCCGATCCCGAGCGTATCCGAGAGTTGTTGGAGGTCGAAATCACCACCTTCGAGGATGAGTGGAAACAGTCCGCCAAAATATGGGAGTCGGCCGGCGGCTATTCGCCGACCATCGGTATTCTCGGGGCGGTCATGGGGCTGATCCATGTCATGGAGAATCTTTCCGATCCGACCAAGCTTGGCTCCGGGATTGCGGTCGCCTTTGTGGCGACCATTTACGGCGTTGGTTTGGCCAACCTGATCTATTTGCCGATTGCCGGCAAGCTCAAATACTACATTTCCCGCATGGTGGCTTCGCGGGAAATGCTGGTCGACGGATTGGTCGGTATCGCGGTTGGCGATAATCCGCGCATCATCGAAAGTCGTCTCCTCGGATATTTGCTCTGATGGCGCGCAAGAAGCGTCCCGAGGAGCACGAGAATCATGATCGCTGGTTGGTTTCCTATGCCGATTTCATAACCCTGCTGTTTGCGTTCTTTGTCGTCATGTACGCGATCTCTTCGGTCAACGAGGGGAAGTACAAGGTGTTATCCAATTCGCTGACCAACGCTTTCAAGAACACTACCGGCGAAACCGGGGGGCAACCGATGGCGGTGCTCCAGGGGGCGCCACCGATCCCGCCGCGACCGGTGCTGAAACCGGATAAATTGCCGGAGCAGAAAAAGGTCGAACAGCGGCAGCGGATGAAAAACGTCGCCAGCAGCATCATGGACGCCTTGCAGCCATTGGTGGCGCAGGGCAAGGTCCGGTTGCTGGAGACCAGTCGCGGCGTCACCATCGAAATCAACGACAGCATTCTCTTCCCGGCCGGGCAGGCGAAATTGCAGCCGGCCTCGAGCAGCGCCATGGGGGCGATCGCGCAGGTGCTGGCGAGTACCGACTTCCCGATCACCATCGAAGGCCATACCGACAATGTGCCGATCTCGACGCCGCAGTTTCCGTCCAATTGGGAACTCTCCGCCATGCGGGCGACAACCGTATTGCGGCTGTTTAACGATGGTGGAGTAGGAGCGGAGCGCCTAACGGCAATCGGTTATGGTGAGACACGTCCGGTTGAAACCAATACCACCCCGGAAGGGCGGGCACGCAATCGTCGGGTGAGTATCCTGATCGATTCCAACCGTCCGGAAGAGCCGATGGAAATCAAGGCTGCCGACGACGGAGCGGCGCGCTGAATAGCGAGTCAGGCCGAGTCTACGATCCGGCTGCCGGTGTAGGTGGTGGTCTGGCCGTCGCTGCTGTAAATGGTGTTTTCCTGATTCCGTTTGGTCAGGATGGCGAGGGCGTCGCCGGTCTGGCGCAAGTGCAAGGCCAATAGCCGGCCGTTCAGTTCATGCATCAGCTTGGCTTCCCGGGCGAGTTCCAGTAGCTTGTGCCAAAGGTCGCGACACTGGGTTGCCTGCGGGTTGTTATCCAGCCAGCGCTGCATGGAATTGCGGTCAACCACCTCGGGGCTGCCGCCGATCAGACGATTTCGTTCGTCTTCGGCGCCGTTGAGTTGGATGATGAGCTCCGATTTTGCCGCGCCAAGCTCGGGTAAGACGGCAGGATTGCCTTTTTTAAGGGCCTCCTGTTCTTTCTGCAAAATTTCGAGAAAGCGACCTACCAGTTTGATTTCCCAACCGAGCGCCAGGGCAACGGTGCTCATCAGGCCTGACGCTGTTGCGCGCTTACCAGATCGCGGGCGGTGTCGATCAGACGCCCGGCGATGGCTTCCGGATTGATCTTGAATCGGCCTTGGGCGATGGCATCCTTGATTTCCTGGATGCGCGCCGAATTAACCGGTGGTTTGTCGGCAACCTGGAGCGCTCCGGCCAGCGGGCTGAGGCTGACCGCCTCAGTGGTGTTCGGCGTCTCGGCGTTGGCAGCCGGCTTCGGGCGGTTGGCCAGAGGCTGGATAACTGGTTTGTATGAACTATCGATCTTCATGATGGATCTCGCAATACTTCAGGACTTACTGAACTTAACGGCCAGGCAGCAGCAAACTTTAGCTCAAAAAGCAATTTCAACGCTACCGTTGGCTCTTGCCACGCCGCTCACCGTTTGTCCGGACGCCATGCGGATTTGGGCGATCTGCCCTTCGGCGGCACTGCTTAGCGCCTTCCCTTCACTGGCCACGGAAAACCCCTCGCCTTTCGAAATGACACGAACTGTTTGACCCTGGTGGATGACTATTGGTGCGATCAATTGATCGGCGCGTAAAGGCAGCCCGGCTGCCAGCGAGTTGCGCGGTGTCTTGCCCAAGGCGGCGGCCGGATCGGTGACGACCCCGGTGGGGAGCGTCGATAGGTCGCCGCTGAGAACGTTGAGGTCGCCCGCCTGGATCGGTTGGCCGGCGAGAAGCGGACGGGCCGAGGTGACGTAATGGCCGAAGGCCGAAATCTGTACCGGGAGCAGAACGCTCCAGGTGTTGGGGGTCAGGCAGCGCACCCCGACATGTGTCTTGCCCAGCAGGCGGGCGCCGGAAGGCGTGAAGGCTTCGAGTGCCGAGCAGGGGGGCAGGCGTTTGCTGTCCAGAGTGCCCAGCGTGATGCTGACCTTGCCGGGGAGCCCCTGCGTTTGCAGGCGAACGTGCCGTTCAGCCGTATCCAGCAGCAGGTCAAGATCGGTTGCTGCCGTCGCCGGGCCTGGCAGGAGGAAGAGTAGTAGCAGGTAACGGAAAAGCCGCATGGCGCATTGTGCCTGACCGGACCCGAAGGGGGAATAGAGGTGGCGGCAAGAATTGCCGAAGGGGGCTATTAATCTTGCCGCTAACGCTTCAAATGGCGCGCCCTCTAGTGGTGGCATGGAGCATGCTTTGAATTGTCCGGATTATTGGAGAGTCTCATGTCGGCAATTGCACAGAGTGTTTCGGTACTTAGTCAGGCGATGAATTTGCGCACCATGCGCCATCAGGTGCTGGCTTCGAATATTGCGAATGCCGACACCCCGCACTACAAGGCGCGCGATTTCAGCTTCACGGCGGCCATGCAGAATGCCATGGCCGGACAGGGGGCGGGAGGTCTGGCCATGAGCCGGACGGCCGGCGGGCACCAGCAAGGCGATGCCCTCAACGGCTCGGCCTTTTTGCAATACCGGGCGGAAACCCAGTCGGCAGTTGACGGCAATACGGTGGATATGGATGTCGAGCGGACGCAGATTTCCGAAAACGCCTTGCAATACCAAATTCTCACCCAACTGATCGGCGACAAATTCAAGGGTATGCGCACTGCCTTGAGTAGCACCCAGGGTTAAGGAGATAGCGAATGAGCTTGTTTAATGTTTTCCAGGTTTCATCGAGTGCGATGACCGCCCAGTCGATGCGTCTGAACGCCGTGGCCTCCAACCTGGCCAATGCGGACAGCGTCATTTCGGCCGATGGCAAACCCTATCGCGCCAAGCAGGTGGTTTTCGAAGCGACGCCGATGGGCGGCGCCGGCGATGCTTCAAGAGGGGTGCGCGTCCGCCAGGTGGTCGAAGATGCTTCACCGCCGCGCCTGGTCTATGACCCAAAGAATCCGGCGGCTGACGAGAAAGGATATGTGGCCTTTCCCAACGTCAATGTCGTTGAAGAAATGACCAACATGATTTCCGCTTCACGCTCGTACCAGACCAATGTTGAAGTAATGAATACTGCCAAGACCATGATGCTGCGTACCTTGCAGATCGGCCAGGGCTAACCGGGAGCACGACCATGGCAACAAGTTCAGTCACCAATGCCAACAGTTCAAATGCGGCACTGTTTTCCTCCATTAACGGCACGTCGACGACCAAGACGACAACGGCCGACGAGATGCAGACACGCTTTTTGAATTTGCTGATTACCCAATTGAAAAACCAGGATCCGCTCAATCCGACCGATGCCAATCAAATGACCACGCAGCTCTCGCAGATCAGCACGGTGAGCGGTATCGAAAAGCTCAATGCGACGATGGACAAGTTGCTCAGCAGCTACGCCGGAACGCAGAACATGCAGGCGGCGGCGATGATCGGAAAAACGGTATTAACTGCCGGTAGCAACCTCGAATTGGCGGCTGATGGTGCCATCGGCGGGGTCAATCTTGCCGGTGCGGCGGACAAGGTGACCATCACGATCAAGGATGCCGCCGGCAAGGTGGTGCAAACCCAGAAGCTGACAGAGCAACCGGCCGGCACGCTGAACTTCGTCTGGGATGGCAAATCCGATACCGGAGCCGCTTTGGCGCAGGGTAAATACACCTTCAGTGTGGAAGCGGTGCGTGGCGACAGCAAGGTCGAAGCGACAGCCCTGCAGGCTGGCATAGTAAGTGCTGTAACTCTGTCATCGGATGGGGCGTCGCTGCAGTTGGCGGACAACAAGACGGTTGCCTACAGCGACATTCTGCAAATCATGAATTGATGGAGATTCATCATGGCATTCCAACAAGGTTTAAGCGGTTTAAATAATTCGTCCAAGGCGCTGGACGTCATCAGCAACAATATTGCCAATGCTTCGACCATCGGCTTCAAGGGCGGTCAGGCGCAGTTTGCCGACGTCTATGCCGCCTCGCTGGGCGTCGGCGGCGGCTCGCAGGTCGGGATCGGGACGTCGACCTCGGTTGTCCAGCAACAATTCTCCCAGGGCAATATCTCGAACTCCAACAATCCTCTGGATCTCGCGGTCAATGGCGCGGGCTTCTTCCGCCTGCAGAAGAGCGCCACCGACCAGACCACGACCTATACGCGGAACGGCCAGTTTCACCTGGATGACAACGGCTTCGTCATCAATGCCCAGAAAAACAATCTGACCGGCTACCCGGTCGTCAATGGGATTACCGATCGTTCGCAACTCCTTCCCGTTCAGCTCGATACCTCCGGGGTGACGCCGAAAGCCACGGGGTCGGCAACGACCAATCCGGGGATCGCGACGCAAATGAATTTCGACGACCGCGATCTGAAGTCGCTGACTTCGGCCAGCCCCAATAATCTGGCCCCGTGGACGGCGAATACGGCTTTCCCGCCGAACAATCTGAATACCTTCAATTACTCGACGTCGATCACCGTCTATGACCAGAAAGGGAATGACCACGCGCTGTCGATGTACTTTACGCGGGTCGGCAACTCGGAAGGAACAGCGCCGGCCAAGAACCTGTGGCAGGTCCATTATGTGATGGACAATCATGACATCACCTCGACCGTTGCCGGGGCGACGAATACCGGTGCCAGCGGCGTGCCGACCCTGGAGTTCGATGCCGCCGGCAATGTGCTGACGACCGGTTGGGTCGGGGGGGCGGGGATTACCATGACGAATACGATTGCCGCGGCCGGTGGGCTGGAGTCGACGCTGCCGCCGATGGCCAGCGTGGTGTCGGTGATCGATTCGACCGGGGCCGATGTCACCGCTAGTGTCTCGATCGATGCCACCAGCGGGCTGCTCGATACCGGTTCGCTGACGGCCGGGGGGAGTTACGTCGTAACCTACACCACGGCAGCGGCGGCGATGGCGTCCGACTACAAGTTCAATATCGATGTCGCCAAACTGATCGATCCGACGCAGGGTGGGGATGCTTCCTTTGCCGGCCTGTTTACCAATGACATTCCCATCGACTACGACAACAGCACCCTGTTCGGCGCCGGATACGACGTCAATAAACTGACCCAGGACGGTTACCCCTACGGTCGTCTGAGTTCGGTGTCGGTTTCCCAGGAAGGGGTCTTGCGCGGCAATTACAGTAATGGGCAGACCAAGGATATCTGCCAACTGGTGCTGGTCGATTTCATTGCGCCGACCGGCCTGGCCAGTATGGGCAACAATCAGTGGGCGGAAACCGCCGCCTCCGGGCAGCCGCTGGTCGGCGACCCGGGTGCCGGTAATCGCGGTCTGCTGCAGTCCTCGGCCGTCGAAGAAGCGAATGTCGACCTGACCCAGGAGTTGGTCAATCTGATTACCTTCCAGCGTAATTACCAGGCCAATGCCCAGTCCATCAAGACCCAGGATCAGGTTATGCAAACCCTGGTCAATCTGCGTTAAAAAAGTTACTGAGTCGCTGCCATGGATCGTCTGATCTACACCGCAATGACCGGCGCCAAGCATGTTTTCATGCAGCAGGCCGGGACGGCAAACAATCTGGCCAACGCCAGTACCGTCGGCTTCAAGTCGCAGGAACACCGCTTCCGGGCGGTACCGGTGCAAGGCCAGGGGATGCCGACCCGGGCCTTCGTCGTCGATGCCTCGGTCAGCGATGTGTTCGATGAAGGGCCGCAGTTGTTTACCGGTCGCAATCTTGACGTTTCGATCAATGGTCGCGGCTGGCTGGCGGTGCAGTTGCCGGACGGCAGCGAAGCCTATACCCGTGGTGGCAGCCTGGACGTCGATGTCACCGGGCAATTGCAAACCAAAGCTGGCCTGACCGTACTGGGCGATGGCGGCCCGATCAATATCCCGCCCGATAACGACATTGAAATCGCTTCTGACGGTACGGTTTCCGTGGTGCCGACGACTGGCGCCCGGAACAACGCCAGTGCGATTGGCCGGATCAAGATGGTCAATCCGCCGGAGGCCGACCTGGTGCGCGGGTCAGATGGCTTGTTTCGCCTGCGTAGCGGCCAGCCGGCGGCGGCTGACGAGCAGGTCAAGTTGTCGTCCGGCTCGCTGGAGGGCAGTAACGTCAATGTGACCGATGCCATGGTCAATCTGATCAGCCTGGCCCGCCAGTTTGAAATGCAAATAAAGATGATGCAGACAGCTGATACCAACGCCCAGCGCGCCGATCAGTTACTGTCGTTGAATTCCTGATAGGACCCGAATCATGATCCGTTCCCTGTGGATTGCCCGCACTGGCCTGGATGCTCAGCAGACCCAGCTCGACGTTATTTCGAACAACCTGGCCAACGTCAGTACGAATGGTTTCAAACGCGGCAAAGCGGTTTTTGAAGATCTCCTCTACCAGACCCTGCGCCAGCCCGGCGCACAGTCTTCGCAGCAGACGCAAATTCCTACCGGCCTGCAGTTGGGGACCGGTGTGCGGCCGGTGTCGACGGCACGGATATTTACTCAGGGCAATCTGCAAAAAACCGATAGCACCCTTGATATCGCGGTGCAGGGCAATGGCTTCCTGCAGGTGCTGTTACCCGATGGCAGCACGGCGTACACGCGCGACGGTTCCTTTCAGAAAGACAGTACCGGCCAGGTGGTGACCTCGAATGGCTATCCCCTGCAGCCGGCGATCACCATTCCGGCCGATGCCCTGTCCCTGACCATCGGTACCGATGGCGTGGTCAGCGTTACCCAGCCGGGCAATCCGCAACCAACGACGCAGATCGGGCAGATTCAACTGGCCACCTTCGTCAATCCGGCCGGTTTGCAAAGCGTCGGCCAGAACCTCTTCCTCGAAACCGCCTCAAGCGGTACGCCAACGCCCAACACCCCGGGGTCAAACGGCGCCGGTGTGCTCAATCAGGGCTTCGTCGAAACCTCGAATGTCAATGTGGCGGAAGAGTTGGTGACGATGATACAGACCCAGCGGGCCTATGAACTGAATTCGAAGGTGGTGTCCACTTCCGATGCCATGCTCGGTCGTCTGACCCAGTTATGAGGTGAAATCATGAAGACCCTTGCCTTGTTTGCCATGGTCTTGCTCGCCGGCTGTTCGACCGTGCCGCCGACCAATATTCATCAGCCGATGACGGCCCGCCCGCCGCAGCGTATCGAAACGGCCAATGCCAACGGGGCGATATTCCAGGCCACCAGCAGTCGGCCGCTGTTCGAAGACCGGCGGGCTCGTTTTGTCGGGGATACGATCACCATCACGATCACGGAAAATACGACGGCTTCCAAGAAATCCAATAACAAGCTGGATAAATCCAATTCGACCAAGGCCTCGGTCAGCGCCATGTCCGGAATTGCGCCGAAATCCCTGCTTGGCGGGCTGACCAGTCTCAATGCCAATGCCACCAGCGCCGAGGCGTTTGAAGGCAAGGGGGATGCCGCTAACAACAACGTATTTAGCGGTGCCATCACGGTTACCGTGATTGATGTGCTGCCCAATGGCAACCTGCTGGTATCTGGAGAAAAGCAGTTGTCGATCAGCGCCGAACAGGAATTCGTCCGCCTTTCCGGGGTGGTCAATCCGGCCTTTGTCGATGCCTCCAATACCATCAGTTCATCGAAGGTGGCCGATGCCCGTATCGAATACAAGTCTTCCGGTCAGCTCAGCGATGGCATGGTCATGGGCTGGCTGTCGCGCGTCTTCATGAATGTTCTCCCTTTCTAGAGCGAGGCCCAAGCGATGTCTTTCGTGCAAGGTTTAAGCGGGCTTTTCGGTGCGGCAACCGGTCTGGATGTGATCAGCAACAACCTGGCCAATGCCGGCACGGTGGGTTTCAAAGGGTCGCGGGCCGAGTTTTCCGACATCTTTGCTTCCTATCTCAAGACCGACACGGGCAATGGTGCGGCGACCAGTTCCGTGGCCCAGCAATTTGCTCAAGGGGGACTGAAGTCGACCAGCAACGGTCTGGATTTTTCCATTAACGGCAATGGCCTGTTCCAGGTCAATGCCGACGCTGCGGGGACGGGGCGAACCGCGTATACGCGCAATGGCGAATTTCATTTCGAACCGGTGCCGACGGCGGCTGGGGGCACCCCGGCCGAGCGTTATATCGTCAACGCCCAAGGTAATTATCTGACCGGTTGGGCGGCCGGGGCGGCGCCGACCGGGGCGCCCGGTGTCTTGAAGCTGACCGCCGGAATGGCGGCGCAGGCAACTTCAGCGAGCAGCCTGCGCTTCAATCTGGACGATAGTGCCAGCGTGCCGCGCAACGCCACATTCGATACGACGGATACCAATTCCTTCAACTGGTCGGCGACGCAAACGATCTATTCCGGGGTTAGCGGCGATACCGCGGCGCATGAACTGCAGCTATATTTCGCCAAAACCGATACGCCGAATACCTGGAATGTGTATACCCGGATCGATGGCGTGGCGCCTCCGGAAGAAGCCGCCGGGCCGCGCCAGCTCACTTTTTCGCCGAGCGGCCTGTTGACCTCGGGTGGGACCTTTACCAGTACCGGCGCCCTGACGGCGGTCAGTGTCAGCACCGACCCACTGACCGGAGCGAGTACCTCGACGACGTCCACCGCGAGCTTGCCGATCGCTATCGATCTGGGGCTGACGACCCAGTTTGCGACGGCTTTCGATATTGGCAAGGCCGAGCAGGACGGTTACAAGGACGGCTTTTTGACGGCCACCAGTCTTTCCGCCGATGGTGTCATTCAGGGGCGTTATTCAAATGACCGGACGCAGAATATCGGAACGGTGGCGCTGGCCACCTTTCTCAATCCCAATGGATTGAAATCGCTGGGCGACAATCTGTGGCTGGAAACCGCCAATTCCGGCCTCGCCAACATCGGGACCGCGGCAACCGGTGGTCGCGGGGTGCTGGCTTCCAGTTCGCTTGAACAGTCGAATGTCGACATGACGGACGAACTGGTCAATATGATCACCATGCAGCGTAATTACCAGGCCAATGCCCAGTCGATCAAAACCCAGGACGAAGTGTTGAAGACGCTGGCGGCGTTGCGTTAGGCCTACTTCTGTTTGGCTCGGCGCTGGCACGCTTCTTTCTTATGTATGGTCATTGAAGAAAGATCCAGGCCGAGGCGCATCATGAAGACGAATAACAGCAAATGGTTCCGCCGGGCGGCAATAGTTGCCGCCTGTTTCCTGCCGCTGTGCGGACAGCCCGTCTTCGCCGAGCGCATCAAGGATCTGGCCAGCCTGCAGGGCGTCCGGAACAACCAGTTGATCGGCTACGGCGTTATCGTCGGTCTCGACAATACGGGCGACCAGACGACGCAAACCCCCTTTACGACGCAGGCGATGGCCAACATGCTGGCCCAGATGGGGGTCAATCTGGCGCCGGAACAGGCCACCAAGTTGCAGCTCAAGAATGTCGCCGCCGTCATGGTTACCGCCGTCCTGCCACCCTTTGCCAAGCCGGGGCAGCCGATTGACGTCAACGTCTCGTCGATTGGCAATGCGAAAAGTCTGCGGGGCGGTACCTTGTTGATGAGCCAGCTAAAAGGGGCCGATGGTCAGGTCTACGCCATCGCCCAGGGGGAAGTGCTGGTCGGTGGGGCGGGTGGCTCGTCGGGCGGTTCCAAGGTGACGGTCAACCATCTTTCGGCAGGCCGGATTCCGGCGGGGGCGACGGTCGAGCGGAGCGTCCCGACGCCGGTCGGGCAGGGCGGATTTGTTTATTACGAATTGGCCGGCAGCGATTTCGGTACGGCGCAAAATATGGTCGATGCGATCAATAAAAGCATGGGGCCGGGCACCGCCCAAGCGGTCGATGGGCGTCGCGTCGCTGTTCGGGCGCCGGACGATATGGATGCCCGCGTCGCCTTCCTGGGCCGCATCGAGAACCTGGACGTGCGGGCCATGGATGGCATCGCCAAGGTAATCGTTAACCCGCGCACCGGTTCGGTCGTGATGAATCAGAAGGTGACGATCCAGTCCTGCGCCGTTGCCCACGGCAATTTGTCCGTCGTCGTCGATGCTGGCCAACCGGCGCTTGGCCAGGGGGCGGATATTCAGGTCAAGCAGGATAACGGCAGCCTGGTCAGTCTTAAGGCCGGGGTCAATCTGTCGGATGTCGTCAAGGCCCTCAATTCGCTGGGTGCCAACCCGATGGATCTGCTGGCCATTCTGCAGGCGATGAAGGCGGCCGGCGCATTGCGTGCCGTCCTCGAGGTCATCTGAAGCAGATCATGTCAAACAAGATTCAGAACACGCCGAATCGGGCAGCATTCGATGTGGCTTCGGCACAGGACCTGCGTACGCAGTTCCAGAAGGACCCCAAGGAGGGGCTGAAGGCGGCGGCACAGCAATTTGAAACCCTGTTCCTGCAGATGGTGATGAAGAGCATGCGCGATGCGACGCCGCAGGACGATATGCTCAACAGCGAGCAGTCCCGTTTCTATACCGGACTGCTCGATCAACAGATGGCCCAGAACCTGGCTACCGGGGGGCGTGGCGTCGGCTTCGCCCAACTCATCGAGCAGCAGCTCGGCCGGCAAATGGCGACGCCGGAAGGGCAAGCCGCGCTGGCCGCGCCGGCAAACGCTGCCGGCAATGCCCTGCCGCTGGCAGCACCCGACAGCCGGCATTTGCAATACAAGACCGTGCTCGGCAGCTTGCCCACTTCGGCGGCCTATGCCGCCACCGCTGCCAGCCCGGTAGGGGGGGAGGCCGCCCAGGAAGTGCCGGCGTCGGCCAAGGATTTTGTCAATCGGGTCTGGCCGCACGCGGTCGAATCCTCCCGTTCCACCGGTATTCCCCCGCAGTTCCTGGTCGCCCATTCGGCGCTGGAAAGTGGCTGGGGGAAAAACGAGATTCGGCGGGCCGATGGCTCCACCAGTTACAACCTGTTCGGTATCAAGGCCGGCAAGAACTGGAATGGCGCGACGGTTGACACCACGACCACCGAATACGTCGATGGCCAGCCGCAGCAGGTGGTCGAGCGCTTTCGGGCCTATGCCTCATACGAGGAAAGCTTTCGCGATTACGCCAGTCTGCTGCGCAATAACTCGCGCTATGGCGGGGTAATCGGTTCGCAAGATGGCACGGAGTTTGCTCGACGTTTACAGCAAGCGGGTTATGCCACTGATCCGATGTATGCCGACAAACTCTCGCGCATCATCAATGGCCCAACCCTGCGACAGGCGCTGATCGGATAATTCCGGGTTTCCCTCAAAGTTTGGGAGTTGGCGCCGATAACACTGCAAAGGAGCAGGAAATGGCGGGAATCTTCGGCATCGGTGTAAGTGGCATACAGGCAGCCCAATTGGGCATGCTGGTCACGCAGCACAATATAACGAACTCCAATACCCCGGGATACAGCCGTCAGTCCATCGTGCAGGCGACCTCCATTCCCATGGGGACGGCCTCCGGCTATTCCGGCAGCGGCGTTCAGGTAACCACGATCCAGCGCCAGTACAGTTCTTTCCTGAGCGACCAGGTTAACCAGTCGGAAACCCAGTTGAGTTCACTCGATAGCTATTTCCAGCAGATCCAGGTCATCGATGACTTGCTGGCCGACGCCAATGCCGGGGTCTCGCCGGCGTTGCAGGATTTCTTCAAGGGCGTCCAGCAGGTGGTTGCTTCTCCCGCTTCCTTGCCCGCCCGGCAAGCCATGGTGTCCACGGCGCAGTCGCTGATCACCCGGCTGCAGGGGGCCGACCAGCGAATTTCCGATATCTATGGCCAGGTCAATCAACAGATTAGCGATACGGTCGGGCTGATCAATACCTACGGCCAACAAATAGCCAATCTGAATGAGCGGATCACGACAGCCGAAGCGGCCGTCGATCAGCCGGCCAACGATCTGCTCGACCAGCGCGATCAGTTGCTCGGCGAATTGAACAAATTGGTCAAGGTGCAGACGGTATCCACCGGACAAGGCGGGATCGAGGTCTTTATCGGTAAGGGGCAATTGCTGGTGATGGGCAATCGAGCCAATCAGCTATCGGCAGTTCGCTCGGCGGAAGATTCTTCGCGGATTGCAGTGGCCATGGATTTGGGCAATGGCAAGCTGGAATTGCCGAGTGACACGATCAGCGGCGGCCAGTTGGGTGGATTGCTCAGCTTCCGCAGCGAGACGCTCGACAAGGCGGTCAATTCCCTGGGCAAGGTGGCGGCAAATCTTGCCTTGACTTTCAATGCCCAGCACCAGGTCGGGATGGATATGTTGGGAAATAATCAGGGCGATCCGGGCTTCGTGGCCGATTTTTTCACCCTTCCCGATCCCAAGGTGGTGCCTTCGAATCCTGCCGGTCCCGTGGTTACGGCAAGTTTTACCGCGCCTGAGCTAACCTCGAATCTGAGTACCGGCAACTATTTTACGGATTTGACCAACAGCGACTATCGACTTGAATATACCGGGACCGCCTTTTCGCTGACGAGATTGTCCGACAAGACCGTGTGGACCGGGGCCTCGATCGCCGATCTGAATGCCCAGATCACGGATCGTACCGATTCGCGCGGGGCGCAGGGTTTTACCCTGGCCGATGACGGTGCGGCCTACTCGGTGGGCGATTCATTCCTGATCGAGCCGACGCGCGAGATGGCCAAGAATATCAGTATCGATTCCCGGCTCTCGGGAGATGTCCGCTTGATTGCCGCCGGTTTTCCGGTCAAGGCCAGCGTCGGTTTGACCAATGCCGGTTCGATGCAGGTTTCGATTGATCGGGTTCGCCTCGATAGCAGCAGTTCGGTTCCCGGCCCGGCTTTCCCGGTCAAAATCGGCATCAGCGCCGATGGCGCTTCGCTGACCTTGGGTGATGCTTCCGGTCCCTACAGCGTAACGAATCCGGGGCCCTTGCAAGTGACGGTGTATACGAGCAGCGGTGCGGCGACGACCTATTCCTTGGAGTACCCGGCCAGTTCGACGCCGCCCCCGACAGGAGCCGGCCTGACTTACGAATTGGCCGATGGTACGGGACGGATTCTTTTCTCCTTGAAGGGCAATCCGCAGCCGGGCGATACCTTTAGCATCGACATGAATGATGCCACGACCGGCGGAACGGTCGGTGTTTCGGATAGCGGGAACATCCTGCTGCTGGGCAAGTTGCAGACCCAGAACACGGCGGATGGGGCGACGTCAACTTTTCAAGGGGTCTATGCCCAATTGGTGTCCGATATCGGCAATAAGGCGCGCGAGATCGAGGTGACCAAGGAGGCGCAGCAGTCCCTGGTCGATCAGGCGACCGCCGCGCAGCAATCCGATTCGGGGGTCAATCTTGATGAAGAAGCGGCCAATCTGCTCAAGTTCCAACAGTTGTATCAGGCCTCGGCACGCTCGATCAGTGTCGGTCAGAAGTTGTTCGACGAGTTGCTGTCGATCGCCCGCGCCTAGTCGGAGATGAAATCATGAGAATCAGTACCAGCCAGATCTTCTATTCGGGGACCTCGAACATCATCAATGGTCAAGGCGATCTCTACAAGACGCAAAACCAGCTCTCGACCGGCCGCAAGATTCTTTCGCCGCGCGACAACCCGGTTGACGCAACCCTGGCCTTGCTGACGACGCAGAGCAAGGAGGTGAACAGCGCCTTCTTGAAAAACCAGGGAACGGCCGCCGATCGGCTGGGGTACATCGATACCCAGTTGGGGGCGGTTTCGGATTTGCTGCAAAACGTCATTGAACGCAGCGTGCAGGGGGGCAATAGCTCCTACAGTACGCAGCAGAAACAGGCCATCGCCGAGGAATTGAAGCGCAATTTCGAGAGTTTGGTCGATATCGCCAATACCAAGGACGGGGCCGGAGAGTATGTTTTTTCCGGCAACCGTACCAATATTAAGCCTTTCAATGTCGATGGAACGGGCGGCAATTACAGTCTGGCCGGCACGTCGGCGGTTTCCTATGCCGGCGATGACGGACGCCGCATGCTGCAGGTCGAGTCGTCGCAAACCGTCGCCACCACCGAGTCCGGGCAGGAAGTGTTCATGCGCGTCATGGATGCGAACGGCAACCTGAACGGGCGTAGCGTTTTCGATTCCTTGCGCAATATGATCGACACCATGGACTCGTCGAGCGGGGTGACGCCAACGCCGGACTACAATCAAGCGCTGGCCGATCTGCATACCGCCCTCGATCACGTTTCCCGGGTGCGGGCGTCGGTGGGATCGAGCATGAATCAGATGGAATCCCTGACCAATGCCGGTTCCGATCTGGCGGTCCAGTACGACACTCAACTGGCCAACCTTGAAGGTCTGGATTATGCGGAGGCGATTTCCCGCCTGAATCAGCAAAAGATGCAACTGGAGGCCTCGCAGCAGTCTTTTGTCAAAACCAGCCAGCTCAGCCTCTTCGACCTGATTTCATGACGCGTATTTGGTTATGTCTGCTGCTGATATTGACGCAAAGTGCCTGCACAACGTTGTCAACGAATTTGGCGCTGGGCGGCGTGGTATTCATTGTGTACGACCCCCTTGCCCCGAATTGGGAAATTGAAGAGAGCAAATCGGGCGAAGACACGTATCGCTTTTCCCTGAAAATGAAGCGCTACCATACCGGTGGCACCGGCGAGTCGATCCAGATACTGAAGCGCCGAGCCAGCCTGCTGCAGGATCAGCAGGGTTTCGACAGCTATCAGATTCTTGAGTATACCGAGGGAATCGAATCGGAAACCCTCGGCGCACGCCGCGTGGCGCAAGGGAAAATCCGTCTGCTGCGACGCCAGCAGGCCGATTCCTTCATGCTCAACGAACGCAACTAGCGGGGCGCTGGAACGGCAAAGCCGAGCAGGGCGCTCAGGGCAAATTCGTAGAGTGCCTGGAGGGGGGCGGCCAGATAGTTCAGGCTGATGGCGATGGCAACGAAGCCGCCGGTCAGGGTCAATGGAAAGCCCAGGGCGAAAATATTGAGCTGCGGTGCGGCGCGGGTTAGTACCGCCAGCGCAATATTGGTGATGAGCAGGGCAACGACGACGGGCAGGGCGAGCAGCAGCCCGGTCGAGAAAATCCGGCCGCCCAGTTCAACCAGATTGTGCCAACTGTTCGGGTCAAGGGCCAGGGCGCTCACCGGAATGGCCGAAAAACTCTGGGCCAGCGTGCCGATGTACAGCAGGTGGCCATTCAGCGACAGGAAGACGAGTAGCGAAATGATCGTCAGGAATTCGCTGATCACCGGAGTTTGCGACGAGTTCAGGGGGTCGTAGGCCGTGGCAAAGCCCAGGCCCATCTGGTTGCTGATAAATTCGCCAGCCAGATCGACGGCGCTGAAGATGATTTTTGCGGCGAAGCCCATGCCGAGCCCGATCAGGAGTTGCTGTGCCATGATCCATAAGCCGTCGAGCGAGCCCGGCTGGACATCCGGCATGGCCGGCAGGCTGGGACTGATGGCTACGGCAATGCTGATGCCCAGGATGATCCGGGTGCGTCTCGGGATGCCGGCCGTACTCCATAGCGGGGCCGTCGAAACGAAGGCCAGAATGCGTACCAGCGGGTAGATGAAGGCCGCGATCCAGACGTCGATCTGAGCGGAGGTGAGGCTGATCATCTCAGCCGATCAACTGGGGAATGCTCTCATACAGGCGCTGAATGTAATCCATCAGGTACTGGATCATCCACGGACCGGCCAGCAGCAGGACGACAAACATTACTACCAATTTGGGGACGAACTGCAGCGTTGCTTCGTTCAGTTGGGTGGCGGCCTGGAAAATACTGACAATCAAGCCGACCACCAGGGCCGCCAACAACATCGGCGCCGAAATCAACAAGGTGACTTCAATGGCCTGGCGGCCAATTTCCATGACGGTACCCGGAGTCATGTGCCAAAACTCTGGACCAGGGAGCCGATGACCAGATGCCAGCCGTCAACCAGCACGAACAGCATCAGTTTAAAAGGCAGCGCGACCATCACCGGCGACATCATCATCATCCCCATCGACATCAACAGGCTGGCCACCACCATGTCGATGACCAGAAAGGGGATGAATACGATAAAACCGATCTGGAAAGCCGTCTTTAGCTCGCTGATGACGAAGGCCGGGACGAGAATGCGCATCGGTGTGTCTTCCGGCTTTTCGATCCTGTCGATTTTGGCGATGCCGGCAAATAATGCCAGGTCGGATTCGCGGGTCTGTTTGAGCATGAAGCCGCGCATCGGTATGGCGGCCCGTTCGGCCGCCTGAATGACGTTGATCTTGTTCTCGGAGAGCGGCAGATAGGCTTCCGTATAAACCCGGTCGAGGACCGGCGACATGACAAAGAAGGTAAGAAAGAGGGCGAGCCCGACCAGTACCTGGTTCGGTGGTGAAGTCTGGGTGCCCAGCGCATGGCGTAGCAGGGAGAGCACAATGATGATGCGGGTGAAGCCGGTCATCATTAGCACGACGGCCGGGATGAAGGTCAGCGCCGTCATCAACAGCAGGGTCTGGATGGTCAGCGAATAGGTGGTGCCACCGCCCGCGGCCGGTGTGCTGGTGACGGCGGGGAGGCCGCCGACCTGGGCGAGGGCGAGGGCCGCCGGAAAAAGGAGGGCGGCGCCGGCCAGTAGCCGTTTAAGCATGCTTGCCGCCCCGCTCCGCTATGGCTTTCAGCCATAGTGCAAAGGGCTTTTCAGTGCTCGTTGCCAGATTTTCCGGAAGCGCGCTGCCTTTCGGCAAGCGGTGCAGGGTGCGAATCTGCCCGGGCACGATGCCGATCACCAGCCAGTCATCGCCCACTTCGATCAAGACGATGCGTTCACGCGGCCCGAGGGCAACGCCGCCGATGATTTTCATGCCGCCCTGACCAAACCCCTGGCCGCCGGACAGTTTGCGCATCAGCCAGGCGGTACCGAACAGGAGGCCGACAATCAGTGCCAAGGCCAAGCCCGCCTGGACATAGGTGCCGAGCGAAATATTGCTGCCGGCGGGGTCGGCGGCATGGGCCGCAGCGGGGAGGAGCAGGAGAAGAAAACGCAACAGGCGACCTGGCTACGAGGGGATCAGGCCGCTATCTTAATGCAAACTGGCATCGAGTTTAGCGATTGAGTTTCCGCATCCGCTCGGAGGGCGTAATGATGTCGGTCAGGCGAATGCCGAATTTGTCATTGACGACGACTACCTCACCCTGGGCGATCAATGTGCCGTTGACCAGAACGTCCATCGGCTCGCCGGCCATGGCGTCGAGCTCGACGACCGAGCCGTGGGCGAGTTGCAGCAGATTCTTGATGGTGATCTTGGTCCGGCCGAGTTCGACGGTGATCTGGACGGGGATGTCCAGAATCATGTCGAGTTCGTTCATCATGCCACCGCCGCCGGTACTGCCGCCGAAGGAAGGGAAAATGTCGGCGGGCTGGGCCGCCGGGGCTGTCGTCGATTCGCTGATGGCCTGCTCGGCCATCGCCGCCGCCCAGTCATCCTCGCTGATTTGGTCTTCCGTCCCGTCTGCCATGTTGTCGCTATTTCCCATTTGCTCAGCCATTTCTTTCTCCCGTCGTCACTTCGCCGGGCGGTATGTCGGTCGCCGCGGCAATGAAACGTTCGACTTTTAGTGCGTACTGGCCATTTTGCTGGCCATAGGTGCATTCGATCAAAGGAACATTGTCGACGAGGGCCTGAATTTTTTCCTGGATATGCAGCGGGATGACATCCCCCACTTTCAGTTTGAGGATCTGCCCCAGGGTGATTTTCCCATCCCCCAGGCGGGCCACGATTTCCACCTCGGCCCCTTGCAATTGTTTGCGCAGGGTGCCTATCCAGCGTTTGTCGGTCGATAGCTGGTCGCTCTGCATGGTGCTGTAGAGCAGGTCGCGGATCGGTTCGAGCATGGAGTACGGGAAGCAGATGTGCATGTCCGCCGTGGCGCCGCCGAATTCCAGCGTGAAGGTTGTCGAGACAACGATTTCAGACGGGGTGGCGATATTGGCGAACTGCGAGTTCATCTCCGAACGGATGTATTCGAAGGTGATGGTGTGTACCGGCTTCCAGGATTTCGAGTATTCGGTGAAGACAACGTCGAGCAGTCCCTGGATGATCCGCTGTTCGGTGGGGGTGAAGTCGCGACCTTCGACACGGGTATGGAAGCGTCCGTCACCGCCGAACATGTTATCCACTACCAGAAAAACCAGGTTGGGGTCGAAAACGAAGAGGGCTGTGCCGCGTAAAGGCTTGGCGACGACCAGATTCAGGTTGGTCGGGACAACCAGGTTGCGGATGAATTCGCTGTATTTCTGGACGCGGATCGGTCCGACCGAAATTTCGGCATTGCGGTGCATGTAGTTGAACAGGCCGATTCGCAGGTAACGGGCAAAGCGTTCGTTGACCAACTCCAGCGTCGGCATCCGGCCGCGCACGATGCGTTCCTGCGTGCCCAGATTGTAGGAACGCACGCCGCCACTGTCGCCGGCGCTTTCTTCGGGGTCGTCGGCTTCCCCGGTGACGCCCTTGAGTAGCGCATCAACCTCGTCCTGGGAAAGAAAGTCGCCCGCCATGAATCCTTACTGAATAATAAAGGAGGTGAACAGTACGGACTTGACCGGGCCGACCGTGGACACGGTTTCGCCTTTCTTGTTTTTCTTCGGCGGTTCGATGACGGCGTTGATCTCGTCCCTCAAGTTCTCGGCCAGATGGACCTTGCCCTCCTTGGGCAGGAGTTCGGAAGCCTTCTTGGACGAAAGCATCAGGGTGATATTGTTGCGAATCTTCGGCATCTGCGCCTTCAAGCTGGCCTCGGCCGTGGCTTCTTCGAGCTCGATGGAAAGGCCGACCTGCAGATATTGATCGCCGGTTTCCGGGACCAGATTGACGGTAAAGGGGTCAAGATTGACAAATACCGGTGGCTGTTCCTTGCCGTCCTTTTTCTTCTTTTGCACATGCGTCGTTTCGTCGGCGGCTTCTTCGTCGTCAGCGCTGACGTCTTTTTTCAGCAGCATGAAGGCGGCTCCGCCACCGGCGACGACGAGAAGGAGGATGGCCGCGACGATGATCAGGAGTTTTTTGTTTCTTTTCGGAGCTTCAACGACGCTCTCTTCGGCTGGCTTGGCAATTTTTGCCATGTATTCCCTCTCTAATTAATCGTGCCGGCTTGCTTAGGCAAACAAGTCTACCAAGCCCCGTCCTCGCTGAATGACCTGCATGCCAGAGATTGTGCCCGAATGGTTATCGCTCGGAAGTATAGCGTTTTCATTACTGGAGCGGGTTCCGTTCGCAAATTGAGCCGGGTTTTCCCGGTTCTGTTGTGGCAACTGCGCCCCGACGTTGGCCTGACCAAGGCTGATGCCCGAGGCCGAAAGCATTTCGCGCAAATGCGGCAGCGCATCCTGAATTGCCTGGCGAACTTCGGCGTGGGGCGAGGTGAAGGTCGCCGAAGCCTGATCGCCATTGAGACTCAGATTGATCTGCAGCGGCCCGAGTTGCGGCGGGTTAATGTTGATTTGCGCAACCTGCTGGTCATTCTTGGCCAGCCAGACGATTTTGTCGCCGAAGTCGCGGCCCCACTGTTGATCATGCAGGGCGGTGGGGATTTCGGGGCGGCCGGCCGGTTGCTTGGTCGCTTCTTGTTGAGCCGTGCTGGCGGCGCTCAGGGCGACGCTAAAAGGTGTCGCGACGGGGGGCTCCGGGGGGGCGTCGACGGCAATTTTTGCCGGCGCCAATGGGGTGTTACGTAAATCAATTCCGGGCAGCGGCGGGCTGCCTTTGTCCGTCTTGCCGGTGGCTACTGTTTCCCCATTCGGGTTGGTCGGCCCCCCTGCCGGTCTTACCTCGTCCACCTCGGCGCTCGTGCTCGCTGACCAGCGACGGGCCTCGTTATCGCTCTTTTTGCCGTCGGGCAGAAGCTTGCTCGCCAAGCCGGTCAAGGCCTCAAGGGCAGTCTCGTCACTGGATTGGTCGGGCTCGACTGGCGCGCTCTGGGCGGCGACGGGCGGAAGCGTGGGCAGGATATTTTGGACAAGGGCCGACGGATCCAGCGTGTCCTGCTCGTTTTCGGTGGCGCTATCTTTGGCCGATTTCTCCGGCAAGGCATCGCGTTGGCCGGACGCCATTTGCGCCAATTGCTCGTTGGATATTCCGTTGCCGGCCAACTGGGAAAGTAATGCCGCAAGTTCTGCCGACAGGCTATCAGCAGCTTGCGGCGGCTCGGCGGGCAGGTTGGCGGTCAATGGTTCGTTACTGACTTCGCTGTTGCCGAATTGCGAGAGCAGAGCGGCAAAATCCGCTGGCAAACCGGCGGCGGGGGCCGCCAATCCTGCTGCCGTTGCCGGGCCGGCGGAAGCGACAGCGCTGGCTGCGGCGCTGACTGGGGAGAGAACGGTGAGGCCCATTGGATTCCTTGGTGAACCGGTGTTGCATGGTAAGAAGCAATTGGCGTGCCGGGCTTTAGTCCTTGCTGGTGGGGTCTTGGCTGATGAAGCGGCGGGTGGAAAATTCGTCCTGCAGTTTTTGTTCCTGCTTGCCCTCCCGGTAGCGTTCGCGCACATCGTGTCGTTGCGACAAGGTGTCAATGGCTTTCAGGCGCTTGTTCTGGGCCTTCCAGTGCTCCTGGCCGGCTGCCGTGCTTTGTTGCGAGTTGCGCACGGCAATCGTCTGCTGATTGATGGCTTCGTCGATGCGGGCGAGAAAGTCCTGATAGTTGCGCAGGGTCTGCTGGGTGATGCCCTGCGCGGTCGCTTCCCGCAGGCGCTGGGCGTAGTCATTGCGGTAGTCCTCGAGCATTTGCAGGCGGCTTTGCGCACTCTGCTCGGCGGCGATGAGTTGCCCGAGTCGGCGTGTCGCTTCGTCGGTGCGGCTTTGCATCAGTTCAAGCAGGGGTTGCAGGGAGAAGGGTTGGGCCATGAGTTATTAGAAAAGTTTGTTGAGGGCCAAGGTGCTGCTGGCAAAATCGGCGCGCTCGGTGAGTTGCTGCTGCAGGAAGCCTTCCATCCGCGGATACAGTGAAATCGCCTGGTCGAGGACCGGATCCGAGCCGGGGGCGTAGGCACCTACCGAGATCAGGTCGCGCGACCGCTGGTAGCGGGCAAACAGCACTTTGAAGCGGCGAATCCGGTCAAGATGCGAGGGCTCGATGAGGTTGACCATGGCCCGGCTGATCGATTGTTCGATGTCGATGGCCGGGTAATGGCCGGCATCGGCCAAGGCCCGGGAAAGCACGATATGGCCGTCGAGAATGGCGCGGGCCGAGTCGGCGATCGGGTCCTGCTGGTCGTCGCCTTCGGCCAGCACGGTATAGAAGGCGGTAATCGAGCCGCCGCCTTCCTGGCCATTGCCGGCGCGCTCGACCAATTGCGGCAGGCGGGCGAAAACCGAGGGTGGGTAGCCGCGGGTGGCCGGCGGTTCGCCGATGGCCAGCGCAATTTCCCGCTGTGCCATGGCGTAGCGGGTCAGTGAATCCATAATCAACAGGACATGCTTGCCCTGGTCGCGGAAGTATTCGGCGATGGTCGTCGCATAGGCGGCGCCCTGCAGACGCATCAAGGGACCGGTGTCGGCCGGGGCGGCGACGACGACGGCGCGCCGCATGCCTTCCTCGCCGAGGATCTGCTCGATGAATTCCTTGACTTCCCGGCCGCGCTCGCCGATCAGGCCGACGACGATCACCTCGGCCTCGGTATAGCGGGCCATCATGCCGAGGAGCACCGACTTGCCGACGCCGGAGCCGGCAAACAGCCCCATGCGCTGGCCACGACCAACGGTCAGCAGGGCGTTGATGGCCCGAATGCCGACATCCAGTGGTTGATGAATGGCCGCTCGCGACATCGGATTGACCGGGCGGCTCTGCAGCGGGCGGGACTGGCTGACTTGCAGCGGGCCCTTGTTGTCGAGCGGCCGGCCGACGCCGTCGAGGACGCGGCCGAGGAGTTCGTTGCCGACCGGGGCTTGTTTGACGCGGTCGATGGCGCGCCGCCGGTAAGGGGCCTGGCCGTCGATCTGCGGTAGCGGGCCGGGCATCTCGAAGGCCACGACGCGGGAGCCCGGGGCTAGTCCGTAGACATCGTCGGATGGCATCAGATAGAGCTTTTCGCCGGCAAAGCCGACGATTTCCGCTTCGACCGGCGCGCCGCTCAACGGATAGATGCGGCAGGAGCTGCCGAGCGGCAGTTTCAGCCCGGCCGCTTCCATGACCAGGCCGTTGATCCGGGTCAGGCGTCCGATCGGCCACAGGGGCTGCGCGTTGCTGGCGGCAGTTTTGCAGTGGTCGAGAAAATTGTTCCAGCGCCCGCTGTGGTCGGGCAGCTCGTTCATGCTGGCTCCAGCCAATTCTGCGGCTCAACGCCGATCGCTTCGAGGACGCGTTTCCAGCGGGTTTCGATGGTGGCGTCGACTTCACTGGCGCCGGCCTTGACCAGGCAGCCGCCCCGCGTGATCTCGGCATCTTCGATAATCTGGCTGCCGCTTTGGGTCAGTTGTTCGCCAATCCGGGCACGAACCAGGGCGGCATCGGTCGGGTTCAAGTGCACAGTGATGTGGGTGTGGTGAATGGAGAGGGCGGCGATGGCTTCGCGAACAATCGGCAAGAGCGCTGCGTTGTCGGCCTTGATGCTGCCGCGCGTGAGTTGTGCGGCAACTTCCAGGGCCAGGTCGAGCAGTTGTTCGGCGACCGTCTGGTCCACGTCACGGAGTGCCTTCTGCAGGTTGCTGACCAGGGCGCTAATACGTTCCGCCTCCAACTGCACACTTTCCCGTCCGGCCTGTTCGCCGGCTACCCTGCCTTCGTCGAAGCCGGCTTGGTAGCCGCTGCCGCGCGCTTCTTCATAGATCTTTTCAATCTCTTCGGCGGTCGGCAGGACCGGCAGTGCTACCGCTTCGCCGGCCGGCGGCTGGACCGTCGGCGCTGGCGCCGAGGACGGTGCGCCTTGCGGCATGGGCTTGCGGTCGAAGGAGCCAATCTGCCAGGGTTGGCAATTGGCGAGTTGGTCTTTGGGGATGATGCCGGACATGGTGGCTCGGCTTTAGATCATCTGCTCGCCACCGGCGCCGCCGAGGACGATCTGGCCCTCGTCGGCCAAGCGACGCACGACCTTGAGGATTTCCTTTTGCTCCGCCTCGACTTCGGAAAGGCGAACCGGGCCCTTCGATTCCAAATCTTCGCGCAGCATTTCGGCGGCCCGTTGCGACATGTTCTTGAAAATCTTTTCGCGCAGGTCCGGCGAGGCCCCCTTCAGGGCAAGCACCAGCGAGTCCGACTGGATTTCGCGCAAAATTAGCTGGATCGAGCGATCGTCGATATCCATCAGGTTTTCGAAGACGAACATTTCGTCGAGGATCTTCTGCGCCAGGTCGGGGTCGTATTCGCGGATGGCATCGACGACGGAAGTCTCGTTGGCGGTGCCGATGAAATTAAGAATTTCCGCCACCGTCCGGATTCCCCCCATGGCCGTGTGTTTCAGGCTGGTCGAGCCGGAGAGGATGCGCATCATCGCTTCGTTCAGTTCGCGCAGGGCGGCGGGCTGGATGCCTTCGAGGGTGGCGATGCGCAGGACCACGTCGTTACGCAGGCGTTCGGTGAAGTAATTCAGGATTTCACTGGCGTGGTCATGCTCCAGGTGCACCAGGATGGTAGCGATGATTTGCGGATGTTCGTTCTTGATCAGGTCGGCGACGGTGGGCGCATCCATCCATTTTAGGCCTTCGATGCCCGAGGTTTCGCCGCCCTGGAGGATGCGGGAAATGAGGTTGGAGGCCTTGTCGTCGCCAAGGGCCTTGGTCAGTACCGAGCGGATGTAATTGTCGGTGTCGACATGTACCGCCGTGTGTTCTTCGGCTTGCTTGTTGAACTCGTCGAGCACGGCCTCGACGGTGGTGCGGGGGACCGATTTGAGGGCGGCCATGGCGTGGCCGAGCTTTTGCACCTCGCGCGGGCCGAGGTGTTTGAGAACTTCGGCGGCGTGATCTTCACCCAGCGCGATAAGCAGCGTCGCGCTCTTTTCCAGTCCGTCTTCCAGATTAGCTGGCATTGGCGCCTATCCAGTCCTTGATGATGTTGGCTACGGCCTTCGAATCGGCCTGGGCGATGTCCCGAGCCTTTTGCACCTTGATGGCGTAGTGGTTGATGCGGACCTGATCCTCGCCTTCTTCGCCGGCGATCGAGATATGGCCGAGGGCGCCGGCCACCCCTTCGACCGTGTTCGGCTCGTCGCGCTCGCGGTGTGGTGGGAACATCGTGCGCAGCGAGGGCTGGATGACCTTGAGGTAGAGGAAGGCAATAATGCCGAGAATCATCAGGTATTTGAAAATTTCCTTGGCGTAGGAAATGTTTTCCGGGTCTTTCCAGAGGGGCAGTGCGCTGTCACTTTTCTCCGCCACGGTAAATGGCGAGTTGGCGATCGACAGGGTGTCGCCCCGTTCCTTGGTGAAGCCCATGGCTTCGCGGACCAATTCGTTGATCTGCTTCATCTCGGCGTCGGGCAGTGCCTTGGCGGTCGGTTTTCCGTCTTTCCCGACATCTTTGCGGTGATTGACGACGACGGCGGCCGACAGGCGGCGAATGCTGCCCATCGCCTGCTTGGTGTAGCGAACCGTCTTGTCGACTTCGTAATTGATGGTCGAGTTCTTGCCGGTGCTGATCGGTTGCCCGACCGCGTTGAGGGGGGCGGTCACCCCGGCCGAGTCGAGGCGCCCGGAAAGGTCGCCGGGTTTTGCCGCCGAACCGGGGGTTGGGCCGGTAGCGGGCTGCGTCAGCGGCGCCGTGGCCGGTACCGGCGGCTGATTGGTTAGTGCCCCGGGCACCCCGCCGGCCGCCTGATTGACGCTGGCCGTCTCGTTCTTTTGTTGGCTGCGGATGCTGGAGGTTTCCGGCGTGTTGTTCGGACGATAGCTTTCGGCCGTTTGTTCGGTCTGGGAAAAATCGACATCGGCCGCCACCTGGACCTTGTAGTTTTCCTGGCCGAGGACCGGTTTCAAAATTTCGTCGATGCGCTTGATGATGCTGTTTTCGATTTCGCGGACGTATTTGATCTGGCTGGGGTCGAGCCCGGCTTCGGTTAGCTTGCTTTTCAATTGCGAGAGCAGCGAGCCGTCCTGGTCGATCACGGTGACATTGGCGGTCGGCAACTGCGGCACGCTGGAGGAAATCAGGTAGGTGATGCCGGCGATCTGTCCGGCGTCGAGCGTCCGTCCGGGGTAAAGATTGAGCAGGACCGAGGCGGTTGGTTTTTGTTCCTCGCGGACGAAGACGGATGGCTTGGGAATCGCCAGATGCACCCTGGCCGATTGCACCGCGCCGATCGACATGATGGTGCGGGCCAGCTCGCCCTCAAGGCCGCGTTGGTAATTGACCTGCTCGGCAAACTGGCTGATGCCGAATTTTTGATTTTCCATCAACTCGAAGCCCACCATGCCGCCGCGCGGCAAGCCCTGGGACGCCAGTTTCAAGCGGACTTCGTGCACGCGGTCGGCGGCGACCATGATGGAGCCGTTGTCAGACATCCGGTGCGGTATATTCTGTTGCTCAAGCAGAGTGACGATGGCGCCCCCGTCTTTTTCGGACAGGTTGGAGAACAGTACCTTCCAATCCGGCTGCATGCCCCACAGCGTGCTGCCGACGATAACCGCGATGATCGCCGCGATGGCAACCATGAACAGCATTTTCTGCTGGTTGCCGAGCTGATTAAACGCGTCGCGCAGGCGCTCCAGGGGGTTCCCCGGAGGTATTGATCCTGCCGTCGTTTCAGTAGTTGCTGCCATCAATGCTCGGGTTAATTGAGGTGAAACAGAAGAAGAATCAATAGAGAAGCCAAATTCTCCTAGAAATATTCTACTATTATCGGGCCCCAATCCAATCTAAGTTTTTGATGTCGACTCCCCAGCCCCTTACAACCAGCCTAGATCAGGACGCCAAAGCGGCCGAGTTGCAGCGGGCGTTTGTGATGTTCAACCAGGTTTCCGCCGAACTGACCCAGGCCTATGAGGCCCTGCAGACGCGGGTCGCCTCCTTGACCGAGGAACTGGCGGTGGCCAATGGTGAGCTGCGCCGACAGTACGAAGAGAAAGAGGCCCTCTCGGAGCGCCTGTCTTCCTTGCTCGATGCTTTGCCGGCCGGCGTCGTCTTGCTCGATCAGGCGGCGACCGTCACGGCCATCAATCCGGCTGCGGTAGCCATGTTCGGCGCGGCCGTCATCGGGCAGCACTGGGGCGATGTGGTCCGTCAGTATCTCGAGCCGACGATGACGGTCGGCGAGTGGCTGTTGGGCGAGGGGCGGGTGTCGATCGCCGAAAGCATTCTGGCCTCGGCCAGCGGCAAAATTTTGCTAATTCACGATGTGACTACGGCGCATCGCATGAAAGCCGAATTGGAGCGCAATCAGCGTCTGGCGGCGATGGGCGAAATGGCCGCCTCCTTGGCGCACCAGTTGCGGACGCCGCTTGCCGCAGCCTTGTTGTACACCGCGAATCTTGGCCAGCCGGGGGTGCCGGAAGAGGCCCGCGCCCGCTTTTCGGAAAAGGCGACCGGGCAGCTCCGGCGGCTCGAACGGCTTATTCAGGATGTCTTGCTCTTCGCCCGGGGGGAAAGCATTGGGCGCGATGTGATCCCGGCGGGCGATCTCCTGCTGGAAGTGGCGCAAACCGTAGAGCCGCTAATGCGCCAGCACGATCTGCATTTCTCGGTGGTTGATGAGGCGGCTGGGGCAATCATTGTCGGCGGCCGCAAGGCCCTGTTCGGGGCTTTGGTCAATCTGGTCGAAAACGCCATGCAGGCGACTCCGGCGGGCGGCAAAATCTGCCTGGCCGGCAAGCGCCAGGGGGATTTGTTGGCCATTGCCGTCCGCGATAGCGGGCCGGGTATTCCCGGCGCTGTCCAGACGCGGATATTTGAGCCCTTCTTTACTACCAAGGGGCAGGGCACTGGTCTGGGGCTGGCGATTGCCCTGGGGGTGGCCCGGGCGCATGGTGGAGCGATCGAGCTTTATTCCGAACCGGGGAATGGGGCCGAGTTTGTGATGACCCTGCCGCTAAGTACGACGGATAATGAAAGCGATTCAATATGACACAACACCTGTTGCCGATTCTGGTTGTCGAGGACGACCCCAGTCTGCGCGAGGCGATTGGCGATACGCTCGAATTGGCCGGCCGGCCCTATGTCGCCGTCGATGGTGGCGAGCAGGCCTTGAAAGTGCTCGCCAGTCAGGCATTTTCCATTGTCTTGAGCGATGTGCGGATGATGCCGATGGACGGCATCGAGTTACTCAAGGCCATTCGCGTACGTCTGCCCCACCTGCCGGTGGTCTTGATGACCGCCTATGCGGAGGTCGATAAGGCGGTCGATGCGATGCGTTCCGGCGCTTGTGACTTCCTGCTCAAACCGTTCGAACCCAAGGCCCTGCTGGCGCATATCAATAAGTATGAGTTGCCGGATACCGGTGAGTCGGCCGGTGTGGTGGCCATTGACCCCGCCAGTCGCGAACTGTTTACCATTGCCCAGCGGGTTGCCCAGACCGATGCCACGGTACTGCTGACCGGCGAATCCGGGGTTGGCAAGGAGGTCGTGGCGCGCTTTATCCATCGCCATTCCGGCCGCAAGGATGGTCCGTTTGTGGCGATCAATTGTGCGGCGATTCCCGATACCTTGCTGGAGGCAACCTTGTTCGGTTACGAAAAAGGGGCCTTTACCGGGGCGCAGCAAGCGCAGGCCGGGAAATTCGAGCAGGCGCAGGAGGGCACCCTGCTGCTCGATGAGGTGACGGAAATGCCCCTGGGGTTGCAGGCGAAGCTGTTACGGGTGCTGCAGGAGCGCGAGGTGGAACGGGTTGGGGGGAAAAAACCGGTCGCCCTGAATATCCGGATTATTGCCACCTCCAACCGCGATATGGCTGAAGCTGTGGCCAAGGGGACATTTCGCGAAGATTTGTTTTACCGCCTGAGCGTTTTTCCGGTGGCGATTCCGGCCTTGCGGCAGCGTCGGGAAGATATTGTGCCGATCGCCCGGCATTTTATCGTCGAACATGGCGGGCGCCTGGGACGAACCGGGGTTTCGCTATCTGCCGAGGCCGAGCAGGCATTGATGGCGCATTCCTGGCCAGGGAATGTGCGCGAACTGGAAAACGCCATCCAGCGGGCGCTGATACTGGCGCCGGCCGGGATCATCGATCCGGCGCATTTGCGCTTGCTTCCCAAGCCGGGGCTTGAGGTCGGGATGGCGCCTGCGCCTTTTTCGCCCCCCGTTGTACAAGTCCTGTCGGAACCGGAAAAAAGAGCCGATAATATGAAGGACGTGGAACGCGATCATATCCTGCACACTCTGGCGGAGGTTGGCGGCTCGCGCAAACAGGCAATCGAGCGCTTGGGAATTTCGGAGCGTACTTTGCGCTACAAGCTGCAGCAGTATCGGGAAGAAGGGTTCTACAAGGACTGATTTCTGGCCCGGGAATTGCTAGTATTGTCCCAGGTTAAAGGAGTTTATTATGGATACCAAGGGTATAGAGCAAATGCTGAGCGTGCTGCGGACGACCGCCGAACAAGCATCCGGCAAGCCAGCCGAAAGCGTGGCCGGAGCGGGCACGACCGATTTTGCTCAGGTTCTCCAGAATTCCATCGAAAAGGTCAATCAGACGCAGCAGCAGTCCGATCAGATGGCGGAAAAACTTGCCGCTGGAGATACCAACCAGAATCTGCATGAGGTCATGATTGCCTTGCAGACGGCCAGCGTTTCATTCCAGGAAATGGTCCAGGTGCGCAATAAACTGGTGTCGGCGTATCAAGATGTGATGAATATGCAGGTCTGATGGGGGGCTAAGTCAGCCCGCTGCCCCGCGCTTTTTGTTCGCGTTCCTGGCGGGCGATATAACGCTGGATTTGTGACTGGCGGGCCAGCGTCAGATTGTGGAACTCGCAACCAAGGCGCAGGCCGGGGTGATCGTCTCCGGCCAGTACCTCCCTGATGCAAAGGTTGAGCAGAAGGATACCTTCGCCGGGGATGGCGAGCCGGCAATCCTTAAAAATGCTGCCGGGCGAAAAGCTGTCAATGTGGGCCGGCGGGGCCGATAGGCTGACGCCGTTGCCACTCATGTCGAGCAGCGGCAGGTTGAGTACCCTGGCTGTGCCGCCGCGCTGGCTGACCACCAGTTGGCAACTCAGCGCATTGACCTGTGGTGTTGTCAGACGGAAATATTCGCGCCTTTGTAAACGGAGAATTTGGCGCGGCAGCGGAGCGCTCAGCGTGCTCCCGTCCGCTGCTTTGACGAGTTCCCGGGCCGGAAAGCGGGCCTGAATTTTTACTTTGTCGAGATTGGCCGTCAGGGTGATGTGCTCGGCCGCATCGACTTGCTGACCGATTCCGCGAGTTTTCGTGGTATCCAGAACGATGCGCCGCTTTTCTGTGTCAAGCGCGCAAATCAAGCTCGGGAAAAATAGCCGGCCATCGTCAATGTGTATCGTCACGCCGGCTCGCCGCGCTTGCAGGGCGCGCAGGTAAGAGATGATTTCGGTATTTTCGCTGACGAGAAATTGAGCGAAATCCTCGGCCCGGTCGATTTCAAAAACGGGGAGTGGATTGGCGTCCTGGCCTGCACTCATTTTTTGTCTTCTTGTTCCAGGCGGTAGAGCCAGGCGAGGAGTTCGGCGACCGCCAGGTACAGTTCGGCGGGGATGTGTTGATCAACATCGACCTGGGTCAGTAGCGCGACCATTTCCGGTGACTCATGGACATAAATGCCATTTTCCCTGGCTTTGGCGATGATCTGCTCGGCAATCAGGCCCCGCCCCTTGGCAACGACCCGGGGCGCGGCGTCGGTCTGGCTATAGGCCAGAGCGATGGCTTCCTTGATCTGGTCAACGGCTGATTTCGCCATGGCTCACCGAAAAATGGGAAAGCTGCAGGCCGGCGGCTTCGAGCGACTGGTTCAAATTGACCCCGGCAGCCTGTAATTTATCCTGGCTGGCAGTGTTTTCCGTGATCATCGACAGTTCGAGTTGGCCGCCGCTACCCAAACGCAGGGTTGCCTCGACCCCGCCCAGTTTGGGCAGGTCGAGGCGTAGCCGGGTCTGCCAGCGATTGGCCGGAGCAGGTTCGGATGAAGGTGGTCGGTTGCCATCTTCCGTAATTTCCCAATGCATGTTCTGTCCCGGCCAAACCTGTCCCTGCCAGACATAGGTTTGGGTGGCCAGGGCGTTCAGTTGTTGCTGGACCAGGTTGTTCAAGTCGGGATGGACGGGCGAGCCAGGGCGCTGGAGATTGCTGCTGTCTTGCAGTGGCGACGATGTCTGGCCGAGGTTTTCCCGAGTCGCGAGGTCCCGGTTTGGGCTGCCGGGCAAGGCTGTTTCGCCCGGCTTTTCGGAGGGGGCAGGGGAATTGGCCAAGGTCGTGGCGGTTGGCGCGGCGCCCGGGGGCGCGCCTGATGTTGCCGAATTCTCGCGGGTGCCGCCAGTGCCGGGAGGCGGCGTGGACCCGGCCTGGGGCTGGCTTAAGGTGGCTGGCGAAGAGGGTTGTGGCAGGGCCGAGAGTTCGCCGTGCGCCAGCAAGAGCGTTTCCGCGCCGGGCAGTTTTCCCAAGGCGGCCTGCAGTGGCGTTGTCGTCGATAGCTTGCCCTGGGGCTCCTGTAGCAAGGCGGTTGCTGATAGCTTCCCTTCAACCCAGCGGGCCTGGTGGGCTTCGTAAAACATGCCGCTCTTGGTCAGGGAGTCCTTCAGGATGGGGACGAGGTCGGCCGGATTTTTCGGAAAATCGACAACCAGGGGTTGATTGGCATTGAGTGCCGCAGGTTTGGCTCGCCCTCCCTGTTGCTCCACTTCGTTGAGCAGGTTGCCGATCAGGTTGCCGGCCTTGCTCAGGGTGGTGGAGACCGATTCGTTGCCTTTTTCGGCGGCTTCCGGTGAGGATCGGTTGGCGACAAAAGCTAGGCCGAGCTTGCCTTCGCTTTCCTGGACCTCCAGTTCGAGAACATCGCCGGGTTTGGCCGAAAAAGGGAGCGCCAAGGCCATTTCACGCTGCGCAACAACCGCCCGGTACATGCCGTTCGGGAGTAGGGCCTGGATTTCGACCATGATGCGCTGGCCGGCGCTGAGTTCCGATAGCGCATCGTTGAGCTGCCGGATTGGCGCCAGCGGCTGCGGAGCCTGTGGTTGGTCTTGGGCGACTAGCCGTAAGCGGCTGGCGAGGTCGGCAGGGATCATTCAGTCAGTCGATTAGACGGGGCTGTCGCTGAGTTTGCTGATCAGTTCGCCTATTTCGGTTTTGCGTTTGGTGCTGCTATCAACGGCCGTGTTTATCTTTTCCAACGCGGCGATCAGTGTGCCTTTGTCCGCTGGCTTGTAGCGCATCGCCAGGGAATGGCTTTTGATCTCCGCCAGCGTGCTGCTGACCCTGCTCCAGTCTTCCTGGTCGGTGGCCTCGCTGAGTTCCGTGGCCAGCTTGAGCAGTTTATGAATGGGCATCAGTCAGCCCTTACGAGCCATGGGCGTTGGGGGTGATTTCTTCCCAGGCGCCACGAATTTCGGCCAGTAGCACAGCCACTTCGTCGAGGGCCACTACATCATTCTTGAGATTGGCGTGGAGCAGACGGGTGCTCATGTATTCGTAGAGGGCGGCAAGTTTTGCCGCCAGATCGCCGCCATTTTCACCATCCAGGCTGGCCAGCAGCCCGTTGGTGATAATGTCGATCGCTTGCGACAGGGCCTGCGACTTGCCGAATAGATTGCCCTGGCGAATCGACTCGCGGGCCAATGAAACGGCGCTTTCCGCCCCCTGAAAAAGAAGCAGGATCAGGCGATGGGGGTCGGCCGAATGGACAGCGCTGTCGATGCTGACCTGGGTGTATGCGCTTACGGGGTTTTTGCTGCCAAACATATATCCGGAAACCTTTTTTGGGTGGGCTTAGAGCAGCGACAATTGCTGGGTTAAATACGATGCAGTGCCCTGCATTGAGGAAATCATGGTGTCGAGGGCGGAGTACTGGGCACGATAGCGTTTTTCTATGGCGTCCAGCCGCAGTTGCAGCGATTCCTTGCGGTTGTCGTAATCCTTGATCATCGATGCCAGGCTGGTCGTCTTGCCGGAGAGCAGGCCGCTGCTGGAGGTGAATTCGGTGGCCTTGGTGTTCATGGCGTTGCCGTAGCGGTTGAGAACGCTATTGACGCTGGCGAAGTCGGTATCAATCGATGACTGCAACTTGCTCGAATCGACGGACAGGCTGCCATCCTTGCCGATCGATATGCCAATATCGGCCAGCCGCGAATAGGCGCCGGAAGCGGTGCCCGGACTGCCGATCAGGATCGACGACAACTGATTCTGGATGTTGCGCGCCGTCGAATCGCCGGTCAGGGTGTTGGCTTTCTTGTTGGTCGCATCGTAGGCGGTCAGGCTGCGAATCTTGGTGTTGAGGTCGTTGTAGCCTTTGATAAATTCATCAACCGATGTTTTTACCGCATCCTTGTCGCGGGCGATGCTCAGCGTCGTCGTGCCGACCTTGGTCAGGTTCAGGCTGACGCCGGCAATGGCGCTGGTGATGGTGTTGGATGCCGAGGTGATGGATTGCCCGTCGATCTCGAGCAGCGCGGTTTGCGGCACCTGGGGTTGCGAGCCGACGGTCGAGAAGCCGCGTAAGCGGGAAAAATCGTAGCCGTCGGTAGCATTGTCGTCGACCGCGGTGTAGCTGACCAGCAGCGATGGATCCTGGGCGACGAGTTTCAGGCGCGTGCCGGTGGTGTCGGTAACCACCGAGGCGGTTACTCCGACCCCGCTCGTTCCGTTGATCGCGTCGGCGACATTCTGCAGGCTCGCACCGGCGCCGGCGGCGACGTTCGTCGTGGTACCGCCGACCGTGATGGCCAGGGTTCCCTGGCCGACAATATCGCTCGGGCCGGAGAACGCAGTGTTGGTGGTCACGGTGTGGGGGCCGCCCACGGTCTGAAATGAGCCAAAGCCGGCCAGCGTGGTGCTGGTGCTGATGGCTTGGCCGGTTTCCTTGGCGGTCAGAATGAGTCGACTTTCATCGCTCCCGCCGTTCTGGCCGGTAACAATATTGGCGGTGACGCCGGCCGTCGAGTTATTGATGGCATCGCGCAAGTCGCCGAGGGTCGCGCCCGCGCCAAGGGTTACGGTAACCGGCGTGCCGCTGCCCAGCGTCATGGTGAAATCGCCAGCGCCGATCACGGCTGCCGATGTGCCGGCAATGGCCGTGGTGTTCGAAACTTTGTGGGCCGAGGCCAGGCGCAGCACATTGACGTTATAAGAGCCGGCCGACGCCGTTCCCGTCGCGGTGGCATTGGCAATGTCGGACGCGGAACTTGTTGCCTTGAAGGCGGCAAGTTTGTTCGGGTTGCCGAGTTTGCCGCTGGCCGTGGCGAGCGAGTCGAGCAGGCTTTTGATGCTGCCGAAAGCGGAGATCTTGGCATTGACGGCCGCCTCTTTCGTGTTCAGCAAAACCATCGGTTGCGACTCGAGCGTCATCAGTTGCGAGACGAGCGATTCCGCTTGTAGGCCGGAGCCGACGCCCAAAGATGAAATATTGGCCATGATCTTTATCCTGCTTTCGTTAGGCTAGCGCGTTTCTCAGGCTTCCTGCTTGACCAGCAGTCCCTGAAAGCGATCAAGGGCGCTGGCAATTTCCAGGGCTTCTTTGGACGGAATCTGCCGGAGAACTTCCTTTGAGACGCGGTCGATAACCTTTACCACAACTTGCCCTGAATCACTATCCATGCTGAATTGAATATCAGCCCTTACTGTCGAAACGAAGTCTTGCAGGCGCTTGGTGGCTTCCTGAACGGCGGACGTGTTGTCCTCGGCATCTTTGGCAGCTTCCTTTGCCGTTTCTTTGGCAAGAGAGGAAGCTGTGCGTTCAGTCGACGCTTGAGCGCCAGATTCCACAGCCGGACGTGGCGCTGAAACAGGGGGCTGAACCGCCAAATTGGCGGTAGCGATACTCGATTGAATTTGCATTTCAATGCCTCCTGGATTTCAGTAGGGTCAATTCACATCCACTACTTGAGCAGCGAAAGTACGTTGTTGGGGATGGAATTGGCTTGCGCCAGCATGGCGGTACCGGCTTGTTGGAGAATCTGGGCGCGGGTAAGGTGGGCGGTTTCGGCTGCGTAGTCGGCATCCATGATACGGCTGGCGGCAGATTCCTGGTTTTCGCGGGAGACCTGCAGAATGCTGATGACGCCTTCGAAACGGGATTGTGCGGCACCATAGGTCGAGCGTTCGGTATTGAGTACTTCAAGCGCCGTGTCGATCAACGAAATTGCCGCTTGGGCCGAGGCGGCACCGGCCGAGGCGACGCTGCCGCTGATCATCGAGGCGGTGACGTCGATGGCGGCAGAAACTGCCGTGCCGGAGACGGCATTGGTGGCGATATTTACCGATTCGCCGGAGTTGGCGCCGACCTGGAAGACCAGGGACCCGGCATCGGCGTCGAGAATTTTCAGGCCGTTGAAGCTGGTTTGCTGATAGATCCGCGATACTTCGGCTTGTAGCTGGGAGTATTCGGTTTGCAGTTGTGCCTGGTCGCCGGTGGTGTTGGTGGCATTCGAGGCCTGGACCGCGAGATCGCGCATACGCAGCAGGTGGTCCTTGATCTGCCCCAGGGCGCCTTCGGCCGTTTGGGCCAGGGAGATGCCGTCGTTGGCGTTGCGGATGGCGACGGCCATGCCGCGGCTCTGGGCGGTCATCCGGGTGGCGATGGCCAGGCCGGCGGCATCGTCCTTGGCGCTGTTGACGCGCAGGCCGGAGGAAAGGCGTTGCAATGACGTGGCCAGGGCGTTCTGCGAAGAGTTCAGGTTGCGCTGGGCATTAAGGGACGGAATGTTGGTGTTGATGATTGAGGGCATGGCACAACTCCTTTAGAGCTTCGGTTATTCAAAGCGCCAAGGCTTTACTCTACTCCTGCTGGCGTCGGGTTAGGACTCCAACCTTGAGGTTGCCCCGCGAGCTTTGCGTACATCAGCTCATGGAGTATTCAATCTCTTAACGGTGTCAGGACACCGTTGGGTAGCGCATTGACCTGGACGAACATTGCTGTACCAAGCTTCAGCAAAATGCGTGCCTGTTTCATGCGTACTGGTTTTGTTGCGTCGTCGAAGCCGGGAATCCCGTTCGCCGTATGGTGCGGACAGAGCGTCGAGTGTTGTCGAGTTGTGGCGGCGGCGCTCTGGTTTTCCATGGAGACCTGGAGAACGGAGACAATGCCTTCGAAGCGGGACTGGGCGGCGCCGTAGGTCGAGCGTTCGGTGTTCAGGGTATTGAGGGCGTCGTCAATGGCGGTGAGTGCTGCCGCAGCATTGGCCGAAACGTCGGCGGTGTCGCCGGAAACGCTGGTCCCGGAAACCGTGCCGTAAAGGCCGCTGAGATTGGTTGACACGATGTCCACCGTTTCACCGGAGTTGGCGCCGACCTGGAAGGTTTGGGTGCCGGCGTCGGTGTCGAGAATCTTCAGGCCATTGAAGCTGGTCTGGGTGTAGATCCGGCTGATTTCGCTGGTCAGTTGGGTGTATTCAGTCTGCAATTGGGCGCGGTCACCGGAGGTGTTGGTGACGTTGGCGGACTGAACGGCGATGTCGCGCATGCGCAGCAGGTGATCCTTGACCTGGCTGAGCGCACCTTCGGCCGTTTGGGCGAGCGAAATGCCGTCGTTGGCGTTGCGGATGGCGACGGCCATGCCACGGCTTTGCGCGGTCATCCGGGTGGCGATGGCGAGGCCGGCGGCGTCGTCCTTGGCGCTATTGACGCGCAGGCCAGAGGACAGGCGCTGCAAGGAGGTGGCCAGGGTGTTTTGGGAGGAATTCAGGTTGCGCTGGGCATTGAGCGAAGCAACATTGGTGTTGATGATGGCGGGCATGGTCTTCTCCGTACAAGATTTTTCAAGCTTGGGTGGCGCCGGGGCGCCACCCTTTAGGGCGGCGGCGCTCTGGTTTTCCATGGAGACCTGGAGAACGGAGACAATGCCTTCGAAGCGGGACTGGGCGGCGCCGTAGGTCGAGCGTTCGGTGTTCAGAGCGCTCAGTGCCTGGTCGATGTTGTCGATCGCGGTCGAAGCGGCGGCTGCGCCTGCCGAGGCAGTGGCACCGGTGAGGACGGAACTGGCGCTATCGGTCGCCCCGGTAACGGCGCTGCCGGAGATGGCGGTGGAAACGATATCGACGGTTTCGCCGGAATTGGCGCCGACTTGGAAGGTTTGCGTGCCAGCCGCCGAGTCGAGAATCTTCAGGCCATTGAAGGAAGTGTTGGTATAGATGCGGGTGATTTCCGACTGGAGTTGGCTGAATTCAGTTTGTAGCTGGGCCTGGTCGCCAGTGGTGTTGGTGACGTTGGCCGCCTGGACGGAAAGGTCGCGCATGCGCAGCAGGTGATCCTTGATCTGGCTGAGGGCGCCTTCGGCCGTTTGGGCGAGGGAGATACCGTCATTGGCGTTGCGGATGGCAACGGCCATGCCGCGACTTTGGGCGGTCATCCGGGTGGCGATGGCGAGGCCGGCGGCGTCGTCCTTGGCGCTATTGACGCGCAGACCGGAGGACAAGCGCTGCAAGGAAGTGGCCAGGGTGCTTTGGGAAGAATTCAGGTTGCGCTGAGCATTGAGCGAGGCAACGTTGGTATTGATGATGGCGGGCATGATTTACTCCAGTCTGGTTCCGAACAGTGCAAAGCACCTTAAGGTATCTGGAAGCTGTCTGACTTTTGCTTCCCTTGTGTGAGTTATCGTCTGCTTCCGGCAAAACTTTAGCGCTGTTTTTTTGCCGGCCGCGGGGCGGCAATATTTGCCGATCCGCAGGCCGCTTTGGTCAGCCGGCTGGGCGCGGGGTCAGCGCGTCGAGCCATTCATCGAGATGGTCCTCGATGATGTAGTGTTTCAGCACCCAGGCCCGCAAGGCATCACCTTCACTATAGGCGCTATCGAGATCATTGATGCGTTCGCGGATAGCATTGATCCACTGCCGGGATTCGTTGGCGACCCGTTTGACCGGAGCATCGTTCGTTCGGTAAGGGTAAATGTCGGTACAGATCACGGGCCAGCCCATGATGCCGTATTCGAGAAGGCGCAGATTGCTCTTCCCTTCGTTAAAGAAGTGTTGCTCAAGCGGGGCGATCGCCAGGTCGAGGTTGAGCGCGGCCAGTTTGGCCGGGTATTCGGCGAATGACACGAAAGGGTGTTCTTCCGCGACGTAAGGCTTGAGGAAATCGGGGCACATGCCCATAAAGATCCAGTCGACTTCATCATGCAGCGCTTCCACCACCTCCTTGATCATCTCTAGGTCGCCCAGATGCTGCTGGGCTCCGGCCCAGCCAACCCGGGGCTTTTTGCCCATGCCGCGCTGCGCTTGCACGCCCAGCCACTGGCTGCCCGCCAGCCGATTGGGGACGACCACGATGTCGTCGATCATGCCTTGGCAATAGTCGGCAATCGGCTGCGTCGAGGCGATCAGGCGATCACAATGGGAAAGGCCTTCACGCATCCGCGATTTGCCTTCGCGGGCCTGGAAGTTGTAGAGATAGTGTTTCCTCGGCAGATTGCCCAGGACGTCATCGACGGCATAGGTGATGAACACGTTTTGGTTGTAACGCCGGTATTGCTTGAGTTGGGTGATCTGCAAATCGTCGATGGCCTGCTGCAGCATCAGCACATCCGGTGCGGCGCGGGCCAGTTCGATGGGATTGAGAACGCGTTGTTGTTTATGGCCGACCGGATGGATGAAACAGGTCTGCGCCAGGCCGGCCATTTGCAGGGCACGGAAGGGGGAAAGCATGCGGTATTCGCCGGAGCCGCTGGTCAGGGGTTGGCCAAGAATACGCAGGCGGTCGTGAAAGCGGGTGTCCCAGTCGATAACGGCGTGGGCGTCAATGGCAAATGGCTGGTGCAGCGACAGATGACGATGGTAATACGGGTCGTTGGCCAGGCTGGCCATATGCTTGGCGTAAAAATAGTTACGCTCGGCGAGGGCCGTTTCGGTCATCCGGACGCGATTCGTCACGTCGGCTTCCAGGCGGTTGCGGGTAATTCCGCCGTGGTGGGCGACGTCTACCCACGGCGTCCAGATCACGCGGCCGCCGTTCTGGCGCAGGCGCAGACAAAGTTCGAGGACCGGCTCATAGATCGGGGTATTGAGCTCGTCGAAACCCTTGAGCCGGTGAAAATCTTCGCTGCGGACCATGAAGCAGGAGCCGGTCAGCGCCATCGTCTCCTGGGCGACCTGCAGGCGGCCGCCATAGCCGGGTTCAAGGAGGTTGGTCTTGTCCTGGGCCATGCCGCTGGCCAGGCCGCCGACGCCCAGGAGGCGGGGGCCGGACTGGATGATGGAGAGATTGGCATCGGGCTTCGATAGGCGGGGGCCGACGGCGACGATGCCCGGCTGTTGCAGGTAGGCGAGCAGCAACTCGAGCCAGGCGGGCTGGATGATTTCGGTATCGTTATCGAGAAATAGCAGGTACTGGCCGTTGGCTTCGGCGGCCCCGAGGTTGCACAGGCGGGCGTAATTGAAATCGCCACCGGTGCGAACACAGCGCAGACGCTCGGCCATTTCCGGGCGACTGCCCAGTTGGTCGATGTAGTCGAGGGCATCGGGGTCGCGCGTGTCATGGTCCACCAAAATCAGTTCCCAGTTACGGTAGGTGGTCTGGCGGAGCAGGCTTTCGACGCAATGGGAGAGATAGCCGGGTTGGTCGCGGCTGGGAATGATGATGCTGACCAAGGCTGGGTTAATGACCTTGTAGCGCACGGTCTGGGTGCCGTGCAGGAAACCCGGGGTCGTCTCGGCGGCGACATGATTGCGTTCGAGGTGGGCGTGGAGCGCGGTAAACTCAGCGGCGGTATTGATCTCCCGGTAGCTTTCGGCCGGGGTGTGGAGCAGCACTTCGCTGACGTGTTTGATGCTGTCGGCGCCGCAATTGTCCAGCATGCGCAGAGCCAGATCATAGAGGTGGCTGCCCGGATCGCTGCCCCAGCCCCCGGCGGCGAGGAAGGCAGCGCGCTCGACGAGGAGCGCCGGACCGAAGTAATAGGTGCTGCGCAGCAGTTCACCGTTGAAATCCGGCTTGAAGCGCGGACTGCCCAGGTCGCCGCCGGCATGGCGGACGTCCTCGTCGCAATAGAGCAGGCGACTCCCCGGATATAGATTGATGCTGTCGGCCAGATAGGCGAGGGCATGGGGTTCGAGCGTGTTGCCCGGCTCGACGATAAGCAGCCAGTCGCCGGGCGTGCCGGCGATGGCTTTGTCGACGGCTTCCTTCCAGGGGGTCAGTGGGGTGCGGAGCTGCCAGGTAATCTGCGCGAACTCGGCCAGTGCCGGGTCGGCGGGCGGGAAATCGGAAACGATGGTGAGGTGCCAGTCGGCATACCACTGGGTGGCCAGGCTGTCGATGGTGTCGGCCAGCAGATTCGCCTCGTTGGCCCGCAGATCGATGACGATGTTGATGTGCGGCCGGGTCTTCCAGGCCAGGGTCATGCGCTCGGCCAGGAGTTGGCCATCGATTTCCTGCAGGGATTTGCGCTTGCGCCAGGCCGCATACTCGTGGTCGGCCTGGTCTTCAAGTGCCGAACGAGGCGCTTGTGCGCCGTTGCTGGCGAGTACCGGCCAGCCTTTGCGGCTGATTGTCGCGGACGGATAGCAGGCCTCGAAAGGGGTTTGGCGAGCGGCTTCCTGGGTCATTGCCACGAAGCGTTCGAGCTGACCCTGGAGGTCGCCGTAGAGTTTCATGTAGGTCGGCAAGACCTTATGGACCGTGGCCTTGGCCCGGGCGATTTCTTCGTCGGAGGTTCCCCAGGCGGCGCCGTCGCGGCCGAAAGAGTCCGTTGGGTACTCCGCGAGCATGGTTGGATTCGGGATATAGACCACTGGGCAGCCGCACATCCGGGCTTCGAGGGCGATGGCGCTGTCTTCGTAGCAGTAGAGTAGTTCCGCCTTTTTGAAAATGGCGGCGAGTTCGTCCAGGCTGCGATGCTTGGCCGGGGAGATTTCGCTGGCCTCCGCGGTGATCGGCAACAACTGGCCGCCGCGGTTGAGCAGGCGGTAATAGAAGAAATAACGACCCTGGCGTTGTGCCGGGTCGGTATTCTCATGGTTGAACTTGGTCGGATCGCACGCCGGCAGGAGCAGAATGTCCTTGGCGCCGGAATCGGCGATGAAGGGCTCGCGATAGGCGACGAGGATTTCGTCGTCGTCGAAGGCTTTGTGGCCGGCAATGAAGCCCGGCTTGTTGAGCAGGTAGCGAACCTTGATGCCGAGTCCGAGCGGGGTTCCGGGCACGACTTCGGGATAGATGACGATGGGCTTGCGCCGGCTGACGTAGTGCCGGCGCATGATTTTTTCGTCGAGCTGCGGCACCCACAGGGCTTCATTGACGGCGCCCGCTTGAACATAGGCTTCCTGGCCATGCAGGTTGAGGATGTGGCACAGGTAATGGAGAACCCGAATGCCGGAGGAGCCTTCCCGATAGTCCGGCGCGACGATGTAATAGGGGGAGCGTTCGGCTCGGTAGTATTCGCTCGGGTTCAGATGATCCATGATGGCCTTTAACGGAGGGCGGTCAAGAAATATTGAGAGGGGCGGCCATACTGCTGCGGCGCAGGAAGAGGGTGTCGCCGCTGACGAAGGCGGTGTCGTAGAGCGGGCTATCGAGGAGTTCGTCGCCGACCCGCCGGGGGCCGTCGCCGAAGGCCCAGACATAGTCGTCGAGCAGCAGCCAGCCACCGGGCGTCAGATACCGGCTCCAGGTTTCGACATCCTTTTTGACGTGGTCGTAGCGGTGGTTGCCGTCCACGTGCAGCAGGCTGAGGTGCGGGGCCAGGGCAATGCTGCCCAGTTCCGGGCTGGACAGCGAGCCGTTGCGGCGGGCCACTTCGTAGAGCGGTTGGGCGGCCTCGGAGGTGGCCCGGATATAGCCGACGTTGTCGAGCAGTGCGGCAGTGGAGATAAAAATACGGAAAATGCGCTCGAAGTCGATATTGACGTGTTCGGCATTGAGCACCGCGGCTTGCTTGCCCTGGTCGGTCAGTTCCGCCGTATTCCAGGGATCGACGCAGATCAGCTGGCCGATCCGGTGGCGGCCGGCCAGGTAGCCCAGGGCCAGGGCGGATCGACCATACAGGCAACCAACTTCAAGCAGGTCGCCGGCCGGCAGCAGGCGGGCGATATCGCACAGGGCGTGCAGTTTGCCCTCGTCGCACTGCCCCGGCGTATTGAGAAACTGCCGGTGCAGTGCGGCGTAGCAACTGCGGCTCAGGGGCGGGTGCAGGAGCGGCCCGCCGATCCATTGCGGGGTACGGCTGGAGAGGGCTGTCGCCGCCCACTCTTCGTGCGGGGAAAACAACTGCCAGGTGGCAGTGAAGGGGTCCGGTCTGCACAATTCAAAGGGGGGTTCGGCGGCCGCTGTCTGGCGCAGCTTCTCAAGGTGTCGCCAGACGCCCTGGTGGGGGGCGAAGACGGTGCTGATCGCGAATTTCTCGCAAGCGGCACGAAACGCCGCTGCGAAGGCGGGATCGGTGACGAAGGGCAAGTGGATGAAGTGATCGACCGCCCGGTCGCCCGGTCCGCTCATGGCGGAACTGGCGCCGACGATTTCGACGCCGAGGGCGGCGGCGACCCGGATAACTGGTGTGGCGTCGTCGAGATCAAGGGGAAAAATAAGCAGTCGGGTAGCGGCCATGGGTGTTCGTTGTTCAGAGGATCAGTTGGCGGATCAGGCGTTGGCGGGCGATGCCGAGGTCCAGAAAATTCCGGTAAATGGCCGGGAAACCCTGGGCGGCGGCGATGACGACGGGTAGTTCGGAGTCACAGAGGGCGGTCGGCGGGCGGACCGGACGGTCGAAATAGGTGGTGCCGATTTTGGCCGGCGTCTGGTCTACGAAGAAGGCGACTTCGACCCGCTTGAAGAAGGCGGCCCGTTCGAGCAGGTAGCGCGCCTGCCAGCCGGCACCCCAGATAATCACGGCCGGGTAGGCGGCGGGATCGGCGAGGCTGTCGGCCAGGCCGAGAGCGGCCAAGCGGGCACGGATTTCCACCTCGTGCCCGGCCAGGATGTCGCTCAAGCGATGGCGCAGCAGGTCATCGAAGAAGATGACCTGACAGCCGGCCCGGCTTAGCAGGCCGTACATGACGATCATGGCCAGGGCGACGGTTGGCGAAACGGCTTCTTCCTTGAAGTCGGAACTGATCTGGAAATTGCAGTCGGTCAGTCGGTGTTCGGTGATCAACCCGGCGAAGCCGCGGACTTCGTCGAGAGCGTGATTGTCGGCGGTGAATATGTATTTGACGGTGACCCGTTCCGATGCTATGGCGGCGTATTTCGTCAAGTTGTTCAGCACATTGCGCAGCTTGGCCTTGCCGCGGACGAGGTCGAAGGTCCGGCTGCTACCGGCGTCGATACTGGTCGTCACGGCGACCTGGCCGGTGCCGAGCAGCCGTTCGACCGTCTTCGAGTATTTCACGGCATTGGTCAGCACCCGCTGGCCGGCCTGCGGCAGGCGTTCTGCCAGTTTCTCGATGAGTGGCGTGAAGTGCTTGTCGACGACCGGTTCGCCGCCCCCCCAGACGATGGTATGACAGGCGTCGAGCGCCCGCCCGGCGAGCAACTCGTCGATCAGGGGGGCGATGGCATACTGGGGCGGCAGGCCGCCGTAATAGGTGTCGCTGCAATACGTGCATTTGAGATTGCACACCGAATGGTATTCCAGCGACAGGTAGCGGATATCCAGCCGGTCGAGCCGCCCCCATTCCTTGAATTCCATGAACGGGCAGCCGGTGCAGGGTGTGGCTTCGCCCTTGTTGATCCGCTCGTGGAGCGCTTGCTTGGCCTGCCGGATGCTGGCCGCGCTGACGTTCTGCGGCGGGCTGTCGAGCAGCGGCACGTCGCCGCGCATCTGGCCGGCTACGAAGAAGCGCTTGCAACAGGTGCGTACCTGGTTCGGGGCGAGAAAGACCGAATGGTGGAGGTCGATGCAACTCCAGGTCTTGGTCACGGTGTCCTCCAGGAAACGGCTGAGTTGAGTCGCCGCGGTTTCGGGATCGATGGCGGGAGTGCCCATCAGGGGCAGGAAATAGTCGGTGATGTGTTCGTACTGGGTCGGCGGCCGACCTGCACCAGTGGCCGGTGGCGCCGGCAGCGTGGCGAGTAGGCGATGGAGGGCAGCATACAGGGGGGCGGCGGTTTCCGCTGAACTGGTACGGCGAAAGATTTCGCGCAGGCGGGTGGCGATCACCGCGCTCAGGCCGCGCTGCCAGTCGGGCAGCAGCTCCGGCCAGCGCGCGGGGGCCTCGGCTGCGATAAAGGCGGCGATTTCTCCCCAGGCCCGGATGAATCCCTGCAGATGGCGGACGGAGATGGTGTTGACGATGGATGCCGCCCGCTGTTGCTTGAAATAGAGGACGCTGTCGAGGTAGGCAATGCGGCCGGCGTGCCAATACACCTTGAAAATGAAATCGACGTCCTCGTGGTAGCCGGCGGCGAAGCGCAGTCCATGGGCGCTGACCAGAGAGCGACGAATGGCCGTGTAGATGACCGAACCATCCATCTGCAGGCGCAGGTAGCGGCGGAGCATCTCGCCGCGGGGGCGGTCGAGGTCGGCCCGGTCGCGGCGCCGGCCCGTGTCGGGCAGCGGAGCGCCGGCCGGCGGCAGAAAACACCAGTCGAAACCGATGGCCTCCGGCGCCTCGTCGGCCTCGGCGAGCAGCAACTGCTGTAGCTGCGCCAGCGCCGTGGGGGCCAGTTGATCGTCGCTGTCAACGAAGAGCAGCCAGTCGCCGCGCGCCAGATCGAGGCCGATGTTGCGGGCGGCGCCGGGGCCACCGTTGCTCGGGGTGCGTCCCCGGCGCAGTTCAGGGTGCGCGGCGGCCAGCGCGGCGAGGACAGCGGCCGTGCCATCCGTCGAACAGTCGTCGACAACGATGACTTCGATCGCGTCCGGGGTGATGCCGGTTTGTCCGAACGCGCTGCGCACGGCGGTCGCAACGCTGTCGGCGGCGTTATAGGCGGGAATGATGACGGAGAATAACCGGGCCATGGCGCGGGAAATGGCTGCCGGTTCAGTGCGCCAAGCGTTCGGCGATGAGCCCGGCGAGGCCATCGACGGTACGGATTCGCGGACTGACGATGTCGCTTTCCGCCAACTGGATGCCAAACTGTTCCTCGAGACGGAAAACGAACTTGATGAAAGCGAGGGAGTCGATATGACCGCTGTCCAGGTAGCTATAATCGCCGATCGGCGTGGCGCTCGGGAGCGGTCCTTTTTCGAGGAGTAGCTGGATGATGAACTGGCGAATGGTGTCGGTCATGGCGCGGGGCGAAAAACAGGCGGTTTAAGGGAACTCAGACGGTTTGCCAGGTCTTGCTGGCGGCCGAGCGGGCGATCGCTTCGAGGAAACGCAGGCCCTCTTCGGACTGTCTGGCCCCGTAGACGAAGTCGTTGGGGGCGGGTTGTCCCGCCTGGTAGTGGCGCAGGTGCTCGGCGATGTCGGCGTAGAGGTTGGCGAAGGCTTCGATGAAGCCGGACGGGTGCCCGGGCTTGAAGCGGTTGTAGCGCAGTTGGCGGGCCACATCGGCATCGCTCGAGCCGCGGTCGAGCAAGATATGGCGGCCATCGGCCTGGCTGAGGCGGAGGTCTTCGGGTTCCATCTGGAACCATTCGGCACTGGCGAGGCTGCCGAAAACGCGGATGCGCAGGCCGTTACGGTAGCCGAGGGCGGTCTTGCCGTACCAGGTCTGGACCCGCAGGTCGTCAGCGTAGCGGGCCAGACAGTACACGTTGTCGATGACCCCGGGGAACTGGCCATAGGTGCTGTGGTCGCCGACCACTTCGAGCGGCGCCTTGCCGCCGGTCAGGAAGTGCACCAGATGATGAACATGGACGCCGAGATCGAGGGATACCGTCGGCACCTGGTAATCCTTCAGGCGCCAGGCCTGGGGTGCCGCCGCCTGGCGCAGGAAGCCTTCCTGCGGCATCTCGATGTGGATCTGCTGGAGCTGACCGAGGCTGCCGTCGGCGATCAGGCGACGCAGTTCGCGCACCATGGGGTAACCGGAGTAGTTGTAGGTGACGGCCAGGAAGCCGTGGTTGCGCTGCACGGCGTCGCCGATGGCACGGCATTCGGCGCTCGAGACGGCCAACGCCTTTTCGCTGATGACCGCGTAGCCGGCGTCGAGGGCGGCAATGACGATGGGGCTGTGGTCGGGCGTCGGGGTGAGGACGACGATGGCGTCGAGATGGCCTTTTTCCTTGTCGAGCAATTCCTGCCAACTGGCATGGCTGCGCCCGGCGGCGATGCCATAGGTGTCGGCGGAGGCGTCGTTGGGCTCGGCATGCCGGCTGAAGCAGCCGCAATCGACCCGAAAATGACCATCCAGACGGCTGGAGTTGAAGTGGGTGTAACCCACCGCCGAGTTCAGGGCGCCGCCGATGAAGCCGAGGCGCAAGGGGGGAATATAGGTGTGGGCCATGCTTATCCCGTATTTTTCTGGGTGGAATAGGTTTGCCGCAGGCTCGGCTTGTCCAGCTTGCCCATGGCGTTCTTCGGTAGTTCGGGGACGACGAAAAAACGGCGTGGCTGCTGGAAGTCGCCCAGCCGCTGCATGCATAGCCGCTGGATGTCGCGCAGGGCGGGCGGATGCTCGGGGTCGGCGAAGGCGATCACCACCCCGACCACTTCGCCGAGGTCGTCATCAATTACCGGGATGGCTGCGCATTCCTTGATCGCCGGGTGGCTGGCGATGACATCCTCGATGTCCTTGGGGTAGATATTGACGCCGCCGGTGATGATGATGTCCTTGCGGCGGCCGAGAAAGTAGAGAAAGCCTTCGCTATCCAGGCGACCAAGATCACCGGTCCGGAAATAGCCATCGCGGTTCAGGCTGGCGGCGGTGATGGTGGGCTGCGCGTAATAGCCGCTATAGAGCATCGGCGTGCGGCAAGCGATTTCCCCGGTGCGGTCGGAGGGCAGTGCCTGGCCGTCGGCATCGACGATGATCAGTTCGGTCCCGGGAATGGCCGTGCCGACCGAGCCGAGTTTGCGGGCCGCCGCGCTCGGCGAGAGATTGGTGGCAATGGCGATTTCGGAAGCGCCATAGCATTCGTGGAATTCGCACTTCAGGTGGTCGAGCAGGCGACTCTTGGTGGTCTCGTCGAGCAGGGCGGAGGACGACACCAGGCAGCGCAGGGCGGGCAGGGGCTGGGCGCCGGCCAGCAACTGGTCGAGGATCTGCTTGAGTTGCGACGAAACGGCGATCGAGAAACTGACGGCATGGCGGCGGGCCGTGTCGATCCAGGTGGCCGGCGTGAAATGCTCCATCAGGACGCTGGTGCCGCCGGTCAGCAGGGGAATCAGGACCAGGCGCTGGGCCAGCGAGTGGTAGAGCGGTGTCGCGGCCAGCGTGACATCGGCGGCGCTCACTCCGTACAGTGCGATGGCCGCTTCGGCGCGCAGTATCTTGGTGCGTTGGCTGAGCAGGATGGGTTTGGGCTGGCCGGTCGAGCCGGAAGTCAGCACCATCAGGTAGGGCAGTTCGCCCGCCAGTTGCGGTGCCGCCAGGGGGGCGGCGCGGCCGGCCGCGCTGACTTCGGCCAGGGAGGTCCAGGCCGGGCGCGGCGGGCCGACCACGAGGCGGACCCCGGCCTCGGCCAGGGCCAGGGTGCCGGCGCTGAGACTGCCGGCGGCCCCGCTCCAGACGATCAGGTGGCGGACCTCGGCGGCACGGAAGGTGTTTTCCAGCGCCTCGGCGGCCAGGCCCAGGCTCTGGGGCACGATGACGGCACCGAGCCGGGCGCCGGCCAGCAGGAGCAGGACAAATTCCGGGCAGTTGGGCAGGACGACACCGATGTGCTGGCCGGCACCAATGCCGGCGGCGCTCAGGCCGGCAGCCAGGGCATCGACCTCCGCCAGGAGGGTGCGGTAGGTCAGGTGATGCTCGCCGACGACCAGGGCCAGCTTGGCCGGGTGGTTGACCGCGGCTTGCCGGAAACGCTGGTAGATCGGGGCGGAATGTTGTTGGTCGGGCATGGCGTCAGGCGGTGGGGCGGGTGATGAATTTCAGGAAGGCTTCGCTATTTAGCGGAAAGCGCTCGCCGGCGGCGGAAATATAGACTTCGTTCGCTTCGGTGCTGCGTGTAACCAGGGTGTTGGCACCGATATAACAGTGTTCGCCGAGCCTGATGTTGTCGCTGAGCGTGGCGTTGATGCCGAGAAAACAGCCATCGCCGACCCGGGTTTCGCCGCCGATCGAGACCCCGGAATTGATCCAGCAGTTGTCGCCGATGTCGCAGCCGTGGCCGATCGAGGCGTTGCTGCAGATGAAGGTGCCGCTGCCCAGTCGGCTGTAGGGGTGAATCGCGACATGGTCGAGGATCACGTTGTTGTCGCCGAGAACGAGGGTCGGGTGGCGCACCACGGACGGGTGGATGTAATTGGCAAAGCGATACCCCTTGGCCAGACCCTCCTGGTATTTGCGGGCCCGCAGGCGATTCATTTCGAGAAAGCCGACGGCGGTGATCAGCCAGTGTTCATTCGGCGGAAAGTGCTTTTCGATTTCGTCGAAGGCGATGACCGGCAGCCCCTCGATCGTCGTCTCGGTGATCACCGGACGATCGACGGTGAAGGCAACAACGGCGAACTCGCTCCGGGCAAAGTGGAGGAACATGCGGGCCATCTGGCCGTTACCGTAGATGATCAGTTTGGCGGGGGGCATGGCGACCTCAGGCGGCTTTCTTGGGCGAGCGCACCAGGTCGATGACCAGATCGACTTCGTCGTCGGTAAGGGTGGGGTGGAGGGGCAGGCACAAGACCTCGCGGGAAACCTGGGTAGCGACCGGCAGATTGCTGCGGGCCGCCGATGCCAGGCCCTTGTAGACGGAAAATTCGCTGATCAGCGGGTAGAAGTAGCGGCGGACCATGATGTCCTGGGCCCGCAAGTGCTGATAAAGCTGGTCGCGGGTCAGCGGGTAGCCGGTCTTGATGAGGACCGGGAAATAGGAGTAGTTCGACGTGGTGTCGGGCATTTGCGGCAGGCAGGCCAGTCCGGGCAGATCGCCGAGTGCCGCGCGGTAGCGGGCGTCGATCTGCTGGCGGCGGGCGAGGGCGGCGGCGATATGCTTGAGCTGGAGCAGGCCGAAGGCGGCGTTGATTTCGCTCATCTTGCCGTTGATGCCGGGGGCGGTGACGGTAACCTCGTTGGCAAAACCGAAGTTTTTCAGGCTGTCGATCCGCTTCTTGCTCTTGGCATCGCCACAGACGATGGCGCCCCCCTCGAAGGTGTTGAAAACCTTGGTCGCGTGAAAGCTGAGGACCGACAGGTCGCCGTGGCGGAGAATGCTTTTGCCATGCTGCCGAACGGCGAAGGCGTGGGCCGCATCGTAGATCACCTTGAGGCCATGGGCGTCGGCGATCTCGCCGATGCGGCGGCTGTCGCAGGGCGTGCCATAGCAATGCACGGGCAGGATGGCGGTGGTCTGCGGCGTGATCGCGGCCTCGATCTTGTCCGGGTTGATGTTCAGGGTCAGCGGGTCGATATCGACGAACACCGGTTTCAAGGTGTTCCAGATCAGCGCGTGGCTGGTGGCGACGAAGGAGTACGGAGTGGTGATCACTTCGCCGCTGATGCGCAGCGTCTGCAACGCGGTAAGCAGGGCGAGGGTGCCGTTGGCGAGCAGCGAGATGTGGGGGACGCCCAGGTACTCGGTGAGGGCCGCCTCCAGTTGGTGGTGAAAGGGGCCGTTATTGGTCACCCATTTGTTTTTCCAGATTTCCTCCAGGTAGGGCTGGAACTCCTCAAGAGGGGGGAGGTAGGGTTGGGTGACGTTGATCATGGTGGATGCGCCCGGGTCGGAAATTTAATTGTTCTGGGGAAAAGCAATAGTTGCGCCATGGTCGAAGAGGGCAGCCTCGCCGATTTTGCCTGGAAACAGCGTGGTATACCAGGCCCGGCCATCTTGCGCCCGTCCCCAGCGCCATTCGCCTTCCCGGCGCCCGAGCAGGCGGGTCGGCCGGGCGAGGGCGCCGGCCAGGTGGGCGATCGCGGTGTCTACGCAGAGCAGACCGTCGAGCGCGCCAAGCCAGGCGGCAGTGTCGTGGAAACCGGAGATTTCGGCGCTCAGGTCGAACACGCCGGCGTCGTTTAGCAGGCGGCGTTCGTTGGCGTTGATACCCAGTTGCAGATTGAAATAGCGCACGCCGGCCGTCGGCAGTTGGCCGAGCAGTTCGCCCAGGGCCAGGGAGCGCTGACGGTCGGCGCCATAGCCGTGGTTGCCGCGCCAGACCAGGCCGAGTTTCTGGCCCGCTTCCGGGGCCCGGCGCTGCAGGGCCTGGCGGGCCGCGCTCAGGCGTTCCGGCGGCGTCCGCAGGTAGGGTATCAGACAGGGTGGCGCGCTCAGGCCGCGGGCGAGGCAATGGCCGGGCAGCGCACCGATGGCGGTGCAGAAATCGGCGGCCGGTACGGCGGCGGGAGTGGTGACGATACTGACATTGCCGAGCTGGCTGAAACTTTCGGCGAACAGGATGGCCAGCGGGGCGGGGGGGAGCAAGGTGATGTGGGCGGCTTCCCGGGCCAGGTGGGGAAGGTAGCGGACGAACATGATGTTGTCGCCGAAACCCTGTTCGCGGGTGATGACGAGGTGTTTGCCGGTCAGCGGCTGACCGGCCCAGAAGGCCGTGCCGGGAGGCGTTGGCGATTGTTCGCCAGCTTGCCAGCGGGCTTCATAAAGCGGCCAACCCTTGCTCCATTCCTCATTGCGCAGGTAGGCGAGACCGAGGGCGAAGCGGGTCTCGCGGTCGTCGGGGAAGGTTTGGTCGGCGATTTCCAGGGTGGTGATGCCATCTTCCAGCCGGCCGGCGGCGATCAGCGACTGGCCGAGGTCGCGCCAGGTGGCGATCGATGCCGGATGGTCGTTGAGGGTGGCCAGGTGGCGTTCGGCGGCCTCGGCAAAGCGTTCCTCGTCATAGAGCAGGGCGCCGAGGTTGTGCGCCGACATCAGGTGCTGCGGCTCGAAGTGCAGGATTTGCCGGTAAATTTTTTCGGCCGTGCCGCGATTGCCGGCCCGTTTGTGCGCTTCGGCCAAGGCGAAGGCGTAGTCGGAATTTTCGGGGGCCAGGGTGAGGGCGTGTTCGAGGGCGATGCGCGCTTCGCCATGGCGGCCGGCCAGACTCAAGGCCATGCCGAGGCCGAGGGCGGCCTGCGGGTTTGCCGGTTGCAGGGCGTTGGCCGCCAGGTAGTCGCGGATGGCCGCGCCGGGCTGGCCGTCGTTGAGGAGCTGGCGGCCACGGGCCAGGTGTTGGTCGGCACTCAGGGACATGGCGGTGGGCTTTCGTTGAGTGCTGAGAGATACGCCTCTTCCAGGGCGCGGACATGGCCGCCATGGTCGAGCAGGCGGCTGCCGGCGAGGTGCTCGCGGAGGTCGGCGCGCAGTTGCCGCAGGCGGCGATGATCGGTCGCCAGTTGGCAGGCCAGCTCGACGTAAGCCTCGCGATCGGCGGCGATCAGCTCGGGGAGTCCGGCGGCGCAGAGGATGGCGGCGGCGGCGCGGGTGTTCGGCAGGACTCCGCTCAGGGTGATGGGGATGGCCCCCATCCACAGGGCATGACAGGTGGTGACCGCGCCGGAGAGCGGGAAGGGTTCGAGGGCGATGTCGACCCGTTCGCCGAGTTGCAGAAAGGCCGGGAAATCCTGGCGCGGCAGCAGTTCGACCCGTTCCGTCGGGAGGCCGCTGGCTGCCAGTCGCTGCCGTAGTTGCGCGCCGACGTCGGGCGCCGCGCTCGGGGCGTGGGGGCCGATCAGCAGCAGGCGGGCCGTGGGCAGTCGGCGAAGTATGGCGGCCCAGGCGGCCAGCGTCGCTCCGGTCAGTTTTTGCGGATTGTTCAGTGAGCCGAAGGTGACGTATCCCCGGCGGTCGGCGGGTAGTGTCGCGACCGGCGGGGCTTCGGCCGGCGGGGCATAAGCGGCGAAGGCGGGCAGGCGGAGCAGGGTTTCCGTAGACCATTGTTCGTTGCCGGGCGGGTCCATGCTGGCGTCGGTCAGCCGGTAATCGATGCTGCGGCTCCCGGTCGTACTGTTGTAACCGTACCAGGTGAATTGCACGGCGGCGGGTTGCCGGGCCAGGGTGAGCAGGCGGCTGCCGTCGGTATGGCCGGAGAGATCGACCAGAACGTCGATCTCCTGTTGGCGGATGAGGTCGGCGGCGGCGTGGTCGGAGAGCTGGCCGATGTCGTGCCAGTCATCGAAGCGCCGGCGGATCTCTGCGGTCAGTGGGTCGGCCCGGCCGGAACTGAAGGCGATCAGGGAAAAACGTTGCCGGTCATGGTGTTCGAGCACCGGCGCGAAGAAACTCAGCAGCGCGTGCTGGCGCAAGTCGGCCGACAGGTAGCCGATGCGCACCGGCTCGCCGGCGCGGCGTTGGCGCCTGGCCGGCCGCTGGTGCGGGCGCAGCGGTTCGGCAAAACGGTCGGCCCAGGCGCGGTAGGCTGCGAAAACGACGGCCGGTGGCTGGTCGCTGGCGGCGCAGAGATGAGCATAGGCCGAAAACAGCGACTGCTCGGCGGGCGCCAGTTGCATGGCGGTTTCCAGGCAGGCCATGGCGCCGGCATGGTCGCCGAACTGGAAGCGGGCGATCGACTCGCCGTAATGGGCCGCGGCCAGTTGTGGCGCCAGTTGGCGAGCGCTGATAAAGGTCTCCAGGGCTTCCTGGATTTCGAAGATCTGCAGATAGGTGAAGCCGACTTCGCACCAGATCCGGCCATCCTGGGGGGCGGCGGCAAGTTGCAGCAGGAGGGCGGACAGCTTGTCGAGGTGGCCGGGCATGCGGTCAGGGCGCCGTGACGACCCGGTTCTTGCCGCTTTGCTTGGCCCGGTACATGGCTTCGTCGGCGCGCTTGATGGCGCTGGCCTGGTCGTCCTCGGCCCGGAACTCGGTAACACCGGCGCTGAACGTGATCAGAACCTTGTTGTTGTTATGCAGGAAGAGGCGTTTGGTCAGCTCGCGCTGCAGGCGGGTGACGGTCTTCGCCGCATCGTTCAGCCCGGTTTCCGGGAGCAGCAGGATGAATTCCTCGCCGCCGAAGCGGGCGACCGTATCTTGCGGACGCAGGGTCTGGCGGCAGATGTTGGCCAGGTGGATCAGGGCCTGGTCGCCGGCATCATGGCCCAGCGAATCGTTGAGTTTCTTGAAGTTGTCGATGTCGAGCAGGGACAGGCTGAGCAGGGTTTCGTGCCGGTTGGAGCGGGCGATTTCCTTGCTGAAGGTTTCTTCCAGTCCGCGCCGGTTGAGAGCGCCGGTCAACTGGTCGTGGCGAATCAGGTGGCTGGTTTCCTCCAGCTCGTTTTCGAGCTGACTGATTTTTTTCTCGGCCACCGAAACCTGATCTTGGGCGGAGCGCAGTTCGTCCCGGGAGCGTTGGGCGTTGAACTGAATATTGCGTGTCTCCTTCATGACCTCGCCCAAGACGGCTTCCAGTTCGGAAATATTGTTGGCGGCGCTGATTTTCTCGGCGCAGGTCTCGATCTTGTCGTGATAATCGGAAGTGGCATCGGCAAAGCTGGCCAGGTGGTCGACGAAGCTGGCCAGCATCAGCTTGATCGCCGTCTTCGCCTCCTGCAGGCTTTGTTTGAGTTGTCCCTGCTTGAAAATTACTTCTTTCAGGCGGCGCTCGGCATCGTCGATGGTGCGCTGGGACAGCGGCTTGTCGATGATCTCGCGGACCACCTCGATCTGGCCGAGCAACCAGCGGTCGTCCATGACCAGCTCGGTCATGTTCTCGACCAGCAGGCGCAACAGGTTGAGCAGGCTTTGCCGCAATTCGGACTGGTCTTCGGCCAATAATTCCAGCTTGAAGGCAAAGCGCTTGAGTTTGCCGAGAATGCTCTGCAATTCGTCGAGACTGATGGCTTTGCGAATTTCCTTGGCCAGGACCTTGGCGTCGCTGGAGAGTTGCGGTGATTCGAGCAACTGCGTGGCAATCGCCGATTCCAGCGTAAAGGCGAACAGTTCGCGGACTTCGGGCAGGAGTTCGGCCGGCGAGTTGGCCGGACGCGGCGACTTGCCAACCGCTTCGCCGCCCGCCGTCGCTTCGTTGCTGGCGGCATTCTCTCCGGCCGGGCTGTCGCGCCCTTCGCCCCACGAGCGGAGCAGATTCTGCAGTCGGGTAAACAGGGTCTCCTGACTGGCGCCCGCTCCTTTCAGGACGTGTTCCAGCGATTCACGCTTGCGGGCGACGGTCAGGCCGATGTGTTTGGCCTCCCATTGCCGCAGCAGATCGTTGATCAGTTCGGCCCAGGCAAGTTTTTGCGTCTCTGCCAGCGCGGCGCAGAAATCGGCCAGGTGGCCCTGGTAACTTTCCCAGTTGCTGTTCTTGACCGCTTCCTCGAGTTGCCGTGCCAGGCGTAACTGCTCCGGGGTGCCTTTGGGTAGGGCAGCGGTCAGCGAGCGTAGCTGTTTTTCCGGAAAGGCGTTGTTGTTCGGCGTGGTGCCGGCGATCTCGTGGTAAATCGTTAAATAATTGTCCGGCGTCGGGGGGACCCGACGAGTGGCCAAGAGTCGGAGCGTTTCGCGGGCGATCTCAGAGGGATTGGTTAGGTTGCTCATGACCTATAGCTGTGCGGTGTCGTGGTAAATCGTTGTGGAGAGTTGCTCTTCAGCCCGCTATAATGCCACCGCTTGATGCCCCCGTAGCATGAAGGTCGTGCAGTTGATTTGTAATCATCAGGCAGCGGTTCGATTCCGTTCGGGGGCACCAAGGGAATAATTCTGCAAACCACCCGGCGGGTGGTTTTTTGTCTTCCGGCGTTTGCGTTTTTGACGAGGCGCCCGGGGGCGGGGCGAGGCCGGAAGCGGGCAGGTACCGGATGCTTTTCCGGCTGGCCGGCTTATTCCTGCGGGCCATTCTCCGGGCGATAGCCCAGGCGGTGCGAGAGGATCGCCGCCGATTCCCGCATCGCGGTAGCGAGCGGACTGTTCCAGTCGACATTGAATTCGCCGACCGCGCCCAGCGAAGTAATGGCGGCGACCATCAGGCCGGTATCGCCATAAACCGGGGCGCTGAAACCGTTGATCCCCGGGGTCAGGCTGCCGGTGGCGCGCGAAATCCCGTGGCTGCGGATCTCACTCAGCGATTTTTCCAGTTGCCGGCGGATAGTGGTCACCGCGACATCGCTTGCCTCGGCCGCCAGCCGGAGTTCCTCGTCAAGCATCTTTTTCATGAACGGCGAGCGGGAGAAGGCGGAAAAAGCCCGGCCGGTTGCCGAGTTGTAGAGCGGTAGCACGGTCCCGGCACGCAGGGTGATGGTGACCGGGCCGCCGGCGTCGAGAATGCGCACGATGGTGGCGCCATGGGTACCCCAGACGGCGAGGGCGACCGTTTCGTTGATGTTTTCGCAGAGTTCCTGGAGGATGGGGGTGGCCAGGCGCACCGGGTCGAGGCGACCGAGGCTGGAGAGGCCGAGGGTCAGGGCGTAGGCGCCGAGATCGTAGCGGCCGCTCTCGCTATCCTGCTCAACCAGGCCGATTCGCATGAAACTGACCATGTAGCGGTGGGCCTTGGCGGCGGGCATGCCGGCGCCCTTGGCGATGTCGCGCAACATCATCGGTCGATTGGTGGCGCTCATCACATTTAACAGGCGAAAGCCGACCTCGATCGATTGAATGCCTTGGCGATCACCGGCAACTTTGTTGACCATGTTGGGGTTCCTAGCTGCGAAAGCCTCTATTCTATGTCTCTGGGCGACGCTTGCGGCGGCGAATATAATCCCGTAACAAATTTCAGGAGGTAGGGTTATGCGAGCAGTATTGGTGGCAAACCCCAAGGGGGGGGCGGGTAAAACAACCTTGGCGACGAATCTATCGGGCTATTTTGCCAATCAAAAACGTTCGGTAACCCTCTGCGATCTCGATCGCCAGCAATCGGCCTTGCGCTGGATGGCCTTCCGGGATCCGGCGATGGCCCCGGTCAGCGGGTTTTTCGCCGGAAATCAGATGGTTGCCAACCTGCCCCGGGAAAGCGACTGGGTGGTGATGGATGCGCCGGCCGGTTTCCAGGGCTTCAAGCTGTCCGATTACCTGCGTGTCGTCGATAAGGTGGTCGTGCCCTTGGTGCCTTCCGTCTTCGACATGGCGGCAACCGAGGATTTCCTCAATTCGATCCGCCACGAAATGCGTGGCCGCAAGGGCGTGGTCGGCATCGTCGCCATGCGGGTCGATCCGCGCACCAAGGCGGCGGGCATGCTCGAAGAGTTTCTCAAGCATTTCGATATTCCGATCATTACCTATCTGCGCAATACGCAGAACTACGTCAATGTTGCCGCTGGCGGCCTGAGCGTCTTCGATCCGCCGCGCGGCCGTCATCGGCGCGATCTCGAACAATGGGAACCGCTGCTCGACTGGTTGGGCAACTGAGTCGCCCGGCGTCGACCGAAACCGGCCTGCGGGCCGGTTTTTTTGCGCCCGCTTGGCGGCCGTCGATGCCCTGTATAAGCGGGCCCGGGAACTATGTGTCGGAGGCTTGAGAGGATTCCCCTAAAGCTTTTCCGAAAGCTGCCGATATGTACCGTAGAGTGCGGCTCAGGCGCGTAGAGTATTTTTTCGGGCTGGCCGCATAAAACAAAAATCTGCTCGCGGGTGGATGATCCCGGAAGGAAGCAATCATGGCCTCAATCGTAGTTGGCATGACCACTGCGCAAATCGCTGCGCTGACCACTACTCAAATTGTTTCGCTGGGAACCGCGGATTACGTCGCGCTCTCCACCGCACAAGTTGCGGCGCTGACCACGGAGCAGATTCAGGCCATCGAAACCCGCGATCTTGCTGCGCTGACCACCAATCAGGTGGCGCTCGGCCTGACCACCGAGCAGATTGCTGCGCTAACTACGCTGCAGGCCTCGAGCCTGACCACCAACCAAGTGGTGGCGCTGACCACGGCCCAGGTGGCGGCGATTGAAACCGCTGATTTCGCCGCCCTGAAGACGGCCCAAGTCGCCGCCCTGACCACCAACCAGGTGGCGCTGGCGCTGACCACCGAGCAAGTCGCGGCGCTGACCACCAGCCAAGCCAGCAACCTGAAGAGTGCGCAACTGGCCGTGCTGTCTACGGAAAATGTGGCGGCCCTGCAGACGGAGGATGTGGCGGCCCTCAAAACGGCGCAAATTGCCGCCTTGACGACGACGCAAATCAATAGCGGCCTGACCACGGAACAACTGGTGGCCATGGGCACGGCCCAGGTCGCGGCGCTGACCACCAGCCAGGTGGCGCTCGGCCTGAGCACCGAGCAGATTGCCGCGCTGACTACGTTGCAAGCCGCCAGCCTGACGACCAACCAGGTTGCCGCCCTGAGCACGACGCAAGTCGCGGCGATCGAAACGGCCGATTTCGCCGCCCTCAAGACGACCCAGGTCGCCGCCCTGACCACCAACCAGGTGGCGCTCGGCCTGACCACCGAGCAGGTCGTTGCCCTGACCACCGAGCAGGCCAGCAGCCTGAAGAGCGCCCAGATTGCGGCGCTGTCGACCGACAACGTGGCGGCTCTGCAGACGGCTGACGTGGCGGCGCTGAAAACGGCGCAAGTCGCTGCCCTGACCACGCTGCAAATCAATAGCGGCCTGACCACGGAACAACTGGTGGCCATGGGCACGACCCAGGTTGCCGCGCTGACCACCAATCAGGTGGCGCTCGGCCTGACCACCGAACAGGTTGCTGCCCTGAGCACGGTGCAGGCCGCCAATCTGACGACCAGCCAGGTCGCCGCCCTGACCACGGCGCAAGTCGCGGCGATTGAGACGGCCGATTTCGCCGCCCTCAAAACAACCCAGGTCGCCGCCCTGACGACCAACCAGGTGGCGCTCGGCCTGACCACCGACCAGGTCGTTGCCCTGAGTACCGAGCAGGCCAGTAATCTGAAGAGTGCGCAGATCGCCGCGCTGTCGACCGACAATGTCGCGGCCCTGCAGACTGAAGACGTGGCGGCGCTGAAGACGGCGCAAGTCGCCGCCTTGACGACGACCCAGGTCAATAGCGGCCTGACCACGGAACAACTGGTGGCCATGGGCACGGCCCAGGTCGCGGCGCTGACCACCAACCAGGTGGCGCTCGGCCTGAGCACCGAGCAGATTGCCGCGCTGACTACGCTGCAGGCCGCCAACCTGACGACCAACCAGGTCGCCGCTCTGACCACGACGCAAGTCGCGGCGATCGAAACGGCCGATTTCGCCGCCCTGAAAACCTCCCAGGTTACCGCCCTGACCACCAACCAGGTGGCGCTCGGCCTGACCACCGAGCAGGTGGTCGCCCTGACCACCGAGCAGGCCAGCAACTTGAGGACTGCCCAGGTCGCGGCGCTGTCGACTGACAACGTGGCAGCCCTGCAGACCGCTGACGTGGCGGCGCTGAAAACGGCGCAAGTCGCTGCCCTGACCACGCTGCAAATCAATAGCGGCCTGACCACGGAACAACTGGTGGCCATGGGCACGGCCCAGGTCGCCGCGCTGACCACCAACCAGGTGGCGCTTGGCCTGAGCACCGACCAGGTGGCCGCGCTGACCACGACGCAGGCGGCGAATCTGACCACCCGGCAGGTGGCCGCGCTGACCACGGCGCAGGTCGCCGCGGTGCAGACGGAAGATCTGGCGGCCCTGACCACGACGCAGGTCGTGGCATTGACCACCAACCAGGTGGCGCTCGGCCTGACGACGGAGCAGGTGGTGGCGCTGACCACCGATCAGGCGAGCAACCTGAAGACGGCGCAGATCGCCGCCTTGTCGACCGACAATCTGGCGGCGCTGCAGACCGAAGATCTGGTGGCCCTGCAGACCAGGCAGATTGCTGCCTTGACGACCGCACAAGTCAATGGCGGCCTGACCACCGATCAACTGGTGGCCATGGGCACGGCCCAGGTTGCCGCGTTGACCACCAACCAGGTGGCGCTCGGCCTGAGCACCGACCAGGTTGCCGCATTGACCACGACGCAGGCGGCAAATCTGACCACCCGGCAGGTGGCCGCGCTGACCACGGCGCAGGTCGCCGCGGTGCAGACGGAAGATCTGGCGGCCCTGACCACGACGCAGGTCGTGGCGTTGACGACGAACCAGGTGGCGCTCGGCCTGACCACCGAGCAGGTGGTCGCCCTGACCACTGCCCAGGTCAGTAACCTGAAGACAGCACAAATTGCCGCCTTGACGACGACGCAGGTGGCGGCCGTCGAAACCGACGATGTGGTGGTGCTGAAGACGACACAGGTCCAGGCCTTGACGACGACGCAGGTGGCGCAAGGCTTGACCACGGATCAACTGGTGGCGCTGACGACGACGCAAGCGGCGAATCTGGCGACGACCCAGGGAGTGGCGCTGACCACCACCCAGTTGGGCGCCCTCGAAACCGATGACATCGCGGCCTTGCGGACGGCGCAGATCGCCGCCCTGACGACCACCCAGGTGGCGCAGGGCCTGAGCACGGCGCAAATTGCCGCCCTGACCTCGCAGCAGGCGCAGGCGCTGACCACGGGGCAGGCGGTGGTGCTGAGCACCGAACAACTGGCCGCTTTCGAAACGACCGATGTTGCCGCCCTCAAGACGGCGGCCCTGGCGGCCTTGTCGACGACGCAAGTGGCCCTCGGCTTGACGCCGACCCAGATGGCTGCCCTGACGACCGCCCAGGTCGCTGCGCTGACCACCAATCAGGTCGCGAACGGACTGACGACCGATCAAGTGGTCGCTTTGGGAACGGCCCAGATTGCCGCCCTGACCACGCAACAACTGGTGGCCCTGCGCACGGCGCAGGTGGCCGTGATTGAAACCGAGGATCTGGCTGCCCTCAAGACCAGCCAGATCGCCGCCCTGACCACCGCGCAGATCGCCGAGGGCTTGTCCACGGACCAGATCGTCGCGCTCACGACGGCGCAGGTGGTGGCCTTTACCACGGCGCAACTGAGCGTCGGCTGGACGACCGATCAAGTCGCCGCGCTGCGCACCGATCAGGCCGCCAATCTGGCGACGCGCCAGATCGCCGCGCTGACCACCAGCCAGGTCGCCGCCCTCGAAACGGCTGATCTGGCGGTGTTGAAGACGGCGCAGGTGGTGGCCTTGACGACGGCGCAGATTGCCCAGGGCTTCAGTACCGAGCAGGTCGTCGCCCTGACCACGGCGCAGACCGCCGCCTTGACTGCGACACAGTTGGCGGCCTTGACGACGAGCCAGGTAGCAGCGCTCGAAACCGACGACGTGCAGGCCCTGAAAACGGCGCAACTGACCGCCCTGAAAACAGCCCAGATCGTCGCCTTGACCACCGAGCAGACGGTCGCCCTGACGACGGCCCAGGTCAGCAGCCTGACTGCGGCACAACTCATGGCGCTGCAAACGGAAGACGTTGCCGCCTTGCAAACGGAAGATGTCGAGGCGCTGAAAACCACCCAGGTCGCTGTCTTGACCACCCTCCAGGTGGGCGCCCTGACGACCGAGCAAATCCAGTCGCTGACCACCCGGCAGATTGCCGCGCTGACCGCGACGCAGGTCGCCCTCGGCCTCAGTACCGAACAGATCGTCGCCCTGACGACGAGCCAGGTGCGCTCCGGCCTGACCACGGCCCAGGTTGCCGCCCTGACCACGACCCAGGTGGCGGCGCTGGAAACCGAAGATATTGCCAGCCTGGCAACGGGCCGGGTAGCCGCCTTCACGACGACCCAGATCGCCAGCGGCTTGACGACCGAGCAGGTCGCCGCGCTGGGAACCGCGCAAGTCGCCTCGCTGACCACCAACCAGATCGCCAAAGGGCTGACCACGGAGCAGGTGGTCGCCCTGAGTACGACCCAGATCCGGGCTTTCTCGACGCAGCAATTGGCCGCCCTCAGCACGAGCAATGTCCAGGCCATTGAAACGGAAGATCTGGCCGCCTTGAAGACCGAGCAGTTGATCGGCCTGACGACGGCCCAGGTGGCCCTTGGCCTGAGTACCGACCAGGTGGTGGCGCTGACCACGACCCAGGCTTCCAGTCTGACCGCGGCCCAGATTGCGGCGCTCACCACGACGCAGGTGGCGGCGCTCGAAACCACCGATTTGCAGGCCCTCAAGACCACCCAGATCGCCGCCCTGAAGACGGCGCAGATCGCTGCCCTGACGACCGATCAGATCGTCGCCCTGACCACCGCCCAAGTCTTCAGTCTGGCTGCCATTCCGGTTGCCGCGCTGACCACGACGCAGATCGCCGCCATCGAAACCGATGACCTGGCGGTCCTCAAGACCGCCCAGATCGTCGCCCTGACCACCGAGCAGATCGCTCTCGGCCTGACCACGGGGCAAGTGGCTGCCTTGTCCACGGCCCAGGTCGCCGCCTTTACGACGAACCAGGTGGCACTCGGTCTGAGCACCGAACAGATCGTCGCCCTGACCACCGAGCAGGCCTCCAGCCTGACCACGGCCCAGGTCGCCGCACTCACCGCAAGCCAGGTCGCCGCCATCGAAACCAATGATCTGGCGGCCCTCAAGACCAGCCAGGTCGCCGCCTTCAAGACGGCGCAGATCGCGCAAGGTCTGACCACCGAACAGATCGCCGCCCTGACCACGGCCCAGGCCGCCGCGCTGAAGACGGCGCAGGTCGCCGCGCTGACCACGGCCCAGGTCGCCGCCCTCGAAACCAACGATGTTGCCGCCCTGACCAGCGCGCAAGTCGGTGCGCTGACGACGACGCAGATTTCTCTGGGGCTGACGACGGAGCAACTGGTGGCGTTGAAGACCAGCCAGTTGGTGGCCCTGAAGACGGCGCAGGTCGCCGCCGGCTTGACCACCGAGCAGGTCGCGGCGCTGACCACGACGCAGGCGGCCAGCCTGCTGACGGCGCAGATTGCCGCTTTGACGACGGCCAATCTCCAGGCCCTGCAAACGGAAGATCTGGCGGCGCTGACCACGGCCCAATTGGGCGGCCTGACGAATACGCAAGCCGCCAGTCTGACCACCGAACAAGTGGTGGCGCTGACCACCGAGCAGGCTGCTGCGCTGAAGACGGCACAGCTTGCGGCGCTCCTCACCGAGCAGGTGGCAGCCTTGGAAACCGCCGATCTGGCGGCCTTGACCACGGCCCAGATCGCGGCCCTGACCACGGAACAGATCTCCCTGGGGCTGACCACCGACCAGTTGGTGGCCTTGAAGACCAGCCAGTTGGTGGCCCTGCGGACGGCGCAGATCGCCGCCGGCCTGACCACCGACCAGGTCGCGGCGCTGACCACGACGCAGGCGGCCAGTCTGAGGACGGCACAGATCGCCGCCTTGACGACGGCCAATGTCCAGGCCCTGCAGACGGAAGATCTGGCGGCGCTGACCACCGCCCAGTTGGCTGGGCTGACGACGACGCAAGCGGCCAAATTGACCACCGAACAAGTGGTGGCGCTGACCACCGAGCAGGCCGCGGCGCTCGCCACGGCGCAACTTGCGGCGCTTACCACGGCGCAGGTCGCGGCCCTGGAGACGGCGGATCTGGCGGCATTGACGACGCTCCAGGTGGGCGCGCTGACGACCACGCAAGTGGCCTCCGGTCTGACCACCGAGCAGATTGCCGCCCTGACCACGGCCCAGAGTGCCGCCCTCAAGACGGCTCAGGTCGTGGCGCTGAGCACCGAGCAGGTGGCGGCCTTCGAAACCGCCGACCTGGCGGCCCTGACCACGGCGCAAATCGCCGCCCTGACCACGACGCAAGTGGCCAGCGGCTTGACCACCGAGCAGATCGTTGCCCTGACCACGGCCCAGACGGCGGCGCTGAGAACCGCCCAGCTCGTGGAGCTGACCACGGATCAACTGGCCGCCCTGCAGACCGCCGATGTGGCGGCCCTGAAGACGGCGCAACTGGTCGCCCTGACCACCACGCAGTTGAGCCTCGGCCTGACCACCGAGCAAGTCGCCGCGCTGACCACGGCGCAAGCGGCCAGCCTGACGACTAGCCAGGTCGCCAAGCTGACCACGGAGCAGGTCGTTGCCCTGACCACGACGCAGGCCCCGGCGCTGACCACGGTGCAAGTGGCGGCGCTGACCACGGCGCAAGTCGCGGTTCTCGAGACGGATGAGGTGGCGGTGTTGACGACGGCACAGGTTGCCGCTCTGACCACGGCGCAGCTTTCCCTCGGCCTGACCACCGACCAACTGGTGGCCCTCAAGACCAGCCAATTGGTCGCCTTGCGGACGGCGCAGATCGCCGCCGGCCTGACCACCGATCAGGTCGTGGCGCTGACCACGACGCAGGCGGCCAGCCTGCTGACGGCGCAGCTTGCCGCCTTGACGACGGCCAATGTCCAGGCCCTGCAAACGGAAGATCTGGCGGCGCTGACCACGCTCCAGCTTAATGGGCTGACGACGGCGCAGGCCGCCAGCCTGACCACCGAGCAGGTGGTGGCGCTGACCACCGCCCAGGCCGCCGCGCTGAAGACGGCGCAACTCGCGGCGCTCACCACGGAGCAAGTGGCGGCCTTGGAAACGACCGATCTGGTGGCCCTGACCACGACGCAGGTCGGGGCGCTGACCACGGAGCAGATTTCCCTGGGCCTGACCACCGATCAACTGGTCGCCCTCAAGACCAGCCAACTGGTGGCCCTGAAGACGGCGCAGATCGCTGGCGGCTTGACCACCGACCAGGTCGTGGCGCTGACCACGACGCAGGCGGCCAGCCTGCTGACGGCGCAGCTTGCCGCCTTGACGACGGCCAATGTCCAGGCCCTGCAAACGGAAGACCTGGTGGTCCTCAGCACGGCCCAGTTGACCGGGCTGACGACGACGCAAGCGGCTAGCCTGAGCACCGAGCAAGTGGTGGCGCTGACCACCGAGCAGGCGGCTTCGCTGAAGACGGCGCAAATCGCGGCGCTCAAGACGGCCCAGGTGGCGGCTCTGGAGACGGCGGATCTGGCTGCCTTGACGACGACGCAGGTGGTCGCGCTGACGACGACGCAAGTGGCCTCCGGCCTGACCACCGAGCAGGTGGCGGCGCTCACCACGGGGCAGGTGGCGGCGCTGCGGACGGCGCAGGTCATCGCGCTGACCACCGAGCAGGTGGCGGCGATCGAAACGGGTGACCTGGCCGTGCTGACCACGGCGCAAATTGCGGCGCTGACCACCGGGCAAGTGGCGAGCGGCCTGACCACGGACCAGATCGTTGCCCTGACGACGGCCCAGGCGGCGGCGCTGACCACTGCCCAGATGATCGTCCTGACCACCGAGCAGTTGGCCGCCTTCCAGACGACCGAGGTCGTCGCGCTGAAGACGGCGCAACTGGCCGCCCTGACCACCTCGCAACTGACCCTGGGCCTGACCACCGAGCAGATCGCCGCCTTGACGACGACGCAGGCGGCCAGCCTGACGACGACGCAAGCGGCCAGTCTGACCACCGAGCAGATCGTTGCCCTGACGACGGACCAGGCGGCGGCGTTGAAGACCGCGCAGCTCGCGGCCCTCACCACGACGCAGGTGGCGGCGCTCGAGACGGCCGACGTGGCGGCGCTGAAGACGGCGCAGATCGCCGCCCTGACCACCTCCCAGGTCGCCCTGGGGTTGGGCACGGAGCAGATCGTCGCCCTTGGCGCGGCGCAGGTTCAGGCGCTCAGTACGGCGCAAGTGGTGGCCCTGACGACGAGCAATCTGGCGGCCCTGGAAACGGCCGACTTCGCGGCGCTCAAGACGACGCAAATCGCCGCCTTGACGACCTCGCAAGTGGCCCAGGGGATCTCGACCGAGCAGGTGGTCGCCCTGACCAGTGAGCAGATTCGCAGTCTGAGCACGGCGCAGATCGAGGTGTTCACCACCGAACAGATCAGCGCCATCGAAACCCAGGACTTCGCTGCGCTGAAGACAACGCAGATCGTCGCGCTGACCACGACGCAGATCTCGGCCGGTCTCAGTACGGACCAGTTGAGTGCCCTGAGTACGACGCAAGTCGAGAGCTTCACCTCGACCCAAGTGGCCTCGTTTACCACCGAGCAGATCCAGGCCCTGAGCCTGGGGACGCCGCTGGTCCTCGATCTCAACGGTAATGGCATCGAAACGCAGAGCATCCGCAACGGCGTCGCCTTCGACCTGTTCGCCAGCGGCCAGAAGGTCAATACC
>JAGTRU010000015.1 GCA_018261905.1 Pseudomonadota bacterium | reverse complement strand
ACGGTCGCCCCGGCTTCCGCCGTTCCCTTCATTTCCGGCAGGGCGTCGTCGGTGACGCCGGTGCTCTTGGCGACATTGCCGGTGATCACGCCGATGTCGTCGAGCATGTTCACGATCACCGGGGCGGCCGGCGCACCGCTGCCGATCAGGTTGAAGGCAAAGGCCGCGCTCGGCAGGCTGGGATTCCCGGCGGCGTCGACGGCGACTGCCGTCAGGTTGTGCCCGCCGGTCACCAGCGGTGTCGTCGGGGTGAAGCTCCAGATACGACTTCCGGTTTCGCATCGTCCGTCGTCGCGCCCGCCGCCAGCGGGCCTTGCACGGCACCAACGTCGTCGAGCACGCTGGTGATGGTCGGCGCTTGCGGACCACCTCCGGCAATCAGGTTGAAGTTGAAAGCCGAGCTCGGGGCGCTCGGATTTCCCGCCGCATCGAAGGCGACCGCCGTCAAGCTGTGCGTCCCATGGACCAAGGCAGTGCCCGGCGTAAAGGTCCAGATGCCGTTAGCGTCTGCCAGCGTACTGCCCAACAGGTTATTGCCGTCGTATAGGCGAACCAACTTGCCGGCATCCGCCGTGCCTTTCACTTCCGGCAATGCGTCATCCGTCGTCGCCCCATTTAGCAAGGCGCCCTGGAAGGCACCGACGTCGTCGATCACACTGCTGATCGACGGGGTTGTTTGTCCTCCGCCGCCAATCAGGTTGAAGGCGAAGGCGGCGCTCGGCGTGCTCTGATTTCCCGCGGCATCGACCGCTACGGCGGTCAAGCTGTGCCCCCCATTGGCCAGGGCAGTAAGCGGCGTGAAGCTCCAGATGCCGTTTGCCGCGACGCCGGCACTCCCCAGGAGAACTCCGGCGTCATAGACCTGCACTGTCGCACCTGGTTCGGCGGCGCCTTTAACTTCCGGATTCGCATCGTCCGTCGTTGCTCCATTGAGCAACGCCCCCTGAACGGCACCGACATTATCGATGACGCTGGTAATGACGGTATCGATCGGCACCGTGAAATCGAGTTCGAGGGTGAAAATTGCACTCGGCGCAGTGCTATTGCCGGCTGCATCAATCGAGATCACCGTAAAGCTGTGCGGGCCTTCGGCCAAGTTCGCGCCCGGGGTAAAGCTCCAACTGCCGCTGGTAGCGACCTGGGAACTGCCCAGCAGATTACTTCCGTCATAGACTTGGATTATCGTCCCGGCTTCGCCCGTACCATTCAGGGTCGGCATTGGGTCGTCGGTATGCGCACCATTGAGCAGGAGACCCTGGATACTGCCGACATCGTCCACCGCATTACTAATCGCCGGCCCGACCGGAACCACCGTATCGATGATCAGCAACACGCTGGCCGTAGTCGTATTGCCCGCGCTATCAGTCTCACTGACTTGAATGGTGAAGCTTCCTTCGGGAACCGGAAGGGTCGGGGTCAACGACCACTTGCCATCCGCACCGACGACCGTACTAAGCAACTCGCCGGTGCCGGGGACGTTGATTTCGACCTTGGCGCCGGGTTCGCCGGTACCGACAATGGTGGGTTTATTGTTATCGGTAATGTTATCTCCCAGCGTACCGCTGTCCGACAGGGGATCAAGCATTGCCGTCAACAGCGGCGCAATCGTATCGATGGATCCCGTATCAAAGGCATTTCCGGTATTGCCAGCCAGATCCCGACCGCTCGCCGTTACGCTGTAGTTACCGTCAGCCAGCTGATTCGGCACAGCGGCGCTGAAGCTGCCATCCACCTTCACCGAAGTGGTCACGATTTGGCTCAGGCCGGCACTATCGGTAATCGTCAATGTGATCGTGCTCCCCCCGGGGAGCAAGGTCAGGCCGGTAATGGTCGGGGTGCTGTCGTTGGTATTATCGGGTGCCACGACGCTCATCGCCATTTCGGAGGGCAGAACGGGAGCGCTGATGTCAGCCCCCCCGGTAGCGCGACTGGCGGCCCCATTAATGCCGAAATGGAAGGACTGATCGACCGTTTCAACGACGCGCAGGAATTCGACAAAGGTATGGCCTTCGTTGCCGCGCGCCACATTGCCGGCCCCCGGCTCCTCTTCTTCAATCAACTCGTCCAGTTTGCCGCCGCGACTCAAGGCCCGGGCGATCTTCTGGAAGCCGCGCCCGGAATTGGCAACGCCACTATCGAAAGCATCCGGTTTGATCGTGGCAGCCACTTCGGCATCCAGGCGGGCGACTTCTCCCGGTCGCACGGTCATTTCACGACCGTCAGCCAGTTTCAGTAAAACCTGCGAGCCATCGGCGGCAACCACGGTTTCACCTTCGCGAATCACATCCCCCTGCTTGAGGCGCCGCGTCTTGCCGGCGTTATCGCGGGCAAATGCTTCGCCGCTAAGAGAAGTTACTTTGGCGATGATTAGAGATTGGACCATGGTCAGACTCCATATACTGAGTTAATGTTTTCGTCATATGACTGTCGACTATGCCAAACAAATTCTTCAAAGTACAGGACCCGGCTAGCTCCTTGAGAGATCGCCAAGCGACAAATAAATTGGCGATTTTTTCCCACGGCCGGCCTACAAGCATGCCGACATGGCCCACTGGCATTGCGCTTAACGCCTTCTCTATCGGGAGATGGAATCGCCCGCGACGCACCATGCCAATTCAATTAAGTCGGGTTAATCGGCGTCCTATCGGGCTTAGCGGGGAGAAGAGCGAACATCCCCCGTCCCGAAAGTTCGCCGTCGAGCGCCGAAACGCCGCCTCGTTCCTGAGCAAGAAAAGCGCCCCGGGAAATTGCTACGGATGGCAAGCGACCCCGTGGATTAGCCGATTATTTCGTTTGTAAAAATTTGTCTGTTGTTGCTCCCAACGGGCGCTCAGGAGACAATGCACGATCATGGCGCGTGTCATGAAAGACCTTTGTCTGGGGGAGGAATCAGCCCAGGGAGACACATGAAGACCTCGCTGCGCATCTTCAACTGGCATTCTCTGCGAACACGTCTCACCGTTGGCGTGCTACTTGCCGGCCTGACCGTCGTCTGGGCCTCCGCCCTGAGTTTGAGCCATTTCCTGCGCCAGGATATGGAAGCGACCATCTCGGCACAGCAGTTCTCGACCATTTCCCTGCTCGCCCGCGAACTTGACCGCTCAATCCGGGAACGCCTGAACATCGTCGAATCGATTTCCGGCAAACTTTCCGAGGAAATGCTGGGCAATCCCGATGCCGTACAGGCCTATCTCGAACAACGCGATGTTCCGGAAAGCACATTCAATTGGGGCATCCTGGTCCTTGACCACCGCGGAATCGCGATCGCCAGTACGCTGCCGCGTCTTAACCGGCGCGGCGTAGACTTCAGCAACTACCAAGGGGTCCAGGAAGTCTTGCAAGATGGCAAGACCGTGATCGGCGATCCGCTCTTTAGTCAGCACAGCCAGCAGCCGGTAGTCGCCATGCAGGTACCCATCCTCGGGCCGCAAGGAAAAGCCGTCGGTAGCGTAATCGGCGTAATCAATCTATCACTGCCCAATTTTCTCGATGAAATCAGTACGGCGAAATACGGCCTCACCGGGGATTTCTTCGTAACGGCACCCCGCAGCCGCTCTTACGTCGCCTCTTCCGACAAACGCCGGGTAATGAAAGTCGGCCCACCGCCCGGGGTCAATCCGGTATACGACCGTTACATTGACGGCTACGAAGGTTCCGGCGTGGCCAAGAGTTCGCGCGGCGTCGTCGAACTTTCGTCCAGCAAGCGCATCCCCAGCACGGGCTGGCTGATGCAGTCGGTACTCCCCGTTGACGAAGCCTTTGCCTCGATTCGCGCCATGCAACAGCATTTGTTGCTGATTTCGCTGATCCTCTCGCTGATTGTGCCGCTACTTAGCTGGTGGTGGCTACGTCGACAGCTTTCCCCGCTGGCCGAGACCTCCACCCTCTTGGGTCAGATGCGCGACGGCAAGATTCCCCGGCAAGCCCTGCCGATCCGGCAAATGGACGAACTCGGCCAGTTGACCGCGGCCTTCAACGGCCTGCAGGAGGTCATTGTCGCCGAGGAAGCGAAGGCGGCCGAAAACATCGCCAACCAACGTCTGCGGCGCATCGTTTCCTCGGTGCCCGGCGTGGTCTTTCAATATCGACTGCACCCCGACGGGAGCGGCAATTTCCCCTTTGCCAGCGACGGCATCTTCGACATTTACGGCGTCACCCCCGAGGAAATGGAACAGGGCAGCGATGCCATCCGGAAAATGCTGCACCCCGACGATGCAGAACGCTTCTTCGCCTCACTGCATCGTTCGGCCCGCGAATTTTCACCCTGGCGCATCGAATATCGCATCATGCACCCGAGCGGTTCCCTCAAATGGTTGCTGGTCAATGCCATTCCGGAAAAGTCCGACGGCGACGCCGTCCTCTGGTACGGCTTTATTGCCGACATCACGGAAACCAAGGCCATGGAAGCCATCTTGCGGCACACGCTCGACGAGCAGAAACGCAAGGACCTGGAAATCGAGCGCTATCGCGACCACCTCGAACAGTTGGTCAGTGCCCGCACGGCCGATCTCGAACTGGCCCGGGCCGAGGCGGAGCGCCTGGCGAAGACCAAGAGTGAATTCCTGGCCAACATGAGCCATGAAATTCGCACGCCACTGCATGGCGTTCTCGGCATGGCGCATATCGGCGCCCGAACGACCGACGACGATAGCCGGGCGCACGCCGCCTTCGAAAAAATCATCAGCTCGGGAACCCTGCTCCTGGGCATCATTAACGACATCCTCGACCTCTCGAAAATGGAAGCCGGGATGTTGAAAATCGAATCGACCCGGGTCGAACTCCAGCCCATCGTGGATGAAACCCTGGAACTGATGCGCGGCCGAGCGGCCAGCAAAAAAATCACCCTGGAATTGGCGACGACCAGCGCTTTCCCGGTGGCCTGCCAGAGCGATCCCCTGCGTCTGCGCCAGATATTGCTCAACCTGCTGTCGAATGCCGTGAAATTTACCGAAACGGGCAAAGTCTCGCTGGAAGTCGGGCGCGAAGAAAACCAGTTGCTCATTCGGGTCGCCGATACCGGCATCGGCATTACCGAGAGCCAGATCGACAAAATATTCAATCCGTTCGAACAGGGCGACAACTCGACGACACGGAAATTCGGGGGGACCGGCCTCGGACTGGCGATTACCGAACGCATCGTCAAACAGATGGGGGGCAGTATCCGGGTCGATAGCCGGCCGGGGCACGGCAGTCTGTTCGAAGTTCGCCTGCCCTTCCGGGAAAGCCTCCCGGCCACGCCGAACCCGGCGCCGCCAAGCCGGCCGGGCAAGGCGCAAAAGCCCCTGGCCGGGCTAACAATCCTGGTCGCCGAAGACAACGACATCAACCAGGAAATCATGCGCGACAATCTGACGGAGGATGGCGCCACGGTCGTCATCGTTGAGAACGGCCAATTGGCGGTGGACTGCGTGCGCGACAAACCACTGGGCAGTTTCGACATCATTCTGATGGATATCCAGATGCCGGTGCTCAGCGGCCATGACGCCGCCCGGCAGATCGCCCAGATCGCCCCCGGCCTGCCGATCATCGGCCAGACCGCGCACGCCCTGACCAAGGACCGTGATGACTGCCTGGCCGCCGGGATGGTCGATTACATTGCCAAGCCGATTGATCCGGTTAAACTCAACGCCCTGATCTTGTTGCATACAGCAGGCAAAGCCAGTTCACTCTATGCCGACCTCGTTATACCTTAGCCCCAGCCTTCGCCTGCTCGAAACCCGCCATCGCCAGGCGGCACTGATGCAGCGCGCCGGCCGCGCCGCCGCCGACTGGGCGGTCGAACTGGCCGGCCAGCCGGCTCGGCCCGTGCTCGTCTTGGCCGGCCCCGGCAACAACGGTGGCGATGCATTCGAGCTGGCCCATCTGTTACGGCAGCGTTTTTTCGACGTCCGCCTGATTTTTTCCGGCTCTCCGGCCGCCCTTCCGGACGATGCGCGAGCCGCCCACCAACGCTATATGGCCGACGGCGGCACGACGACGGACTCCATTCCGGCCGACATTCACTACTCGTTGATTGTCGACGGCCTGTTCGGCATCGGCCTGCGCCGCCCGCCGGCAGGTCACCATGCCGAGTGGATCGCCACCGCCAATCGCCTGGCGCAACGCGACGGCTGCCCGCTGCTGGCGCTCGATTGCCCGTCCGGCCTCAATGCCGACACCGGCCAGATTCTCGGCAGCGCAATCCAGGCCAGCCAAACGATCACCTTTATCGCCGCCAAGCCGGGGCTATTGACGGCCGACGGCCCGGACCATTGCGGCGAAATCCGCGTCGCGCCGCTGGCGCTGCAGCCCACCGCCGAATTGCCGGCCGATGGCCATAAAATCTCGCTCGCCGATTTCGCGCCCTGGCTCAAACCCCGTCACCAGAACAGCCACAAAGGCAGCTACGGCAGCCTCGGCTTCCTGGGTGGCGCCCCCTCGATGGTGGGCGCCGTCTTTCTGGCCGGGCGCGCCGCCATCAAGCTGGGGGCCGGACGGGTCTATATCGGCCTGCTCGACCACCAGCCGCCAAGCTTTGACCCCTATCAGCCGGAACTCATGCTGCGTCGTCCGCAGGCCTTGCTGCAAGCCGGGCTCAGCACCCTGGCCTGCGGCCCCGGCCTGGGCATTTCGCTGGAAGCCTCGGAACTGCTCGAAACCGCCATCGCCTTCGACCAGCCGCTGGTTCTCGACGCCGATGCGCTGAACCTGGTGGCCAGCGAAGGCAACTTGCAAGTCGCCCTGGCCAGCCGAAACAACCCGGCCATCCTCACCCCCCACCCCACCGAAGCCGCCCGTCTGCTCGAATGCAGCACGCCGGAAGTGCAGGCCGATCGCCTGGCCGCCGCCCGCGAAATCAGCCAACGCTATCACTGCCATGTCGCCCTGAAAGGTTGCGGCAGCATCGTTTGCCTGGCCGATGGCAACTGGTGGATCAACACCACCGGCAACCCCGGCATGGCCACGGCCGGCATGGGTGACGTCCTGACCGGCCTGGTCAGCGCCCTCCTCGCCCAGCACTGGCCGGCGCCCGAGGCCTTGCTGGCCGGCGTCCATCTGCACGGCGCCGCGGCCGACCAACTGGTCGCCAGCGGCATCGGCCCGATTGGCCTGACGGCCGGCGAAGTCATCGACGCCGCCCGCCGCTTGTTCAACGACTGGATCCGGCAGCCCGGCAAACTCGGCTAAGCCGGCGGCCGGCGCCGCCAACCCGGGCGCAACGATCGGCTCGCCTGACGGTACAATTCGCCACTCCGCAATCCGCCTCGACACTGCTATGTCCATCGAATTTGATTTCCCCCTTGCCCCCGAGATCGCCCGCAACGTCGCCGCCGCCCTGGCCGAGGATGTCGGCGCCGGCGACCTGACCGCTGGCCTCGTCCCGGCCGAGCGCCGCGTGCGCGCCACGGTCATCTCGCGCGAAGCCGGCGTGCTGTGCGGCCGGGACTGGTTTGAATTGTGCGTGACGAAACTTGACCCGACGGCGGAAATCTCCTGGCAGGCCGCCGATGGCGAGCGCATCGTCGCCCAGCAACAATTGTGCGAAATCCGCGCCAATGCCCGCGCCCTGCTCACCGCCGAACGCAGTGCCCTGAATTTCCTGCAACTGCTTTCCGCCGTCGCCAGCAAGGCCCGGATCTACGCCGATGCCATCGCCGGCACCGGGGCGGAGGTCGTCGACACCCGCAAAACCCTGCCCGGCCTGCGCATCGCCCAGAAATACGCGGTCCGCGCCGGCGGTGGCGGCAATCACCGACTGGCCCTGTGGGATGCCATCCTGATCAAGGAAAATCATATCCATGCCGCCGGCGGCATTGCCGAAGCGATGGCCGAAGCGAAAAAAGCCGCCGCCCAAGCGGCCGACCGCTGCAAGTTCATCCAGATCGAGGTCGAATCGCTGGCCGAGCTGGAAGCCGCGCTGGCGGCCGGTGCGACGATGATCCTGCTCGACAATTTCAGCCTCGACATGCTGCGCGCCGCCGTGCCCATCAACGCCGGTCGTGCCGTCCTCGAATCCTCGGGCAACGTCACCCTGGAAACCATCCGCGGCATCGCCGAAACCGGCGTCGACCGCATTTCGGTCGGCGCCCTGACCAAGGACGTCAAGGCGCTCGACCTGTCGCTGCGCTTTATCGACTAAACCGGCTTTCCGGCGACGGGTTCGCCGGCGGGCGCAGATTCTCCGTCACCCCCGAGAGAATCTGCCGACCGCCTCAATCATCGTCGTGTTGGCGCCGACCGCCGGCGCCACGCCCGCCGCGGATGTCGTGCTCGTCGGCGCTGCGGTGGCATTCGACGCAATCGTCGAATTTACGGATCCCCTCCTCGATATGCTCGCGGCGAATATTGGCCAGCGTGTGCTCGTGACAGCCATAGCAGGTGTAACGGCGGTAATCGTTAGCGAGGTGGCAAGTGATGCACCGCGTGTCGTGGTCACGATCGAGCGCGAAGAACTTGTCGTGATCGAAAGTCGCCGGCGTCCATTTCTCCTGGCTATGGCACTGGCTGCAATTGCCGGTGATTTGCTGGTGCAGCGTATCGTTCGGCGATTTGTGACAGGTCTGGCACTGTTCACGCATTGCCGCCTGGAGAAGCTGATGGTTGAAATGGCCTTGCTGGCGGAAGCGGCGAACGCCAGCATGGTCACTGTGACAGGCGACGCAATCCTGGCTGCTCAGCTTCTGGTGGAAGGCCACCGCGGTCAGCGGCTTGGCGATCGGCAGGCCGGTTGTCGCCAGGCGACCGATATCGTCGGGCTTGTGGCAGACCACGCAACGCCCGGAGTCGACGCCGGTCAGCGGCGCATGACAAGCAAAGCAGTCGCTCGCCAACCGCTGATGACCGGGAATCAACTTGCCGGGGCCAACCATCAGTTGCGGATAGACGAAGACCAGCCCGGTGAGGACCAGCAGGTTGGCGGCCAGAACAAGTTTGAGAAGTCGGCTCATACCCAGCCCCAGAACAGGAAGACGCTGATGATGTGGCCGCAGGCCAAAATGCTGAAGACGATGAAAATCGGGATATGCACCTTGCGCCAGCGTGTCATCGCGCCCAGGCTCACCGCATCCCAGAACACGGCCTGCTCGACCTCGGGTAATGCCATGCCGCGCAACTGGTAATGCTCGCGCTGCGCCAGGACATGGCGACGCGAGCGATCGAGCAGCAACTTGCCGACCAGGCCGCTGATCACATTGACGCCCATGGCAATGGTCGCCAGCCAGGGCAAAATGGCGTTGAAATGAATGCCGCCATGGATCAGCACCATCAGCGAACCGAGCCAGGCGGTGAATTCATGAAAGGTGAGCAGGGATTTCGGACTCCCCGTGCTGATGTATTTTCGCTTGCGCAGCGAATAGACCAGTGAAACGATGATCAGCAGCGTTCCCGGAATTCCCAGGTAGCGCCCGACCCAGACCAGATCCAGGCGGTGCAGCACGGCATCGCCGGCCACGGCGGCCAAGGCGAGCAGCCCGAGCAACAGGGTAAAGGGCAGAATATGCTGGCGCCAGAGCGAAGTTGTCATTTATGCCTCCAGCGTCACGCTGGTTTTGGGGATACACATGCAGAGCAGGCAGGAACCCGGCTCGGGATCGAAATCCGGCGCCTGCGAGTAACTCACCTCGCCGCTCTCGATACGGGTCTGGCAACTTCCGCAGCCGCCGGCCCGACAGCCGGAATTCACCGAGACACCGTGGGCTTCGGCGAAATCGAGCAAATTGCCGGCCGTCGTGGACCAGGAAAACTGTTGGCCGGAGCGGGCAAAGCTGACGACGAGTTCGCTACCCGGCGCCACACTTGCCGCTTCTGCGCCCTGAACAAGCGCCGCCGACGGGCGTTTCAGCGAAGCCGGGCCGAATGCTTCGAAATGGATGCGCGCCTCCGGCACGCCCCACGCGGCCAGCCCCGGCACCATGCTTTCGAGCAAGGGGGTCGGTCCGCAGAGATAGAAGTGATACGGCTTGAGCGGCAATTCGCGGCGCAACAGATCGACACTGATCCGCTCCGGATGGTGATAGTCGCGGCCCGCCTCGTCGCCCGCTCGCGGTTTGCTGACGCAGAGGCGCAGATGGAAGTGCGGATGGCTTGCCGCCAACTGTTCAAGATGCGCCCTCATCACCACTTCATCGCCGTCGCGAACGCCGTAAAACAACCAGATTTCCCGCCCGGATTGTTCGGCCAGGGACCAGTTCAGCATACTGAGCAATGGCGTGATGCCGATCCCGCCGGCGAGCAGGACGACCGGAGCGGTGCCGTGATCGAGATAGAAATGCCCGGCCGGAGCCCGCACCTGCAGCAGATCGCCAATCCCCAACTGGTCGTGAAAGTAGGTAGACGACCGCCCCGGCTGCACCGCAAGACCGGGCGGCGGCGCCGCACGTTTGATCGAAACCCGGTAAGCGCTGGCCTGCGGCGCATCCGACAAGGAGTAGCAACGGATGACTTGATCCACGCCGCCGGCGGCGTTCGGCACCTCCAGGCGAAAAGTCAGGAACTGCCCGGGGCAGAAAGGCGGCAGCGCTTGCTGATCTTCCGGCACCAGAAAAAAGGAACACACCGACTGCGCCGCATCCTCGAACGCCCGGGCCTTCACCCGGAAAGCCCGGTAGCCGGCCCAGGCCGCCGGCCGGGCTGGCGTTTCTCCGCTGGCGGCAGCACCGGTCGCCGGATCGACGGTTTCGAGACTACGGCACAAGCCTTGATAGGCCAGCCAGTGACGCCAGAAACCAAGGCCGAGATAGGCCACCACCTGCACAACAATCCCGCCGGCAATCCAGAGAAACAGGGAAAGCGCGGTCATTTTCCGACCACTCCGGGCGGCGTCCCGCGCTCCATGATGAGCCGCTTTCCTTCTCGTGCGCCACGCCTCGCTTGCCCCATCGCTTTGCCACTCCCGAACAATCATATCGGGCCATGCTGCGCCGCCTCTCTTAAGCAAGTCTTAACGAGTGGCCGGCATTGAGTCAAAAGGGATAAATAAAGACCACCTGGCCCGACGCCTGGTTATGGTGCCGGTTTCATGCCGCCCCGCTGCGCCGCCGATCGAAAAAGGGCGGCCGCCGGGCCGCCCTTGATGGGTCAGAGGCGCGCGACCAGGTAGCGTTTGATGGCCTCGACATCCGGCGCCATGACCTCGACGCGTTGCGGCAGATTTTCGATGCCGGCCAGGTCGGCCGGGCGGACCGGCTCGGTGCCCAGGGCTTCGCGGATGGTTTCCTCGAACTTGGCCGGCTGGGCGGTTTCCAGCACGATCATCGGGACATTGGGCAAACGATGTTCGAGCGCCACTTTCAGACCGTCGGCGGTGTGCGTATCGAGCATCACCTGGTAGCGCCCCTGGGCGAAGCGGATGGTGTTGATGCGGTCAAGGTGAGTGCTCTTGCCCGAGACAAAGCCGAAGCGGGCAATTTTGGCCCAGTGCACGGATTCGGAAAGATCGAAAGCCAGCCCCTTGTCGACCTTGGCCCACAGTTCGCTGACCGCCGCCGGGTCGCGGCCGACCAGGTCGAAGACGAAGCGCTCGAAATTGGAGGCCTTGGAAATATCCATCGACGGGCTGGACGTGATGCTGGTTTCGGCCGCACTGCGCGGCCGGTAGATACCGGTACGGAAGAACTCGTCGAGCACGTCGTTCTCGTTGGTAGCGAGGACCAGTTGCTTGATCGGCAAGCCCATCTGGCGGGCGATGTGGCCGGCGCAGATATTGCCGAAATTGCCCGAGGGCACGGCGAAGGACACCTGCTCGTCGTTCGATTGGGTGGCCAGGAAATAGCCCTGGAAGTAATAGACGATCTGCGCCGCGACGCGCGCCCAGTTGATCGAATTGACGGCGCCGATCTTGTATTTCTTCTTGAACTCGGCATCGTTGGAAACCGCCTTGACGATGTCCTGCGCATCGTCGAAGAGGCCGGTGACGGCGATATTGAAGATGTTGTCGTCCTGCAGCGAATACATCTGGGCGCGCTGGAAGGCGCTCATCTTGCCATCCGGCGAGAGCATGAAGACCTTGACGTTATGCTTGCCGCGCATGGCGTATTCGGCCGCCGAGCCGGTGTCGCCGGAGGTGGCACCGAGAATGTTGATCGACTCGCCGCGCTTCTCCAGCACGTACTCGAAGAGGTTGCCGAGCAACTGCATGGCCATGTCCTTGAAGGCCAGGGTCGGACCGTTCGACAGTTCCTGCGTGTACAGACCGTCTTCGAGACGGGTCAGCGGCGTGATCTGGCGGGCGTCGCCACCGTTGCGGGCATGGCAATAGACTGCCGCCGTATAGGTCTTGGCGACCAGCGCCTTGAGATCGGCCGGCGGAATGTCGGTAATGAACTTCGCCAGGATTTCATAAGCCAGGTCGGCATAGGACAATTGGCGCCAGGCATCGAGTTCGGCGCGGCTGATCTGCGGATAGCTCTCCGGCAGGTAGAGGCCGCCGTCCGGCGCCAGACCGCCGAGGAGAATGTCGCAGAAAGCCTGGGGCGCGGCGTGGCCGCGGGTCGAAATGTAGCGCATGGCGAAGCCCTGAAAAGCGAAAAACGGCGATTTTACCGCGTCGACCGCGAGACGCGCACGGCTTGCAACAGGTTGGCCAGAAAGAGGCCCAGCGCAAGCAGCAAAAAAGCCGCCGCGGCCAGCCTGAAGCCGGCCAACAAGGCGCTTGCCGAAGCGAGAAACAGGGCCGCCCGCCAGGCCCCGCTGGCCGCCAGTTTCTGGCGCATGAGCAGACGCGCCGGCGTCACCGGCCCCGGCCAACGCCAGACCGGCAACAACTGGCTAAGCGCCCCGCTGACCAGCGGCAGCAGAAAACCGATCCCCCAGGCCAGCAGAGTCGGGCGCCCCTCCATCAACTTGGCGCCGTGCGCGACGCCGGCCCCCAGACTGAGCATCAAGCCACAAACCGCCGCCAGCAACGACGCGGAAACGCCATCCCGCAACAAGGTCCGCAGACCGAAACGGCGCGTCCACTGCCCGATCAGGCCCAGCGCCGCGACCAGCACCAAGGCGGCGCCGGGCACCCCGAAAGGCCAGACCACCGCCGCCCCGGTTGCCACCACCAGCGCCCCGCCGGCCACCAACCAGAGGCGCCGATGCAGCCAACCGGCCGCCTCCGGGTCGGGCTTGCCGAGCACCGTCGGCAACAGGATGGGCAAAGTGCCCAGGGCCGCCAGACCAAGCAGGCCGATACTATTGAGATGCAGATGGAAAAGACGTAACGCCCACCAGTGCGTCGGCCACACGGCGATCAACAGAACCGCCAGCAAGGCCAGCATCAGGCAGCCGAGAGCCGCCCCGTACCAGCGCCAGCCCGGGTGCGGCGAACCGATAGTGGCCCGTGCCCGCCCGGCCATCCAATTGAACAGCACGGCGGTCAGCAGCAGATCGAGCAAGACCGCCAAGTGCAACCAAGCGCGCGGCACCAGCCCCTGCATGGCCAGCACCGCCAGCCCTCCGCACAACTGGGCGAACACCGGCAGGCGGGCCAGCCAGCGATGCGGCTCGCCGGTTCGCGTCAGCACCGGCACGAAATGCATCATGGCGGCAAAAATCAGCGGCACGATGCCGACCGCGAAAGCCAGGTGCGCCACCGCCTGCACCGCTCCCACGCCACTGATCAGCAGGACGACGCTGGCGAGCAGGGCGAGAAGGGTCAGGCCGGCGGTGTAGAGCAATCAGGCAACCACGGAAAAGTCGATCACAATGGCTCCCGGCGCGCGCTGCTGATAGGCAATATTGACGCGGCTACCGTAACGCTGCTGCAACTGGGCGAGCAGCGGCAACGGATCGTGGTCGTTGCAGAAACGCATGGTTTCGCCGGCCTGCAAGGCATCCAGCGCACCAAAAATGGCGGCATGCCGGAAACGTTTGGCAACGCCTCGCGCATCAAAGGAATAGAGGGCTTCCGGGGTCGAATGGTTACAGGCATGAGTGGCTTGCATGATAGCTCCTTGGCAACGGGTTTTGATCAATCGGGAAAAGCGATTGTGCCCATCCGGGCTAGCCGTTTCCTTGATCCATCTTGGCAAAAGCAGCACCGGGGTCGGGGCCGTTGGCAGGGGAATTAAGGATGCACTGAATAAATCCGGATCATGAATCCTGTGTCCCGAGCGGCTTTAGCCGCGAAAACGCATTGAGCAGATCGCCATTCGCGGCTAAAGCCGCTCGCGTGCTTTCGAAGCATTGACGAGAGTCGACACCATGACCACGCCAGACAAGGATTCCCCGGAAAAGCTGCTGTTGCGCGCCGAACTGCGCGCCCTGCTCGAACGAAAACTCGACGTACTGCCGGAAAGCTTCCGGCTGGTCTTCGTCCTGCGCTGCGTCGAGGAAATGAGCGTCGAGGAAACCGCCGCCTATCTCGACATTCCCGAAGCCACGGTGCGCAGCCGGCTGTTCCGCGCCCGCAGCCTGCTGCAGGATACGGTGGCGCAGGAGATCGATATGGCGCAGGAGATCGATATGGCGCAGCGCGATGTCTACGACTTTGGCGGCAAGCACTGCGACCGCATCGTCAACAATGTTTTTTCGCGCCAGGAGGAAATACCATGAGCCACGATACAGAAGTCAGCGGACCGGACCTCAGCCAGGGCATCCCGAGGGATAGCCTGGCCGATGGCGCGATGGTGCAAGGCCATGTCGGCGACGAAGCCGTGCTGCTGGCCCGCCGCGGCGACGAGGTATTCGCCGTCGGTGCCACCTGCACGCACTACGGCGGACCACTGGCCGACGGCCTGCTGGTCGGCGACAGCGTGCGCTGCCCCTGGCACCACGCCTGTTTCAGCTTGCGTACCGGCGCCGCCGAGTGCGCCCCGGCGCTCAACCCGCTGCCCTGCTGGCGCGTCGAAGCGCGCGACGGCAAATGGCTGGTCGGCGAACGGCTGGCCTCACCATCGGCTACCATTCAGCCGGCCACGACGCCGCAATCCATCGTCATCATCGGCGGTGGCGCCGCCGGCAACGCAGCGGCCGAAACCCTGCGCCAACAAGGCTATGCCGGCCGCCTGACCATGCTCAGCGCCGACGAAGCCCTGCCCTGCGACCGTCCCAACCTGTCGAAAAACTACCTCGCCGGCACCGCGCCGGAAGAGTGGATTCCGCTGCGCTCGGCCGATTTCTACCGCGAGCAGAACATCGACCTGCAACTCCAGAGCCCGGTCGCCGCCATCGACACGCAGCGCCGCCGGGTCGCCCTGGCGGATGGCAGCCACCTGCCTTACGACGCGCTGCTCATCGCCACCGGTTCCGAACCCGTGCGCCTCAAGGTGCCGGGCGCCGAATTGCCGCACGTCCATTACCTGCGCAGTTTTGCCGACTGCCGCCGGCTGATCGCCGGTCTGGCCGATGCCCGCCAGGCGGTCGTCGTCGGCGCCGGCTTCATCGGCCTGGAAGTGGCCGCCGCCCTGCGTCAGCGCGGCATCGACGTGCACGTCGTGGCGCCCGACGCGATCCCGATGGCCAGGATACTCGGCCCTGAACTCGGCAATTTCCTGCGCCAGTTGCACGAGCAGAACGGCGTCGTCTTCCATCTCGGCGACAGCGTCACCACCATCGACGAGAGCGGCGTCACGCTCGCAAGCGGCGCCCGCCTTGCCGCCGATTGCGTGGTCGTCGGCATCGGCGTCAAACCGGCACTCGCCCTGGCCGAACAGGCGGGACTGGCGATCGACCGCGGCATTGCCGTGGACCGCTACCTGCAGACTTCTGCGCCGGGCGTCTTTGCCGCCGGCGACGTGGCGCGCTGGCCGGCCGCCTTCAGCGGCGAGGCGATCCGCGTCGAGCATTGGGTGGTGGCCGAACGCCAGGGTCAGACGGCGGCGAGAAACATGCTCGGGGCGCAGCAACCGTTCGTCGCCGTGCCCTTTTTCTGGACCGAACAGCACTGCGTCGCGCTGTCTTACGTCGGCCATGCCGAAAACTGGGAGCGCATCGAAATCGACGGCGAAATCGCCGCCCGGGATTGCCGCTTGACCTACTGGCGCGGCGACCGCAAGCTCGCCGTGGTGACCATCGGCCGCGACGGCGAAAGCCTGCGCGCCGAAGTCGAATTCGAAAAGGCGGCCGGTATCGTCTAGATCGCCGGCGCAATACCCGGGGGGAAGTCTTGCGCGAAATCTACGTCAGCACCGATGTCGAAACCGACGGCCCGCTGTTCGGCCGGCATTCCATGCTCAGCATCGGCTCGGCCGCCTACACCGCCGACAAGGAATTGCTCGGGACCTTTTCCGCCAACCTTGAAACCCTGCCCAGCGCAATCCCCGACCCGAAAACCACCGCCTGGTGGCAAACCCAGCCAGAAGCCTGGGCGGCCTGCCGCGAAAACACCGAAGCCCCAGAGAGCGCCATGCGCCGCTACCTCGCCTGGCTCAAAGCGCTCCCCGGCAACCCCGTCTTCGTCGCCTACCCCGCCGCCTTCGACTTCCCCTTCGTGCATTGGTATCTGAGCGAATTCACCGGCGAAAACCCCTTCGGCTATTCCGTCATCGACATCAAGACCTACGCCATGGCCCTCCTCCGCCGCCCCTACCGGGCCAGCGGCAAACAGTCGATGCCCGCCGAATGGTTCGACCCCGCCCCGCACACCCACGTCGCGCTCGACGACGCGATTGAACAGGGACGATTGTTCTGCAATATGTTGCGGGGGAATCTGGTGGAGGATTGAGCCGTGGAAGACAGTTTTGGAATGCAGACAAAAATAGGCACCTCAGCCGATTAGCGGACAACAAAAAAGCCAATCCGGAGATTGGCTTGATTGGTTCTGCTGGTGCGCCCGGAGAGACGAATCTGGACACTGGGTACTGCACCTGTTGATATGCTATCGAAGCCTGAAACCCTTTCCTTGCATGCAATCTTTAATTAATTGATCCCTGTCCGCAACTGCGACTTTATTGAGTCCAATCTGATATTTACACTCAGAGTAAGCTGTAGTCGCACCGTCTCTTGACGTTCCTTCCTTTTGCCATGTTTTTTGTGCTGATGCACAACCAACTATAAGGAAAGCCATAGAAAAACAAAGAAAGATAGGTTTTTTCATTTTGATTATTTCAAACAGTTAAAAACGATATATTTGAAAAGTATGGTTTCTTTCGCATTCAACCTTAAATTGCTATATGGCTAGCTAATTTCCTGACCTGCAGAGCGAAGAATTGCCAGCTTTTCTGCCGGTGTACAGATTTGCCCATCTATCTGATCCATGAATACGCCTATATTTATAAGGTGCTTAATTGCACGCTGGATTTGCTGCGGCGGAAGCCCTAGTTTTTCTGCAACAGTTTTATGGATATGTTTGGGCCAGGGTTGTGAAGGCATTGTGTCTCTAACAGAATGGATAATCTCATCTGTAAGTGGATATTTACTCTTCAACTGGGGAATGACACTTATTTTAAGCACCCCTGAAGCGCGAGACACCCTGATATTTTCCTCGCAATTTTCACATCTAAGCGTAGCGGAAGCTGTTGGCCACTCATCAAGTTCCACGCTCATGACATTTTCGCAGCTAATGCAAGTAACCGACTCAGGAACCAACTTTCTAACACGAAGAGAAAACCCATGTATTTCAGAATATTCTGATATCAATCCCAGGCCGCAGTTCTTGCAGGTGATAGCTTTAGGGCTTTGAGGTCTAGGCTTCTGACGGTAACTGACTATGCTGCCACAGGATGGACAGCTTTCTGACAGCAACACATAACCTTTGTCGTTTGAACGCTTTAGTGGGACGCCAGTTACGTCCTTTACTAACGTGCGAAGCCCCTTCTTCAACTCTTCCAACTCTTGCTGAAGAGCGATCGAGTCAAATTTCTTTTGCACATCTAAATGGGCCGCCTCAAGGGTAGAAAAACGATCCAATAACTCATTGATTTCCTCTGTACGTTCGGCCTGCTCGACTTGTTGTTCATTTAGTTCTTCACCGATTACGCCACGCCAATCGCTTAAGCTTGTGTCGTTAACTGATCGAAGCGTATCTAGCATATGAATAGTGCTTTGAATTCGTTCTTCTTTTGCAAGAAGCTCCTCGTCGACAGAACGATAGTCAGTTTCATCTAACTCATCCGTAAGATAAGTAGATAGGCGGGCCAACTCTTTGGACAAATTATTAACCTTTTCAGCAGCCTTAAGTGCGTAAGTTCGTAGGTTTCGCTGGTGAAAATCTGCGACATCAGCAATCGCTTCCGCATTTGAGCGCTGCGCATAAGCATGAGTAATTAAACCGCCCGCCAATATTGAAGCAAACGTTAGAACCGTTCCGAAAAGCGCTGATTCTCTTCCTGACAAATCAGCATAACTGAGAACTATCAGAATTGCTGTGAGCAAAACAACAAGCGAAATAACGCTCCAGTTAAATAGCTTATTGTTAGTTATCGGTTCAGATGATGGCATAACGGCTCCTAACACTTCCCGCGTATGTAACACGGAAGTCTATGGATACATGAAAAATTAAAAAGTTAGGAAAGCACTACTCCCCGGCATGCCGGAAACTTAGTACACCCCCAGAATTCTTTTCCTGCATTCTCCCCACTTTTGGCAACACGCCTTGCCATGGGGCTGGAACAACGAGGACAAACGGGTTGGGCTGAAACGCCAACACTTTCCGGCTGAACGCTAACTGGCGACGGAGCAATTGCCGCGCCTTCCGGTGTCTTGGAAAGGCTTTCATCGGGCATCGCGGCACTCCCCAACACGGCCGAGATCGCAGAACGCACATCGGTCAGCGCATAGCCGCTCTGGGCAGGAAGGAAAATCAGTGGAAAACCGGCAGCAGCACAGGCATCCTCCAGAAATTTATCCCGGCCTTTACGCTCGGCCTGTTCATGAGACTTGTCGTTCAGTTCGATGGCGCAAACCGGTTTGAGGTCGCCCAGACGGCACAGCACAAAGTCGAAATGCTTGCCGCTGATCTGGTTGAATGCCTTCTGCCGCAATGATTTCGGTGTGCCTATGGCAATGCTCAATACATCAGCAACGCGAACCTTGGCAAATACCCGGAAATGGCCATCGACGGCTTGATCCAGTACGCCGAGAAAGGAACGTTCGGCAGCCGAGAACAAGCCTTCGCCCGGCACATAGGGCAATCCTTCAGGCTTGCCTGGGGCGGTCCCGTTGCGGCGCTTCAAAATGACAAAAACAACGATGGCGAGCAACGCCAGAATAATCACCACCCCGCGCATTCGTTCTCCTGTCGGCCTTTTCGTCAGGCTGGAAATGTCATGGGCCTGAAGATTACGCCCATAGCATGCCCTACTCAAGCATTTCAGCAGCCGACATCAAGGCAGGGAGGCGAGCGCCGACTTTTGCTTCGCTCGCGGCAACCCGCCAACGTCAATCCCCTCCCCGGTATGCCGTTGTTGATGGCGCCGATGGGCCGCTACCGCGCCTTGTGCGAGAAGGCGCCATCCGGGTCGATATAGGGGTTCGCTGCCTTTGCGGCTGGCAGGTCTGCGGAAAAACCGGATTGTTCCCGCGGGCTGGCCTGGGGACGCGTCTTGCCGTTGGCGCTTGGCTCGATGCAGGCCAAGCCTTGATCCCAGACGTCAAGCATGCGCTTGCCAATCTCCCGGAATTCCGGAAAACGTTCGGCATAGGTGCGAATGCTCGGGGCGACTCGACGAATGGCTGTCACCACGTTTCCCCGCAGCTCAGTGAGGTCACTGCTGGTCAAGTTGAGGCGGGAACTGCCCAACTGCTGCAGAAACTTGCCGGGCGCCCATTGTTTCTTGCCATAAAGCGTGAGCCCGGGCAGGTCGTCTTTCCACTTGGCGTAGGCAAGGACCGTCACGATGTCGTAAGCCGGGGCGAGCATGACATCGTTGCGGCCGGTGTAGGTAAAGGCGAAGTTCTTTAAGTGGGCATCGGCATTGCCGAGCGCGTAATTGACCAGCAGCAGCGTCCACAGCTTGCGGGCGGCTTCGCGTTGCGCCGGCAGCGGGACATAGCGTTGCAGGTAATCGGCAATGTTTTCCAGCGAACCGCTGTACTTGCTGGCCGGGTCCAGCCCCTTGAGCGAGCAGCAATCCTCTAGGGCGATGAAGGCGCCATCCGCCTGGCGGTCAAAACGCTCGATCGCCAGAACGGCGCCGTCCTCGGACAGCCGGGCCATCGGCACGGCAAGCTTGGCTTCGCGGGCCACCGCCAGGCACAGGTACTCGTTGATGGACAAGCCGGGCAGATCGTTCGGCCCGGTTTTCAGGATGTAGTGCTCGGTGACCGAGGTCACCTTCTTGTTAGTTGCCAGCGGCGATGCATCGTGCAGCAGCTTGGGCATGACGCCCGAAATGCCCTCGGCGACACCGGCCGCCATCGAACGCAGCAGCAAGTCGCGCGACGACGGGCTGGCGAGGATTTCGGCCAATTGAATGTGATCGGCAGCGGCAACCAGCGAGGTGCCATGCGGGGTCACCCGAACCCGGCCGATGGTGCGCTGGCCGGTCAGGGCGAGCAGGTTGCTGTCGGTCACTTCCGTCTGGGGGCCGAGCTTCTCGCGGAGCAAGTCCTTTTTGTAGCCCTCCGGCAAATTCATCAGGAAAAATGGGTGGAGGCCACGCTTCCATACGTAGCTCTGCGCCCGAACCGGCATGGTCAGCGAGACGAACAAGTCTTCCGGGGTGTCCGGCAGGTAGCTGAAGACATAGGCGCCATCGGCTTCCGGGACCACCGTGCCGACCAGTGTGTCGCACACGTAGACGTCGAGCAGACTCATGTCGCTTGCGCCCGCTTGTGGCGAACCCGATGCGCTGTTGGCAGGCCCCCTGCTGCCCCGCGCTGCGCCGCATTGAGTTCGTCGGCCACGTCATCGAGTGTCCGCCCCTGGCCGGCGGGACGCGGGCCAAGTTCCAGCCCGACCTGGCGGAAAAGCGCCAGGAGGCGGAGGCTGCCGAGATCGGGCAGGAGACCGCGTTCAAACTGCGAGATAGTTGGCGTGCTTACGCCCGTGGCAGTGGCCACCTCTTGCTGCGTCTGGCGACACAGCAAGCGCGCCTCGCGAAAAGTCCTGCCAAGCTCGGAAAGGTTCATAACTTAGCCTGTAGTTAAAATTACGTTGGTTTAAACTAAAAATTTAGTCTATAGACTAAGTTAATTCAAGTCTAGGTAATTTTATCTAAAAGCTATGTTATGGATGTTCGATGCAATAACGTTAGCCATGCAATAAGTTAAATTGCCTTGTGGGGCTAAAAAATCAAACCCATAACGTAGCGGCGGCGAGGCCGGCGCCTCCTCTCCCCATCTCCATGTCAGTCGCTCGGATTGAGGAAGTGGTGGAAGCCCTGAACGTAGCCGGGCGAATCGAGGTCTGGAGATGATCCGCCGGGAGGGCGCGGGGATGCCGTGTCCCCATTTTCTCCCCGCGAAAAGCAAAAAGGCCAATCGGAGATTGGCCTCGCCCGGAGCGATTCGAACGCCCGACCCCTTGGTTCGTAGCCAAGTACTCTATCCAGCTGAGCTACGGGCGCACTGTCAGAGCCGCGCATTATACGGACGGCGGCGTAGAATGCAAGGGTTCCCCGGAAAAATAACAATGCGTGCCAAATTTGTCCGTATGCCCAAATACCCCGAATGCTGGGAAAGTTGCGGTTCCTGCGCGAGCGGCAAGGTCTTCATCCTCGAATTGCTGGTGCAGGAAGGCGACATGCTGGCCTGTGACGACAATATCCTGACCCTGGAAACCGGCAAGGTGGCGCTGGACATTGCCACCCCCTACGCCGGCCGGGTCGTGGCGATTCACGTTACGGCGGGCGACTCGGTCGACGAGGGCGCCCTGCTGCTCACCCTGGATGCCGGCTGACCGGTTCCGCCGAGGCCGCCCGAGTTATTTTGCCGAATCAATTTCCAGCGCATTGAGCACCTCCCGAACGCCGTGCACGCTGCTCGCCAGATCGAGCGCCCGGCGCAGGGAATGTTCATCCGGCACCGAACCGCCGAGGGTGACGATGCCGGATTTGCTGTGCACGCGGAATCGTGAGCCGACCAGGCCGATATCGGTGCGCAACAGGGTCTCCACCCTATCGCTCAAGCCTGAATCGAGTGTTTCGCCGGCGATGCCGACGGCCGCGATAACCTGCGGGCTGTCGGTGGCAAAAGCGGTGACCCCCAGGCTGCCGAGCAATACTGCGGCCAACCCGGCAGCGATGACCAGTTTAGGTTTGCTCATGTTTTTCTCCTCAAGTAGTTCAATACCCGAGGCCCATTGCGAACTTCATGCCAGAATATATTTATCCATAAAATCATATGGATACAAAACACCCGCCGGAGCAACCGCGGGGATTCCGTCGTTGGAAAACGACAACTATTTTCACCGAGTCAGACTGAGCACCGCCGCCTGCGCTTAGCGTTCGGCGACGGATTCGCCTTCGCTGCGGAACATCGCCGGCGTCAGGTCGTATTTTTGCAGCAGGCGATAGAACTCGGTGCGATTTCGATCGGCGATGCGCGCCGCGTCGGCGACGTTGCCATCGGTCAGCTTGAGCAGTTGCACCAGGTAATTGCGCTCGAAGCGCTGCTTGGCTTCGGCATAGCTCAATGCTTCCATGGCTGGCACGCGCAAGGCCCGCTGGACCAGCGAAAGCGGGATCAACGGGGTCGAGGTCAGGGCACAGCTTTGCTCGACGACGTTGTAAAGTTGCCGCACGTTGCCGGGCCAGGTGGAGGTGGCCAGGGCTTCCAGCGCATCGGGGGCGAAGCCGCTGATCGGCTTGCCGTATTTGCCGGCCACCAGGTGGACGAAATGCGCCGCCAGTAGTGGAATATCCTCGCGCCGCTCGTCGAGGCGCGGCAGGTTGAGCGAAACGACATCCAGGCGGTAATAGAGATCTTCGCGGAATTGTCCCTGCGCCATGGCCGCTTCGAGATCGCGATGGGTGGCGGAAATCAGGCGAACATCGACGGGTTCGGCATGGGTCGCCCCGACCGGGCGGACAACGCGCTCCTGCAGGACGCGCAGCAGTTTGACCTGGAGACTGAGCGGCATGTCGCCGATTTCGTCGAGAAACAACGTACCGCCGTTGGCGGCCTGGATCAGCCCGACCCGACTGGCCCCGGCCCCGGTAAAGGAGCCCTTGAGGTGGCCGAATAATTCGGATTCCAGCAACTGCTCGGGAATGGCGCCGCAGTTGATGGCGATGAACGGCCCCTTGGCGCGCGGACTGGCCCGGTGGATGGCCTGGGCCAGGACTTCCTTGCCGGTGCCGCTTTCGCCGCGGATCAGCACGCTGGCCTCCGAAGCGGCCACCATGCGCGCCTCGGCGAGCAATTCGGCCATCTGGCTGCTGCGAAAGACGATGCCGGCCAACCATTCTTCGGCCCGGGCATTGCCGGCGGCGCTCGATGCCGCGTCGGCCGGCAGTTCGGGGGCCGACAATTGCAGCGCTTGATCGATTTTTTCGAGCAGGGTCTGGCTGTCGAAGGGCTTGGTCAGGTAGCCGAAGACGCCGCGCGAAGTGGCGTCGACGGCATCGGGAATATTGCCGTGCGCGGTGAGCAGGATTACCGGCAGGGTCGGCCGGGTCGCCCGGATTTCCTCGAACAGGGCCAGTCCGTCGCGCCCCGGCAGACAGACATCGCTGACCACGACGCGCGGCGGATCAACGGCGATGCGGGCCAGCGCCTCTTCGGCCGAACTCGCCGCCGTCACCCGAAAACCCCGCGCCTTCAGGCGCATGGTCAACAGACACAGGATATCTTCGTCGTCATCGACGACCAGGACGGCGGCTCCGGCCATTTCTGCCTTGGCGATCATCGCGGCGCCCTCACGGCAGCCGGACGCACCGGACGCGAGCGTTGCGGCAAGGTCCGCTCGATATCGGCCAGGCCGTCGATTTTTTCCTGCAACTCGCCGCTCTTGCGCTGGCTTTCCTTGAGCTGGACAGCCAGGCGGTCGATTTGACCTTCTGCCTGCTGGCGCTCGAGATAGTTGTCGGCCAGCAGCCGGGCCAGCGGATGCAAGCCGAGCGCCGGCGGCTCGTTGGACTTGAGAACGGCGTCGAGCAGGCCGATGGCCTTGCCGAGATCCTGCGGACCGCGCGGATGACCGAGCAACATGGCCGTCCGCAACTGGGTATTGGGCGTTTTCGGCAGGGCGGCCAACACCGAGCGCTCGCGGCTGAGCTCGCCCGGCGTCATCTTGGAAAGCATCTGATAGTAGGCCAGCGGCGGCAAGGCGCCCGGTCCGTCATAACGCGGCGGGCGCGGCGCATTGAGATTGGCGCACCCGGCCAGCAGACAGCAGGCCAGCAGCAGGGCTTGCCCCAGCCTGGCGAGCAAAATGTTCGAGCCTCGAGTATTACTGATCATCCGGTAATTCCACACAAAAATGAGCCCCCTCCCCCTCCGCCTGCAGCACTACCGTACCGCCCATGGCGCGCACCAACTCGCGCACGATGGACAGTCCGACACCGCTCCCCCGCCGCTGAGCCGGCGCCTGACGCTGGCCCTGGACAAAGGGATCGAAAATCCGTTGCCGGTCTTCGACCGCCACCCCCGGGCCCTGATCAATACATTCGAAACGCCAGCAACTGTCGGCATGCGTCGCCAACAACCTGATTTCACCACACTCCGGACTGAAGTCGATGGCATTGGAGAGTAGATTATCGAGCACAACGGCCATTTTTTCCGCATCCAGCATGGCATGACTTTCATCCGGCGTCTCGACCAGCACTTTCAGATGCCGGGACTGGATATGCAGATCACGACGCTGGACGACTCCGGCGATCAATTTGTTCAAATTTACCCGTTCGATTTGTAAGCGGCGCGCCTCGAAGGCGGCCGCATTAAGACTGAGCAGACTCTCGATTTGTTGCTGCAGGCCGGCGACATTGTGTTGCAGGATGTCGACCACCTCCCGTTGATTGCCCGCCAGCGGCCCCGGCACCTCTTCGCGAAGCAGGGCAACCCCTTCCTTGAGCGCGGTCAATGGCGTCTTCAGTTCGTGCGAGACGTGGCGCAGGGCCCGCTCGCGATCGGTTTCCAGTTCGGCCAGGCGCTGGCGCAGCCAGTCCAGGCGCTTTCCCAGGCGGCGCAGGTCGACCGGCCCGCCGACCTGAACCGCTTCGTCGAAACGACTGGCGCCGAGCCGGCTGATCGCCTGTTCCAGTTGCCGAACCGGCCGCACCAGCCACCAGCCCATGGCTATCGCGGCCAGCACCGCGCCGCCCAGGGCCAGCGCGATCTGCATGCCGAGCTGCTGCCGATTGACATCCAGTTCCTTGAGCACCCGGTTGTTCTGGGCCTCGATCCAGCGTTGGCCGGCTTGCTTGATCAAGCCATTGAGTTCGACCAGACGGGCCAGCAAGGGGGCCAGTTCGGCTTTGCCGATTTTTTGTTCGAGTCCGCTACGCAGCGCCCCGGCCACCATTCGCCAGCCGCCCAAGAGCGAGGACAGCGGCTCGCCTGCCCGGGCATCGAGACGATCGACCAGGGCCAGGGATTGCGTCAGATGCTCGTCGAAGCGCTGACGGAACTGCGGGTCCTTGAGCACCAGGTATTGCCGGGCACTGCGCTCGAGATCGACCGTGCGCTCGCCCAATTCCTGGATCTCGGCGGTCAATTCGATCGCCTGCTCGCTGGTTTGCCGACTTTGCTCGACCAGACGTTCGACAACCAGCCAGCTTTGCAGGGCGGCACCGCCGAGCAGCACGACAATCACTGCGAAGCCGAGCAGCATGCCCTGGCGGAAGGAAATACGGATCATCCTTAGCTTTTCGAAAAAGTTCCAGTTTAGAACGCAAAGGGCATTCAGAAGCCATCAAAGCCCCCTGCCGACGCCCTTGGCCCGACCGCGACAAAAACCATAAAATATCAAACAATCAAGTACTTGAAGAATGCGTCGCCAAAACACGACGAGCTTAAGGCATAGCCCGCCCCGGTTTTTGCCCAAGACGAAAAAAATCTGTCGCCATCAAGCGACAAGACCAGCCCGAAAAATGAACTCCCAGCTTAGAACGAATCCATAACGCAATGTTTCATATCGATTAAACAGAAGTGGCACGCTTATCGCGTTTGCTTCCGGAGATGCACCCTTCCGCAACAACCAATGAGGAGTCTTCATGTTCAGCAAACCGGTCATCACCAATCGCAACGACCCCATTACCCGCAAGGATGTCAGAACCATCCCCGCTACCAGTAGCACCCCGGCCGTCGCCGACCTGACGACCCGCGGCGCGCAGGCCATGGCCGAAACGGCGACCGCCCCGAGCCCGGCACCGGAGAAGGATAGCGCCCCGCTCTCGGAAAATGTGCTGGGCGCCCGGCTGATCGTCGGCCCCGACGTCAAGCTGAAAGGCGCCGAGATTCTCGACTGCGACACACTGGTCGTCGAAGGCCGCGTCGAAGCGACCATGGACAGCCGGGTAATCCGGATTGCCGACCAGGGCTCGTTCGCCGGTAAAGTCAGTATCGACATCGCCGAGATCCACGGCTGCTTCGAAGGCGAACTGACCGCCCGCTCGCAACTGATCATCCATGCCACCGGCCGTGTCAGCGGCAAGATTCGCTACGGCAAGCTGGTCATCGACGAAGGCGGCGAACTGTGCGGCGACATCAATGCCCTTTCCTCGGAAAAGGCGGATAAGCCGATCCAGAGCTGGCCGCGCCCCGACCCGGTGCCGACGCTCAATGTCATCGCCAGTTAATTCGTCTTCACACCCCTCCCCCCGGCCGCCGGCCTAAACGGCCGCCCACCCCGAAGCCGCAACGGTTTCGGGGTGGGCGGCCCGGCTGCGCCGAATGTGCATTAAACTCCCTGTCATTCGATCGTTGGCCACCGGCAAGCTATCCGCCGGGCCAGCCCGGCACAGGAGTATGGCCATGGCCAGACCAGACATCACGCAAACCGCCTTGCGCATACGCTCGCTACAAATTTCGGAAATGGATCTGGCGCTCGACTGGGCCGCCGCCGAAGGCTGGAATCCCGGTCATTACGACGCCGAACCTTTCTACGCCGCCGACCCGCAAGGCTTCCTGCTTGGCGAGGTGGACCAGCAGCCGGTGGCGCTCATCTCGGCCGTGCGCTATGGCGCGGAGTGCGGCTTTATCGGCTTCTACATCGTGCATCCGGCATGGCGCGGCCAGGGTTACGGCTGGACGCTGTGGCAGGCCGCCCTGACCCGACTGGCCGGCCGCAATATCGGACTGGACGGCGTCCTCGCCGAGCAAGCCAACTACCGCCACAGCGGCTTCAAGCTGGGCTGGCGCAATATCCGCTACCAGGGCCAGGGGGGAGCGCCGAGCCAGGCGGCGGCCGAACACACTATCGTGCCGCTGGCCAGCTTGCCCTTCCAGACCGTCGCCGACTACGACCGCGCCTTTTTCCCGGCCGATCGCTCGGACTTTCTGCAAAGCTGGATCAGCCAACCGCTGAGTCAGGCGCTCGGCGTCGTCGACGATGGCCGCCTGATCGGCTACGGAAACCTGCGTCCCTGCCGCAGCGGTTACAAAATCGGCCCCCTGTTCGCCGACACCCCGGCCACCGCGGCCAGCCTGTTTGCCGCCCTGGCCGCCCGAGCGGTGCCGGGGGCGCCGATCTTCCTCGATGTTCCGGAGTGCAACGGGCAGGCCATCGCCCTGGCCGAAGAACACGGGTTGCAACCGGTATTCGAAACCGCCCGCATGTATACGGGAGCGTTACCGGAAATCTCCCTCGACCGGACCTACGGCATTACCAGCTTCGAACTGGGCTAAGCCCCCTTCGCGGCTGAAGCCGCTCTACGCCGGCGTCCTGTCGCTTTGGCCTTCTCCGGCCGGGCTATGGGGTCTCGGTCAAAGCCTGATTCATGATCGGATAGGCTTGCCAATCGTCGTAGTCGAAGTGCCACCATTCGTTCGGATAAACGCTGAAACCCTCCGCCAGCATCGCTTCCCGCAACAGGTCGCGGGCCGCCCGCTGGGCTGCACTGCCGCCGCCGTAGTCGGGATGGGCGCGCGGGCTGAAATCGTCGTAGCTACTCGGCATCGAGACCTCGGCTCCGCTGTGCACATCGAACAGGGTGAGATCGACCGCCGCGCCCCGGTTATGCCGCGAGCCCTGCAGCGGATCGGCAAGATAGGCACGATCCTTGGGAAAGCGGTCCCACATCGTACGCGTCACCTGCCAGGGGCGATAAGCGTCGAGCACAAGCAGGCCGTAACCCCGGGCCAACAGGCGCGCGTGGGCCCGACGCAAGGCTTCGGCCGCCGGACGCTGCAGCAGGGCGCGGGCAACCGGGTAGAGCGGCGTCGCCATGAAATTATTGGCCGTGGCGTAACGGATGTCGAATTTCAAGCGCGGATCGAACTTGGCCAGGTCGACCAGATCCGCTGCCCGCCACGCCCCCGGGGCGGCAGGAGGCACGCTGGGGGGCGGCACGACAAGAGTCTTCACCGTCCCTGCGCCGCCCATGAAGACGGCCAGCACGCGGGCCGGCTCGTTGCCGAGATTGGCCCCGATATGCGCCACCGCCATCGCCTCCATGAAGGCGTCACCGGTCTTGACCTGCGAGCGCTTGCCATCGATATACTCGACTTCCAGCTCGCCGGCCAGCAGGTAGGCGAACATCGGCGTACCGTGCTGATGCCAGCCGGTCGAGGCGCCCGGCGCAATATTTACGATCACCGAAGTGACTTTCGCCGGCGCCTTCTCGGGATAGTGTAGAACCTCGCCGGCAATGCTTTTCTCCGCCTCCATCAGGAGCTGCGAAGTCGGATACTCGGCCCGGGCAAGACCGGCATAGAGGCAAACAAAATAGGCTAGAAAAAGGCGCCAAGCGAAGCGCGGCCAAAGCCTGCTGGTTGTCATAGACATCATGTGCTCTCCCTGAAAAACCAATGCCGGATTACCTGGCTGTTATGTCGCTTAGCTTAAACCAAATGGCCGCCGAGCGGTTTGCCTTGCTTCAGACTGACATTGTCGGAACATGGGGCGGGCCTTAAACGCGGTAAAATCGCCGGCTATGATTCAACGCCCCGCGAGAACACATGACGACAACCACGGCGCCTTTGTTGGCCGGCCCCGCTGTGTTTTTATCAACCCTCTCTGAAAGCCCTGCCTAATGGCCCAATATGTAATGTCGATGCTGCGCGTCAGCAAAATTGTTCCGCCCAAGCGGCAAATCATCAAGGATATTTCCCTGTCCTTCTTCCCCGGCGCCAAGATCGGCCTCTTGGGCCTGAACGGTTCCGGCAAGTCGACCGTACTCAAGATCATGGCCGGCGTGGACAAGGAATACGACGGCGAAGTGCAGCACCTGGCCGGCGTCTCAATCGGCTACCTGCCGCAGGAACCGCAGCTCGACCCGACGAAAACCGTCAAGGAAGAAGTCGAGTCGGCGCTCGGCGAAGTCATGCAGGCCCAGGCCAAGCTCGACGAAGTCTATGCCGCCTACGCTGACCCGGAAGCCGACTTCGATAAGCTGGCCGAAGAACAGGCCCGCCTCGAAGCAATCATTTCCACCTCGGGCGCCGATACCGAAGCCCAGATGGAACTGGCCGCCGACGCGCTGCGCCTGCCACCCTGGGAGGCCATGATCGGCAACCTGTCCGGCGGTGAAAAGCGCCGCGTCGCACTGTGCAAGCTGCTGCTCGCCAAGCCCGACATGCTGCTTCTGGATGAGCCAACCAACCACCTCGACGCCGAATCCGTCGAATGGCTCGAACAGTTCCTGGTGCGCTTCCCGGGCACCGTCGTCGCCGTCACCCACGACCGTTACTTCCTCGACAACGCCGCCGAGTGGATTCTCGAACTCGACCGTGGCCACGGCATTCCCTACAAGGGCAATTACTCGTCCTGGCTGGAGCAGAAGGAAGCCCGCCTGGAAACCGAGAACAAGCAGATCGACGCCCACATGAAGGCGATGAAGCAGGAACTCGAATGGGTGCGCAGCAACCCGAAGGCGCGCCAGGCCAAGTCGAAATCCCGCATCGCCCGTTTCGAGGAACTGTCCAGCCAGGAATACCAGAAGCGCAACGAGACGCAGGAAATCTTCATCCCGGTCGGCGAGCGTCTGGGTGGCAAGGTCATTGAGTTCACCGGCGTCAGCAAGTCTTTCGGCGACAAGCTGCTGATGGACAACGTCAGCTTCACCATCCCGGCCGGCGGCATCGTCGGCATCATCGGCCCGAACGGCGCTGGTAAATCGACCCTGTTCAAGATGATTACCGGCCAACAGCAACCCGATTCCGGCACGGTCGACATCGGCCCAACGGTCAAGATGGCCTACGTCGACCAGTCACGCGACTGCCTCGACGGCAGCAAGACGGTGTTCGAGGAACTGGCCCAGGGCAGCGACATCCTGCAGATCGGCAAGTTTGAAATGCCGTCGCGCGCCTACATCGGCCGCTTCAACTTCAAGGGCGCCGATCAGGGCAAGCAGGTCGGCAACCTGTCCGGCGGCGAACGCGGCCGTTTGCATCTGGCCAAGACGCTGATGACCGGCGGCAACGTGCTGCTGCTCGATGAACCGTCCAACGACCTCGACGTCGAAACCCTGCGCGCCCTGGAAGATGCCCTGCTTGAATTCCCCGGCTGCGCCATGGTCATCTCGCATGATCGCTGGTTCCTCGACCGTATCTGCACGCACATCCTGGCCGCCGAAGGCGATTCGCAGTGGAATTTCTTCACCGGCAACTTCCAAGAATACGAGGAAGACAAGAAAAAGCGCCTGGGCGAGGAAGGTGCCAAGCCGAAGCGTATCCGCTACAAGCCGATCACCCGCTAAGCCCCAGCGTAAACGCCAGAACGGGCGCCCCTGGCGCCCGTTCCTTCTTTTGCCCCGCGCCAGCGCGCAGGGCGACAAACGAGTAATGAATTAGTGCTTCAGATTGGCAGAAAACACTGCCTTGGTATTTTCGGAAAATTTGAATTCATTGAAAGCACGACTGATTTCAGCTTCGTTGCGGCCTTCGGAGCGATCTGCAAAACTGATGCCGATGAGTTTGCCGTTGGCAGCCAAGGTCTGGAAGGCAAAACGCCAGCGCTGGGCTTCGGCCAGACGCTCACGCAGTTCGACTTCGTTGGAAATCGTAATGCCGGCTTTTTTCAGGGAATCCAGGAATTGTTCGTAGGATTCGTTACTCAAACTGCCCATTTGTTTCTCCGTATGAAGTGCGGTGTTGGATCACCATGAGCCGAATAACGGCCCTCTGGAAATTCGGTTGACACGAAAGTCATAGAAATTCGCACCCGGTTTACAGCCCGTGGCGGAACAGCAATCAGCCACCTTAATGCGATAATTCGTCCCTTATGAAAAAGTCCAACACTCCCGCCGAAATAGCGGAAATCCGCCCCGGACAGTCCATCGAACTGCTCAAGGAACTGCACATCCTGACTCGCGATGGCAAACTCAACCAGGACACCCGGCGCAAACTGAAGCAGGTCTATCACCTGTACCAGTTCATCGAACCGCTCCTGGCCGACGCCGAGACGCTGGTCGACCATGGGGCCGGCAAGTCCTATCTCGGCTTCATCCTCTACGATCTCTGTATCAAGAACCGGGCCAGCGGTGAAATAATCGGCATTGAAAGTCGCCCGGAGCTCGTCGACAAATCGCGCCAACTGGCCGCCCGGCTTGGCTTTGAGCGCATGCGCTTCCTCGCCTGCACGGTCGAGGAGTCAGTGGACTCGAACCAGCTACCGCCCCGCGTCGATGTCGTGACAGCACTACACGCCTGCAACACGGCGACCGACGATGCGATCCGTTTTGCCCTGACCAAGGACGCCCGGCATATCGTCCTCGTTCCTTGCTGCCAGGCCGAAGTCGCCACTGCCATGCGCGCCAAAAAGAACGAATCCCTGGGCAAAACGCCGCTCTCCGAACTTTGGCGACACCCGATCCACACCCGCGAGCTGGGCAGCCACCTGACCAACGTCATGCGCTGTCTGTTGCTCGAGTCGCACGGCTACGATGTCACCGTCACCGAACTGGTCGGCTGGGAACATTCGATGAAGAACGAGCTGATCGTCGCGACAAAGCGCGGCGCCCCCAGGAAGAATGCCCGCGAACGGGCCGAAGCCATCCTGCGCGAGTTCAATATCGAGGAACTTGCACCGCGCTTCACCTACTAAGCTCCCCATGACCCGTCCCCAACATCCGCTCGAACTCCTCGCCCCGGCCAAGAATGCCGATTTCGGCATCGCCGCCATCAAGCACGGTGCCGATGCCGTCTATATCGGTGGCCCGGCTTTTGGGGCGCGTTATGGCGCCGGCAATGCTGTCGGCGAAATACGACGCCTGGCCGACTTTGCCCATCGCTACCGGGCGAAAGTCTTTGTCGCTCTGAACACCATCCTGCGCGACGACGAATTGGAGGAAGCCCGCCAGCTTGCCTGGCAAATCTACGAAGCCGGGGCCGATGCGCTGATCATCCAGGACATGGGCCTGTTGGAGCTCGACCTGCCGCCCATCCAGTTGCACGCCAGCACGCAGACCGACAACCGCAACCCGGCCAAGGTCAGATTCCTCGAAGACGCCGGTTTCTCGCAGGTCGTGCTGGCCCGCGAAATGAGCATCAAGGAAGTCGAGAAGGTCGCCGCGGCAACGACACTGACCCTCGAATACTTCGTCCATGGCGCACTCTGTGTCGCGTACTCCGGCCAGTGCTTCATCAGCCACGCCCACACCGGGCGCAGCGCCAACCGCGGCGAATGCTCGCAGGCCTGCCGCCTGCCCTACACGCTGATCGACGACAAGGGCAAGACGATCACCGAGAACCAGCATCTCTTGTCGATGAAGGACAACAATCAGACGGACAACATGCTGGAACTGGCGCGCGCCGGCGTCTCGTCCTTCAAGATCGAAGGCCGGTTGAAGGACCTGTCCTACGTCAAGAACGTCACGGCGCATTACCGCCAGCTGCTCGACGAAATCATCGCCGAATACCCCGAATTCACGCGCGCCTCAAGCGGCACCAGCACTTTCACTTTCGAGCCGCAGCCGGAGAAGACTTTCAACCGCGGCTACACCGATTATTTCGCCAACGAGCGCCAGGATGACATCGGCGCCTTCGACTCGCCGGCTTTCGTCGGCGAGCTGATCGGCGAAGTCGTCGAGATCGGCGACGGCTGGTTTACGGTCAACGCCGAAAAACCCTTCAATAACGGCGACGGCATCTGCTTCTACGACGCACATGGCGACGTGGTCGGCGTGCGCATCAACCGGGCCGAAGGCAAGACCTTGTTCCCGGTCGAGATTCCCGCCGAACTGACCGAGGGCACGACGCTGTTCCGCAACCGCGACCAGGAATTCGAGCGCGCGCTGGAGAAGGATTCGGCCGAGCGGCGCATCGCCGTACAGCCGCTGTTCGCCGAAACGGCAAACGGCTTTGCCCTGAGCTTGACCGATGAGGATGCCGTCTCCGTCACAGTCGACCTCGCCCACGCCAAGGAAATCGCCCAGAACGCCGAACGCGCCACCACTACGCTGAAAGACAGCCTCGGCAAGTTCGGCAACACGATGTTTGCGGCGCAGCCGGTCGAACTGCAACTCAGCCGGCCGTGGTTCCTGCCCGTCGGCGCACTCAATGCACTGCGCCGCGAAGCGACCGAGAAGCTGGAGGCAAAACGCCTCGCCACCCATCCACGCCCGTCGCGCGCGAGGCCGGCCGAAAACCCCGTGCCCTACCCGCAGGACGAATTGACCTACCTCGGCAACGTCTTCAACGCCCAAGCCCGTCATTTCTACGAGAAGCACGGCGTCAAACTGATCGCCGATGCCTATGAGGCCAACCAGGAAAAGGGCTTGGTCTCACTGATGATCACCCGCCACTGCCTGCGCTACAGCTTCAATCTGTGCCCCAAGGAAGTGAAGCACCTGAAGCCGGACCCGATGACCCTGGTCAACGGCAGCGAAAAGCTGATCCTCAAATTCGACTGCAAAGCCTGCGAGATGCACGTCATCGGCAAGATGAAAAAGGGCGTCACCCTCAACCTTGGCACCATTCGACCGGCCTGAACATGACCACACTTTGCCCTTCCTGCCAGCAACCGATGCTGCAACAGCGTTTCGAACGCAAACTGCAGGGCGAAGTTGAAATCGACCTGTGCTTTTCCTGCCAGGCGATCTGGTTCGACGATTTCGAAAGCGTGCAACTGACGCCCGGCGGCATCATCGAACTGTTCAAGCTGATCCACCAGCATGGCGGCGACCTGCGCCAGCCCCTGCGGGAAGTCCTGACCTGCCCGCGCTGCCGGGAAAAGCTGTTGCATGGACTGGACATCGCCAAGGGCGGCCGTTTCAATTACCACCGTTGCCTGCAGAAGCACGGCCGGTTCACCACCTTCGCCCAGTTCATGATCGAGAAGGGATTCGTCCGCCAACTGAGCGGCGCCGAAATCGAGGACCTCGCTGCCAAGGTCGGCGTCGTCCGCTGTTCCGGCTGTGGTGCGCCGATCGATATCCGCCAGGACCATGCCTGCCGCCATTGCGCCGCACCCATTGCCATTCTCGATCCGAAAGCGGTCGAACAGGCGCTGGCCCACTTCCAGCAGGCCGAAGACAAACGGACGACGCGCGACGTCGACCTGCTGGGCGACGCGATCGTCATGCGGGAGAAGGAAAAATCCCTGCTCAACCGGCAACGACAGCAGCAAAACGGCGACCTCGGGGCGGAGCTGGCCGATGTCGGCGACCTGCTGATTTCCGGCATCGACCTGATCCGCGGCCTACTCCACCACTAAGGAAGCGCTGACCAAATTGGCCGGTCGGAGAATGCCAAAGCGACCGGAAACAGGCGGAGCGACTTTAGCCGCGAATGGTGATCTATTGGCCGCTCTTTCGCGGCTGAAGCCGCTCCCACGGGGCCTGATCCGAAAAATCGTTGCCGGCCAGGGGGCGATCAGCGAGCGCATTGCAGTTCAGTCCGGTGGAGGCCTGACGAAGGACTATTGACAAGAGCCTCGCCAGGCTCGGCCCACACTGCGGGCAATAAATTCGGACTTTTCTCGACCGCAAGGCGACAAATACGCCCCGTCGGGCCCCGAACTCCCGGCCGGCATGGCCCTACTGGGCCGCCCGGCGCGTTACAGAACGGCAACATGCCGGAAACACAATACTGAGATAATCAACGGAACTAATAAGCGCGGCACCGATCTCTATGAGAAGCAGGACCGCGCCATAACGACTGACCGTAGATACTCACCCCAATGAGCAAGAACCAAAATACAGATCTCCGCGACGCCTGCGAGGGCACCGTCGCCTTCGCCAGTCTGGGCGACGAACCGCCGCTACTCGGCACGGTGACGCATGTCGCTAGCACCGATGGCAAGACGCGACCGGCCTTCAGCCTGTGGGCCCGACACTCCCATCTGCCGGCCATTGAGCTGCTTGACGAAAACGGCACGGCGCCCGACTTCGAGGTGGCCGACTATACCCTGGCCGAATTCCTCGCCGTGCCGCACCGCCAGCGCCTGGCCGAATTCTACAAAGTTGCCTGCCAGCGCTTTGGCTGGGTGCGTGACCAGCATGCCACGCTCAATGTCATCTACCGCCTGGAACAAGCCGGCATACGGGAAATCGATCACGACAACCTGGACCGCGCCATGCACATCGCGCATGCGGCGACCCAGGCCGTATATGCCTATGTCCGGCAATTTACCAAGCTGAAACTGGCCGCCTGAACCGTTGGCCCGCCGTTGCACGCAAATGGTGGCCAGGATTTGTGCCGTCTTCGCCCGGGGCCAGACGACTCAGTTCGGCACTGCCCGCAGCCAGGACAAGGAAGGATCATGAAAGCCATCTGGCAAAGAAGTTTCGCTGCCTTCGCCGGCCCGGGCATCGATCAGCCCTCGGCCATGATGCGGGTCAGCGATGGCGAAGCACGCCTTCTGCTCGCCGACCTCGCCACCTTCGACTGGCTGGCTCCGGTTTTCGCCGGGACCGGACGCCATCTCGGCTACCGTATCTGCAATGCGACGAATGCCTGGTGCACCGCCATCTTCCATGCCGAGGAGATCGTCGGTTTCTATTGCGCCTCCTATCTCTGGATAGCCCCCGGCCATCGCCACTCGGGCCTCTCCACCCCGCTCATTCTGGCCGCCGCCGAGCAGCGCGGCGGCTGCATCCTGCCGCCCGGTGTCGTCCATCAGGGCTACACCGCAATTGGCATCGAAGCCCACCGCAAAGCGCATCGCCAGGCTGTCCTGATGGCCCTGGCCGACGGCCGGCCGGTACCGGCGGCAGTCCTCGACGAATTGCAACGCCGCGCTCAAGGCGGGAAGCCAGCCCCCTTGCTCCGAAACAGCGCTGCGCCCAGCTAAGGCCGCGCCTCCCGCCGCACCGGCCAGATTGGGCAGACAGCGAACACCCGGCTGTCGTAAACTGCCCGGCATGAGCGCCTTCCCCGAAGACATCCAAAGCAGCCTCAACAGCATCCGTCCGCGGCTGCTCGGTTTTGCCCGCCTGCAGTTGCGCTCGGCGGCAGCGGCCGAAGATGTCGTCCAGGATGCGCTGGAGGCGGCGCTGGCCAACCTGTCCAAGTTTGCCGGCGCGGCGGCTTTCCAGACCTGGGTATTTTCCATCCTCAAGAACAAGATCATCGACGAACTGCGCCGCAACAGCCGCATGGAATGCGACGTCGATGCCGAAGCGGCGCTCGACGAGACCGTCGCCGAGCTCTTCAACGAACGCGATCACTGGGCCGAGATGCCGGCGGCCTGGGGCAACCCGCAGGGCAGCCTGGAACAGAAACGCTTCTGGGAAGTCATGGAAGCCTGCCTCGACAACCTGCCGGCAGCGCCGGCCCGGGTGTTCACGATGCGCGAGTTTCTCGACCTGGAAACCGAAGAAATCTGTAAGGAACTGGCCATCAGCCCGTCCAACTGCTGGGTACTCCTGCACCGGGCCCGCATCGGCCTGCGCGAATGCCTGGGCCGGCGCTGGTTTGGAGAATCGACCGCATGATGATGAGTTGCAAGCACGCTACCGAATTGATCTCGCAAGGCCTCGACCGCCCGCTGTCGCGCAGCGAACGTCTGCGCCTGCGCCTGCACCTGCTGCTCTGCCTCGGCTGCCGGCGGACCCAGGCGCAGTTCCGTTTCCTGCGCGAAGCCATGCGCCAGCACCCGTGGAAACTCTGAGCGGAAAAACGTCCGGCAAAAATTTTTTTTGGATTTTCTGTAAGGAACGGCTGCGCCGTCTGACTAACGCAGCAGGAGACCATGATTCAACATGGTTTCCCGATCGCCGGATCGATCCGGCATCGCCAACCCTTACCGGAGATACAAAATGAACAATTCCCGTACCCTGATCCAATCCGCCATCGGCGGCCTGCTGGCCGCCGGCATCCTGACGGCTTCCGTATCCGCCGTGGCCGCCGACGACGGCAAGGAAAAATGTTTCGGCGTCGCCAAGGCCGGCCAGAACGACTGCGGCAGCAAGACCAGCAAGCACTCCTGCGCCGGCCAGTCGAAGGTGGACAACGATCCGAACGACTTCAAGCTGGTCGCCAAGGGCACTTGCGAAAAGATGGGTGGCACGCTGGCCCCGGCCGGCATGGCCAAGTAAGCGGCAAAGTCGCCGACATGCCGACTCCCCATCCCGCGGTTTCCCTGCCGATCAGCGCCGGCCTCGGCCTGCGTGCCCCGCACCTGCGCCAGGTGCGGCAAGAGATGCCGGCGATCGCCTGGTTCGAAGTGCATAGCGAAAACTATTTCGTCAGCGGCGGCCCGGCCTTGGCCGTTCTTGAGGAAATACGTCAAAACTATCCGCTCAGCCTGCACGGAGTGGGCATGTCACTGGGTGGTGCGGATGATCTCGACCGGGATCATCTGCGCCAACTCAAGGCGCTGGCCGCGCGCATCCAGCCGGCGGCGATTTCCGAACACCTGTGTTGGTCGGCGATCGGCGGCCGCTGGCTGAACGACCTGCTGCCCCTGCCCTACACCCGGGAAGCCCTCGACCAGGTCTGCCGCCATGTCGAGCAGGTGCAGGAGACGCTGGGCCGGGCCATCCTGGTCGAAAACGTTTCCAGCTATCTGCGCTTCCTGCCCGAAGAGATGCCCGAATGGACCTTCGTCGCAGAAGTGGCCAAACGCACCGGCTGCGGCGTGCTGCTCGACGTGAACAACATCCACGTCAGCGCCTGCAACCACGGTTTCAGCGCTGCCGATTTCCTGGCCGGCATCGCCGTCGGCAGCGTCGGCGAAATCCATCTGGCCGGCTACGAAGAGGTCGATGGATTGCTGGTCGATACCCATTCGCGCCCGGTTTACCCGGCGGTCTGGGAACTCTACCGGGCGGCACTCGAACGCTTCGGCCCGCTGCCGACCTTGATCGAATGGGACCAGGACATTCCGTCTCTCGACATCCTGCAAGGCGAAGCCGCCACCGCCCAGAACTACCTCGATACCGTCACGGAGGCCCGCCATGTCCGCGCTGCGTGAATTGCAGACCGACTTTGCCGCCGCCATGTTCGCCGGCGATGCTGCCAAGCTGCTCGCCCATTGCGCCGGCGATCCGGAACGCGCCAGGCAGGGCATCGCCGCCTACCGGCGCAGCGTGCTGGCCAACCTGGCCGCCGCCGTGCAAGCCACCTACCCGGTCAGCGAAAACATCGTCGGCGGCGAATTTCTCGCCGCCGCCTGCCGGCGCTACGCCGAGTCCCATCCGAGCCGGAGCGGCGACCTCAATGCCTATGGCGATCAGTTCGCCGCTCTTCTCGCTGACTACGCAGCGGCCGCCAGCCTGCCCTACCTGCCCGATGTCGCCCGCCTGGAATGGCTCATCCTGCAAGTCCACGGCGCAGAGGATGCACCGGCACAGGACCTTTCCCGGCTCGCCACCGCGCCGCCGGAAAGCTGGGGCGAATTGCGCTTCCGGCTCGATCCGGCGCACGCCCTCCTGGCTTCGCGCTGGCCGGTCGTGCGCATCTGGGAAGTCAATCAGCCGGACAACGGCGGGGACTTCGCAGTCGATTTCAGGCAACCCGAGAACGCCTTGATCCAGCGCCGTCCAGCCGGCATTGCGGTCGAACGCCTCGGCGCCGGCGAACAGGCCCTACTCGCCGCCCTGCAGGCGGCAAATACCCTGGGCGAGGCTGTCGAACAGGCCATCAGCGACGATGAGGATTTCGATCTGCAAGGCGCCTTGCAGCGTTTCATCGGCAACGGCCTGCTGCGCCTTGCCTACTGAGGGGAAAACCATGAATGCACATCTGCAGACATTGTGTCGCTGGACTAAGGCACTCAGCGAGCTGTTCGACCACTGGTTAACACCGCTCTTCGATCTCGGTCTGCGCCTCTATCTCGGCGAGATTTTCTTCCGCGCCGGCTGGCTGAAACTTACCGACTGGTCGGCGACACTTGATCTGTTCGACTACGTGTACCAGGTGCCACTGCTGCCGCCGCATTTGGCCGCCGTCATGGGGGCTGCCGGTGAATTTACGCTGCCGATCCTGCTCGTCCTCGGCCTGGGCGGACGTTTCGCGGCGGCCGGGCTGTTCGTGGTCAACCTGATGGCCGCCATTTCCTTCCCCGACATTTCCGACCTCGGCCGGCAGGACCATGTGCTCTGGGGCTGCCTGCTACTGGTGCTGGTCTTTCACGGTACGGGACGCTACTCGCTGGCCGCCGGGCTGGGCCGGTGGCTGACCCAAAGAGGCAAGCAGCGCTAGTCCGGACTGTCGCCCGGACTTTCCCGCCGAACGACTTGGCGCAACCCGGCGGGAGTCAGAGGCGCAAGGCGAGCCCGGTCTCGTAACCGCTGCGAATCGACGCCGAGATACTGGCGACTACCCGCCCCCCTGTCTTGCCAAGTTCGGGGCGCGCCGCGCCGATGGTCGAATAGTCGATTTTGGCCTTGGCCAGCGCCGCCTGCAGCGGCTCGCTCGCCGGCTGCTGGCCGACGGCGACGATGATGGTCCTGGCCGGCAGGCTCTGTTCGCTGCCATCGGCCAGGCTAATCACCACCGCATCTCCGTGACAGGCCTTGATCGTCGCACCGCGCTTGAACTTGACGCCATGCCGCTGCAATTCATCGACGACGATCCAGCGCGTCGTGTTGCCGATCTTGTAGGCGAATTTCTTGGTCGACCGCTGCAGCAGGGTGATCGACCGATCGCCAGTCGGCGCCGGCATCGCCCCCAGCGCTCCGACCAGGTTTTCGGCCTGGTGATAGGCCAGGTAGTCCTCGCTGGCGCGCACCCGGTCGGGCCGGGAAAGCAGCAGTTTGGCGGCATCGCAGGCAACGCCGCCGCCCCCGACAATGAGCACCGGATATTCGACCGGCAGATTGTCGTGGAGCAATTCGCGGTAGCCGACGATGCGTTGCGTCGCGCCGCTCGGCGGCGACCAGGGCGTCGGTTGCGTACCGCTGGCGAGGATGACATGCCGCCAATTTCCATGGCCCAGATCCGATTCGCCGAATTCGTGATCGAGATGGACCGCGACGCCGTTGGCGCGCAACTGTCCGGCGTAATAACGGACAGTCCGCATGAACTCCGCCTTACCGGGGATGGCGGCGGCCAGCAAGAGTTGGCCGCCGAGCTGGCAAGCGCTTTCGAAGAGGGTCACTTTTGCCCCGCGCCGGGCCAAGACCAGGGCGCAGGCCATGCCGGAAAGGCCGCCGCCGACAACGGCAACGGCCGGTTCGCCGGCCAATGCCGGCAGCGGATCGCCTTCCGTTGCGCTGCTGCATTCCGGATTGACGGCGCAACCGACGACTTTGCCGACAAAAACCTGATCCAGGCAATCCTGGTTGCAAGCGATGCAGTAATTGATTTCGTCGAAACGCCCGGCCGCCGATTTGGCGACGATCGCCCGGTCAGCCAGGAAAGGACGGCCCATCGCCACCATATCGGCGACGCCTTCGATCAGCAGCTCTTCGGCATGGCGCAAATCGTTGATCCGGTTGCTGACGCAGGTCAGCAGATGCGGGAAGGCCGCCTTGACCCGGGCGGCGACGGCGGCGAAGCCGGCCGGCGGGACGACGTTGGCGATGGTCGGGACGTTCGACTCGTGCCAACCGATACTGATATTGAGGAGGTCGATCTGATAGGCCTGCAGGGCATCGACCAGTTGCAGCGATTCGGCAAAACTCAGTCCGCCGGCAACCAGGTCGAGGCAGGGAATCCGGAAAATCACCGGAAAAGCCGGCCCGACCGCGCCGCGCACGGCCGCCGCGACCGCCGTCGCGAAGCGCAGGCGCTGCGCGAACGGGCCGCCCCATTGGTCGGTCCGCCGGTTGGTATGGGCCGACAGGAACTGGTGGATCAGGAAACCCTGAGAGAAAAGCAGCTCGATGGCATCGTAGCCGGCCGCCACGGCCCGCGCCGCCGCCGCCCCGTAGGCGTCGATGGTGGCGAGAATCTGTTCATGGCTCAGTTCGTAGGGGGTGAAGATGTTGCCTTCGAGACGCAAGGGGGAAGGCGCCACCAGTTTGCCGTGAAATGCTTCCCGGCCGAAATGCAGTAGTTGCAGGACGAGTTTAGAGTCGCCCGCGGCATGCACGGCAGCAACGATTTTCCGGTGCTCGGCGAGCAGATCGTCGCTATCGAGACGAAAAGCATCCCTAGTGACCTGGCCGAAATAATCCGGGCTGCACCCGGCGGTGACCATCAAGGCCGGGCCATGGGCCGCGCGCAGGCGGTAAAAGCGGGCAAAGCGCTCATATTGATCGGCCCCTTCAAAATTCATGTGCATCGAACTCATGAGCAGCCGGTTGCGGAGTTCGAGACCATTGATCGAGATCGGGGAAAAACAGCGGCGCAGGATGTTGACGCCCGGCCCATCGGCCTCGGGCAGGCGTGGCGCGGGATCGAGATGGGCCATCAAAGGGAGAGCCCGCCATCAACTTCCAGCACCTGCCCGGTCATGTAGGCCGCCTGGCTGGACACCAGGAACTGGACGACGCCAGCAATATCGGCCGGCTTGCCCCAACGGCGCAGGGGAAGGAGTTCCTGGCGGGCCAGTTCGAGCAATTTGGCCATTTTTTCGTTGCTCAGCAGTTCGGCCCCCATGTCGGTTTCGATGAAACCCGGCGCGACGCAATTGACCCGCACGTTGAAACGCCCCAGCTCCTTGGCCAGCGATTTGGTCAAACCGGTCAATGCGGCCTTCGATGCGGCATAGTTGCTCTGCCCGACCTGGCCGTGCAGACCGCTGATCGAGGAGATATTGATGATATTGCCGGCCCGCCGGGCCATCATGGTCTGCACGGACTCCCTGACACAGTAGAAGGCGCCGTTCAGGTTGCAGTTGATCACGGCGTGCCAGGCATCGAGTCCCATCATGATGGCGAACTGATCCCGGATGATGCCGGCGTTATTGACCAGGGTATGTACCCAGTAATCGGCGGCCCGAATTTCGTCGAACATCCGGCGGACCTGTTCGTAATCTGCGACATCGGCCCGGATGACGAGGGCTTCGCCCCCCTTTTCCCGAATCTCGGCCTGCACGGCGAGCGCCGCCGATTCGTCGTTGCGATAATTGATCACCACCGGCAGGCTCTCTGCCAGCACGCCGGCAATGGCTCGGCCGATACCCCGGCTGGCGCCGGTAATCAGGGCTGCTTTTTTCATTGAAATTTCCTCGGATATGCAATCTCGGTCATTCGGCCGCCCCGCCAGCGAATGGCCAGGAGCCGCTCGGCCGGCGGCGGACAAACTTCCGGACAAGAATTGCTCAGGCGCGCCCCAGCGAGAGCAAGCCGTAGCCGCCGAGCAGGCCAACCTGGGTCACGGTAGCGCCGGACGGCGGCACGCCATCTGCCGGCGCCGTGCCGGGAGCCAGCAAGCCGGCGGCCAGCTTGCCGTCCTTGAGCATCTGCGCAGCACAGGCGACCTGGAACATCGGCGTCTGCGAACCGCCATCGCCAAAGATCGGCCGGGTGCGGATTTCGCTAAGCGGCGAGGCATTTTCGGTGAGTGCCGCGAGCATCGCCTGCTCGTTCTCGGCCGGAGAGTTCTGGCGACTGGAAACGAGAAAACTGGCGGCGATCCGATCCGTCTCGTTTTTCGCCGCATGGCGCCGGGCGATGTCCCGGAAGGCCGGCGCCGTCGGCTGCTGCAATTGCCCCTGGGTGACCCGTCCGAAGCGCGCGTAGGGCGTCACGCCACGGCGCAGCGCGCTGTCCTCGCTTTCGATGACAAAAACACAGGCGCCTTCGATCAGCGCATCGGCATTCGATTGCGGATCCTGGAACAATTGGTCGTAAATGCCGTGTTTGCGCCAGAACACCCGGGCGTGATGCAGGGAAATTTTCGACAACGTTTCGTAGGCGGCGACCACGATCATCGGCGCCTTGCCGCTTTCGACCAGGCTGACGGCGCGCCCCAGGGCATGCATGGTGCTCAATTCGCCCGAGGCGATCATCGTGCTCCAGCCGCGCAGGCCAAAACGCAAGGCGACCTGACCGCAGGCGACATTGCGGGCGATCATCGGGAAATGCGCCGGATTGGGCAAGGACTTGCCATTGCTGACGATCAGCGGCGAACAATAGCGATAGATCGACGGGACTTCGCCCCGCATCGAGGTAAAGATGGTGCCGATTTCGTCCCCCGCCTCGGTGCGATAGGCTTCGTCGATCTTGGCGTCTTCAAAGGCAAAGCCGGTGGCGACCGACGCCAGGGTCATCGCCTTATCCATGACGCGCAATTGGCGATCGGTGAAATACTTCTCCTTGGGATAGTCCTTGACCAGCCCAAGCGCCGCATTCGCCGTCGGTGGTTCGAGATCGGCAGGCCACGGCGCATAGCGGATCGGGCCGGCGCTGGCCGCCTGAAAGGTAGGGCTCCAGCCGTTGGCAAAAGGGGTGATGGCGCCAATCCCGGTGAGGAAGGCAGGCCGGCTTTGCGAAATGGTCATGGTGGGTTAACTCGCTGGGTTGGTGATTCAGACCGAGGCCTGATCGATCAGGTGGGGCGCCCCGAGGAGCAGTGCCGAACAGGCGCCGGCAAAGCCGAAAGACTCGGAGAGCGCGTAGTTAACCGGCAGGTGCAGGCCGTCGCCAATGACGATATTCAGTGCCTCATCGACGTCGCCGCTGCTGTTCAAGGTCGGCGGGATGAAGCCATGCTCGATGCATTTGATGGTGGCAATAGCCTCGAGCGCCCCGGCCGCCCCCATGCAATGACCGATATTCGCCTTGATCGATGAAATGGCAATCTTCGGCGCGGCGCCGAATACCGAGCGAATAACCTGGACCTCGGTCAAATCGTTATGATGCGTCGCCGTGCCATGGGCATTCAGATAGGAAACCTGCTCGGGAGCGATGCCGCCCTCGGTCAGCGCCCGGCGGACGGCCAGGGCCTCGCCGCTACCGTCTTCCGAGGTTGCCGTGAGGTGAAAGGCGGCATTGCTCAGACCATAGCCGAGCACTTCGGCATAGATGTTGGCCCGCCGCGCCCTGGCGTGTTCGAGGCTTTCGAGGACGAGCATGCCAGCCCCTTCGCCGATGAAGAAGCCGGTGCGCGACTTGTCGAACGGCCGGGCGACATCGCGCGTGATCGAAAAGACGGAACAGAACCCGGCATGGGCAAACTCGGAAATGATGTCGGCCCCGCCGCACAGCATGATCTCGGCGTCACCGCTCCGGATAAAATCGGCGGCGTAGCCGATGGCGTCGGTCGACGACGAGCAGGCCGTCGACACCATGGAGACCGGACCGTGCAGCCGGTAACGCCCGACGACATGATTGAGCTGGTGCGAAACGATGGCCACATCGGCATCCGTCGTATCCGCCCTGGCAATCTCCGAGAGAGCGAACTGCCGCATGTATTCCGCAGTGACGCGCGAGCTTGAACACAGCGTGCCGAGCACACACCCGGCCGCCTCGATGGCGGGGCCGGCCAGTCCGGCCTGGGCGATCGCCTCGTTGGCGGCGATCAGGGCCAGGCGGGTCGCTTCTTCCGGGGTCTGCAGTTCGCCACCGCAATCTTCATGTTCCGCCAGCGCTGTCCAGGGCACCTCCGCCCCCAGCGTCGAACGATAACTGCCGGGCGCCAGGAAGGACACCGGGCGGATGCCGCTTTTCTTGTCGAGCAGGCCTTGCCAGAGGCGCTCGACACCGGCACCAAAACATGAAACCGCCCCCATCCCGGTTACGACGACTCGTTTTTCGGACATGATTTCCCCTCAGATAGTGGACTGCAGGCGGGCGCGCTCGGCCACCGCGACACCCAGTTCGCATTTGAAAACTTTCTGCTGGCGCCTCGCATCCAGCGCCTCGCAACGGACATTGATCATCGGTCCGACCGGGGCATCAAGGCTGACCCGATAGAACACCTCATCGCCCGGAAATACCGGCTTGTGGATGCTTGCCTTGCGGATCAGGGTCAGCACGCCGACCGGATCCTCCATCTCGTAGCCCTTGGCCAGCACCTGGGCGCGGCCCGGGCTGCGAACGGCTTGCACAATATGAACGCCGGCCAGTTGCGCCGCCGCCTCGACCAGCAAGACCCCGGGAACGATCGCCAGTTGCGGAAAGTGCCCGGCAAAAATGGGATTGTCGGCAGCCCAGACGCAGATGCCGTGAATTTCGCGCGGACCGATCAGTTCGGCTGATTTGACGAACAGAAAGGGCGGCCGATGTGGAATGAGTTGAAGAATATCTTCGTATGCCAATAGCATTTTTCGAGTCGCAAGCAGAAATTGTGGCCGAAGCCGTCGGCTGACGGCTTCCTGAAAATTCAGCAGCGCTTGTTTAGTCCAGCGACTCGTCGGCCCGCATTTCGGCGATCGCGCGCTCGATATCGGTGGTCATGAATTTTTCGACGACGTCCGGGCCGTACTTGTCGAAAATGTAATCGGCCATGCCGTTGATGTTGGCCACCATTTTCGGGTCTAGGTCGTCAGGAATGCGCACCCCAAGAATCTCGTGCAGGGTCGTTACCGCCTCGAAAGCCTCAATCGAATCGAGGCCGATTTCGGTGAGGAGGTTGGCATCCGGACGCAATTCGACATCGGCACCGAGCCCGAGCGTTGAGCGCAGGACCTTCTCGATACGGCTAATGACTTCTTCTTTGCTATATGTAGACATGACAGTTACTTCCCCCTAGAAAAAACGATGAGCACCAAAGCTGCACGCAGCGAACGCAAAAAATATTGGGGGAGCCAGCGAGCGGCCGGTAGCGCCGAAAGGCCGAATCCGCATGACAAAACAGCCGACGGGCTGCGATTTGCCGAAAAACCGCGAATTTCGAACATCTGCATCCGCCCCTGCACGGTCACGACTGCAGAAAAAACCTTTCAACCACCTGCCGCAATTATTCTTATTGGATATACCGGTGTTATAATCACACAAGACCATATGCATTACAAGAGCTTAAAGCGGAAATTTGATGGGGGTTCTAGGTTTTACCCAGTCTTCTCCGCACGAGCCGGCAAGTAGCCAGACCCAAGCCCCAACGCAGAGTTTCAACCCTCCCCGCCAACCGAGCGGAGCGAGGAACCGATCGCGTTGGAGAGCTATTGCATGCTTGAACTGCAACACCTGAATCTGGCCGAGATTCTGGAATACCGTGCCACGGAAGAGTCTGGAACAGCAGAGCGAATGGCCTTCACTTTCCTGCAGGATGGTGAAAACGTCAGCGACCAGGTGACCTACCGCGAACTGGCCGACCGGGCGCAGCAGGTCGCCCGCCACCTGCAGACGGTATCCCGGCCCGGGGACCGGGTCCTGCTCCTCTACCCGCCGTCAATCGATTACATCGCCGCCTTCTTTGCCTGCATCTGTGCCGGGCGGGTTGCGGTACCGGCCTTTCCGCCCGGCAGCGCCCGCCACCTATCGCGTCTGCGCATGATTCTCGAGGATGCCGAAGCGCACGTCGCGCTCTGTTCGGCCACCACCCTGGATCGGGTGCGTTATTACGAGCAGGGTTCGGAGGTTAATTTCGACGATCTCGTCTGGCTGGTGACCGACACACTACCGGCCGCCACCGGTCATTGGCAGCCGCCCGCCATCGCCCTCTCGGATATCGCCTTTCTGCAGTACACCTCGGGTTCGACCGGCGCCCCCAAGGGCGTCATGCTGGCGCACGAAAATCTGCTGGCCAACATCTTCTACGGCAAACGCGCCCATCATCGGCCGAGCCCGGCGGGAACGCCCGACATCGGGGTCGGCTGGCTGCCGCCCTATCACGACTTTGGACTGATCGCCGGCATCATCGGACCGGTGTGTGCCGGGGCGCATTCCATCCACATGCCGCCCTTCGTTTTCCTGATGCAGCCCTACCTCTGGCTCAAGGCCTTGAGCAAATACAAGGCCCGCGTCACCGGCGCCCCGAATTTTGCCTTCGAGCTGTGCACCCGAAAGATCAATGCCGCGCAGAAAAAGTTGATCGACCTGAGCGCCCTGGAAATCGTGGTCAATGGCGCCGAGCCGATCCGCATGCAGACCCTGCGCCGCTTTGCCAAGGCCTTTGCCGAATGCGGCTTCAATCCCCGGGCCATCGCTCCCGGTTACGGCCTGGCCGAATCCACCCTGCTGGTCACGGCCAATATCAAGAACTACGCCGCCGACGGCATGCCCGGCTCGCTGCTCGTCTCACGCACGGCGCTCGGCGAAAACCGGATTGCCCGGGCCGCCCCGGGCAATCCCGAGGATCTCGTCGAACTGGTCTCGGTCGGCAGCAAGCTCCCCGACCACCACGTCGCCATCGTCGATCCCGTCACCCAGGCCCGCCTCGCCCCCTGGGAAATCGGCGAAATCTGGGTCCGTGGCCCATCGGTGGCTCGGGGCTACCGCAACCGCCCGGCGGAAACCGCGGCCGCCTTCGGCGCCCGTATCGAGGGCGAAGGCGAACCCTGGTTACGGACCGGCGATCTCGGCTTCCTGGCCGATGAAGAGTTGTACATCACCGGCCGGATCAAGGAAGTGATGATTTTTTCCGGGCGCAATGTTTATCCGCAGGATATCGAAGCCACCGTCGAGACCCTCGACCGCAGTTTCCGGCCGATGAGTTGCGCCGCCTTCGCCATCGAGCGTGAAGCCGGCTGCGACCTGGTCGTCGTGCAGGAAGTGGAATTCGCTCGCCAGCCGATCGTTGAGGGCCTGGCCGCCCGGATCCGCGGCGAAATCGACAAGCAGCACACGATCTTCGATGTCGCCGCCTTGTTACTGGTCAAGGCCGGCGCCCTGCCACGCACGACCAGCGGCAAGATCCAACGCCTGCTGTGTCGCGAAATGTTTCAGCACGGGCAGTTTTCAGCGCTCTGGGAATGGCGGCGTGACGCCGCTCCGGCCAGCGGCCGGGCCGCCCCCGAACGCAGCGAAGCGGCCAACGCCACCGAACGGCGCCTGGTGGAAATATTCAAGGAAGCGCTCGGCGTCGACCAAATCGGCGTCTCCGACAATTTTTTAAGTCTCGGCGGCGACTCGATTCTCGCCATCCAGATCATTTCCCGCGCCGCCCAGTCCGGCATCCACCTGGCGGCCAAGGACATTTTCCAGTGCACCACCATTGCCGAACTGGCGGCGGTCGCCCGCCTCACCTCGGCGATTGTCGCCGAGCAAGGCCCACTCACCGGCCCCTGCCCATTGACACCGGCCCAGCGCAGCTATCTGGCCGCAACCGCCGGGGGCGACGTCCCGTCCCATCCAGCCCTGCGATTCGAACTCACCCAGGCGCTGCCCAGTGCCTTGTTGGCCAGCGCCTGCCGCGCCCTGCTTGAGCACCACGACGCCTTGCGCCTGCGCTTCGCCGACAACCAACCGGCCAGCCACGCCCCCGTCGAAACGGCGACGCTCGAGTTGCCGACCATCGACCTCAGCCAACTTGATGCCGCGGCCCAGGCCGCCAGCCTCGAAAGAGAGCGCCACCGCTTGTGCGCCAGCCTCGACCCGGCGCACGGCCCGCGCCTCAAGGCGCTCCATTTCATACTCGGCGAGGGCCGCGAACAACTGCTGCTGGCCGGCCATCGCCTGGTCCTGGACGCCGCCTCCTGGCGCCTCCTGGGTGAAGATCTGGATACCGCCTGCCGTCAGTTGCTGGCCGGCCAGGCCATTACACTGCCGGCTAAAACCAGCGCCTACCGGCAGTGGGCCGAGCGCCTCGCCGAGCTGCCCGAACCTGGCGCCACGGCCGACGCGGCCGGCTTTTGGCCAACCCAGGAAAGCGCCGCACCGCGCCTGCCGCGGCTCGCTCCGGCCGGCGCCACGAAGCGCCAGCGCCTGACGCGCCACCTCGATGCCGCGGCCACCGAGAACCTGCTCAAGGCGACCCGCAAAGCCTACCGGCTGCGTCCCGAGGAACTGCTGCTGACCGCGCTGCTACGCACTCTCTGCGGCTGGCTGGAAGTCGATCGCCTGAGCCTGCTCATCGACCATGACGGACGCCACAATCCTTTCCCGGAACTCGACATCTCGCGCACGGTCGGCTGGCTGCACAGCCCCTACCCGCTCTGTCTGGAGCGCCCGGCGGAAGACGACGGTGCGGCGCTCAAAGCGGTCAAGGAACAATGTCGCGCCGTGCCCGCCGGCGGCCTCGGCTATGCCCTGCCCAACAACGCGGCGAGGGCTCGGCCCCCGGAGTTGCCGATCGCTTTCCATTACACCGAACCGCCGGCTACGCCAGCCACACTGCTGCGCTCCCTCGAGCTGACGGGGCCCACAACATCGGCCATCGATATCACGGCCGACTGGCGCGACGATGGCCTGGAACTCATCTGGCAATACGACCCGGACCGTCTGCCGACGACGACCGTCGTCCAACTGGCCGACCACTGTCTGGATCAGGTCCATCGCCTGCTGGCGCATTGCAGGCGGGCGCCGGCCGGCGCCACCCGCGGCGATTTCCCGCTGGCCGCGCTCGACGCCGGGCAGGTCGACCGATTGACCGCGGCCGCAGCCAGTGCCGGCTGGGAATTACAAGACATCTACCCGCTGACCGATGCCCAGCGTGACATGCTGGAGCAAAGTGTTGCCGCTCCCGGCGCCGGCATCTACGCCGAACAATTCTCCTGCACCTTGGCTGGCGGACTCGACTGCCCGGCCCTGGAACGGGCCCTCGGCCTGCTCTTCGAGCACCATCCGGTGCTGCGCAGCGCCGCCGTCGAGATATCCGGCGCCCTGACCCAGCAAGCCGTCTATGGCGGACTGCCGCTCCCCTTGCGGCATGAAGACTGGCGGGAGATTCCCGAGGAAGAGCGGGCCGGGCGCCTCGAACACTATCGCCTGGCCGAACGTCAGCACCCTTTCGAGCTGACCCGGCCGCCGCTGTCGCGCCTGCTGCTGATCCGCTACAGCGCAGACCTCTACCAATTTGTGTGGACCTATCACCATGCCTTTTTCGATGGCTGGTCCCTGGCCCTGCTACTGCAGGAATTTCTCGCTCTCTATGGCGCACTGACCACCCAACGCCCCGCCGAATATCCCCCGACCCGCCCCTTTTGCGACTATCTGGGCTGGCTAGCCAAACAGCCCACCGCCCCGGCCCGGGCCTACTGGCAACGCTGTCTGGCCGGACTCAGCGGTCCGACCCGGCTGGCCAGTCGGCAACCCCTGCCCGACCGCCAGGGCTCGGGCCGCGCGACATGGGAACTGGACAACGAGACGAGCGGCGGCCTGGGGCACCTGGCCAGGCAGCACGGCTTTACGCCGAGCACGCTGATGCAGGGCGTCTGGGCGCTTTTGCTCGGCCATTACAGCGGCCAGCGTGAGGTCGTGTTCGGCGCCACCTTCTCGTCGCGACCGCCGGAGCTCTCGGGTATCGAAAACATGGTCGGGATGTTTACCAACGACCTGCCGATCCGCGTCCGGATCGATAGCGCCGGCCGCTGCACCGACTGGCTCCAGGCCCTGCAGGCCCAGTGCACCGAACTGCTGGCCTTCGAACACACGCCGCAGCGCCTGATCCAGGAATGCAGCGGCCTGGCGGCGGGGCAGCCGCTGTTCGAGAGCGTCGTCGCCATCCAGAATTTTCCGATCGACCCGTCCCTGCTACTGGTTTCCGAAACCCTGCCGGTCTGGAGTACCGACTTCGACGAGCTGAGCCACTATCCGTTGCTTTTCTCGGTCGATATCGGCGACAGCCTCGAAATCAGGGTGACCTACGCTCGCCAGGGGTTCACGGAAGCCACCATCGCCGCCCTGCTGGCCGATATCGAAGGGCTGTTGCGGGCCTTGCTGGCGATGCCGACGGCCAGCATCGAACAATTGCTGGCGACCGCCACGGCGGGCAGGAGGAGCTAATGGAGACTATCGTCATCCGCCCCGGGCGGCCGGAAGATGCCGCCGATTTTTCCCGCCTGCTGCTGATCAGCGTCCCACGCTTCCTGCCGGCGGTATACGGAACGGAGGTCGGCCGGCTGATGGAACGACTGTTTCCCCACCGCCAACATTTCTTCAGCTACGAGCACACGCAATTCATCGAACTTGACGGTCGCCTGGCCGGCATGACGCTGACTTACAACCATGCCGCCAAAACGGCCGGCCGGACCGTCTTCGGGCTGCTCCTGGCGCGCTACATGGGGCTCGGTCTGCTCCGCCATTACCGCCAGTTGACGAAAATCGAACCCCTGCTCGGCGCGATCGAGAGCGGCGAATACTACGCCAGCAACAGCGCCCTCTATCCCGAGTTTCGCGGCCGCGGCCTGGGCCGGCGTCTGTTCGCCGTGGCCGAACAAAATGCCCGCCGGGAAGGCTGTCGGCGCCTCGTCTGCGAAGCCGAAAGCGACAACGCGACGGCGATCGGCCTGCGCCGCAAACTTGGTTTCCGGATTGAGCGAAGCTTGCAGATCACCGATCTGGCCGGCGAAAACTTCGAATTCGCCCGCCTGGTCAAGGATCTCGACAAATGACCAAACCCCAGACCGGGTTCATGCCGCGGCAGACCAACACTTCAATTGTCACTAAGCCTGTTATCCACGGATGGTATCGATGAAAAAAAACCGTTTCTGGCTGTTCGCCACCGGCCTCCTCCTGGTCGCTGCCGGCCTCATCGTTGTCGTCAGGGATGGCGCCAAACTCCCGGTCGTCAGCGTGGTCGCCGTCGATACCGGCCCGGTCGATTCGTACATCCGCATCACCGGCACCGCCAAAGGCCCCAACGACGTGCCGGTGATCGCCCAGGTTTCCGGCATCGCCGACCGGGTCGCCGTCGCCGTCGGCGACCCGGTCGCCAAGAATGCCCTGCTGGTTGGCATCGCCAGCGACGATAGCGTGGCCCGGGTGAACAGTGCCGCGGCCAGCCGGCGCATGGTCAGCGAGGAACTGACGCTGCACGAAACCACCCTGCACGGCTTGCGCGCCGTCTGGCAGGCCGGCGGCGAAGCCGAGATCACGGTGCGCAATGCCGAAACGCAGCTCCGGGTCGATCAGGCCCGGCTCGAGCGGGCCAACGCCGAGTTGAGCGCCGCCCGGAGTCAGCTCGAACACTACACCGTGCGCACCCCGATCGCCGCCACCATCTCGGCCGTCGATGTCCGCCAGGGACAGTTCGTCGCCGCCGGCAAAGTGCTGATGAGCCTGCGCGCCGCCGGCCCACTGGAAATCCTCGCCAAGGTCGACCAGGCCGATGCCGGGCTGATCCACGCCGACCTGCCGGTCGCGGTGTCGGTGAACGGTTCGCCGGCGGTCGCCGAGCAGATCCTGCGCATCGATCCGGCCATTCAGAAGGAAGGCAACACCAATTATCTGGCGGTCTGGATCAGCGCCCGTTCGGCCGGACTGAAAGTCCTGCCCAACCAGCAGGTCGATGTGAATATCCAGACCAGTTCCCGGGCGTCGACCCTGCGCCTGCCGATCGAAGCGGTGCACAACCGGGACGGCAAGGACTATGTCTGGCTGGTCGACAACGGACGCCTGCGTAGCCAGCCGATCAATTGCGGCCTGTTCGGCGACCATTTCGTCGAAATCCGCAGCGGCCTCGGGGCCGGGCAGCCCGTCGCCCGGCTCGAAGGCAAAGCGCTGCGCGAGGGCGATGCCGTCGACCTAGCCGACAACGGGGCCCGTCCATGATCCGCCTCGAGGGCGCCGAGAAGTACTACACCACCGGCGCCGAGCCGATCCATGTGCTGCGCGGCATTTCGCTGCATATTGCGAGCGGCGAATTCGTTTCCATCATGGGACCATCGGGCTCGGGAAAATCGACGCTGATGAATATCCTCGGCTGCCTCGACACCCTGGACAAAGGCACCTACGAACTCGATCGGCGGCGCGTCGATACCGTAAACAACAGCGAACAAGCCAAGATCCGCAATCGCAAATTCGGCTTTGTCTTTCAGCAGTTCAATCTGATTCCCCGCCTCAGCGCCTTGCGCAACGTCGAGTTGCCGATGATTTACGGGCGGCTGCCACTGGCCGAACGCCAACAACGGGCTCGCCAGGCGCTGCACCGGGTCGGCCTCGGCGACCGCTGCAGCCACACCCCGGCCCGCCTGTCGGGCGGCCAGCAGCAACGGGTGGCGATTGCCCGGGCCCTGGTCAACGACCCCGACGTGATCATTGCCGACGAACCCACCGGCAGCCTCGATTCGCATGCCGGAGAGGAAATCATGAATATCTTTTCCGAACTCCACGCCCAGGGCAAGCTGATCATCATGGTCACCCATGAACACGACATCGCCGCCTACGCCCAACGCATCATCCGCCTGCGCGACGGCGTGATCGCCGAGGATCTGCGGAAATGAAGCCGGCCAGCAACACCCTCTGGCAGTTCTGGCTCGACCTGCTCGGCCAGGCCCTGCTCGGCCTCGCCGACCACAAGCTGCGCACCGCCCTGAGCGCCACCGGCATCGCCATCGGCATCGCCGCCGTCATCCTGATCGCGACGGTCAACCGCAGCGGCAAGGAAGTCATTTTCAGCGAATTGCAGACTTTCGGCCTGAAGTCGGTCTGGGTGCACCGCAATTACAAGGTCGACGACCCGCGCCGCGTCATCCGCGGCGGCACCGGCATCAGCAACGACGACATCAACGCCCTGAAAGCCTCGGCCAGTTGCCCGGCCCTGGCCAAATTCACGCCCATCCTGTGGCCCGGCCGCTACGCCCCGCTCTTCGCGACCCGCGGCAACCGCTACAGTTCGGCCGGGGTCGAAGGGGTCGGCAGTGCCTATCTCGAGATCAACAACGATGCGCTGGTCGTCGGCCGCGGCTTCAATCCCCAGGACATCGAACGGCGCCGCGCCGTCGCCGTGATCGGCGAACAGGTCCGCAACGACCTCTTCGCCGCCGATGAAAACCCGGTTGGCAAGGAACTCCGCATCGCCGACGACAAGTTCGAGATTATCGGCGTCCTCGCCTACAAGGACCGTTCCTTCCTCGCCAGCATCAATTCGACCGGTGGCCAGCAGGATCCCAACGGCCGCATCCTGATCCCCTACAACCGCCTGCAGACCATGCTCGGGACCGAAGATATCACCATGATCCAGGGCGAAGCAGTCAGCCCGGGAATGGCCAGGGCGGCGGCCGAACAGATCGTCGCCTTCCTCAAGCGGCGCCACCAGGACGCTTTCAAATACCGCATCGAGACCATGCAGCAATACGTCGCCAACGCCGATGTCATTCTCGGCATCGTCTCCACCATCGGCCTCGTCGCCGCCACCGTTTCGCTACTGGTTGCCGGCCTCGGCATCCTCAACATCATGAGCACCTCGGTCATCGAACGGACCCGCGAAATCGGGCTGCGCAAGGCAATCGGCGGCGGCGAAGGCGAAATCATGAGCCAGTTCCTCATCGAGGCGACACTGATCAGCCTGCTCGGCGGCGTTTTCGGGCTGCTGCTGGGCGCCGTCAGCAGCGTCGCCATTACCGCCTGGACCCATTACCCGCTGGTCCCGGAGTTTTCCTTCATCGTCATCGGATTTTGTGTTTCGCTCGTCGTCGGCCTGATTTCGGGAGTCTACCCGGCCTATCGGGCCGCCAAATTGCGTCCAGTGGAAGCCCTGCGCTATGAATAAACCCTTGTTCGCCGGCCTCTGCCTCCTTGCCGCCGCCCAGGCCAACCCCGGCCACGCCGAAGCGCCGCCTGCGGCCGCCGAGAGCCGACTGCGGGTCGCCACCAGCCTGTCGCTGGCGCCGCCGGCCGCCCCGCCCAGCGCTGCCGGCTACCCGCGCAGCCTGGACGAAGCGATCCTCTACGCCCTGAACAATCATCTGGCCAACCGCAGCGCCCGCCTCGCCACGGTCCAGGCCGATGCCCGCCAGAGCCAGGCGCAAGCCCGTTTCCGGCCGAGCATAGACGTCCTGACCAATATCGATTACACGGAAAACTACGACAGCTACCTCGGTATCAACAGCACGGTCACGGTTCCATCAACGATCCCCGGGCAACCGCCGGTAACCCTCGACGCCAATATCAAGAAAACCGTGCCGCGTTACCAGATCGCCCCGGCGGTGCGCCTCAGCTACGATCTCTATAACGGTGGGCGCGACACGGCGCGGCTGCAACAATCCGCCCACCAGCTAGCCGCCAGCACGATCGAGCAAACCGTCAAACAACGTGACACCGCCTATCGGGTGACGCTGGCCTATCTCCGTCTCCGCCAAGCCACCTTACTCGACGAACTGGCCGAACAGCGGGCAGGCGTCGCGGAGAAGCGGGCGCAGATCGCCGCCAGCCAATTCGCCGAAAAGCGTCTGTCGCAACTTGCCCTGCAGACCGAGCGGCTTCGCCTCGCCGAACAACGCGGCGAGGCCAGGATGCGCGCCAATGAACGCAACACCCGCCTGCTCGAATACGCCGCGGCGCTCGGTGCCGATCTCGACGAGGCGAACGCCGCGACGCTGCTACCGAACTTCCCGGCGGATCCGGCAGAAGACCTCGCGGCAGCCACACAATGGGCCGACGACGGCCTCGAATACCAACGCGAGACGGCCAATCTGCTGGCCGCCGCCGAAGCCGTCCGGGCCGAGCAGGCCAGCCGTCTGCCGAGCCTCAGCCTGCTCGGACAATACACCGCGATCGGGCGCGACAACGAGACGCTGGAACAGGCCGGACGCGATCTCCACCGGCGCGAGACCTACCTCGGGCTGCAGCTCAATCTCAACCTTTACGATGGCGCCCTGCGCGATTCGCGGATTGCCGAAAAACTGGCCCAACAGGAAACCGCCCGCCTGCGTCAGGAACAGTTACGGCGCGACATCGACGAGAACCGGCGACGCAACCAGGCCGCCCTGCGCGATGCCGAAACCCAGCTCGAACTAGCCCAGCTCCGCTGGCAGCTCAACGAAGCCGGCCTCAAGGTTGCCCAGGCGCAGCACGCCAGCGGACTGGCTTCGGCCATGGCTCTCGAGGAAGCCGCCCTAGCCCGCCAGGAAGGCGAAAGCGGGCTCAAACTAGCGCAAATCGCCAGCGCCATCGCCGAGTGCAACCTGCGCTTCTCGGCCAGCACCCGCCCGCAGTTAAGCCGAGCGATGACGTCAGCCGGCAGCAGCCTGCCGCCGGAATAAGCCCGGCCCGCCAGCGGGCTACTTGGCGGCCGGCGCCTGCAGTATCTGCGGCGCCAGTTCGACCTGCTGGCGGTCGCTGCCCAGCCAGATCGTGCCATCCTGGATGGTGCACTGCAGGCGCATGTTGCGTTCGGCCAGACCGGCCAGGGCCAACGATTCCTCGGGCGGCAGGGCAAGCACGGTCAGGTTCTTCTGACCGGCCAGCTTGTCGGCTGCCTGCTGCCACCAGATTTCCGCCTGCCGCCCACCGTAAGCGAGCACCACGACGTGCCGGGCGCGACCGCAGGCGCGGCGGATGTTACGCTCGTCGGGCAGGCCGACGTCGATCCAGCGCTCGATGCAGCCGGTCAGGTCGGTGTCGGCCAGATCGGCCTCGTCCTCGGCCGACAGACCGCGTCCGAAAGCCAGGCTCTCCGAGGCAAACAAGGCGAAGGCAAGCAGGCGGATCATCATCCGCTGATCGGTCTCGGATGGATGGCGGGCCAGGGTCAGCGAATACTCGCCGAAGTGCGAGCGATCGAGGTCGGCCAGTTGCAGTTCCGCCTTGAAGATAGTTGATTTCAGCGCCATACCGGCCCCCGGAAAAAACGCGGATTATCCCACGCGACAACCAGCGACGAGCGCCCCGCAGCAGGACAATCTTTACTGGCCGCGGTTGAATTGCCTTCCAACACGCCCCGGTAAGCCAATCCACCTAAAAGCTTTACCGCAGAGGCGCAGAGAAGCAGAGAAAGACGTTAAAACAGTGGCTTGCAACGCTTTTTAGGCTCACTCAGAAGGCGTGCTGAACAATCCAGGCAAGCCTTTGTTTTTCCTCAGCATCTCTGCGTCTCTGCGGTTCAATTGCGGATTCTCGGATCTATAATCAGCCCTTCCTGATTTACAAGGACAGCCCCATGCGCCGCCTGCTTCTCAGCCTTTGTCTCGCCCTCGCGCCGCTACTGGCCCAGGCCGAACTGATCGATATCGACAACGCCGAACTGGAGCGTCTGATGAAAAATGGCGTCCCGCTCATCGACATCCGCACCACGCCGGAATGGCAGGAAACCGGCATCATCGCCAACAGCCGCCTGCTCACCTTCTTCGACGAACAAGGCCAGGTCGACGCCGCCGCCTGGCTGGAAAAGTTGAAACCCATCGCCAAGCCGAACCAGCCGGTCATCATCATTTGCCGCAGCGGCAACCGCAGCAAGGCGGCCGGCCAATTCCTCAGCCAGCAAGCCGCCTACAGCCGCGTCTACAACGTGAAAAGCGGCATCAAGGGCTGGCTCGGCAATGGCGGCGCGGTCATGCCGGCAAACCAGAGCATCGCCGCCTGTCGCAGCGCGAAGACTTGCTGAACCAGGCCATCGCCCGCCAACGCTGCGCCAGTTGCCAGCATTGGCGCGGAGAACGACAGCCCGGGGAAACGCCGGATTGCGTGCAGATCGAAGCCGAGACAATCACCGGCCTCTGCGCCGACGGCGGCTGGGCCGGCTCGGAGCGCCGCGCCCGTTCGGCCTGCGGCCATTGGAAATTGTGGCCGGCACTTAATCCGACGGCCGATGACCCCATCCGGTAAAATACCTCGCCTCGGCTTTCCGGCGGCAGGTTCCGCAGAGATCGCTGCAATTCCACCGGAACATCCATGCCCACGACGCAACTCACCGCCCTCCTGCAAGCCGCCCTGACCGCCCGTCAGGGCCTGATCGAGCGCCTGCATGCCGAAGACACCAACGCTTACCGGCTGTTCAACGGCAGCACCGAAGGCCGCCCCGGCCTGACCGTGGACCGCTACGGCGACCTGTTGCTGCTGCAGACTTTCCACGAAGCCCTGGATGGTCACGACCGCGTCGCCATCGAACGCTTCTACGCCGAAGCCATCCCCGGCCTGACGGCGATCTACAACGATCGCAGCAGTGGCAATTCGCGCATCGTCAATCCGCTGCCCGCGGAAATCCTGGCCGAGGCGCAACTGAGCCGCGAATTCCACGAAATGGGCGTGCGCTACCTGGTGCAGGGCCGCCACGCCGGCCAGGACCCGTGGCTGTTCCTCGACATGCGGGCCGGGCGCCGGCGCGTCATGCAGGAAGTCGCCGGCAAGACGCTGCTCAACCTCTTCGCCTATACCTGCGGCGTCGGCGTGGCGGCGGCCAAGGCCGGCGCGGCGCACGTCGTCAATGTCGACTTCGCCGAATCCAGCCTGAAAGTCGGCAAGGACAACGCCCGCCTCAACGACCTGCCGATCCGCCTGCGCTTCGTGCATAGCGATGCCTTCGCGGCGATGCGCCAGTTGTCCGGCATCGGCCAGGCGAAAAAAGTGCGCGGCAAACCGATGCCCCCCTTCCCTACCCTGGAAAAGCACAGCTTCGACGTCGTCTTCCTCGACCCGCCGCGCTACGCCAAGAGCCCGTTCGGCGTCGTCGACATCGTCAATGACTACGCCGCGCTGATGAAACCGGCCCTGCTGTGCACCGCCGAAGGCGGCACGCTGATCTGCTGCAACAACGCGGCGCAGATCACCCGCGAAGTCTGGGCCGACCAGTTGCAACGCTGCGCAACCAAGGCCGGGCGAACCATCCGCGCTCTGGAGTGGATCACGCCGGAAGAGGATTTCCCCAGCCACGACGGCCAGCCACCCTTGAAGATCGCGCTGCTGCGGGTGTAGGCAGCGTCCGACCGGATGTCCGCACGGCACATCCGGTCCACACTTGGCCGTCGACCTTCGCTAGACTACAAGGTCGAAAAACAACTGCGAGTCTGCCATCATGAATGCCTTCCGTATTGCCGTGATCGGTGCCGGTGAAACCGGCACCCCCTTGCTCAAGCAATTGCTCGATGCCTCCTTCGTTAACGTCCTGGGCGTCGCCGATCTCGATCTCGCGATGCCCGGCATTGCCCTGGCCAAGGAACACGGCGTCAAGGTCACCAACGACTTCATGGAACTGGCCCGCCTCGGCAAGGACGTCGATATCATCATCGACGTTACCGGTGTCGGCAAAGTCCGCGAAGCGCTGCGCAAGCACATGGTCGAAACCGGCAACGACCACACCCTGATCATGCACGAGAGCATCGCGCTCTTGATGATGTCGCTTTCGGCCGGCCAACTGGTAAACGGCAAGCACGCCGCCCAGGACTACAACTAACCAGCAAGCAAGGGGCGCCGGGCGCGCCCCGCCGCAGCATCGCGGAATGGCTTCGCCGCGACCGATCGAAGAACGGCTCGGCCGCCGGGCAACACTAGGGAAGATGGGTGGTGCCCATGGGCAGGATCGAACTGCCGACCTCTCCCTTACCAAGGGAGTGCTCTACCACTGAGCCACATGGGCAACACAGACTGCTTGCCGAAGTGGTAATGGCATGAAGCAGAATTTTGGCTCCCCGACCTGGGCTCGAACCAGGGACCTACGGATTAACAGTCCGGCGCTCTACCAACTGAGCTATCGAGGAACTACTGGGTTGTCAGCGATGACCGCTGACAGGGCGCGAATTATATACAAAACTTTGGAAACGACCTAATACTCTTCGTTTCGAGTTTAATTAGCGATCCGGCGCCGACTCCGCTTCAACATCAGGCACCCCTTTGGCGGCCAGTTGTTTGGCCCGTTCGCCCCGCAACTGCGGGGTTTCCAGGCTGATCCGGCCGAGCGCCCCGCTGCGGTAGTCGGTCAGCAGGATGGCCGCCGCCTTTTCCAGGTCGAGTTGGCCGCCCCGTCCCTTGAGCAGGCAACCGCGCTTTTTGGCGACCGCTTCGATGACCGCCACCGCATCCAGGCCCGGGCTGGCAAATCCGTAACGGGCGGTGAGCAGTGCCGGATAGTGCTCGAGCAGAAAGCCGGAAAGAAAGGTCGCCACTTCTTCGTCGATGTAAGCATTGACGCCGACGGCGTGGCTGGCCGCCAGCATCAGGCCGTCGATGGGGTGGGCGATCTTCGGCCAGAGCATACCCGGCGTATCGTAAATGGTCAGCCGCGAGCTGATATCGATGCGCTGCTGGCTCTTGGTCACCGCCGGCTGGTCGCCGACCGCCGCCACCTTCTTTTTGACCAGGGCATTCATCAAGGTCGATTTGCCGACATTGGGGATGCCCATGATCATCAGACGCAGCGGCTTCACCGCATCGCAGCGGTGCGGCGCCAGCTTCTGCGCCAAGCCGGGGATACGCGCCACGTCACTGGCCTTCTTGCAGGAAATGGCGACCGCCTTGACCCCCGGCTGCTGCTCGAAATAATCCAGCCAGGCCTTGGTCACCGCCGGATCGGCCATGTCGGCCTTGTTCAGCAGTTTCAGGCAGGGCCGCTGGCGAAAGGCGCGCAGCTCGTGAATCATCGGATTGCTTGACGCCTGCGGCAGTCGGGCATCCAGCACCTCGACCACGACATCGGCCATGGCCAGCGTCTCGCCGGCCTTCTTGCGGGCCGAGGTCATGTGCCCCGGGAACCATTGAATCGACATTGCTTTTCCTTTAGCCGCCGGTTACCGGCGGGAAGAAGGCGATTTCATCGCCCTCATTCACCGCCGCATCCAGCCCGGCCATATCCTGATTGACGGCGCAGCGCAGATTTTTCGCGCTGGCCAGCTTGTCGCGCCCCTGTCCCACCAGCCAGTCGCGCAAGGCGCCGACGGTAGCGACCCCGGCCGGCAATTCGATGGACTCCGCGGCCAGGCCGAGGCCCTCCTTGAGACTGGCGAAATAAAGAACTCTGACACTCACGACAGCAACTCCCAAAATGGAATGAAACGCACACTATCACCGCGCTTGACGACGGCCGCCGGCGGATTGACGACCAGGCCATTGGCCCAGCTCAGCGAGGTGACGACCCCGGCCCCCTGATTAGGATGGATCTCGACGCCCCCGGTATCGTTCATCCGGGCGCGCAGGAACTCGGTGCGCGCGTCCGGCAGCAGCCAGTCAAAATCGGCGCGCAAGGTGAGGACCCGCGGCGTCACCTCGGCGACGCCCTGCAGGCGCAGCACGAAAGGCCGCACCATCATCAGGAACGTGACGATAGACGACACCGGATTGCCCGGCAGACCGATGAACCAGGCTTTGCCGCCGGGCCGCCGGACCTCGCCGAAAGCCAGAGGCCGGCCCGGTTTGAAGGCAATTTTCCACATCTCGAGCCGGCCTTCGGCCTCGACCGCCGGTTTGACGTGATCTTCCTCGCCGACCGAAACGCCGCCGCTGGTGATGACCAGATCGTTATCGGCGGCCGCCTTGCGCAGGGCCTGACGAGTCGCCTCGAGATTGTCGGGCACCGAGCCGAGATCGCGCACCTCGCAGTTCAGGCCTTCGAGCAGGGCGCGAATGGCATAACGGTTGGAGTTGTAGATACCACCCGGCGGCAACGGCTCACCGGGGGGCACCAGTTCGTCACCGGTAAAGAAGACACCGACGCGCAGCCGCCGATAAACCGGCAGTTCGGGCAGACCGGCCGAGGCGGCCAGGGAAATGTCCTGCGGCCGCAAGCGGATACCGGCCTGGAGAATTTCGCCACCGTGGGCGATGTCTTCGCCAAGTCGCCGGATGTATTCGCCGACATGCGGCCGGTGATTGATGACAACGCCACTTTCGCCACGCACACAGAGTTCCTGCATGACCACGGCGTCGGCACCGGCCGGCACCGGCGCCCCGGTGAAAATGCGCGCCGCGGTCCCCGGCTGCAGGGGTAAACCGACCGTTCCGGCCGGAATGCGTTGGCTGACTGGCAGGCAAACTCCGAGCGCCGTAACATCGGCAACCCGCACGGCGTAACCGTCCATCGACGAATTGTCGTGCGGCGGCACGGCCACCGTCGATTGTCCGGCCTGCGCCAAAACGCGGCCGGCAACGGCGGTCAGCGGCAGCGACAGGACCTGCTCGACGGGCTGGGCCGCGGCCAGCATTTTTTCCAGGGCTTGTTCAAAGCTCAGCATGGGCGCTCCGGCAAATTCAGGGTATTCATCACAAATTCGGCGATGGCCGCGATGTCGTTCAAGGGAAACACCGGCCGGCCGCAACGGACATCGCCATCGGTGGCAACCGCGACGATATCGCCGCGTTCGGGAAAGAGCGGCGGCGTGCCGTTGGCCAGGCGATAGACCTCGAGCTTGGGGACCGGTTCCTGGCGAAAGCCCTCGATCAGCACCAAGTCGCAGGGCGAGAGGTGGCCGAGCAATTCATCCAGGCTCGGCTCCCGCTCATCGCGCCGCTCATGCATCAAGGCCCAGCGATCGTTGCAGGAAAGCAGCACCTCGCTGGCACCGGCCTGGCGATGGCGAAACGAATCCTTGCCCGGGCGGTCGATATCGAAGCCGTGATGGGCATGCTTGACCACCGACACCTTGAGGCCACGCGCCGTCAGTTGGGGGATCAGCTTTTCCAGCAGGGTCGTCTTGCCGGAGCCGGAATAGCCGGCGATTCCAAAAACTTTCATGGCCGGATTCTACCCGCTCAAGCGACGAAGACCGGGGCAAAACCGCCGCCCGGCGTCCGGAAATTGGTGGTTTGCCCCTGGTAGAGCCGGGCCGCGACCAACTGGATGTCACGGTTGTAGACGTAGCAGCGGAAATCGGCCTTCATGCGCGTCGGCACCTCGCCGACCATGACCTCGTGCTCGGACGGCGGGGCGATTTCCTGGGCGATGTAGCCGCCCTGCAGGATCTCCTCGAAAACGCGTTTGGTCAGCTTGTCGCCGCGATAGGCGGCGCGGCTGCCGAAGCCGCCCGGCGGCTTGAAAAACCACTGCTTGCGCTCGCCCCAGAACTGTTCGGCCTGTTCGGCATGCACCGCCAGCGTGCGCGGAATGCCGGCCAGCAGGACACGGCGGGTCGCCGCATCGATGCCGCATTCGACGAGCGCCTCTGGATCGGACAGGACCATCAGGTTGCGCTTGTCGGCATGCAGGGCATGCGCCTGCGGATGCGGCGTCAGGACCACGCCGTCGGCTTCGTAGACCGCCCGCAGATCGGCGCTGATCGTCGAATCGAGGGCAAAGTCGGTGAGCCGGTTATACACCAGGTCGACCGCTTCGCCATGCTGGTAGAGGCAGTTGCCCCGCCGCTGCAGATCGCGCGGATCGGCGATTTCGGCGGCGATGCCATGCGCCGCGAAGAGGTCCTTGAACAACTCGAATTCGGGGGCCAGGAATTGCTCGGCCGGGTTTTCATCGACGATGGCGATGCGTTTGAGCGGCGCCTCGCCGCGCGCCAGTCGCCACTCTTCGCGGAACATCGCGACATAGCGTTCCTTGACTTGCGCACCCAGTTCGGCCCGGCCGTGGGCTGCCAGCAGATAGGCATTGAGCAGGCCGCCGCCGGCATTGGTGTTGATTTCGATGAGTTTCGGGCCGTCGGCCGTCAGGTGAAAATCGTAGCCCATGAAGACGCCGCGCGCCGCCACCGGGTGGCGGGCGATTTCCGGCGCCCGGGCGAGCGCCCGGTGGCGAAAGGCCGGACAGGCGATGACCGATTCGATGGCCGCCACCAGTTCGGCCATGGCCTCGAGGCTGGCCAGGGGAAGGACGATATCGGCGGCGGAAAACAGTTGCGGCTGCTGGGCCTGCAGGCGTTCGAAGGTATTTTTCATCGCTGGGCGAAAAACTCGAGGACGACGGACAATTCACGGGTGCGTTTCATGGGGGGCAGACTTTGCCACACCCGTCGGCCATACGGCTTTGATATAAGTCGTGGATCGCAAATCATCAGCACGCCGGTATCGGACTCGTCGCGGATCAGCCGGCCGGCGCCCTGCTTGACGTTGATCACGGCGCGCGGCAACTGGTATTCCATGAAAGCATTACGCCCCTGCTGGCGCATCTGCTCGATGCGCGCCGAGAGCACCGGATCGTCGGGCGGGGCGAAAGGAATCTTGTCGATGACCACCAGCGACAAGGCTTCGCCGCGCACATCGACGCCTTCCCAGAAACTCTGGCTGCCCACCAGGATGGCATTGCCGAGATGGCGAAAGCGTTGCAGCAGGTCGTTCTTGCTGCCCTCGCCCTGCATCAGCAGCGGCATCTCATGACCACCATCCTCGAGGCGCGCCTTGAGCAGTTCGTGCGTGCGGCGCATGGCGCGCAGGCTGGTGCACAGGAAGAAGGCGCCGCCGCCGGCCGCCAGCACCGCCGGGAAAGCGGCGTCGACGACGGCATCGGTATAGCCATGGGAATTCGGCTCCGGCATGCCGAGCGGCGCGTAGAGCAAGGCCTGCTTGTCGTAATCGAAAGGACTGTGCCAGCACGCCGATTCCGGCTCGCCTAGACCGAGCTCGGCGCAGTAATGGTGGAACTTGCCCTGCACGGCAAGCGTCGCCGAAGTGAAAATCCAGGCGCGCGGATGACCGCCCATCTGCTTGCGGAAAATTTCGGCGACGTCGAGCGGCGTCGAGTTGAGTTGCAGCGAATGGGCGAAAGCTTCCGCCCAACGCACATAGCCGTCGACCGCCTGGCTTTGCCAATGGCCGAGCCGTTGAACCAGTTCCAGGCCGCGCTGCCAGCATTTTTCCAGGCCTTCGGAACGCTCGGCCTGATTTTCCAGGATGGCGGTGAAGCCGGCGATTTCGTCCTCCAGCACCTTCAGGGCCGGGGCGAATTCGGCCTTCTCGCTCAATTGCGCAGAGGAAAAACGGCCGGCATCGAGGCCGACCGCCAGACGCATGTCCTTGGCGACTTTTTCCAGTTCGCGGCTGGCCGATTGCAGATCGAGGCAGTCGCGGGCGTTGATCAGGCCTTCGGCGCGGGCATCGCGGGCCAGGTCGAGAACCTGCGCCGTCGAAATGCTGTCGCCAAAAAAGAGCGTCGCCACTTCCGGCAACTGGTGCGCCTCGTCGAAAATCACCGTGTTGCAGGCCGGCAGCAGTTCGGCCATGCCTTCGTCGCGCAGCATGACGTCGGCGAAGAACAGGTGGTGATTGACCACCACCAGGTCGGCCGCCATCGCCTCGCGCCGGGCGAGCATGACGAAACAGTCCTTGTAGTCCGGGCAATCCTGGCCGAGGCAGTTTTCGCGGGTCGACGTGGCGTGGTTCCAGACCGGCGAATTTTCCGAGACTTCCAGGCATTCGGCCTTGTCGCCGGTATGGCTGACCTTGGCGAACACCGAGATGCGCCGGGCATCGGCGGCATCTTCGCGGGTCAGGAAACGGCCCTCGGCGAGCGCCCGCTCCAGATGGTAGGGACAGACGTAATTGGCGCGGCCCTTGAGCAAAGCGATCTTGACCGGCGCCTTCAGCGCATCGCGCACCATCGGCAGGTCCTTGTTGAACAACTGGTCCTGCAGGGTCTTGGTGCCGGTGGAGACGATCACCTTGCCGCCCGATTTCAGGGCCGGCACCAGATAGGCGAAGGTTTTGCCCGTGCCGGTGCCGGCCTCGGCAATGAATACCGAATGGCTGTGAATGGCGGCGGCGATGCGCTCGGCCATTTCGACCTGCTGCTCGCGCACGCGATAGCCGCCGATGGCGCGGGCCAGCGGCCCGTCGGGGGAGAAAATTTCGGGAAGGGAAGACAAGGGGAAAGACCTGAAAAATCAGGGCGAATCTTAGCAGATGCGGCGCCCGATTCGCCTCACCGGCCGAACGGAACGCCGAAAATCAATCGATTCGGAACGGCAGAAACAGCGAATTGATGCGGTCAAAGATACCATTGCGCTTGATATTTTCCAGCGCCTTGTCGAGCGGTCCCTTGAGCTCGGCTTTTTGCGGTGCAATGCCGAACGAGGCATTGCTTTCCAGTTCGGCCGCCTGGAGCACGGAGGATTTCAGACCGAGGGCCAGAAAGCCGCCGTTTTTCTGCAAATCGAGACCGGTCATCAGCGGCACCACGCAGGCCTGGGCCACCCCGGCCCGCAATTGTTCGACCATATCCTCGGCGCTCTGGGCGCCGATCAGCGCCCAGCCCCGATCCCGGATATAGCGTTCCTGGGCCGAGCCCTTGAAGGTTGAAACGCGCACCTCGGGCTGACCGGGCTTGCTTCCCGCCCGAGTGAACAACAAAGTCAACGAGCGATAGACCGGCTTGGTGAAAATGATTTTCTGACGCCGCTCCGGGGTACTCAACAAGCCGACGGCCGCCACATCGAAATGGCCCGCCGCCAGATCATCGACCAGATGTTCCAGCTTGACCGGCTCGAACTCGCACTCGGCCGCCATTTCGCTACACAGGGCCTGCATCAGCGAGACGCTGAAGCCAGTCAGCCGGCCGGCCGCATCGCGATAGCCGAGGGGCGGTGCATCGTCGAGCACCGCCACCTTGAGCGGCACCGCCGCGGCGGCCCACGGGATGCCGAGGGTAAGACACAGTACGAAAACGTAACGCCCCGGGCCCATGTTCTTCAGCCGCCGACGAATGGAGAAAAAGTACCGCCCGGCATCGTCCGCCCCGCCCTTATTGCGTTCGCGCCAGGCGGCGCAAGCCGGCCGACATGGCGACATGGCCGGTACTGGCAAAGGCCTCCAGATTCATCTCGATATCGTCCAGGTTATAGAGGTAATTGACCATCAGCCCGAAGGACTGCCGGAACCCCTTGGGCGCGTTGTCGGCCAGGTAATTGAGGCGCTCGATGCGGGCTCCGTTGCCGAGATGGAAGCGCGAAACCGGATCGAGCGGCGCCCCCGTCTCGCCGCCACCCTGTTTGGCCGCCGCCAGGTAACGCGCGGCCAGCCGCGACAAGGGATCGCGCAAGCCGCGCCGGGTCTTGCTATCGGCCGCCCAGAGACCGGTGGATAGCTCATCCAAGGGCAACTCGATACCGACGTCGCCGAGCACCTGCGGATTTTTCCTGACCCAGCTAGCCAGCCCCGGCATCGGCGACAGGGTGGCGAAATTATCGAGCTTGGGAAAATCACGCTTCAAGTCGTCGATCACCCGCTTCAACAGGAAACTGCCGAAGGAGACGCCGCGCAAACCGACCTGGGTATTGGAAATGGAATAGAAAATCGCCGTATCGGCCTTGCGATGATCGAACACCGGCGCATGCTCGTCGAGCAGCTCCTGGACATTGCCGGCCAGATGATCGGTCAGCGCCACCTCGACGAAAATCAGCGGCTCGGCCGGCATCCGCGGGTGGAAAAAGGCGTAGAGCCGGCGGTCCGAATCGAGGCGATTTTTCAGATCGGTCCACGAACGGATTTCATGCACCGCCTCGTATTCGATCAGTTTTTCCAACAGCGCGGCCGGCGAATTCCAGGTAATGCGCTGCAGCTCGAGGAAACCGACATCGAACCAGGCCGACAGCCGCGATTCCAGCTCACGGTCGAGCACCGCCAGTTCGCGATCGTTTTCCAGATAACGCAGCAGATCGGCGCGCAGATCGACGAGGAATTTGACGCCCTGCGGAATGGCGTTGAACTGGGTCAGAATACGAATGCGGCGCGACCGCATGGCGCCGCGCAACGCCGCCTCGGCCTTCCACTGCTCCGCCGTACCGACCGCCGCCTGGTAGGCGGCATGGGCCGCCGCCACCTTTTCCGGGTTGGGACCGAATTCGAGCGCGATCAGCTTGAGAAAACGTTGCCGCCCATCGTCATTCAGACTCAGGTAGGTTTCCGCCAGGCGCGCCGCCCGCGCCCGCGCCGACACCTCGCCGCCCAAGCCTTCGGCACATTCCCGCAACTGCGCCCGCAGCCGCTCCAGGCCGCGCGCCGTCAGCGCAACGCGCTCGCCGCTGCCGCCGACCATCGTCCGCAATTTTTCGACCAGTGCTTTCGTAACCATGAGTTACCTCCTTGGATATATTGTGCCTCAAGCCCGCCATCCGCCGAAACACAAGCGCTGCGTGCAAAAGCAAAGCCTGCAAATTATCGCCGGAGCAACTGCAGCCGCGAATGACGCGCTGTTTCGCGACGGAAGTCGCTCCTACCGGGGAATGCCGGCCGATATTTGTCAGTTGGCAGAGCAGGCGCCGCCCTTCCCTGCCGTGCAGAGGCCGGTGGGATCGACGATTTTTTGCTGGTTCCGCGTCTGGCTGGCGTCGGCGGCCATTTTCTCGGCGGCGCAGAGGATCATCGCCAAAGCGCTGGCGCCGAGCTTGGGCGCCCATCCGGCGGCAAATTCAATGCCGCGCGGAGCGGGCTATGCGTATTTTGCCTACATTACACCGCGCTTGGCCTGCGCCGCCTCGGCCTGAATCTGTGTTCGAACCTCGAGCATGGCTTCGTCCGGCGCATTCTGGAAAAAGGCCCAGAGCATGCCAGCCACCGCGAGGCTACTGCCGGCCAGGCGCAGGGCGCGGTTGCCGCTGTCGTGTCCGCCCACCAGCAAGCCGAGAATCAGACCGCCGAGCAAACCGCCGATATGCGCCGCCTGATCGATACCGGCGACACCGAAGCCGAGCGCGAGGTTGATCAGAATAACCTGGGCCAGGCCCTTCTTCAGATCGGGGCTTGCCTGATCGGCATCCCCGCTTGCGCTGGCCGCCAGTATCGAGGTCAGCAAAGCGCCGCACAGCGCCATCAGCGCCCCCGAGGCGCCAACGGCCACGACCAATTCGACGCTGGGTGCATTGACGATGCCAAAGAGGCCCAACTTGGCTTGCGTCTTGAACATGTGCATTCCCCCCACCAGGCCGAGACCAGACTGGAAAGCAGGCCACCGCCAAGATAGACGGTCGCCATGCCCAGGCTGCCGAAGCGCTTCTCGGCCAATGGCCCGATGATGATCAGCATGTACATGTTGGCCGCCAGATGCAGCAGGCCGCCGTGCAGGAACAGGCTCGCCCCGAGGCGCCAGTAGTCGCCGGTCAAGGTCAGGACCGGCAAATTACCGCCCCAGGCGATCAGGCTGTCGGGCTTGGGCTCGAGCGGTGCAACGCCTTTGGACAACAGAAAGAGGTATGCACCGAGATTGGCGAACAGGATGAAAAGGGTAAAGGCATAGTTTCTGGGCAACGGCCCGGCTTGAACGTCAGTCATGTTTTTTGGCTAGGGATAGGTCGATAGGAACATCCGGAATACCGCATGGTGTGCCGCTACGGCATTTAGAACAATGGTCTACGCCCCGAGTCTAACCCGCCCCATAAAAATGCAAAAATCATTTTCACGCCGGATCTCCGGTAGTAATTCCGTCTCAGCGATACTCCGGACACCCCGCCAGCCCGGTTTTCAGGGCCTCGACCAGCAGCCGCACCTTGGGCAGCGAGTAGCGCCGTTGCGGGTAGACCGCCCAAACCGCCGTATTGGGCGGCTGATTGCCGTCAAGCAAGGAAACCAGTTGGCCACGACGTAACGGATCGAGCACGTAATAATCCGGCAACTGACACAGCCCGAAACCGCGCAACGCCGCGTCGAGCACGGCCTGGCCGCTGTTGCAGCGCCAGTTGCCACTCGCCTTGAACTGGTACTCGCGCCCCTCCTGGCTGAACAGCCAAGTCTCGCTGGTGCCGATCAGGCAGTTGTGCTGGGCCAGTTCCGACAAGGTGTGCGGCCGACCGTATTTTTCCAGGTAGGCCGGGGCGGCGCACAGGTACATGGCGCGCGGCGCCAGGCGGGTGGCGACCAGGCTGGATTCGCTGAGCCGGCCGAGGCGAATGGCGAGATCGAAACCTTCATGCACCATGTCGAGGGTGCGGTTGGTCAGTTCGATTTCGACTTTCAGAGCCGGATAGTCCGCCATGAATTCATTGACCAGCGGCACGATGAAGCGCTCGCCGTAGGCCACCGCCGCGGTCATGCGCAGCAGGCCGGTCGGCACGCTGTGCAGGTCGCCGATGGTCAGGAAGGCTTCGTCGCGCTCCTCGATCAGGCGCTGGCAGCGGGCGAAGAAGGTCTGACCGGCTTCGGTCAGCGAGACGCGGCGCGTCGTCCGGTAGAGCAAGCGGGCTTGCAGGCGTTCTTCAAGGAGCGCCACCTGCCGACTGACGTGCGACGACGACAGGCGCAGACGCTCGGCAGCGCGCGAGAAATTGCCGCATTCGGCAACGGCGACGAATTCATCCAGGCCTTCCCAACGACTCATTTGCAGCCCCCAATTATCCCCGTACAGCAATAATCAATCCCATGAATTACGATTTATCCGTTGCTGGCGGCTAATTATACTCGGCGCCATTGTCACTATTTCGAGAGTTCCGCCATGTCGATCAAGTCCCGCGCCGCCGTTGCCTTTGCCGCCGGCCAGCCCCTGCAGATTGTTGAAGTCGATGTCGAAGCGCCCAAGGCCGGCGAAGTCCTGGTCCGCATCGTCGCTTCCGGCGTCTGCCATACCGATGCCTTCACGCTCTCCGGCGACGATCCGGAAGGCCTCTTCCCGGCCATTCTCGGCCATGAAGGCGGCGGCATCGTCGAAGCGATCGGCGAAGGTGTCACCTCGCTCGCCGTCGGCGACCACGTCATCCCGCTGTACACCGCCGAATGCGGCAAGTGTAAATTCTGCCTATCGGGCAAGACCAACCTCTGCCAGGCGGTGCGCGCCACCCAGGGCAAGGGCCTGATGCCGGACGGCACCAGCCGCTTCTCCTACAACGGCCAGCCGATCTTCCACTACATGGGTTGCTCGACCTTCTCGGAATACACCGTGCTGCCGGAAATCTCGCTGGCCAAAATTTCGAAGGATGCGCCGCTGGAAAAGGTCTGCCTGCTCGGCTGCGGCGTCACCACCGGCATCGGCGCCGTGCTCAACACCGCCAAGGTTGAAGAAGGCGCCACCGTCGCCGTCTTCGGCCTGGGCGGCATCGGCCTGGCGGCGATCATCGGCGCCAAAATGGTCAAGGCCTCGCGCATCATCGCCATCGACATCAACCCGGCCAAGTTCGAGATCGCCAAACAACTGGGCGCCACCGATTGCGTCAATCCCAAGGATTTCGCCAAACCGATCCAGGACGTCATCGTCGAAATGACCGACGGCGGCGTCGATTACTCCTTCGAGTGCGTCGGCAACGTGAATCTGATGCGCGCCGCGCTCGAGTGCTGCCACAAGGGCTGGGGCGAATCGACCATCATCGGCGTCGCTGGCGCCGGCCAGGAAATCTCGACCCGCCCCTTCCAGTTGGTGACCGGCCGCGTCTGGCGCGGTTCGGCCTTCGGCGGCGTCAAGGGCCGCAGCGAGTTGCCGGGCTACGTCGAGAAGGCGCGCACCGGCGAAATCCCGCTCGACACCTTCATCACCCACACCATGCCGCTCGAACGGATCAACGAAGCTTTTGACCTGATGCACGCAGGCAAGAGCATCCGCACCGTGATTCATTTCTGAAATACCGGCCATGTCTCTCGAAAACCTCTCCTGCCAGAAAAGCTTCGGTGGCTGGCACAAGCGCTACCGCCACCATTCCAGCACGCTGAACTGTGACATGGTGTTTTCGATTTTCCTGCCGCCGCTCATCGAACAGGGCGCCAGACCGCCGGTGCTCTACTGGCTATCGGGCCTCAGTTGCACCGACGAGAATTTCATGCAGAAAGCCGGCGCCCACCGTCTGGCGGCCGAACTCGGCATGGTCATCGTCACCCCCGACACCAGCCCGCGCAGCGACGACGTGCCGGGCGACCCCGACGGCGGCTGGGATTTCGGCCACGGTGCCGGCTTTTACCTGAACGCAACGCAGGCGCCCTGGGCCGAGCACTATCAGATGCACGACTACGTGGTGCATGAACTGCCGGCGCTGATCGAGAGCAGTTTCCAGGTTTCGGACAAGCGCAGCATCAGCGGCCACTCGATGGGCGGCCATGGCGCGCTGGTCTGCGCCCTGCGCAATCCCGGACGCTACCAGTCAGTCTCCGCCTTCGCGCCAATCGGCAATCCGATGAGCGTGCCCTGGGGCGAAAAGGCCTTTTCGCGCTATCTCGGCGCCGACCGGGCGACCTGGCGGGAATGGGATGCCAGCCAGTTGCTGGCCAAGGCGACGGAAAAGCTGCCGACCCTGATCGATCAGGGCGACCGTGACCAGTTCCTGGCTGTCCAGCTCAAACCGGAAGTCCTGCAGGTCGCCGCCCTGGCCGCCGGCTACCCGCTGCTGCTACGCACGCAACCCGGCTACGACCACAGCTACTACTTCATCGCCAGCTTCATTGACGATCACCTGCGCCACCATGCGCTGGCGCTCAAGGGCTAACGCCCTTCCTGGGCCGTGAAGGCATTGATGATCCGGTCGAGCAGCGCGAACAGCAGGTCGATGCTGTAGCCGACCAGCAGGGCGACGGCGAACACCGACAGCGATTTGATATTGGGATCGGCCTGGGCGACCGGCATGAACCAGACCACAATCAAGCCGGCCAGGGTGCCCATATAGACGCGCAGGCGATACAACATGTCCTGCTCGGCGGTATACGACAAGGCCTTGATTTCCTGGGCGAGTTTTCTCAGGACATAGAGGCAGGCGCCGAGCCAGCCGTAGAGCAATGGCAACAGGTAGCGCTCGATTGACTGGGAAACGAATTCGCCGGCCAGCCGGGCGCGCTGCAGATCCTCGTAGGCGGGATTCTCAACGACCGGCGTCGCCTCATAACCAAACAGTTGCAGCGGGAAGCCCCAGACAACATTCCACCGCTTGAGGATGCCGTAACGGATGCTGATCTCCTTTTCCAGCGCCATGCCCTCGGCCTCCAGGGACTGCCCGCGGGGATCGTCGACGCTCAGCGTGGCCACGGCAAGCTGGTTGCTCTTGACCTGATTGAGAATATCGGCCGTCTCGCTGATGACGCGCGAACCGACAACCCAATAGACCTGCACGACGAGCAGGGAAAACAGCGCCAGCGACGCGAGAAAGCGGAACCACAGTACCGAGCGCTCGGCCGGACTGATCGGCTGCCCGCTGCGCACGGAACGCGAAAGCGCCCCAAACAGGCTGCGATAGAGGACCATCGGCCCGGTCTGCGTGGACGCCTTGAGACTGGCGATGGTCACCGGCTGGACCGCTTTCGAGAGCTGGTTGCGGGCATCCCAGAAGACACTCTGGCGATCGTAGGTGGTCGGATCGGCGAGATCGAGGGCCAGTAGTTCCTTGGCCGAAACGATGTTCCTGACCAGTTCCGGCGCCAGATCGATGCCGTGGCTCGCCGCGTAGGCAACCAGTAACTGAGCGTCGCCGATAGCCTCGCGGGTCGGTGCATCACCTGGCACATTGCTGGCATTTTCCACAAGACTGGTCATGTTCTCACCTCACTTCGATCTCGTATTCGCAGGGCTGATAAACGCCGGAAGTGGCGCACAACACCGGCGTGTTGTCGGCATAGAACACCGTCACCCGCCAGTTGCCCCGCCCCGGTTTGTCTTTGGCACTCCACGTCCGCCAGTTGAAATGGCCGACGCTGCGCACTTCCTGGCGCAACTTGGCGAGGACGCCCGGTTGCGCCGCGGGAATCTCGATCTCGTCCACCGGCATCGCCACCCCCTCGGGACGAATCCCCGAGATAGTCTCGCGGTACCACTTGTGGCGGATCGGCAACTTGCCGCGCGCCGCCAGTTGTGTCAGCGCCGCATCCGAGCCCTCGACCGCCATCCACAGGATCAACCGGCTGCCCGGCGTGGCCCGGGAAAGTTCGGCCGCCGGCTGCTTGCTATCCTTGTTGATTTCCCGCGCCCAGGCCACCTTGGCAATCTCGATCAGGGGCACCGCCCGGGGGCGCGCCGCCAGCCTCACCGGCGTCGCCATTGCCTTGGTGCTTGCCGCCGTCCGATCCGGGCAAAGCGCCGCCAGATCGAGCCTGAATTCGCACGCGGCAACACCGGCTTCGCGCCAGAGCGGACGATCCAAGGCCGCCGTACACCCGGTATCTTCAAGCAAGGCCCGACGACCATCGGCGCTACAGACCAGCAGCGCTGCACTGCCCTCACCACGCCTGACGCGCAGTTGCAGGCCGGCAAAGCGGGAGAGCAGTTCGCCATCGGCACGGGCGGCAAACTGGAGCAGCGCCTGATTTTCAAGTTCGGCCGACTGCTCCGGCTCGTCGCGGATCGCCGCATCGACCGCCATGGCCAAGCGGGTCAGCGCCGCGGCGGTAATCATCATCGATCTCTCGCTCAGTTCTTCCGCCACAAGCCCGGTCGAAAGCGGACAGCAGAGAAGCAAAAAAAGACAGAATCGGCGCATCAGAGCCACTCCAAATGACTGAACAACCGGCGAAAAGCGGGGCCGAACAAGGTCACCCCCCAATGCGACATTGCCCTAAGCAAAAGAACGCCTTCGTCGCACCGCCTGGCAAAGCACAGGGATTTCGCTACCCGCCCAGGAAATTCCATGACGATACATCACCAACCAAGACCAGCACAATGGAATATTTCACGCTACCCGCCACCCGGAAAATCAAACGCGGGGCAAAAGCCCCGCGCTCAATGCCTCATTAAGAGGCGTCCGGTCACCAGAATTGCCCCATCGCCGACGGCTTGGCCGACAACAATCGGGCAGGCGGTGTCGCAACCCCGCCAGTCCGCCTTGCGCGGTGCGTTGCCGCTCAGTGCACCAGCGACTGATCGCCGGCCACCTTTTGTTTCTGCGTTTCAGCTTTGATGTGCTGAGAGACATAACGCGCGATGTAAGCCAGCATGACGAGCATGAAAAGAATGGTGAACAAGCTGAGCAGACCGATATCAGAAGTGAACAACAGATTCCAAGCCATGAATATTCTCCGGTTACCGTTAAAAGTTGCGGAATTTGCCTTGTCACCACAGGTCATTCGCAAGACACGTGCCCACCGCCCGGCGCGGTAAGACTCACCGGTCAGGATCAACCACCAGCGGCGCCGCGTGCCCCCTCGCCCCCCTGAAAGCGCCCGTCACCAGGCCCTTTGCGAGCTCTCAGCAATTATTTTTGGCGAGCCATATATCTCGTCGGATCAGTCACTTACGAAATTTATCAACAGTCGCCAGGCTCAACGTTTGCCATTTCTGGCAACGCCGAATGAACATATTGTCATTTATGACAATCCCCCTCCACACCCCCGGCAAGCGCGAGAAATGTCCCGGCCGGACGAAACTCGAACTCGGGCCGGAGGTCAAAAGCCTGCATCGCCTCTCGACCGATTTTCGTATCCCTCCTTCAAGGAGTAGCGACCATGAATACCAGCCAACCGGCGGCGCCCGTCTCGGAACGGGAACTGCTCTTGAGCCGCCTGATCGATGCCTCCCCCGCCCAGCTCTTTCGGGCATGGACCGAACCGGCGCTGCTCAAGCAATGGTTTACGCCCCGCCCATGGACCGTTGCCCATACCGAAACCGACCCCCGCGTCGGCGGTGCCAGCCTGATCACCATGCGCAGCCCACTGTACACGGCCCGTGTCCGCCACAGGAGCGTGGCCGATCGCGAGGCGCACGAGAAAATGGGGTTCCTCGAAGGCTGGGGCAAAGCCACGGATCAACTGGCCGAACTCGTCGCCACACTCTGAGCACTTTCCTACGGGAGAGACCTATGAAACTGCAAAAAATCACGCCCTGCCTGTGGTTCGACACCCAGGCGGAAGACGCGGCGCATTTCTATTGCGGAATTTTTCACAACTCGCACATCCGCCACATCAGTCGCTATGGCGAAGCCGGCCACGAGATTCACGGCAAACCCGCCGGCAGCGTCCTGGCCGTGGCTTTCGAAGTCGATGGCCAGGCCTTCACGGCATTGAACGGCGGCCCGAATTTCAAGTTCAGCGAAGCCATTTCCTTCCAGGTCGATTGCGCCACCCAGGAAGAACTGGATTACTACTGGACCAAGCTGGCGGCCGGCGGCGATGAAGAGGCGCAACAATGCGGCTGGCTCAAGGACAAATACGGCGTCTCGTGGCAAATCATCCCCAGCATCCTGGCCGAGTTGATGAGTGACAGCGCCCCCGGCAAGTCCGAACGGGTGATGAACGCCTTGCTGAAAATGAAGAAACTCGACATCGCCGCGCTGAAACAAGCTCACCGGGGCTAGGCGCGAGCGCCCGGTCATTCCGCAATTTCACTCCAAGGAGATGCCATGCATATCGAACCCTATTTGCACTTCGCTGGCCGTTGTGAAGAAGCGCTCAATTTCTACAGTCAGGCGATTGGCGCCAGAATCGACATGTTGATGCGCTACCGGGACAGTCCCGAACCACCACCGCCCGGAACGCTTGCCCCCGGCATGGAAAACAAGGTCATGCATGCCAACCTGCGCCTCGGCGACAGTTGTCTCATGGCTTCCGACGACTGCACACGGACCGATGTCCGCTTCCAGGGCTTTCAGCTAACACTGAACGTCGCCGACGAAGCCGAGGCCAAATGCTGTTTTAGCGCCCTGGCGGAAGGCGGAGAAATCCGCATGCCACTGGCAAAAACCTTCTTTTCGCCCTGTTTCGGCATGCTCACCGACCGCTTCGGCGTGTCCTGGATGGTCATTGTCTTCGAGCCATAGCCAAGACCTCGCCAGTTTCAGCGGGCGGCCTCGGCGACAAAGATTTCGACACGCCGGTTGGCGGCCCGTCCAGTCACCGTGTTGTTGTCGCCAACGGGTTGGTGCGCCCCGCGCCCATCGACGCTGATCCGGCTGACCGCCACACCGCGATCGGCCAAGTAATCCCGGGTGGCGATCGCCCGGTTGACCGAGAGCGGCCCATTCACCGCATCGGAACCGATACTGTCGGTGTGGCCGACGATTTTCACCGTGGTCACCGGGTTCTGATTCAAGGTCCCGGCGAAGCGATCAAGGATTGGCCGCAAGTTGGATTTGATGTCGTAGCGTCCCGAGTCGAAGGAAATGTCGCTCGGAATATCGAGCTTCAGTTGGTTGTCCGCCGTCTGGCTGACCTGCACGCCGGTACCGCGCGTCGCCTGCTCCATCGACGCTTTCTGTTCCTGCATATGCTTCGACCACAGGTAGCCGCCGCCAGCGCCGAGCGCCGCGCCGATCACCGCCCCGGTGGCGACGCTCTTGCCGCCATGCCCGGACAGACCGCCGATCACTGCCCCGGCAGCGGTCCCGATGGCGGCCCCGGTCCCCGTGGTACGCTGGGTTTCGGTCATTTCGGCACAACCGGCCAGGAGACTGCTGCCGACGGCGAGGGAAGCGAAGGTAAGAATAAAGGTGTTCATAAGGTGACCTCTTTGGAAGTTCGTGGAAGAAAACCCCTGCGCCGCGCAATTTTCCGGCGGCTATTGCCGGCTACCGACAAAGATAGAGACTCGCCCTAACCATAGGCGTTCCCCTGTCGAATTCAATGGCATCGATCGCCGATCCGCCAAGCATATGAGACCCCGTCCGCCGGCTCGGTGCGCTGGCCCGCTTAGCGGCACCGGAACCGTTGCCCCTCAGCAATGCTCAAAGGAAGGCGGGCTTTTCTCGCGAACAGCGGGGAATTCCGCAACTGCCAAATATCGTTTCCGGATTGCGAGGAGAAGATTCATGAATCCGTCACTACCACCACTCGGTATCCAGCGTGTCAAAGTCGTCGCCCTGTCGGTAATCGACCTCGCTCGCGCCGATCGCTTCTACCACCAACAACTCGGCCTGGAACCGGCCTTCGAGGGCACAGAACGAGTCGGCTGGTGGCTCGACCAGGTCATCTTGATGCTCAAGCCAGAGTGGGCCACGCCGACCGAACAGCCGAATCCCCGCCTGACGCTTGCCACCGAACACGCTCCAGCCACCCAGCAAGCCCTGCGGGCGCGCGGCATCAGGATCGCCGACGAAGTGCAGGTCTATGGCGATTTCTACGTCGGGAGTTTTCTCGACAGCGAAGGCAACAAACTGTGGTTCTGCTCGCCGGCCAATGCTGGCGACACTGCGCCGAGTTGATCTTGCCGAGTACCTGGCCCGACGTGTCGAAATATCCCTCCGTGAGCGATTTGGCATTTTCCCCGCAAGGGAGACCGACCGCAGCGCATCCCGCTTCCGCGCCAAGGGTGACGGAACTGTAGCCGCCTCCCGCTGATCGAATAGAGGCCCGTTAACCGGAAAGGAGTTTCACCGTGAATGCCAACCAGCACACCATGACCAACCTGTTTGCCCAACTCGGCTTGCCGGCCGAGCAGGCGGCGATCGAAGACTTCATTGCCCGGCACCGCCCGCTGGACAGCGACGTCGCTCTCTACCGCGCCCCCTTCTGGAGTGCCGCCCAACGCGCCTTCCTGAAGGAGGAGATCATCGAGGACGCCGACTGGGCCGGGGTCATCGATGAACTGAATGGCCGCTTGAGCTAGTCGGCCAGCGACTCCGCCGCGCTACCCTCTGTGCTCAATGCGGATGCAGGTGATGGCTGTCCGGAAAATGGTGATGCGAGTGCGTCAGCGGCGCATGTTGGTGGAGATGGCGGTGTTTGCTGCCGGCCGGTAGGGAAACGGCATGGGCGTGCTGATGATGTTCGTCATGCACATGCTCGTGATCGTGCGCGATTCCCGGGTGTTCGTGCGGATGCTCGTGTTGCTCGGTGAGATGCAGCCAGATGCCGAGTGCCATGCAGGCCCCGGCAATGAGCAGCGGCACGGTCACCGGATCGCCCAAAAAGACGGCGATGAGTGCGCCGACGAACGGCGCCACGGAAAAATAAGCACCGGTTCGCGCCGTTCCAAGATGGCGTAGCCCGACCACGAAGAGCGCCAGACTGACGCCGTAGGCCAGAAAGCCGAGCAGCATGGCAGCGGCGATATTGATCAGGGGCGGCCAGGCGGTACCGAGCGAGATGGCGAGGAGCAGATTCACGCTACCCGCCACCAGGCCTTTGACGGCAGCGATCCAGGTGGCATCGCCGAGCGACACCAGGCGCGTCAGGTTGTTGTCGACACCCCAAGCCAGGCAGGCGCCGAGTACCGCCAGAGACGGCCAGATCCCGGCAAAACTCGCCTCCCCCGGCCAACTCAGGACGATGGCGCCGACGATGATGGCCGACATGCCGAGCAACACCCGGCGATCAAAATTCTCCTTGAAGGCAAACCAGGCGAGCAGCGCCGTAAATAGTCCCTCCGCATTGAGCAGCAGGGACGCCCCGGCGGCGGGCATGCCGCTCAGCCCGAACATCAGCAGCACGGGGCCAAGCACACCACCAGTCACCACTGCACCGACGAACCAGGGCAGTTGGTCTTTCTGGAAATGCGCCGGCGGCGCCTTATTCAGCCAGCGCTGGAGCGTCAGCCCGATACCCGCCCCCAGGTAAAGCAGGCCCGCCAGCAGCCACGGACTCAGCGAATGCAGCAGCTTGGCAAACGGAATGCCGGCGCCGAAGAGCAAGGCCGCCGACAATGCGGCGGCGACGCCCGCCTGGCCAAGACCTTGTTTCCAGCGCATGGCGACCACTCCCTTGAAATTCATCCCCCTCCGGCGCAAAAGCGCGCTCACCGGGGCCAGGCGCTCATTGTAGACAGCCGTTCCGGACAGCAGGACATCGATACCGCGAAGCTGTTGCAAAGATGCCACGAGAACCGTCTGCAGGCCGGACCATTCAATTATCTCTTCTCTCGGATAGCAGTATCCGTTGAACCCAGAAAATCCAATTGAAACGCTGAGACGCAGAGATACAGCGGTAGGGGATGTTGGCATGACCTTCGCCCAGAGGCGCCAAGCGAAGCCCGCGTCGGCAATTTGTCGAAAACTCGACAAGACGGCCTTCATTGCCCCGGCAACACCACCGCCTATTCCATTAAAAACATAGGGTTATCTTGAATTTTCGCGGGTTGGCACTGTACCTGCATGGCCAGTCCACCCCCAACGATAGGCCAAGGAGATTCCCAATGGAACAAAGAGCCGCACCGATTACCCAGGAAGCCGCCCTGCGCGTCGCCCTGGCCGCCCGCGCCATGCCCAGCGTCACTTTGCCCAGGCTGATTGCCCTGTTGCAGAGCCATCTCGGCGACGAGATCGATACCGACAATCTGCGCTCGATCACCGTCACCAACCTGAAAACCGGCCTCGGCAGCATGGATGGCGAAGAGGACGAGGAGGATCTGGGCATCGGCCTCGATGCCATGAAACTCGCCGTGCGCATCCTGTGGGGCGAGATTCAGGATGACGAGAACCTGCCCCTGGTCGAACCTTATGCCGACGGCGACCTGCCCGGTTCGCTACGCATCGCCATCGCTTCCGACAGCGGTGCCGAACTCAATGGCCATTTCGGTTCCTGCCTGCGTTACCTGGTGTATCAGGTAGCGCCGACCGCCAGCCGGCTGATCGGCATCCGCAGCGCCCTGGAAGCCGATTTTGCCGAGGACAAGAACCTCTTCCGCTGCCAGTTGATTGCCGACTGCCATGTCCTGTACGTCGTATCCATCGGCGGTCCGGCCGCCGCCAAGGTCATCCGTGCCGACATTTTCCCGATCAAGCTGCCCAACGGCGGGCCGGCGACGGAAGTCGTGCAGCGCTTCCAGCAAGCCCTGGTCGAGTCGCCGCCGCCCTGGCTGTCGAAGATACTCGGCGTCAGTGCCGACAAGCGCCTGCGGCTCTATAGCGCCGAAACCGCAGACGAGTAGCGAACCCGGCTCCGGCAGACAGGGAAGCACATCGGACAGGGCGCAGTCGGCGCCCCATCGCCGCCGCATTTCAATGACATAATTGCGCGCCAGGAAAACGGGGAAGCGGCGGCCAGCGTCATCGGCTGGTCGCCCCTGCCTTCCTCCCCGATTCTCTCTGCTGGAGCCTACCCCATGAATCTTCGCCCCCGTCTAAGGCACCTTTTTCCCCTCCTCATCGCCACCCTGCTCGGTGCCTGTAGCGACACCGCCCCGAAAAAGCTGGAACGGGAGCAATTCGAGTCCATCCGGCCGGTAGAGACCAGGGCATCCCTGATCCTTGCCGCGCCGTCCATGCCAAACATGGGACAAGCGGAAGCCCGCGAACGCTACGCCCAGGTCGACGAAAACCCGGTAAAGCTGGTCGCCGAAGCTCCGGTATCGACCTTCTCCATCGACGTCGACACCGGCAGCTACAGCAATGTGCGGCGCATTCTCAACAGTGGCCGCCTGCCGCCGGCCGATGCCGTACGGGTGGAAGAGTTGATCAACTATTTCCCCTACGACTACGCCCTGCCCACCGACCAGCGCCCCTTCGCCGTGCATACCGCACTGGCGCCGGCACCGTGGAATGCCGAGCGCGTTTTGCTGCGCATTGCCATCAAGGGCCAGGATGTCGCCAAGGCCAAACTGCCGCCAGCCAATCTGGTGTTCCTGGTCGATGTCTCCGGCTCAATGCACAGCCCGGACAAACTGCCGCTGCTCAAGTCTTCGCTGAAACTGCTGGTCAATGAACTGCGCGAGCAGAACCGCATCACCCTGGTTACCTACGCCTCCGGCACCCAGGTCGTCCTGCCGCCGACTTCCGGCCAGGAAAAAGCCAGCATCAACGCCGCCATCGACGCCCTGCGGGCCGGCGGCAGCACGGCCGGCGCCTCCGGCATCCAACTGGCCTACAGTGCGGCGCAGCAGAGCTTCATCAAGAACGGCATCAACCGCATCCTGCTCGCCACCGATGGCGACTTCAATGTCGGCGTCAACGATAACCGGCAGTTGCAAAGCCTGATCGAGGAAAAGCGCAAATCCGGCATTTCGCTGTCTGCGCTGGGCTTCGGCAGCGGCAACCTGAACGACCGCATGATGGAGCAGATCGCCGATGCCGGCGACGGCGCCTATTCCTACATCGACAACCTGATGGAAGGACACAAGGTGCTGGTCAATGAAATGAGCTCGACGCTGGCCACCATCGCCCGGGACGTCAAGGTGCAGATCGAGTTCAACCCGGCGCTGGTCACGGAATACCGCCAGATCGGTTATGAAAACCGCCAGCTCAAACGCGAGGATTTCAACAACGACCAGGTCGACGCCGGCGACATCGGCGCCGGGCACACCGTCACCGCCCTCTACGAACTGACCCTGACTGGCCGCAAGGGCAGCATCGACCCCTTGCGCTACAGCAAGAAAGCCGACGCCAAGGCAGACGTCGGCAAGGAGCTGGGTTTCCTGCGCCTGCGCTACAAAGGCCCCGAGGGCGGCACCAGCCAGTTGATGGAAACAGCGCTCAACAAGGAAGCGATCAAAGCCCTGCCCGACACCGACAAGGAATTCCGCTTTGCCGCCGCCGTCGCCGGCTACGGCCAGCTATTGCGCGGCGGCAAATACACCGGCACCTGGAACTACGCCGCTGCCCGACAACTGGCCGAGGACAATGTCGGCAACGATCGCTACGGCTACCGCGGCGAATTTCTGCGCCTGATCGACCTTAGCCTGGCGCTGTCGACCAAGAGCAAGCCGTAGATTGCGGGATAGCCCGGCGAAAACCCCGGGCGGTAAGCGCGAAAAATGGCAAAGCGGGAGGATGGTGCTCAACCATCCTCCCGCTTTTTTCCTGGCTTTCGGCCATCGACCTCACTCCCCCAGTGCCGCGTCGATCAGGCGCCGTGAAATACTGATCGGATCGGGCAAGATGGGCAGCGCGGCGGGCGCGAACCAGTCCGCCGCCTCGATTTCGCTCGGCTGCGGCGTGATCGTGCCGCCGGCATAGTCGGCAAAAAAGGCGACCATCAGCGAATTGGGGAAGGGCCAGGGCTGACTGGAGAAATAACGCAAATTGGCGATCTCGATGCCGACCTCCTCGCGCACCTCGCGGACAGCGCACTGTTCCAGCGTTTCGCCGGGTTCGACAAAACCGGCCAGGGCGCTATAGACGCCCGGCTTGAACTGCGGGCCGCGCGCCAGCAACAGCTTTTCGCCGTCGCACACGAGCACCATGACGGCCGGTGAAATGCGCGGATAGGCCAGTAGTCCGCAACTTGGACACTGCATCGCCATCTCGTCGGACTTCATCGCTGTCGGCGTGCCGCACTTGCCGCAAAAACGATGATTGGCCCGCCAGTCCAGCAACTGCGTCGCCCGCCCGGCCAGCATGAACACCTCCGTTCCGGCCAACTGGAAAATGGCGCGCAGCGGCGTCGGCTGCCCCGCAGGAATTTCCGGCAATCGACCGAGATCGGCCGCGTAGCAGGGCAAGCCGTGCAACTCGCCAACCAGCAGCGCCTCCGGCGGAGCACCGAAATCGGCGGCCAGACCGGCGGGGAAAATCGCCGGGCCGCTGTCAGCCAGGGTCAGCAGTTGATGTTCGCAGCGCAAAATCCAGTAAGCGGATTCACTCATGGTGCGTCCTGAAGCAGGTTGATCAAAGACGAATAATAGAGCGCGGTGGCTGGATTACGCCGAATTTGCCGCAAAAATGGGGAGCGAATCGGTCATCGAGTGACGATAACCAAAGCTGCCCTACCCACTTCTTTCACTTACCCGGCTTGCTCCACTCCCGCTAGCGCGACGCTATCGCAATGAACGATCCGCGGCGCCGCCGTCAGCAAGTTCTCGAATTGTTGTAAGGCCCGCTGTACGGCATCAATGGCAAGGTGTGCCTGCCAGGCAGCGCAATCCCGATACAACTCGTAAAGGACAAAGGCCTGCTCGTTTGCTTGCTGCCGATGCACTGCGTAAATCAAATTATCCGCCTCATCGCGGGCAATATCGGCAAGCCCCGACAGAACATCCGCCAACTCGGCGACGGCCAATGGTTTGGCGTTCAATTCGACCAACACTGCAAACATGATGACTCCCTAAAGATGATAAACAGGAGCTGTCATCTTCTTAGAAGAGCAACGCGAGGTATTGTAAAAATGCGTCTTTGCCCTCGCCGCCAGCAGAAAGCGGCCCGGCGGAACGCCAACCAGTTGGCGGAAATCGCGGTGAAAATGCGACTGGTCGTAATAGCCCTCAGCCAAAGCCGTATCGAGTGGCGGCGTATTGGGTAGCAGCAGCAACGTGCGCACCGCTTTCTGGAAGCGCCCCAGACGCCGAATCTCGGCGGGACTTTGCCCGCTAACGGCAAGGATGCGCCGTTCCATTTGCCGCCGGCCAATCCCCATCCGGGTCGCCAGTTGCCCGATAGAAAGCGACGAACTCTCCCGATAAAGCGCCGCGACAGCATGCTCGACCAGATCGTCGACGGCTTCGAGACGCAGGCATTGAAGCAGGAAAGCCTGAATCAGGCGCAGCCGCTCGGGCATCGTGCCAGTTTCCGCCACTCGCCGGGCCAAAGCCTTTCCCGTCCCAGCCCAGAGATCATCGATGGACAACACGCGATCCGCAAGTTCCCGCCCCGGAATGTCAGTAAAGCGGTGCAGCATGCCGGCGCGGAAGCGAACGGCGATAAAGCCGAGATCGCCGCTTGGGCAAAGCGACACGGGCTGGCGGCGCAGGCAGAACAGGTGGGTGGCAGCGCAGACGATAGGTACCCCCGGCTCAGTCAGCCGACGAAACGGCATCCGATAATGAAAATAGAGCTCCGCTCCAGTCCCCGGCAGCAGGGTCGGCAGCGCAACGACTTCATCCGGAGCACTTTCCCACCCCCAAAAGCGGTCGATGAAGGGCAGCAAGGCGGCGTTAGGCAAGAGATGGAATGTACGCATGGCCTGCGCAGGATAGCAGGAAGCGGGCGCTGGGTTTTGCCCCGTAAAGGGGCCGAAACGCAGCCCAGCGCGGCCGATCGACGGCGAGTACCCGGCCAAACAATTCAGGAAAACAAACGATAAAGAAAATTTGTTGCATTGCAGCAAATTTCTGAGACAATAGGGGCTGTCTCCTCCATTCCAAAAAATGGATTCATGCCCGCCTCGTGCGGGCATCTTTTTGCCCAGATGCCCAGACGGCGCGATGCCCCTTCCCGAACCGCCCACCGCGTCGCGCGGGAAGGTCTCGCCGGCCGGCTTGCGCGCGTTAGCCGGAAACAGCAGGCAAAAAAGAAGCCCGTCTAATGCGGGCTTTCCTATGATTTGTCTCCTCCACCCGAATCAATTGGCGGCGGCGAAACGCTTGGCGTCCCGTTGCGGCCAATTATCCATGGTTTAATCAGTTTTGTATAGGTAAATTACCAACTTTCTGCAAACAGAGCCTCTCCGGGCCGATATGGGCGCCCCTTGTGGGCGAACATCATTACCGCAAGTCAGGGCCTTCGCCCGAGCAGTCTCGCGAGCCCCTTCGCAAATTATTGGAAACGCCGGTCACGAAGTAAGAATTTCCAGGGCGATGCCTCAAGACCAACGAGCAAGCGCCCGTTCGAGGCGCCTGGAAAAACCTTGGAACTGAGCCGAAGCCAGGTTCTCCGCCTGGTACAAGGCAAGCATTTCGAACCGGCAGGCCGGCGCGCACGTCCCGAGAAGGGCAGTCTTCAGGATGCGTTTCACCGGCTGCCACATGAGCAGGCGATCCACCCACCAGGGCGAACCCAGCGAAGTAATCGCCAGAGCTCGCCGCAGATTGTGTAGCCGCGGCCGGATCGGCCCCAAGTCGGAGGCATGGTCATAAGCCACACCAGGCGCCCAGACGCGATCGAACCAGCCCTTGAGGATGGCGGGAAAGCCGAACCACCAGGTCGGGAACACCAGGACCAGCGCTTCGGCTGCCAGCAGGCGCTCGATCTGCTCAGCCACGGCGGAAGAATCGAACGGCGGATGGTAATAGCTCAGGCGTTCGGCGACCGTCAGCTCGGGAGAAAAGCCCTCGTCGTAAAGATTCTCGACCGTCACTTCATGACCGGCGGCGCTCAATGAGTTGATCGCCACCTCGGCCAGTGCCTGACAGAGGCTAGCGGGGAGCGGGTGGGCAATGACGACGAGGCATTTCATAAGTAGTTGTGCCGAAGAGAGAAGCAAGGCGCCTTAGTTAATCTCGCCCGCCGGCCGTCGTTCGAAGAGCAGCGGCAGGATATTGTTGGCGAGCAGCAGGCCGACGGCGAGAACGGCGCCGGTCAATAGCATGTCGGAAATCAAGCTGATGCCGGCCGCGCTGTCCTGCTCGATCAGCGCATGTACGCCGCGAAAGCCCATGCTGCCGGGAACCAGGGCGATCAGACCGGGGATCTGGACGAGGGCGGCCGGCCGTTGGCTCAGGTAGTGGTAAAGGTGTCCGGCACTGGCCACGGCCAGGGCGCCGGCAAAGGCACCGACGACATTGCCGAGCGCCGCATCGACCAGCGAATAGACAGCCCAGGCGAGCAGGCAGGCGCCCACCGAGACATGCACCGCGAACCATGGCGCCTGCAAGACGGCAAGCAGCGAAACGCCAAGAGCCGCCATCGCCAGCCAGATCGCCCAACTGGGCAAGGCGGCAATGGAGACCGGCAGCGGCCCGGCCGGCCAGATGGCGAGGCTGATCTGGGTACCGATGACGAGCCCCGCCCCCATCAGGAAAAGCAGGACGAATGCGCCGGTCAGCCGACCGGTACCGGCCAGGTAGTTCTGGGTGGCCAGTTCGGACATTGCGACGGTGAGCATGAAGCCCGGCAGGAGCAGCGCAATGCCGGCCACCGCCGAGATGAAGGGCAATTGCTGCGGCCAGAGATGGGCCAGCCCCTGGGCGCCGATTGCCGCCAGGGCACAGAGGATGACCGGGACAGCCGGGCCGAGCCGGGGAATGCGGGCGAATTGCAGGTAGCCGGTGACAAAACACAGGCCGATGGCACCGCCGCACGCCATTTCCAGCCAGCCACCGCCGAGCAGCACGGCCACCGAGGCGGAAAGCAGGAAGCCGAGGCCGGCGAAAGGCCAGCCTGACCAGGGCGGGGCCTGAGCCATCAAGGCGGCCAGCCGTTCGCCATAGTCGGCCAGTTGGTCGACGCTGGCAATATCGCGGCACAGCGCATCGAGTTCGATCAGGCGCGCCATGTTGTAGTCGTAGGGCGGCAGGCGGAGCAGTTCGACACGCCGGGTGTGCTGACCGGCGACCACGGTCAGCGCCAGGAAGGTCAGCACGGCAAAGGCCTCGACGCGCGCCCCGAGGCGTCGACCGATTTCCTTCATGGCGTTTTCCAGGTCGTGCGCCGGGGCGCCGCTGACGTGCAGGGCCTGCCCGAGGTCACGGAGGAAGAGCGCCAATTGCGCCAGGGTTTGTTCGTTCATGGATCAGGCCAGCCCTTGCCGGCAAGGCAATTTGTACGAAGAGAGGCACTTTACCCCAGGATTGCCGACAGCCCCGAATGGGTGGACCACGGACGTCCGGCCCGGCCGGCACAATGCCATTGCATTGTCATAGTGCTTATGGCCAAATGGCCGCCGAGAGAAAACCCGATTGAAAGGATTCCATCGTGTCCGGCGCCTATGCTCATATCACCCTGATCAACCTGGCTAGAGAGCCGGCCCGCCTCGAAAGCGGCGCGGGAATGCTCAACCCGGCCGCCCTCGCCCTTGGCCGCTGGCTCAAATTCTGCGAGCTGGGTGCGGTCAGCCCGGATTACCCGTACCTGGCAATCGGCGCCACGGGCGCCGCCGAATGGGCCGACCTGATGCACTACCAGCACACCGGCGACATGGTCAAAGCCGGTGTCGCGGCGATTAAGGTATTGAGCGGCAACGAGCGCGACCAGGCCTTCGCCTGGCTGCTCGGTTACGCCGCCCATGTCATCGCCGACGCCACCATCCACCCGGTGATCCAGCTCAAAGTCGGCCCCTATGCCAAGAACAAGACCGCCCACCGCCGCTGCGAAATGCACCAGGACAGCTATATCTACCAGCGCCTGAATGTCGGCGGTCTCGGGGTTGCCGAATACCTGAAAACCGGTATCGAGGAATGCTGTGTCGCCGACGGAGCGCTCGCCCCGGCCGTTGCCGAGACCTGGCGCCGGATGCTGCAAAGCTGCTATCCCGCAAAATTTTCCACCAATCCGCCCGCGATCGACCGTTGGCATGCCGGCTACACCACGCTTCTCGAGGCCGGCGGCAACGGCTACCACCTGTTGCCGCTGAGCCGCCACGTCGCGGTCGATTGCGGCCTGACCTATCCGCTGCTCAAGGATGTCAATCGGAAAGAATATATCGACAGCCTGGCGACTCCGAGCGGGCCGATGTCCTACGACCAGATCTTCGACAAGGCGCTGGCCCATGTCGTGCGTGGCTGGCAACTGATCGGCAACGCGGTCTACGGCAGCAGTCCGCTGTACCTGACGGCATTCTGGAACTGGGACCTCGACACGGGCCTCGATGCGAACAACAAATTGGTACTCTGGGAAGGAAATACACTGTGAAACTCGCCATGATCGTGGTCATCGCGCTGGCCGGCTGCTCCACCCTGGGGCCGGAAAAAAACTATTCGTCGGAAGAAATGATGAGCGCGGCAGTAGCGCTGAGCAAAGTGTCGGCCGCCGCCGAAGCCAATCTGCGCTACGGTTCGCCGTCGGCCAGCCAGTCGGATAGCGCCTTTCTCGAACAATCGGTCGCCCATGACCCGGAGTTGCTGAAGCCGCTCGCCCCGTACCTGATCAAATCAATGCGCCAGAACGGCCACGCCGTCATCCTGCTCTGTTCCCGGGACGGCACCACGGCCCTCCTCGAAGATGCCGGCTGCACCGCCGCCCTCGACCGCCACCGCTGGCGCGACAACCCGAGCAGCCGTTGCGCCTTTTCGGTCGATGCTGCCAAGCTCTGCCCGGCGGCAGGCAACTGAAGCGCCGCTAAAATCGTCCGCCGGCCAACCGACTCGAGGTGATAGGCTGGCGCCATGCGCCGCCCACCCCCTTCGCCTCGCTCCGCCGCCGGGATAGCCCGGGCGGCGGCCTTTCTGCTGCACCTGGGCGGCTTGACGCTGCTGCCGGGGCGCCCCGCACTGGCGGCGCAGGATAGCGATCTCCGCCCACTGAGCGAGGACTCCGTACTTTCCGGCAAGCTGGGCGCGGTCGGCATGGTGATCGCCGGTGAATCCGGGCCGAATCTTTCCCTTGCCAGCGGTTTCCTGATCAGTCCCTGCCATGTCCTGACCGCCGCCCATGTTCTGGCGCGCCCCGGTCAGCCGGTAAAAATCGGCATGCCGGTGCAGTTCCTGGCCAAGGGACAAAACACCCGGGCGCTGGTGTCGCCGGCCTGGGGCCGGGTGGTGGCGGCCGACCCGGCTTTCGTCATGAGCGAGCAGCCACCCGGTTTCGATCGGCAGGCCATTGCGCGGGACTGGGGGTTGGTTGAACTGGAGCGGCCGTTGCCGGACATCGCACCAATCAAACTGGTCTTTCCCGGCGCCCGGATCGCCGCCAACGCCCTCTTCTCGATCGTCGGCTATCCCTTTGGCGGCCGATCGATCAGCCTGCATGCCCAGGAACACTGCCGCAACGGGTCCTCCTTCCATGCACAGACCACGCTAGGCGGGGTCATCATCGCCGATTGCGCGGTCCGCCAGGGAATGTCGGGCGGCCCGCTGCTCGTCGAGGGCAATGCCGAACCACTGGCGGCCGGAATTGTGGTCGAGCGCGTCGATATCGGCAAAAGGGTGATGACGGTGGCCGTGCCCAGCGCCATATTTGCCGAAACCGTGGTTGCCGCAATGCGCGACAGCGATGTCTGCGCCGCCGGTTCGCCCTTCGCCTGGCCGCCGGCCAACACCCCGCACGCTAGCCAGCGCGGCGATTAGCCAAACCCACCGGGCATTTGGCCAGGGGCGAGAAGATGCGAACTAAATTGGCTCGCCGCCCATCCAAAGACATGTAGCGACCACGGCTTGCCGGGTGGCTAACAACGCATCTGCATCTCTGAACAACATTTCATAACCGAAACGAGAGAGGCTTACCATGAATATTCCGACCTTCCGCCCCGCCCTGCCGGGCCTCCTGGCCGCCGCCATGCTGGCGCTCGCCTGCTTTTCCATGTCGGCAACCGCCGACGACGTAAAACTCAAGCTTTCCGGAGACATGGAAGTACCGCCGGTAACGACCAAGGCATCGGGCAGCGGCACGATTACTGTCAAGCCCGACATGAGTATCAGCGGCAGCGTGACGACCACCGGCATCACCGCCACCATGGCCCATATCCACCTCGGCAAGGCCGGAACGAATGGGCCGGTCGCCGTCACCCTGAGCAAGAGCGGCGACCACGGCTGGGCCGTACCGGAGGGCAGCAAGCTGACCGACGCCCAGTACCAGGCCTACAAGGCCGGCGAACTGTATGTCAATGTGCATAGTGCCGAAAACAAGGGTGGCGAAATCCGCGGGCAACTGATGCCGCCCAAGGCGCCGATGTCCAGCTACTAGGACGACCGCCATGCGGCGGCCGGCCACCCAACTGCTGGGCGGACTACTGGCCTTGTTCTGGGCAGCGGCGGCGATGGCCGCCGACCTGCCCAGGGGCCAGCGCCTGCACGACAAGCAATGCGTCAGTTGTCATGCCGAGCGCTACGGCGGCGACGGCAGCGGCATCTATCTTCGCCCGGATCGCCTGATCCACGACCGGCCCGGGCTCGAACAGCGGGTCGCGGTCTGCAACAAGATGACCCGGGCCGGTCTGTCGGCGGCCGACGAAAAGAATGTCAGCGCCTATCTGGAGCAGCGTTTCTACAAATTCATGCCATCAGACAGGCCGATAACACCAGGAATAAACCCATGAGCACTTCGCTTTACGATTTCACGGCCACCCTCCTCGACGGCGAGGAAATTCAGCTTGCCTGCTATCGCGGCAAGGTGCTGCTGATCGTCAACACCGCCAGCGCCTGTGGCTTCACGCCACAATACGCGGGGCTTGAAGCGCTGTATCGCAAATTTCGGGACCGGGGCCTGGTCGTGCTCGGTTTTCCCTGCAACCAGTTCGGCGCCCAGGAACCGGGCGATGCGGCAGCCATCGAACAGTTTTGCCAGAGCAACTACGCGGTCAGCTTTCCGCTTTTCGCCAAGATCGAGGTCAATGGCGAACACGCCCACCCGCTCTATGCCTACCTGAAGCACGAAGCGGCCGGCCTGCTCGGTACCGAAGCGATCAAATGGAATTTCACCAAGTTCCTGGTCAACCGCGAGGGTCGGGTGGTCGAACGCTACGCTCCGGCCACCAAGCCGGAAGATATCGAGGACGCGATCCGCGCCCTGCTCTGAAATAACTCGGCGGATCGGCGCGATCAGTACCCTGAGCACGGCACGCCGGGATTCCGCCGAAATCAGGCAACGTGGCGTGAACGCTTTTCGCTCTTGTGTTCACCGATCGGGCGCAGGCTGCCATCCGGCATCTGCTCATCGAGGCGGACCGAGAAGCCCCACAGGTAGGCCAGGTGCTCGAGGATCTTGTCGGTCTCCGGGCCGAGCGGGCGACGTTCATGGGAAAAATGGCGCAGGGTCAGCGAGCGATCGCCACGCAGATCGACGTTCCAGACCTGGATATTGGGATCGCTGCTCCCCAGGTTGTACTGTTCGGCCAGCGCGCGGCGCAGCACGCGATAGCCGGATTCGTCGTGGATGGCGTCGATCCGCAACTTCAGGCGGGCATCGTCGTCGAGAATGGCGAACAGGCGGAATTCCCGCATCAGTCGCGGCGACAGGTATTGCGCGACGAAGCTTTCGTCCTTGAAATTGCGCATGGCGAAATCGAAGGTTTCCCGCCAGTCGGAGCCGGCGATTTCCGGGAACCACTCGCGATCCTCGTCGGTCGGCGTTTCGCAGATACGACGAATATCCCGCCACATGGCAAACCCCAGGGCGTAGGGATTGATCCCGGAATACCACTGGCTGTGGTAGGGCGGCTGATAGACGACATTGGTGTGGGACTGCAGGAACTCGATCATGAAACCGTCGTTCAGTTTGCCCTCGTCGTACAGCGTGTTGATCAGCGTGTAATGCCAGAAGCAGGCCCAGCCCTCGTTCATCACCTGGGTCTGGCGCTGCGGATAAAAATACTGACCGATCTTGCGGACGATACGGATCACTTCGCGCTGCCAGGGCTCGAGCAGCGGCGCGTTCTTTTCGATGAAATAAAGCAGGTTTTCCTCGGGTTCTTCCGGAAAGCGCCGCTCTTCGAATTCGGCCACCGCCGCGTCCTGGCGCGGCAAGGTCCGCCACAGATCATTGACCTGGGCCTGCAGATAGGCTTCGCGCTCCTTCTGGCGCAGGGTTTCCTTTTCCAGCGACAGGCGGGGCGAACGCTTGTAGCGATCAACCCCGAGGTTCATCAGGGCATGGCAGGCATCGACCAGGCGCTCGACGGCTTCAAAGCCGTGACGTTCCTCGCACTCGGCGATGTAATTCCGGGCGAAGACCAGGTAGTCGATGATGGCGTCGGCACTGGTCCATTGCTTGAACAGGTGGTTGCCCTTGAAAAAGGAATTGTGGCCATAGGCGGCATGGGCGATGACCAGGGCCTGCATGGTCAGGGTGTTCTCTTCCATCAGGTAGGCGATGCAGGGATCGGAATTGATCACGATCTCGTAGGCCAGCCCCATCTGGCCGCGCTTGTAGCGGTTCTCGGTTTCCAGGAAATGCTTGCCGAAGGACCAGTGGTGGTAATAGACCGGCATGCCGATGGCGGCATAAGCATCCATCATCTGTTCGGCGGTGATGATTTCCAGCTGATGGCGATAGGTGTCGAGCCCAAAATTCTTGGCGACCCGGCCGATCTCGGCGTCGTAGCGTTCGATGGCATCGAGGGTCCATTCCGAACCTTCGGCGATGTGGCGGATACGTTTTTTGCTCATGCCGGCCGCTTTCGAAAGAGTTCCCGGAACACCGGGTAGATGTCGCTGACTTCGGCAATGCGCTGCATCGCGAATTGCCCCGGATGGCTGGCCTGCAGTTGCTCGTACTCGAGCCACAGGTTCTGCGGCTGCAAAGAGGCGATCTCGATATAGGCGAAATACTGGACCACCGGCAGGATGGAGCCGGAAAGCAGTTCCCGGCAGACCGCCGAATCGTCGTTCCAGTTGTCGCCATCGGAAGCCTGGGCACAGTAGATGTTCCAGGCGTTCGAGGCATAGCGGGCGGTGATCACCTCATGCATCAGCTTCAAGGCACTGGAAACGATGGTGCCGCCGGTTTCCCGGGAATGGAAGAAATTGTCCTCGTCGACCTCCTCGGCCACCGTGTGATGGCGGATGAAAACGACCTCGATATGCTCGTAATTCTGGTTGAGAAAAAGATAGAGCAACATGAAAAAACGCTTGGCCACCTGTTTCTTCGATTCATCCATCGAACCGGAAACATCCATCAGGCAGAACATCACCGCCTGGGTGGTGGGCTGGGCGATGCGAATGCGGTTGCTGTAGCGCAGGTCGAAGGGGTCGATGAAGGGAATCGCCTCGCGCCGCGCCTTGAGGCCGGCGATTTCGCGTTCGAGCTGGCCGATCTCGGGATCGCCCGGGCAATCGCGGCGCAGCCGTTCCAGCTCATCCTGCAACTCGCGCAGGCGGGCGGCAAAGGGGCCGGCGACGGCAATTCGCCGGCCGGCGGCACCGCGCATGGTACGCACCAGGTTGATGTTGGTCGGCACGCCGCTCTGCGTATAGCCGGCCCGCACCCGCTTGTATTCGTCGATGCGGGCAAGCTGACGCTTGACCAGGTTGGGCAGGGCCAACTCGTCGAAAAAGATGTCGAGAAACTCGTCGCGACTCAGGGTAAAGACGAAATCATCCATCCCCTCGCCGTCCGGGCTGGCCTTGCCACCCTGGCCGGCACCACCGCCAAGGGGTCGATCGACGGTATCGCCGGTATTGAAACGATCGTTGCCGGGATGCACGATCTCGCGCCGACCGCCCTGGCCATGGCGAAAATGCGGCTCGAAAATATCCTTGCCGGGAATGCCGATCTTCTCGCCATTTTCGAGGTCGCGAATGCCCCGTCGGCCAATCGCATCCGCCACCGCTTTCCGGATCTGCCCCTTGAAGCGCTGGATGAAACGGCTACGATTGATCGAACTCTTGTTCTTGCTGTCCTGTCGCCGATCGACGATGCGTACCGTCATGGAAACTCCCTGTTTTAGGATCAGCTATTAGGATCCAGGATCAAGTGATCCTCGCCTACTCGATCCTAATAACTCGATCCTCGATCCTGATTCCCCGATCCTGCTCCTCAAGAACTCTTCCTGACCCGCAGATACCATTCGCAGAGCAGGCGCACCTGTTTCTCGGTGTACCCCTTGCTGGTCATCCGCTCGACGAAGTCCTTGTGCTTCTTCTGCTCGTCGGCACTGGCCTTGGTATTGAAGGAAATGACCGGAAGCAGTTCCTCGGTGTTGGAGAACATCTTCTTCTCGATCACCGCCCGCAGCTTTTCGTAGCTGGTCCACGCCGGGTTCTTGCCGTCGTGCTTGGCCCTGGCGCGCAACACGAAATTCACCACCTCGTTGCGGAAATCCTTCGGGTTGCTGATGCCGGCCGGCTTCTCGATCTTTTCCAACTCGTCGTTGAGGGCGCCGCGGTCGAGCATCTCGCCGGTGTTCGGGTCGCGGAACTCCTGGTCCTGGATCCAGAAATCGGCATAGGTCACGTAGCGGTCGAAAATGTTCTGGCCGTACTCGGAATAGCTTTCCAGGTAAGCCGTCTGGATTTCCTTGCCAATGAACTCGGCATAGCGCGGACTGAGGAATTCCTTCAGGAAGCGCAGGTAACGCTCCTCGATTTCCGGCGGGTATTGCTCCTGCTCGATCTGCTGTTCGAGGACGTACATCAGGTGCACCGGATTGGCCGCCACCTCGCGGTGATCAAAATTGAAAACCTTGGACAGGATCTTGAAGGCGAAACGGGTCGACAGGCCGGTCATCCCTTCATCAACCCCGGCAAAGTCGCGGTACTCCTGGAAACTCTTGGCCTTGGGATCGGTGTCCTTGAGGTTTTCCCCGTCGTAGACTCGCATCTTGCTGTAGATGCTCGAATTCTCCGGTTCCTTGAGGCGCGACAAGGACGAGAACTGGGCCATCATGCGCAGGGTATCCGGCGCGCAGGGGGCGTTGGCCAGCGAGGAATTAAGCAGCAATTTCTCGTAAATGTGGATTTCGTCGGTCACCCGCAGGCAGTACGGCACCTTGACGATATAAATCCGGTCGAGGAAGGCTTCATTGTTGCGGTTGTTCTTGAAGGCCAGCCACTCCGCCTCGTTGGAGTGGGCAAGCACCAGACCATCGAAGGGGATGGCGCCAAAACCTTCGGTGCCCTTGTAATTCTGTTCCTGGGTGGCGGTCAGCAAGGGGTGCAGAACCTTGATCGGCGCCTTGAACATTTCGACAAATTCGAGAATGCCGCGATTGGCCAGGCACAGACCGCCGGAGTAGGAGTAGGCATCCGGATCGTTCTGCGAATAACTTTCCAGCTTGCGAATATCGATCTTGCCGACCAGCGAGGAAATATCCTGGTTGTTTTCGTCGCCCGGTTCGGTCTTCGAAACCGCGATCTGCGAGAGCACCGAGGGGCGCAGCTTGACCACCCGGAACTTGGTGATGTCACCGCCGAATTCCTGCAGCCGTTTGACCGCCCACGGGCTCATGATGGTGCCCAGGTAGCGCTTCGGGATACCGAAATCCTCTTCCAGAATTTGTCCGTCTTCCCCGACATCGAACAGCCCGAGCGGCGACTCATGCACCGGCGACCCCTTGATGGCGTAGAAGGAGACTTTCTCCATCAGGTATTTCAGGCGTTCGGCCAGCGACGACTTGCCGCCGCCGACCGGCCCCAGCAGGTAGAGGATCTGCTTCTTCTCTTCCAAGCCCTGGGCGGCATGGCGGAAGTAGGAAACGATGTGCTCGATGACCTCTTCCATCCCGTAGAACTCGCGGAAGGCCGGATAGAGCTTCATCATCTTGTTGGCGAAGATGCGCGAAAGGCGGGGATCAAGCCGGGTATCGACCAATTCGGGTTCGCCGATGGCGATCAGCATGCGTTCAGCAACGCTGGCATAAGCGGACTTGTCGCTCTTGCAAAGCTCCAGGTAATCCTGGACCGACATTTCCTCTTCTTGCAAGGTCTCGTAGCGAGTTTGATAGCGGGCGAAAATCGACATGGCTGACTCCTTCCAGTAAAACCCTATCGTTGCTGGTGCTTCCGTGGGTTTGAATGCTGTTCTCTACAACGGTTCAATCTAAAGCGGTGAGCGGGGCGATTTTCGGCATTTTTGGCATTTACCCCGGCCTTCCTGGTTGACCGCAACTTACCCAAAAGCTTCCCTCGCTTTTTAAGATTAGTTCATCCCGCGATTCTTACCGCCTGCTTTTTGCTTCGCCCATCGCCGCCGTCCGCAACGTCGCCCCCCGGCCTTCTTCGCCGCACCTATCGCACCATCGCCCGCGCCGGCACCCCGTCGCGGCTGGCGCAAACGCCGGCCACTCCGCTCAGGCCGCTGCCTGACGTAGCGCGCGAAAGGCGAAATGCCCGTTCTACAAACGCCGCCGGCGGCGATTCGAGCGCGCTGACCACGGAATCGTCCTGAAGAAACCGGGGCAGTCCGGCAAAAATGCTCCGAGACAAAGAACGAGCTGATCGACGCGTCATTCAACTTTCTATCGTCGCTCGTAGTAGGCCGCCTAAACCACCAATCACACCAATGTGTTTAACGAATTTATTACTTTTGAAATATTAAACAACCAGCGCACCCCGCTCTGGCGCACGACAACTTGATGTCACCCCGCACCGCCCTGTCACACGGGCTCAACCGCCACGCCGCCAGCTCGCCAGATAGCACACCGAACACCTAAAAACCGTGGCACCACCGGCCTTGAACTCCCGTTATTGTTGATTCACCCAGCATCTGGACAAGGTAGAATTCTCCGCGGCCGTCGTCATGGCATCGCCATAACCAGAAACGACACCTGGCACCAAAAGCAATCACCTTGTTCAGGATTACTTCTCATGAGTTATGTCGTTCACTTCTGGTCTCGGCCAATGCCGAAATCACTCGATCAGGCGATAGAGATTTTTGCTGCCCTGCAAAACGAGTCCCGGACGCAAAATCCGCTGTTCCAGATGCTGGCCAAACGCCTCACCGCGCGCTTCCCCTGCATCATGGAACTGGAAGAGGACGACCCCCGCATGGCCTGGACCGATGGGCCGCTGAATGGGATAACGCAGGAGGCCACCTACGGCATTGGCATCCTGACCGACAAAATCGATGAAGTGCAACCTTTCGTGGTCGAAACCGCCACCACCCTTGGCCTGGTGGTCATGGACGACCAGCAGGGCGAAGTCTATCTGCCTGGTGGCACGGTGCTCAACAGCGCTGGTGCGAGACCCGGAAAACACCTCGGCATGGAGCTTGCCGGCAACCTCAGCGCCGCCCTGGTCGAACGGACTCTGCAGGATGCGATGTATCCGCTCCTGCTCGCGGCGGGGTTTGAGGAAATCAAGGCACTCGGCGGCTGGTGGCGCACCCTCGACCAAGGAGCGCAATCGCTCCGGCTGAATATCATGGAAAGCTCATCGGAAAGCGTGACGTTCGATGTCGAGGTCACCGTCACCAACAAGCACATCAAACCGGTTGTCGAAGTCATGTTGCAATCCGCGGGGCAAGGCGCGGAGAAGCTCGTGGCCACGGCAACCAGTTCCCTGGCCCTGTTCAGCCTCTTCTTCCGGACGCCCTCAGGCCTAGCGAAAGTTCGCCACCCGCTTCGCTTTGAAATCAAGTCAATCGACGAATTGCGAACCCTGGCTATCGAGCTGCGGGAAATGATCGTCGATCACGTTATTCCTATTCTCGACACCTGCAACAACGTAAAAAACCTGGCCGCCTTCATCACTCGGGATGACACGCGCTACAACCGGATCATCGGCTCGCTGGTTGAAACGAAGAATGGCTTCATCACCTCGCGCCAGGTCAGCCGCAACCTGTTCGCCACAGAAGGCTGCGGCGGCCCCCTGACGGCAGTGATCCTGGCCGCCCTCGCCGAAGACCCCAAGCTCCAGGAAGTCATTGAGCGCGCCTATCGGCAAGTCAGTTTCATGTCCGAAACCAGGTCTGCTGCGGAAAAGGCCAAGCTCGACTTTTGCGTGAAGGCACTGAACGATCAGAACAGAAGTCAGTAAGCCAGCTAACAAGCAAGACTGCGACGGCCAGCAACGCCTCCGGGGCGATGCACCTGACAAGCCCACCAACTCGTGCCAAATTTTGGCTCGTTCGTGCTAAAAAATGTCTTTCCTGTTGCTTGCCGGAAACCATCCGTTAAGCTACGCTACACGAATGATCAAAACATTTCGCCATCGAGGAATCCTGGCGTTTTTCGAGACCGGATCAAAAGCAGGCATCCAACCGCACCACGCCGCAAAACTTGCCCGCCTGCTCAAACATCTCGACCGCTCGAAACAGCCGGCTGATATGAACCTGCCAGGCTGGAAGCTGCATGCACTGGCGCACGATATGAACGGTCACTGGTCGGTATGGGTCAATGGCAATTGGCGACTGACCTTTACCTTTGATGGCGAAGATGCCGTTTTGGTCGACTATCAGGATTACCACTAGGAGAACGCCATGGGACGCATGTTCAACCCGCCGCACCCCGGCGAAAGCCTCAAGGAAGATGTTCTGCCCGCACTGGGCCTGAGCGTCACCGAAGCCGCACAGCAACTCGGCGTCACCCGCACCGCCCTGTCACGCGTGCTCAACGGCCACGCCGCCATCTCGCCGGAAATGGCCCGCCGCATCGAAGCCTGGCTCGGCCCGGAGCGCGGCGGCCGCGCTGAAATCTGGCTGGGGATGCAGATGGATTACGATTTGTGGGTGGCGGAGCAGAAACCAGTGCCGAAGGTCACGCGGGCGCCGGAATTGAAGGCGGCCTGATGCAACAAGAAGGAACCCGAAAACGGCAGGCTGTCGCCGATTTACCGGTTTCCTCCGTACCCTTGGCGCTTCGTTCCCTGTTGCGGCATTTTGGTCGTGATCACCACAATCTCACCAGAAGGCTTGGGGGTTCCGGGCCAGAGGAGAAGATGATGGACACAAGCGTTTACTACCACGAAGCCGGCCATGCAGTGATGGCGATGGCAATGCGCTTTACGGTCAACGAAATTTGTTATGCTCCAAGTGATACCAGCTTGGGATATGTGCAATGGGAATATCCCACATATTTAACCGAAAGTTCGCGTACCTGGGTTGTATTGGTTTTTCTATCCGGCATAGCCGCTGAGCGTATTTTTTGCCAAAAACAAGGCTTGCCAGAACCCAACAATAGCAAGAATTATCAGACAGACCTTCGGCAGGTCGGTTTGCACCTGAAAGAGTTGCAAACCCCAAAATCTATTGATGACTACTCCAGTATTGCAGAGAATTTCTTACGACAACCCGCCCTTTGGGAGAAGGTCGAGTCTTTCGCTGCCCTTCTTATTCAAGAATCCGCGATCAATGGACAAAATTGGCTTAAGGAAGTCGCTGAGAAGGTGCCAAGGTTTTCAGATTTTTACTGCTAAGAAGCAAGGCGCACTTTCCATCAAACAGTTTTAAAGTCCCCTCTCATCGAGGTAAATTTTCGTCCAAACAAAAAGGCCGGGATTGCTCCCGGCCTTCTTCATTTCTACCCGACTACGGTAAAAATCAGCCCTTCTTGTGCGCCCCCAGACGGGTCCACGTATCCACCACCGTATCCGGGTTCAGCGAGATGCTGCTGATCCCTTGATCCATCAGCCATTCGGCCAGGTCGGGGTGGTCGGAGGGGCCCTGGCCGCAGATGCCGATGTATTTGCCCATCTTGTTGGCGGCGGAGATGGCCATCGCCAGCAGGATCTTGACGGCCGGATCGCGTTCGTCGAAGAGGTTGGCAACCAGACCGGAGTCACGGTCGAGGCCGAGGGTGAGCTGGGTCAGGTCGTTGGAGCCGATCGAGAAGCCGTCGAAGATTTTCAGGAAATCTTCGGCGAGCAGCGCGTTGGACGGGATTTCGCACATCATGATCAGTTTCAGGTCGTTTTCGCCCTGCTTCAGGCCGTGCTCGGCGAGCAGATCGACGACGCCCTGGCCTTCAGCCACGGTACGCACAAACGGCACCATCAGTTGCACGTTGGTCAGGCCCATTTCTCCGCGGACCTTCTTCATGGCGCGGCATTCCATCTCGAAACAGTCGCGGAAGGACTGGGCGATGTAACGCGAGGCGCCGCGGAAGCCGAGCATCGGGTTTTCTTCTTCCGGCTCGTAGAGT
>JAGTRU010000065.1 GCA_018261905.1 Pseudomonadota bacterium | reverse complement strand
CCCACCCCTTCCCTTCCCGAACAGGACCGTGAAACAGCAAAGCGCCGATGATAGTGAGCTTCCGCTCGCGAAAGTAGGTCACCGCCAGGCTCCCCATGCTCAGCCCCGTTACTTCTCAGTAACGGGGCTGTTTGCGTTTCGGGTTGGCAAAAACGAAAACCGATCGCGATCAATCGATGAATTCAAGCAGTTCCCGGGCAAAACGTTCACGTTGCCACTGGTGCGGCGAATGGTCGCTACCTTCATAGATGTGGAGGATGGCGTTGGGTATCTGGCTAGCGACGTAGTGCGCGGTTTCGTTACGATAAAAGTTGCTTTCGCCGCCATAGACGAGCATGGACGGAACGTCGATACGCTTGAGTACGTCACGGTAGTCGGCTGCTGTCAGGCTGGCCCAGCAATCGATCAGGGGCTGCGGATTCTGGGCGCGCAAGGCGGTTCGCGAGCGTTCCCAGCCGCTGGCGCCGGCGAGATATTTTCCCGTGGCTCGCTTGTTGAGTCCGAATGCGGTAAGTTTTAATACACCCTCGGCAAAATCATCTTCTAACCAGGTCATCATTTCCGCGGCTTTCCGGGCATCGAAATCACCGTAAATGCCATGCTGCCAAGTGTTGTCCGTGAGTAGTTTCGGTGACTGGTCAATAAAACATAGTCGGGAAAGATGGGGCGTTCCAAAGTCGCGGATGTACTGCCAGAGCGTTAAAGCGCCCATTGAGTGCCCAACGGCGGCTATCTTGTCGAGTTTGTAATGCGCAATCAGGTTTGCCAGATCCCTGGCCATGCGCTGGGCGGTGGGCGCCGGGGCGTCAGTCGGCGGGTGTCCGCCATGGCCGCGGGCATCCCAGCGATAGACTTGGTGGTGCTTTTCGAGTTGGGCGAGGAAGGGGAGCCACTCCTGGTGGCTGGCGGTCCAGCCGTGCAGCATGACCAGTGGCGAGCCCCGTCCGGAAATTTTGAGATGGATCTTGCTACCATCATCGGCAAAAAAGTGTGACATGGCTGGAATGGGCGTAGAAGACAGCCAAGTATAATCGGTCGATCAATACGCAGGAGTATGGAAATGTTTGACTGGAGAGACTATGGCAACGGTATTGTCGCTTTCGATGCCGGCTACGTTCGCCCTATCCTGGCGGCCATCCATCTGGTGGTCGAAGCCGGCCGTGTTGCGGTCATCGATACCGGCAGCAACGATTCGCTGGCGAATACAATGGCGGCACTGGCCAAGCTGAATTTGGATAGTTCGGCGGTCGACTATGTAATTCTGACCCATATCCATCTCGATCATGCCGGCGGGGCGGGGCGCATGCTGGCGGTTTTTCCCAATGCCCGTCTGGTGGTTCATCCGCGTGGCGGGCGCCACATGGCAGAGCCGACGAAACTGGTGGCTGGCGTCACCGCCGTTTATGGGGCGGAGTATGTGGCGCGGGTTTATGGTGAAATTTTACCGATTGCCGCCGAACGCATTGTCGAAGCAGAGGATGGCCATGTCGTCAATCTCGCCGGTCGGGAGTTGCTGTGCCTCGATACGCCGGGCCATGCCCGCCACCATATCTGCATTGTTGACCGGAAAACTGGCGGCATTTTCACCGGGGATATGTTTGGACTGTCTTATCGTGAACTGGATGTCGATGGCCGTCAGTTTATTTTTCCGACGACAACACCCAGCCAGTTCGAGCCGGAAGAAATGCGCAAATCGATCCGGCGCCTTCTTTCCTTTGAGCCGCATGCTGTCTATCTGACCCACTACGCGCAAGTGACTGAAGTGAAGCGGCAAGGGGAGGAGTTGTTGCGCCATCTGGATGCGCTGATCGCCCTGGCTTTGCCGGAAAAAGAGGCGGGCGCCGAGCGCCATGCGCGAATCAAGGGGGCGATGACCCGCTATGTGCTGGCGCAGATTCGTGCCCATGGTTGCACCTTACCCGAGGCGGCTTTGCTTGATCTCTGGGAAACCGATCTCGAACTCAATGCCCAGGGGCTGGAAATCTGGCTGGATACGCTGAAAAGCTAGTCGTTTGGCGCGTTCTCGACGATCAGATTAATTGCCTGGGCGGCTGCAGCCATGCCGAAGACTGAAGTGACGCAGACCGACGAGCCGAAACCGGCGCAGTTAAGACCGGCCGGGCCACGCTCGGTGTCGCAACTGCTGGTATTGTCCGGGTAGCGTAGCGGCTCGGTTGAGTAAACGGCTGGCACGCCGAATTTCTTCTTGCCATCGCGGCTAAAGCCATACTCCTTGCGCAGCAGGGCTCGCACCTTGGCGAGGAGAGGGTCCTGGATGGTCTGGCTAAGATCGCTCAAACGGATTTGGGTCGGATCGATTTGCCCACCGGCGGCACCGCCGACGACGATGGGCAGTTTGCGGCGACGACAAAAGGCGATCATCGCCGCCTTGGCCCGGATCTGATCAATGGCATCGATAACAACCGTGAAGTCTGTGCCGAGAATCTGCGCCACATTGTCGGTGGTGACAAAATCCTCGACGCAATTTACCTGGCAAGCCGGATTGATGGCCCGGATACGTTCCGCCATGGCATCTACCTTGGCTTTGCCGTAAATCTCGTCGAGGGCGTGAATCTGCCGGTTGGTGTTGGATTCGGCCACCATGTCGAGATCGATCAGGGTGATTTGGCCGACGCCGGTTCGGGCCAGCGCTTCGGCGCTCCATGAACCGACGCCGCCGATGCCAACGACGCAAGCGTGGGCCTGGCGCAAACGTTCGGCTCCCGTCGCGCCATAGAGTCTGGCTATGCCACCGAAACGGCGCTCAAGATCTGCCGTCATTAAGCCTCAACCGTTCGGCGAATAACGATGTTGAAGGGGGCGATCCATTCCGGAGCGAACTGTCTGTCGCAGGCGTTGATTTCTGCAATGGCGCGCAGTACGGAGCGGTTTTTTCCCCGGTGAATATGTTTGAGCATGACGGCTTCAAAAGCATCGACAATCGCCAGTATCTTGGCACCGGGACAAATCTCCTTGTCCCGTAATTCCTTGGGGTAGCCGGCGCCATCGGGCATTTCATGGTGCTGGGCGACCATTTCGGCCGCCGCCTCCCAGCCCGGGATGCGTTGTAGCAGACCGGCGGCAAATCCTGGGTGATTGCGCAAGAGCAGCTTGTCTTCGGCCGTCATTTTCCCGACTTTGAGCCAGACCGCTTCCGAGATCAACATCATTCCGACGTCGTGCAGATAAACGGCCGCTTCCAGTTGCCCGGGATCGACAATGTTGCCCCCCGCCTTGTTGGTTTCCAGGGCCAGGCGCAGGATGCGCATGGTACGTCCCTTGAACAAAGGTGAGCGATTCTCCAACTGTTGGGCCAGCGAGCGGAAAAACTGCAGGTCGTTGCCGGCATGTTCGCTGCTCGGTTTGCCGAGACGCGGGGCGCGGCTCGAAATGTCGCCGATGACAGAGGAAAACCCGGTCACCGTTTCGATCAGTTCGGCGCAACAGCTATCGACATCTTGGCTGGGGGCCAGTGAGAGTTTTTCCAGGCCCTCGACGAGAGCCAAGAGGTGGAGGTTTTCCAGTGACTTGCGGGCGAGTAAGGCGTCGGTTGCCAATTCCAGACGATCGACGGCGAGCAGGATCATCTCGGCCAGCAGGTCGGAGAAGGGAATTTCCCCTTCCCGAAAACGGGACATCATGGTTTCGATCGGGTGGGCAATCACCACACCCAGTTCAAACTTGCAGAGCGAAGCGTCGCCCTTGATGTTGTGGATGGCGCGGAACAGGTCGGCAATCAGTTCACGGTCGCCCGGGTTTTTTTTCAGGCGGGCGACATCGCGCTCGACCTCCGGGGCGCGATCAGTCAAGGCATCGGCGAACTCTTCAAGCGCCTGACGATCCTGTATGACTGGCGCTCTGATCGAATGGACATCCATGCCCGTCTCCCCCATTTTTGTTTCTGATCTGCCGAGTTTAGCCCAAAGTCTCGGCAAATCAGAACCTGCCCATCGATTTGTCGGCCTTGACGGAGCCCCCCCGGCCCCCTAAGATTCCGCGCTTCGCCGGAGAATTGCCAACTGTGACATTGGAACAGCTATACGCCCTGATCGAGCCCGACATGGATGCCGTCGATGCGGTCATTCGCGATCGTTTGCATTCTGACGTGGTCCTCGTCAACCAGGTGGCCGAATACATCATTAACAGCGGTGGCAAGCGGATGCGTCCGGCCTTGGTGCTGTTGGCCGCAGGAGCCCTGGGGTATGAGGGAGCGCAGCATCACGAAATGGCTGCGGTCGTCGAATTCATCCATACCGCTACCTTGCTGCATGACGATGTGGTCGACGAGTCGGCCCTGCGCCGCGGTCGTGACACGGCCAACGCCATGTTTGGTAATGCAGCCAGCGTACTGGTTGGCGATTTCCTGTATTCCCGAGCTTTCCAGATGATGGTGGCGGTCGACAACATGCGGGTAATGCAGGTCTTGTCCGATGCGACCAATATCATCGCCGAGGGCGAGGTCCTGCAATTGATGAATTGCCATGATGCCGATGTCGATGAGGCGCGTTACATGCAGGTCATTCATTACAAGACGGCCAAGCTGTTTGAGGCGGCGGCCCAACTCGGTGCCATTCTCGGTCGCTCGACACTCGCGGAAGAGCGCGCTTTGGCGGCTTATGGCATGCATTTGGGAACGGCCTTTCAATTGATCGATGATGTGCTCGATTACTCGGGCCAGGAAGCCGATACCGGCAAACATATCGGCGATGATCTGGCCGAAGGCAAGCCGACGCTGCCGCTGATCTATGTCATGCAACACGGCTCGCCGGAGCAGGCCGCTTGTGTGCGAAAAGCCATCGAAGACGGTGGTCGAGAAGATTTTCCCGCTGTCCTCCAGGCGATCCGCCAGAGCGGGGCTCTCGATCACGCCCGGGCCCGTGCCAAGCAAGAAGCTGAACTGGCCAAAGAAGCAATTTTTTCTCTGGGGGCTTCAAATTATAAAAAAGCTCTGCTACAATTATCGCTCTTTGCAGTTGAGCGAAACCATTAAGCGGTTTTGCCAAGCGTCGGAGTGTAGCTCAGCCTGGTAGAGCACTGCGTTCGGGACGCAGGGGTCGCAAGTTCGAATCCTGTCACTCCGACCAAAAATTGCAAAGAGAAAGCACTTAGCCATCCTTCGGGGTGGCTTTTTGCTTTGGGTGATCGTCTTTTATGATCCCCCGAACATTCCGCGGGATTTTCTGTTGGCGACAGTAAATGTTTCTTGGTGAACATTGATTGGCGGCTTCATTGTCGGGCGTCGGCTTTTGTTGCAGACTGACAGCTTGTCGTCGCCCTGCCAACTATTTCCCCTCATGAGGCCGCTATGAAATTTCTCTTGTTGTTGGGTGTTCTCGGCCTGCTTTGGTGGGTGTGGAAGAAACGCCAGAGATCGGTCGGAGAACAAGTGCCGCCGCCCGCGCCAGCCGCCGAAAATATGGTGGTCTGCGCTCATTGCGGCGTCCTCATGCCGGAAAGTGATGGCCTGAAGGATGGGCTGCTGTTCTATTGTTCGGAGGCGCATCGTCTGGCCGCCGGCTCGACGAAACATTAAGAATGGATTGGCTGTCCTCTACCTGGGAAGCCAACTGGCGTCCTTTCCAGTATTTCAATCTCTATCGGCTGGTTATGGCCGGCTTTTTTTTCCTGGCGGTGCTGCTCCCCCATCAGTGGGCCGGGCGCCTGGAGTTCACTTCAAGCGATGCTTTGGTCAGCTTGGTAATTGCCTACCTGATAGCGATTATTGGCGGCTTGTTTCTTTCCATTCACTGGCAGCATCGCTTTAATTTCCAGCTTTCTTCACAGGTGCTGCTCGATGTGCTGGTGGTCAGCCTGTTCATGTATACCGCGGGGGGGGTCAGTAGCGGCCTTGGTGTGATTTTGCTGGTTTCGCTGGCGGCGGCCAGTCTGGTCGGGCGGGGGCGCCTGGTGCTTTTTTATGCCGCTTTGGCCACTCTGGGTGTCTTGGTTGCGCAGATTTATGGTGTCTTTGCCCAAGATTTCGATCTGGCCTCCGTTTTTCAGGCGGGCATATTGTCGGCGGGTTTTTTCGCGACAGCTATTCTCGCTCGCCTACTTGGTCAGCGGGCTATGATCAATGAGGACCTGGCCCGTCGGCGCGGCGAGGCGCTGGAGAATCAAAGCCGGATCAGTCAGCGGGTGGTTGAGCGAATGCAAGACGGGATGCTGGTGGTCAGGCGCGATGGTGCAGTTATTGGCCGCAATCCGGTGGCTGAAGCAATGCTGATGCTGCCCGTCGGTGACGTTGCTCTCGCTGCGGCGGCGCCGGCTTTGAGTGCGGCACTGGCGACATGGCTCGAGAATGCGACGGCCGATGCAGTCCAGTTCAGGGCGTCGGATGCCCGGGAGCTGCGAGCCCGCTTTGAGCGGACGAGCAGTTCGGCTGGTGAGGTGCTTATTTTTATCGAGGATGTGGGCCGTATCAAGGAGCGTGCCCAGCAATTGAAGCTGGCTTCTCTGGGGCGTCTGACGGCGAATATCGCGCATGAAATCAGAAATCCGCTGTCGGCGATCAGTCATGCGGGTGAGTTGTTGCGCGAAGAGCGCCGGGGCGAAATGCAAGATCGGTTGTTACGAATACTGAACGACAATGTTTTTCGCCTCGACCGGATCGTCAATGATGTTCTTGAATTGGGGCGCCAGAACAGGGCGGAACCGGAATTGCTGTTGCTGGATGAATTTTGTGGCAGTTTTGTCGAGCATCTGTTGGCCGCCGAGGGTCTCGATGCCTCAATCGTGCGCTTGGACCTCGAGCCGGGGGCCAGACTCTGCTTCGATCGGGCGCATCTGCATCAGGTCCTTTGGAACCTGGTCGGCAACGCCCTGCGCTACTCCAGCCGAACGCCCGGCGCCGTGCGCCTCGAAGTGCGTTCCGGAGGGCTGCCCGGGCGGGTAGAATTGCATGTGATCGATGATGGGGCGGGGATTCCGGATAGCCTGCGCGAACAGGTCTTCGAGCCTTTCTTCACGACCCATAACCTGGGGACGGGATTAGGCTTGTTTATCGCCCGTGAGTTGTGTTCGGCCAATGCCGCCGGGCTGGAACTGGGGCCAGACCGTAACTTTGGCCACTTCGTGATTTTCGGGAGAAACGATACGTGTCACTAGTCAAAAGCGAAAGGCGTCCGCGCGGTGAGCTTGCCAGGGTACTGGTTGTCGATGACGAGCCAGATATTCGCGAACTGATCGACCTGACCTTGTCGCGCATGGGGCTGGCCGCCGAATGCGTCGGCAGTGTCGGAGACGCGAAGCGGGCATTGGCCAGCGAGCGCTTTCAGCTTTGTTTGACCGACATGCGCCTGCCGGATGGTGACGGGCTAGAAATTGTCCGCTGTGTCGCTGAAATGCATGCCCAGACGCCGGTAGCGGTGATTACCGCTTTTGGCAGCGCCGAGAATGCCGTTGCCGCGCTAAAGGCCGGCGCTTTCGACTATCTGGCCAAGCCGGTCGGGCTGGAGCAGTTGCGGGCCTTGGTCAAGTCGGCCCTGCGTCTGCCTGATGGGGGCGCCGAGAACGATCCCCTGCAATCGTTGATCGGCGATTCGCCGAGCATGCAGCAAGTCCGGGCGATGATCGAGAAATTGGCGCGTAGTCAGGCGCCGATCTATATTTCCGGCGAATCCGGTAGCGGCAAGGAGCTGGCGGCGCGCCTGATCCACAACCGTAGCGCCCGCAGTGGCAGCCCATTTGTCCCGGTCAATTGTGGGGCGATCCCGGAAAACCTGATGGAAAGTGAGTTCTTCGGTTACCGCAAGGGGGCATTTACCGGTGCCGATGGCGACCGCGAGGGTTTTTTCCAGGCGGCCAGTGGCGGTACGCTGTTTTTGGACGAGGTTGCCGATCTGCCGCTGCTAATGCAGGTCAAGCTGTTACGCGCGATCCAGGAAAAACGGGTGCGCAAGGTCGGTTGTGTTACCGAGGAGCCCGTCGACGTCCGTATCATCTGCGCGACGCACCGCAATCTGCGCGAATGCGTGGATAAGGGAAGTTTCCGCCAGGATTTGTACTATCGCCTCAACGTCATCGAACTGCGCATGCCGCCGCTGCGCGAACGGGTCGAGGATATTGCGCCCCTTGTCGAGTCCATCTTGCGCCGGCTGTTCGGTGAGGCGCATCCATGTTTGTCGGCCGCTGCCCTGAAGGCGCTCGATCTGTATTCCTTTCCCGGCAATGTGCGCGAGTTGGAAAATATTCTCGAACGGGCAACGGCGCTCAGTTCCGGTGACGGTATCGAGGCCGAGGATTTGCACCTTGAGCCGGAAGAAATGGGTGGCGAAGCGCTTGGTCGTGGTAGCGAAACCCTCGATGACTATCTGAATCGCCTGGAGCGCCAGGCCATTCTTGAAGCCCTGCAGAAAACCGAGGGGAACCGGACGGCGGCGGCGCGTGTGCTTGGCGTCACTTTCCGCTCGATGCGTTATCGCCTCGAACGCCTGGGTATCGAGTAATGGACTGGCAGGCGGGGGGCTGGCTGGAGGGCGTTCGATGGCTGGCTTCGCCGAACTTCGGAGAGCGGCCGCCCGGCGAAGTTTCGTTGGTGGTGGTGCACAACATCAGCCTGCCGCCCGATGCGTTCGGCGGCGACTGGGTCGAGAAATTCTTTCTCAATCAGCTTGATCCGCAGGCCCATCCCTATTTTGCGAGCATTGCCGGGCTGCAGGTATCGGCCCACTTTTATGTTCGGCGCGACGGACAGGTCATCCAGTTCGTCGGCTGCGATCAGCGTGCCTGGCATGCCGGCAGTTCGTGCTGGGGTGGGCGCGAGAACTGTAATGACTATTCGGTGGGAATCGAGCTGGAAGGCTCGGATACGCAGCCGTTTGGCGCCGCCCAGTACGCTGCGCTGTGGCTCCTGCTCGGCGCCTTGCTGAGGCGTTACCCGATCATTGCCATGGCCGGTCATTGCCATGTAGCGGCGGGACGAAAAACCGACCCCGGGCCATTTTTTGATTGGGCGGCGGTGCACGCCCATTACCCGAAACTCGTCTTACCGACGGAAGTAGGCGTCTAAGCGGGCGACGGCCTCGGCCAGGCGGTCTACGCCGGTGGTATAGGCAAATCGGATATGTTTTTCCGGCTGGTTGCTGCCGAAATCCAGCCCCGGCGTCGCGGCAACGCCCGTTTTTTCTAGCAGATCGCGAGCCAGCATGAAGCTGTCGTCGGCCAGGGCCGAGCAGTCGCAATAGAGGTAAAAGGCGCCTTCCGGCCGGGCGGTGAGGCGAAAGCCGATGTGCTCCAGGGCTGGGGCCAGGAAATCGCGTCGTTTCCGAAACTCGGCGCGCCGGTCTTCAAGAATGGCAATGGTTTCCGGCTCGAAAGCAGCAAGCGCCGCGTACTGGGCCGGCGTCGATGGGCAGAGTACGAGATTCTGGGCCAGTTTTTCAACATCGCGCCGATAGGCTTCCGGGATCACCATCCAGCCCAGGCGCCAGCCGGTCATTTGGAAATATTTCGAAAAACTATTGATCACCCAGATGTCGTCGCCGGCGGCGCAGGCGGTAGGCGCATCCTCTTCATCCCCCAGGGGGACTTCCTTCGGGGCGTAGGTTAAGCCGTGGTAGATCTCGTCGACCAGGAAATGCCCCTCCTTTTCGCGGCAGACGGCGGCGAGCGCCCGGATTTCGTCGAGCGTCAGCAGCGTGCCGGTCGGGTTGGCCGGCGAGGCGACGAGCAGGCCGGCGGTGCGGGCATTCCAGTAGTGGCGCAACGATTCTGGCGTCGGCTGGAAGTTGCTGTCCGGTCCGACCGGAATACTTATCGGCCGACCTTCGTAAGTGCGCAAAATGTGCCGATTGCACGGATAGCCAGGATCGGCCAGCAGCCATTCACTGCCCGGGTCGGCCAGGCAGGCGAAGGCGAGGTTGAGGGCGCCCGAGGCTCCGTTGGTGATGGCGATGCGCGTTGCCGGGAGGTTTACGCCGTAGCGCTGGCGATAGAAGCCGGCAATCGCTTCGCGCAGTTCCGGCAGGCCGAGCGCCTGGGTGTACAGGGTTTTTCCGGCATTGATCGCGGCGATGGCAGCTCGGGCGATGGGCTCCGGCGTCGGGAAATCCGGTTCGCCGACTTCCATGTGGATGATATCGCGTCCTTCCGCCTCCAACTGGCGGGCGCGGGTCAGCAGTTCGACGACGTGGAAGGGCTCGATTTCGGCGAGGCGGGCGGCGGGGCGGTAAGTCATGGTATCCCTCAAATGAAAACGGCCACCCGGAGGTGGCCGTTCAATCTTAGCCTAAGCGAGGATCAGGCAGCATCCTTGAAGATGCCCATCTCGAACAGTTCGCGCTTCAAGACGAGTTCGCGCGGCATCTTTTCGCCCATCTTGTCGAACCATTCCTTGTGGCCGGCCAGCTCCGACTTCCATGCCTCCGGGTCAATCTGGCTGAGGGCTTCGAAATCGGCCTTGTTGATCTCCAGACCGGTCCAGTCGATGTCCTCGAACTTCGGCATCCAGCCCAGCGTCGTTTCCTTGGCGCCGACGGTACCTTTGCAGCGTTGCACGATCCACTTCAGGACGCGCATGTTGTCGCCAAAGCCCGGCCACATGAATTCGCCCTTCTCGTTCATGCGGAACCAGTTCACGCAGAAAATCTTCGGCGTGGCATCGACGGCTTTGCCCATCTTCAGCCAATGGTTGAAGTAATCGCCCATGTGGTAGCCGCAGAAAGGCAGCATGGCGAACGGATCGCGGCGGACGACGCCTTGCTGGCCGAAGGCGGCTGCAGTGGTTTCGGAGCCGAGGGTGGCGGCCATGTACACGCCGTAGTTCCAGTTGAAAGCCTGGTACACCAGCGGCACGGTGGTGGCACGACGGCCGCCGAAGATGAAGGCGGAAATCGGCACGCCGGCGGGATCTTCCCAGGCGCTATCGACCGACGGGCACTGGCTGGCCGGCGCGGTGAAACGCGAATTGGCATGGGCGGCCTTCTTGCCGGCCTTGCCGTCTTCCGGCGTCCAGTCCTTGCCCTGCCAGTCGATCAGGTGCGCCGGGGCTTCCTTGGTCATGCCTTCCCACCACACGTCGCCGTCGTCGGTCAGGGCGACGTTGGTGAAGATGATGTTTTTCTTCAGCGTGGCCAGGGCGTTGTAGTTGGTCTTTTCCGAGGTGCCCGGAGCGACGCCGAAGAAACCGGCTTCCGGGTTGATGGCGTAGAAACGGGTGACGCCATCCTGGTCGACACGCGGCTTGATCCAGGCGATGTCGTCGCCGATGGTGGTGATCTTCCAGCCGTCGAGGGTCTTCGGCGGAATCAGCATGGCGAAGTTGGTCTTGCCG